>CP097092.1 GCA_023300185.1 Lancefieldella parvula
ATGGATGCATCAATTGATTCAGACGCAGTAGCTCTGTGGCAAGACGCAATTGACCTCTTGGTTGAAGAGAATCAGCCAGAGGCTTTTATCGCTATGTTGAGAACCTGTACTCCAATTAAAGTTGAAGATAACGCACTGTGCGCTGAAACATCAATGCGCTTGGCATATAACCGTATCCTTAAGAATCTACCGATTGTTGAGAGATGCCTTTCGGCAGCAGCCTTTGAAGACATTATCTTGAGTCTTACGCTTACAAAGTCTTCTACTCCTGTTACCACTACTTCCACAATGACTCCTCAAGAGTTCAACGCTTGGAAGCAAAAAACTGCTCCTATACAAGCAGTTGTTCCAGAGCGGATTCAAGATTTTGAATCCCAGGAACAAAGCCTTGAAGAACTAAAACAGCAGACCTTAAAGCGTCGTAAGAGTAATCCTCTTTATGAAGAGACATCTTTCAATTCAAACCTCACGTTTGATCGCTTTGTTGTTGGTGACGAGAATGAGCTTGCACATCAGCATGCATTAAATGTTGCAAATGACGCAAAAGGTAAGGCAAATCCACTGTTTATTTACGGTGCAAGTGGTCTTGGAAAAACTCACCTTCTACGCGCGGTTCAAAACTACATCAACTCTGAAGATATTGAACGCGTTTGTGTTTATAAAGATGCAGATGCCTTTGTTGATGATTACGTAAATGCAGTTCGTAAAAACGCCTCAGGAAACGCCGCAACAGAGCTTAGTAATAACTACCAAAACATTGATGTTCTTATCATCGATGATGTCCAAAAACTTGCTGGTAAAGCAGGTACCATTAACTTCTTCTTCAATATTTTTAACTCTCTTATTGATAGAGGTAAGCAGATTATTCTTGCCGCCGATAGAACACCAGCTCAGCTTGGTATGGGCTCTGACGGTTTTGATGATCGTATTACTTCTCGTATGAGTGGTGGCATCGTTATTGGCATTGAGTCTCCAAGCTATGAGATGAAACTCAATCTTATTCACGTCTTCTGCGACCGCGCTTTTAAAGAGAGAAATTCTTCTCTTTCTGCTGATGATATGCCAGAGGACATCCGTCGTTACATGGCTGACAAAGCCGGCCAAAGTATTAGAACGCTCGAAGGCTTCTGTAATCGTTGCGTCACCGGACAAATCAAAGCAAAAGAATCCGGTAAAAACATTAAGCAAGAAGAGATTGATAAGATTGCAGATACTCTCTGGCGTCGCGTTTCAAAGACCGTAAATATCGAGAAGGTCCAAGAAGTCGTAGAGAACGTCTATGGCATTAGTCATCGCGATATTGTTGGTAACAAGAGAAATAAAGAAATTGCAGAACCTCGTCACGTTGCAATTTATCTTGCTCACGACCTTTGCCAATACACACTGGTAAATATTGGTAAGCATTTTGGCGGAAGAAAACACGCAACTATTTTGCACAGCATTGAGGTAATTGAAGAGAGAATCAAAGAAGACAAAAGCTTCTATGATCAAATTTCTCAACTCAAGAAGACTATCCTTGAACAAAGTTAGTGTTTAAAACCTGTTAGTAAGATGTTAATTGGTGAAGAGAAGTAGTGATTTGTTGTTGAGAGTTTAAGAGAGGGAGTTTTACTTTGTTTATGAATGTCAAAAGTAAGCAAACAAATCTGACCTCTAGAAACATATTTCTACCTCTAGAAATGTAAAGCTTTCTTCTTTTCAACATAGCTTATTATTACTACGATATTTTTATTCTTATCTAAGAAATAATAGAAAGGGTCGTCATGAAATTTACCGTAAGTCAATCCGCTCTCCAGACGGCACTTGATATTGTTTCTAAGGGTATTGGTTCTAATACAACACTTCCTATTCTCTCTGGTATTTATCTCAAAGCATTTAATGGCATGCTTGAGCTACAATCCAGCGACTTAACTATTTCTATTAAGCATCAAATTGCAGCAAACGTAGAGGAAGAAGGAGAGACAGTTGTTTCTGGAAAGGTTATCCAGAACATTGTTAAAAATCTTCCTGACGCAGCAATTACTTTTGAAGGTGGAGATCGTACGCTTTCTGTAACATGCCAGCGTTCGTCTTTTAGACTTAATACTCTTTCTGCCCACGATTGGGCTCAATTCCCAGAGTTTGATCTTGAGAAAACTTGTGAGCTTCCAAGCCAGCTTCTATCAACTATGGTTGATAAGGTGTATCGCGTAACTTCTAAGGAAGCTTCTCGTCCTATTCTTCAGGGAATTTCTCTCACTGTTGAGGACAACACTATTCGCCTTGTTGCAACAGACTCATTCCGTCTTGCCGTTTGTGATTCCAACACAGATACTCCAGCAGGTGAGTCTTTTACTGCAATTATCTCTGGTGAAGTGTTCCATGATGTTCTTTCCATGCGTAGCATGACTGAGAAGGTTTTGATTGGTACTACAGATAACCAGGTAGTCTTCCAGTTTGGAAATACCACTCACATTTCTCGTAAGATTGAAGGTCACTTCCCAGACTATAAGCAGCTTCTTCCAACCTCTTGTACTGCTTCGGTTGATATCAACGTTGAAGATTTTTCTGCAGCCCTGAAGCGCGTCTCTGTTATTGCACTAGCAAATCCTTCAGTTCGTTTTGATGTTGACGCCGATGGTAAAGAAGTTAAGCTCTCTGCATCCTCACCAGATCAAGGTGAGTCTTCCGAGCATATTGAAGCTCAGATTGAGGGAGATTCCCTTTCTATTGCTTTGAATTATCACTATGTCTTTGATTGTGTAAATGCTGCTCCTTCTAAGGATCTTCTGCGCCTTGAGCTACAAGGTCCTTCTCAGCCAGCTATTTTCAAATCAAACGGCAAGGTTAACTACTTGTATCTTCTGATGCCTGTTCGCCTCTAATTTGATAGGGGTTGTGTGGGACTTAAAGTTGAACATGTTTCGCTATATAACTTTCGTTGTTTTTCTTCGAAAGAGATAGATTTATCTGCACAAACTACTATTTTTGTAGGAAAGAACGCTGCAGGTAAGACAAATACTGTTGAAGCATTACAACTCCTTACTGCTGGATATTCATTTAGAAAGCCCACGCCATCACAGCTCCTTCTTACAGGTACTTCTGAGGCAAAGATAGAGATTTCTCTTACAGGAGATGGAAGAAAGCTAGAAAATACCTGCACCATTACAGAAAGACGTCGTCAGTTTTCAAAGAATGGCAAGAAATGTCAGGCTGCAGATATTTCTGGAACACTGATGTCGGTACTTTTTAATCCCGATGACCTTTCAATGATTAAAGGTGGCGCATCGTATCGCCGAGAAGAATTTGATGACTTTGGCCGTCAGGCAAATAAAAGCTACTTCAAGGTCTTCTCGGCATATACCAAGACAGTTGAGCAAAGAAATAAGCTGCTTAAATCTGATTGGCCAGATGAAAATTTGCTTGATGCGTGGGATCTTTCTCTTGCAAGAGGAGGGGCTACGCTTCTTCATGCACGAATTCATTTGTTTGAGCGCCTGGCAAAGAAGACATGTGAGATCTACCAGGAGCTTTCTGGTGGAGAACACCTAGAAATGAACTATATTTCTTCAATTGGAGAGGTTTCTCTTGAAGCTTCTAGAGAAGAAATTACCGATCAATTCTTGCAGGTATTACATGAAGCTCGCACGGATGATGTTCGTCGTCAGCAAAGTACAAAAGGACCTCATCGAGATGACGTTGAGTTTTTAATTGAGGGTAAAGACGCTAGAAATTTTGGTTCTCAAGGTCAAATTAGAACTGTCGTTTTAGCACTTAAGATGGCAGAAGTTCTCCTTTCAGAGGAAATACTTGGCGAGAAACCCTTGCTGCTTTTAGACGATGTGATGAGTGAGCTTGATGAAGACCGCAGAAAAGCCATCATGGAATTTGCATTCCATGACATCCAAACGGTAATTACCACTACAAACCTTGGGTATTTCTCTGAAGAGATTTTAGAGAAAGCGCAGATAGTTAGGTTTAGCGATGAATAATCAACAAGAAACACCTGCGCGTGGTGGTAATGAAAACGCAAAAGATTTAATGAGCACTCTGCTTGGAACCTTCAGAGATTCTAAGAGTATGTCAAAAAATCGTCGCGCTTATCTTGCATGGGTTGAAGCAAATGGTGAAAGAGAGACAGAACACACTACCGGTGTATTTGTCAGAGAAGTAGCTGGTAGAGAGTTCCCTGTGCTTACCGTTTATGTAGATAATCGTATGTGCATGATTGATTTTCTTGCACAAAGAGAAATTTATAGAGCCAGGCTCTCAGAGCAAGGTCTGGAGTTTTCAGACCTTGAATTTAAGCTGGACAAATACAACAGACATGCTGATAAAGAAGCTACCTCTTCAGAAAAGCAAGCACAGGGCCAAAAAGAAGAGAAAAAAGATCTTCCAGAACTCACACCAGAAGAGAAATTACAAATTTCTGAGTTAGTTTCTGGACTTTCTGAGCCACTTAAGTCAACGGCTTATAAAGCGATTGAAGCAAGTTTTAGACAAAAAAAGAGTCTTTAGTCAAATCTGTCACTAATCTGTCCTTAAATCTCTTTACAGAGCCTCTCAGATACCAAATATTACTGTTTAAACAATGAAATTTCTCTGTGCCGAGTTAATTTTGGCGATTTCATAGTAAAATACTTACATCATTCCGCTCACAATTGAAGAGAGGACTTACGTGGCAAAAGAAAATAAGTATGACGGTACAGAGATTAAGATCCTTGAAGGCCTTGAGGCTGTTCGTAAGCGTCCAGGTATGTATATTGGTACAACTTCAGCTTCTGGTCTGCATCACCTTGTTTGGGAGATTGTAGATAACTCAGTCGATGAGGCAATGGCTGGTTATTGCTCCAAAATTAAGGTAACCGTCCATCCTGATAACTCTATTTCTGTTGAAGATAATGGTCGTGGTATTCCTGTAGACCTTCATCCCCAGAAAAAGATCCCAACTCTTGAGGTTGTTCTTACTATCCTTCACGCAGGTGGTAAGTTTGATAACAACGCTTATAAAGTTTCTGGTGGTCTTCACGGCGTTGGTGTCTCTGTTGTAAACGCACTTTCAAAGAAGCTTGTTGCGCAGGTTAAGCGCGATGGCAAAATCTACGAGATGGTCTTTGAGCGGGGTAAAACTGTTCAGAAGATGAAGGAAATTGGTACTTCAAAATCTAACGGTACTACTATTACCTTCTGGCCAGACGATATGATCTTTGAGACCACTACGTATAACTTTGATACGCTTCGTGATCGCCTGCAGGAGACCGCATTCCTTAACAAGAATCTTAAGATTACCCTCGTTGATGAGCGTGAGCTTACTCCTCGTCAGGTTGACTTCCAGTACGCTGGTGGCATCATCGACTTTGTTAAGTACCTTAATGACGAGAAAACCGTCTTACCAGGACTTTCTCGCCCTATCTATATTGAAGGTAAGTCTGACCCTGATGCTCCAATGTCTCAGATGGGTGAGGTAGAGGTAGCTATTCAGTGGAATACTGAATTCAGTGATAGAACTCTTTCTTTTGCTAACGATATTTTTACTGAGGAAGGCGGAATGCACCTTGAGGGCTTCCGTACCGCTCTTACTAAGGTAATAAATGATTACGGTACCAGGCAGGGAATTCTTAAAGAGAAAGATCCTAAGCTTGAGGGTGGCGATATTCGTGAGGGTCTAACTGCAGTTATTTCAGTTAAGCTTCCAGATCCTCAGTTTGAAGGACAGACAAAGGCAAAGCTTGGTAGTTCTTACATGAGAACGCTTACCAACAAGATTGTTACTCAGGGCCTCTCAGAGTATCTTGAAGAGCATCCAAACCAGGCAAAAGAGATTCTTAAAAAAGCATCTCAGGCTGCAAAGGGCCGTCTTGCTGCTCGTAAAGCTCGTGAAGCAACACGTCGTAAGGGACTTCTTGAGTCTGCGGCTCTTCCAGGAAAACTTGCAGACTGCTCCGTACGTGATGCAGAGATGACTGAGCTCTTCATCGTCGAGGGTGACTCCGCAGGTGGTTCTGCAAAGATGGCACGTGACCGTTCTATCCAGGCAGTTCTTCCACTTCGCGGAAAGATTTTGAACGTCGAGCGCGTACAGGCTCACCGTGCACTTTCTTCTGACACCATCACTTCCTTGATTACCGCTATTGGTACTGGTGTTGGCGATGAATTTAATATTGAGAAAGCTCGTTATCACAAGATTGTCATCATGACCGATGCTGATGTTGACGGCTCTCACATTAGAATTCTTCTGCTTACCTTCTTCTATCGTTACATGAAGCCAATGATTGACGCAGGTTATATCTACGTTGCTCAGCCTCCTCTGTATCAGATCAAGCCAAAGGGTAAGAAGAACGGCAAATACATCTATACCGATGAAGAGCTTGCTCTTGAGACAAAGAAGTTTGAGGACAACACCAAGTTCACTATTCAGCGTTATAAGGGTCTTGGTGAGATGGATCCAGAGCAGCTATGGGCAACCACTATGGAGCCAAAGAACCGCATTCTTCTAAAGGTAACCATTGATGATGCTCTTGCAGCTGATCGTGCAGTTTCCGACCTTATGGGCAACCAGGTTGAGAAGCGTAAAGACTTCATCCAAACACATGCAAAAGACGTCCGCTTCCTGGACATTTAATGGTTTCTCGCTAAATCATTAGACAGAAAATGAAAGGGTAACTTGTGGCAGACGATAAAAATATGAATGACGATCTTTTTGGCGCAGACGAGGATCAAGACCTTGATGCACAAAACGATATGGATGAAGAATACGAAGATGACGAGGTAGAAGAAGACTCTGACGAGTTTGACCCAGAGACTGGGGAAAATCTCATAACGGGAGAAACTTCACACATCATCTCAGATGAGGCTGGTACTCGTCTTGACCTCTCAGACATTCACGGTGGCACGCTTAAGCCAACCGATTTGTCCTCAGAGATGAAGACTTCCTTCCTCGAGTATTCCATGTCCGTTATTGTTGCTCGTGCACTTCCAGATGTTCGAGACGGCCTTAAGCCTGTTCACCGCCGTATTTTGTACGCAATGAGCGAGGCTGGCATTACGCCAAACCGTCCACATAAGAAGTCTGCATGGGCAGTCGGTGAAGTCATGGGTAAGTACCACCCACACGGTGACTCCGCTATTTATGACTCCATGGTCCGTATGTCTCAGGACTTCTCGATGAGACTTCCTCTGATTGATGGTCACGGAAACTTTGGTTCTATCGACGGCGATCCACCAGCAGCAATGCGTTATACCGAGGCACGCCTTACCAGAAGTGCTATGGAGATGCTGGCAGAGCTTAACAAGAACACCGTTGATCTTCAGTCAAACTATGATGAGTCTCTGACAGAGCCTGCAGTTCTTCCTGCTCGTTTCCCAAATCTTTTGGTTAACGGTTCTTCAGGTATTGCAGTTGGTATGGCCACCAACATTCCTCCTCACAACCTTGGTGAGGTTACTAACGCTGTCTGCATGATGATTGAGAACCCTGACGTTACCACTGAGGAGCTCATGACCGTTCTACCTGGTCCTGACTTCCCAACAGGTGGCATCATCATGGGCACTCAGGGCATCAAGGACGCCTATGAGACTGGTCGCGGTTCTATTACGGTCCGCGCAAAAGTCCACGTTGAGCAGGTCAAGAGTGGTCGTCAGCGCCTTGTTGTTACTGAGATTCCTTATCAGGTTAACAAGGGTCTTCTTCAGGAGAAGATTGCTCAGGCAGTCAACGAGAAGAAAATCGAAGGCATCTCTGACATGCGCGATGAGTCCAACCGTAAGGGTATGCGCATCGTCTTGGATCTCAAGCGTGATGCTGTTCCACAGGTTGTTCTGAATAATCTGTACAAGAAGACTCAGCTTCAGTCCAACTTTGGCATCATTGACCTGGCCTTGGTTGATGGTGTTCCTCGTACCCTTTCTCTTCGCGAGATTCTTCGTCACTACATTGATCACCAGATTGATGTTGTACGCCGTCGTACTGAGTTTGACCTGGATAAGGCTCAGAAGCGTGTCCACATTTTGGAAGGCCTTCTGACCGCAGTTGATAACATCGACGAGATTGTCCACATCATCCGCAGCTCGCAGGATGACACTGAGGCAAAGAAGCGCATGAACGAGCGCTTTGGCCTGGATGAGATTCAGGGCGAGGCAATCCTTCAGATGCGTCTGCGTCGTCTTACCGGCCTGGCACGTCAAGATCTTGTTGACGAGATTTCCCAGCTCAGACTTGATATTGCCTACTACGAGGATCTTCTCGCCCACGAGGAAAAGATTCTGGCAGTTATCGCTGATGAGCTCCGTGAGATTTCCAACCGCTACGCCGATAAGCGCCGTACGCAAATCTCTGACCAGGACATTCAGAACCTGGACGTCGAGGATCTTATCGCTGAAGAGGATATGGTTGTTACCGTCACTCACGCAGGCTACGTAAAGCGCGTTCCTGTTGAGATTTATCGCTCCCAGAAGCGTGGCGGCAAGGGTGTTCAGGGCGTTTCTCTCAAAGAGAACGATTTTGTCGAGAACCTCTTTGTTGCTTCTACCCACGATTACGTGCTGTTCTTTACCAACTTTGGTAAGGTGTATCGCCTCAAGGTCCACGAGCTTCCTGTTGGCAACAGAACTACTAAGGGCAGCGCCATCATCAACGTTATCGAGACGCTTGCAGAGGGCGAGAAGGTCAAGGCAGTTATTACTACCCGCGACTTCCCAGAAGACAACTATCTGATGTTTGCTACCAAGCAGGGTATGGTCAAGAAGACGGCAATGTCTGAGTACGACCGTACACGCAAGGACGGCCTCATTGCAATCAACCTCAAGGACGGCGACGAGCTTGTTAACGTCCGCCGCGTCCACCCAGGTGACAAGGTTGTTCTGTGCTCCTCCGACGGCAAGGCAATCCTGTTTGACGAGGCTGAGGCAAGAAGCATGGGCCGCGGTACCTCAGGCGTTCGTGGCATTACGCTCAAGGGCGATGCGACTATGCTTGGCATGGAAATTACCAACGGCAACGGTGACCTCTTCGTTATTACCGAGAAGGGCTACGGAAAGCGTACGGCAATTTCTGAGTATCCAGTTCACAAGCGTGGTGGACAGGGCGTCTTTACCATCACAATGACGGAGAAGAAGGGTAACCTGGTTGCCTGCCGTGTTGTTGGTCCTCAGCACGAGATTATGATCATGTCCGAGGAGGGCGTTGTAATCCGCGTCAAGGCTGGCGACATCTCCAAGCTTGGCCGCTCTACTCAGGGTGTCAAGGTTATGAACCTCTCTGGTACTGACGTTGTTTCTGCAGTTGCTCGTATGGTTGCCAACAAGAAGAAGGCTCCTAAGCACGCAGAGAACCAAGGTATGCTTGATCTGATGGCAGCAGGTGCTCGTGATGCTGATGAGGCAGAGTCTGTTGACCTCGGAGATGAAGAGGAAGTACTGGACGATTCACTGCTGGATGATGACGAATAAGCATTTCAGCTATACGTAATTTGAAGAGCTCAGGAGGTAATTCTCCTGAGCTCTTTTCGTTTACCGAGAAAATCAGCGCGCTAACGGTAATGATTTTTATATAAAAGATGAGCCAGTTGTTTAAAAATTCGCTCTAGAGCAGGACTTATGAGAAATCCTCAGGAGAGACATCCTCAATAAACTGGCGGAACTCCTCAAGCTCTTGGGCCTGAACGTCCTTCTCGACATCAGTAAAGTCTGGAGCAGCAGCAATTTCTAGAACGCTCTCGTCAGCAAAGATGGGAGCGTTTGTTCTTACTGCCAGCGCAATTGCGTCGGACGGACGAGCATCCACGTAAATATGCTCTCCCTCTTTAGAGATGAGCTCAATTTGCGAGAAGAACGTGGTGCCGCGGACGCCTACAATGCGCACGCTTTTAATATCTGCATCCAGAGAATCAAGAACGGAGCGGAGAAGGTCATGTGTCAGAGGTCTCTCGGTAGATTCTTGATCTATACCAAGGCTGATAGCAGATGCCTCAATGTTGCCAATCTTGATAGGAAGACTTAAAGAAGAGACGCCGCGTGGGTCATGAAGACGCAGGACAATAACGGAAGAGATTGGTCCTCCTCCGACAACAACTGTCTGTATGTCCATACGTTTTAGTGACACAAACACTCCAAATAGCACGCCATTTATCAATCTTTGGGCAGATAGTCTACGACTCTCTGTTCTGCATTTCATACCCAATTTCAAGAAACTTTAAAACAAAACAAAAAAAGTGTTGACCTACGAGAAGTATGGAGGTATTATTTTTCCCTGCGTTGGGCCTGTAGCTCAGTTGGTCAGAGCGTCCGGCTGATAACCGGGAGGTCACAAGTTCAAACCTTGTCAGGCCCACCACTTTATGTGACAATAGTCACCCCAACGTTAGCCGAGTCGCCGTTGGGGTGATTATTAAAACCTTCTGGGCCCAACCAGAAGTCAGTACGGGGAATTAGCTCAGCTGGGAGAGCGCGGGCTTTGCAAGCCTGAGGTCAGGGGTTCGATCCCCCTATTCTCCACCAAATGTTCAAGGCCAGGGATTTCGTCCCTGGCCTTTTTGCTAGTTATTTTTCAAAATAGCACTCATGAAAGATGCAAAAGACGCGGTTGCGCCATAAAACATACCGATGACCGTTATTTTTACCCACTTATCGAATAGTTACATGTTTTTACAACAAACATGAGTAGGATTTACACAAGAGTATGTTCTTTTCATTGGCAGCTGTGGATAACCACAAGGAGAGAAAAGAGTTCTTATGTCAAATCTTACTCGTCGTAACTTTTTTGGAGTCAGCGCAGTTGTAGCAGGCTTGGGTATCACTGCCTGCAAAAAGTCCGATTCAGACGCTGGCGAGAAGAAAGAATCTGACACCAACTCTACAGACGCGGTTGGAGCACCAGAAGAGCTGGTAAAGGCAGCAAAAGAAGAGGGTAAGCTGATTGTTTACGGCTCTTGTGAGGAAGAGTATCTAAACGCAGTTTGCGCCAATTTCAAGAGTCTGTATGGCATTGATGTTCAGGCACAGCGTCTGTCAACCGGAGAAGTTGCTGCAAAGATTGAGGAAGAGAACGGTCATCCATCAGCAGATGTTTGGTTTGGCGGAACAACCGATCCTTACAATGTCACCTCCTCAAAGGGTCTTCTTGAGCAGTACGAGCCAAAGAATGCATCTCACCTTATTTCCGATAAGTTCAAGAGTACCAATAAAGACTGGTACGGAATTTATAAGGGTATTTTGGGCATTCTGTACGATAAGGAAGAGCTACAGCGTCTTAAGCTTGACGTGCCTCAGGACTATAAGGACCTTATTGATCCTAAATATAAGGGTCTTATTTGGTCTTCCAACTACAATACTGCTGGTACCGCAAAGTTGATTATCAACACTGTTATTCAGAAATATGGTCATGATCAGGGTATTCAGTATCTTGTTGACCTTGATAAGAACATTGCTCAGTACACCAAGAGTGGCTCTGGTCCTTCCAAGGCTATTGGAGCCGGTGAGTGCACCATCGGAATTGGTATGCTCCACGATGGTATTTATCAGATTGTTGACCAAGAGCATGAGAATGTTGGTCTTCAAATTCCAAGCTCTGGCGCATCATACGAGGTTGGTGCAACCGCAATCTTCAAGGGCGCTGCACATCCAAACGCAGCTAAGCTCTGGATTGAGTATGCATTGTCTCCAGCTTGCGTCGATCTTGCTCAGAAGAACGGCTCTTACCAGTTCCTGGTAATTGACGACGCAAAGCAGCCTGAGATTGCAACTGAGTACGGTCTTGATCCAAATAACGTTATGGACTACAACTTCGAAGACGCTAAGAAAAACACCGAGCAGTATGTCAAGGACGTTATGCAGGCACTTGGTGGCGGAGACAGCCGCTTTAAGACCGAGTAAACACCACGCGGATAAGCAACTAAACAATGCTGTTGCTCAAGATCTGAGTGGCAGATTATACTGGGTAGGCAGAGATCTGCCTACCCAGTTCCACATAGAGCTTTGCGTATAGGTTTAGTGTTTCAGAGTTAGGACCAGCATGGCAAAATCCCAGAGCGCTCGACTTGAGCGAAAAAAGCTCCTTGGCGATCCAATTTTGATAACGACCATTGTCGTTCTTATCGCCTTCTTAACCCTTTTTATTCTGTATCCTCTTGCCATTCTTATGGTTGACTCTGTAGTCTCCGATAACGGAGTTACCTTTGATGTCTTTACTCGCGTCTTGGCCATGCCTTCCTTTAGCCATGCAATTACCAACACCCTTAGGGTTGGATTTGCAGTAGGCATTTTATCAGCGCTTATTGGTCTTCTTTTTGCGTATGTTGAAGTGTACGTAAAGCTTCGTACAAAGTTTATGACAGGCCTTTTCCGCGTGGTTTCCATGCTTCCTGTTGTTTCTCCGCCATTTGTTCTCTCGCTTTCCATGATTATGATGTTTGGCAAGAAAGGCCTGATTACTCGAGGTCTTTTAGGAATTTTTGACAACAACATCTATGGCTTCTGGGGCATTTTTATTGTCCAGACTATGTCGTTTTTCCCTGTGTGTTACATGATGCTTAAGGGTCTGCTTAAAAACATTGACCCATCCCTTGAAGAAGCAGCACGTGACATGGGCGCAAGCCGCTGGAAGGTATTTACCAGCGTTACGCTTCCTCTTATTTTGCCTGGTTTAGGCAACGCTTTTCTCGTCTCATTTATTGAGTCGATTGCAGACTTTGCTAATCCAATGATTATTGGTGGCTCCTACGATACCCTGGCAACAACTATCTACCTGCAGATTACAGGCGCATATGACAAGCAGGGCGCGGCTGCTATGGCTGTTGTTCTTCTTTCCATTACGCTGCTCATGTTTGTTGTTCAGAAGTTTGTGTTGGAAGCAAAGAGCACGTCTACACTTTCGGGCAAAGCAACGCGAGCCAGGATGCTTATTACAGACAATTCTGTTCGCATTCCACTTACCATTCTTTGCGCACTAGTCGCACTCTTTGTTATTGGCATGTACCTCTGCGTTCCTTATGGTTCGTTTGTTCGTTCCTGGGGCTCTAATTACGAGTTAACAACAAAGTGGTTTGAGCAGGTATTTACCAAGTACCACGGTCTGCAGGCGTTTAGCGACTCGTTTATGCTCTCGCTTATTGCCGCACCAATTACCGCTCTGCTTTCGATGATTATTTCTTACCTGGTAGTAAAACGTCGCTTCCGTGGCCGTGGTTTTATCGAGGCTGTATCCATGCTTGCCATGGCAGTTCCTGGTACGGTTTTGGGCGTTGGCTATATTCGCGGTTTCTCAAGCGGTGTCATGCACACAGGATTTTTGCAAGGCCTGTATGGCACGGGACTTATCTTGATTATTGTCTTTGTCGTACGTTCGCTTCCTACAGGAACACGCTCGGGTATCTCGGCACTTCGTCAGATTGATAAATCAATTGAGGAGTCCGCATACGACATGGGCGCCGACAGCTTTACGGTGTTTATGACCGTTACGCTGCCGCTGATTAAAGACTCGTTCTTGTCGGGCCTGGTAACGGCGTTTGTTCGTTCCATCACCGCAATTTCCGCAGTTATTCTCTTGGTCACACCAGAGTTCCTGCTCATTACCGTTCAGATCAATGAGTTTGCAGGTAAGGGTTCATATGGTATGGCCTGCGCCTTTGCAACAATTCTGATTGTTATTACCTATGGCTCGGTATTGCTTATGAATTGGGCCATCAAACACTTTGGCACCAGCCGAGCACTCAAGGAGGAGTAACACATGGCTACAGAGAAAAAAGGCGTTCGCCTTGAGCACATTTCTAAGATTTATCAGGATCAGAAGACTGGCAAAGACTTCTACGCAGTTCAAGACGCTAACATCACTATTGCTCCTGGCGAGTTTGTAACGCTGCTTGGTCCTTCTGGCTGCGGAAAGACCACTATTCTGCGCATGATTGCTGGTTTTGAGAGCCCTGATGAGGGAAAGATTTTCCTCGGCGATGAGCAGATTGATGAGCTCACTCCAAACAAGCGCGATACGGCAATGGTGTTCCAGAGCTATGCGTTGCTTCCTCACTACAACATCTTTGACAATGTTGCCTATGGCCTCAAGCTCCGCAAAATGGATAAGGCAGTAATTCGCGAGAAGGTCCTTCATATCCTGGGTCTTGTTGGACTTGAGGGCATGGAAGAGCGTATGACCAACCAGCTTTCTGGTGGTCAGCAGCAGCGTGTTGCTTTGGCGCGTGCTCTGGTTATTGAGCCAAGCGTTCTTCTCTTTGACGAGCCTCTTTCAAACCTTGACGCTAAGCTCCGCGTTGACATGCGTAACGAGATTCGTCGCATTCAGCAGGAGGCTGGCATTACTGCTATCTACGTTACACATGACCAGTCAGAGGCAATGGCGCTTTCAGACAACATCATCATTATGAAAAAGGGTGTTGTGGATCAGGTTGGCGATCCTCAGACGGTTTACTATCACCCAGCAGACGAGTTTGTTGCAGACTTTATTGGCGAGTCAAACTTCCTACATGCAACCATTGCAGACAAGCTTGATTCTGAGACAGCACTTTGCCGCTTTGAGGGCCATGAGTTTGAGGCCAGCGGATGTTCTCACCTAGATAAGGGCAAAGAGTGCTGCATTGTTCTTCGCCCAGAGTCCGCACGCCTTGCTGATGAGGGAACGCTTGCTTGCGAGGTAGTGCTTTCTCGCTTCATGGGCCACTACCAGAACTACCACGTTATGGTTGGAGATACGCTCATTAAGATCACGGACTTCAACCCTCGCACTCATAAGATTTACAACGTTGGTGACCACGCCTTTGTTGACTTTACCAAAGACGAGGTTCACGTTCTGTAAGCGCTTTAGTTAAAGCAGTAACGTATGGCGAGAAGATCCGTTGGTCTTCTCGCCATTTTTGTTAGATGGTTGATTTGAGCCAGTTTAGCTTGCAGGTGAGCAGCTTGTGATCAGGCTCAAGCGAGGGATCTTTGATTCTTTTAAGGAGCATCTTGCACGCGGCGTAGCCCTCTTCATAGACAGGCTCGACAATGGTTGAGATGCTTTTAACGGGTAGGTCAGTCCAATCAGTGTTGTTGAATCCCAACAGGCCAACTTGCTTTGGAATTACTGTCTCGTAGGATTGCAAGGCATTATAGACACTTTTAAGAGCCCATTGATTTGGCACAAATACCAGCGTTTTCTTTGACGGAAGAATGTGATTATTGAGCCATTGCGTGATGTCAGAGATAGACAGCGTACTTTGCTCCATGGTGAGACGCTCATGAGGTTTATTTAAGGCCTCTAAAGCATCAGTGAAGCCAGATTCTCGTTCAATTCTGGTACGACCTTTTGGCTCTCCACCAATGATTAAAAAGTTTTCGTATCCGCGTTCAACGCAGTGCGACGCTGCTGAATAAACGCCGTCATAGAGGTTACTTTTTATCCAGGAAGTATTAAGGGCAAGAAGGTCGCAGTCAAAATAGACAACGGGTTTTCCAACTTTAGCAATTCGTCTATCTACCGCTCTGAATTGATTGGTGGGCTGGATAAGCATGCCATCTGCTCCAATTGAAAGCATTTTCTCAACCCAGTCAGCTTCAAGCGTGGGGTCAAAACGAGAATTGCAAATAATTGTCTGATATCCAGCCTCAAGAGCAGCATCTTCAATACCGTTAGTCATTTGAGCTGCCCAGCGCATTAGTGTTGTCCAGGATGAGAACAGCAATAATTCCAGAGCTCTTCTTAACCATGGCTTGAGCTTGGGCGCTTGGAATATATCCCGTATTTTCGATTGCTTTTTTGATACGTTGCTTAGTTGCTTCGGACATCTTTTCAAAGTGTCCGTTAAGGTAATTCGAAACGGTAGCAATAGAAACATTTGCTAATTTTGCAAGGTCAATGATAGTGGTCTTAGACATTGGCACTCATTTCACCGAAATTTTTACAAGGTACTTGCAAAATACCAACGTTAGTGAGTGTGCTGGATTCTACGTTGGTTAAACGTTTAACAAAATTCATCATAACACAAGGTAGATTAGACGTTTACCGAAATCCTCTTTTAAAAAAGATTGAAACAATGCAAAGTATGAGTTGGAAACGTACGTCGTCAAAAGACGTGCTCGTGCGCCCCGCTTAGGGGCTCACAACTTACTTTGCGAGAGGACATAACCATGAACATCGTTGCTGTATGCGCTTGCACGGTTGGAATTGCTCACACCTGGATGGCAAAAGAGGCCATTGAGAAAGAATGTGAACGTCGCGGCTATGAATTCAAGGTAGAGGCTCAGGGCGGTTACGGTATTGAGAACGAGCTTGAGCAGGACGAAGTTGACGCTGCCGACGTTGTTCTTCTCGCCATTGCAATTGGCATCGAAGGCGATGAGCGTTTTGACGAGAAACGCGATGAGGGTCGCGTTCTAACGTTGGATCCTTCGCTGGCTATCGCAGATCCAGCAAAGGTTATTGATCAGGTAGTTGCGCTGGCTGAGTAGCAAGCGCGTAAGTGATAACGCAAGGAAGAAGAGAGGAGAAACCCATGGCAGAGGAAAAGAGTCCCTCAGTTTTGGGCAAGGTCGGAAAAGACCTTCTAAAGGCGTTTAACACTGGTGTTTCGTACTTTATTCCTATTGTTGTAGTTGGCGGAGTCTTCTTGGCTTTCTCGCTAGCTACAGGAACTGCAGGAAAAGACGGTATTGAAGTCACCAATCCTTTGATGCAGAGCCTCAACCTTATTGGTATGGCTGGCATCAAGATGATGATTCCAGTCCTTGCTGCTTACATTGCCTATTCTTTGGGCGGAAAGCCTGCTCTGGCACCTGGCTTTGTCCTTGGTTACCTGGCAAGCAATCCTGTTCCTGTAGGTGAGGTTCAGGTTTCTACTGGCTTCTTGGGCGCAATGGTCCTTGGCGTTGCTGCTGGCTACCTTGTCCAGTGGATGAAGAGCTGGAAGGTCAATAACACCATCCGCACCATCATGCCAATTCTGATTATCCCAAGTTTGTCTTCACTGGCTCTTGGCATGCTCTACATCTACGTTTTGGCAGCTCCACTTGGCGCATTCATGGACTGGCTGACCAGCCTGCTTTCAAGTCTTCAGGGCGGTTCCGCAGTTGTACTCGGCATTGTAATTGGCCTTATGACCGCATTTGATATGGGTGGCCCAGTTAACAAGACTGCTTCTACCTTCACCATGGCTCTTATGACCGCAGGTGTTTATGGTCCTAACGGCGCATTCCGTGTTGCTGTTGCTATTCCTCCACTGGTCTGCGGTGTTGCATCTCTTATTGCTCGCAGCAAGTTTGACGACACTGATAGGCAGATGGGCATCTCCGCAGTCTTTATGGGACTCATTGGTATTACCGAGGGCGCAATTCCATTTGCTGTTAAGGATCTTGCACACACCCTTCCTGCAATCATGATTGGTTCTGCAGTTGGTGCTGGTCTTGCTGCATGGCACGGTATTGAGTGCTTTGTTCCTCACGGTGGCATGATTGTTGCTGCAGCTACAAACAACATTGCCCTCTACACCCTTGATATGGCAATTGGCGTTGCAGTTGGCGTTGCAATTCTTGTTCTTACCAAGCCAAAGCTTGAGGACAACAAGTAACACATGGCGAGAAACGCATGTACCTTTTGGTCTTAGACCTTAAAAATTGAAGTTAAAAGGAGAGGGGCGTAGGGATTCAACCCCCACGCCCTTCTTATTACCAAGAAACACTCTTGGGAAGGGGTAATTATGGAAAAGCTACCAATCAAAAAAGCTGTTGAAGGGTTGCTTAAGCTTCAGGACACAGGAAAGTCCGCCACGCTGTTAGGAATTGGACCAATGTCGCCCAACCTGCTCCAGGCAGCTTTTGAACTTGGTAGAGACTGCGATTTTCCTCTGATGTTTATTGCATCTCGAAACCAGGTAGACCTTGATGAACTTGGTGGAGGATACGTAAATTCTTGGGATCAGAAGCGTTTCTCGGAAGATATTGCTGAAGCAGCTCAGAAGGTTGGCTTTGACGGTCTATATTATCTCTGCCGCGACCACGGTGGCCCTTGGCAGCGCGACGAGGAGCGCAACGCTCACCTTCCAGAAGATGAGGCTATGGAGCTTGCCAAGAAGTCTTATCTTGCCGACATGCTTAACGGTTTTGACCTGCTGATGATTGACCCAACTAAGGATCCTTTTGAGATTGGCAAGGTTATTCCGCTTGATGTGGTTCTTCGCCGTACAGTTGATTTGATTGAGTGGTGCGAGAAGGAACGTGTTTCTCGCGGTCTTCCTGAGATTGGCTATGAGGTTGGTACCGAGGAAACAAATGGTGGCTTGACCTCTACCGACAAGTATCACACCTTCATTGAGCAGCTTAAGAGCGAGCTGACCGCTAAGGGTCTGCCTATGCCAACCTTTATTGTTGGACAGACGGGAACGCTTACGCGCCTTACTGAGCAGGTTGGCCATTACGATTTTGAGGCTGCCATTAGCCTTGCTGAGATGGCAAAGAGCTACGGCGTTGGTCTCAAGGAGCACAACGCAGACTACCTTGATGACGTAACGCTGCTTGAGCACACTCCTGCAAATGTTACCGCTTCAAACGTAGCTCCACAGTATGGAACAGAGGAGACTCGCGCATATTTGAAGCTTTGCGATGTAGAGGATCTTCTGGTTAAAGAAGGTCTCCTGAAGGCAGACGAGGTTTCCGGCTTGAGAAACACCCTGTTGGTCAAGGCAATTGAGACTGAGCGTTGGCGCAAGTGGATGGTGGGTGACCAGGTCAATCTGACTGTTGAGCAGATTCTTGCTGATCACAAACTGTCGCTGGATATTCTTGATATTTCTGGTCATTACGCATTCAATGATGACGAGGTCAAGGCTGCAACCGAGCACCTGTACAAGAACCTTGCTCAGTTCAATATTGATGGCCAGCGTTTTGTTGTTGATCACATCAAGCGTCCTCTTCGCCAGTATGTTGAGTGCTATAGGCTTGAGGGAGTTACTACGCGCATTCGTGAGGCACTGGCAGAGTAAGTGCTCGTGCTTTCAGGCACGGCGTTTTGCCGTTGTAACACCTTTGCTGTCCAATTTTGGACAGATAGCTGACAAACCTAAGAGGTCGAAGGCTTTTTGCTTTCGACCTCTTTTCTTGTGCGATGTATCATAGAGAACAATAGTTACAAAAACGACGCTAAGGAGCGGCATGGCCGAAAACAACGAGCGCAAAGATGGAGTTTCTCCCCAGCTTGATATGCTCTCAACTGAGCTGCTTGGAGATGCGTTTGACCTGCTTGCAGATGGCCAATCACTCAACGTTTTGCTTGTAGTTGAGGACGCGTCAGGCACGGTTGCAAGCTATGAGTTCTCTGATGACGGCCCAGAGGAGCTGCTTGAGGGCGCTCATAAGCGCGTGCTTGACCTGGCCAAACAGAAGGGCGATAAAGAAGCAGGACTCGAAGAGCCTGTTCGCTATGCGCTTGTATATGAGGGGGCCATTCAACTGCTCAAAGAGGGCGGTTACGAAGATGCCGTGCTTCTTGAGTTTGGCGAGAAGGGCTATAAGAGTTTCTCGGCATATTCTTTAGTTCACGGAAAAGGCCAAGGCGACCAGTTTGTGTGGTCTGATCCCGCTCCAGCAGGAGAGCTTGAGCCACTTCTGTAATGAAAAAGCTGCGTTCATTGAAATTTCTGGGCGCTCTAGGCACGTAATTGCACTAAAGTTCTAAAGCTGATAAAAATTGGACCTGAAGTAGCAAGTCCAAACACATACCTTCGAGAGATAGAGACTTATGCGTCAAGACAACATCAGAAATATTGCTATCATCGCCCACGTTGACCACGGTAAAACCACCATGGTTGACCAGATGCTTAAGGCAACCGATGCATTCCGCGAGAACCAGCAGGTTCAAGAGAGAATTCTGGACTCCAACGATCAGGAGCGTGAGCGCGGAATTACTATTCTGGCAAAGAATATCTCTATTGAGTACAAGGGCGTCAAGATTAACGTTATTGATACCCCTGGCCACGCCGACTTCGGCGGCGAGGTAGAGCGTGTTTTGAAGATGGCTGACGGTGCACTTCTGCTGGTTGACGCAGCCGAGGGCCCTATGCCACAGACTCGCTTTGTTCTGCGCCACGCTATCGACGCAGGCCTTTCTATCATGATGGTTGTCAACAAGATTGACCGTGACGGCGCTCGTCCAGAGGCTGTTGTCAACGATTCTCTTGATCTTGATGATGGACCTCGGCGCAACCGATGAGCAGCTTGAGTTCACCATGGAGCACGTCGTCTTTGCTTCTGGCGTTAACGGCTACGCTCGCCTTGATCCAAATGATGACAATGACAACATGTTCCCTCTTCTCGACATGATTATTGATGGTCTTCCAGCTCCAGATGTTGATATTGATGGACCTCTTGCTATGCAGTGCGTCACCATCGACCACTCTGATTACCTGGGCCGCATTGGAATTGGTCGTGTCTATTCCGGAACTGTTCATACCGGCGACAAGATTCTTGTTGTCAAAAACGACGGTTCCCGCGCCATGAGCCAGGTCAAGCAGCTGTTCACCTTTGACTACCTTGGCCGTAAGGAGTGCAGCGAGGTTGACGCAGGTGATATTGCGGCAATCGTTGGCGTTGATAACACTGATATTGGTGACGTCTACACCGATCCAGAGAACCCTGTTGAGCTGGATCCAATTGAGATTGATCCACCAACCCTTTCCATTATTTTTGAGCCTTCTACCTCGCCACTTGTTGGCCGTGAGGGAGACATTGTTGGTGGCCGTCAGCTTAAAGAGCGCCTGATGACAGAGCGTGAGAATAACGTCACCATGCGCATCGAGGAGCTTCCTGATAAGACGGGTATTGAGGTTTCTGGTCGTGGTATTTTGCACCTCTCCGTTCTTATGGAGAGCATGCGCCGTGAGGGCTTTGAATTCCAGGTTGGTCGTCCTCGCGTTCTGTTCAAGAAGGATGCTCAGGGTCACACGCTTGAGCCTATTGAGCAGGCTGTTGTTGAGTGCAATCCAGAGTATGCTGGCAAGGTCATTGAGGTCTTTGGTAACGTTGGCGGCACCATGTCCATCATGGACACCGGCGAGACTCAGACGCACCTTGAGTTCAAGATTCCAACCCGCGGCATCATGGGCCTCAAGACGCGCGTCATGAACGTCACCCACGGCGACGCCGTCTTCTACCACACCTTCCTTGAGTACGGTCCTTTTGCAGGTGATATTGGTAGCCGCCAGAACGGCGCCATGATTTCCATGTCCACCGAGAAGGCTGTTGCTTACGCACTTGGTACGCTTCAGGAGCGCGGCCAGCTCTTTGTTTCTCCAGGCGTTGAGTGCTACGAGGGCATGCTGGTTGGTGAGCGTTCAAGGCCAGGCGACATGGTTGTTAACATTGCACGTACCAAGTCTTTGGGCAACCAGAGGTCTTCAACTGCAGATATTTCAGTTCAGCTGACTCCTCCACGCTTGTTTACGCTGGAAGAGGCTCTGGAGTACATCATGGACGACGAGCTTGTTGAGATCACGCCACAAAACATCCGCATGCGTAAGCGTATTCTTTCCGAGACTGAGCGCCGTAAGTGGGCAGTCCGTAACGGCATGGTTAAGAAGTAACAGCGTCGTTTACAGATAACCAATCTGGCGAGAAGAACTTGCAGCTGCAAGGGTTTCTCGCCAGATTTTGTTTTAGGCAGATTTTAAATAAAGCGCTGGTAAACAGCATGCGAGAGCGATGTAAAACCGTTTAAAACCGCCCAAAACCGTTCAAGATCGTTCAAGACCGTTCGATTATAAGCGGAGGCTACTTTGATGGGGTGTTCTGCTCAGGTTGCTTACCCGGCTTCTGAGCTTTGTGACGAAGCTTGTTAACACTGCGCATTACGTGCGGCGTAAGGTCAACATCGGCCGGAGAAAGCACGTTGTACTTGAGCGACCAACGCCTCAGGCAAACGGTAACTGCAACGCAGACAACGGCTGCCCAGATTTTGGTGACTCCAGCGTAGGAAACAAGTGCCCAATATGAGGTGGTGCCAGCAACTGCGCAAAACGCGTAGAGATTGCTTCGCTGGAAAATACGAGGTATATCGCCAAGAAATACATCGCGAAGCATACCGCCACCAACGCCCGTAATGCTTCCCATCAGAATGACCGAGAAAGGAAGCAGGTGATATACCAGGGCTTTATCGGTACCAACGACAGCAAAGAGGCCAACGGAAATAATGTCGGTCCACTCAAGCATGCGAGGGAATCTATCAAGCGGCTCAGGGAACATAAACAGCAAGACAGCGGTAAAAACGGCAGCCGGAATGGCGTAGGGCGAGTTGAGCATGTAGACGCCGCCCTCTTGCATCATGACGTCCCTGATAAGCCCTCCACCCAGGCCACCTAAAAGGCCAAGACCCACAAAGCCCACAAGGTCTAAGTGACGATCTCTTGCAACCAAGATTCCCGAGATTGCACCAATAATTACCGTTAGAAGGTCTAGCCAGTAGGGGATGCCCACAGAAATTGCATCTGTGCCATATGGCGAAAAAAACGGTGGCATCCATACCTCCTACTGGTGTTTTTGTTTTTATTAGTATGACAATACTACACAAGTATTAAAAATACACAGAACTTCTCGCCCTATATTGGTAAGAAATCCGCTATACTGTCCCGTGCGGTTTTATATGGAGAGTTGTCCGAGTGGCCGAAGGAGCACGATTGGAAATCGTGTAGGCGTCTAAAGCGTCTCCAGGGTTCAAATCCCTGACTCTCCGCCAGAATTTTCACGGCGCCTACGGGCGCCGTTTCACCCTTCGGAGGGGTGGCAGAGTGGTTGAATGCGGCGGTCTCGAAAACCGTTTACCCCTTCTAGGGGTACGAGGGTTCGAATCCCTCCTCCTCCGCCATTTAACATTTTTTTTGATTAATTGTTACCAATAAAGATATATTTATTTTTCGATTTTATATAGAATGTTTAGGCTTAGTAATTCGATGTCATCTTTTTTGACACGAGGGGAGAGTTAAATGGCTGTTTCAGCAGATGAGTTGAATGGCTACAGGCGCGATCGCTATTTTGCACGCTCCTGGGCACTTCTGACTCTGGAAAAGGGTTGGTGGAAGCCTGTCCTTATTATGGCTCTGTTTGGTCTTATTCCAGTTGTCGGAATTCTTGCACTTGTTGGCTATGCACTTGAGACTGCACGCGTAACTGCATGGGGTATCAACGCTGGTCCAAAGCAGAAAGACCTTAAGTTTGGTACCTATATTGTTACCGGCTTCAAGGCAGTTGTTATTGCACTTGCATTTGGTCTGGCATACAGCATTGTTACTGGAATTCTTTCTTTCATTCCAGTTATCAATCTGATTCTTATCCCAGTCTTTATTGTTGCAGCATTTGTGTATCCACTGTGCATCAGTGTTATTCAGGTCCGCGCATCAGTTTATGGTCGCATCTCCGCTGGTTTTGCTTTTAAGAACATCTTCGAGATGATCAAGCATGACATGGGCGGTCTGTTCCGTATCTTTGGTATGGGCATTGTGCTTGGCATTGTTACCTCCATTATTATGGGCATCATTGGTGGTAGCGCTGCAATTAGCATGATCGTAAACATTGGTACTCAGGCTGTAACCATCGCAAGAACTCAGAATGTTACCAGCCAGGACCAGCTTGGTCTTATCATGCTTGCTCTTCTTGCACGCGGTTTTATTCAGATGGGACCAATCTTCCTTGTTATTGGCTATATCGGCCACGTTGTTGGTCTTATCGTTATGCTTCTTATGGAGAACGCAATTGCTCTTTGGATGCGTCAGTTCAACGTTCCTGCATGGGGACAGAGCAACGATCCACTGCCACCATTTATTAACGATCCACGTGACGGCGCAGCTGCTACATACGCTGCCCCAGCACCAGTTGCTCCAACTGCACCAGCAGCAACCGCTGCTCCTGCAGTAGCACCTGTTGCTGTTCCTGTCGCAGCACCTGCACCAGCACCTGCAGCAGCTCCAGCTCCAGCTGCACCTGCAGCCCCAGTTGCTGCTCCAGCTCCAGTTGCACCTGCAACCCCTGTTGCTGCTCCAGCTGAGCCTGTTGCGACTCCAGTAGCACCTGCTGCACCAGTGGCTCCTGTCGCTCCAGCTGCACCTGCTGCTCCTGTTGCACCTGCTGCTCCTGTTGCGCCAGCAGCGCCTGTAGCTCCAGAGGCTCCTGTCGCTCCCGCAGCTCCAGAGCCTGCACCTGCTTCAACTGTTGTTGTTGAGCCAATTATCCCAACAACTCCAGAGGCTCCTGAGGCACCAGCTGCTCCAGCAGACGCACCAACTCAGAATCCTGAGGGACCTGCAGCTCAGTAAAGTAGAGCACCTATAAAAGAGACGGCCATCATGCAGATTGTGTGATGGTCGTTTTTCTTTTTCAATCCCATGTTTTTAAAATTGCGCGAGTGACCATGCCTTGAAAAGATTCGCGTCAGATAGTTGCAAGACTAGAGGCAAATTACTGACAAATTGCCAATTTAAGCTTTATATGTGGACTGCATGTGAGAAAGTTTGTGGGTCAGTTTCGTATTTGAGCATTTATGTGGTATGATGCTTGGTCGAACTTTCCTGCTTCGGGTGCACCTTCACTTCCCGAAGCCATTAGCCCAGAGGAGGTGACAATATGAAGGCCTATGAACTGCTGTTTTTTGTTGACCCGGCTTCCACCGAGGAAGTCCGCGCTGGTGTAATGAAGCGTATTGACGTTGCTATCACCACTGACGGCGGAGTAGTCGACAGCGTCGAGGATTGGGGTAAGCGTAAGCTTGCTTTTGAGATCGACGATCTTACCGAGGGTGACTATACCCTCATCAATTTCCATGCAGATCCAACGCAGATTGCAGAGCTCGATCGAGTCCTGCGAATCAATGATGCTGTTAAGCGTCACATGATCGTGCGTCGAGTCGATAAGGACTAAGTCCTTGTAATGGAAAAGTGGAATTATTCCACGATGAGAGGTAGTGAGATTTATGAGTATTAACAGGGTTAACATTTCGGGCAACCTGACCCGTGACCCGGAGCTTCGCTCCACAGCAGGCGGTACCCAGATTCTATCCTTCGGCGTTGCGGTTAACGATCGTCGCAGGAACCAGCAGACCGGTGAGTGGGAAGATGTTCCCAATTTCGTTGACTGCGTAGTATTTGGACAGCGTGCTGAAGCACTTTCCCGCTTCCTCTCCAAGGGTTCGAAGGTTGCTATTGAAGGCAAACTTCGTTTCAGCTCCTGGGAGACGAAGGAAGGACAGCGTCGCAGCAAGCTTGAAGTTGTTGTTGATGAGGTCGAGTTCCTTTCTAGGAATCAGCAGGGTGGAGCCCCTATGTCACAGGGTGCACCATCTTATGCAGCTCCAACTCCACAGGCACCCGCTCCCGTTCCGGCTCCGCCAGACGAGGAGTTCTACGATGCTGATATTCCGTTTTAAACGTCAGACAGCAACACAGACGTTACTGTCATCTGAAAGGTAAAAGACATGGCTCAGCAGAAACAAGATTTCCAGCGCCAGCCGCGTCGCAAGTATTGCCAGTTCTGCAAGGAGGAGACTGAGTTCATCGATTACAAAGATACTCAGCTTCTTCGTAAGTACATGACCGACCGTGGCAAGATTAAGCCTCGTCGCGTCACTGGCACCTGCACGCAGCACCAGCACGACATTGCACTTGCTATCAAGCGCGCACGCGAGATGGCACTTCTGCCCTACACTGTCCCTGTGGTTTCCAGCCGCGGTGGCCGTAGTCGCGGATAACCTATCTGTTCTTCAGGTAGAGTTGGTTAGCAATGGATAGACCGGATTCAAATATTCCTCAGGCACCTGAAGGGTATTCTCGCCCAGAGAGTAGCCCACAGAATTTTGCTGGTCCAAGCAACCAAAACGGAGGCAAGCCGCGTCCGTTTGAAGCTCCAACCTACAAGCAAGGCTTTGTTCTTTGCGTTGTTGGCGGAGTAATTACCGGACTCCTTTCTTTTATTGGAGCAGCTTTGGTTGCGTATGGCATGGTAATTGCTGTCTATTGCAAAAAAGGGCACGGATGGTTTGGTCCTGCTATTACTTCAGTACTTGTTACGGGTGTAGCAGCTTATTTGCTCTCGGGACCAACGGAGGCGGCTACTTCAGTTACCGCTTGTGCACTTGCTCTTGGAGTTGGCTACGCTTTTGCAACAGAGAAACTCACCGTTGGTGTTGGATCTCTTCTTGTAGGAGCAACGGCTTTGGCACTTCTGGGATACGACGCGTTCTTTGCCGCAATGGCAGGAACAACTCTTCCCGAGCTTGCTCAGAACGTATTTAATCAATACGCCTCGCAGGTCTCAGGTGCTTCTCCAGAGATCCAAGAAGGTCTTTCAACAGCAAAGGCACTCTTTATGCTCTTTTGGCCAACCAGCTATACCGGCATGGCGCTTTTATATTTTGTAATTGCGCGTTTTGGAGCTCGAACAGTGTATAAAGCACTGACAAGAGACCCACAGAAATTACCACAGTTCCAACTGATGGACGTTCCATTTTGGATGTGTGTTCTTACCGTGGCCAACTTGTTTGTATATGCACTCTCAAGCACCATTTTGCCTGCACAAGACATACTTCAGCTTATTACGTTGAATGTGTTTATGGCTCTTAGGGTTGTGTTTGCTCTTCAGGGCCTTGCGGTGCTCACATGGTTTGTGCGCGAGAAGCACTTCTCGCCAGCACTTTCTCTGTCACTGTTTGTATTGGCAGGCATGTTAGAAGTTCAGTTAGGCGTTATGGCTCTCGTAGGACTTATTGACGCCTGGGCAAACTTCCGAAAGCTTAATCGCTTAGGAAGCCAGGATTCAGAGTCCACGATAAACAACAACTAGTCGATACCATCGACTCATCAAAGGAGTTTCCCATGAAAGTTATTCTCTTGGGCGAGCTTCGCGGTAAGGGCGGCGAAGGCGACATCGTAGAGGTCGCACAGGGTTATGCGGAGAACTTCCTGTTCCCCAACAAGATTGCCCAGCCTGCTACACCGGGTAACATCAAGCAGCTTGAGGAGCGTCGTCACAATATCGCTAAGCGCGAAGAGCAGCGTATTGCTGACGCAAATGCTACCAAGGCAGCTCTTGATGGCAAGCTCGTAACTGTTGACGCTCGCATTGGCGAGGAGGGCCAGCTCTTTGGCTCCGTCACCACCGCTCAGATTGCTGACGCAATCGAGGCACAGCTCAACGTCACCGTTGATCGTAAGCGCATTGCTCGTAGCGCTGCTATCAAGACCGCTGGTCGCCACAATGTCACCATTGAGCTTTACCGTGACATCACCGCTACCGTCGTTGTTCTTGTTGGCGAGGACGATGCTGCTCCTGCAGAGGAGGAGACCGAGGAGGTTGCCGCTGAGGCAACCGTCGAGGTTGAGGTTGAGTCCGCAGAGTAGTTTTATGCATGCATAAAACACTGTTCTCCTGCATTTTTTGGTGGTTTATACAATTTCTGCAGTTTTCTACAGATTTGTAAGCTTTTAGAAAAAGCGCAGGCCATCTGAAAAGAATGGAATGTTTGTTCGAACCACCCCTTTGTGAAACATAACAAAGGGGTGGTCTTTTTATGTGTAGACAGAACGGTATATTTTCTTATACTCTACCTGCGGTTATTCAAAATGTTATGTAAAACATATTCACTTAACCTGCGGAATTGTAATTTGATTTGTATAACTGCAGATAAGCAATTGTGTAGAAAATACCACGTGTCGAAAAAAGTCTAAAAAATGTTGAAAACGTTGAAAACTCAAGGAAATCCCGCTCAGGGTATGCGAGTTTTGGAAAATCGTGTTGAAGACTTAACTTTTCGAATTTTGCAAGCCAAAATGACTCTTTATTTTTTTGAAAAGTACACTACTATTCAGATTCATTCCCAAAAAATATGATTGGAAAAGACGATGGCACAAGACTCGTTTGAGATGAATCCTACGCAATTGACGGCCCTAGAGAACGCCTCTATGCCACAAGATTCTGATGCCGAGTTTTCCATTCTTTCTGCAATGATTCTCTCGGAAGAAATTAGAGGAGAATGCCTTATTAGGCTTTCTTCCGAGGATTTCTATATTCCATCCAATCAAATTATTTTTGAGGCAATTAAGTCTCTGTTTGACAATAACAAGCCAGTAGACGTCATTTCGCTTGCAGACCACCTTAAGAGTAACGGCAAGTTTGAGCGCGCTGGAGGAGCTGTCCGTTTAGCAGAGCTTGGAAACAACCCACTTGCTATGGTTGGTTGGGAAAACCACGCTGTTATGCTGCACCGTGATACTACGCTCAGAAAGATGATTAGTGCTTCTGCAAAGATTTCTGCGCTTGCCTACAACGCTCCAGAAGATACAAAAGAAGTAGTTGACCAGGCAGAAAAGCTCATTTTTGATGTAACCAACAGAGATGTTCAGCAGTCTGAGCAGGGCATTGAAGACATCATGACTGATCTCTTTGAAGAGCTTCAGCAAAATGCTGGCAAAGATGCTTCAGAGTTGGGTGTCCAAACCGGATTTGCAACCCTAGATAACCTCTTCCAAGGTCTTCGTCCTGGTCAGATGGTTGTTATCGGCGCTCGTCCTGGTGTTGGTAAGACTTCTTTTGCTCTCAGCATGGCTTATAACGCTGCAGTTTCCGGTGCAACTGTTGCGCTCTTCTCGCTTGAGATGAGCAAGATTGAGATTGCGCAGAGGCTGTTGGCTTCTGAATCAAAGGTTGATTTGCAGACCATCCGTTCTTCCAACATCAGAAATGAGCAGTGGCCCACCCTTCTGGAGGCAGCAGAGCGCATTTCTCGCCTTAAAATCATCGTTGACGATACTCCGGGCACAACAGTCACAGAAATCCGCGCAAAAGCCCGCAGAATGCTTAATAAGGCCGAGAAGGGCGTCATTATCATCGACTACCTTCAGCTGCTTTCTCCACCAGCCGAGAAGGGCCGTGCGGACAGTCGTGCAACTGAGGTTTCCGAGATGTCTCGTGGCATTAAGATTATGGCTAAAGACCTCAAGGCACCTGTTATTGCACTCTCTCAGCTCAATCGTACGCTTGAGAACAGAAACGGCAAGCGTCCACAGCTTTCTGACCTGCGTGAGTCCGGCGCAATCGAGCAGGATGCAGATATTGTTTTGCTGCTTGACCGCTCACTGAGCGATGAAGAAGCCGCACGCGATGACCGTCCTGATAAAGACGTTACCAACATCATTGTTGCAAAGAACCGTGCAGGTGCTCTGAGGGATGTTCCTGTTATGTTTATGCCAACATCTACCAAGTTTGTTGAGATCTACCAGGGAAATAATTACTCAGAAAGTGAAGCCGCACAGTACGCTGCGATGGCAAACCCCGCGCATTAATCGTTTCTTATGTGTGACAAAACCTCTGCGCTTCTGTGCTTTTGCGAGCGGTATTAGATATACTTATGAAGCAACCCCTAAAGAGGTTGCAACCGTCATGTAATGGTCGTGTTTGTAGATAGCTGCGATAGGGGAGAACTTATGCCAGCTTCCGTACTTGTTGGTGCTCAGTGGGGAGACGAGGGTAAGGGTAAAGTTACCGACCTCATTTCCGGAGATTTTGACGTTGTTTGCCGTTACGCAGGTGGTGCAAATGCAGGCCACACGGTAATTGCTGGAGACACAAAGCTTGCACTTCACCAGGTTCCATCTGGCGTTATGTATGAGAATACCTATCCAGTTATTGGCAATGGCTGCATTGTTGATCCAGAGGTTCTTCTCGGCGAGATTGACATGCTGGAGAGCAAAGGTATTTCCTGTGATCTGCTTAAGATTTCCGGCAACGCTCACATTGTTATGCCTTATCACAAAGATCTTGATGGCGTGCATGAGAAAAAGCTGGGCAAGAATCTTATTGGTACCACCAAGCGCGGTGTCGGCCCAACTTATATGGACAAGATGAATCGCACTGGTCTTCGTATTCAGGATATGCTTGACGAGAAAATCTTCCGCAAGAAGCTTGAGGCTGCACTTGAGTACACCAATCCAATCTTGAGCCTTGTGTATGGTCTTCCAACCTATACCGTTGACCAGATTTGTGAGACCTACCTGCCTTATGCAGATCGCATTCGTCCTTACATTGTTGAATCTTCTCTCTTCCTCAACGAAGAGCTTGAGGCTGGAAAGAACATCCTCTTTGAGGGCGCTCAGGCAACTATGCTTGATATTGACCACGGTACCTATCCATTTGTTACCTCTTCTAACTGCACCGCTGGTGGCGCAGTTACTGGTTCTGGCGTTGGTCCAACCAACATCGACCGTGTCTTGGGCATTGCAAAGGCTTACCTCACACGTGTTGGTTCTGGTCCATTCCCAACAGAGCTCTTTGACGAGACAGGCGATCTTCTCGGCGAAGTTGGCCATGAGTACGGTGTAACAACTGGTCGTAAACGCCGCTGTGGTTGGTATGACGCTGTAGTTGTTAACTATGCAGCTCGCATCAATGGCCTCACTGACCTGGCAATCACCAAGCTTGACGTTCTTGGTTGCCTGGATGAGATTAAGGTCTGCGTTGCTTATGAGTGCGACGGCAAGATTTACAAGACCGTTCCAGAGCACCAGAGCGTCTTCTATCACGCAAAGCCTGTGTACGAGACTCTTCCTGGTTGGAAGTGCGATATCTCCAACGTTCGCAACTTCTACCAGCTGCCTCGTGAGGCTAAGGACTACATTGACTTCCTGGAGCAGCTTGCTGGTGTACGCGTTTCTATCATCACCGTTGGTCCAGATCGTGAGCAGACAATCGACCGCTACTGGAGGTAACCCGTGGCGTCTTCGGACTGCTCAACTTTTGCAATAGTTTGCGATAACCCCTGTGGGCTTGAAGCTTCCCAGCTTGAAGCCCTGGGGGTTTCTGTAATACCTGGAGCTCTGAGCTCAGATGCTGACCAGGTAGGCGAGTTCTATCGAGGCATTTTTGAGTCAGGAGCTCAAAAGATCCTCTCGCTCCATGTGTGGGCAGATTTCTCTGATTCGCTTCTTACGGCACAAAAGGCATGTCAGAATAATCCTGATATCTCAAGCTCAATTTGCCTGGTAGATAGCGGAAATATGCCTACCGCCATGGGAATCATGCTTGAGCGCTTAAGCGTGGCAAGAGCATCCGGGGCTTCTTTTGAGGCAACCTGTGCATATGCACACGAACTTGCCGAGGTAGTTGCCACAATGTATATCGCAATGAATAAGGTCGCGCTGCATAAAAGCAAGGACAAACGCCCCAGGCTTTCGTTGCGACTTCGACTTGAGCGTTTGCATAGGCGCATCTCAAACGATATGTATCTGTATCGTTTGGTTGGCGGAAAATGTACAGAGGTTGCTCGTTCCTCAGATTTTACCGATCTAGCAGCAAGAATTTCTCGCCTTATGAGCGCGTGTTTTGTAAAGCGTGGCGAGCTCAAATATGTAGTGATTTCAAGTGGCGAGAAACGCATACAAAAGCATCTCAAAAAGCCACTTAAAACTAATGAATATGATGCAGAATGTATTGCAGAAAGACTTGTTTCTCCCGAGTTTAAGAAGAGCCTGGGAGAAGGCTCTGTTGGCGTTGCTTGTATCCCAAAGGCGTTGTATCAGAAGGCTGGAGTACTTATGAATGACACCGTTGATATTTTGTTGCTTGGCGCAGGCGGTCGCGAGCATGCGCTCCTGACAAAGCTGCAGGAGTCTCCGCGCGCAGGAAAAATTTACGTTGCTCCAGGCAATGGTGGCATGGCTGCTCAGGCAGAGGTTGCTCCCATTGATCAAAACAATCCTGATGAGGTTGTCGCGTTTGCCAAGGAAAAAGGCATTGGCCTGGTAGTCATTGGCCCTGAAGCACCTCTTGTTGTGGGTGTTGCAGACGCTGTTCGCCAGGCTGGTATTGCATGCTTTGGCCCTAATCAGAATGCAGCGCAGATGGAGGGCTCAAAGGCGTTTGCCAAGGGCGTTATGGAGCGAGCAAACGTTCCAACTGCTGCATGGAAGTCTTTCACCGACCAGGCGTCTTGTGAGGCGTATGTTCACCACATCGGCGCTCCTGTAGTTGTTAAGGCAGACGGCCTTGCCGCAGGTAAGGGCGTTATTGTTGCAACTGAGCTTGAACAGGCTCTTGAAGGTGTTCGCGAGTGCTTCTCCGGCCATTTTGGCGATGCAGGAGCAACCGTTGTTGTCGAGGAGTTCCTTGAGGGCCCAGAGTGCTCGCTGCTTGCGTTGACTGACGGAACGTACGTTGTTCCGCTGGCAACAGCCCAGGATCATAAGCGCGCTTACGACGACGATAAGGGACCTAACACTGGTGGAATGGGCGTCTATTCTCCTGTTCCTTTTGTGACCAATGAAGAACTTTCCCAGATGATTGCCATTGAGCAGCGCGTTGTTGACCAGCTCAAAAAAGAGGGCATCAACTATTCCGGCTGCCTTTACGGCGGATTTATGCTGACCAAAGACGGTCCTAAGGTTCTTGAGTTCAACGCTCGCTTTGGCGATCCAGAAACTCAGGTTGTTCTGCCTCGTCTCCAGGGTGATTTGGTTTCAATTTTGATGGCTTGCGATAACGGTACCCTCCGTCATCAGCAGGTTTCCTGGTCCGATACAGTGGCTGTTTCTGTTGTTCTGGCAAGTGCCGGATATCCTGGTTCTTACGAGAAGGGCAAGGAGATTACCGGTATCGAGGCTGCTCAGCAGCTCGAAGGCGTTTCTGTTTATCACGCAGGAACTGCTCAGACTGAGGACGGAAAGATTGTCACAGCAGGCGGCCGCGTGCTCAACGTCACTGCGCTTGCACCAACCTTTGAGGAAGCTCGCGCTCGTGCATATGAGGCTTGCGACCTTATCAACTTTGAAGGCAAGCAGCTCAGGCACGATATTGGACTTAAGGCTCTTCAAGGTCGTCCAGAAAAATAGTTAGGTTAGCGCTTATGGCAAATCAAAATGACGAGAAAACCAACGTACAGGATGGTGCTTGGACCAGCAATCAAGGCAGCTCTCAGTTCAGTGATGTGTTTGATGATATGCAGTCTGCTGAGCCAGAGATTCTTGATGCTGACATGCAGGTAACTCCAGAGGTATTTGATTCTGCTCGCAATGATTTGCACTCGGCAGTTGATTCGCTTACCTATGACGGTGAGCGTGTTGCTGTGGGCGATGCTGCCTACCATCATTCTGGGGAGCCACAAAAGCGCAGCTTTGTTGCAGGTACAGAGGATGCGCGTGACGCTTCTCTAGAAGAGAAGCCACTCTCTGAGGACACCGTTTGGGTTGGCCGCATTTTTGACGTGAATCGTCTTCGTGTTTCTCTTCCTGATGGACGTACTGCTCTTCGCGATGTTGTGCGTCATCCAGGAGCTGTGGCTATTGTTGCACTGACTGATGAGGGCAGAATTTGTCTGGTTCGCCAGTATCGAACTGCGCTTGGTCGTGTGACCGTTGAACTACCTGCAGGAAAGCTTGATCCAGGCGAGGATCCTTTGGATTGCGCTCACCGTGAGCTGCTGGAAGAGACCGGAATGAAGGCGGGAAAGATGGCTTTTCTCACCACTACCGCCACTTCGGATGGTTTTACTGACGAGCTTATTCACCTCTATATGGCAACTGAGCTGACCTTTGAGGGATCAGACCCAGATGCCGACGAATTTATTAACGTGGATCTTGTTCCACTATCTGAGCTGGTAGACGCTGTTCTCGATGGCAAAATCGAGGACGCAAAGACCATCATTGGAGCTCTTATCTGCGATTCAATTTCACACCGATTGCCTATGGAGTAATTACGCATGTCTGATCGTTCTTCTCGCCCTGTACCTGGTAGTTCTTTGACTTCAGCCTTTAGCAGAAACGGCTTTAGAAACTCTGGTAACAACGCTTCTGGCAAAAACGCTTCTGGCAAACACCGCAAATCGCTGTTTGCCAGTTTTCTTTCTTATTACGCTCCGCAAAAGCATCTGTTTATTCTGGACACTATCTGCGCCATCATTTTGGCTTGTATCGAGCTCGCGTTTCCCCAGATTTTGCGCTCGCTCACCAAGGGACTGTTTGTGCAGGGTAAAGATGCCATTCTCGGCAGCTTAGTATTCATTGCCGTTGGGCTTGTGGTCATGTACTTTGTCCACTTTCTGTGTCGCTACTTTGTCATTAGCTGGGGACACATTATGGGCGCGCGTATGGAAAGTAAGATGCGAGAAGACCTGTTTGACGCCTACGAGCGCATGAGCTTCTCGTATTATGACCGCCATAAGACGGGCGATCTGATGAGTCGTCTGGTATCCGACTTGTTTGACATTTCAGAGACGGCGCATCATGGTCCTGAGTACCTGATTATTGGCTTGCTTGAGATTGCCGGCTCTTTTGTCATTCTGGCTTTTATTAACGTGCCTCTTACGCTGGTGCTTGCTGGAATTGCTGCAGTGCTGGTAGTGTTCAATTTCTTTGCTAACATGCACATGCGCGGCATTTTTAAAGAGAACCGCATGCGAATTTCCGACGTAAATACTCAGCTAGAAGACTCACTTTCTGGTATTCGCGTGGTTAAGGGTTTTGCGGCGGAAGATCACGAGCGTAAGAAATTTAGAGCAAGTAACTCGGCATACTTAGACTCCAAGGCCAATATGTACCAGGCTATGGGCAGGTACCAAGCTGCAATTTCAGGCATGATGGGTGTTTTGAACACTGTTGTGTTGGTTTTGGGCGGCTGGATGATTGCTCAGGGTCAGATGCAAGCCATTGACCTGGCTACGTATGCACTCTATATCTCGCTGTTTACCACGCCAATCATGAACATTCTGAACTTTACCGAGACATTCCAGAAGGGCCTTGCTGGTTTTAAGCGATTCACAGAGATTCTTGAAACGCAGCCGGACATTCAAGACGCACCTGGTGCTCATGATATTCATATTACCGCCGGCGATATCATCTACCAGGATGTTCATTTTGCTTACAACAATGCTGAAGAGGTTATTGACGGCTTGAACCTTCATATTGAGAGTGGAAAAACTGTTGCACTGGTTGGACCTTCTGGTGGAGGTAAATCAACTACCTGCGCTTTATTGCCACGATTCTACGATGTGACAAGTGGCAGCATCACCATTGATGGGCAGGATATTCGCTCCGTTACGCAGCATAGTTTGCGCTCGGCAATTGGTATGGTCCAGCAGGACGTTTATCTCTTTGACGGTACTATCGCGGAGAACATTGCATACGGCTGCCCTGAAGCTTCTGCAGAAGACATTGCGCTGGCAGCAAAGCGTGCAAACATCGCCGAGTTCATTGAATCGCTGCCAGATGGATATGACACGCAGGTAGGACAGCGTGGAACCAGACTTTCTGGTGGACAGAAGCAGCGCATTTCTATTGCGCGTGTGTTCCTGAAGAATCCGCCGCTGCTCATTTTGGATGAAGCTACTTCTGCTTTGGATAACGAGTCCGAGCGCGCGGTCCAGGAGTCCCTTTCCGAGCTGGCAAAGAACAGAACTACGCTGGTCATCGCCCATCGACTCTCGACTATTATGGGTGCTGATGAAATTATTACCATCAATCACGGTCGTGCAGTTGAGCGCGGAACTCACGATGAGCTGCTAGAAAAAGGCGGAATCTACGCTCATTACTATCAAATGCAGTTTGGTGGTGCGCCAAACATCGCAAGGCGGTAAAATAGAGCCTTAAGTGCTTTGCGGACAGCGGCTGCGACAGCAAGCGATCTTCTCGCGATGTGCTTAACTGCAGGTTTGCAGTTTGCAACTTGCGGGCTGCGACTTGCAGCTTGTAAACCGACGGGTTGTACTTAAGATCAAAAGTCAACGCATCGCACGCTTTAAAGTGTGTTTATGCAGGTTGAATGAGAGAGCTACATGGCTAAAGATGATGCAGAACGTTCACGCTTCGCGCGCCGCCAGAAGGGCGCGCTTGATGCTGACGCAGCTGAAGAGTTGTTTACCAAGGTAGACGAGACGGGTCATCCTAACGAGGAACGCGCAGCTCTAGAGCGCGCTCGCAAGCAGGGCGGAGCTGTCGGCAGTGGACGTTGATCCACTTTCGGGATCTGATCCTTCGGGCTCAAATATCGAGAAGGTCATTACAAAGACGGCAGTCCTTTTTGTTCTGATTTTCCTGGTAATTGTTGTTCTGATGCAGGTCTCTTGTGGTGTTATTCGTCGAGCCAACACAGCAAATCTAACTGAATCTAGTTACGGTGCGATCTGTTGCATCTGCATTGCGTGGCGGTGTTGAGTGGGGTAATGGATTTACGCAGTTCCCCGAGGATTTCTCGGTTCAGGAAGCTGACGAGAACACTGGTCGCGTTGAGGTAACAGTTACCGATACGACCTCAAAAGACGTGCTTGAATGCTATGCGGGATCCAGTGTCCAGGCTCAGGCGTTTGCAATTAACGCGCTGCTCAACCCACGAATCAATACCGTTGTCTATCACGTCAGTGTTCACAGAAATGACCAAGGTGAGCTTCAGAAATCTCAACTCTTCGGATTCCTTAAACCTGGCGGAGATGCAACACCTATCTTTACCTTTACGTTCTCAAAGACGCAATCTTCTGATGGAGTAAATATCACCATGGTCATTACTGGTGCAAACGACACTATTCAAAAAGAGCTACGAGACCAGATAGCAACGTCATTTACGCCGGTCCGCGTGCTTGGCGGTATTGTTGGTGGAGACTCTTCAACAAAGAAGAACACCACAACTGGAACAACAGGAAACACTGGCACCACTAACACCACAGGTACAAGCGACAGTTCTTCAAGCACTAAGTAGTCTACGTACCTGCAAGCAAAAAGCAAAAGAGCAAAAGAGCCGCTGAAGTCAGCGGCTCTTTTGCTTGTACTGCTGGAAGTGGCTTATCGGGAGGTTGGCACGCCTCAAAATAGTGGCGCGGCGAATGATTTGCACGTTAATTTGACTGAAAGTTATGGAGTCGATGTTTCCAAGACGATTTTGGCCCCAAAAAGGTAAAAAAGCCGTTTAGTTGGAAGTTTTAATCTTTATGCATGACGATTTTGAGCGATTTTGATTTAGCAATGTGTCGCTTGATTAACGCCAACTGGGCTTTTAGTAATATCAAATATGTAATCAATTTCTTCGATTTCCAACTAAACGGATTTTTTACCTTTTTCGCCTTATTTTGAAGCTCAATTTTTGTTTGATAAAAAATGTAACGAATAAAGGACTAGGAAAATGCATTTTCATGCATAACGACGATTGATTGCGTAAAAATAGGCGCCCACTCTACGCGAGTGAGCACCTACGACAAAAAAAGAACACTTCTCTGCGGCGCAAAAGCCTGTGCGAGTAGTTTGCTTTTGTAAAAGCGTCTTACTCCTGCAGAAGCTGGGCAATTAGACCAAGCTTTGTCTCAAACGAAACGCCACGAAGCTCAAAGTTTGGCTGCTCGCGAGTGATTTCCATGGATTCGCAGACAAACTCACCAGCAAATTCAACGGCGTCAGCGATTTCCTGACCACACATAACTGCAGCTAGAAGCGCAGATGCAAACAGGTCGCCAGTTCCGTGCAGCATGTATGGCAGAAGATCGGAAACAATCTCGCCGCGCTCAGATTCGGTAGCAACAAAGTTGCGGATAAGGCCGTCGCCACGAACGATGCCCTTAAGAACGACGCACTTTGCACCCATTGCAAGCAGCGCATCAAGTAGCTCATCTACCTGCTCATCTGTTAAATCCTGGCCAGCATAAGGAATGCCAGTCAGAATCGAAGCTTCAGTAAGGTTTGGCGTCAGAATATCTGCACCGTTTACCAGGGATTTCATTGCATCGCAAAGCTCTTGCGTATAGGTTGGATACATCTTGCCGCCGTCGCCCATAACTGGATCGACAACACGAAGCGCCTTTGGATGCTCCTGGTACAAACGCTGAATGCTCGCAACCTGCTCAGCAGCGCCGAGGAAGCCAGAATAAATGGCGTCCAGGTCAATGCCCTCCTCCTGCCATGCATCCAGGTAATCTTCGAGCATGTTAGTGGTGTCGTGCATGTAGAATGTAGGGAACTTAGTGTGTGCCGAGAAAAGCGACGTAGGCACAGAGCAAACGTCACATCCTGCTGCAGAAAGTACCGGAATAGCTACGCCCAGCGAGCATTTTCCGTATCCGCAGAGGTCGTGCACTGCGGCAATGCGAGGGATGTACGAGCCTTCTCGCTGGTACAGAACAGAGTTGGTTTCATTCATTACAGTTTCCTTTCACGTGGACTGATGGACCAACGTTCAAGAAAATCATACTCTATACTGTGAGGTGGATATTTGACGTATCCACCTATTTTAAGAGACGTAACAAAGGAGCAGAGATGGCAGATCAGCCTGTTGTCGGAATCATCATGGGATCTAAGAGCGACCTTGCAACTATGGAGGGATGCACCGCCGAGCTCGAGCGCCTTGGCGTTCCATACGAGCTGGTCATCGCGTCTGCACACCGCACTCCAGATAAGGTTCACCAGTGGGCCGAGACCGCCGCTGACCGTGGCCTCAAGGTAATCATCGCAGCTGCAGGAAAGGCCGCTCACCTGGGCGGAGTTGTTGCTGCATTTACTCCACTGCCTGTCGTTGGCGTTCCAATGAAGACCTCTGACCTCGGCGGCATGGACTCCCTGCTCTCCATGGTTCAGATGCCATCCGGCGTACCTGTTGCCTGCGTCGCCATCAACGGCGCTAAAAACGCAGCTATTTACGCTACTCAGATTCTTGGCGCATCCCTTCCAGAGTATCGCGAGAAGATCGTCCAGCTCAAAGCCGAGATGGCTGACGCATAAGCTAGCTCGTACCCGCACGCACGCAGCCTAGTCCGCACGCGTATCCGCACGCGTCTGCACGTCTGCGACCGCACATGAGACCCGCGCTTTAGGAGACCTGAGGCGCGGGTTTTGCATACCGCAAAATGTGATTATGCGATGACTTCATAAGATGCACAGAGATTTTTGTTTCGTGCATAGCTAAACTTTTAAGGGGTATGACAAAGGTATGACAAAGAGTGCCTTCAGAAGGGAAGTGCATGGAATCAAAAAATGGCAAGCATTTTGCTTCATTCGCCGCTGACGATCAGACGGCTGGAAATACTCGCACCTCAAAGACCTCCGTCGAGATGGTTTCTATGAAAAATTCCGCGTCCTCAAAAAAAGAGGGCAACAAAAAAACCTCTCCTAAAAAGTCTGGCGAGAAACCCGCTAAGAAGAAGGGCTTTGCCTATATTCTTTCCACGCTCTTGCTGGTAGTTGGCATTGGCCTCTTAGTTGTTGCTGGCGTTATGTTTGGCAAAACCCAGCTTGAATACCACGAGCAAGACGTCATCAACGAAGAGCTTGCAACATACGCAACAGTTTCCGAGAAAAAAGATGAAGCTCCAGTTATTGATTGGGCTGGTCTTCAGGCAGTAAATAACCAGGTAGTCGGCTGGATTCAGATTCCAGACACACAGGTCAACTACCCTGTGTATCAAACCACAGATAACGACCACTACCTGCACACAAACGCAAAAGGCGAGTGGTCAATCGGCGGTCAGATTTTCATGGACTACCAGAACAATCCAAATGGCCTTACTGACCAGCAGACCATTCTCTATGGTCACCACATGAGAAACGGTTCCATGTTCCAGTACATTGGAGCAATGAATGACCAATCTACCTTCGATAAGGTTGAGACAATCTGGTACGTCACACCTACTCAGACATACGAGCTTGAGCCGGTATTCACCTATCACACCGATGAAGACGACGAGGAAGTCAGGCAGTTTAACTTCGGCTCTGTTGATGAGTTCAGGTCTTATCTGAAGGATAGACTCTCAAGGGCAGTAAGCTCGCGTTCTGATGCAGCGGATGTTATTTCTCGTGCTGATCATGTTCTTACGCTCTTTACCTGCAACTACACTGATCAGTACGGTAGAACCATGCTCATTTGTGTTCCAAAGACTGAAGCACAGCCAAAGGCTCAGTAGTTGGCACGCTGACGGTTCAGAAAGAGCATTGGACACAGTCAGAAGCTATCAGTCAGGGCAGTAAAATGCTACTTTCTTAAAAAATTGTTACACGCTCCGAACATATTTGTTCGGAGCGCTTTTTCTTGCAAATTTCCAGGTACACTGTATGTATTGTTGCCAGACGTGAGAGGCGTTTGATCAAGGGTGACTCAGGCTGAGGCATCCGGAGGGGATCCAATGGAACTTCACGAGGAATGTGGCGTCTTTGGAGTATGGGCGCCTGACCGTGACGTTGCTCGACTCACTTATTTTGCTCTGCACGCGCTACAGCATCGCGGACAAGATTCCGCAGGTATAGCTGTCGGTGACGGCCAGACCGTGCTTATCAGAAAAGATACGGGCCTCGTAACAGAAGTTTTCAACAACGATGATCTCAACGCAATGCCTGGTAAAGTGGCTATTGGTCACTGCCGCTACGGCACTGCGGGCGCCAAGGGTTGGGAGTCCGCTCAGCCTCACATGTCGTCCATCGACGAGACCCTCATCGCCCTGGCGCACAACGGTACCCTCGTCAACTTTGACTCTTTGCGAGAAGAACTGTCTTCTCGCCAGATTTCCTTTAGATCGCACACGGATTCTGAGGTAGCAGCCCAGCTTATCGGCTACTTTACTCGTCGTACACACCGTCTGCGCACCGGTATTGCTGCAACTATGAACCTCATCGAGGGCGGCTACGCCATGGTGCTCATCCGCGAGAACGCCCTCTATGCGTTTAGGGATCCTAACGGCATTCGTCCGCTGGTACTCGGCCATATTGGCGAGGAAGGCGAGAATAACTGGGTAGTTGCATCTGAGACGTGCGCGCTGGATATTGTGGGCGCTACGTATGTGCGCGAGGTAGCTCCTGGCGAGATTATCCGCATTTCCGACAGCGGCCTATCTTCTGAGATGGGACTTTCTCCTCGTCAGCAAGCAAATTGCATCTTTGAACAGGTGTATTTCTCGCGCCCTGACTCTATCATTAGCGATCGCTCGGTGTATTCTGTCCGTCACCAGATGGGTCGCCAACTGGCAAAAGAGACCCCAGCAGACGTTGATCTGGTAATCGGTGTACCTGATTCCGGCGTTCCTGCAGCTGAGGGTTTTGCACAAGAGCTGGACGTGACTTTTGGCACTGGCTTGATCAAAAACCGCTACGTTGCAAGAACGTTCATTCAGCCTACACAGCAGCTTCGTGAGCTAGGTGTTCGCCTGAAACTCAACGCGCTTTCTGACGTTGTTGCAGGTAAGCGCATCGTAATGGTAGACGATTCTGTTGTTCGCGGCACTACTTCCAAGCAGATTGTTCAGCTGCTTAGAGACGCAGGAGCTACTGAAGTACACGTCAGAAGCGCATCTCCAAAGGTTATTTGGCCTTGCTTCTATGGTATTGATACTGCCGACCAGCACCAGCTTGTTGCGGCAAAAATGACTACTCAAGAGATCTGCGAGTATATCGGTGCAGACTCCTTAGGCTTCTTGAGCCTTGAGGGCCTGCTTGCCTGCGTTCCTTCTCGCGGTTATTGCGAGTCTTGCTTTAGCGGCAGATATCCTGTGGCAATTCCGGAAGACTTCTACCAGAGGTTCTTGCCAGAAAACACTCCAGATAATCTAAACCCATCTTTTGCACTAAAGTTTGACCAGGTAGAACAGCAGTTAATTGATCAGGGCCTTATGCCCTCAGAGCAGTAAGGGGAGAAACAATGACCACTTCCGCTGATCCAGCCAAGCAGATTACCTACGCCGACGCAGGCGTTGACGTTGATGAGGGCGCTCGCGCGGTTGACGCCATCAAAGCTGCTGTTGCTACAACTACTCGTCCCGAGGTCATTGGTGGCCTGGGCGGTTTTGGCTCCTGCTTCTCGGCCGCAGCTCTGAAGGACATGGAGGAGCCCGTGCTGGTCAGCGGCACTGACGGCGTTGGAACCAAGCTTGCCATTGCGCAGCTGCTCAACCGCCACAACACGGTGGGCGAGGACCTGGTTGCAATGTGCGTTGATGACATTGTCCCCATGGGCGCTGAGCCTCTGTTTTTCCTGGATTACGTAGCCGTGGGCAAGCTTAAAGCTGAGGCTGTTGCCGAGGTTGTTGGCGGTATCGCAGAGGGTTGCCGCAAGAGTGGCTGTGCGCTGGTAGGCGGCGAGATGGCCGAGCATCCAGGTGTTATGAATCCTGATGACTACGATCTTGCTGGCTTTGTCGTAGGCGTTGTCGACAAACCAAAGATCTTAGGTCCCGAGAAGGTCAGTGAAGGTGACGTCATTCTGGGACTTCCTTCTTCTGGCATTCACTCCAACGGATATTCGCTGGTACGTAAGGTAGCCATTGAGGGTAAGACTGTCGAGGAGCTTAACCAGCCACTAGAGGAACTCGGTGGAGAGTCACTCGCAGACGCTGTTTTGCGTCCAACTACTATTTACGCAGGTGGATTGCTTGCCGCACTCCGCGCAGGAGCTCCTATCAAGGCTATGGCACACATCACCGGTGGTGGAATCACCGAGAACCTTAACCGTGCACTGCCAGCTCACCTTGACGCAGAGGTTGATCGTGGTGGAGAGGCAGGCCCTGCATGGGATATTCCACCTGTTATTTCTTACGTTTCTAGCGCAGCAAACCTGTCTCTTGACGAGCAGTATCGCACCTTCAACATGGGCGTTGGTATGGCACTTATCGTCGACATGGATGACGTTGACGATGTAGCAGAAGCCCTCTCTGACCAGGGCTTTGAGCCATTTGTCATGGGTCAGATTATCCCAGGTACCGGAAAGGTGGTCTACAACGATGCCAATTAAGCTTGGCGTTCTTCTTTCCGGTTCAGGTACCAACTTGCAGGCTATTATTGACGCCATTGATGCTGGCAAGTTAGACGCAACCATTGAACTGGTTGTTTCTTCTCGCCCTGATGCATATGGTCTGAAGAGGGCGGAGGCAGCTGGCCTGCAAACCCTGACGCTCTCAAAAGAGACGTACGAAGATCCATTTGTTGCAGATATGGTTATTGCCACCGAGCTCAAGCGCTATAACGTTGATTATGTTGTTATGGCTGGTTATATGCGCAAAGTTGGCGTTCCTATTCTGAACACCTTCCTTAATCGTGTGCTCAATCTGCATCCGGCGTTGCTGCCAAGCTTCCGTGGTGCACATGCTATTCAGGATGCGTATGAGTACGGCGTCAAGGTGACGGGCGTTACCGTTCACCTGGCAAATGCTGATTATGACCGCGGTCCCATTATTGCTCAGCGACCAGTTGTGGTTGAGGAGGGCTGGACTGTTGACCAGCTTGAAGAGGCGATTCATCAGGTAGAGCACCAGCTTTATCCAGAGGTTTTGCAGCTATTCGCCCAGGATAGAGTTCACGTTGAGGGGCAAAAGGTTCGTATAGAGTTAGGCAACTAAATGGCGAGAAATGCCCAGATTAAGCTGAGTGACGTAGCAACATCGCGTGTCAACAATCTAAACTTTATGAGGTTTATTGCCGCACTGATGGTCATTGTTTCCCACTGTTATGCAGTTGTTTTGGGTGGCGATGCCGGTAGCTATCTATTGAAGTTTACTGGTGACCGCTTGAGTCCAGGCGGTGTTTCTGTTGGCGTTTTCTTCCTCTTTGGTGGATTTTTGATTGCACGCAGCTGCGAGCATTATCCTGAACCAAAGAAGTTCTTCTCGGCACGCGTGCTGAGGCTTTTTCCCGAGCTTTTGTTTGTTGTGATTTTGACCGCTTTTGTGCTTGGTCCAATACTCTCAACGCTTTCGCCTGCAGAATATTTTACTAATCCACAGACGTATAAGTACCTGCTCAATGGCACCTTAATTATGGTGCATCAGTTGCCAGGAGTGTTTACTAACAATCCTTCGGGCGACGTGGTTAATGCTGCGTTGTGGACGCTTCCTGTTGAGTTTATCTGCTACGTTCTGTGTTTTATCAGCTACAAACTCACCAAGTTTGATAAAAAGAAGTTTTTGCTGCTCTCGGTGCCTGTTTTTGTATTGGCAGCAGTGTATTACGTGAAATTTTCTCCGCTTCAGCTAAGCGTTGTACGTGCGGTTCTTCTGTTTTTCCTGGGCGTTTTGATCTGGGTACTTAGAGACCGTATTACTATCTCACCTGTTTTAGGCCTTGCGTCGATTGTTCTGTGGTTTGTTATGGTCTTTAGCGGCATCGATAATCTGGCAATGCTGACGGTTTTTCCTATTGCTTGCTTCTGCCTTGCGTATGGAATGGGCAACCACTTTAGTACGTTTGGCACCAAATTTGAGCTGTCCTATGGTATTTACCTTTGGGCTTTTCCAATTCAGCAAGCGTTGGCACAGTATTTCCCAGCATGGCATCCTTATGTAAATGCACTGGTTGCAGCTTTGCTAGCAACTTGCGGAGCGTTTGTGAATCACTTTGTTGTTACTGCTCCACTTGGAAGATACCTCAAAGAGCGTCGTCAGAAGGCTCTTGAAGGGCAAAAGTCTTCTGAAGCTTAGAAACCTTCCGAAGAGCAGTCGGGTGCTTAAAGGAGAAGTGCCCAGATTAAACTGAGCGACGTAGCAACATCGCGCGGTTATTTTGCCAGGCCCACTAAATTGAATGCGGTTTGCATATACGCAAACGATGCAACGCCCCAGATAAGAGGCACAGCTATGTCCCTAATAGTCTGCAGGGTCTCGTGAGCAGAGCGTTTGGCTATTTGCGTGAAGATGCCACAGACAATAATAAGGACGCCAATGCCCATAAAGGCTGGGACAAGGAATTGCTGCTTCAGTGAGGCTTCGGTAGTAAGAAACATTAGGGCGATAAAAAATGCGATGCCCACAAAGATATAGAAGAGCATGAGCATTCCAAAACGGAGTAAATCAAAGTTTGTGTGCTTAAAAACTTTGCTCAAGTTCTTCTTTCCAAGAAGCAGATACACCGTAAGAAAATAAAAGGCAGCCATAGGAATACAGATAACCTTATAGACATCCATAAGTGCCATATGACCGCCTTATTTGCTGAGTTAGCTTGTTGTGTGTTTCTTCGCTTATAGTAGCGCAGTTATTGCAGTAACAAGTCCAAAGATAATGCCTGGGGCGTTAGCAATCATAATAGGAACATCGCGCTCTTTCTTGAAAGCGCCGTAAATAAACCACACGGTGCAGTTAATCATAGCAACCAGCGGCTGGATAAAACTACCTTTGTTTCCAGCAAGGTTATTGGTAATCTGAGGGATATAAGAAACATACATCATGACTGATAGTATGCTGCCAATCTGTCCCATCCTGTTGAAGAAGTTCTCGTCAAACGTAATAGCGCGCTTTTCTGTCATGTAAAGCAACCTCCAATGGTTGGTTGACGGATTGCTGATTCTTACCCAATCACTTAAGAAGATATTCGTTAGTTTGTTGCCAAATAACTCGCATCAATCCATTGGCAGAGTTCATCAAAGTCAATTGAGCCATCTAAAAGCACGGAAATCCAATGCTCTTTATTCATGTGGTACGCAGGCAAATAACCATCTTGATGTAGAAGCATTTCCAGAAGAAATGGATCATCTATTTTCACATTAACAAGATCTTTGCGTCTGGATTCCTCCAGACCTAGCTTTTGACCAGGTACATCAGCAACAAGCGCAAACCACTTATTATTGTGTGGGTGGCGTAAAACAGCATACGTTGGAGCTGTCGAGAAGGGATAGTCGGGGTTTATGCCGTACTGATTTGCAACGTAATCAAACAGCTTTTCTCGCATAATCTGGCCTCCCTAGTCCATATTTTATTACATACAAGACGTTCTTTATAGTGAGTCGGAAATTGCTATTATCCTCAGTATATACGCCCTAAACAGCTATACTAAATGTGTCTGTGTATGTAATAAAAAGTCCAAGTGAAGGGCGTCATATGAGCCGAGTTTCTCGTAGAGAAGATGAGTTCTACAGCATGTTCTCTGAGTTTTCTGCACTGATTGTTTCTACAGCAAAACTGTTTGTCTCCTATATGGAGTCATTCCCAAGTTCAGAAGATTATGAAGTCCAGATTAAGAACTATGAGACACTCTGCGATGACCAGGTAGGAAAGATTATTTCCACCCTCAACACATCCTTTATCACGCCATTTGATCGTGAGGACATCTCACGCCTTGCCCTGCTTATGGACGAGATTGCAGACGGCATTGAAAGTGTCTCTGCGCATCTCAGCATGTATGACATCAAAGAGATGCGTCCAGAGGCAGTTCAGGTAGCTCATCTGATTCTGTTTGCATCAGAGGAGCTGCAGAAAGCCTTTGATCGTCTCCCTGATTATCACAAGGATGACTCAGTCATTCGTCATACGCGCTCTGCAAATGAGTATGAGGACCAGGGCGATGTTGTCTATCGCAACGCTCTGAGCTCTATCTTCAGAAATGTTGATGATCCAATTGAGGTTCTTAAGTGGAAGAGCCTTTTGGATAGACTTGAGTCTACTCTTGACGCTTGCAAGCATGTTGCAAACGCCGTTCAGAATGTTATCGTGAAAAATGGCTAGCATCCTGCTTATTGCGGTACTTGTTTCCGCTCTGATATTTGAGTTCATTAACGGCTTCCATGACACCGCAAATGCCATTGCTACCACGGTGTATACCAAGGCTTTGCCTCTACGCACAGCAATTATCATGTCGGCTATCATGAACTTTATCGGCGCGCTTATGAGCGAGAAAGTTGCTATGACCATTGCGTCTGGTCTGGTTGATATTCAGCTACAGCTTTACGTTATTTTTGCTGCATTGATGGGTGCTATTATTTGGGACCTCTTTACCTGGTGGTTCTCAATCCCAAGTTCATCTTCTCATGCACTTATTGGCAGCCTTATTGGTGCAACCATTGTTTTTACCGGCAGTACAGGTCACATTCTTTGGGCGGGTGTCCTAGAGAAAGTTGTTATTCCTCTGTTTACTTCGCCTCTTATTGGTATGGCCCTGGGCTACTTTATTATGAAACTGGTGTTTGAGATTTTTGCTGACTGGCCACCTAAAAAGGCAAATGGTCTCTTCCACCGTCTTCAGGTGCTCTCAGCTGCGTTTATGGCATACAGCCACGGTAATAATGACGCTCAGAAGACTATGGGAATCATCACGTTGGCGCTGGTAACCGCCGGTCTTCACGACCCTTCTAACGGCATTCCTCTGTGGGTCAAGCTTCTCTGCGCTACAACTATGGCACTGGGTACGTCCATTGGCGGCGGCCGCATTATGCGTACCGTTGGCGATGGCGTTACCAAGCTCACGCCAGTTATTGGCTTTGTCGCCGAAACAAGTTCTACCGTTGCAATTGAGATTATGACTGCACTTGGAGCACCAGTTTCCACTACACAGGTCATCACCACATCCATCATGGGCGCAGGATCTGCTCGTCGTCGCAGCTCCGTACGCTGGGGCGTTGCGCGCAAGATTATTGCCGCCTGGTTTGTGACGCTGCCAGCCACCATGGCGCTCGGTGGACTTATTGCATTCCTGACCAGCTTTGTTCTGGCATAACCTATGCTCAACGTTGTACTGGTAGAGCCCGAGATTCCTGCAAATACGGGAAACATTGGCCGCACCTGCGTAGTGAGCGGGACTCACTTGCACTTAGTGGGCCCATTGGGTTTCTCGCTTGATGACAAAAGCCTCAAACGAGCAGGTATGGCCTATTGGCAAAGCCTTGACGTTTCTGTCTACGATAATTGGGATCAATTTCTGGAGAAGAACGGTCTTGCCCAAGCATCTGGTGCACCTGCTGGGGACGCTGCACACGACGCTGTTGCCGCTGCAGGCACCGCTTCCAACGGTGTTTTTACGGCCAGTAGATCTCCACTACATTTTCTGACTAAGAAAGCTAAGAAGACCTACACGCAGGCAACGTATCATGATGGCGATTACCTCATCTTTGGTAAAGAAAGCCTGGGATTATCTGAGGAGCTTCTGGCACAGCACGCGGATGAGTGCGAGAGAATCCCTATGCTGCAAGATTCTGCCAGCCTGGTCAATCGCGAGGACTGGAGTCAAAAGCACGACGTGCTTGACGGTGATGATCAGTACTCTCATCCAGCGCTTTTGCAGCAGGATATCTGCGGAAACTTTATTGACCCTAATGAGTTCTCGGTCAGTGCGCTTAACGTTTCAAACGCCGCCGCTATTGTGCTGTATGAGGCGCTGCGACAGATTGGCTTTCCGGGAATGGATGCTGGGGAGTAATTTTCTGGCTAGAGCTGTGTCTGTCTCCGACTTCCTCAAGAATACGTAAACAAAAACCCGAGTGCGAGGCACCCGGGTTTTGTAGTTGCATTAGAACTTTCTGTTATGCTTGGGTTCTTTTCCTACGACGCAAAACAAGAGAAGTTCCCAGGGAAGCCACAGAGGTTAGAGCTGTGCTAACAAGAATCACGCTTGAAGCATCGCCAGTCTCGGGCAGAGAGCTTTTACGCTTTGCTGGGGTCTGAGGTACTGCAGGCGCTTCAGGGTTCTTTGTGTAGTAGAACGTGTACTCAAGCTGGTCAGCAGAAACATATCCAGTGCTGTCACCCTGAAGTGTGTAACCGTCAATCTCACGAGCAGAAACATTCTGCAGGTTGAGCGTCTGGCTGCCAATAATATCGTCGGAATGGATTTGCTCACCAGTCTGTGCGTCAACGTAATGGACGGTATAGCTGTAGCGAGCTTCCTTGCTATACGTGAAGGTCAAGACGTTATTCTCGGCGTTTTCGTCAAGAACCATAGAGCGAGAAGAAACGTCTACATAGGCGTAGTCTCCGCGATCAGCTGCGTCGAGAGCCCACTTGCTGACAAGAGAACCGATTGGAGCAGTCTCAGTTGTGGTTGAGAGAATCTGGCCGTCATCTGTCTGGTGAATGACCGTGTAGGAGACGGAAGAATCGTTCTTCTTCCAGAGTGCGTGAAGGGTAATATCACCTGTAACTGCTGCGGAGAAGCTGTATACAGAGGGGTTACCATTGGTGTAGAGAATCCAGCCAGCAAAGGTGTAGCCCTCTCGTATAGGATCAGCGGGCTTGGTAGCTGCGTCTCCGTAGGTGAGCTCCTGCGAGTTGACTGGTGAACCACCCTCAGAGTCAAAGGTAACGGTTGCGGTTAGAGGCACCCATTTGGCATACAACACGGTATTGGTTGCAGGCATAGTGGTGTCGGTAACAGGAGTACCCACAGTCTCTGAATTGTCGTACCAGCCCTTGAAAACATAACCAGGACGTGGAGAAGTTAAAGAGGTGCCAGGAACATCGGTGCTGGCATTAAAGGGCTCTCCAAAGAGATGAGAGTGCGTAGCAACAGTTGTACCAGAGCTTACGTAGGTAACGGTATAGGTATTGCGCTTATAGCGGTGCTCAATCAAGTTGGAATTGTAATCAGTGATGAGGTAGTCGTAGTTGTATGGCTGCCAACTGGTCCAACCAAGTGCATCGTAATTGGTTCCATCAAAATGGCCAATGCTCATGCGATAGCCGTCATACGAAAAACCAGGATGTTTATTCTCGCTTTCAAGATATCCGTCACCATCGTTGTTTGCAATTTCTGTAATCATGCCAGGTCGAGAAAGCGTGTGATCTCCGCCCATATTGTAGGTACCATCAAGATTTTGATAGTAGTAGAAGCGATAACGTGGACCAAGAGCAGTGGAATTGGTATATCGACCATAAATTTCAAGCACATTATCTGCAGTGATTGTGGATCCTGGGTCAGTTGTTTTTGCTTGGACGGTGGTTGCAGTACCGCCAACACCAGGGATTATGCCGTACCAATAGTAGGTTCCAGAAGGGTCATCTGCACGCATGGCGGCAAGCATGTCGTCGCTGTACTTGTTGCCGGTATTGGGATTAATGGCGTAAGGATTAAACGCCTCACCATAACGAAGCGTAAGCGTTGCAAGAATGGAGCCATTTCTCTTTGGACGCACGTTAACGGTGATTGTTGCAAGGTTGTAGTAAACGTTAATAGTGGTGGAGCCATCTGCTGCAATAGGAGTTGGATCGCTTTCGTGACTGTATGTTTCAAAGCGGAAAACGCCTGTATTTGGCTGGACGGGAGCAGTTGCAGTCATTGTTCCAACAGTTCCGGAAGCTGCGGTGGTTGTAACGTAGTTGTAGTCAGAAGGGTTGTTTGGATCCTGAATAAAATAGGCGTAGTGATACGTTGCTGTTGCTGGAGTCCAAAGTGCCTTTGCAGTAACAGGCTCTTGAGGCATGGTGGTAGGCAAAGAATCTGCAATACCATCGTCATTAAGGTCCCAACCAGCAAAGGTATAGCCAGTTCGTGTTGGGTTGGGGACGGCAGGAACAGGATCTCCTGGATTTCCAATTACAGGAGACAGCTCACTGCCGGAAGTTGAGAAATAAATTGCGCTGCGAGGATTGCGGTCATAGTAAATGTACTTAACAGTCTTGCCATCTGCGGTAACCTTGAGCGAAAGGTCTGTAGTTGTGCGCACAAAACCTGGATAGGTGACATCGGAAGCAGTAACAATCGAATCGGGCACACCGTAATTTTCTTCGGAGGACGCCTCAACATAATTGCCGGTAGTCATTTCCTTCATGCGCTTAACGGTGTAGGTAACATAACCAGGCATGTAATAGACGGTCTGTTTAATGTAGTGATCTGAGCCAGAAGCAACGCCAGTAACAGTTGCTTGAGCAGGATCTTCCAGGTCATAGCCGGTGATTGTTGGAGAGGTAACAGACCAAGATTCTCCCTCATTTACAACTTGTTTAGAAGGAGCGTGAATCTCTTCGTCGTTTAATACGTTAACGTACGAGACAACAACGGAGTATTTACCCGCGTCTTCAATAGATTCAGCAATTGCAGATGCAGGCAGACTGCTCAAAACAAGAGCAAGAGCAAATAAAATGCTCAAAACTTTCTTAGCGCGCATTATTTCTCCTCAAACAGCAACAAGATAGGTAAATCATAATAAATGGCGAGAAGGATTTGCTGTTCAAGCTGCAAATTGACCGTATATACACAATCCACTTCTCCTTAAGTTGCAGGAGAAGTGGACGAGAAGGTCAAACTTTCTGTGAAATTCAGCGTAGTATGAAATTTATAGATCTGTACTTGCAGGTTCAGCGGGTTTCTCGGCAGATTTCTTTACAAAGAGCTTGCCAGATTTCTTGAGCTGATAGGCAAGAATCATGATGGTTGCCAGCATAACAATCGTGCAAACGATGGAACCTTCTGCGCCAAAGCTACCGCCGGTAAGCCAATCTGGGCCACTGCCAGGAGAAAAATAGAAATCCGGTGGCATTTTTCATGTCACCAGATTTCTAATGTAAAGTTGCTGTTTAGCTGTTATAAAGCAGTAAGGAACGTCAAACCGCCCAAAATTACACCAGCAGTATTTGGGATAATAAGAATCCAGTCCTTTTTGGGCTCTTTAGTCCAACCATAGATGACCCAAATGAGACAAGAAACTGCTGCAAATAGCGGCTGAAAAGGTTGAGCCTTTACGCCCTGTAGATTTGCAATAATTTGTGGAATATAAGCGATAAAAACAAATACTCCGATAAAAGCTCCGATAGAGCCTACAAATAGATTGATTTGTTTCTTTGACATAAAACACCTCCTCCTTTGTTATTTTAATTAGAAGGAGGAGGTGACGAAAGAGTTACCCTATCCGTGAAATTAGAATTTAATAAAATTGGGTTAGTTATGAAGAAGCGTTTGCGGCCTCAGCGGGTTTCTCGGTAGGCTTCTTTGTAAAGAGCTTGCCAGATTTCTTGAGCTGATAGGCAAGAATCAGGATAGTTACTAGCATAACAAGCGTGCAGACGATGGAGCCTTCTGCGCCAAAGCTACCGCCGGTAAGCCAATCCGGGCCACTGCCAGGAGCAAACTGCAGCAAAGAACTGCCTGTAGTGCTACCGCTTACCAGAACGCCAAAGATGATTGCCCTGAGCAAAGTTCCAAGCTCCATGAATGCCAGCAGCTCCCCAGAGATTGTCTGTTTTGATGATGTAGAACGTTTCCAAGACGCCAAAAAGAATTAGGTCGATCAGGGATTGCATAGTAAAGCCGCTGTTAAACATATGGAGAAGACCAAATAGACTGCTCGAAACCACGATTGCAATAATTTTATTGGACTTCTCTGCCATGACAGGAAGAAGCCAGCCCCTCGTGATAAGTTCTTCTGTTCCGCCCTGAATCAGCCAAAACGGAATAGTGAGAAGAACAAAGCCGAATGCATAAGGCGTAAAAGTAGTGCCAACTAATTGATAAGATCCGGTCAAAATGAGGATCAACATCACAACAGAGAAGAGAAGAATTCCTAGACCAAAGCCTTTGAACAGCTCTTTCTTCCAGTTGTCTTTGTAAAATCCTAGAGTAGCAATCGGACGTTTTTCAAAGAGTTTTACCCACAGGAAAAAGAGACCTGCAATAAAGACAAAGGAAAGAAGCGTTACCAGAAGATAGTAGTCTCCAAAAATCTCTCTCAGATTGAGGGAATCGGAAAGGCGATCTGGAAGCTCTGGGTGTGTCATGTAGTAAGGGGCAATAATAAGAGCTGCTGAGATGGACATTACAATAGCGCCAATAATTTGTCCAACAACCAACAAGAAAACGGCTAAAAAGGGACTAAGCCAAGCTGGAGTTAGTCTCTTTGCCTGCTTGACGTCGGAAAACATGCGATTTTCTTGCATAAAAAACTCCTAGTTAACGTGCTCAAAGCGCGTCATGTTGATGGCAAAATTTTAGCGACGGTGCAGGCAGATAGCGTCTACCTGCAATTAGTTCTCTTTATACTCTAAGAGAAAATCGCAGCAATCGCCACCATGGCCTATGGTTTTTGTGCGGCCCCAGATAAGCTGCGGATGCAGATTGCCATATCCCGCATCGTCACTGTCACAGTATGCAGCGGTTATTTCGGGGCAGCCGTATTTTTTGGTTATCTCATAGTAGGGGCAGCTCACAATATTGAGGCGAGCTTCGTTACCATGACTCTCTGGATATTCAAAGGCAAATCCTGCGCTTGATGTGCAGCTTTTCTCGATACCTGATTTAAAGAGGCTAGGAAACTTGCGCGCAAGACCAAACGTTTTGATGGCCCATTGGAACAGAGGAACTCGCTTGGCGGCAAAGCGCTGGAAGTATTCGCGGATATACCAGACGGCTTTCTCTTGAGAAACGCCCTCCGCGAGCAGGGCTTCATATACTGCAATACCAGGGTAAATGCGCTTATAAGAGTGTGCGCGGAGTTCTTTGGGATCGGACGCGTTTTCTGCACAGAGCGCTTCGTATCGCCTCTGAGCTGCCTGCGCAATCTGATCTGCTTTTGCTTTGCCGAGGTCTTCAGAGACTATCGCGCACGTTTCTTTGATGAGCTGCTGAACTTTCATATGAGCCTCACTAATTGTAGAAATGCCCTGATGAAAAGCTAAGTAGTGCACGTTAACAATTGTACGCTTAATTTTTACGGAACGCAGCAAGTGCGGATGTCCAGCGATGGTTTAGGTAAAGTTCTTTACTATCTCCAGTCCAAGAAGCAGTGCCTTTTCATGGGAGTCTTTGCCAAAGTCCCTCTCGTCATATTCATGAACGTTTGCCAAAGAGTCTGCCGTAAAAAGGAACTGTCCAAACTGAGCTCCTCGTTTTCTGCAGCAGGCGGCTAGTGCCGAGCATTCCATTTCTACAACTGAGCATCCTTCTTGCAGGCGATACTCAACCATATCTTTTGTCTCACGGAAGAAGCCATCAGTAGTCCAGGTAGTACACGTTTCAAAGGGGAGGCCGCCCTGTCTGAAGGTCTCTTCTATGATAGAAATTGGCTCTTCATCGAGCTCTATATATCTTGATGCCGGAAGATAGTGATAGGACGTTCCTTCCGCTCTAAGAGCCTTAGTTGGGACGAGAAAAGCATTTTCTTGTATCTCTTTCAGAACGCCGCATGAACCAACTGCAATTACTTTCTTGCATCCACAGGTAACCAGTATGTCCATAACCTGTGTGGATGAAGCAGATCCAGTAGGGGATTGAACTAAACAGATTTTCTCGCCATATGAATCTAAAACGTAGACTTTAATATCTCGAGAAACGGTCACGATTGTTTCTACGACTTCTGCTCCGTGCTGGTTGGCGTAATCATGGACAACGTCTCCGAGAAATGCAAAGAGGCACTTTTCTGGCAGCTGGCCTGCGGTCCATTCGTGATCTGCTGAAATAACCTCTGAGGAGGTATCGTCATATTCTAAAAGAGGTATTTCGTTTTTTATAATCACGGGAGCTCCTGAGTTGTAAGTGCCTTTGAGAAGTCTACCATCATTAAACGTTGCACTTGCTTTGAGAATTCAAGAGGAAAAAACGTCGGACAAACAAAACAAATTCGAAAACTACATCTGCTATATTGCTTGACAACGTATACCATTTGTATCAGAATCGCCTTAAAAAGGAGCTGATACTATGGCAACAAGTCCTACTCAAATTCGCATCGATAGCAATGTCAAAACAGAAGCAAATGAACTGTTTAAAAAGCTCGGCATCGATATGTCAAGTGCTGTGAACATCTTCTTACGCCAGTGCGTTTTGCACGGCGGCCTTCCTTTTAAAGTGGAAATCCCAAAGTTTAATGCTGAAACACTGGCTGCTATGGACGAAGCACGCGATATCATGTCAGGTAAAATTCAAGCAACATCCTACAACACCACAGATGAGCTGTTTAAAGATCTTAACGCAGGGGTTTAAGTTATATGCTTAAACTTCAAGCAACTTCTAAGTTTCGGAAGGATTACAAGCGCATTAAAAAGCGAGGTCTTGATATATTTCCACTCCAAGAGGTGCTTGACAAACTCTGCGCCGGGGAAACTTTAGACCTAAAACACAAAGACCACGCTCTTACTGGACCCTACCAAGGGTTTAGAGAATGCCATATTCGACCAGACTGGCTTTTGATTTATGCTATTCATAAAGACGAGCTTATACTTGTTGCTTCTCGTACGGGAAGTCACGCTGATTTATTTAATATGTAGCAATCATGTCTAAAAGCTCTTTTGTATACTCTTCGGGGTAATTGATGGAATACTCGCCATGATATAAGTCTTTCTTTATTTCAAGAACGCTATTAGGCAGTGCCTTATGTAATTGTTCTGCTGAACAGATCATCTTTTTCTGTTCTTTTTCGCCGACAAGTATATGGATGTTGGCGTGGACATCTTGTAGGTTGGGTTTTATCTCATAGGATGTATTTGCTTCCAAGAATGCAATCATGTTCTCTTTTGAGATTTGAGACGTGTCCCGATAATAGTCTTCAAATAAATCTTTACGAATATGAAGATAGTCAAATTGCATTTGAGCAAAGCACTTCTTTTTCACTAAGCCATAACTTAGAGAAAACATTGGTTTGATCAAGGCATTTGTCAGCCTAGATGGAATGACGGACGCGCTTTCAATGACAGCGTTTTGGCAAATTGAGCTTCGTTGTGTCAGCATTTCTACTAAAATCTGCGCGCCAAGGGATAGGCCTCCAATAAGGAGAACTGAGCCTCCAAATTCTTTATCGATAAAAGAAATGAGCCGACTTGCGTTTTCCTCAATACTTATAAAATCATTGTCACTACCTGCGTGTCCGTCAAGGATTGGCAGCACAACGTGATATTGATCTTTCAGCAGTTCAGCCTCGGCTTTATAATTCCACCAAGACAAACCGCCGCCGTGAAGCAGCATGATTACGTCGTTATGTTGTTTTCCAAATTCTACCGTTTTCATAGCCGTCCAATTCAATTTGTGCCTTTAATCTAAACCCGAGAAAGCACCACAACACACTCAACGTGCTTGGTGTGAGGGAACATGTCCACAGGTGTCACGCGCTCAATGGCAAACCCGCTGTCGAGAAGAACCTTGAGGTCCCTGGCCTGCGTCACAACGTTGCAGCTCACGTACACGATTTTCTTCTGGGCTAGCTGGGTAGTTGCCTTGAGGAAGGTGGGCGTGGAACCAGCGCGAGGCGGGTCAAGAATAATAACGTCAAAGTTCTGACCGTCTTTTGCCAGAGCTTGCATGTAGCGAGTGGCATCGTCGCAGATAAACTCAGCTTCAAGCTTATTGTTTCGAGCGTTTCTGCGAGCCATCTGAATGTTGTTTTCAACCTGGTCAACGCCAGTGAGCAAGAAGGTTGATGCCTTGAGCTTCAGCAGCGTGCGCCAAGCAAAGTCCAATGGTTCCCGTACCGCAGTAAGCATCAAGAACTCGCAGGTTGCCGGTTTGCGCGGCGTCGGTGGACTCGGAGCCAGTAAGCGCGCCGTCGATGGCCAGTTGATAGAGCACCTCGGTTTGCTGAGGGTTGGTCTGATAGAAACTAGTTGGGCCAATCTCAAACGTGCAGCCCAAAAGCTTGTCACTCATAGACGTTGAGCCCCAAAGCAGACGGGTTTCTCGCCCTAAGATTGCGTTGGTGCGCTTCTGGTTGACGTTCAAGAAGATGCTGGTCAGCTCGGGGTGCGCCTTGCGAAGTGCAGCAATAAACTCCTGCTCGTGAGGCAGGTGCTGACCGTTGACCACCAGTACCAGCATGACATCGTCGGTGGCATATCCGCAGCGAACCACGCCATGGCGAAGCGCTCCTTTGCCGCGATCCTCCTGGTAGGCGTGAATGTTGAACTGGCCGGCAAGATACGCCACATCGTTGAGGATGGCGCGAGCTCGACCGTCTTCTACCAGGCATTCCTTTGAAGCAATAATTTTGTGCGTTCCGCTTGCGTAAAAACCGGAGCGAACCGTGCGGCCCTTGCCCGGCGCAAACGGCGTCGCTGCCTTGTGGCGATACGCCAGAGGCTCGTCCATTCCACGGATGGGCTCGATAGTTACGTTATTGATGCTTGCCAGCGGGGCGAGAAGTTCTTCTACCTGCGTTTGCTTGCGTTTAAGTTGGATAGGATAGGGGACCGAAAGCCATTCACAGCCTCCGCAGCTACGCGCAATAGAGCATGTTGGTGTTTTGTATCCCATAGTTCCTCTCCAAATCTTGGGTTACTACTATACCGTTTGCGGGCTTAAATGGCACGTTGAGGGGATTGTTGTATCTAATATGTTTCATTTTTTGTATCGTTTCCCGTTTGTCTAGAAAACCGTTAAGCTAACAGGCACAGTATTTTGGCGAGACAAAAGAGGTGGACTATGGCTCTCATCAGCAAAATTGGTATTATCGGCGCTAATCATGTTGGCGCACATGTTGCAAACGCCCTACTTTACCAGGGACTTGCAACTGAGCTCTACATTAGCGACACAAATGAGGTCCTCTGCAAGGCTCAGGTAAACGACCTGCTGGATGCAATGCCATTTTATCCACACCCTGCTCGTGTTTTTGAGCTTGATGACCGTTACGAGGAGCTTGCTGGCTGCGACATTATCGTTAACGCCGCAGGTCATGTAGCTGCTGCTGCAGGCAACCGTGATGGCGAGCTCTTTGTTACCACTGACGAGGCCAAGAAGTTTGCCAAGCGCATCGCAGACGCTGGCTTCGATGGCGTTTGGGTCAACATCGCAAACCCCTGCGACGTTGTTACCACTGAGCTCCAGTATCTGACTGGCGCCGACCCATACAAGGTTATCGGCTCCGGCACCACGCTGGACTCCGCTCGACTCCGCCATGCTCTTTCCGGCGCTACCGGCTATCCAGCATCTTGCATCAACGCTTGGATGCTCGGCGAGCACGGCAACGGCATGTTCGCTTGCTGGTCGCACGTTTCCATTGGCTGCCTCACCCTCGACGAAGTTGCAGCTCAGACGGGCAAGACCTTTGACCTTCCAGAGCTTGAGCAGGCTGGACGCATGGGCGGTTACGTCACCTACAGCGGCAAGCAGTGCACCGAGTACTCCATTGCAAACGGAGCCGTCGAGGTCATCAAGGCTATTGTCCACGACACCAAGCTGATCACGCCAGTCTCCACGCTGCTCAACGACGTGTATGGCGTTTCCGGCTTCTACTCTTCACTTCCTGCAGTTATCGGCGCCAATGGTGTCGAGAAGGTCTTTGTGCCCGAGCTTTCCGACTCTGAGATTGAGGCATGGCGCAAGTCTTGCGAGCACGTCAAGGGCAACATCGACCAGCTCGGTTGGCTTGAGGTAGACGCTCGTATTGACTAGCGTGACGCGAGGCTGCGTACCAGGCTGCGAGCTCTGCGACGGGCGCGAGGCTGTGGCTGCGAGCAGGTAATAGTGCACACCGAACACACCTTGGGGTTTCTCCCGAGGTGTGTTTTTATGCGATCAAGCTGCCTCTCTCCATTTTTGATTGGCTCTGATTGCGAGCCTGAAAAGCTCATCATGTCTGAGTAAATTTACTCAGACATGATGAGAAAAACCGGCAAATCGCTCAGACAAGGTGCACTTTTCCGGCAAATCATTCAGACATGGCGAGAAAATCAGGCTCCATGAAAGCGCCTATGACACCACACCGGATCCAAAAGTTACGTCACGGAAGGTCCGCCTGAAAAGTGCAAAGAATCTGTATTTGAGCCACCGATTCTTTGACAAAATCAGGCAAATCCACAGTTTCTTTTACCTTTTTAGGCAAAAGTTACAGATTCTTTGCAGAAATCAGGCGCGCTCGATCCAAGCCTTACAGGTCGGTTACTTTTCCCAAAGAGACGATCCTCTCGCCGCACACTGCTCGCCGTAAAACCACCGTCTCACCTGCAATTTTTGAACAACATTTAAATAAAAATTTCTATTGACTTGCAATCAATGTGATATCACAATGATGCCAACATAAAGCTCATTGTCACAAAGGAGATCTTATGAGCACCGAGAAAATCATTAAGTCCAAGAGTGGTTGGCTGTTCCTGCTGATTACCATTGCTCTTTTTGCAGTTGCAGCCCTGTTTACGCTGAATTTTGTTCTCAGCGCTATCGCTGCAGACAGAAATCCTCGCCTGGATCCGTCATTCCCAAGCATCATTGGCGCGCTGGTATTTTTCTTTGCCGGCCTGTTTGTTTCAAGTGGCCTGTTCAGTCTTCAGCCTGGTCAGGCAAAGGTGTGCGTGCTGTTTGGTAAGTACATCGGCACCGTTAAGGACGAGGGTCTGCGCTGGGCAAATCCTTACTACGCCAAGACTCTTTCTACAAACGTGGGTGACCTCTCTTCTCTCGCTGCAGGCGTTACTCCCAGTGTAAACGTGCACACCTCCATCATTTCCACTCGTGCTCGCACGCTGAACGGCGACGTCCTCAAGGTCAACGACCGCATGGGTAACCCAATCGAGATCGCCGAGGTTGTTGTTTGGCGCGTCAGCGATACCGCAAAGGCTCTCTTTGACGTCGACGACTACGACAGCTACGTTGCTATGCAGGCAGAGACCGCGCTCAGGCACGTCGCCAGCATCTACAGCTACGACCACATGGAGGACGAGTCCGAGTCCAACACCGCAATTACCCTGCGTTCCAACATCGAGGAAGTCTCCGAGGCTCTTCAGTCCGAGCTGAGCCGCAACCTTTCCGTCGCTGGTATCACCGTTGACGACGCTCGCCTCACGCATCTCTCCTACGCTCCTGAGATTGCGCAGGCAATGCTCCGCCGCCAGCAGGCAGAGGCAATCATCGCTGCACGTAAAAAGATCGTCGAGGGCGCCGTTTCCATGGTTGACATGGCTCTCACCCAGCTCTCCGAGAACGGCGTTGTTGAGTTCGACGAGGACCGCAAGGCTGTCATGGCATCCAACCTCATGGTTGTTCTCTGCGGCGAGTCCGAGGCTCAGCCTGTACTTAATACCGGTTCCTTGCAGCAGTAAAGCATGGCGAGAAACCCATGGCACCTCGCAAACAATATCCACTTCGTGTAGCTCCAGAAGTCTGGGAGGCGGTTGAACGCTGGGCGCAAGACGACATGCGTTCAACTAACGCTCAGGTAGAATGGATTTTGCGCGACGCTCTGAGAAGGGCAAAGCGCACTCCAAAAGCTAAATAACACTCGTGTGAATAAGACAGACAAGATGGAAGAAGGAAACTAACATGGCCGACAATATTCCACAGCCACCTGTTCCTAACGCTCCCGTACCTCCAGCCGCTCCAGCGGCACCAGCTGCACCCGCAGCGCCCGCGGCTCCTGCTGCACCAGCCGCACCAGCTGCCCCCGCAGCCGCAGCGCCTGCAGCCCCCGCACCCGCAGCCGCAGCTCCAGCACCAACTCCAGCAGCTCCTGGCGAGGTTGTTCCTGTGCTGAGCGTCCAGCACTTCACCAAGAAGTACGGATCCAAGGTTGCTGTTTCTGATCTTTCGCTTGACGTTATGCCTGGTGACATTTACGGTTTTATCGGCCACAACGGCGCAGGTAAAACTACGCTTATCAAGTCCATCGTTGGTGCTCAGCCATTTGAGGGCGGCGTCATCTTTGTGGACTCCAAGAACGTGCTGGTTGACCCTGTTGGCACTAAGCAGGTCATCGCTTACGTTCCTGATAACCCAGACATTTACGAGTTCATGAGCGGCATCAAGTACCTCAACTACGTCTGCGACATTTTTGGCGTTCCTGCGGAGAACCGCGTCGAGCGCATTACAACGCTGGCAAACCGCCTGGGCATCACCGATTCCCTGGCAAATGCCATTGGCAGCTACTCTCACGGTATGAAGCAGAAGCTGGTTCTGATTTCCGCCCTGCTCCACGAGCCAAAGCTCATCATTTTGGACGAGCCATTTGTTGGCCTGGACCCAGCAGCAAGCTTCGAGCTCAAGAAGATGCTGCACGAGCTTGCCGACCGCGGATCTGCTGTGTTCTTCTCGTCACATGTTCTTGAGGTTGTCGAGAAACTCTGCAATAAAATTGCAATTATTCGTCAGGGCAAGCTTCTTGCCGCAGGTAAAACGGACGAGATTCGCGGCAATGCTTCACTTGAGGAAGTCTTCCTTGGCCTTGAGGCAGGCGCTCCTGGCGTTTCTGCTGATATTGCTCAGGACATGGCCACCACAAAGGACGGCGCAGCTGTTCAGCCAGTCATTCCTGGCGCGCCTGTAGCTGCAGCACCTGCCGCACCTGCAGCTCCAGCAGCACCTGCCGCACCTGCAGCTCCAGCTGCACCTGCAGCACCTGCTGCTCCTGCCGCTCCAGCAGCCCCAGCAGCCCCAGCAGCACCTGCAGCGCCAACCGTACCTGGCGCACCAGTGCCTCCAGGCGCTCCAGTTCCTCCTTCCTTCCCTAAGGAGAACTAGTCATGGCAAACAACGTTCCACAGGCTCCTCAGCGTCCCGATGTGCCTGAGCAGAACCTGCGACTTTCAGGAGATGTCTTTATTCCAGCTCAAGTAAGCGCTGGTCAGGTTCCTGTTCTTGATCGCTCCGAGCTCAAACTGCCTTCTGACCTCAAAGTGTTCTGGATGCTGCTTAAGGTTCAGATCACCATGATTTGGACTACGCAGGTTATAGGTGCTCGAAAGAATTTTGAGAGAAAAGTTGGCGCAAATGCTCTGCCTATTGTCGGTGGCGTTTTTGCAGTTGTTGGCGCACTCTTTATGATGGTCTACATCTATGGCGTTTCAACAACTTTAGCCATTGCCGGCTTCACAAGGCTGCTGCCTCTCGCAGGAATTCTAGCTGGCGCTTTACCTGGTGTTATCCTGACATTTGTAAAGGCCAATGGCGTGCTTTTTGCGTACAAGGATTACGACTTTATCATGTCGCTTCCAATCAAAAAGAGCACCATTATTTATTCTCGCGTAGCAGCTCTGTATGCTGCAGAGGGTATCTGGTCTATCACCATTATGCTGCCAGTCTTTTTGGCTTACTTTAGCTTTGAGGCAGTCACGCTTCCACGTTTGATTGGCGCTTTGTTTGCGCTTCTTCTTGGACCTAACCTTGCAGTTTCTGCTGCAATTCTCTTGGCTTTTGCGGTTGCAGCCCTTGCTGCAAAACTGCACTTCAAGTCACTCGGCGTGGTTATCGGCGGAGCGTTCGGTCTTCTATTTATGGTCGCTTATCTGTTCTTTATCTTTACGGTATCTTTCAATGCAGACAAGTTTGCCCCAGGTGTGGTGGGTAATTTCCGCGACACCGTCTTTAGCGTTGCAAGTTCAGTTGGCGTAGTTTATCTTCCATCGCTGTGGATTGCGGATTTCTTTAACTCCGGCTCCCTTATCAGTTTCTTACTGTTTGTTCTGGTTTCTGTTGGTGCTCCTGCAGCAATTGTGGCAATCATTTCTCGCTTCAACGACCGCATTAATGCGCTGGTAAGCGAGGATAAGGTCCAGAAGAAGTTCACCACCAAACAGATTTCCACCAAGTCCGCGACGCCTTTTGTTGCTCTGATTAGAAAAGAGATTCAGACCATCACAGGTTACCCAGCAGTCTTTATAAACATGCTTTTTGGCTGCTTGCTGATGGTTATTCTCGCCTTTATTTCCATGTTCTTTAGCACGTCGTCTATCGTGGCCTACTTTGTTCCTGCGTCCGAGGTTCCGCGCTATCTACCTTTGGCAAGAACCATCTTTGGCATGATAACCACCTGGTTTGGCACCTCGATGTTCTGCGCTGCCAACTCCGCTGCTATTTCGTACTCGCTGGAAGGCCGCTCAAACTGGCTGATGGCAACTATGCCTGTATCTTCAAAGCAGATTTTTGGCGCAAAGATTGCCGTGAACATGCTTTACGTGCTCATTTTCAGCGTTGTGACTCAGATTTTCTTCCTAATTCCTGGTCACATCACCATTGAAACGGCCCTGAGAAACGTCATTCTGCCACTCTGCATTGTGTTCCTGGTGTCTAACGTTGGCCTGGCCATTGATATTCGTCGACCAAACTTTGACTGGACTTCTGTCATCGATATCACCAAGAGAAGCCTTTCGGTCACCGTATCTTCTCTTGCGGGCACGCTGGGCTCCATGTTTGTCATCGGTGGAACGTTCATGATGATGATCGCTCCAGTTATCGACTCATTTAGCTCGTCAACGGGCGTGGTTAACGAGACGCTGCCAAACATTATCTTTGTTACGCTGTCGCTGGTGAACGCAATTATCGGCTACCTGATCTTTAACAACACCGTTCACCGAGGAGTTAGAATCTAACTTTTGTGATGCATGCGGGTGGCGTTCTACAATTTCACGTCATTTACCTGCGGCAACATCACAAATTCTTCTGCCGAGAAGAAACTTTGAGGCACCCACCACATGTCGTTTATCGAATGGTGGGTGTCTCTTTTTGCGCTTTGCGGTACGGTAGGGTGGCTAGAGGTTTTCTTGTTCGGTAAGTAGCAGGAAGGGCCGAAGCATATCGCGCTAGACTCGGGCGCGTACTATCGGCTGACCTTCTCGGCTGCTTGCCGCAGTCAGAGGAGGCATCATGGCCGAAAAAAATGTTTCTAAGGTAAAGAATGTGGTCCTGGTGGGCCAAGGTGGCGTGGGCAAAACCATGCTTGCCGAGGCAATGCTGCATCTGACGGGTGCAACCACTCGTTTAGGCGGCCACGCAGGCACAAAGCCCACGCTTGATTACGATTCACAAGAGTCAGAGCGCGGATTCTCTATCTCTACTACTATCGCACCAATTACCTGGGAAAATACACGCATTAACGTGCTTGATGCGCCGTGCTATCCTGACTTTGTAGGCGACGCCTATTCGGCAATGAGCGCTGTCGAGACTGCGCTGTTTGTCGTTGATGCAGCTAGTGGACCTGGCACTATTACCACCAGGCTTTGGTTTGCCGCTGAGGATCTGTCTCTCTGCCGCGCACTGTTTATCAACCGCCTGGATCGCCCTGATGCAGATTACGAGACTGCAATGGCTATGCTCCAGGATCGTTTTGGCTCCTCGCTTGGTGCAGTGACCATTCCAATGGGTTCTGGCGAGGCGTTCTCCGGCATCATTGACGTTGTTCATCAGAAGGCTCGTAAGCTGGTAGATGGCAAGCCTGAGGTCACTGATATTCCTGCCGAGTTCCAAGCAGAGGCAGAGGCTGCTCGCGCTGCCCTGACCGAGCTGGTTGTTGAGGCCGACGATGAGCTGATGATGCGCTACCTTGAGGGCGGAGAAATTACGCAGGAAGAGCTTGAAGGCCTGCTGGGTAAGGCCCTTATGGAGCGCATTTTTGTTCCTGTCTTCTCCGGTTCTTGCGTCCGTGAAGAGGGCGTTATCTCCTTGCTTGACGCCGTTGATGGCTGGTTCCCAACTATGTCCGACTTTGGCCGTATTCCGCTGGTAAACGGCGAGCAGCTTGACATTTCACCTGATGACGAGCGCCCTGTTGCGTTTGCCTTCAAGTCGCTGCAGGATCCACAGAACGGTAAGCTTACCTTTGTAAAGGTGCTTGCAGGTACTGTTTCTGCAGGTTCCGAGCTTATCAACGCTCGCACACGCAAGCCCGAGCGCCTTTCTCACCTGTATCGCATGTGCGGCAAAGAAACAACTGACGTCAACACTGCTGCAGCCGGCGACATCGTAGTAGTTCCAAAGCTCGAGGCCATGACGGGCGACACGCTCTCCGTTACCGGTAAGGTTGAGGCTGCCGCGTTTAGGTTCCCCAACTCCCTATACCGCACGGCTATTGAGCCTGATGAGCGCGGTACCGAGGGCAAGCTCTTCGCGTTCCTGGAGAAGGCCGCCGACGCTGATCCAACCCTTAAGGTTGAGCGTGACGAGGACACCGGCCAGACTATTGTTTCTGCAATCGGCGAGGCACAAGTAGCCGTTCTTCTCGAGCGTCTTGAGCAGCGAGCCGGCGTTTCCGCACATAAAGTTGCGCTTCGCATCCCATATCGCGAGACAATCCGTCGAGTTGCAAGTGCTCAGGGTAGGCATAAGAAGCAGACCGGCGGCTCCGGTCAGTATGGTGACTGCTGGCTGCGCATTGAGCCAAACCCAGATGCAGGCTACGAGTTTGTAGACGAAATCGTAGGCGGCCACATTCCACGCGGCTTCATCCCCGCTATTGATAAGGGTGTCCAGGAGACCATGCGTGAAGGTGTTTTGGCTGGTTATCCTATGATTGACGTTAAAGTTGCGGTTTACGAGGGTTCTTACCACCCCGTTGACTCCAACGAGATGGCTTTCAAGACGGCTGCTCGTATTGGTTTCCAGAAGGCTGTTGACCAGGCAGAACCCGTTCTCTTGGAGCCTATGGCTCACCTGGAGATCACCGTTCCAGACAGCTACGCAGGTTCCGTCATGGGTGACGTCTCCGCTTCCCGCGGTCGCGTTGAGGGAATGTCTTCCGGCACCGGTGTTTCCGCTGGTGAAACTACCATTAAGGCAACGATTCCATACGCTGAGGTTACCGATTACGCTACAAGACTGAGGTCCCTCTCGCGCGGAACGGGCGAATATACCGTTGAGCTGGCAGGATACGAGCAGGTTCCGCACGACATCCAGGCTCGTCTTGCTGCCGAGTACGCCGAGCGTCGCGCCGCCGGCGAGCGCTAACCCGCTGGTAGACGTACTCTGCGAGTACGGCAGGCGCCGCGAACGCGAAACCACAGGTAGGTGAAGCGCTTCAAGCAAGAACCCTCGCATCTTTCAGGTGCGAGGGTTCTTTTACGCTGGTGCAATGCGTCTAGCGTTGGTTTTTTAGGTTTTGCGCACAAATAGTGATGCTTTTTGTTTCTTACTGAAGAATCGTCTAGCTCTTAAACAAGATAACTGGGCATTAATCGGATAGCTAGACCGCATTCTACCTGATATGCATTTCTATGCATAAACTTTATCTAATATGCTGAAAAATGAATAGCAAGATATAAAAGATTAAACTATAGGTAAATTCCGCACCTAAGGAACACACCTATGTCGGATATTCTGCTCAATTACGGGCATATTGCACATCTAATGACGATATTCTGCACATTTCAGGCGTTTTAAGCGTCATGTATACGTCTTTTTGACAGATTATCCGACATAGGTGTGTTCAGCCATCTTCAACCATCGTCAACCATCATCAAAACAGTATAAGCAACTAATGATGTTGCCCGTACGGTATGGTTGATCGTGGGCGTAAGCTTTCAGCACTCATTTGCTCATGTGGCTTATTTTCTTGCCTGTCGGTATTGCGCAGCGGCTATCTGGGTACGTATTTCAGACGAACAGCGTTGAGATGCCGATGTTATTCGTGATAGTAGCTTAAATCCAAGAAAGGCCGCACATGTACCTAGAGAATATCAATGGACCGGAAGACGTAAAGAAGCTGGATGCGGAGGCTCGCGCGGCGCTTGCGCAGGAGATTCGCGACAATCTGCTGGTCATGGAGTCAAAGCACGGCGGCCACTTTGGTCCAAACTTTGGCATCGTCGAGGCAACAATCGCGCTCCACACGGTGTTTAACTCACCCGTTGACCATATCGTTTACGACGTCTCGCACCAGACGTATCCGCACAAGATGCTCACTGGGCGCAAGCAGGCATACATGGATCCCGCGCTTTACGACTCGGTGTCTCCTTACACTGATCCCGCCGAGACTCCGCACGACCTCTTCAAGATCGGCCACACCTCCACGTCCATCAGCTTGGCGCTTGGCCTGGCAAAAGCTCGCGACATCATGGGCGGCAAGGAGAACATCATCGCAGTTATCGGCGACGGCTCCATGTCCGGCGGCGAGGCGCTTGAGGGTTTGAACGTTGCCGGCGAGCTGAACAGCAACTTTATCATCGTCTTCAATGACAATCAGATGTCCATCGCCGAGAACCACGGTGGCATGTACGACCAGTTCGCTGAGCTGCGTCGCACTAACGGAGCTGCCGAGAATAACCTCTTTAAATCGATGGGTCTGGACTACCTGTATGTCAATGACGGCAACGACATCGAGGCTCTTATCGCCGCGTTTGAGCAGGTAAAAGACTCGACCCATCCGGTCGTGGTTCACATCAATACGCTCAAGGGTAAAGGCTACGCTCCCGCGGAGGCAAACAAGGAGAAGTGGCACTGGCACATGCCGTTTGACATCCAGACTGGTCAGAGCCCTGCATCCGGTTCTTCCGAGTCGTATGCCAGCATCTTCGCAGAGTATGCGCTCAAGCGCGCAAAGACTGACCCGAAGTTCCTGGTGCTCATGTCGGCTGTTCCTGGTCTTCTCGGCCTTACGCAGGAACGCCGAGAAGAGCTGGGAAAGCACTACCTTGACGTGGGCATTGCCGAGGAAACCGCAGTTGCAATGGCTTCCGGCGCAGCTCACGCCGGCGCGCACGTAGTTTGGGGCTCAAGCGCAACCTTCATCCAGCGCACCTACGACCAGCTAACTCAGGACCTGGCGCTCAACCAGAATCCTGCGGTTATCGTGGGATCCGGCTCCATTAGGGGTTTGATGGCCGCCACCCACCAGGGCCTCAGCAGCATTTCCATGATCGCAAACATTCCTAACATGGTGTACCTCGCGCCGTCCAACGCCGAGGAGTACATCGCCATGCTCGACTGGGCACTTGACCAGGACAAACACCCTGTCTACATCGCAATTCCTTCCGGTCCCGTGGTCCACGCCGAGGGCTCCGTCCGCACAAACTTCGACGCCCTCAACACCTACGAGGTCACGCGCAAGGGCTCCAAGGTGGCCGTTCTTGCCCTGGGCGATTTCTACGACCTTGGCGAGAAAACCGTTGAGGCCCTCAGTTCTACCTCTGGGAATTGAAGCCACGCTGGTCAAGCCATACTTTGCCTCTGGTGTTGATCAGAATCTGCTCGACAACCTGGTAAAAGACCACGACGTCATCGTGACCATTGAGGACGGCATTATCGAAGGCGGTTGGGGACAGAATATCGCTAGCTACCTGGGAACTTCTTCCGCACGCGTACTGAACTACGGCGTCAAGAAGGCTTTCTACGACCGCGTCAACATCGCAGATCTTATGCGAGAGAGTCATCTGGAGCCTGAGCTTATTGCCGCAGACGTCAAGCAGGTACTGGGCCTGTAGGTGGTGCGTCGCTGCTGTCTCGGCGCGAGCCGCGCCCGCGCTGCGGCTTTGTCGTTGCGGCATCGTCCGCACTTCTCGCCATCACATCAAAACTGCAACAAAAAAGAGGGGCCGCATCTGCGGTCCCTCTTCTGTTTCAAGCGAATGTGCTGTTGCGGTGCGCTATTGCGACCTGCCGCTCGGATATACCTTGCGATGCGCCGTCGCAGCGCGACGTGCAGCTAAAACCTTAAGCCTTAAGAGCACGGCCCATTGCGTCAGCCTGAACGATAGCTGCATAGAGCTCGTCAGGAGTGACGTCGCCAGCGAGGTTGTGGATGGTCTCGCCAGGAACGCAAGCAGCCTCAGCGATCTTCTTGATCTGCTCGTCAGTGGTGATGCCAACCTCCTCGAGGGTAGTTGGAAGACCAACCTCAAGGCAGAAGTCCTGGACCTCGTCGAACTCCTCCTGAGGAACACCCTCAAGAACAAGCTGGACCAGGGTACCAAAAGCAACGCAGTTGCCGTGAGGTGCGCTGTGGCCACCAAGAGAGGTGAGGCCGTTGTAGAAGGAGTGAGCTGCTGCGCAGTTAACGTTGTCAGCGCCGACACCACTCATGTAGACGGTAGCCTCGCAGATAGCCTCAAGAGCTGGGGTTACAACGTTGTTCTCGCAAGCCTTAATTGCCTGTGAACCGTAATCGCGAAGAGTGAGGTAGCACTCCTTAGCAATTGCCATACCAACGCGGGTGATGCCGGTTCCCTCGAGGGAAGGAGACTCGGTGCGGATGGATGCGCGGCCCTCAAAGTAGGTGCCCAGTGCGTCGCCCATGCCTGCTACCAGGAAGGAAACAGGTGCGTTAGCGATGATCTGGGTGTCGACCATAACTGCATCTGGGTTCTGTGGGTAGAAGAGGTACTTGTCAAAGGAACCGTCATCGTTGTAAATAACGGAGAGGCCGGTGCATGGAGCGTCGGTAGCTGCAACGGTAGGAAGAATAACGATGCGCTTACCAGCGTAATATGCGGTTGCCTTTGCGGTGTCAACAGCGCTGCCGCCGCCGATAGCGACGACTACGTCGATGTTGTCCTCCTCGACGATAGCCTTCATGCGGTTAATCTCGCCGTTGGAAGAGATGCCGCCGAAGACCTCGTAGCGACGGTAATAGTCGCCCTTGCCCTCGAAGCTCTGCTCGATCATGTCGTGGGTTGCTTTGTAGCCGCTGTTAGAGCAAACAAACAGGAAGCGCTTTCCCATGTAGCCCATCTCTTTCTCGAACTCGAGACAAGCATTTTTGCCCTGAACATACTTCAGTGGCTCACGCATTGCGCGTAGCATTTTCATAGGTTCCCCTCTCCGGATACGTTTTAGACCTATGTAATTTATGGTAGCACTGTCAAAAGAACATAACAGCAAGGAAAATATTTAGATTCGGACAAAGTGAAAATCTAGATTCCAGCACAGAAAAAATTTAGATTCGGACAACTTCTGGAAAGTTTACGTGAACATACATTCACTAGCCGTCAAATGATATTCTTGTAGTGTCAAATTTTCGCACTGTGGTCTTTGGAGGACACATGCTTAGTTCTGTCGAAATCAAACCCGATGTCTACTTTGTAGGCGCCCTGGATTGGAACGCTCGCGAGTTCCACGGCTACACCACTGAGCAGGGCATCACCTACAATGCATACCTTATCCTGGACGAGAAGGTCACGCTCATTGACACCGTCAAGCGCCCATTCTCCGAGGAGCTGGTCGAGCGCATTAAGAGCATCATCGATCCAGCAAAGATTGACGTTCTGATCTGCAACCACATTGAGATGGACCACTCCGGCAGTGTTCCTCGCATTCTGGAGCTCGCGCCAAACGCCGAGGTCTACGCAAGCGCACCTCAGGGCGTTAAGGAGCTCAAGGCTTTCTATGGCGAGAATATCAACGTCAACGGCGTAAAGACGGGCGATACGCTCAACATTGGTAAACGCACCCTGACCTTTGTGCAGACGCCAATGGTCCACTGGCCAGACAACATGGTCACGTATTCCGAGTACGACAAGATCCTCTTCTCCAACGATGCATTTGGTCAGCACTACGCTTCAACCACTCGCTTTGAGGACGAGTCCGACTACTGCGAGGTTATGAAGCAGGCTCGCAAGTACTATGCAAACATCGTTCTCCCTTACGGTCGTCAGGCAGACTCAGCTGTTACTGCAGTTAAGGGCATTGGTCTGGAGAACATCGATATTATCGCCCCAGCTCACGGCGTTGCATGGCGCTCCCACATTGCCGACATCATCTCCAAGTACGAGGAGTGGACTACCGGCAAGCTTGAGGAGAAGGCCCTGGTTGTGTACGACTCCATGTGGGGTTCAACCGACAAGATGGCCCACGCTCTCCTGGACGGTTTCTTGGCTGAAGGCATTCCTGCCCAGCTCATCGACCTCAAGGAGACTCACATCTCCAACGTCATGTACCACTTCCTGGATTCCAAGTATGTCTGCGTTGGCTCGCCTACGCTGAACTCCAAGTTCTTGCCAAACGTCTCTGCATTCCTGACCTATATGAGCGGTTTGTCTCCAAAGAACGACCACCGCATTGGTTTTGCGTTTGGCTCTTACGGCTGGGCTCCACTTGGACCAAAGATGGTCCAGGCCGAGCTTGAGGCAGCAGAGTTCACTATGCCACTGCCTGTTCACGCTATCGGTTGGCTTCCTTCTGACGAGGACCTGGATGCCGTTCGTGCGCAGGTCAAGGACCTGGTCGAGGCTGGCAAGCAGCTCTAATCTAGCAGGTATATTGAGCAAGACCCCCACATTCATGCTGAATGTGGGGGTCTTTTGCTGTACAGGGGGAGCAGAATAGACAAGCGGGAAAGAGCGCACATCGTTGCAGGTCAATTAGTGGGTAAGTGACGGCTAGAGGTTAGCAAACCTGAAAATACTGAGATTCAGCAGGTTAACCTTGGAGTGGTAACTCCGCTACATCCTAAAAAGTGCCCTAAGATGGTCCGAATGACGCTAAAGTGGTAAAAAATCCGTTTAGTTGGGGAATACAGGTTTCTGTATATAGCGTTTGCCCTGATAAAAATTTTCAGCGCGGTAAAAAATCGTCTTAGTTGGGGTTATTTTGGCAAATTTTTAATTTTCAACCCCAACTAAACGCATTTTTTACCGTTTTGGGCACATAATTTTAGGCGTAAAAGTTACGTATTCATGTGGATGAATTATTAAGGCAAGTTATTCAAAATTTTGCATCAAATATTGAGAACTGCTTGTTAACCAGAACCGACAGCTGTTTGTTAGCCAAATCCACGGAGAAAACAGCGATCGGTGCCATCAAAATAGTATCGTTGCACCTGTCGCGCAGCCACTGCACAACCACATATTCAACCGGCGCCATCACGCTGCCGCTTCCGACACCGTCAGTCTCCCAGCGTTTCATGGCGAGACTGTGTCAAATTCCTGAAGACTACAAGGTAGAGCGCGTTAGAGTACAATAGTCTGTACAAAAAGTAACTTCGAAGAGGTAGGTGCCCATACACTCGATGGACATTGCGTTAAGTATTGGAATAACTCTGCTGCTTACCCTGGTAAACGGCTTTTTTTCTGCGGCCGAGATGGCCATTGTTAGCTCTCGTCGCGCGGCACTTGAGGCGGACGTGGACGAGGGCGATCCAAGAGCCCTTGCTGTCATTGACATTGCCACTGATCGCGGATATTTCCTCGCAACAATCCAGGTCGCAATTACCCTGGTAGGTTTTGCGTCCTCAGCATTTGCTGCAACAAGCCTTTCCGCGCCATTTGGCACTTGGCTTATTAGCATTGGTGTCCACGCTGACCTGGCGCTTCCTTTAGCTGTCGTGGCTATTACGCTGATTGTTTCCTTCTTTTCCGTGGTCATCGGCGAACTGGTTCCAAAGAGCATCGGCCTAGCAAACTCCGAGGCAGTGGCCAAAGCAGTCGTCGGCCCTATGAAGGCGTTCATGCAGATTGTGCGTCCACTCGTGTTCATCACGTCTGCCTCGGCAGATGCGGTTACCACGCTGATGGGCATTGACACTACCAACGACCATCAAGAGGTCACCGAGGAAGAGCTCCGCTACATCGTCAAGGATTCCGAGGACCTTTCTGAAGAAGAAAAATCCATGATCCACGAGGTCATCGAGATGGGCGACACTGTTGTCCGCGAGGTAATGGTCCCGCGCGTTGACATGACCGCCATGGAGGACACCGCAACTATCGCCGAGGTCCTGCGCGTCATGCGCCAGACGGGCTTCTCGCGCATCCCTATCTACCACGAGAATATCGATCGCATCGTGGGCATCGCTCACATCAAAGATTTGCTGGAGCCGGCGCTTGACCAGCACGCTAGCGACGAGAAGATCGCGCGCTTCGTGCGTTCTGCGGACTACGTGCCTGATACCAAAGACATCATTCCGCTGCTCACCGAGATGCAGACCAGTCGTGACCAGATGGTTATCGCAGTTGACGAGTACGGTGGAACTGCTGGCGTCATTACCATCGAGGACATCGTCGAGGAGATTGTCGGCGAGATTGAGGATGAGTTTGATCCGGACAACAAGTACCTGACGCAGCTCTCTGATAGAGAGTGGCTGGTAGATGGTCGTTTCTCGCTCAATGATGCGAGCTGAACTTGGATGGCCGGTAGGGGAGTCCGAGGAGTACGAGACTATCGCGGGCTTTGTGCTGGATTTGGCTGGTCATCTGCCTCGTCCGGGTGAGGTTTTTGAGAAGGATGGCTACGTGTTTCGTGTGCAGTCGATGCGTCGTCGCCGACTATCTTTGTTGCGTGTAATTGCCCCAGAACCACAGGTAGACGGTGAATCTGAGCCAGCCGGCGAAAACTCTGACACATCAGAAAATGAATAACTAAAAGAATGATTACAATAGAGTGAACCAATAGAAAGAGGTTGAAATGGCGCAGTTGATTTCTATCAAAAAAGTTGTGGTAGGACCTAAAAACTTGACCGCTACCGTTGAGTTTTCGGCCAAAGCGCCACGTTTGACCTCGGAAAACGCTGAGGCAACTGAGCGCGTGCTTGAGCTTTTGCCTGGCCTCTCCGAGCACCTGTGCTTGGGCGACGCCGACGCTCGTTTTGGACTTGTCGCCAACGATACCGAGGTTGCGCACCTGCTTGAGCACGTAACCGTCGAGCTCCTGGCCCTGACCAACCTTGCGGGAGACGTTTCTTCCGGCAAGACTTCCCTGGTAGATTCCCGTCGCGGCCTCTACGAGATCATCCTCGCATGTCCAGACGACGTGTTGGTTGCAGCCTCGCTCTCCAGCGCTGTATGGCTCCTCAACTGGGCGTATGGCAACCAGGAGGATGCCGACCCAGACATCAACGCAATCGTTTCTGGCCTCGTTGCACTCATCCAGAGCCTTGACGGCGAGAAGACCGATGAGCTCGCAGACTCCGCGGAACCTGAGGCGGACGCTGCACCCCAGGCAGAGAGCGTAGTCGCAGAGGATTACGCTGCCGACAACTCCTCCGAGGACGTCGCTGATGCCGCAGCCGCTGATGCAGTTGAGGCTGAGGTTGCAGACGCTGAGGAGAACAACGCCGAGGTCGCAGGCATTGACGCAGCCGACGAGGATGTGGTCGCGCCCGCTGTCGACGCCGAGCCCGCTACCGACGCCGAGTCCGCTGCCGACGCCGATCCCATCGCAACTGAGCTCGCCGAGGCAACAGCTGCCGAGGACGCCACTGACGACTCTGAGGTCACCGACGTCCCAGACGACTGGAACATGATTAACGTTCCTCGTCCAAAGCCCGTTCGATAAACGCCCGTATTGCGGTATGATTACGTACAGCGTTTTGCTGTTTAACAGGAGGTACTTATGAGCAAGAAGTCTGCTGGTTTCTTTCTAGGCGCTATTTTTGGTGCTGCTGCTGGCGCTGTAGCTGGTCTTTTCCTGGCTCCACGTTCCGGCGAGGAGACTCGCGCTTTGGCTGCAGATGCTGTCAATGACGCATGGGATTCCGCACTTGATTCTTATGAGCGCACATCTAAGGTTGTGAGCACTAAGATTGACGAGGTCAAGCCTACTGTTGACGCAAAGACCGACGAGCTCCGCGCAAAGGTTGACCTTGCTCGTGAGCGCATGGATCAGCTCCGTGAGTCACTTTCTGACGCTGTGACCTCTGCTTCTAACACTGTCGCAGATGCTGCTGATGTTGTTGCAGACTCCTTTGTTGTTCCAGAGCCAACCGCCACAACCGCTGAGGCTCAGGCTGTTCGCATCGAGAACGTTGAGTCCCACGAGCAGGAGAACGCTGGCGAGGGCTACCAGGAGGCATAAGCCTCACTTACAAGCAATGTGACGGGACGCCTTATGACGTCCCGTTTTTTATAGAGAGGTTTCACGTGAAAACAACCGAGCTCCTAGGCGCAAAGGTCCTTCTCCCCAAAAAGCCTGCTACAAAGGGCAAGCACGCGGGAGAAGAGCGGTTTTCCAAGTTAGGAAAAATCCACAACGTGGTTTTTGCGCCCTTCAAACAGGGTCAGTCCTCACAGGTAGTGGGCGTGATGGTTCAGAAGCCCGACATTGCTGGCATGATTAAGCAGGATGACGCGTTTGTCACGCTGGAGTCTCTGGAGACCATTGAGCAGGGACTTTGCGTAAAGGATCCCGAGAATAACGTCGATAAAGCAGCAATCAAACGCTTGAACTTGGACTTTGATACCTGCATTTTGTGGCACGGTATGGAAGCTCGCACTAAGAGCGGAAAAAGTCTGGGCTACGTAAGTGGTGCAGAGTTTGACCAGTTCACTGGTGTGGTCTCGGCATTTCTTGTGGGTGACGGCGCCGGATCGGAGGCGCTGGTAGGCTCGTTTGCCATCAAGCCTGAGTGGTTGCTGGGCTACTCTAACGGCGCAATGGTCCTCTCCGATGAAGCGGCAGATGCCCAGCTCACCGGCGGTCTAGCTGCAAAGGCGGGCGAGGGATACGCAGCCGCCGCCGCAAAGGCTTCTGAGGCCACCGCTAAGGCTGGAAAGGCTGTTGCAGAGGCTACCGAGAAGGGCGCGTTTGCCCTGGGTAAGACGCTGGCCAAGGCAAAGCGTGCTATCGAAGACGCTACCGAGCCCGACGCAGAAGACGATTCCGAGCGTCCAGCCCCTGTTGCTGCAGAGGATGTTCGCCTCGAGAAGCCATCTGCGGAGGAGCAGGTCGCCGCTGCAGAAAAGGCCGCTTCGGACAAAGCCGCTGACAAGAGCACAGCTGCTAAGCCTGCAAGCAAATCATCTACGCAGGCCACCGCTAACAAGGCAGCTAAGGGTTTTGGTATGCAGCTTGGCCGCATGGGCAAGATGTTCTCTGACTTCAAGGACGAGTTTGACAAGGCAAGCAAGTAATAAGCCGCAGATAAACGCATAAAACAAAGGGCGAGAAGATCGATCTTCTCGCCCTTTTTGTGTTGCAGTTGCGTGATGTTTGCTTACAAGCCCATGGCCTGCAGAATGAACATCACAATGGTCAGGATGATGACGGTGATGATGGTAAACCAGGTCAGTGCGTTCCAGATGCGACCGTTGGCGTACTTGCCCATGATGTGTTTGTCGGCCGCAATGATAACCATAAAGACAAGCAGAATTGGCAGCAGAATACCGTTGATGACCTGGGCGGCCATCATGATGCCAAAGAGGCTCATGCCTGGGATCAGAACAACCAGCGCTGAAATAACCAGGACGGTTGTAATAATGCCGTGGTAGACAGGGGCCTCCTGCCAGCTACGGTCGGCTCCGCGCTCCCAACCAAATGCCTCGCAGATAGCGCTTGCGGTAATGCCTGGTAGAACGCATGCTGCAAGGAAGGACGCGCCAACCATGCCCAGCGCAAAGAGTGTACTAGCGTACTGACCCGCAAGTGGTTCAAGTGCGCGAGCAGCGTCGGCAGCGGAGTCAACAGAGATTCCGCGAGGGAAGAGGACGGCGCCGGTGGTCAGCATGATGAACCAGGTAATGACCTCGGCTAGGATTGCGCCGGCAACGTTGTCTGCACGCTGTGCAGGAATGTCGCTGGTATCAAGGTTCTTCTCGACAACATTTGATGCAACCAGGAAGATCATGTACGGACTGATGGTAGTACCAATATTTGCAACCAACAGAGAAATGTATGACGGTTCAGCGGAAGGCTGCGGAATGATGGTGACGCGCAGAGCCTCGCCCCAGTCTGGTTGAGCAAGCACGCCAGCCACCACGTATGTGACAAAAATGCAGCTAATTGCCAGCAGAATCTTCTCGATGCGGCGGTACGATCCACCAACGGTCAGAAGCCACACCATCAGGGCGCTGATAGGCACCGAGACGTACGTTGGGATGCCAAAGAGCTCCATACTGGACGCAATACCTGCGAATTCGGAGAAAGTAACAGCAATGTTGGAGAGCAGCAGCGCGCCCATTGCCAGCGTGGACAGGCGGATGCCAAAGCGCTCGCGCACCAGCGATGCAATGCCTTTACCGGTGACACAGCCCATTCGAGCTGCGGTTTCTTGAACCACAATCAGCAGGAAGCACATAAGCGGCACGGTCCACAGCTGCGAATAGCCAAAGGTAGCGCCCGCGCTGGAGTAGGTTGCAATGCCACCGGCGTCGTTACCAGCAAATGCGGCGAGAAGACCGGGACCCATTGCCATCAAGATGTACTTGAGGCTGTTTTTGTTGACCGGAGCCTTCTCTTTAGATGCGCGTTTGCCCTGCTCGACAACGCTTCCGGCGTCCTGCTCTGCAACCGTGTCCTTTACCTGTGCGTTCTCTTGCGCCATTTACATCACGCTCACAAGCGAGAGAGCGTAAGAGAGGACGAAGAATGTCACCACCGAAAGGCTCATGGAAATCAGGGTAAGCGTGAGACCTGAGGTTTCCTGGTTTTTCTCGTCACGATGGCGAAGTACAGCCAAGAAAATTGGGGTCAGCAGGAAGGAGATGAGCGTAGAGCCAGCTGCTGCGCCAAAAATCTGAATAATAGTCTGGTCAAAGAGCGCGGCGTAGAATGCGCCTGCATTTGGATCGTACGGATGGAACAGAGCCTCTAGCAGGGCGTGAGCTGCGGCACCAAGGATGCAAATGAGGCCGCTGACCAGAAGGCCCAGCAGAAGTGAGCGGAAGGCAAAGCCTAAGATAGAAGGAGATTTCTCGCTGCCAGGATCGTCTGTGAGGAAGAAGTTTGTCACGTAGTTGACGGTATTCTCGCTCAGATTCAGTGAGATTGGCATGGTAATAGTGCAAAGAGCTGCGAAAATACCCATGATTGGATTGGATGTTGCGGCTGTTCCTACAAAGGCAGCAATCACAACGGAGGCAACCCAGAACAGGAGCCAGAGGTTGCGGTGGAGGAACCAAATAATGTTGCGACCACGGTCACCAGAGTCGGAATCGCTCCTGCCGCCACCAACAATCTGCAGGTCCTCGGCGTGCTCCTCTTCAAGAACGTCAAGAGCATCGTCGACGGTAACAATGCCCAGCAGGCGGTTGTCATCAGAAACAACAGGCATGGCTAGCAGGTTGTATTTTGCAATGTTTCGAGCAACGTCTTCCTGATCGTCCTCTGGCGAGGCGGTGACCAGGTTCTTATTAGCAATCTCCTCCAGACGAGTTTCTGGCTCGGAGACAATCAGGCGGTTCAGGGTGACAATTCCGGACAGACGGCCGTCCTCATCAGTAAGGTAGAGGTAACGGACGGTCTCAAAGTCCTCGTCCAGGTTACGCAGGCGATCAATGGCGTAGGCAACGGTCTGGTCCTCAGGAACAGAAAGCGCCTCGGACGTCATAATACGGCCGGCGGTGTACTCGCGGTATCCCAGCAGCTGCCTAATTGCACGCTGCTCCTTAACGCCCATCAAGCGCAGGAGTTTCTCGGCACGGTCATAGCTCAGCTCGGAGACAAGCTCGGCTGCGTCGTCTGGATCCATCTCGGACAGGATACGAGATGCTTCTTTTTCGTTCAGGCCGCCGATGAGCTCAACTGCCATAGCGTCGTCGTTGAACTCTGCCATTGCGCCGGCTCGCTGCTCGTCATCAAGCTGGGCAAACACCTGACTACGCAGGCGCGAGTCCAGGCGCTCGATGATGTCTGCGACGTCAGCAGGGTGCAGCTCGTCCAGCGTCTTGTGGGAAACGGAGAGCTTAACGTTGGAGAGGTCGCGCTCAACCAGGTCCATGTAACTCCACGCAATGATGCGCTCCTGCATGGGGTGACCCATGGCGCGCGCAATGCGGGTAACCAGGTGCTCTAGCTGGGGAGAAAGGCTGCGCAGCAGACCGCGTGCGCCAACCTCTGCGCCCAGAAGACGCAGCTGCGTTGAGCTAGTATCGGAAAGCTTGAGGTCGTTTACGCGGACGACGCGAATGCCGCGCGTATCAACAATCTGCTTGTTCAGAATATCTCGGGCGAGAAGAACTTCGTTAGGCTGCAGGTACGAGAAACGAATCTCAGTTGAAGGTACCTTGAGCCTGATGACGTCCTCATCGTAGGTATCAACATACTTGCGCCAAGAAATCATCATTGGCGTGCGGCCAGGGCCCATAAAAGCAAGGGAAGTAATGCGAGGAAAAACTTCTCCGGTAGCAATTCCAAGGTCGGAGACAGAACCGATCTTCTCGCCTTCTGAATCTAGAACCGGATTACCCATTAACTGGGAAAGATAAATCATGTGTGCTCCTTACATGCGTCCGAAGACTAAAGCGTGGCTTTTGGCGAGAAACTCCGCGTATTTGCCACGGGGACTGCATTGCGATTTCACCCCTCACGGTGCAAATCGGCACACCGCAAGAGGTCAGCGACTGTGAGGTCGAGGTTTCATGCTGACCTTTCTCTTCATCCAATAGAACGTGAATTGCTCTTGCGAGGACAATTCACAGATGTAACTATTTTAACGATTTTCCTGCGAGGCTGTAAAGACTCTTCACATAATCTAGCTGCTCGGATTTACCTGCAGCTGAGGTGTGACCGGCGTACAGGCGACGCGTGCGACCGCCACACGACCAGCGCGATCCGCGAAGCTTTACGGCGCACAAAAAAGTCCGGTACCTGCGGGAGCGCAGATACCGGACTGAGCTGGTACAAAGTGTAAACGAAACAGCTCTTAGAACTGTACGTTTGGTGCCTGACGAGCGGACTCGTCGGTAACCTGGAAGCTTGTACGTGGGGAACGTCCACCAGCAAGAAGGTTGTTTGGGAAAACAGCGATGATGTTGTTGTAGTTCATAACAACGTCGTTGTAGCTCAAGCGAGCGTAGCTGAGGCGGTTCTCGGTGTCAGTAAGCTCTGCCTGGAGCTCCAGGAAGTTCTGGTTTGCCTTGAGCTCTGGGTAGTTCTCAACAACAGCAAACAGGTTGGTCAGAGCATTGGAAAGAGTGCCGGAAGCCTGCATCTTCTCTTCAGGAGTGCGAGCGTTTGCGACTGCAGCGCGAGCAGAAGTAACTGCTTCAAAAGTCTTAGACTCATGAGCTGCGTAACCCTTAACGGTGTTGACCAGGTTAGGGATCAGATCGTTACGACGCTGAAGCTGCGTATCGATAGCTGCCCAAGCGTTATCGCACCTGTTGCTTGCGCGAATGATGTTGTTGTGAATGCTAATGGCCCAGAAAACAAGAAGGACAATAACTACAACTGCGGCAATAATCATGCTAAATCCTTTCAATCACTGACAATCCTGTGTCAGCCATCCATTTGGACAGGTTAATTATACCCAAAACTAAAAATCTAAGGCGTTTTTGATTAAAGCTTTTAACTTGTTAAGGAGTCTTTCGGTAAATGGAATGCTCGCCCACACACTGGCGAGAAGAACGTTGAGCTAGAAATAACGTGGAGATGGAATGGAAGTTCTGAAGGTAAAACGTTAAGTTGAGGTCCGCCAAAAAAATGGCGGAGAGGGAGGGATTCGAACCCTCGGAACGGGGACACCGCTCAACGGTTTTCAAGACCGCCGCATTCAACCACTCTGCCACCTCTCCAAAGCGGTAATATCCTACCGCATAATTCAGTTTTTTGCGAGTAGGGGATTTGGCAAGTTCGGTTTTGCTTCATAATTGAGAGTAGACAAATAAGCGTCAGACTCGCGTCAGGTTTGCGACAGAACCGTGACAGATTTGCGTCAGATTCGTGACAGAACTGAGACAGAATTGCGACAGATTTGCAGCAGCAACCGAACAAGTGAGGAGCAGCTATGAGCGACGAAGCGCAAGAGCCTTTGACTCCACAGGCTGCTCTTGATCAGAAGTACATGAAACTTGCTCTTGAACAGGCAGAACTTGCAGCACAGATAGGAGAAGTGCCTATCGGAGCAGTTGTAGTGTGCGATGGAGAGGTTATTGCTGTTGCACATAATCGCCGTGAGATAGATAACGACCCTTCTGCACACGCTGAGTTTCTCGCCATGCAAGAGGCCTCAAAAAAGCTTGGCCGCTGGAGGCTTTCGGGCTGTACGGTGTACGTGACGCTGGAACCTTGCTTGATGTGCGCAGGATTGATGGTCAATGCTCGTATTGATCGCTGCGTGTTTGGCGCGTTTGATCCCAAGGGCGGCGCAACGGGCACGTTGTTTGACGTGAGCAGTGATCCAAGACTTAATCATGAGTTTGCGGTCTCAGGCGGAGTATTAGCAGACGAGGCATCTGCACAGCTCAAAGCGTTCTTTAAAGAGCGTCGTAAAAGCAAAAGTTTGGAAAATTGAGAAGTTTAGAGGAATTATTTAAAAGAAATTTTGATTCCACTAGCGTTTATCAGCAAAGCCTCCAAGACCAATGAAAGCCACTACAAGAATGAGCTTTATAGCCATTGAGATGCTGAATACAAAAGATAGAGACGCGCTTACTAATAGGAATAATGCAAATACAGAGATTGTGATTAAGATTAATTTGTCATTATCGTCAGCTGTTTGGGGCTGAGACGCGTGCCCTTGGACATTTTGATTAGTTACATTTTTATTAAAGACGATAGAGAGTGTAATAAAAGAATTTATAAGCACGAGAAGAGCATAGAGATACCAATAGTTGTAAGAGACAAGAAAATAGAGAAAACATCCAGATAATACAGTCCTAAAGGACGAGATTTTACCTGTTCTATAAAATGTATGAAGTCCGGCAAAGCCACCAATAAAAGCTAATAGCCCGTAGGTTAATCGGGACGAGTATTTGCTTGAGGTTACTTGTTCAGATGAATCACTGACATCCGTCTCAGCCATAAGAGCCTCCAAAGTATGCCGTAAACACTCTTATAAATTCAGTAAAATAATTTTATAAGAGTATTATATCACAATATGGAATAAATTTCATAAAGTGTTCTTTGGAGAATGGAACTGTAGTTTTAGATCACCTGGAAAATAAAGAAATCAAGATAGTGACTCTCGGGAACACCCCAAAGAATTGGGTGGTCAGGAGCTTGCTGTCGCTCTTCAATTTGCTTGAGCTGCACGTTGGTGTGGTGAGCTGCCTCGGCAATTGCCTGGGCGAGAAGATCTCTGGTCATGAAGTGTGAGCAGGAACAAGTTGCCAGGTAGCCACCTCGAGGTAGCAGCTTCATGGCTGCAGCGTTGATTTCCTTATAGCCGCGCATGGCGCTGCGAACCTTGTCGCGCGTCTTAGTAAATGCAGGCGGATCCAGAATGATGAGGTCAAACGGACCTCCCTCTGCCTTGAGCTGACTGCGGTCACCAGCTAATTCTGGCAGGTATTCAAGTACGTTTGCACAGGTAAAGTCCATGCGATCTGCTAAGTCGTTGAGCTCCGCATTTTGGCGTGCAAGGTCAATGGCGGTTTGGCTGACATCTACGCAGCGGACAAATTCTGCTCCACCTGCTGCAGCGTTAAGGCCAAACGGACCAACGTGGCAGAAACAATCCAGCACACGACGGCCTTGTGCAAGCTGGCGAACTGCTCGGCGGTTATATTTTTGATCCAAGAAAAAGCCGGTTTTCTGGCTGTTCTCCAGGTCAAGATTGAATTTGAGTCCGTTTTCTGTTGCAAGAACATGAGTTGAAGGCAGAGCTAAGGGAACTTTCTGCAATCAAGCCATTCTCGTCAGAAAAAGTACCTGTCCACCAGCCCTTATATTGTGGAAGTCCTTCTTTAAGGCGCGAAGGGGAGTCGTTCCTCTCGTAGATGCCATCAATTACCTGGCCATCTGTAGACAAAACCTCAAGCAGCAGCGGATAGATGACGTTGCGCAGACGCTCCATGCTTACGGTTCCTACCTGCGCTACCAATACGTTCTCGTAGCGGTCAACGATTAAGCCAGGAAAGCCATCGGCCTCAGAGAAGATAACGCGGCAGCAATTGGTGTCGGGCTCAGTCCCTGGTAGAGCGCGGTTTCCCATAGTGGTTTTGCGGTGCTCCCACGCCCAGCTAATCTTTCGACTCCAAAACGCTTCGTTGAGCCTATCGTTGGCGTTTCTTGTCACAATTCTGACGCGAATCTTGCTCATTTCTGACAGAAGACCGGTTCCTTGGTAGGTGCCGTTCTCCTCAAAGACATCAACAATGCAACCATTTTGAGCACACTCGCCGCTTTCTGGAGACGGCTCTATACGGATGACCTCGCCCTCAAAGACCCAAGGATGTCCGCCCGCAAGTGCGCGAGCTGCTTTCTTGGTGATAATAACCTGTGGATAAGGGCGGAGTTGCTTCATGATGGTCCTTCTCGCGAGAAGTGCTTACAAAAGGCTGGGTGCTTATATGTGCCCAGTGTCGATGCTCAAAAAGTTACATAAAAAAATTGCAGAGAGCCATAAGAGGGAATATTGCCTGCTTGATAGCTGCAGAGCGTTTGTCGGGAGAAGTCACAAAGAGAAGAATTGCGGCAAATTCCATTGAACAAACAGCAAAGATAACAAGCGCTTTACCTAGCTGGATTTCTGGTAGCCATCAAGAAGACGCCAACGAATACCTCAATAGCAAGAAAGAGATTGTAAAATCCCTGGTTAAAAGCCATCTTCTCAGTGCTCTCTGCCTCTTCTTTTGTCATGTTAAAGGCCTTGAGCGCACCGTCAGAAGTCCAGGCAAATGACTCAAGATAAAATATGACCACGTGAAAAGCTGCAGCTCCAAGAGCAAAAATTATACCAACGCCACTAAAAGGGCCCATGTTTGATTCCTTTACTGTATTAGCTGACTGCGTCTGATTATAGATTACGTGTGTCGGCCATATCTGCCGCCAAATCCAAAGCCTTTGCCTCTTGACCTTGAGCCCGAGAACATCGAACGCGTGGTCTTGGTGGTAGAGCGGGAGCCTTGGAGCATAATACGTCCGGCATCGTAAGAAAAGCCAGGTAGATCCCATGTAGGAATGAGCGCTTTTGTGAAGTACTCAATTTCTCTGAGCGGCGTGACCTCGTCTGGTCCCATAAAAGTGAACGCCTGACCTGCGGCCCCAGCGCGGCCTGTTCGGCCAATACGGTGAACATAATCCTCGGGGTCAAGCGGCACGTCAAAGTTGATAACGGCGTCAATGCCCTGGATATCAATGCCGCGGCTCATGACGTCGGTTGCAACAAGAACCTGAATGGCGCCACTACGGAATCGCTCCAGTGCTCTTGCGCGAGCCTTTTGCGGACGGTCCGCATGCATAACATCAACCTTTAGACCTGCGGCTTTGAGATTTTTGTAAATGCTGTCAACGCGCGACTTTGTCCTACAGAACACCAACACACGCTCTGGCGCAGGATCAAACGAGTCGATAAGTGCCTTTAAGAGCTGCGGCTTTTGTCCCTGAGTGACTGAGCACAAATGTTGCTCGATTGTTGCCGCAGTCTGTCCGGTTCTTGCAATCTCAATGCGCTCTGGATCTTTGAGCAGCGCATCTATGGTTGAGGTAATTGACGCGGGGAGCGTTGCCGAGAAAAGCAACGTTTGGTGCGCCTTGGGTAGCTGCTCCATAATGCGGCGAACGCTTGGCCAAAATCCCATGTCAAGCATGCGATCTGCCTCGTCAAGTACCAGCACCTGGATGTTCTCTAGGCTTGTATGCTTCTTGTCGAGAAGATCAATCAAGCGGCCAGGTGTTGCCACCAGCACATCGCAACCTTTTTGCAGCGCGGTTATCTGGTGTTTGTAGCGAGCGCCACCGGTGACAATGACGGCCTGCTGACCAGTGGATCCGCAAACGCTCTTGGCAACGTCATCAATTTGGGCAGCTAGCTCTCGCGTCGGTGTGATGATGAGCGCGCGGGGATATGCGTTGCGTTTGGTGTCGCCTCGCTTGGCGTTGCGCTTGGCGCTACGCCCGGCGCTCGCGTTGGGTTTGGCGCTCGTGTTGGGTTCCTTGGCGTCGGGTTTCTCGGCCCCGCCGCGTTTCTCGACAGCAATGCGCTGCAGCGTAGGCAACATAAACGCTGCAGTTTTACCCGTTCCCGTTTGCGCAGACGCAACAACGTCCTTGCCCGCGAGGACAGCGGGAATTGCCGCGGCTTGTACGGGAGTAGGCGCGTTGAACCCAAGTGTCGCTACGCCTGCCAGAATTTGCTCGTTTAGCCCGAGCTCGGCAAAAGTTATTTCCATACAAACAAGTATACTTATGTGCAACGATTAGCCAAAGGAAGTTGCCATGCCTATTAATATTCCAGATGGTTTACCAGCTAAGAAGACGCTGCAAGAAGAGCGCATTTTTGCGCTTGAGGAAGAAGTTGCAGAACACCAGGAGATTCGTCCACTGCGCCTGGCAATTTTGAATTTAATGCCTAAGAAAATTCAGACCGAGACACAGATTCTCCGCTTGATTTCAAAGTCTCCTATACAGGTTACGTGCGACTTTATGCGTATCTCTTCGCACGAATCTAAAAATACTGCCGCCGACCATCTGGTTACGTTTTATTCAACTTTTGATGACTTCAAAGATAAAAATTATGACGGTCTGATTGTTACCGGCGCTCCTATCGAGGATCTTAAATACGAGGACGTTGACTACTGGGATGAGTTTTGTCGCATTGTTGACTGGTCTCAGGAACATGTCTTTTCTACCATGTACCTGTGCTGGGGCGCACTAGCTGGCCTGTATTACCTGCACGATATTCCCAAGAAGATGCTGGGCGCTAAGCTGTTTGGTATTTTTCCGCAGCGTTTATGCGATGAGTATTGCTTCCTCACCAATGGATTTGACGAGGTACATTACATGCCACACTCTCGTCACGCCGCGATTGAGACATCAGCTCTGGTGGATCATCCTGAGCTTGCCGTGCTTTCTGAGGGATTTACCAGCGGACCTGCACTTCTCGCCACCAGAGACTTTCACGAGATTTTTGTAACCGGTCATTTTGAATATGATCGCGACACGCTTGCAGAGGAGTATTGGCGCGATTTCCACAAGGGCCTGCCTATTCGTCTGCCAGAGAACTACTTCCCTGATAACGATCCAGAAAAGCAGCCGCTGTTTACCTGGCGCGCGCATGCCAACTTGCTGTATCGTAACTGGATTAACTGGGTGTACCAGATGACGCCGTACAACACAGACGAGATACCTGCGGCTATTGCAGATCTTCGTCAACGTGTTTCCGAGGCTGATCCTGATGCAAGGATGACCGGTAGGTTCTAAGCAGGCATTTGCACGGTGACCGAATTGCCAGCGCTTGTAACTGGCTGGACGCCATCAATACCATAAAATAATTTATTGATACACGCGTATGAAGCTACGTGTAGAAACACGTATAGAGAGGATACGTTGATGAAGGTTGTAATTGCTTCAGATATTCACGGCGCTGCCGACTATTGCGAGAAGCTCATGCAGGTCATAGAGGAGGAGCAGCCAAAGTACGTTTTGCTTCTTGGAGATCTGCTCTATCACGGCCCTCGCAACGATCTTCCTGCAGACTACGCACCAAAGCGCGTTATTGAGATGTTGAACAGCATTTCCGATAAGGTCATTGCGGTCCGCGGAAATTGCGAGGCAGAGGTTGACCAGATGGTTCTGGACTTCCCTTGCATGGCTGATTACAACATCTTGTTTGATAAGGACCCAAAGACGGGCAAGCAGTTCACTATCTTCTTTACTCACGGTCACGTCTTTGGTCCTGGCATTCACAACAGCGTTGATAAATGGCCTCAGACGCCAAGTATGGACGCGTTTGTGTACGGCCACACGCACAGAAAAGTGAACATGCAGAGCGCTGACCACCCAGAGGTCACCGTGTTTAATCCAGGTTCTGTAGGCATTCCAAAGGACGGCACTCACAGCTGCGGAATCTACGAGGACGGCGAGTTTAGGCACGTCATCCTCGGAGAGTAGCCATCGAGCAGCCGGCGAGCAGCACCACGCTGTGTAGCACTGTGTGCTGCACCCCGCGTCGCGCATCCATACACGCAAACAAATGGCGAGAAGATCGATCGGTCTTCTCGCCTTATTTTGTGTCGCTGTGTCAGAGGTTTAGTGCATAGAAATGGTCATGAATTCATAGCCATGTGCATGTCGCGAGATGGAATATTCAAACGCGCGGCCATCGTCGATATAACCGATTTGCTCAACCTCCAGAAGGGGATCGCCTGTGCTAATTTCTAGCCTCGAAGCCTCTACCTCTGTAGGCATGACAGCCCTGATAACACGGTGCGCATTGGCAATTTTGAGTCCAATTTCGCTCTCAATATAGTTGTAAATCGAGTGCTCCAGATGAGCCATTTTAAGATTAGGGACCAGGCTAATGGGCATGTAGGTATACTCGATGACCTGCGCAGTCCCTTCAACAAGCCTGACGCGCACAATTCTGTACACAAAATCTTCGGTAGAAATATCAAGAGCTTTAGCAATGTATTCAGAAGGACGCTCAACTTCAAAGGTGTAGACCTTTGATTTAACGCGCTCACCTCGGGCGGCATGTTCAGCCATGAAGCCTTCCATTTGACCGGAGACCTCTTTACTTGGCTTAATCTGCGTTCCTTCTTCCAGCTTTTTGACAAAAGTGCCGGAGCCTTTTCGCCTGAAGATAAGTCCTTGCTGTTCAAGAACTTCTAATGCCTTGTTAATGGTAATTTTGCTTACCTCATATTGCTCGCAAAGCTGAGCAACGGAAGGCAGGCGAGAATAAGCAGGATATGTGCCTATAGCAATATCAGTTTTAAGATCCTGAACAATCAGCTCGTACTTATTCATGACACCTCCTTAGGTAGCAAAATTTTACTTTGCATTCTATCTGATTTGCATTAGTATACTACATAGAAAACCTAACATATCTGTTTTATAAAGTTGACATGTTAGGTTTAATACGTTTGAGAAAGGATAGGCATGTCGTATCAGTTGCCTGAGAATTTCTTCTTTGGTGGGGCAATGTCTGGTCCACAGACCGAGGGTAAATGGCAAGACGGAGGAAAGCTGCCAAACCTTTGGGACACCTGGTCTAACCTGGACATCCACGCATTCCACAACCGCGTTGGTTCCTACGCTGGAAATGACTTTACAGAAAGAATGGAAGACGATCTTCAGCTTCTCAAGTCTCTTGGCTTGGATTCCATTCGCACTTCTATCCAGTGGAGCCGTTTGCTGGACATTAACGGCAACCTTAATCCAGAGGGCGCGAAGTACTATCACCACCTTTTTGCTGTTGCTAAAAAGGTTGGTATTGAGATTTTTGTAAACCTTTACCACTTTGACATGCCTGAATATCTCTTCAACCGCGGTGGCTGGGAGTCCCGTGAGGTTGTTGAGGCATATGCGCATTACGCACGTATTGCGTTTGAAACGTTTGGCAAAGAGATTCGCTATTGGTTCACTTTTAACGAGCCAATTGTTGAGCCAGAGGTTCGCTACACACTGGGCGGCTGGTACCCCTTTGTAAAGAATTATTCGCGTGCCCGTGCTGTTCAGTACAACATTTCACTTGCTCATGCGCTTGGCGTGCGCGAGTATCGCCGTGCAAAAGCAGCAGGTTTTATGCTTGAGGACTCTCGCATTGGCCTCATCAACTGCTTTGCACCACCATATACCAAAGAGAATCCATCTGAGGCAGATCTTGAGGCGCTACGCATGACCGACGGCGTCAACATTCGCTGGTGGCTTGACCTGGTAACTAAGGGAGAGCTTCCACAGGATGTCATTGATACGCTGCAGGACCGTGGTGTTAACCTGCCTATTCGCCCTGAGGACAAGCTTATTCTTGCCGACGGCGTTGTGGATTGGTTGGGCTGCAACTATTACCACCCAGAGCGCATCCAGGCTCCTGCTAAAGATACTGACGAGAATGGCATTCCAAACTTTGCCGATCCCTATATCTGGCCAGAAGCAGAGATGAACGTTTCTCGTGGTTGGGAGATTTACCCACAGGGTCTTTACGACTTTGCCATGAAGGTTCGCGATGAGTATCCAGAGCTTGAGTGGTTTGTTTCCGAGAATGGCATGGGCGTAGAGCGAGAAGATCTTAAGAAAGACGAAAACGGCGTAATTCAAGACGACTATCGTGTTGATTTTGTCCGTCGTCATCTTGAGTGGATTGCTCGTGCAATTCAGGACGGCGCAAAATGCCGTGGTTATCACTACTGGGCCATCATCGATAACTGGTCCTGGGCAAATGCCTTCAAGAACCGTTATGGCTTTGTTGAGGTTGACCTGGAAGATAACTACAACCGCCGTCTTAAGAAATCAGCTGAGTGGCTTAAGCAAGTTGCCACTACACATATAGTTGACTAGAAACTCGTGAAAGGAGTTTGCTCATGGCAAAAGATAATGGCCAAGCATCGTTTCTAGATAAATTTGCAGAAGTTTCTGCAAAAGTAGGTAATCAAGTTCACTTGAGGAGCCTGCGCGATGCATTTGCAACTGTCAGCCCAATTTACATTTTGGCTGGTATTGCAGTACTGATCAACAACGTTCTGTTCCCACTCATCTTTGCAAATGATCCAGTTACCTTGGCTAATTTCAAGGTTTGGGGTGCAGCATGTTGCTCAGGGCACTCTGAGTTTCTCGGCAGTTATTCTTGCAGGCATTATTGGTTATTGCCTTGCTCGTAACAAGCGTTTTGAGAACGCAATTTCTTGTGTTGTTATTGGTATTGCGGCTCTTATCATCATGATGCCTCAGAGCATTGTTGCTACTGCAGGTGCTGTTCTTCACGCAGCTAACGCCGCTGACGCAGCCGCTGCAGCAGTTGCGCTTCCTGTAGCTGATGTTGCTAAGCTCCTGCCAACTGGCTATGCAGTTACCGGCGTTGATGTAACTGGTGCTTTCTCCACTTCCTTCACCGGTACTAACGGCCTCTTTGGTGCAATCATCATTGGTCTGCTTTCCACCACCATCTTCATTAAGCTCTCCAGCGTTAAGCAGCTGAAGGTCAACCTTGGTGAGGGCGTTCCACCAGCGGTTGCAGATTCTTTTAACACCATGATTCCTATGATGTTGACCCTTACCGTCTTTGGTATTGCATCTGCTCTTCTTGCAGTTTGCGCTGGAACCGACCTTATGACCATCATTGCAACAAGCATTTCTGCCCCACTGAAGGGCCTCATGAATGCTGGTCCATTTGCAGTCATCATCATCTACACCTTTGCAAACCTGCTCTTCTGCCTTGGTATTCACCAGTCCACCATCTCTGGTGTTCTGATTGAGCCAATCCTGACCATGCTTATTGTCGACAACATGGCAACCTTTGCAGCTGGTCAGCCAATTCCTCAGGACCACTACATGAACATGCAGATCATCAACACCTTTGCTCTGATCGGTGGTTCTGGTTGTACTCTGATGCTGCTTCTTGACACCTTTGTCTTCTCCAAGAACAAGGCTTCTAAAGATGTTGCAGCACTTTCTCTTCTCCCAGGTATCTTCAACATCAACGAGCCAGTTATTTACGGTTACCCAATCGTCTTTAACCTTCCTCTGATGATTCCATTTGTTCTTGTTCCAGATTTGTTCATCGGTCTGACCTACCTGCTTCACCAACCTTGGTTGGATTAGCCCTTGCGTTGCAATGGTTCCTTGGACCACCCCAGTCTTCCTGAGTGGTTGGCTGGCAACCGGTGGCGACGTTCGTGCTGTCATCTGGCAGGTCATCGAGGTCCTTCTCGCCATGGCAATTTACCTGCCATTCATGAAGATTTCCGAGCGCGCACAGGCCAAGCAGGCTGAGGCTCTTGCAGAGAACGCTCAGGATGCAGAGTAGTTTGTAAGCTTATAATCTGAGTATCACTTGAAGCCAGCCATCGTATTCGGTGGCTGGCTCATCAAAAGGAGATCACATGAAAATCTTACTTGCTTGCAACGCCGGAATGTCCACCAGTCTGCTTGTTCAGAAGCTTCAGAAAGAGGCTGCTTCTCGTGGTTTGGATGTAGAGATTATTGCAAATCCTCTTAACAAGGCACTTGAGCTTATTGACGGTGCAGACGTCTTTTTGCTTGGACCTCAGATTGCGTATGCAAAGGCAGACGTTGAGGCTGCAGCAGGATCTACTCCTGTAGCTGTTATTCCTATGGTTGATTACGGCAGGATGAACGCTGCAAAGATTCTTGACGACGCACTTGAGCTTATTAAATAAGCGATAAAAGATTTTCTGAGCTCCCAGGTGCTCACGAAAAGAGTATGGGGTAAAAATGGCTTTAGATGACGGCATGACTGCTACGCAAGAAGCAGCCTTTGAGATTATTGCTACCGTTGGAACGGCAAAGTCAATGTATATTGGCGCCATCCAGAAGGCAAAAGCGGGCGATATTGAAGGCGCTCGTGCAGATATTCTTGCTGGTACAGAGATCTTCAATGAGGGCCATAGCACGCATCTGAACATGCTGCAGCAGTCCGCAATTGATAACAGCAACGTTGAGTTCTCGCTCATCTTGCTCCACGCTGAGGACCAGCTTATGCAGGCCGAGTCTTTCCGCATTATTGCTGAGGACTTTATTGACGTGTACGAGAAGCTCCTTAACAAGTAGCTGGCGAGAAAAACATGTGTGCAGAGACGCTTCTTGGTGGTATTGAGTTTGGCGGAACAAAGATTGTTCTTGCCACGGGTACACCAGACGGAAAAATTTGTGAGCGTGAGGTCTTGCCCACAACAGCGCCAGAGTCTGTTTTGCCAAAGATTGTGGACTGGTTCAAAGCTCGCTCTATTCAGGCTCTAGGTGTTGGCGCATTTGGCCCCACGGGAGTCAATCCTGACCTGCCTAGCTACGGAAAGATTCTTTCGACTCCTAAGCAAGGTTGGCGCAACTTCAATCTGTTGCAGGCGTTGAAGGATGGACTGAACGTTCCCGTTGGATACGATACTGACGTTAATGCAGCCTGCTTAGGAGAAGCTGTCTTCGGCGCAGCTCGCGGCCTTGATAACGTTGTCTACCTGACAGTTGGCACCGGAATTGGCGCTGGCGTGCTGCTTGAAGGAAAGCTCCAGCACGGTATGCTTCATCCCGAGGCTGGTCATATCCTTGTTGAACGTGAGGCAAACGACTCTTGGCAGCAGACTAAGTGTCCCTATCACCAGAACTGCCTTGAGGGGCTGGCATCAGGCCCTGCTATTCAGGAACGCTGGGGTCTTCCAGCTGTTGAGCTGACCGAGAAAGACGAGGTATGGGAGCTTGAGGCTGCCTACCTTGCAAAAGCCCTCTCCACATATGTGATGTGCTACTCACCTCAGCGCATTATTTTGGGTGGAGGCGTCATGGAGCAGAAGCAACTGTTCCCGCATATCCAGCAGAAACTTGTTACGTACCTCAACGGCTATATCAACACTCCAGAGATAGAGGACATCCAGAATTACGTTGTCCCCGGCGGCTGCGAAGGTAACCAGGGTATCCTAGGCGCTTTGGTGCTTGGACATCGTGCACTTGGTGTGTAGGAGTTTGGTAAGAAGAACGACTACCGTTTAGAACAGCATTCACTTTGTAAACAATATGGCGAGAAGATCGATCGGTCTTCTCGCCTTATTTTGTGTCTGTAACGTGCGGTTTTCTAGTCAGCGTTACTTCCTAGAAAGTGTGTCAGTATTCCAAGTGCTGCTCTGAGAGCTGATGGTTACGGTTCTTCCACCGTTGGTGGAGGAGAGGGTGAACGGCTCGCTTCTGCCACTGACCTGGCCGTTGAAGTTAAGCTCAAGCTTTGACTCGTCACCAGTCCAGGTGCCACGAACCTCTGGCTGACCACCAGTGCGCCAAATGACCGTGCCGTCCTTCTGAATGACAACCTCCATAGGCTTGCCGTCAGTGCCGGTACCGCTGTAGGTGCCAACCCACTTTTGAGCTTTCTTGCGGTCTTCCTCGGATTTCTTGTCTTTATCCTTCTGCTCTTGCTCTTTTTTGGTCTTCTCGACCACGCCAGATTTAAGAGTTTCACCCTTTTTTATCTGGTCGGATACGCGAGAGTGGTATGAATCATAGGTTGAATTGTTGCCTGTATCGTCGCCCCAGATTACCTTCTCGTGCTCAATATCGCCGAGAAGAGCCTGCAGCTCAACAAGCCTATTTGCAACGGACTTGAGGTCAAGCGTGGTTGCAGAATCGGTATCGTTAAAGCTGTTTGCAGCAAGTCTGCGCTTGTAGTCGGCCTCGAACCAGTCGCGAATGCGCTTCTGCCGATCCGAAATTGAGCTGTTTAGGATGTTAACGCCCGAGTCATCGGTGCCGTTAGGAAGACGGAACTGGCCGTTTTTCTGGTCACCGGTGATTTGCTCTTCAATTTCGATCGAGCTTCTCGTACTGGTTAAGAAGCTCAACACGACTACTGTCACTGCGAGGATCAACGCCAACGCTCTCAATCTGCTCCTGATAGGTTGCAATGCGCTGCTGGACGGCGCTGCGCTTGGCTGCGTCGTCTTGATGGGACTGAATGACCCAAGCAACGGCCAGTGCGCCTACAACCAGAACGGCCGCAAGCAGGCCAAATGCCAACTTTGCGGAGTGCATCAGAGCCGTCCTTGGTTTGCTTGCGCTCAACGGAACTAGGTCCGCTTGAAACAACGGTGAACTGCGAAGGGTCGAAGTGCGAAATGGCAGTTGAATCAAGGTCATCGGCGGTGAAGACGTTGATGCGATCTGGGTCATTAATGAAGGTTGTAGGCTCCTCGGCAGCAGCGTTGGAGTTTGCGATTACGGTAGGGTCTGCGTCAGCGTCTGCGTCAGCGTCTGCAACGGCGTCCGAGTCGGTGACAGCGGTGGGCGCCTCATCTGGAGCGATGTAGGAGTCGTCTGCCGATATCTCTAGGAGTGAGGTTTCTGCAGCAGTTGTGTCTTCGTCATCGACTGGATACTCTGCCAGGACAGTTGCGTCTGGATCAGTTGCGGTTTCAGCTGGCTCATCAGCTTCTGCTGGTGCGATGACCTCGGTGGCTGCGGTGGAGTTGTCGGGTGCGGTTTCTGGTGCGGGTTCTGTGGACTCGGCGAGCGCATCGGTTTTCTCGACGTTAGCGACGTCTGCGACGTTTGCAGCGTCCGCGACGTCAGAAAGCTTCTGTCCGCAGTTGGAACAGAACTTTGCGTGCTTGCTAATTTCAGCTCCGCAGTTGGGGCAATTCATAGAGTCGCTCCTTAAATCGCCAGTTAGACTCAGTGGCTTTTAATTACACTGGGTTACTATTGTAGCGTTAACAGGAGAAACGCCAAAATGTTTTTAGTTTTAAGGGCGGCTACGCGCGTTTAGTGACACGCGATGTAGATTCGCTTCGCGTGTTCAGGCCCGCTGCTTAGAGCAGAGAAACGCCTGCTTCTGCACAGCGGTCTTCGGTCTGCTTGTCCCAGATAGATGCCTGCACCTCTCCGACGTGCGCTTTTTCTAGCAGCAGCATGCAAAGACGACTTTGGCCAATGCCGCCGCCAATGGTAAAGGGCAGCTCGCCGTCAATGAGCATCTTGTGGAATGGCAGCTCAAGGCGGTCCTCGCATCCAGCGATTGCCAGCTGTGACTTAAGCGCCTCAGCGTCAACGCGAATGCCCATGCTGCTAATCTCAATCGCAGAGTCCAAGGTCTCATCCCAGAACAGCAGGTCACCGTTGAGTGACCAGTCGTCGTAGTCGGGAGATCTAAAGTCGTGAGGCTGTCCAGAGTTTAGAGCGCCGCCAATACCCACGATAAAGGTGGTTGGGTGCTCGCGAACAAACAGATCTTCTCGCTGCTTGGGCGTTTGAGTGGGGTAGAGGTCCTCAAGCTCCTGCGAGGTCACAAAGGTGACTTCGCGGCTGATCTGCGTACTGAGCTGAGGATAGTGCCACTTGAGCTCGTCGAGCGTGCCGCAGATTGCCTCAACAATGCGACAAACGGCGTCTTCCAGCGTATCGGTATTGCGCTCGTCCTGCGTGATGATGCGTTCCCAGTCCCACTGGTCTACGTAAATGGAGTGCAGGTTATCGGGCTGTTCGTCGCGACGGATAGCGTTCATATCGCAGACCAGACCGCGACCAACGGCAAAGTTGTAGCGCCAGAGTGCATAGCGCTTCCACTTTGCGAGCGACTGAACTACCTCGGCGTTCTTGCCCACGTTTGGCAGGTCAAAGGCAACCGGATGCTCGACACCATTGAGGTTGTCGTTCATGCCGGTAAGCGGATCAACAATCAGTGGAGCGGTGACGCGCGACAGCTTCAGCGCGGCGCATAGCTTGGTCAGAAACACGTTCTTGACCTGCTCAATTGCTTTCTGCGTATCGTAAAGCGAAAGGCTTGAACGGTAGCCCTCGGGAATCTTGGTCATGTGGTCTCCTTGGAAGAGAGCGCTAAAAATTTGATTGCGCTGATTTTGCCTTCTTTCTACAACCCTTTGGCGAGAAACCCGTGTGATTTAACCGTTTTGTCAAAAAGACGGATACAAGTTGTGTGCAGTAGAAAAAACGTAGGTTAAACTTGACTCCTGGTAAATGACCAGTTAGGTATTGTGTCTCTTTCTTTCCCTATGTTTTGAAAATGCCGTCGGTTTTCCAGCGGCATTTTTCGTGGACGCATCTGATACAAGACCGATGCAATTATGTGTGTGAAGCTGGCGCTTGTAGATTTTTGGAGCTCGATTAATCCAAAAGCACACTAATTATGTGTCGAGAAACCCGATTTTGATCCAAAACCCACCTAATTATGTGCCTTTCGGCACATAATTACCTCACTTTTGGATCAGGTGGACACATAATTACCCGGGTTTTGAATCAATCGACACTGAAAAATCCGCAAGGCGTTCCGCAACCAGGTCAACTGTCCAATGTGGTGGACACATGACCGCATTTCAATGACTACTATCTGCACTGTAGTAAGTGTTCTTGTTCAAAAAGGCGTTTAACAGGCAAAAGACACATCAAACATAGGAGGAATTATGTCTTTAACACGTCGCGAGTTCATTTATGCAGGTGCTTCTAGTTTGTTCGCCCTAGGATTGGTAGGATGCGGAAACAGCAACACAACATCCACGTCTACCTCTGATACACAGAAGGAAGAGCCAAAGAAGTCAGAAGAGAAGCAGCCAGAAAAGTATGAGGTTACCATTGGCACACTCACACAGATTACTGATTACAACGGGAATCCAGCAGCAAAAATCACGTTTAACTTCACAAACAACTCTGATGAGACGGCTGCATTTATGAGTTCGGTGCGAGTTGAAGCGTATCAAGATGGTCAGCAGCTTGAAAGTGCAATTTCTGACGGCGTCAATTGGGAAAGCAGTATGACAAAGATTAAGACTGGCACAAGCCTTGATGTTGAGCAAGCTTACAAGCTTATTAGCTCGTCCGATGTTGAGGTAGAGGTATATCCGCTCTTTGGCAAGGATAAGCTTGCTGCTCAGACTTTTAGCCTTCAGTAAAGAGTCTCCTGTTTATACTGTCCAGTTTGATGGACACATACCATCCACTTGATAAGGAATACTTCCTATCAAGTGGATTTTTGTATGGAAGGGCCAATAGACGATGTATACCCAAGTGCTCATTTATGGACGCAGCTTTTATATGAAAGAGTATTTATTTTTTGATGTTGCAACTAGAAAGCTCGCAGTTTATGAAGTCCATTCATCAAAATTTAGAGAAGGCATGCAATCGTGGATACTTCTTGTGTGCTCTTTCTCAAAAGATGAGCGGAACGTCTTTAAGGTCATTGAGAATCAGTTTTTAGAATCGCAAGAAATTGAATCCAGAGAATTAAAAATTCCGGTATCTGAATGTCAGAAAATTAGCGAAAAAATTAATGAACTAACAAATCCAATCGTTAACGGAATGTTAGAAGAAGAGCAGGAGAGAATTTCTACTGTTAATTATGAAGGGGGACTAATACTGGATGAGGGACCAACTTACAAAGTAGTTTTACGAGGCAATGCAATGATTCCCTTAGTTTTTGATGAGATACAGTTTGGATCAGAATTACATAAGCTAATTGACTTGGTATTAAGAAATGTTCCAACGTTTTAGTTCCATAAAAAAGAGGGCCGCCACCAGGTAGCCCTCTTTCAGTTTGTGCCGGCGAGAAGAACGTTGCACTTGAACGATCTTCTCGCCAAGCGCTGGTTTTCTCGCTAGATGGTGAACTTAGTAGGTAGGGTTCTCTACCTCAACCTTGTCGACCTCCTGGAAAGGAGCAAGGGTTGAGACCATAACGATGGGCTCGTCGTAAGGGTTGTTGACGTAGTGGACCTCGCCGGGCTCAATGTGGATGAAGTCGCCAGCCGAGAGGGTGTGGACCTCGCCGTCAACCACAATGTCAATCTTGCCCTGGAGGATGTGGAAGTTCTCCTCCATGATGTTGTGGTAGTGAGCCTGGAAATCCTGGCCAGGCTGGAATTGGACCATGGCGTAGTTCATGCGAGGGCCCTTCATCAGGTACTTAGGGCCGTGATCTCCGCACCTGTACTCAAAATCGTTCTCGTTGACAATAAACATCTTGCTTTCCTTTCAGGCGCAACTTGTAATGCGACCAAACGTTCTTCTTGTGCGCCAGGCATATCCGTGGCGCAGCGGATTCCCGGCGTTTACAGACCAGGTGCTCTCCACATGCTCTTGACCTTGCCCTCTTCTGCAAGCTCAAGCTGACTCTTGTAAACATCCTTCCACTGGACATAGAGCTGATCGTAAACAGCTTTGTTGTCTGGGTTGGGGGAGAATGTCTTATCCCATTTAACAACGCGCTTTGCGCCCTCAGCAATGCTTGGATAGATGCCCACGCCGTAGCCCGCAAGGACAGCGGCGCCCAGGGCAGTTGCCTCTTTGACCTCTGGGATATGGACGTTCTTGCCGGTAACGTCGGCAACAATCTGTGCCCACAGAGAACACTTGGAAGCGCCGCCTGCAAAGATGAGCTCGTCTGGCTCATTGCCGGTAGCTTCTTTGACCAGCTCAATATGGCCACGGACGAGAAGGGCGGTGTTTTCCAAAATTGCGCGATAGAAGGTGTACTTGTTGAAACGCTCTGGATCAAGCTCAAAGTTGGTGAATGTTGGGCTTGCGTGAGTCCAGTGGATGTAGTTCATAACGTCACTGAAGCAGCAAAGCATACCGTGGCTACCAGCAGGAATCTCTGCAGCGCGCTCGTTCATGACCTCATACACGTCATCAATGCCGCGCTCTTTTGCTTCGGCCTTTTCTGCCTGGCAGAAGCCGTCACGATACCAACGCATAACCAGACCAGGCTTGAATGCCAGAGCCTCGTACTGCCAAATCTGTGGAATAGCGTGGCAGTTTACACGGACGCGATAATCTGGGTCTGGAGTGCTCTTATCGGTGTTGAACTCGTACTGCCAGAAGCTACCACCAAAAACGCCAGCCTGGCCAGGCTCGCAAGCGCCAACGCCAATCATGCCCAGCTGGCAATCACCGCCGCCGACAACAACAGGTGTACCTTCGGCAAGGCCCGTCTCTGCTGCGGCGTCTGCAGTTACAGTGCCAAGAACTTCTCCGCACTCGATAACCTGGCCAAAGAGATCATCACGAAGACCGCACTCCTTTGCAATCTCCGGATCCCAGGCGCGTTCTTCCAAGCTCATGATGCCGGTGGTGCTGCCGTTTGATGGCTCAACCGCCAGAATACCGGTGAGCTTGTAAGCAAGCCAGTCGTTGAACATGCCAATCTTGGCTGCCTTGTTGTAGATCTCTGGCATCTTGTTCTTAACCCAAAGAAGACGAGGTAGAGCGCCTAGTGCATAGGTCTGACCACTCTTCTGGTAAATCTTCTTCTCAAGCTCTGGATCCATATCAATGAGCTGCTTGACCTCATCAACACTTCGAGCGTCAACGTTAGCGCATGCCCAAATCTCGTTGCCGTCTTGGTCATACAGGAGGATGCCCTCGCGCATGCAGGTGGTGGAAATACCAGCAATTTCTTTAGGATCAATGGAGGTCTTTGCCAGAACCTCTTTGATGCAGTCCAGAGCAAGCTGCCAGTTAGTAACCCAATCAAAGTCCATGCTGCCAGGCCAACGAGGGTCCTCGTGGTGCTCCCACTCGCGCTGAGCAACCCCAACCTGCTCACCGTCAACACTAAAGAGAACGGCGCGAATACTTCCTGTTCCCGCGTCTAGTGCAAGAAGATACTTGCTCATCAGATCCTCCTTGTTTACGAAAGAAGCAGCTCAGCAGCGGTGTCTGAATCCGTGATTAGCACGTTCAGATAGCCGCCGTTAAGCACTGCTTTAATTGCCGTAACTTTATCTTTGCCACCAGCAACGCCAACAACGTTCTTAAGCTGGCGAAGCTTGTCTAGATCGGTACTAATGACGCGATCTTCAATTTCTGTCTGAATAAGATTGCCGTCTTTATCCATAAAGTGATTCAGGACGTCGCCGACGGCTCCCTGCATCTTAAGCACGGTCAGCTCGCCCTCGTTAAGGATGCCGTTACGCAAAACGGTAGCGCCCTCAACTGCGGCGCCGATGCCGACCACACTCATATCCGCGTATTCCGTCATAGTTGACACGTCTTGCAGGCTTTTCTCGTCAAGAAGTGCATCGCGCACTTGGCGAGAAGACACAACCAGTGGAGACGGTGTCAGGAACAGGTGCATGGAGTAGGCGGTTGTGCCAACGGATGGCAGGTAGTAGCTCACGCCGCCCGTAAGGCTTACAACGTTGAGCGATTCCTCGCGGTTCTTGGCGAGAAATCCCAGCATGCGGCTGACGGTATCGCCGTAGCCAATGTTGAGGTAGCCATCCTCGCGCAGGTGATCAGAGACGTAGTGAGCTGCGCCCTGAGCAATAGACTGGTTAATAGCAGAGCTGTCCAGAGGAGTGGGCACCACAAAAGCGTCTTTGAGGCCAAAGCGGTCAATAAGGAGCTGTTCTGCGGAAACGCGCTGGCTATCGTTTTTTCTGAAGCTGAACTGAACAATGCCCTGAGCGCGAGCTTCTTCAAGCAGACGAATAACTTTTGCACGAGAAACGCCCATGACCTCAGCAATCTGAGCCTGGGTGTTATCTTCCATGTAGTAATACCATGCAGCCTTAGTGGCTAGTGCATAAGTTTGTTCGTCCATGCATCCTCCTGTTGATACTTTTGTTTAATGATAAAACATTTGTATCTAACATACTAGACTTCATTATAGTAATTATTCTCCCTATTAACAGGAAGATATACTACAAATACCATAATTACGTATAGAGGTATTGCGGACTATTGTTCATGATACAATCAAAAATACCATTCACGGCAGTAATAATACCGTTTGCCGTGACGGTGCTTTGAAGAATGCCTATTTATATATATCTTCAAAGTGTGAGATTTTGTACGGCCGTTTTGTTATTTTTTGGTAGGAGGTACTATGGGTGAAACTTTTGACATCGATATCGATGCCACTGACCCAAAGTCGCCTGAAGGAAAAGATGCGTGCGAGCAGTGCGACACACTTCTTTCCGTCCGCGGAATCAAGAAGTCATTTGGTTCCAACGAGGTATTAAAAGGCATTAACTTAGATTTGGCGCCAGGAGAGGTCATCTCTCTTATTGGTGGCAACGGTTCCGGTAAATCTACCCTCATGAAGATCATCATGGGTATTTACTCTGCCGATGAGGGAGAAATTTCTATCGATCGTCAAAAGGTTGATATCTCCAACCCTAAGGCCGCACTTGCACACAGTATCTATATGGTTCCTCAGGAGCCAATGCTGTTCCCTAACATGACCGTTAGAGAGAACATCACCATTGGCTTTGAGGCTCCAAAAGCCGAGCTCAACAAGATGCTCGAAGACACTATGAAAGAGATTGGCTGGGAGCTTGACCTGGACCGTAAGGCAATGACGCTTTCCATTGCTGAGCAGGGCATGGTTGAGATTCTCCGCGGTCTTATGCGTCACTCCGAGATTCTTATTCTGGACGAGCCAACTTCCGCACTTACTTTTGACGAGGTACAGAGCCTCTTCAAGGTAGTCCAGGAGCTCAAGCAGAAGAACATTGGCATCATCTACATTACCCACCGCCTGGCAGAGGTCTTTGAGATTTCTACCAGCATTGGCATTCTGCGCGACGGCGTTATGGCTATGCGCGGCAAGGTAGAGGACTTCACGCGAGAAGATCTTGTACGCGGACTTCTTCCACCAGACGCAGCAGAGATTAAGAAAGAGATTGCCGAGAGCGCAAACATTGATTACGACGCAGAGCCTATTTTTGAGCTTGCTGAGTTCACCGGCTATGGTTTTGCTGACGTAAACCTCAATATTTATCCAGGCGAGATTGTTGGTCTTGCAGGTATCGTTGGTGCTGGTAGATCAGAGATGGCTACCACCATTTACGGTATGGATAAGGTTCTGGGCGGCAAGGTATTTGTCGACGGCAAAGACATTACCGGCAAGTCCACCAAGGACGTCATTGCCGCAGGTCTGAGCTATGTTCCAGAGGACCGCTTCAACGACGGTCTGTTTAGAATTCGTGACGTTGCTGAGAACACCACAAGCTCTCTGCTTGCTAACTCTTCCCTGGGTAAGCTGCTGCTCAACCGCAAAGAAGAGGATAGGGTTTCTCAGAACTACGTTGATAACTTCCGCACCAAGGTTACAGGCCTTGATCAGGAGGTAGGCGGCCTTTCTGGTGGTAACCAGCAGAAGATTGTTATTGGCCGCGCATTCTCGGTTGCTCCAAAGGTTGTTATTTTGGACGAGCCAACTCGTGGTATTGACGCTGCTGCTCGTGGCGATGTATACGCCGTTTTGCAGGAGCTCCGTAAGCAAGGTGTTTCTATTCTTCTGATTTCTTCTGATATGGAAGAGATTATTGAGCTTGCTGACCGTGCGTTCACCATGTACCAGGGACGCATTAATCACGAGTTCAAAAAAGAAGAAATTACGCAGGACAACCTCATGTCCGCTGCATTTGGATTGTAGGAGGTGACGTATGGATCTTGTAAAGCGCCTTCTCAAGGCTAGGGGACTGAGCAGCCTCGCATTCCTGATTGCTCTCTTTATTATTGTTGGTGCAATGAATCCTGCATTCTTGACGCCAGCAACAATTGCTGCCTGCTTTAACACGTCCGTTGTCTACACATTGGTCGCTGTTGGCGTGGCTTTCACCCTGTTCATTGGTGAGATTGACGTTTCTGTTGGTTCCAACCTGGGTCTTGTTGCTGTAGTAGTTGGCAGCATGCTCAGAGATGGAACTCCACTTCCTGTTGCTTGCCTGGTAGGTATTCTTATTGGTGTAGCAATTGGCCTGGTCAACGCCTGGGGCGTTGCCGTTATGAAGGCTCCATCGCTCATCTTTACCCTGGGTACCAACGGTGTTCTGCGCGGTATTGTTTACGTGTACACCAATGGTCAGTGGGTTGAGAACCTTCCTAAGGAGTTCAAGGACTTCTCGGCAGTAACTGGTATTGGTGACTTCACGGTTTACTATTGCGCAGTTATCGCACTGGTTATTCTGATTCACTTTGCACTAACCCAGACCCGTCGTGGTCGCTGGTTTGCAGCAGTTGGCGATAACGCTAACGGCGCAACCCTGGTTGGTATTCCAGCTCTTCAGACCAAGATTCTGGCATACGTCATCTGCGGCGTTATGGCAGCTATCGGCGGCATCATCTTCTGCAGCCGTATTGGTTTTGTTACCCCAATGAGCGGCAACGGCTACGAGATGAAGGCTATTGCAGCCTGCGTTCTTGGTGGCGTTAGCCTGCTTGGTGGCGTTGGCTCCGTCCTTGGTGCAGCTGTCGGTTCCGTCATCATGGCATCCATCAGCTACCTGTTGGTCTTCATGGGCTTCTCGTCAAATTACGACAACGCAATTACCGGCGTTATTCTGATTGTCATTGTTGTTGTGGACGCCCTGCTTCAGCACCGCTCCATTGTTCAGAACAGGCACGCTCGTCTGAACGCACGTGTTTCTCCAAAGGCAACTTCTGAGGTTCTTGCAGAGCAGATTGCAGACTTTGGTGAGGCAGCAATGAGCCCTTTGGGTAAGAAGGGCGGTGTTCGCTAATGATGAAGACACTTAAGGGATTTTTGTCCAAGGGTCAGACAAGCTGGAACATGATCCTTATTGGCCTGCTTGTGCTTGAGTTTGTGATTTTTGGTGCTGCAAACGGTAAGTTCCTGCGTCCAGCACTGCTGTTTACCAGCATTAACGATAACCTGCCAGTCTTTATGATCTCGCTTTTTGTAACGCTTGTTATGGTTACCGGCGGCATCGACATCCAGGTTGCATCTCTGGTTGGCCTCACGTCCATCACCATTGGCGTTGGTTGGCAGGACTTTGGCCTTCCTATCTGGGGCGCCGTGGGCGTTGCCTTTGTCCTGGTTGTTGCCTGTGGCGCGCTTTCGGGCTTCTTGATTGCGTACTGCCGAGTACAAGCAATGGTTGTTACCCTGGGCGGCAGCTTCCTGTACTCCGGTCTGGCGCTGCTCATCTCTACGCTCTCCAAGACCGAGAGCTACCAGGGAATTGGCGGTTTCCCCGAGGACTTCAAGTTTGTATCTAACTTCCAGCTCTTTGGTGTCATCCCATTCCAGCTGCTGATCTACATCTTGATGCTGGTCATTGCATTTATTCTGCTGCACAAGACTAAGTATGGTCGTCGCATTACCCTGGTTGGCGTTAACCAGAGCGCAGCTGAGTTCTCTGGCATTAACAGCCGAGCAGTCATCATGTCCACCTACATGCTCACCGCAGTTTCCGCTGTTATTGCAGGTGTTGTTCTGACCGCTTACCTGGGTACCGCTAAGTCCGACCTTGGTGCCGACCTTACCATGGATATCATCACCGCAGTTGTTTTGGGCGGCACGCTCTCCACTGGTGGTAAGGGCTCCATTGTTGGTACCGCACTTGCTTCGTTTGTTATTGCATTCTTGCGTTTCGGCTTGCCACTGTGCTTCAAGGTAAGCCCACAGTACCTGGATATTCCTGTTGGTGTCCTGCTGGTTGTTGTCATCGTTGCTCGATCGGCAGCAAGCGGAACAAATATCGGTACGTTTTTGAAATCGCTGCTTTCAAGCAGCAGTAAAGCCAAGGCATAAGCTTTGGGGAAATTGTGCCTTAGGCACAGACAAGGGAGGTTACCTATGCAAGAGATTACTCGTCGTGGTTTTATTGGTGCCGCTGGTATCACCGCAGTTAGCGCTGGCCTCGCTCTGGCAGGCTGCAATAATGGTGGTGGCGAGAAGAAGGAAGAGACCAAGAAGTCCGAGGGTGGCGGAGACGTCAAGGGTAAGACCGTAGCATTTATTCCTAAGGTCACCGGCAACGCATTCTTCGAGTCCGCAAACAAGGGCGCACAGGACAAGTCCAAGGAGTGGGGCTTCACCGTTGACTACATCGGCGACGCAACTGCTTCCGTTTCCGCTCAGGTTTCCGTCATCAACCAGGCAGTTGCTAACGGCGTAGACGCAATCAGCATCTCCACCGTTGACGCAAAGGGTGTTTCTGACGCACTGAAGAAGGCAACCGCTGCTGGTATCGTAGTTACCACTTGGGACTCCGACGCTAACCCAGAGGATCGTACCCTCATGGTTTCTCAGGGCACCCCAGAGATTCTTGGTCAGATGCTTGTTGACATGGGCGTTGCTGGCCTCAAGGAGCGCGGCAAGGACCCAGAGAAGGACGAGATCACCTACGTCTGGCACTACTCCCAGGCAACCGTTACCGACCAGAACTCCTGGCAGGTAGCTGCACAGAAGATCATCAAGGAGAAGTATCCTAAGTGGAAGAACGTCCACGAGAACTACTACTCCAACCAGGACGCAGAGCAGGCAATCACCATTGGTGAGGCAATTCTCGACGCTTACCCAGATATCGACCTGATCATCTGCAACGACTCCACCGCTCTTCCTGGCCAGCTCCAGGCTGCAGAGAACAAGGGCTACGACGAAAAGAAGATCACCATCACCGGTTTTGCTTCTCCACAGTCCATCAAGTCCTACTGCGAGCACGGCACCATCTACAACTGGGGCCTCTGGGACTGCGCAGTTCAGGGCGCTATGGGCTGCTACGTTGCAGCATTCCTTGCAGCTGGTAACGAGGTCAAGGTTGGCGACACCATCTCCATCCCAAGCATCGGCGATGTCAAGGTTGAGCCTAACGACTCCATCGCTGAGGGTGCAAAGACTGCCGAGAAGAACAACGGCGTTGTCCTGCTTCCTGAGCGCCTTGTCTTCACCAAGGAGAACATGAACAACTACTCCTTCTAATTAGAAGCGGTACGTTCAAGGCGTAAGTTCACGGCTGGCGAGAAGACCGCTCTTCTCGCCAGCTTATGAGGTAATTCAGCCGCAGAGGAGGGCGGTCCTCCCAGGGCGGTCGCCCAAAGAGGCGCGTTCTCTTACGAGGCAGCTTCGCCCAAGAAGGCGCTTTCTCTGCGAGCTTTAAGGTTTTATTGAAAGGATTTTCATGGCAGATCTGGACGGATTGAAAGTAGCTAAGGATTATCACGTAGACACTCCTTTTGCTAACAATCAGGGATTTTATGTAAAGGGTGCAAACAACCTCGACTGGGGTATGCAGAAGCACCTCTCCAACATCTTTGATCCAAAGAGCGGCAACACTGTAATGTTCGCATTTGACCACGGTTACTTCATGGGTTCAACCGCTGGTCTCGAGCGTCTTGACCTGCTGCTTCCACAGCTTGCTCCTTATGTTGACTGCTTCATGGGCACCCGTGGCGCAATCAGGACCTGCGTTTCTCCTGAGGTCTCTAAGGGCATTGCTCTTCGCGTTTCTTCTGGTTCTTCTATGCTGCAGTCCGACCTCTCGCACGAGGTTGTTGCTGTTGACATCGAGGATGCTATCCGCATGAACGCAGACTGCATGGCTGTTCAGACCTTCATCGGCGCTGATGGCCAGCTCTCCAGTATCGACAACCTGAGCCAGGTCATTAACGCTGGATTCCGCTACAGCATTCCTACCCTCGGCGTTTGCGCTGTTGGTAAGGATATGGAGCGCACCGGTCGCTTCTTCAAGCTTGCAACTCGTATCATTGCTGAGATGGGCTGCCAGATTGTTAAGACTTACGACTGCGAGGACTTCGAGGAAGTTGTTGCAGCATGCCCAGTTCCAATTGTTGTTGCTGGCGGCAAGAAGCTTGCTGAGCGCGACGCTCTGCACCTTGCATACGATGTCATCCGCAAGGGTGCACGCGGCGTTGACATGGGTCGCAACATCTTCCAGAGCACCCATCCTCTGCAGATGGCTGAGGCTGTCCGCATGATCGTTCACGAGGGCGCAACCGACGCTCAGGCATGGGAGTTCTTCGAGGACGCAACCCACTAAGAGCGCGGACGCAGGTCCACGCGGCCTCCAAGCGCGAAGTTGTCGCAGGTACGAACGCGCGCCGAGCGCGAAAGCGCTGCTCACACGCGGCTTTCTCATGTGACGAGAAACACACTGACCTTGAGCTGGTAATCCGAAAGGATTACCAGCTTTTTTGTGGCGTATCAACGTTAACTTTTAGATCTGGCGTACAAAATAGTGCCGTTTTGGTAGGTCTTGCTGAAGAATCAATTAGCTTTTAATCAAGATAACCAGTCAGCTAGGCGGTCTCACTGACCGATATACATTTCTATGTATAAACTTTATTTAATATGCTGAATAATGAATAGAAATATATAAAGAATTTAACTATAGGTAAATTCCGTACCTAAGGAACACACCTATGACGGATAATCTGCACAATTGCGGCCATATTACACATCAAATGAAGATAATCTGCACGTTTGAGGTATTTTCAGTGTAATGTATACGTCTTTTTGACAGATTATCTGACATAGGTGTGTTGTGGATGTTTGAAATTTGCCTTGTGAGCCGATGGCGAGAGGTCCCGATTTTATCGCAGGTCGTATACCTGCGGTTTTATGTGATTGCATATTTTATAAGTTCGGAGATTTATATAAAAAGTTTCATGGCAACTTTTGGGTCGCACTTGAATCACATTTAAGGTGTATTTAAGAGCCATTGCCATGTCACTTCCATGACATTCATAGAAATTCAAAAGATATTCGAGCGGCTATTTGCTACCCTTCCCAGAAAATTTAAATCAGCTTAACAGGGATTTAACACCCCTTCTGTTGTACTAGAGCCAGGAGAAGGGAGTATCTATGGAATCAAAGCAAGCTTGTGGTTGGAGCTGCCGCCTACGTGTCCTGCCTATTCTATTTTTGCTATTAGGATGTGCATTTGTAGTCTATGGCGCTTCTCGCGGAGAGGTTAGTGCCGTATTGGGAAAAGCGGTACGAATCTGCCTTGAGTGTGTAGGTATTGGTTAGGTGACCTGCAGTGAAAGTGTTCTCAGGGATAAAATTTCTTGGAAAGAAAGTGCGAGAATTTATCACTAAAAGAGGTTTCGTACAGGCATGCGCAACCTTTCTAACCAACCCTCACCTAACAAATTTTGCCAAGGGAACTATCTATACTGGTCCTGCAAAGTCAGTCTGTGTTCCTGGACTTAACTGCTATTCTTGCCCAGCAGCTACGGGTGCTTGCCCTATTGGAGCATTTCAGGCAGTAGTTGGATCTTCTAAATTCAGCTTCTCGTATTACATTACGGGTATTTTGATTCTCATTGGAACTTTGCTAGGCAGGTTTGTCTGCGGATTTCTTTGTCCATTTGGCTGGGTACAAGATCTTCTCCACAAGATTCCATTCCCAAAAAAATTTAGCACTAAAAAGCTCAAAGCCTTGCGCTATTTGAAGTACGTCATATTAATTGTACTTGTCTGGGCTCTACCAGCTTTGATTCAAAATGCTGTAGGAATGGGAGAGCCTTATTTCTGTAAGTATGTTTGTCCACAGGGAATTCTTGAGGGAGCAATTCCGCTTTCTTTAGCAGATGTCAGCATTAGGGCAGCTCTGGGCACACTTTTTACGATGAAGTTCAGCATTCTGGCAACTGTCGTACTATTGAGCATCATGTTTTATCGTCCTTTTTGCAAATGGATTTGCCCGCTCGGGGCTTTTTATTCTCTGTTCAATCGCATCTCAATTTTGCAGTATCGAGTTGACGAGAAGACCTGTGTAAGCTGCGGAAAGTGTGCGCGTACATGCAAGATGGACGTAGATATTACGAAGAATAACGCAGCTCTTGAGTGCATTCGCTGTGGAGAGTGCATAAAGGTATGTCCTGTTCATGCGATTGATGCAAAACTCCTGTTAATCAACAAGAAAATTGAGCAGTCGGAAAAGGTTGCCACAGCAAAGCACCTGGCTGATTTACAGTCGGCAAGCTCATCAAAGTAAGTGTCATAAAACGTGTATAGCTACGTTTTGTACGTAGAAAAGACAGAAAGGACTATGAAATGAAAAAATTTGTAACAAAATCCCTGACGTATGTCGCTGGCCTGCTTATGGCAGTTGCGCTTGTTGGATGCAGCGTTGGTGGTACTGGCAACACAGGCACAACAACCGCTCCAACTGCCGAGCAGCAGAATTCTGCTGCAGTTCCACCTGAGGCAGCATCAAAACTGCACCTCAAAGACGGCGATACCTTCCCAGATTTTAAGGCAACAGATATCACTACTGGCGCTACCTATGACAACACCGTATTTGGACAGAATAAGGTCACTGTTCTGACCTTCTGGTTCAATGGCTGTACTGGCTGCATTCAGGAGATGCCAATGCTTCAAGAACTTGCTGATACCTATAAGGACAAAGGTGTCAATGTCTTGGGTGTTAACGCCGAAGCCGCATACACAGACGACGCTAAGAAGGAAGCCGTGAATATTCTCCAGAAGCAGGGCGTTACCTACGGAAACGTCGCTCTTGATCCTCACAGCGATGGCGGTCACGTTATCGAAGGCCTCACAGCGTTCCCAACCACTATGGTTATTGACCAGAACGGTAGACTTGTGGGCGATCCAATTACCGGTGGCTCCAGCAAGCTTCAAGGCAGCGAACTTCAAAAGCGCGTTGACCAGGCTCTTGCTCAGGCAAAGTAGGTTATAGAAACTTACATACCGCTCACGGCACACGGCGAGAAGAACTTCTCGCCGCAGGGTTCAATCGGTTAGCATTTGAAGTGTTGTATGAAGTACGCCTGGACTGAGTCATTTGAGCTTGGTCCAGGCGCACTCTAATACGTGCAAATAGCATCAAGATGCATTTGAAAGGGAAGAATTGAAAATCCTTGTAGTGGAAGATGAAAAAGAGCTTCTTGCCTCTATTGGAGAGGGGCTTGAGCTGGACGGTTATTACGTTGATCTTGTCGACAACGGCACTCAGGCTCTTGAAATGGCTCAGCTTGAGCAATATGACCTGATCCTACTTGACCTTAACCTTCCTGGTATCGATGGACTTGATTTGCTGCGTACACTACGAGCGGAGCACTCAGAGACTAAGGTGCTGATTCTTTCTGCGCGTTCATCGGTGTCTGATCGCATTGTTGGATTAGACGCGGGTGCTGATGACTACCTTATAAAACCCTTTGCGTTTGGTGAGCTCGAGGCCCGTATGAGGACGCTCTTGCGCCGCGAATATACGCATGGAGAAGCGTCTTTGACGTTGGGAGAACTTCGGTTTGACACTACGGCTCGACAAGTTTTTGTTGGAGACGCTCAGGTTAATTTCACCAAGAAAGAACTCGCAATTCTAGAGTATCTGATGCGACATGCTGGAGCGGTTGTGAGCAGTGAAGAGCTCATGACTCATGCGTGGGATAGCAACGTGGACTTATTCAGCAATTCTGTGCGTGTTCACATATTTTCAGTACGAAAAAAGTTACGAGAAGCTCTTGGATATGACCCAATTTCTAACAAAGTAGGAGAGGGTTATTGCTTTAAGAAGGACAGCGATGACTAAGATAAGTGAAATAATCCCAAAGCCAATGCAGCTCAATACGTGCCCAGCTTACCCTTCTTATGGTGGGCTTATTGGTGTGCTGTTGCGTTGTTTTGACCTGGCTTGTGTATCGCTCGACTTCTGAGCTGCTGGAACTAGCTGCAGCTAACGCCATCAACCAGGGAACTCTTTCTATCGTTTTGGATGTAGATGCTATCGAACGCTCTATTTTGTTTGACGCGCTGGGTATCTTGCTTGTTGTGATTGTTGCAGGAAGCTGTGTAGCTTATTTTTTAATAGGCCACTATACCAAGCCAGTTCAACAACTCTCTGCTCACATGAAAGAAATTAGCCCAAATACATTGTCTGATTCCATTGAAATTGAGGGCGGTGGAGAAGAGATTCAAGAGCTGGTTAAGTCATTTAACCAGATGACTGAGCAACTAGATGAAGCGTTTGCGATGCAGAGGCGTTTCTCGGCTAGTGCAGCTCACGAGCTCAGAACGCCAATTGCAGTACTGAGGACCAAGCTGGATGTTTTTAAGAAAAAGAAACGCGAACAGCATGAATATGACGAGCTTGTAATTACGATGGAGACATATATTGACCGCCTATCTTCTATCATCACTGACCTTTTGGAATTTGCGGAGACATCTGAGCTAGGAGAGGCCGAGGACGTTTCTCTTGATTCAGTAGTTAAAACGGTCGTGGATGATCTTGAATCGGTTGCTCAAAATAATATGGTAAACATGCAGGTTAACATGCAGATTGATGCACATTCTGATACACAATCCGAGGCACAAAATCTTATTGTTAAAGGAAATACCAATCTGCTATATCGAGCTCTTTACAACCTGGTTGAAAATGCCATTCGTTATAACAATGAAGAAGGCTCAGTTAACATTACTCTAGAAACCAGGGGTCAAGAAGGCGTGGTTATAATTGCCGATACAGGAGTAGGCATAGCTCCTGAGCAAAGAGAACTTGTATTTGAGCCGTTCTACAGGGTGAATAAGTCACGATCCAGAGAGTTTGGCGGCGCAGGCATTGGTCTTTCACTGGTCAAGACCATCTTGAAGCGGCATGGAGCTTCCATCACAGTCTCTGAAAACAACCCTCAGGGTTCTGTGTTTACAATCAGAATTCCATTGGTTGATGCAATAGACTCTGAGTAGCGTTTAATCCTTCACATACACTGCCGCTCATAGATAAGATGAATGGCAGCTAATGGCGAGAAGTACAATGGCTAAAATAGTTATTAGTACATAGATGCTCTAGTGATGAAGGGGAGCAAAGCATGGAGTTTATTCTGGATACAGCTGATCTTGAGGCTGTTAAGCAACTTGATGAGCTTTTGACCATCGATGGAGTTACCACTAACCCTTCAATCATCACTAGAAGTGGCAAGCAACCCGAGCAAGTAATCAAAGAGTTCGTAGAGTACCTGCTCCCTGAGCAGAAGTTCTTTGTTCAGGTTGTTTCGACTGACTATGAGAAAATGCTGGAAGAGGCTCGTTATATTTGCGGTCTTCGCCCCGAGAATACCTATGTGAAGATTCCTGTTACCCGCAATGGATACAAGGCTATTAAGCAGCTCAAATCCGAGGGACTGGGTGTCCTGGCAACTGCAATTTATTCGGCTGACGAGGCATTTTTGGCAGCAATGAATGGTGCAGATTACCTTGCTCCTTATGTTAACCGTATGTGCAACTACGGCGATGGTATTGGTCAAGTTTTTGATCTGATGCAGATGCTTGAGACTCATGGACTGAATTCTAAGATTCTTGCTGCATCATTTAAGAATACTGAGCAGGTTCATGCACTTATTTCTGCAGGTATTGATGCAGTTACTCTTCCACCTGATATTGTCTATACCATGATGGATCATCCAGGCACCAAGATTGCCGTTGATGAGTTCTCTGTTGCATGGCGTGAGGCTTACGGTAGAGATACATTGCTGGGATAAGGAATTTAAAAAATCTACTACAAACTGACTTAGATTATGTATATAAGTCAGACATAGGGGTATAAGCAAAACCGTAAAGCAGAAACACGGTATGTGTTCACGGTTAGCTTGTGCCCCTTTTCAGGTCATCTACCTGTGGGGTTTCTCGCCAAACGGAACACGTACATAGGAAAGGATGATTCACAATGGGTAAGATTCTTGGAATTGACCTGGGTACTACAAACTCAGCTATGGCTGTCCTTGAGGGTGGAGAGCCAACTATTATCGTTAACGCAGAGGGAGACCGCACAACTCCTTCCGTCGTCGGCTTCCGTGCTGACGGTGACCGCATTGTTGGTAAGGCAGCAAAGAACCAGGCTGTCACCAACCCTGTAAACACTGTCTTCTCCATCAAGCGTTTCATGGGCCGCAAGTTTGACGAGGTCCAGTCTGAGATCAAGACTGTCCCTTACAAGGTTAAGGCTGGCACCGACGGTCGCGCAGTCGTCGAGATTGAGGGCGTTGACTACACTCCAGAGCAGATCAGCGCTATGACCCTTGCAAAGATGAAGGCAGACGCCGAGAAGTACCTCGGTGAGCCTGTAACCGACGCTGTCATTACTGTCCCAGCATACTTCAACGACGCACAGCGTCAGGCAACCAAGGACGCAGGTAAGATTGCTGGTCTCAACGTTCAGCGTATTGTCAACGAGCCAACCGCAGCAGCTCTTGCTTACGGTCTGGACAAGAAGGACCAGGACCACAAGGTTCTTGTCTTCGACCTCGGTGGCGGTACCTTCGACGTCTCCCTGCTTGACCTTGCAGACGGCGTTGTTGAGGTTCTTGCAACCAACGGCGACAACCACCTGGGCGGCGACGACTGGGATCAGCGTGTTATCGACTGGCTTGCAGACAAGTTCAACTCCGATAACAGCATTGACCTCCGCAAGGACCCAATGGCACTTCAGCGCCTCAAGGAGGCTGCAGAGAACGCCAAGAAGGAGCTCTCCAGCGCTCAGCAGGCACAGATTAACCTGCCATTCATCACCGCAGACGCATCTGGTCCTAAGCACCTTGACTATACTCTGACTCGTGCAGAGTTTGAGCGCATCACCCGCGATCTTCTCGACCGCTGCAAGGCTCCTGTAACCAAGGCACTCCAGGACGCAGGCCTTCAGCTCTCCGATGTCAGCGAGGTTATTCTGGTCGGCGGTTCTACTCGTATGCCAGCTGTTCAGGACCTGGTCAAGAGCATGACCGGCAAGCAACCTAACATGTCCGTCAACCCAGATGAGGTTGTTGCAGACGGTGCAGCTGTTCAGGGTGGCGTTCTTACCGGCGACGTCTCCGGCATCCTGCTTCTGGACGTAACCCCACTGTCCCTGGGCGTTGAGACCCTTGGCGGCGTTGTTGACAAGGTCATCGACCGCAACACCACCATCCCAACTTCCAGCACAAAGGTTTACTCCACCGCAGCTGACAACCAGACCTCCGTTGAGATTCACGTTCTCCAGGGCGAGCGTGAGATGGCTTCTGACAACAAGAGCCTTGGTAAGTTCAACCTTACCGGCATTCCTGCTGCTCAGCGTGGTATTCCTCAGATTGAGGTTACCTTTGACATCGACGCAAACGGCATCCTGAAGGTCACCGCTAAGGACAAGGCAACCGACAAGTCCCAGGAGATCACCATTTCTGGCTCCACCGCTCTGTCCGACGATGAAGTTGACCGCATGGTCAAGGACGCAGAGTCCCATGCTGAGGAAGACAAGAAGCGCAAGGACGAGATCGAGGTTCGTAACCAGGTAGACTCCCTGGCATACAGCACCGAGCAGACCGTCAAAGACCTTGGCGATAAGGTCCCTGAGGATCAGAAGAAGGCCGTTGAAGAGGCTGTTGCTGAGGCAAAGACCGCACTTGATGGCTCCGATATTGAGGCAATCAAGAAGGCTGGCGAGAAGCTCACTGAGGTTGGCCAGAAGCTTGCAGAGATTGTCTACGCAGACGCTCAGGCTCAAACCGCTGGCAACAACGGCGCAGCAAGTAACCCTTCTGAGCCAGATGTTGTTGATGCAGACTACGAGGTTGTCGACGACGATAAGAACCAGAACTAATCTGAGTTTCTCGGCATATGCGCTTGGGTAACTTGGTGCAGCAGCTGGTAGACAATGTGATATGACTCGGAGGCGGCTGGCGGAAACGTTTGGCCGCCTTCTACACATAGGGAGGTGATGGCAGTGACAACAGCAGATCAGAACAAGGTTGACACTACCTTTGATAACGAGAATAACGGTGATGAAACCGTAGGTGCCGTTGGCGTTGTGGGAGATGGTTCCGCAAGTCAGACGCTTGATGGCAATGCGGGCGCAGCTGGCGTGGCGGGTGCGGGCCGTCCGATGACCGAGGAAGAGATGATTGCTGAGGCAATTCGTCGCGGAGAAGAGACGGCAGAGGCAGAGATTGCTGCTGACGCTCAGCGTGCAGCTCAGGAGCGTGACCGTCTGCAGAACGAGCTGGACTCGGTCTCTGACCAGATTGAGGCAGCTAAGCAGCAGGCAGCTGAGGCAAATGATCGCTTCCTTCGCCTGCAGGCTGACTGGGATAACTACCGTCGTCGTACCGCTCAGGAGCGTCTTGATGAGCGCCAGCGTGCAACAGAGAAGCTGGTAGTTGATCTTCTCCCTGTTATTGATGACTTGGAGCGCGCAATTGAGCACGCAGACAACCTGACTGACCCTGCAGCTCAGCAGTTTGTTGAGGGCGTCTCCGCAGTATGCAATAAGCTTGTTGGCGTCTTGAACAAAGAAGGCGTTGAGGTAGTCAACCCTGTTGGCGAGGCCTTTGATCCTCTATCTCACCAGGCAGTAAGCCAGATTGAGGACACCGAGGCGTATGATGAGACCGTCGCCCAGGTGTACCAAAAGGGCTATCGCATGGGCGGCAAGGACATTCGTACTGCGATGGTTGTTGTTACTCACGGTGGCCCAAAGCGCCCAGTAGAGCAAGAAGCTGCAGACGGTGTAGCTGCTGACAGCGAAACCGCAGACGGCACTGCCGCAAATGGCGCTGCCGCAAATGGCGCAACCGAGTAAGACAGAGTAGTTTAGAGAGGAGGCCGTGCTGAATGGCAGGTAGTAAGACTTTTTATGACGTTCTTGGCGTGAAGCGCGACGCCTCGAAGTCTGATATTCAAAAAGCGTTTAGAAAACTTGCAGCTAAATACCATCCTGATAGGGGTGGCGATGAAGCCAAGTTCAAGGAGATCTCGGAAGCGTACAACACGCTCTCTGATGATAAGAAACGCCAGGAGTATGACCAAATGCTCGCATTCGGCGGTATTCCTGGAGGTGGATTTGGTGGTCGCCAGGGCGGCTTCACCTATACCACCAACGTAAACGGCGCCAATTTTGCCGATTTCTTTAGCGGCTTTGGTGGCGGCGCAGGCGCAGGAGCTGGCGGCTTTGACTTTGCCGATATCTTTGGCGGGCGAGCAAACCGTCCAGTTGCAGGCAGCGACCTTACTATGTCCGTAAACGTATCGTTTGACGAGGCGTTTAAGGGAACTTCTCGCAAGGCAACGTATCGCGTGCCTTCAACTGGTGAGGAGCAGTCGCTGACCATTAAGGTGCCAGCTGGTGCTTACGACGGCATGAAGCTGCGCTACAAGAAGCACGGCGAGTACGGCGTTAACGGCGGTCCACGAGGCAACCTTGTGGTTACCATCAACGTTGCAGCTCATCCGGTCTTCTCGCGAGATGGCGCTGACGTGCGCATGAAGCTGCCAGTGAGCATCTACGAGGCAGCTTTGGGCACCTCGGTTGACGTGCCAACGCCTGATGGAACTACCGTGCGACTCAAGGTTCCCGCAGGTACACAGAGCGGAAAGACGTTCAGGTTCAAGAACTTGGGCGCTCCTCGCGTGAAGGATCCTGCAACTCGCGGCGCGCTGTATGTTTCGGTGGACGTCAAGGTTCCAACAAAACTTTCCAAGAAGGAGCGAGACGCTCTTCAGGCGCTGCTTGACGCCGACGAGCGCAGCTACCGAGAGGAGCGGTAATGGCTCGAAAGAAGGACGACGGTCGTAACAAGCCGCTCTACATGATTAGCGTTGCGGCCGAGCTCACGGGCATGCATCCGCAGACGCTTCGTGTGTACGAGCAGAAGGGTCTGATTAACCCCGGCCGTTCCAGGGGCAACACGCGCCTGTACTCTCGCGCGGACATCGACCGCCTCAATCTTGTCTCCAAGCTGACGGACGAGGGCATCAATCTTGCCGGTGTTGTGCGCATTCTTGGACATGCGTGAACGAGCTCTCGAGAAGGACGATCTTATCGATGAGCTGCGCGAACGCATTCGCGTGCTTGAGGACGAGCTCCACGAGTACCACATGCGCGAGCGCATCACCTCGCTTGTTCGTTATAGCGAGACCAGCCCAGAGATGGTGATGCAGCGTCTGCTTGGTATGCCCAGCTCCGCTTCTTCTGACGCTAACGCCGAGGGCGACCCGACGCAGCCAAAGGAATCGTAAGACAACGAGGCAAATTACTGCTAGTAAGATGACCAGCTTCCTGCGTGTGCAGGGAGCTGGTTTTTTGTTTGGTTACCATTTACCGAATACCGAATACCGAATACCGAATACCGAATACCGAATACCGAATACCGAATACCGAATACCGAATACCGAATACCGAATACCGAATACCACATGCAGTCATAACCTTTTTAAAACGAAATCTCTTTTAAGGGAGATGGCATGCTTAAATACCTTTACGCTCAACAAAAGAGCAAACTAATATTCTTTGTAGTCTTCTCTCTTTTAAGTAGCTTGTTTGAAATTGCACTTTCATTTGTAATGCTTCAATCCGTTAATCTTGCCATGGATGGCAATTTGTCGGATGCACTGAATGATGGACTCTGGTTTGGCCTCTATATATTCTGCTATTTTATTGTCGACTTGATTTGCAGACGTTTGCGCTGGTCAGTTATACAGGGCTGTCAAACGCATCTGCGTGATGAGTTGATAAAAAAGATATTCAATCGTTCAATTCCTGAGTTCCACTCATTCAATACAAGCCATTGGCTCTCAATCCTTACTAACGACCTTGATTTACTTGAGGAAACATATTTCCGCGTCTTTATTGATCTCTTGATAGATGTCTTTTCTGGCGTAGTAAGCCTAATAATTTTGCTGTTTATTTCACCGTGGCTCGTTCTGTTCATTTTATGCATGATAGCTGTTCAGATGTTTGTTCCCAACACAATGTCCGGAATCATTTCTAATAAACGAAAAGCACAGTCTGAGTCAGCTGAGCATTTTATTGCTACGGCAAATGAGCATCTTGAAGGGTTTGATCTGCTCAGGAGCTTTCATTTAACAGAGGCCTCACGGGTTGCCATGAGCAGTGCGAATCAGGCTTGGGAGAAGCAGAAATTTGGTGCTCGGTACTTTAGTTCATTGGCACGCTTGCTTTCATTTACTGTGGGTCAAATTATTTACATTGGAATTTATTTCATTGGAGCCATTCTTACCCTTAATGGATTGATGACAGTAGGAATGATGGTTGCCGCATCTCAGCTTGTTGTCTACATAGCAAATCCTATTCAAAACATAAGTGATTCAATTACTGATATGAGAAGCGCAAAAGAGATAATTACTAAAATACAAACGCTTCTTAATGAAGTCCCAGCTACAGAAAGTGGGACAGAAAATACCCCTGAGCACTTTACAAATCTAACGGTCAATCATATTTCGTATGGTTACGACGAGGACAAATTAGTTTTATCGGATATTAGTTTTACTTTGGAACGTGGCAGAAAATATCTTCTTGAAGGAAGCTCGGGAAGTGGAAAGACAACACTCATCAAACTATTAACGGATGCTCTGAGCCCAGATAGCGGAGATATTTGCTTGGATGGCGTACCAATCAAGCAATTCAAAAGTGAGCAATATGCTCGGTTTATAATCCCTTGCTCTCAGCAAACGTTCATTTTTAATGCAACTATCAGGGATAACGTTACGCTGTTTTGCCATGAGTTTACCGATGAAGAAATTATTGACGCTATTACAAAATCGGGCTTTTCTGAGATTCTCACCAGATATCCAGACGGAATTGATCATGTGATTGATCAAGCCGGAAGCAGTCTTTCCGGTGGAGAACGACAGAGGCTTGCTCTTGCGCGAATCTTTTTGTTTAAGCCACAAATTGTGATTTATGACGAGAGCTTTGCTCATTTGGATGCCGACTCAGTTCAGAGCCTCATTGATTTGATCTTAAAAGATAAGGAAAGAACCGTTATTATGACGTCTCATCAAGTGACCTCTGAAATAAGAAATCGCTTCCACTCCCTTGTTTTAAAAGACGGAAACATCCAGTCAGAAACTGTTTAATCAGTGCTCCTTGACCTAGTTGTAATACGTGAATACAATGACATAACTAGGTAAAGGAGAACCCATGGACAGCATTGTAACTGCTCGTATTCCTGTTGAAGTCAAAAATCAGGTTTCCGAGGTTCTTGAATCACTTGGATCAAACACCACCAAGCTGATTAATGCAGCTTTTGAATATGTGCTGGTAACAGGCAGGCTTCCTGATGCTTATGAAGGCGCTTCGTTGGAATCTTCTGTTAAAGGGTCTTCTCGTCAATTGAGCGAGAAGGACAAAGAGCAGCTCTCGGCACTCTTTGGAAAGATTTCTGTTCCCGCACCGGCGTCATTTTGGAATGATTTAGGGGATAGCACCTACAAAGAGGCAATCAGTGAGTGGAGGTCAAGTGACTATGAAGCTCTTGATTGACACTAATGTTTTGCTGGACATCTTTTTGTGCAGGGAACAGTTTGTTGCGGACGCAAAAAAGCTTTTCATAATGAAGCAGTTTAGGGACGCCGAACTGTGGATTGCGGCTCAGTCATATACAGATCTCTACTATGTGGGCGCTAAGGCTCACGGCTCTGCTCGTATGCAAGAAATCCTTAAAGAAGTATCTCCGCTGCTTAACGTATGTTCTGTTGATGGAGCGGATATTTCAAATGCGCTTTCTGAGCAGTGGGAAGACTTTGAAGACTGTCTTATTTGGCGCGCAGCTAAAAAGATAAAGGCAGACTATATCGTCACAAGAAATACGGCTGATTTTGTTCGCTCGGATATACCAGTGCTTACACCTGCCAAGTTTTTCTCGACAATGGAATCTGAGCAAAATCTTGTCTATGAAGAGGCTGAATTTTAGAGGCAGTAAGGCGCGGGTAGGGCTGCAAAAGTTCAAAACTGGGAGGCGTAATAGCCTTAACATTTGCTTGCTCAAAAGCTCAGTACAACTCAATAAGAAAATCTACTACAAACACACTTAGATATGTATTAAAAGTCGTGCTTGGGGGTATATAGAATCCGATGAAGATTCAGTCCCCGGCACGATTATTGTTTGGGGTAGGAGGGTGATTTTATGAGACTAGATAAATGGGCCGTAACCGCCCAGGAAGCACTGCAGGCAGCTCTTGGTATTGCTGGCGATGTAGAGGCTTCCGAGGTTGCACCAACACACCTGCTCAAGGCGTTACTTGATAGCAACGAGCGCAACCTGCGTTCTATCTTGGAGAAGATTGGCGCAGATCCTGACACTATTGCTACGCAGGTAGACCAAGCAATCTCAAAGGCTCCAAAGGTAAGTGGAGCACAGATTGGCATTGGCAACGACCTTCTCAAGGTCATTAACGAGGCCGAGAAGCTTGCCACTAAGCTGGGAGATTCCTACGTTACCTCTGAACACCTGCTCACTGCGCTGGCAAACGACAACACCGACGCAGGTAGGATTCTTCGCGACGCCGGCGTTACCGCTAAGCGCGTTGAGGAGGTCTACAACGAGCTTCGTGGTGATGAGCGCGTAACCTCTCAGGACGCAAAGCCGCAGTTTGAGGCCTTGGAGCAGTATGGTCGCAACGTGACCAATCTTGCTCGTCAGGGAAAGCTCGATCCAGTTATTGGCCGCGTCGAAGAGATTCGTCGCACCATTCAGGTTCTGAGCCGTCGCACCAAGAACAACCCTGTTCTTATCGGCGAGCCTGGTGTTGGTAAGACCGCAATTGTGGAAGGCCTGGCAGAGCGCATTGTTTCTGGCGACGTTCCAAGTACCCTGCGCGACAAAGAGCTTGTTGAGCTTGATATGTCTGCCCTGGTAGCAGGTGCAAAGTACCGCGGCGAGTTTGAGGACCGCTTGAAGAGCGTGGTCAAAGAAGTGGCCAAGTCTAACGGCCAGATTATTCTCTTCATCGACGAGCTTCACACCATCGTAGGCGCTGGCGCTTCCGAGGGATCCATGGACGCTGGTAACATCTTGAAGCCAGCGCTTGCCCGTGGCGAGCTTCGCGCAATTGGTGCTACTACGCTGGATGAATACCGCAAGTACATCGAGAAGGACGCTGCTCTTGCACGTCGTTTCCAGACCGTACTTGTCTCCGAGCCTACTGTTGAGGACACCATCTCTATCCTGCGTGGCCTCAAGGAAAAGTACGAACAGCACCACCGCGTTCGTATTACGGACTCAGCCCTGGTTGCAGCAGCAGACCTCTCTAACCGCTACATTTCTGATCGATTCTTGCCAGATAAGGCAATTGACCTGGTAGATGAGGCGGCATCAAGGCTTCGCATGGAGCTTGATTCTATGCCAGCAGAGATTGATGCGGTTGATCGTCAACTCACTCAGATGCAGATTGAGGAGCAGGCTCTGATGAAGGAGGAGGACGCTGCTTCAAAGGAGCGTCTGGAGAACCTTCGCGCAGAAATTGCTACAACGCAGGAGAAGCTGGATGGCATGAAGGCCAACTGGCAGAACGAGCGCGGCGCAATTGACCTGGTACAGGACTTAAAGTCCCAGATTGAGGACGCAAAGACGCAGATGGAGCGCGTGACCCGCGAGGGTGATTTGGCGCAGGCATCCGAGCTTCGTTACAGCACCATTCCAGAGCTTGAGCGTAAATACGATGAGGCAGAAAAAGCCCTTCTCGCCAAGCAGGAAGACGGCGGAATCCTCAAGGAAGAGGTCACCACGGACGAGATTGCCGAGGTGGTTTCTTCGTGGACTGGCGTTCCTGTGTCCAAGATGATGCAGGGCGAGATGGACAAGCTCAAGAACCTTGAAGACCAGCTCCACCTGCGCGTTATTGGTCAGGACGACGCTGTTTCCGCAGTTGCTGCAGCAGTCCGTCGTTCTCGCGCTGGACTCGCAGATCCAAACAAGCCTCTGGGCAGCTTCTTCTTCCTGGGTCCAACCGGCGTGGGTAAGACCGAGCTTGCAAAGGCGCTGGCAGAGCTGCTGTTTGACGACGAGCGCTCGCTGGTCCGCATCGATATGTCTGAGTACATGGAGAAGTTCTCGGTCCAGCGACTCATTGGCGCACCTCCAGGATACGTGGGCTATGACGAGGGTGGCCAGCTCACCGAGGCAGTTCGTAGGCATCCATATTCCGTCATCTTGCTGGACGAGATGGAGAAGGCTCATCCTGACGTCTTCAACATCTTGTTGCAGGTGCTGGACGACGGTCGCCTAACCGATGGTCAAGGTAGGGTAGTGAGCTTCAAGAACACCATCATTATCATGACCAGTAACGTTGGTTCGCAGTTCATTGCTGGTGCTGGCGCAGAGGGCTTCAACGAGGAGTCCAGAAAGCAGGTCATGGAGGCGCTGCGTAGCTCCTTCCGCCCTGAGTTCTTGAACCGTATCGACGACGTGGTTGTCTTCCAGCCTCTGGGCCTTGAGGACATCGAGCGCATTGTGGACATTCAGCTTAAGGATGTTCGTAGTAGGCTTGCTAACGAGCGCATGACGCTGGAGCTTTCTGAGGCTGCAAAGCAGTCGCTGGCTCTTGACGGTCTGGATCCTGTTTACGGCGCTCGTCCTCTGAAGCGGCTCATTCAGCGTCGCGTTGTAGACCAGGTAGCAAACTTGATTATTGCAGGTGAGCTGCATGAGGGCGATACTGTTCTGGTTGATACTGACGAGAACGGCAACTTGGTTGCTCGCAAGAAGTAAATGAGGCTGCACATGTGTGACGAGGTAAACAGGGCCGAGAAGTCCGAGGCGCGAGTTGCAGCGCAGGTCGCGACGCAGGTTGCCGCTGCTGCAACGGCTACGCTGCAGGTTGCGGGGCAGGTTGCGGCGCACAAGGACGTTGCGACGGCTACTGCGAAGGCCACGGCGCACAAGGACGCGGATTCCAAGAAAGCGCAGGTTGTTGACCCGGAGTTTGCTCGCGCGGAAAACGAGGACGATGACGGCTACGACCCGTATTCCGATCGTCGTCCTGTGAGCGAGCCTCTCTTTGAACGCGATCCCTGGAGCTAGACGGGGTTTCTCGCCAGGCGCGCTCTTACTGCGCGCTAAGCTCTACGAACAAAGCCGCTGGTACACGAAGTACCAGCGGTTTTTTGCGTGCGGAGCCAATTGACTTGCGATTGCGAGCCTGAAAAATGCATGAAGTCTGAGAAAAACAACTCAGACATGACGAGAAAAACCGGACTGATTTTCCAAAGAGTGTCACATCTTCTCCGATTCGTATCCCGTATAGAAGGGTCAAGCAAGTGTCGCATGAATTTCATTATATACAAGACAGCTTTATTTAGAATCAGTTGAAGGACACACGTAAGATGGAGAAGTTGGAGTTTAAATGCACTTTACTCGAATATTCCTCCCCACAATCTCTTATGCCCCCAAGGTATCGATTGGAATAACATATATCCCATCTGAGCGCCGTCTACGCGCCATCGTCCCTTTACCGAGCAGCACAGCCATAAAGCTAGGCTTAGGATTTCTTGCTGCAGGATTAGCAGCCACCTTTCTCGCAACTCTTATGAGATTCGCAGCCGCATCTTCCACTTTAGATTCCCCCATCTTGATTTCAATGGCTGCCCATCGACCATCCGTCAATTCAATAATGGCGTCAACCTCAAGCCCATCGGCGTCCGCATAATATCGTAAAGATCCCCCATACGACTTAGGCAAAGCGGAAACGTAAACGGACAAATCATGAATGCAGAGTGACTCAATCAATAAACCAAAAAGCTGTCCGTCTTTAAGTAAGCGTGAAGAGTCGACACCTAATAAACTGGCCACGAGAGACGTATCGCAGAAATATCGTTTTGGTTTCGTGCGCAGCCTTGACTTTGACCTGATTGGCGCATCCCAGCCCGAGAGCTCCTCAATAAAATAGTTGCGTCTAAACTCTTCAAGGTATGAGGATATGGTCCCATCCACCGGAGCTATATTGTCAAAGGCGGCAATATCATCTCTCACGGTACCCAGCGTTGCACTCGTTGCTACATTTCGTGCAAGAGATGCAGCTATGCGGCGGGACAGAAGTGGACTTTTCCCCGCGCGAGGCATACTTACATCAAAAAGTGCATTAAGATACTCATCGGTAATGGCCCTTGGATCCGCCAATTTTTTTGTTTGAAGAGCCGGCCACCCACCGCGGCATACAATATTGGCTAAATCGGCGAGATCAATATGAGATTGCGCCGGCTGGAAGGAATCTTCAAAGAGTCCCAAAAGAGATACTGCTCCCGTAGAATCTCCAGTCTCTGCAAGACTCATAGTATGCATACGCAACCGTGCAATGCGTCCTGCTCCACTATGTCTTTTTTCATCCTCGGGAGGAGTGGAGGAGCCTGTCAAAATAAACTGTCCCGGCTTATTTGCACTATCATCGATCCTATGACGTACAATATTCCATATAGCAGGTATATCTTGCCACTCGTCAATAACATGAGGGGTATCACCAACAAGAGCAAGCTGTGGATCATCCATATAGATCTGTTCGGATTCATCCACACGTGTCACACTCTCGCCAAATGACTGTGCCGTCCAGGATTTCCCCGACCAACGAGGACCACAAAGTTCTATACCACCAAAGGTATCCAGAAGGACCTGCACCTGTGAATCAATAATACGAGGAATGTATGTTTCCGGCTTAAACTTTGAATATCTCATAAGACCCCTTCCTCGTAAGAACTATTGCAATGCCTGATGATAGCACAAATTCAACTCTTCATTGATGATTTTCGAGGATTTCCATTTATGATTTTCGAGCTAACTCAACTATGTTTTTCGAGCAATTACATTGATGATTTTCGAGGGATTAACCGCAGTGAGGGTTCACTGAACACCATTGCTCTTTCTAAAGTCCGCCGGCGAGAAGCCCTTGTTCCTTCGAAATGCTTCCGTGAACGCACCCGGTTTGCGGTAACCGACCGCCTTACCGACGCTTGCAATCGGAAGATCGGTTTCCTTGAGCAGCCGAACAGCCTCTTCCATTCGTTCCCGTATGACATACGCAGAAGGTGAAAGCCCCGTCGCGGTTTTGAACAGCCTTTTCAGCTTGGTTTGCCCGATGTACAGCTCTGAGGCAAGCCGTGCACAGGAGAGGTCTCCACTTAGGTTGTCGGCAATGTAGGCACTGATATGGCAGATAGCGCGTGTATCATCCTGAGACAGAGCCTTATGTTCTTCGCTTCCATCTTCTCGGGTAGCGTATTCCATAACAAGAGCGACAGCCTCTGCAATCACGCCCTCATAGAACAGCACCGCGGCAATTCCCTTGCCCTGATACGCACGTGCCTTGCGGAGCAGATCGACAAGTTCGGGAAGATCATGTTTTCCGTCAACTTTGATAAAGGCTTCCCGGACATCTCTGATATCCCCAAACCTGCTTTGTAGATAATCCCGATAGTAGTCGGGAGAAATAGTGATAGACGAAGCCCTTGCTACGGCCCCTTTTGAGAATCGCATCTCATATTCTTCATTCTCACCCCCAAGATATACCATGATGGCCCCCGGAGCGAGCGGCGCACCCTGACGTTGCACCATACCCTTGACATCATCGTAGCATCCCAGGCAGATGTGCTCGGTACAGCGGTACCGCATGATCCCGCTTTTTGCAAAGTTCATCCTGAATGCATTCACGGCAAAAAGACTTCCGCGAAAGTACGCCCAGTACTCACCGGATCCCAGCTCATTTTCAAAGGTGTGTAGGACGCCTTCAGGGCCATAACCACGAACTTCCTTCAAAGGCTTGAGATCCCATCCCTGAAACGCCCCACGGTAAAGATCTGTCTCAATACTTTTCATCTTCCTTCCTTTCCGCTCGTCCGGTTCCCAGGCTTCTTCCTTGATCAGGCCTTCTCATTCCGTATAGGGACGCATCTCATCAATGCAGTTGTCAGGAACATGCTGTTTATCCATTATAAAGCAGAGTTTCCTATAGCTAACAATTGATCGGCGAATCGATCGATGTGCATCGATATAAAGAGTCGACAGTAAGGAGGATCATCTATGAAAACAGAAGTTGAAAGCTCCAAAAATACCAGGTGGATCATGCACGACATCCTGACATTTGTAATATTCAATCTCATCATCATGATACTTATCACGGTGGCAAAAGTAGTCGAAGACATGGCTGTTGGCACCACAAAATACGTTCTTCGTTGGCTCATGGCTGTTTCCGTTACTGGCAACGCCGTTCTATCTCGTCATGGCCGACCGCATCGGCAAACGTGGCGTACTTTCCGGATCGATCCTCATATTTGGTGTCCTCTACACCTTCATGGGCGGACTCTACTGTGCACCGGTCGCTATTGTGGGCGCAGTCATAGGCGAGCTGGTTATGTGGGGTAAAGATTCTTATCACGATATCAAACGCGTCATCGGCGGCTATATCGTCTATTGGGTGACGTTTGGTTTTTATGGAATCATACCGTATGTACTGTTCAGAGAAGCCTACATGAAACAGTTGGAAACCTACTACAATGCCGCCGACGTTACCGCGATGATCGCCCAATATACCGAACTCCCCTGGATTCTTCTGATGATGGCTTTGTTTGCAGCGGGAACGATCGTTGGCGGCCTTATTGGATCAAAATTCTTGAAAAAACACGTCCGTAAAGCGAAAATCGCATGAACGACATGGAAGAGACGGACATCAAGTGCGGTCTTCTCGGCCTTGATCCAAGAACACATCTGTTGTCGTTCTTTCTTGTGGGGATCGTATCCATGCTGATAGTGAACCTCCTTGAGACGGTGCTTTTACAGGCATTCGCTACAGCTTATCTCGCCGCAAACGGACGGACGAGAAGTGCGACAAGGACCTGTGTGAGCTTCACAGTCATATGCGGCCTGAGCTTCCTTCCCCTCCCAGGGCTGTACGGAGTTCTTTTTGTAAGCATGCTGCACATGATTCCCCCGTTTACGACCGGCTGCGCGTTCTTCTCGCTTTCTCCTTCGGCGATCATGTGCGCACTCGACCGGTGGCATCTCCCGCAAAAATTCCTCGTTGGGATCTGCATGATATTCAGATTTGCCTCGATCCTTCCGTTTGAGATGCGCTCAATACTTCGCGGAATCCGCATGCGGGGCATCTTCCCCAGCTTACTGGGTATTGTGAGACACCCCGCGCTCGCATACGAATGCTTTTACACGCCGCTTGTCATGCGCTCGCTGAGACTCTCAAACGAACTCGCCGCATCGGCCGAACTGCGAGGGATTGGGATAGGTACAGGACGAACGTCGGTATATCACGTGGGATTCACCTTGCGCGACGCAATGTGCGCTCTTGTTGTAACTGCAGCCGTCGCCGGCATATATGCGTTGGAGGCGGTTTTGTGAGAGGTACGGAAACCGTCGCTTTGAAGAACGTTTCGTTTTACTACCTCGACGAGTCTGAGCTTTCAGATGAAACATCAGCTGATAGTGAGGTATCAGCCGGCAGATACGAATCTACGGAAAGCTGTGTACAGGATATCTGCCTCAACATCCCGGCAGGCTCATGCACCGTACTCTGCGGACGCTCCGGCAGCGGAAAATCAACGGTTCTGCGCCTGATCGACGGCCTCGCAGGAACCTTCTTTCCCGGCGAGAAGAGCGGAGTGGTCCTTGTACACGGAACGGACGTGTTTGATCTGTCCCCGCGCAATCGCACGAAAAGCATAGGCGTAGTCACACAAGATCCGAGAAGTCAATTCTTCATGGGGACGGTAGGCGACGAAATTGCATTTTCCCTGGAAAATCTGGGTACTGATCCCTCAGATACGATCAAGTTCGTCCAAGAGGCGGCAACACTCAGCGGTGTCAGCCGACTTCTTGCCGAGAAGCTCACCGAGCTCTCAAGCGGACAAAAACAGCGCGTCGCTCTTGCGGCTGCAATAGCCAACCGTCCGCAGATCCTGATACTTGACGAACCCACCTCGAATTTGGATGCAGAGGGGTCTCAGTCGCTTATCAAGATCCTCGGAGAGCTTAAAAGAAACGGCGTGGCACTGATCATCTCCGAGCATAGACTCCATCAATTTTTGCCTGTAGCCGATGAGTTTGTATATCTTCAGGAAGGACGCATAGCCGCTCGGTGGGATGTCGAGAAGTTCACGTCTCTTTCCGAACACGAAACGGCAAAGTTTGGGCTTCGACACCCCGACATGAAATCCGACTCTGAAATCAAGTCCTATCCCGCAAAGGATGCGGACGGTTGGCACATGACAGATGTGACCTATCTATACCCTTCAACAAAACGCGGAATCAAGGGCATTACCGCTGAATTTCCATTCGGATCCGTAACGGTCATATGTGGTGAAAACGGAACAGGCAAAACTACGCTCGCAAAAGTCCTTGTAGGAGCCGCTCGAGAGCAGAGAGGCATCGTCGCCAGAAACGGGAAACATCTTTCCCGTAAAGAACGCCGCCTCCTCAGCTACTTTGTCATGCAGGACGTTGACTATCAGCTGTATGCCGGCAGCGTAGCGGACGAAGTGGTGCTTGGCCGACAGGTGGATGATGCACTCAAGGCACGCGCCTGGGAGGCACTGGCAGCTTTTGGTCTGACGGATTTGGCCGACCGACATCCGGCCAGTCTTTCCGGCGGGCAGAAGCAGCGCGTCATACTTGCGACGGCATACTGCTCAGATGCCGAGCTTATTGTACTTGACGAGCCCACAAGCGGACTTGACGGACACGGGATGCACGAGGTGGTGCATTGGTGCCGCAAACTCGCATCCGAGAAAAAAGCAGTTGTGGTTATAACGCACGACGAACTGTTGGCGCAACTGGCAGGCGATTACATCGTTGACTTGTCATTGCAGAAAAGAGATTGATGTCTCCATGAGTCACATTACGCCAAAAAACCGGACGGCACGTCCCAGTGCATTTTCAAAGCTTTTCTATTTTATGCGGCCCGACAGGAATCGAATGCTCTTCTCGCTTCTTCTAGCATGCATAGGCGAGGCGGCAGGCATGGTTCCTTATATTGTCGTTGCCTTACTTGCCGCGGGATTGGCGGAAGGGACGCTCACGCTTGAGTCAGCTGCTCTCCTATCAGCCGCAGCAGCAGCGGCCCAGATTGCAAAGTTCCTGTTCACCTGGCGCTCTTCCATGATCAGCCACGGGATCGCCTTCAAGGCTCTACGCACCATGCGTGAGCAGATGGCAGAGAAGATGGCTCGTGTGCCCATGGGGACCATCGTCGACACGCCGACGGGCACGTTCAAGAACCGGTTCGTAGACAACGTGAACCAACTTGAGGACGCCATTGCGCACTTCATGCCCGAGCTTCCAAGCACGGTATTTGCGCCGCTTTTGGCAATGATTATCGTATTCGCCATCAACTGGCGTATGGGACTTGCCGGGATTGCCACGATCCCCTTATGCCTGCTCTTCTATCTTGGCATGATGCGGGACTATAAGCCCAAAATGGCCCGCTATATTGCGAGCGAACAGCGGATGAACTCAACGCTGGTAGAGTATGTCAACGGTATCCAGGTGATCAAAGCGTTCGGACGCACCGCATCCTCATACGGCTCGTTTTCCGAGGCGGTAGCCGAATATCACGACTCCACGCTTGCATGGTTTCACCAAAGCTGGATATGGATGGCGGCGATACGGGCTATCGTCCCCTGTACGCTGCTCTTCTCGCTACCGCTCGGCGTTTGGCTACTTTCGGTCGGACGGATCACATTACCTGCCTTCATGGTGTGCATCACCATCCCATTGGGATTCATCGGAGGAATACTCAAGTTCTCCCAGGCGGCAGGCCAAATTTCACGTATGGATACCTGCCTGAACGTAGTCTGGGACTTTTTAGGAGAGCCTGAGCTCTCACGGCCAAGTGAGCGCGTAATGCTTGACGGCAAGTCATTCACTTTTGAGAACGTCTCTTTTTCTTATCATGAGGGTATGGAAGTGCTGCACGATATCAACTTTAAGACGGAGCCGGGGCAGATCACGGCTATCGTAGGACCCAGCGGATCGGGCAAATCAACGGTAGCTAAGCTTATGGCCGGTTTCTGGGATGTACGTTCCGGATGCATTTCATTCGGCGGTACCGATGTGCGAGACATTCCCTTCGAGCAGCTTATGGAGCACGTCTCGTATGTGGCACAGGACACGTTTTTGTTTGATAGGACCATCGCCGACAACATCCGCATGGGCATGCCGGATGCAACCGATGAAGAGGTCGAGACTGCTGCACGTGCAGCCGGCGCTCATGAGTTCATCAGCCGGCTTCCTCAAGGGTATCGCACTCCTGCCGGTGAGGCAGGTGCAAGGCTTTCCGGCGGCGAGCGCCAACGCATCACCATTGCCCGCGCCATCTTAAAAGATGCTTCCATCGTCATTCTTGATGAGGCCACTGCCTATGCCGATCCTGAAAACGAAGCTCTGGTAGAGCGAGCCTTGAGCAAGCTTGTAGCAGGAAAAACACTTGTTACTATCGCCCACCGCCTATCAACGATCACAGGCGCCGACCAGATCCTCGTCATGGACGACGGACGCATCGTTGCGCGCGGACGTCACGGTGAATTGCTGAAAACCTGTCCTTTGTATGCTCGCATGTGGAAAGAACATATGAGCTCTACCGTCAACGCAGAAGAGGAGCCCTCATGTTTGCAATAATGAAACGCATCCTTGACTTGGCCGGAAGCTTCTCACCGGCATCACGCCGCAGCCTCATGGCAGGCATGGTCTGTAATGTCATTAAAGCGTTCTTCATGTCCGGAATGCTCATAGCGGTATGGTGGGCCCTTGAGATGCGAAGCCACCTGAGCGCCGGAGTTGCCCTGCAATGTTTAGGGATCCTCGCCATCAGCGTAGCGGGTCAGTTTGCCTTCCAATATCTCGTGGACATACAGATGGACGCCGAGGGGTTCCACATCTTCCGTGATCTGCGGCTACGGGTGGGCGACCGCTTAAAAGGCGCTCCCATGGGCTACTTCTCAGAGCAGCGTCTCTCGGCGATAACCACCACACTCACTACCACGGTGCACCAACTCGAAGAGTTCATGACCATCTGTCTCACGGGACTCTCGGGCGGCGTAGCTATGGCAGTGATCATGAGTCTGTTCTTCCTGTTTCAAGCGCCACCGGTTGCCTTCATTACCTTTGTCGGCATTGCCGTAGGCCTTATTGTTTTGGATTGGCTGAGAAGACGCTCGACCGCCGTCACACGGGAGGTCACTGCCGCACAGGAGGAAATGACTGACAAGGTGATCGAATACGCCCGCGGCATGGCTGTATTGCGGGCATTCGCGACACCCGATGACGCACTTGCCGCAGCGAAGGCATCCTTTGAGCGGAAACGCCAGGCAGATTACGATCAAGAGCAGGCGGCACAAGGTATCCTCAAGCTCTATGCGCTCGTGTTCAACCTTGCAAGCTGCGGAGTTCTTCTCTCCGCATGCACACTGTATCTGACAGGCGCTCTGTCTCTCTCGTGGGCGCTCACGCTGCTGGTTGCCGCTTTTATGATCTACGGAGAGCTTATCAGCGCGAACAACAGTGCGTTTCTCACCAAGAAGATCGAAGGAGAGCTTAACCGCATTGACGAGGTATGTTCAGTGCCAAAGCAAGACCTTACGGATGAGACGCTCTCACCCGACGGATTTGCCCTGGCCATGGAAGATGTCTCATTCGGCTACGGAGACGGTCGTCGTGTCATAGACGGAGTAACGCTTTTTATTCCCGAAGGCTCAACCTGCGCACTTGTCGGCCCGAGCGGCTCGGGTAAAACGACGCTGGTGAATCTGCTTGCGCGCTTTTGGGATGTCGATAAGGGTCACGTTACCATCGGTGGCATTGATGTCCGCGAGGGAACGGCGGAAAGCCTGCTTGCAAACATATCGATGGTGTTCCAGAGCGTATACCTGTTCAATGACACCGTCGAGAATAACATTCGCTTTGGTCGCCCCGATGCACCGCGCGAAGAGGTCATCGCCGCAGCAAAACGCGCACGCTGCCATGATTTCATTATGGAACTTCCTGACGGCTACGACACGGTGCTTGAGGAAGGTGGGGCAAACCTTTCCGGTGGAGAGCGCCAGAGAGTATCCATTGCACGCGCCATCATGAAGGATGCGCCGATCGTCATCCTTGACGAGGCTACGAGCTCGGTCGACCCGGAAAACGAGCACCTGCTTATGCAGGCAGTAACGGAACTGACACGAGGAAAGACCCTTGTTACCATTGCACATCGCCTGAACACGGTGCGCGATGCTGACCAGATTCTTGTGATCGACGGCGGGCGCATCGTTCAGCGTGGTACACATAATGAGCTAATGAAGGAGGCTGGTATCTACCGGCGCTTTATCGAGATGCGCCGGGAAGCTGCTGGATGGCGTATCATACGCTCTTAAACTTCATGGCTACAACTCTATTGTCACTTATAACTTTTCGTCACAGTGGCAATTGCCGCATCCGTCTCTCCAGCAACTGTCTGTAAGAGTGCACGGTCTGCTTTGGCACCTCCACGGCGAGACCATTCGCACAAGGTTTCAACCCAGTACATTACCATGGCTGACGCCTTAAGGTGCATTGAGAAAGCATCATCATGTGCCGTACGTAGTGAATTGGCGAGAAGAGCATCCAAGACCCGTATCCACTGGGGAATGCGCGCATACGGAGCCTTCAAGAGTGTAGGATTTTCGTGAACGATGGAAAGTCTAAGGGCAATATCAGAGAGTCCATCGGTAGCGAGTTCCTCCACGACCGCATCTAAGACAATGCGAGCAATCTCAAACGGCTGCAGGCTTTTGTTTGTGCCAGTAAGCACATGCTCGGCAACTACGATACCGGCGCTATCGGGAGGCAGTCCAAGAACGACACCCTCTTTGGAGGGAAAATGGCGAAAGAAGGTTATGGTAGGACTCCGGCAGCCTGGGCTGTATCCTGAGCCGCCGTTTCATCATACCCATGCTCAACAATAAGCTTGAGTCCACAAGAGCACAAACGGGAACGTGTGGAATGAAGACGCTATTCTTGCCATGCCTCACGAGCCTGTTTAGCCAGTAATGAAATACCACGTTTATTAACTTTTTCGTTTTCCTGCATGTTCTTCTCGCTCTAATTTCGATATATATGCGACAAATCCTGCCACCAGAAGGAGCAGAGAGCAACCATCACACAGAACACAATTAGAATAGCATAGGCATACGCACTACTTGCGGCGGCGCGTAGTGCCTGCGCTTGCATAGCATCCTGCCCATGTGCCGTTTCAAAGGCAAGTGAGATAGATGCAAAGCCTTCTGCAGTGGTTCCCTTACATGTTGCTGTATACCATGATTCCGTGGGCGACCAAAAATTCCAATTCCCAAAAGACACTCCAGCTGCTGGAAAGTAGAAATGAGAGCAGCCCCACCGTCTGCTTGTTGATTGAGAACGCGTTCCATGCCCCAGCTTTGCGTGGCGGGCAATCCCATACCCACCTCCAAACCACAAATACACTGACCGCAGCCATGAGATAATAATTTACAGACGTCGTCGACAAAGCCATAACGGCCAAACCTACTACTATGAAAAGGAGAAGAATCATTGCAATGGCGCGTATGGTAAGGACACGGATCACGTCCCTAAAATGGTATAAAAGATGGAAATGAGCCAGAGGTCCACTTCCAAGTAAACTTGTAATCGCCAGAAAACAGAAGAGGCTTGGAGGTAAAACATGGCTTAAATCAATAGTACTCTCGATCAAGAAGAGATTCTACAGTTGCTTTCTAAGGACAGAAGCGATGCATTTCGCATACTGCTCCAACAAACATTGAATGCTATATTGCGCAGAGAATCAGAAGAGCAACTTTGTGTTTGCCCTATGAGCGCTTAGATATGCGTACCGACAGTCGTAATGGCACAAAAAAGCGAACTCTAATCACGAGAGTAGGTACTCTTGAGTTGCAAGTACCAAGACATAGAAATGTTCCCTTTAAGACCCTTGTCTTTGAGAACTACAGAAGAAGTGAGGCAGCACTTGTTACCACAATGGCAGAGATGGTTATCTTTTGAGTTTCAACGGCTAAGGTCGGAAGAGTTATGGAAGAGATCTGTGGGAAGTCATTTTCAAAACAGAGTGTCTCTGAGGCATACACTGAGCTCGGTGTGGCCATCGATGCATTTTGTAACCGTTGCCTTAAGACAACTACCTGTTTGTAGTGGTAGATGCTACCTATATAAAGGTACGAGAGAACCATCGTATCGTGTCAAAAGCACTGATGGTTGCCATAGGACTTACTGATGGAGGACTCAAAGAGATCATCGGTATATCTTTGGCTGACGCAGAGACCAAGGAGAGCTGGACTTCCTTTATCAGATCATTCGTTGCACGTGGACGACGCAATGACGGTGATGGAGCCTTCCATCTCAATGTGTAGGCGTGTACGTACCTCAAACTACCTTAGAAGACTTAACAAGGAGATAAAGCGTAGGTCAAAGGTAATCGGAATATTTCCCAATGTATCCTCTGCAATAAGACTTATGGGTGCTTTTCTTATGGAGGAAAATGGACGTTGGAAAGCTAAGCGTAAGATCTACTACGCTCCGGCTTGCAAGGAACTTAAGGCCAAGATCCCAACCTTAGCAAAGATTGCCCGTAACCAAATCGAACTCAGAAAAGTGGCATAGACAGTGACAGATTCGATGATTACAAATTTACATACTAATGTGGACTTGACTCGAAAGGCTTACTGTACACCGTTATTCCTCCTGAAATTTGCCGGAAAGAAGTCCGTTATTTCTCCAACTTCGAAAATACCGGAGCAATTTCACAAAGTATAATAGCCGGTGTTATAAAGTGCGCACACTATACATGTACAGCGATTATAAAAGCGGAAGGTCTGTGTTTTATGAGTGAGCAGAGTCATACTGCGCGCAAGAAAAATATAATCCAAACCACAGAGGCGGATGACAGTGCCGCTCAAAAAGAAAGAATCATTGTAGCCGCCTATTCTATTGGGGCAAAACAAGGACTTGCCGCAATTTCCGCACGAGGAGCCGCACGGAATGCAAATGTTTCAGTTGGCTACTTGTACAAACTCTTTCCTTCAAAGAGCGACATCATGGTCGCGGATGCTGAACGTTACTTTGAGCACACTCTCTTCCAGGAAATATGTCATATCAACGTGGAAGAATCATACGTCGAGTATTGCAAGAGACTTTGGGATTGCACCTCTGCAGCAGTTGTTGTCTTTAGGAGAGACTGGTTAAGGGACTGGAAAGATCTTCCAAAAGCCGATCTTCTCGCCGCCCAAATTCGCATGGATACCATGCTTGAACATGCAAAAGCGGGACTTGAAAAAGTTCTCACACAAGATGAGCATATTGATTGGAAAACACTACCGTCAGGAATGAATATAGCGTCTATTACGACGTTTACCGTGCGTGCCATGTTGGATTCCTTACGCGAGAAAAACGCCGATTGCACGATACTGTTTACGCTCCTTGAACGTGGTCTTTACGATACCGGCCGCCGGCATAATCTCTAAAATAGCGTCTGCCCAAAGCATCGTGAACCAAACTGTATTGTTGTTCACGCTACGGCGACTAGCATCAATACCGTCCATAAATCACGACCAAATGCTTACCAAAAAGTAAAGCATCAGTATGGGGCGGTGTCTTTATGCTTGGATTTGCCACGATGGCGATTACGGGTGCGCTCGTTTTTTATACTATTGGCGTTTTTGCCGAACGCCAGTCGGGCACACTTAAACTGAGTCACATCGTGCTTTTTTACTTGGGGCTTGCATGTGACACAACAGGAACAGCATGTATGTCTTTTATTGCGCAAAACGGCTCTCAGAGTCCAGTACATGCGACAACCGGAGCACTTGCAATTATCCTTATGATCGTGCACGCGATATGGGTAACCATCGTGTATTCCAAGAAAAATCCCACAACGCTCGCTCGCTTCCATCGTCTCAGTATTGGAGTTTGGCTTGTGTGGCTTGTGCCTTACATTTGCGGCATGCTCATGGGAATACCGGCTCTTGCCATAGGACCAAACCTCGCGCTTGGTATAGCGATTGGTATAGCCTTCGTCATTGGCCTCATTGCATATCAATGCAAACCATGTGCTCGCACGTAGCTATGAAAGGATAATTTGGCGATATAATGCGTCGGCACTACATTACACCAGCCGACCGATAGGAATCCTTACATGAATCCTTTGATTGTGTACTACTCATATTCAGGCATAACAAGAAAGCTCGCGGAAGACATTGCACTCATTACGGACGGAGAACTACAAGAGCTTGAACCTCAAGATCCGTATTCCTTTTCATATAACACGGCAGTAAAAGAGGTAAGAGCTCAAATTGAAAAGGGGTATTGTCCTCCGTTGCGACAAGGTCTTGCAAATATAGACGACTTTGAAACAATCTTCATAGGCTCTCCTAACTGGCTGAAAACGTTTGCTCCTGCTGTTCTTTCATTTTTGAGAACAACGGATTTAAGCGGGAAGACAATTATTCCGTTCTGCACACATGGTGGTGGAGGCTTCGGCCACATGCTTGAGGACTACAAAAGAGAATGCGGCGCGTCTCATATAAAAAAGGGTATCGCTCTGAAAGGCGATTACAGCTTTGACGAATTACAAAAATGGTTGGAAACGTCAGGGTTTTATCGGGATTCAAGAGGCTAAAAAGTGTTCATTTTTCAGCGTGCTAAGTGTGCTAAGTACACTCAATTCGCCTACTCTTTCTTTTTATTGTTGCCCTAATCGCTCTACAAAAATGGCAATACGTAGGTATTCATCCAGTTCCAAGAAGCCATATCCCACGACTCCAGGCCCAGCTCTTCTGAAGTTACCACTCTGGCCGACGTACCCTCAACCAGAAGCATGCTGCCATCTCCAACGGCTATCAAATGTGGCGTAAGACTGAACGTATCGCAAAAAATCAACTTTGATTTTGTACGTGCACCATCTTTGGTAGGAATCTCCCATATATCAATGGATTCAACGGGAGTATGTCCAACAATTTGATTGATACCCGGGAGTGGATCTTGATAGAGCTCTGATAAATCCGCCCAAAGTGGACTGGCAATTTCGCTTCCACCACGACCTGGCCCTGCACTGTCAAGTGCCGCGAGAGCTTTATCATCTCCACGTCGAAACATCTCATTGAGAGCATCGGAAAGCGTACGAGGAGTTTCCCTTTGGTCTGACGTAAGAAAGCGATAAGCCCACTCCCTTGTTATGCCCGCGTGTGTTACTACATAATTACCCACAACGCATGCCATCTGAACCTTCATATAGGTAAGCGCTTCCGAAACTTCTTTATAGAGATCGGTATGCGTACCAGGCCCTGGAATACCTCGTAAATATTGCATGTCATGGTTTCCTAGGACAAAATCAACATCAAGACCATGCTTTCTTTTACCGTCAATCCATGTTAAAAAGTCATCAATCGCATCCAACATAATCGAGCGGTTGGAGTGCCACTCATCAACATAGTCCCCGCAAAACACAACGCGATTAACATCCAGTTTCTTTATCGCTTGGTCAACTCGACTTAAAATGAGATCTTCTTTAAGGTGCATATCTCCTATGACAAGTGTTTTTGCTTTGTTTTCGGAATTACTCATCTTTGCCTCTCAAGAAGTTAGTTTCAAAAATTTACAACCCAAGCAGTTCGCTATGACTCCCTAAGCGCGTAGCGACAAGCACAAGCTCATCTTCTTTAATACGATAAATAAGAAGCCAATCAGGTTCAATATGACATTCGCGATGTCCTCGATACACTCCTCCTAAAGAGTGATCACACACTGATTTTGGAAGTTCTTCTCTACATACAAGCTTCTCAAGAATTTTCTCAAGCTTTTCAAGGTTTTTACCCTGCTTTTTTGCTCTTTTGTAGCTTGAATTCTCATTGCTAGTGCAACAACAAAAGACAAGGTAGTGACCCATGGGTCTACAATGGCGAGAAAATCAGGCTCCATGCAAGCGTCCATGGAAAGGCAATCTCGGGCACGCTTCAAAGTCTGCCTGAAAAGTGCAAAGAATCTGTGTTTGGGACACAGATTCTTTGATGAAATCAGGCAAATCCACAGATTCTTTGATGTTTTCAGGCAAATTTTACAGATTCTTTGCAGAAATCAGGCGCGTAACAGCTGGCATTGCCTTGTGCGCGTCGGGAGGTTGTCGCTTTGCAGTTTAGCGGACGGCAACGCCCCAGTTAGCGGACATCCAGGTCCAGAGGAAATAAACCACCGCGGTGATGATAGCCAAAACAATGATGGCGGCAATTAGCGAACCTGCATTTGAGCGGCGCTCTTTTCTGACAAAGATGTCTCGCTGACCCTTAGGAACCTGCAGGAACTGGCCGTAATGAACGTCCTTGCGAAGGTGCGCAATCTCGTTCTTTGGCTTGCGCCAACCTTTCTTCGCGTAAGAACCCTTGCTGGACTCGAAGCCAGCAGCCTGGTTCTCGGGAAGTTCGAGCTTCTCGCCCGGCATTGTAAAGTCGCTGATAGGTTCCACTGTTTTGTGATGGCGATGCTGGCGAACGTATGGCTGCTTTGCAGCGCCTTCGCCTTCGTGCTCAGAAGCTTCAGATGTCGAGAAGTGCTGCGCTCCGGCTGCGTAGAGGTCGGCTCCATCGGCTGGTTGAGTTTCCTGCTCAAAAGATTCAGCGTATTCAAAGTCCTGCTGGGTGTCAGAGCGAGGGTTCTGATCCGCAGGTGAAACGTTATTTTCAAGGTTGTTCGAGGTGTCCACGATGATCCTTTTGTCGTAGTCTCGCAAAACATTGATATAAAACATGATACCGCAGCTCGTGTAATCCTGCACAGTTTTGCTCGGATATTTAAACGGTTGCACGAGTGGTCGCGTAGAGCGGTCGCATGGAGTGGCCGCTCGAGGCGGCGCGTAAACGCGCACTTACAGCGACATCGGCCAATCTTGACTGGCAACGCAGACGGCAAGGGAGCCGTCGGGAGTTTGTGCCTCGGTGAACGCATCGTTGAGAGGCTGTGCGCCAACCGCCTCAGCAAGCGTTCTCACAGCGACGCTTGGACGGTTATTCTCGTGAGAAAGGTGCATGCCAACCACACAGCGAGTATTTGGGCCCACAAGCTGCGACAACGCCTGTGCGGTGTACTCGTTTGACAGGTGGCCGGAGTCTCCGTGGACGCGTTGCTTGAGTACGTACGGATAAGGGCCGGTGAGCAGCATTTGCTCGTTATGGTTGGACTCGATAGCAAGAATGCGCACGTCAGAGAGGCAATCGAGAGCCTCTGGCGTGAGAATACCTGTGTCGGTGCAATAACCCACAGAGTCCACGATGCGCCTATCAGGGCCAGCAAGATAATCAAAGCGCATGCCCATGGGCTCGCAGACATCGTGCGAGGTGGGGAACGTGCTTACCTCAATGTCTGGCGCGGCATCAATATAAACAGAACCCGTCTGGTCAACGAGGGTAAAGGTGACGTTTGAACAGGAGCTTCTTCTTGAGAGCGCGGCGGCAGTTCCTGTTGTAGCAAACACGGGAACATCAAAAGTTTTACTGACAACCGAAAGACCTGAGACATGATCGGTGTGCTCGTGCGTAATAAAGATAGCCACGAGCTCAGACAGGTTAACGTTCAACTCTTTAGACCGACGCAGAATTTCTTTTCTAGAGATCCCGCAATCAATCATAATGAGACCATCAGGCGTTTCTAGCAGGCTGCAGTTGCCCTTTGATCCGCTGGCAAGAATATGTAGGCGAAACGTGGGATTCATGAATTTCTTTCTACTGAGTAACTTTCGGGTATAACTGTAACAAACACACCGGACAGAAATTGGTGCTAAGTGCCATCCGTACACGCATACTTCAATAAAAAGAACGCTCTCACTGCAAATGACCAGGTAGAAGGACAGTCGGCGGACTCGCAACGTGGCCAGGCAGCGGATTCGCGACGTGGTCAGGCTGCCGCGCCTGTAATCCTTATGGTCTCGGGCGGAGCCGACTCGATGGCGCTACTTCACATGGCGGCAACGGAGCCACTTGACCTTGGCGACGGTGCAGGTCTTGCGCGCGTTGCAAAAGAGCGCTTGCATGTGCTGCACGTAAATCATTTGCTTCGCGGCAAAGACGCTGATGCTGACCAGCACTTTGTTCAAGTAACTTGCGAGTCGCTGGGCATTTCTTGCACTGTGTTGCGCGTGGACGTGGCAAAGCTCGCGCAGGAGCATGACGGCAACGTGGAAGAAGTGGGCCGTCGGGTGCGGTATGACGCTGCGCGAGAACTCGCTCAAAAACTTTGCGTTGAACAGGGGGTTTCTCGCCAGAAGGCAAAGATTTTGACGGCACACACGGCTGATGATCGCGCGGAGACGTTCATGATGAACGTGATGCGCGGGTCCGGCATGAGCGGCCTGGCGTCGATTCCTAGACACCGCGGGCTGATTTATCGTCCGCTGCTGGATTACACGCATGACCAGCTCAAAGACTGGCTGAAGGCTCGCGACTTGGACTGGCACGAGGACGCTACTAACACCGACACACACTATCTACGTGCGTATATGCGCCATAACGTGCTTCCGCTCCTTAAGGCGAGAAACCCGATGTTGGTGCAGACGGTGTGTAAAATTGCGGACCTGATGGCCGACGAAGACGATTATCTTGAGGGAAAGGCCGCTCGTAAGCTGAGGCAGATTACGCTACGCAGGAGTGAGTATTCGCTGGTACTTGACGCGCTGAAGCTGAGTTCAACTGACGTGGTGATTGCTCGCCGCGTGGTGAGAATTGTGGCAAGGCAGCTGATTCCCGAGGCGTGGCTGGAGTCCAGGCACGTAGATGCTGTGCTTGAAGCGGTTGCTGCGGGAGTTGGCGTGGCTAACTTGCCGCAAAACCTTGAGGCGCGCGTTCGCCTGGGCACCGTGACGTTCTCATTCACGGGCGCTGCGAGGAGCGCGGGCACGGCGGGCGCCGCGGGGAGCGCGAGCGCCGCGGGCGCTGCGGGCGGCAACGAACCTGCAGGTACATCGCCTGCTGCACCAACGTTTGGCGAGCACCTTGCGGTCCCGGGAACGCTGGAGCTGGCAGACGGCCGAGTGCTTTCGGCACGCATTCTTCCTGTGGAGCACGGCTTTGACGTCATGTCCTATGCAACCGCGCATAGCCAGGAATGGTTGGGTGAGTCGGTTCTTCTCGACGCAAAAGCCTGTGGGGTAGATCCGGTTCACGGCGGCAGCCTGTGGGTCTCGGGACCCGAGGCTGGGGACACCATGCAGCCCCTGGGCATGCACGGGCAATCAAAAAAGATCTCTGACCTGCTGGGCGAGGCGGGCGTGCCTGTTGAATCCAGGAGTATGATGCCTATTGTGCGCACAAATATTCGTGGACATGTGGTGTGGGTTGCGGGAATTCGTCCCGATGAACGAGTAAAATGTACGCAAGATTCAAAACAGCTGCTAGAATTGAACATCTATTCTGGTCATAAGCCATTTGAGAGGAGCCAGTAATGGCGGAGCTTCACCCTGATATTGAAGAGATTCTGCTTGACGAACAGGACATCAAGGACATCGTCAAGAAGGTGGGTGCAGAGATCACGCGTGACTACGCGGACAAGAACCCCCTGGTCATTGCTGTTCTTCGCGGAGCTGTTGTATTCATGGCCGACATCATGCGCGCCATTGAGTGCCCACTCTCCATCGATTTTATGGCTGTTTCCAGCTACGGCGACGGTGTTAAGAGCTCCGGCGTCGTGCGCATTGTAAAAGACCTTGATACCAAGATTGAGGGTCGTCACGTCATTATCGTAGAGGACGTCTTGGACTCTGGTCTGACCCTCTCTTACCTGGTCCGTATGCTCCAGTCTCGTAACCCCGCTTCCATTGAGATTGCCGCTTTCCTGGTCAAGGACATTGAGGGCAAGCGTCCAGCTATTGATCCTCGTTACGTAGGCACTCACGTACCCGACAAGTTTGTTGTTGGTTACGGCCTGGACTATGCAGAGCGCTACCGCAACCTGCCATTTGTTGGCGTTCTGAAGCCTTGCGTGTACGAATAGGCTGAAGTCGCGCGGTCAAGTCCGCGGAATCGGCGCTCGGATTGTGCGGTCACGGCAAAACCCGTGCAATAGATACAAATTTGTTAAAACTTTTAAAGTTGGGCGAGAAGATCGATCTTCTCGCCCAATATGCTATCTATCAAAGGTTGTGTGAGGCCAGATGCGTCGCAGCGTCATCCATGCCTCCAACCAACGTTTTACCAGGTAGGTACTGTAGGCTTCGAGAGAATCGAGAAACCATGGTCAATCAGACAAGTCTTGCATACGGATCAGAAAAGTCTGCAATCCGTGAGATTGCAGGTTATGCGATGCAGCGTCGTGCTGAGATTGGCGCTCAGAATGTGTTTGATTTCTCGATTGGCAACCCTTCCGTACCTGCTCCTGAGTCTGTTCGCACCTCTATCGAGGCCGCCATGCAGCTGCCTCCTCAGCAGGTCCACAGCTACACACCTGCAATCGGCATTCCCCAGGCCAGGGAGGCAATTGCTGCGTCGCTCCGACGTCGCTTTGGAGATCATGCAGCTCAGGCAGACGATCTCATCTTGACCTGTGGAGCGGCCGCCTCCGTTTCTATGGCGCTCAATTCCATTGTTTCTCCAGGTGAAGAGGTTATTGTCATTGCACCGTTCTTCCCTGAGTATCGCGTATGGATTGACCACGCTCAGGCTGCCTGCGTTGAGGTTTTGGCTAACGAGAAAACCTTCCAGATTGATGTTGACGCCGTTTGTGCAGCTCTTACGCCTAAGACTCGCGCGGTGATTATCAACTCTCCAAACAATCCTGTTGGTGCTGTGTATACTAGGGAAAACCTTGATGCATTTGCCAATATGCTCCGCAAACGCTCCACTGAGCTGGGAACTGACATTTACGTCATCTCCGACGAGCCTTATCGCGAGATTGTTTTTGGCAACATTGAGGTCCCTTGGGTCCCTGACGTCTACGAGCGCACTATTGTGTGCTATTCCTACTCCAAGTCACTTTCGCTTCCTGGCGAGCGTATCGGTTGGGTGCTGGTTCCTGCTTCTAATCCGGAGCAGAAGGAGATTTACGCAGCTTGTGCGGGTGCTGCTCGACTGTTGGGCTTTGTTTGTGCGCCAGCGCTTTTCCAGCGCGTCATTATTGACTGCGTTGATGAGCCAGCAGATGTTGAGGCATATGCAAAGAATCGAGAAGTTCTGACCGAGGGCCTCACCAAGCTTGGGTACGAGTACATTCAGCCCGATGGTGCCTTCTACCTGTGGGTTCGTGCTCCTGGTGGAGACGCTCAGGCATTCTGTGATGTGGCTAAGCAGTTTGAGCTGCTGCCTGTTCCTTCCGACTCGTTCGGCTGCCCAGGTTGGCTGCGCGTGAGCTACTGCGTTGCGTACCAAACCTGCGTGGACTCGCTTGCTGCCTGGGAAAAGGCTCTTGCTGCAATGAAATAAGTGCTGCAGCAGGAGAGAAAATCAACGGCGAGAAGATCACCGGGCAAGAAGACCGCCCGTCAACGGCGAGAAAATCAATCGACCACAAACGACAAAGTGAACTGCCTCCCATTTCTTATGTCCAAGAAATGGGAGGCAGTTCATATGCGGGTGATTATGATTCTGCAGCGTGTTAGCGTCGGCTTTTAGGCCTGGCGCACAAAATAGCGCAGCTTTGGTAGGTTCTGCTGAAGAATTGACATGTTTCTAATCAAGAGAGCCAGGCAGCTAGGAGGTCGCACTACCTGATATGCATCTTTATGCATAAACTTAACCTAATATGCTAGAAAATGAATAGCGTCATATAAAAGATTTAACTATAGGTAAATTCCGTATCTACGGAACACACCTATGTCGGATATTCTGCACAATTGCGGGCATATTACACACTTAATGAAGATAATCTGCACGTTTTAGCTATTTTCAGCGTCATGTATACGTCTTTTTGACAGATTATCTGACTTAGGTGTGTTTTGAACTGACTCCTATTTCTGGTGTCCAAGAAATGGGAGGCAGTTCAAAGCCGCGTGAAAACGCGGCTTTTTCTTTGTGCGATGTTGTTGTAAGCTGCAGCCGTTCGAATAGCGCGACGCCTTAGTTGCGGTGCTCGTGTCTGACTTAATATCCCTGCTTAGAGGCTGGAATCTTTGCGTCAGCGATGGTGTCCAAAAACGTCTGGGCATCGCGACAAGCCATAAGCTCCTCAGGAAAATCAACCTCTTCAAGCAGCTTAATAACGGAATGTGCATCAGCAATGCGGGTTGCAATGTGAGCATCTGAACCAAAGGAAATCTTACATCCCAGCTCAGCGCAGGTTTCTGCGATCACGCGACAACGCTCAATAGCAACCTCACGCTGGCCTTCGTCGTGCGTAGCCTCGTTCATCTCAATGAGCTTACCGCGATCGCGACACTCTCTGACCAGTGCCGGAACATCAAAATCTAAACCACTGCGTCCAAGGTGACCAAGAATCAAAACATGTGGATTATCCAGCGCATTCACGTACATCTGGGTAATCTGCTTCTGCGAGGCACCGGCAGCCCACTGCTTACTATGAATACTAGCAACCGCATAATCGCAGGTACCTAGGATGTGCTCGCCAAGAATATGAGGCTGACGGAGTTTATCGCCATTAATGCCCTGGTCAAACGTAATATCGTAGGCAAACAGGTTGCCCTCAAGATCAACAATATCAACCTCAGCGCCGTGAAGCAGCCTGACGCCGTACCAGGTTTCTGGCCAAATGGCGGTGTTCATAAAGAACTGGAAATTCTTGATAGTCTGCTGGTCATACAGCATGGACGAGAAGTGGTCGGTGATTCCAAGCAGCTCATAGCCACGCTCAGATGCTGCACGAACGTTCTCCTCAATGGTTGAATAGGCGTGCCTTGAGTACAGACTGTGAGTATGAACGTCGCAAGTAATGCGCATGACGTGCTCCTTTGAATTCCAATCGACAACTCTAGTTAATCATGGCCGCCATCATGAGGCAACCCTGGCGAGAAGACCAGTCTTCTCGCTACCCGCACGGACTACAGCTCAATACTCAGCTCAACAGGACAGTGGTCGCTGCCGTAGACCTCGCTCAAGATGGATGCGCTTTTGACCTGTTCAGCAATGCGATCGGAGACCAGGAAGTAGTCGATGCGCCAGCCGGCGTTGTTCTTGCGAGCGTTGAAGCGGTAGCTCCACCAGCTGTAAGCGCCGGTCATGTCGGGATGGCGATACCTAAATGTATCGGTAAAGCCTGCGTCCAACAGCTTGGTAAAGCTCTCACGCTCCTCGTCAGAGAAGCCTGCGTTTTGCCTGTTAGATGAGGGGTTCTTAAGGTCAATCTCGTTGTGAGCAACGTTAAAATCGCCGCAGGTAATTACTGGTTTTTTCTCAGAAAGCTCAGTCAAAAACTCACGATAGTGCTGATCCCACTCAAGACGCTCGTCTAAGCGCGCAAGCTGGTCTTTTGAGTTTGGCGTGTACACGCACACAAACCAGAACTTCTCAAACTCCAGTGCACAAACGCGACCCTCGTCGTCAGCAACGGGGCATCCAATCTGACGAATCACCTGCAAAGGGGTTTCTCGCGAGAAAACCGCTGTGCCCGAATAGCCTTTTCTATCTGCGTAGTTCCAGGTTTGAACGTAGCCGGGAAGGTCCAGCTCAACCTTGCCTTCTTGCAGCTTAGTCTCTTGAAGCGCAAATACATCAGCGTTTATGGTTTCAAAAATTTCCGTGAACGAAGGCTCTTTCTTGAGCACGGCGCGCAGGCCATTAACGTTCCAAGAAATCAGCTTGTATTCTTGAGTATCGCTCATAACTCCTCTTTCATACTACGACCTAGTGGTTTAGGTCGTAGTGGACTCGTATCACAGTAGCTGCGAGTGACGCACGTTCCACGCTCCAGTTACGGCGCCAAGCGGTGCGTTTGCGGCAATAAACTTTCAATAAATCCATGATATCACCCAGTAGCATTTGTAATATTCACACTATAGTTTATCTGCGGTTATATAAAACGTTACTTCGCTAAATTGGTGTGTTTTAGCAAATTAGGACACGCTAAGGACACAAAGAAACGTGTCTGTTTTGCACTTCATAGTGGCTAGTTTGTGGCTACGTTTCCTCAGTTAAACGACTTGTTGTAAGCCGTTTTAAGGCACGCAAATTGTGAGTTGGAGTATTTACCCATCAAAAAAAGCCCTCATCTATATCCAGATGAGGGCAAATTGTTGCGTTTCAAGCAGCATGCAGTATATAGCTAAAACTTTTAAGATTTGTCATTGACATAAAAAATGAAGATTGGGTATATTTGTGGTGCAGACGTTCAACGGGCTGCGCACCTTAGAATACCGAGTGTGAGCTTAAGCGACTTGTAAAGTCGCCGGTTCTTTGGGAAGAAAAGGGGTTACTAAAGTAGCCCCTTTCTTTTTTTCTGTAAGGAGAATCGTGGAACGTCTTTTTGTGTATATAGATGAATCGGGAACATTCGATAGAGTTAATTATGATTATTTTGTTTATGGTGGAATTTTAGTTTTAGGAGAAAAAGCAAAAACTGACCTCATTCATAAACAAAAGAAGCTTGAAAAGATTATTAAAAGAAAATTGTCTATAGACCCCACCGATGAACTTAAGGCAAGTAGACTTAGTCTTAAGGTAGAAAAGCGATTTATCAGACTATCTACAAACAATGTTGTTAGATTCGCTGTAGTAATTCGTCAAAAGAAATTACATGAATATGTATTTAATACTAAACATGACAAACAACGATATCTCGACTTTGCATTAAAAATTGCTATAAAAAGAGCTCTACAACGGTGCTTTAGGCAAAATATTTACCAAAAAGAACATATAGACTCAATGGCTGTTGTTGTTGATGAGCACTCGTCGAGCACGAGTGGTAAGTACAACTTACACCAAACAATAAATGCAGAATTCAGAACTGGAGTATATAACCCTGAATGGAATCATCTTTATCCGCCAGTTTTTTCAAAGGATTTTCCAGAAATCCAAGTTAATTATGTTGACTCAGCAAAAACAACTTTAGTTCGAGTCGCTGATATAACTGCAAATTGGGTATATCGCGCCTATCGAGATCTCAATGAAGATGCATCAACTTGGAATGAACTAGATGAGATAGTAAAAGATATTGATATATACCATTTACCCTAACCGTTAACCAAATAAAGCCATTTAGAGAAGAAGAACCCCTCCCGCACAAAGCGAGAGGGGTTAAGTGTTAGTGCAGTGAAGTCAATCGACCAGCTTCATCAGTGTCTACTTGCACGGTACTGTCAGCCTGGACAGAGCCGTCTGCATTGACTGCGTAGGCATGATCATTGAAGACGTGCACACCAGCGGGAAGAAGGTTGCCATTCTCAGAGGCAAGGTACTTCTTGCCTTCTGCATCGAAGATGCCTGTTGCCATGCGACCGTCATTGGCAAAGTAGTAGTCATAGTTGCCAATGTGCTGCATACCCGTCAGCATGGCGCACTCTTGAGGTCCTTCATCCGGGCAGAGATAGAACCAATCTGTGCCGTCAAAGAACCAGCCTGTGACTGCGTATCCTCGTCCATCGAAGTAGTACCAAGAACCATTGATGAACGCCCACTGGCTGTAATAGTAAGCACTTGGGCTGGTTGCATACCACCAGCCTGTAGAGTTCTTAACCCAATGTGGCTCGAACTTGGACTCACCCTGTGCAAGCTGCTCCCATTCTGCGTAGGTTAGCTTTGCGACATCGAGGTCAACGGTACCACCTGCGCTAGAGTACTGCCACAGAGTCCAGTCAGACCATGCACCAGTGTTATAGATCATGGCAGGGAGTTCCCACGAGAAGCGATTGTCCGGGTAACCTGCAATCCACAAACGAGACACATCGGCACAAGACGCTACCTGCGAGCGTCCAGCAGGATAGGTGTACACAACAGGATAGATGCCTGTCTTAGCGTAGACACGGTCAACGAACTGCCTTGCCCAAACTGTTGAGCCCCATGCGTCATTGTCACCATTCTCCCAATCAAGACATAAGAGAGCCTTGCCAATATAGCTGGAGACACAAGCCACGAATGCGTCAGCTTCTGCCACGGGTGAGCCACCTTCAGCGTAGTGGTACACGCCAATAAGCTTGCCATCAGCCAAAGCACGCTGAAGTTGTGCAGTCATGTAGCGGTTCATTGGCTGGGTACCCTGAGTTGCCTTTGCAACGACAAAATCAGAACCACTGTACGCAGTCTCGACATTAGGGTGCGAGTATGTCGCACCCAATGCCTGATAACCGCTAACGTCAATGCCCCTAAGCATTGTTTACCTCTTCTTTTGTTGGCTCTTCAGCTGGTTTTGTGTTAATTGGTTCAGCTGTTGCCTGTCATATAACTTGCAGGACGCTCGGAAGGCTGTACATATGTCATTGCTCGTACAGAATCGCTTAGTCCCTTTGTGGTTGGGTCAACGGTGACACCGATAGCACCCAAGACGGCAACAACCACGGTACCAATGAGATAAGGGTTGCTGATAAACTTAACAAATACATCAGCCAGGCTGCCCCAAGTCGTGAGGTCAGAGTAAGCCAGTCCGAGGTATGCCAGGATTGGACTCATAACGATTCCAACCATTCCCAACCACCAAGCGGGGTTATGTAGACGTACTTTCCAGTTAATCATGTTGATTCTCCTTACTTCTCAAGCTTTGTGATGCGTGAGTCTAGGTTTTTCACGTCGGTTTTGACCTCGGCGAGGTCTGTTGCTGCTTTTTTTGAAACCTCATCCGCCCTTCGCGCCACAATACCGACCACGGAAAGCTCAGCCGTGTGCTGCGTGAGTGTTGCAGTCAAGTCAGAGAGAGACTGTTGATACTTGCCAAGCTGCTCATTCATGACCTGCTGGCGTGTCTCCAAGCGTGTGAGGGTGTTGGTGATGGTGCTCTTCCAAGCGTCCTCTTTATCGCGCTCTTCACGATTTGCCCGCTGCCAGTTTGAGATGGCAACAAAACCTCCGATAAACGCGCCGATAATTGAAACAAAGAAAGACACCATCTCAGCTGTAATATTCATGACCTCACCTCCTAGTGACTTACTGTGTATGTAAGAGAGCCTTGTCGCCATGCGTTAGAGACTTTCCCGCCCATATCTTGCAAATAGATGTTGCCATCTGGACGAGCAGAAATGGCTGTGATAACGTCAGCGTGTCCTGGGCAAATACCTGAGTCATAGACGATTGACTCATTACCGTCTGTGGCTGAGCCGTACTTTTCATGATCTACTAGAGGTGGTCTTGAACCTTCTGGAAGAGTGAAGGGACAACGGACAGCGTCGTAAGAAACATTGTTAGCCAACCAACCTCTGACCTTGATGGTTACAGAGTCCCCTGTTCGGTAGATGTGCCAGAAGTTGTTGTAGCTGCCTTGTGGTTGCAGGTAGATTACGTCAAAGTCAGTGTCAGACTGCTTCTTGTCGTCTCCAAGAACGTTGATAGTAGGCAGCAAAGATACTGGCTCACCAACGGTAATGCCGTTGATTGGCAAGCGATACAATGGCATGCAAGCTGTGGTAGAGCCAGAGAGAATATCACCCTTCACATAGGTTGGGTCTGTTGGATTACCTTGATTGGTTGGAGTACCCTGGATAACTTCGCACGTGAACTTCTCAACACCGCCAACCTGCTTAGAGTACTTAAGCACTACCAAGTCATTGCGCTTATATCCTGCGCGACCGTTGGCAACGTTGAGCTCAAAAGGCTCTTCATTAGTCACCATGCGAGCGTCAAAGAGCACGTCGCCTGTATCAATGCGAACCCTGTTGGCAGTCTGCATAGCAGCCTTAATTTGATTCTGTGTCTGCAAAATGCCACGCACAGAGCCAGCTACACCAGCGATAAGCCTACCAATTTGAGGTGCTGTGATGTGGTCCTTGCCTTGGAATGAAATAACGCCATCAAAAGCCATTTAACCCTCCTTTACCATGAATTGAGCGAATTCTTCATCACGCTTGCGTGCGAGCTCACGATACTTTGCAGCACAGTCAGGGCAGAGGAGATAACTCTGCTGCACGCCGTCTGCTGATACTCTGCTTATGCTCTTCCATTGCGATGTTGCAAAGTCACTTTCAAGCAGAAAGGCTTCTTTCTTGCACCTATCGCATTGGAAGCGTGCAAAGCCACTTGTTTTTGCCATTAAGCTGTCCTTTCCCATTTATAGCAGCCAAGAGAAGGTAGTTGTTGCCATCTACCTCCGTAGTTTGATTGCAGGGTTAACAAATGAAGTTGTTTCAATGACCGAGCCAACTGGGAAGGACGGTGTGGTTGCACCGCCTTGAGTTGCTCCCTGAACGTTGATAGTCACGTCACTAGATCCGTCAAAGATTGCTGTACCACTCACAGAGCCAACCAGCTTGATGGTGCGTGCCTGTGAGAGCTTCTTAGCGGCGTTAGCATCACCGCCGGGCGTAGATGCACCAGCGTATGAGTGTGTATGGTTCGCAGGAGCTGCGCCAACCTCTTGCGCGGTATATGTTGGCTTTGCTGGAAGCTTTACGGTGTGTGTCTGAGCGTCTGTGACGTGTCCTAAAGCGTCAACATTGACCGTTGCGCCTAATTGGACTGTGTCACCCCAAGAAGCGTTTACATCGCTCTCAGAGCCGTATGCGCCAGCAGTCACATTAGAAGGCTCATGAGTAAGTGCAACTGTGCCACCTGTTCGCTGAGCCTTGAGAGGTGTAGTTGCGGTAACTTCTGCCACCTTAGAGTCAACCTGCAGTGTGGCTCTGCCAATCTCACTGGCTGAGTCCGTTGCCACTTTGCGGGCTTCATTGACCTTATTCTCAAGGCTCTTGAAGTCTGCTCTTGATACTTCTGCAGAGATGGTGCGTCCAGCAATAGAGATACCAGTACCGGCTGTGTATGAGCTTGATACTGCGCCAGAGCCTGTGGAAGAACCGTGCTCAGCTGTACCGGATGAAGAAGTGTTACTGGCTGTGCCACCAACCTTATAGCTAATGCTTACTTGGGTATCTGTGACAATAATGACCTTGGTACCTACGGTTGCGGTAACGTGTAAGCCAGTCACAGGATCTATGCCAGGAACAATGTCACCAATGCCAAATTCTTCATCGTCATCCAGTGTGACGTTAATTGAGTCAGCAGCTTGATACTCTTTGAGCTTCTTAGGACCGTCTTTCTCAAGCTCTTCACGACTTGCATTGGTGTAGTTGTAGGTAGTTGTGCGCTCATCAATGCCAAAGAGTGTCTGTGTTGTGGAGATGTTGCCCCGCGCGTCTGCGTAGAAGTGCAGCACAATACGGTTCTTAAGTTCACCAGAGCCAAGGCAAATAAGATGGTTGTAAGGTCTTACAACTCTCTTAATAGTCACGTCAGAATGTTCTGCGTCCGCACCATCAGTCCAGTCTGTAATGGGCTTTACCGAGAGCACAATCATGCGCTCAATGGAGTCATACTCGATGTTGAGACGCGCTGAAGAATCAGCAAGCATCTTTCTGATGCCTGTCCAAGCATCGCAGTACCTGTCGAAGGTGTACTTGACGGTAATACCAGAAGTCTCTTCTGAGACTTTGAACTGGCTAGCAAGTCCAAGACGCTGAACAAGCTGCTTTAGAACTCCGTGAGCTTCTCCACGCACACTGAGATAATCTTCACCACTTTGTGGCTCAAGGACCTTATCTCTGATGATTCCTTGCCACGATCTACCTATGTAGGTGATTGTATTGTTGCCTGAGTTGGACTCTAGTGCGTCAACAACACCGCCCCATTCAGTACCTTCAACATAGACGTATGCGCCATCATCGAGACGCTGCTCAGAGTCAATGTCGAGCGTGAGCTCAAAGTCGTTGCCCGTGTCTCCATATTCCAGGTCAAGGCGTGCTCCTTTGAGCACGCCAATATCGAGATGTGTTGCGTCTGTATAACTGATGTCTGGCATTATGCACTCACCTCACTAGATGCGCTCTGAGTGCTTACTGCCCTTGGAGCACGTGTCTCACCCTGTGGTTGCTCTTTCTCGTATGGAGGTGTGGAGCGTGTCTCATAGAGTGTGAGGTCAAAATCAAACGTGTTATCCCATGTGATGTCATCAGTTCCTGGCTTGATTTGCTCGAAGAGGTAAGAGCCAGAGCCGTGAGCTCCGCGCTCTCGGAACTTGTAGACGTTCTCGCGGGTGCCGTTATCCTGGACTACAACAGCCGTCTTACTTTGAGAATCAACTTCAAGATATGCACCAGCTGCAATAGTGGTGTTTACCTTGTGCAGGTTCTCACCAATTCTGACGTATGGGTTTGTTGCAGGACCATATACACGCCAGAGCCACGGAGAAGCACTCTTAGAAGGGTTGGTGAATGACTTAGCGGGCTTACCCTGAACAAGGTCAAAGGGGAAGTCTCTTGGAAAGTCAGGCTTAACGCCAGCAACAGCACCGGCGGTCTCATGCTCAAAGTAGAGCGTTGTTGCCTTGAACCACGTAGGGTCTTCAACAAGAAGCGTCAAGACGAACTCTGCAAACTTGTCAGAGAGCCAGTAGTTTGTTGGAGCACCGCCGATAATGTAGCAACGGATGCCCCAAGAGCCTACTGTGAGCGTTCCTGGGGTGCGGTTTAAGATGTCCTTCTCGCCAAGCTCAATAATCTTATTACGCAGCTCCAAACCTTCTTCATCACTTTCAGCAGCGATGCCAACAGGGAACTTGATTGTCTTTGGCTTGTGGTCACGTCTTCTGAATGATGTAATTCTGCTTGAGTTCTTGCCGGATGTGTATGACCACATCCAGTCTCTGAGTTCATGTTCCATGTAGTGGAGGGACTTGTCAGCCCCTCCAAACTCCATGTACTTGCTTCCGTCAGAGGTTGTGTATCTAATGTCTGTGCGCATTATGCGCTCACCTCTCTTACCATGCGACCAAACTCACGATTGTTCACGTCAACTCTTACAGGCTTGCCGTATGCATCCTCAATGCGCTTAGTCATGACATCCATTTGTGCTGAGAGATCTGCAATGGCTTGATTGGTATCTGCGTAGATTCCATTAGCCACAAGAGACGCTGTCATATCCATTTGCTTGTTAATAGGAACATTGAGCGCATAGCCATCTACGCCACTCTGAGCAGCTTCTGCGAGGTCTTGTGCTGCCTTGTAAACGTCTCGCTTACCGCCAGCAATACCAACAACAAAGCCATCAACCGTGTAGCTACCAAGACCAGCCATAACGCGTGATGGTGAGTGAATGCCAAGTAATGCTTTTACTGCGCCAACAACGCCGTTAAAGACTCCACAGACTTGGTCTACTACCCAGCTTGCTAAGCCAGTTACACCATTTACAAAGCCTTGGATGAATGCACGTCCTGCGCTTCCAAGGTCAAAGCTTGTGATGGCGTTCTTAGCTTGGTTGAGCAGGTTGCCAACAGCTCCAAGCAAGCTACCAATAATCTGAGGTACTGCTGTAACGATGGCGGTAAAGAGCGTTACTGCTGCGCCAAGGAGCATTCCAATAAACGTTGGAAGGTTAGAAACAACGGTGCCAATAAGGTTGCCAACGTTGCCAATGAGTCCCGGAAGAATAACTGGGATAGCGTTCACGATTGCCACAAAGAGGTCCACTGCAGCCTGAAGGAGTGTCCCAACAAAGCCAGGAAGACCTGTGATGAATACATCGATAATCTGTGGTAGTGCTGCTGCTAGTGCTGGAATGATTGTCACAACGCCGTCAACAAGTCCCATGAAAAGACCTTGCGCTGCTTCAAAGAGTGCTGGAGCATTAACAACAAAGCCGTCCACTAGACCTTGCAGGATCTGTGGAGCTGCTTCTGTGAGCTGCCCTGCAACCTCAGTAAGTGCTTGCAGGATAAAGGTGAACGCTTGCATTGCTCCTGCCATGAGAGAAGGCGCAGAAGCCACGAGAATGTCGCAGATTGCACCAGCTGCAGCTCCAACTGCTTCGAGTAGTCCTGGTGCAATCTGCTGCCATGCTGCACCCATTTGACCAAAGAGAACCTCAAATGCGTGAGCCAGTGTAGGACCTGCAGAAGCAAGACCAGAAGCCACCTGTGGAAGTACTGAGCTGATTTGAGATGCAAGTCCAGGGATGGTGTCAGCAATGCCAACAATATTGCTTGCGATGTTTGCAGCTGCCTGTGTGATGTCTCCACCCATAGCAACAAAAGCTGTACCAGCCACAGCTGCAGCGATTGAGAGCACACCAAGGACTACTGTTGCGCTACCAAAGCCAGCAGCGAGGTTTGCAACCATACCCATGGCTGGCTGCACCGCTCCTAGAAGCTTAGGTCCTAAGCCTGTGAGTGCAGGACCAAAAACACCAGCGATAGCATTGCCAACACCACCAAGCTTAGAAGCGATAGAGCTACTAAAAGCCTTCAAAAGGCTGTCTCTGAACTCCCAAGCGTAGAGAATTGCTGTCTCCAGCTTGTCCTGTACTGTTGCAGCAATTACGCCAAAGAAGGACTTAAAGCCAGTGCTTAAACCTGCAACGGTAGAGAGTGTGCCAGGGACCATACCCTTGATGACTGATAGACCGTTTGCAACAGTGCCGGAAGCCTTGGAGAACGCTCCAAGCATCTTGCCAGCGGTTTCCATTGACTTACCAATGACGAGAAGCGCAGGACCAGTGCCCGCGAGCATTCCAATGGATTTTGCAATAGTCTGAATGTCTGAAGCTGACATCTGACTGATTGCGTTAGCTGCGTTGGTTGCCATGGCAGCGAGAGCTTCCATACCACGCTCAAAGAGTGGCATAAGCGATTCAATAAGCTTCTGAATAGGGTCTGCAAGCTTAGAGAGAGCGTCTGTCATCTTCTTGTAGCCATCAGTCTGATACATCTTCATGATGGTTGCGGTTGCTGCGTCAGAGAGATTTGAGAGCACGCCAGTAAGCGTCCTGGACTGCTTAATCATTAGCCCGCCAAAGTCACCCTGCATACCAGCTCTGATTGCTGCAATGGCTACATCAGCACTGACTGCTTTCTTGGTAACCATCTCCATTGCGCCAGCAACGTCTGTATGTAATGCCTTTGCGAGGTAGTCCCATGCAGGAATGCCAACCTCAGTAAGCTGCATCATTTCCTGTGAAGCTGCAGTACCTTTACCGTGCATCTGACCAAGTGCGCGAGTAATAGCGTCAATGCCTTGCTGACCAGCACCTAATGCAGCGGTTGCATTACCCACGTCTGTAAGCATAGGAATGATGTCATTAGCTGCAAAGCCATAGGCAAGCATCTGCTGAGTTGCCTTATTAAGACCTGCCATCTCAAATGGCGTAGTCTTAGCAAACTCGACTAGATCAGCAATCATCTTCTTGGCACGCTCAGGACCAAGCATGGTATTAAAAGCAATGTCTACTTGCTCAGCGTTTGCAGCGGTCTGACTTGCCCACTGGGCAGCTTTAACACCCGCAATAGCAAGAGGAGCGGTAACTGCAGCGGTAAGCACGGTACCCGCTTTAGAGAAGCCACTGCCAAGGCTTGAGATTGCCTTAGAAGTCGTATCAGTTAGCTTGGAAACCTCACTGGCGAACTTGGAAGAGTCACCTAAAATCTCAATGACTACTTTTCCATCTGCCAAATTGACCTCCTAGAAGTTAGAAGTTACGGAGTGCCATCTCCCTCAATTCATCTTCTGTTGGAGGTAACGCCCAAGCTTGCGCACGCCTAGAATGAGCGCGTTCTTCTTCCTTTGTGGTGTCTCCTTCAAGCGGGCTTCTTGCAGCCACTGCTTGTCCTGTGAGCGTGTCTGGAGTGGCAAGTAGTGCCAGGTATAAGTTGATGAAGGTATACCAGTGAAGCTGTGTGGCTTTGCTGGTGAGGTCTATTGAGTAGACGCGCATGAAGTCAGCAGTCACAATCCCCGCATCATAGTGCCAGTCAAAGTTCTTCTTCCTGTAGTATTGGATGCGCTTGTATTGTTCACCGTAGGAGATAGTGTCAAATGCCCCTGCTACCCACTCAGACGCTGCCTGAAGAGCTTCTACTGGATACTTAGACACTTGGTCTTGAAGTACTCCATTTTTAGCGTAGAAAAGGTTTAGTGTCCTCGCATTAGCAACAGCACTATTTTCTGTATCCATCGTCATGTAGATGAGCGAGGTTCTGAACCCACTCTTAATTGGTACAGATACTCCCGCCACATCGACTGTGACGGGAGCACCCTTGATAACCGAGTCTAAAAACATGAATTACTCATCCATGCTGGAGTTCTCTTGCGTGATAAGCTCAGATACCTTAGAGATGACATCGTTATCTGAGTAGACATCTGAAAGGATCGTGACAATCTTCATCAAACGGTAGATGTTGAGACGGTTAGCCTTGCCAATAAGCTCCTCTGCAGCTTCCTCACCAAGCGCAAAAGCAACGATGTTGTGAGCTTCATCTGCAAGAGTGGTGAGATTGTCCATTACCTCATCATTTGCGAGCCCAGCAAAAGACGATAGACGCTTTGCCCAGGAGTTAGCTTCTGCAACAAATGTGATATTGCCTAGATCTACGTCGTAGGTCTTGCCCTCAATCTTCACCTTTGCCTTTGGTGAACCGTCAAGCTTGTAGTTCTTCAGTGCCATAAGTGTTCCTCTCTATAGGGTTACCTTGGCTCATATCTTGTGCCAGGGGTAACGCCAATAAAAAAAGCACCCAGCATAAGCCAGGTGCTTCCCCAGAGAGGAGAGGAATGGGGACTATGTCTATACAGCCTTGGTAAAAGCTGCAGTGTCATAGTTGAAGGTGCCGTACTCGTACTCATCTGTGATTGCAACCTTGAAAGCAATCTTGATAGGCGCAATGTCAGAGCCGGAGAATGGCGAGACATTCAGCGTTGCCTTTGCGTGCTTAGCAACGAGTGCAGTCTTCTCGCAAGCCTTACCTGCCTTAAAGTCATAACCGCAAGTGCGGACATACTCAACAGGTACGTCTAGAACATCCTCATAGCTTGCGAGAATCTTCTGGATACCACCAGGACCCATAGCGTCAACCTCAAAGCTGAAGGTGTCAGTCTTGCCCAGGTTGTACTTAGGCTGGGTCTTACGGTCGATATAGGTCGGCTCATAAGACTTGGCTTCACGCTCTGGGTCTGCCTTGGTGGTCTCGGTTACACGGATGAAGTTCGTCTGTCCAGGGAACTTAATCCAGTGCTGAATCTCATAGATAGAGACAGGTGTGCGCTGTGTCTCTGTTGGCTGTACGACAGCTGGTGTATCTGGCATAGTACTTCCTTTCTTAAGGGTTAAACCCTGTACTTGATTTGGGCGATAAGCTGGTAGGTTGCGACTCCATCCTCACCAACACTGAAGGGAGATGGCAGTGTGGTGACATCATGGGCATATACAACAACGCCTTCTGGTGCACCACCGGCTTCAATGGCAGCTTGGACTTTACGCAGCATGGCAAGACCGTCAATGCGCTCCTGCTCGTCTAGTGGGCGTGTCTGCAGATACACCTCGTATGGGAACTGCTTAATACCGCCACCAGAACAATAATGAAGTACCCAAGGCTCACCCGGAGCAGCCTTAAGCATTGCTTGAGCAGCTCCATCACCGTTGGGGAACTGACCATACTCAACAGGGATACCTGTGAGGATATCTTTCAGCCAGTCAGTAACGCTTTGAGCGATGTCTACCATGCCCCTCCAACTTTCTCTCCAAGAACTTTTGCGAACATTTGCTGCCATGCATTACCTCTAACACCTGCGCAACGGTCATACCAGTGGTCACAGGCATTAGGAGCGTGCAAGGCATTCTGAAGCGTGTTGTGGTTGTGTGTTGAGTAGTACTGAACACGTGCATATGCTGCTGCGTCTCCTGCGCCCCATTCAACGTAAGCTGCATTACCCGTTTGACGGGTAGTGCTAGAGCCTTGAAGTGCTCCTGAGTCGTAAGGGACATAAGTCTTACAGTCAGCAAGTACGTTTTCTGCAACAATGCCAAGGGCAGCTTCTACAGCGTTTGAGACCTTGTCTTTGCAACGCTCAACATCAACGTCAACCACACGCATTCTCATCTGGCTTCTACCTCCACATGATGTGTCTCGTGATGAGTGGAATAAGGGTTTACCGAGCGCACCATACGCGCTTCTGATACTGGCTTCTCCTCGGAGCTGATGCCACGAATAACGAAGTCACCAGCCTTGAGACCTGGGTCTCTGAAGAACCACACTTTAAGCACGTTGGCATTCTGTGGTCCTACGGTTGAAGCAGTGTTTGCGAGCTTCTCTTCAACGTGTACGACTTGATAGATAGATCGCGTGAACCCCTTATCCTGCTTGTGCCAAACGGTGACGGTATCCCAGGCAATCATCGGATACCCCTCCAAAGAAGACCTGTGCCAACTAAGAAGGGATATACGCAGGAGAGGTCAGAGACGCTTGCTTGAGCGTCTGTGTAGGTGTAGGACACGCTACCAACGCTTTCGCTCTTAACCATTCCACGGGTGTCTTTGCCAGCCACTCTGTCACACAGAGCGCAGAGGGCGAGAAGCCACTTCTCGTTGAACTTCTCAGGGACCTCTTCACCAGTCATTGAGACAAGTAGTGCTTGAGCCTTGACGAGGGGAGCATCTAGCTCACCCTCGCCAAGAGAGCCTTTATACGTGTTGCGGTAGAAGTCGTATGTAAGGCTTGGGGTTGCCATTAAGCAGCCTTAGGCTTCAAGACACCAGCAGCCTTAGTTGCCTTCAGAGCAACGCCACAGACGAACTCAACGTCAACATTCTTGACAGCACCAGGAGTAGTCCAGTCAGGCAGAGCAACGGTGAATGCGTTGTCACCCTTGAGGGTGATTCCGTGGAAGCCGTCCATACCAAGGCAAGCAGCGTAGATAGAACCATCGGTGATAGAACCGTCACGAACCTCATGAATGGCAATGCCGTTGTAAGCCTGGACAACATTGCCAGCGGTCTCTTTAGACTCAGTGCCAAGACCGACAACACGAAGCAGTGCGTTCAGCTTGGTGTACTGAGCTGCGCTCATCATGAGTACGTCAGGGGTACGCATGAGGTTAGAAAGCATGGTGTCAAGCTCCTCAAGGTAAGCAAGAGCAGCTTCCTTAGTAGTGACCCTGACATCAGTCTTAGAAGTCATCTCAGTGGAAGTGGTCTTCAGAGCAGCTGCGAGACCGTCAAAGCCGTTTGCATCCTTGGTAGGAGCAAAGATACTGGCGTTGAACTTGCGGGAGACTGCGTCCTTAGCCTGCTCCAGATACATCTCATAGAGGTCGTCTGCAGCAGCCTTGGCAACACGATCCATCTGGAACGTAGAGCCAAGAATACCAAGAGTAGTGGTCTTCTTCTCAACGGTTGGCTCAGATGCGACAGGCTCAGCACCAAGTGCACGGAATGCAGCGGAAGATGGGGTCTTAACGCGCTTATAGCCGTAGACCAAGTCAGAAGTGCCAGATGCATTCATGCAGTTGTCAAAGGTGAGCGCACCGAGCAGATAGTTGTCGGTGACAAGCTCATTGATGAAGCCCTGTGTGAGCTTATCGCCAGAGTTGGTTGCAAGGGTAGCGAGATTAATCATTATTTTCCAAGTCCTTCCTTAATGTTGCGAGCAATGCCAGAAGAGCTGCCAGCGGGCTTGCCGGTAGTGTTTACGCTCTTTGGCTCAGACTGGAAAAGATATGGCTTTGCTTCTTTCAGCTTGGCAACGTCACCATCTAGAGCAGCCAGAGCAGCCCTACCAAGCTCCAAGTCAATGCAGCCAGCAGAAGTAAGCTTTGCTTCAACTTCTGCCTTCTCCTTGGCTTCCTGTGAGTCTTTGAGCTGCTTCTCAATGGCTGAAATGCGCTCATCAGAAGAAGCCATAGATTTCTTAGACTCTGCGAGCTCTGCTTCCAGCTCCTTGATGCGCTTCTCACGGTTAGCCAAGTCACGCTCTAGCTTGTGGGTGTTTACGTTTGCGCTTGTGTCCTCGCTTGTAGCAGAGTCCTGGGAAGATGCTTCCTCTTCTGCTACATGGTCTTGGGACTGGGCTTCCTGCGTAGAGTCTTGGGTGTCAGAGTCTTTCTTTTCCTCTGTTACCTCGTCTGGTGCAGGAGATCCATTACGATGCATAGACCAAATCCTTTCAGTCAATCGCAGGTCCTTTTCCTGCGCTGAAAGAATTGTCTGTGAGTGTTAACAGCTAAAAGAAAACCCCGCTTGTAGCGGGGTTAGGAGTCATTTCATATGTTGCTTGGCATATTCAATGGCAAAGTCTGGTATCTGCTCTACGCCAGCTCGATACTTCAAAATGTCTTGGTCAGATACGCCCATATTGCCAATATGATGGTCACAATAACCATGTTGTATAACAATGCCAGAAACTGGGTCTACAAGGTCAGCCGAAGTGACCGCATCATTTGGCATTGACGCGAGAAAATCACAAATCTTTTTTATTTCTTTGGCATCCATTTAACCCTCCGTTCTGGGCGAAAATTTAACTAAGGCATCTTCTCCGTATAATATACCACTTTTTGATTTAATATAATATCTACCAGTAGATTCAATATATATTTCAGACGGTGGAGCATATACATCAACTTTAGTTAGATTTGCTAATTCTTGGGCAAAACAAGTCCCATCATAATTATTGCCAGTAGAGCAGCACATGAGCTGTATTGGTTCGCCGTTATGGTCTTTTCTATTCTTAATAATTTTTGCAAGCATTTCAGCGTCAATATTACTAATCTCATAAATTTGGATTGAGTGTGGTGCTCCATGCGCTCCAATTACATAACGCTCTCCATTTAAGCGATGACTAATTATCCTTGTTGAGTTTCTAAGAAAATTATCGTATGAGCTTTTTGTTGAGAAAAATATTGCGTCTTTAGATTGGACTGCTCTTTTAATGGCTTTGTATTTTTCTCCCTTTTCTTTCTTCTGTCCACTTGAAGCAGACAATGCTTTCAACGCCCTAGGCTGCTTGCTAACTGCCCAAGCACGTTCACGCTCATAGTCACGGCGCAGATGATTGTCATGCGTGAACTGGCGCAGCTTGTCTTGCAGCTCACCAAGCCTAATACGCTGCTTTACTGCGTCTGCCCTTACCTCTTGAAGGTAAGAGATCTCTCTTTTTTGAGCTCTAATGAGACGCTCATATCTACGTTGCTTTTGCGTGGCTGCATAATATTCGTCACTTGTCATGCCCGTGATGCGCTCTTGCTCTGAGTAGTCCATGTCTGGAAGCTCTGAGTATCCAGGAACATACGGTGTCATGTAGTGGTAGCAGTTTGCTCCACAAAGCCCCGTCACGGTGCCATAGCCTGTAGCGTCAACAAGAGATGGGTACTCAGTGCTCCTGCCACTTCTTGAATACACCTTGCCCTGCCATTCAGCATGGCTTGGACGTGCTCCAAAGTGGGCATCAACAAAGACCAAGTCCCATTCCCACTCGTCCATGCGCTGCATAAGTAGGCGGTTTCTTGCTTGGTTAGCCTGGGAGACAATGTGGCGTCTTAGAGCTGCGTCAATCGTTGTCTTAGTACCACTGATGTAGTCAATGGTCTCTAGTCCAGAGTTGGCAAGCCGTGTAACACCACGCTCCATAACCGCTCGTGTTTGCTCTCCGGCTTGATGGCGGGCGATTGCTTCAGCTGTTACGTCATACCAGAGTGCTGCTTGGTCTTTAGCAAGAGCAATGTTTTGACGCTCAAGGACCTCATTCATACCCTGCGCCGTCTGAGCAGCGATGATAGTTGCGAGGTTAGTCATGTGACGGCGTGAGCCCATCGCTCGCACAAACTGCCCCACAAGCGCATCATCAGTCTTTTTGAGTGCGGTCTTTAGGACCTCACGTGTCTGCTTGTCGATTGCCGGGCGGTACTTGTAGTAGATTGCGAGAGCTTCTTCGCGAGAGAGCCTAGAGAGACGCTCAAAGTCTGCAATCTCTCTACCTCTGATGACCGCGCCATTAGTGCGCACCACCTCATCAAGCAGGTTGAGAAAGAAGTAGGAGAGTTCCTGTACATAAGCAGACTGTGCGCCCCCTACGAGACGCACAGCGATTTCTTCAGTCGGTTTCACAGCTACTCACCGAGTTCTGCGTCAAGCGCCACTCCGCCAGTCTCGCTGGTAAATGCCTTTGCATCTTCCTCACTCATACCTTGATACTTGACGAGGTACTTCCACTTTGGGCAAAGACCACGCACAATGTCATCCTTCATCATGTCGCGGTCTGCCTTATCGTCTGAGATAACCGAGTCATCCCAGAGAATGTCAACGGGCACAGGCTCGTCTACCTTGTAGCCATTCATAGCGCACTCAGCAGCAAACGCTCCCTGAACAAGGTCTCTTACCGAGTTCTCAATAGAGTGCTCGTGCTTTCTGATGGTTCTGATAAGCGTTGCGTTAGTGCTTACGACCTCTGTTGCCGTCTTGAGTCCTTGTCCCAGCGTGAATGACCAATAGCCTGCACCAAAGCCAGTTCTAAAGCCCAGGACAGCAAGAGCATTGTTGAACGCAGTAACCATGTCATCAATGTGCGTGTCAGGGTTGTAGACCGTCATTGGAGACTCTGCGCTAATGCCAGCAGAGATTGGTGCAAACATGATTTGGTCCATAGTGTTTACAAACTTAGCCTTACCGTCTTTGTCACGCACAATAGCTTGCTCATCTACAACCATCTTTGGCAGCGACACTCTTACCTGCCAGTACATCTGGTTAAATGCTTCATCTACCAGTCTGCAGGAGTCGCAGATATCCTCGATAACGGACGAGCCAAGCGGTGTGAGCTCGTCATGAGCGTTGTACTTAGCTGGCTTAACAAGTGCGTAGGTTGGCAGTGGTTGCTTGGTATCGACAAAGCCTGTAATGCCTTCAACCTCAACAGGAGTAATGCGGTTCTGTGAGTTAAAGAGAAGCGTCTCGATTACATGGGACTGGCTCTCTTGGTTAAAGTATCTAAGCTGCAACTGGTCGTAGAGCTTAGAGTTCACAGTTACCTTGGAGATGAACGCGCAGCCATCACCTAAAAGCGGGATAATCTGCCATGCCTTCATGGAGTCAATGCTGGTCGAGACATTGCCCTCATAGCCATGGAAGTTTGCTACCCATGCACCAACACCGAGCGCAAAGACGGTGCTGATGAACTCTGCTTGCTCGTCAACAAAGTTAGGAATCGTACGCTCTAACCAGTCATTCACTACGTCTTCAGAACTTGAAAGGATTGTGCCTTCGTTCATGATCAGACTTGGAATCTCACTTGCAACCATTGAAGCTGGACTAATTGAGAGCCTGTCATATGAGTCAGCACCATTGTTGATGATGTAAGGCTGCTTGTAGTACTCATTATCATGTGTGAACCAGCCCCACCACAGCTGCTGGAACTTATCCATTGAGGTGTCAGGAGTAAAGCCACGCTTCTTTAGGTATTTGAGTGCCCAGTCTGGTTTCTGAATAGTAATCTTTGACAAGGTGAGACCTCTTCTCTTTAAGTCAAGCTTCTGTCATTGATAAGCGTCATACACGCATAACGCACAGCGTCGATAGTGTGGTTATCAGCGTCTGGCAACTGTCCTGTGAGCTGGTTGTCCTTTGTCATCACATATGAGTAATTGCTGAACTCACGCGCTGCAGTGGTGCAGCTGGAGTCAATTACAATCTTTGTGCGGTACTGCAACCACTTGATTGAGTTGTGGATATTGTGCGCGCCTGTCTTAAGCGCACCGCGAGCATTAATGCCATTGGCTTTGAAGTCAGCAATACTCTTTGGCTCTGCTGAGTCACACCACACTATGGCATATGGCTCAGCGTCTTCAATGACATCCTCACCGTCTTTGAGCGCGTTGCCCAGCTTTTCGCTTACGAGCTCAGCGGTATCTTGATTAGAGAGTCCACACTTTACGAACTCGTCCAGGATGTAGAGCGTGCGAGTCTTTGTGTCGTAAGCAATCTTCACCCAAGCGAATGGATCCTGTGAGAAGCCCCAGTCAACGCCATAGTAGTGGTACTCAAGCTTCTTGCGCTCCTCATATGTAATGTCTCTCACCTCAACGCGAGTGAATACCTCAGAGCCAAAGCCAACCTGCTCTCCAAGCCACTCATGGCGATACGCTTCCTCGTCAAGTTCCTTGAGTGCTTCAGCGTCTTTTCGTACCTGCTCTGGTATCCACTCATGTGGCACATCGAGGTAGCTTGACTCGATAACACGCTCCGGGTGAGTTGAGAGCATGGTAGAGACGTGCTCATTTACCCAGGCATCACGAGAGCGTGGTGGGTTGTGGTCAAAGAAACGGAAGTACACAGAACCTTCAGGCGCGTCACGAGTGACAGACTGCATAACGGTTCTGAGTTCTCCCCAGCCGTTGAACTGGTCAACCTCAGAGAACCATTGGTAAGCGTAATATGTTCCATTTGGTGCTTTGATTGCTTTTGTCTTCTGCGTGTGGTCACCACCTCTGAAGGTGATGACTTGACCAGTTGCAGGGCGCGTGAGCTTGTACGGGCTCTTGGACGCTCTCCATTCATCGCGGATGTTGAGCTTGTCAATCGCCCAGAGCATCTGCTCAAAGACACCGTCTCCGATATCTTTGCCAATCTTGGGCATGATAAAGGCTGAGCGGTCCTTATGCTCCATGAGTCCTTGCATGATCTCTAAAGAGACGGTAGAACTCTTCAAAGAAAAACGCCCTCCCCTTAGCCACCATTCACCTCCTGCGTCTTGAGCAATAGCTCTATGCAGTGAGAGAAACGGTGGTGCTAAGAGAAGGGCGAAGTCTGCCACGAATGGCTTCTCTTCTTCTTCCACATCTTCTGGGATTGCGTCTAAGAGCGTCCTGCCAATGGATGAGATAGCAGTGACTGCAGTCTGGTTCACACCTGAGTCTGCAATAGACTCCTGCGCCATTGCAAACGTTTTACCCATGCCGTTTAAGACTTGAGCGCGGGTGATAGTTACCTTCTTTGAAGCGCGTTCCTGGAGGTCTTGAAGCCTTGCTTTTATCTTGCTGTCAGCTTCAAGCCTGCAAGCAGCTTGGTCAACAGTATCTGGCTTCCACTTTGAGCGGTGCGGATAAGCTTCCAGCATTGCCTGTCGCTGGCTCTTGCCAGCAACTCTAGCGAGCACATACTTCTCATGGTTTGCGTTTGTGAGTGGTTGCGTCTTCAATGCGTCTGACCTTTGCTTTTCGCTCCTTCTTCCTCTTCATCTTAAAGGCAAGCTGACGCTCCAAATTCTGCTTGCGCTCAAGCTCTTGTGTGTGCTTTCTCAGGTACTCACGCTCATCAAGCGCACACTCTTTGCAGAGCCCCCAACGCTTGGCATCCTCTGCATCAACCCACACAGGATGTTGCCCACACTTCTGGCACAAAGGCACGATTCCCTCTGTGCGATATCTTCCGTAGCGATGACGCACCATGGTGATTGCTTGCACTGAATGCGTTGGAATAAGTTCGTGGAGTTCTTTGGCAGTCATGGAGGGGTTGCGCCAAAGCGTCTCAAGCTCTGACCAAGTCCATGACTGGTATGTCCGTCTCCCTCTTTTTTTAAATGATGAAAGAGATGAAACATTTATTTCATCTTGTTTTCTACGCTTGCTCATTGAGCTTCTCCCTTTGGCTAAAGAGTCTGTACGCATGGTTGCAAACCATCTGTGGCTCACGTTGTAGCTTCTTAGAGAGCGTCTCTAAGATTGCAACAATGAGTGCGTCTTCTTTCTCACTCCACATTCTGTGTGAGCGTGTAAGACTTGTTTTGCTTTTGAGTCCCTTGCTCCTTGCAAACACTTTGATATCAGTGATTGAGCGGTTAGGCATAAGGCGTTTGAAGCCTGACCACGTAGGACCATGCTTTGGCACTTCACGCTCAATGATTGCAATCTCTTCAGCTGTGAAGGGGGAGTGATCTAGTTCTTCATAGCTGCGTCTGAATCCGTTCACTTAAGCTCTCCTTTCTCATAAAGAGAGCGAGTCATTTCTGCTCGCTCTCTCAATGCCATCTTTTCCAGTTCTCGCTCCGATACGTTTGGAGCGTGTGCGTTTCGCTTAAAAATCGCTTTATCGCTATCTGAGAGACACGCTAAGGCGCAAACTCTCTTATCGTCAATAACTCCAGCCAAGGCACACGTAGAAGCGCACTCAGAGCCTGTGAAGGGGCATAGAAGATATTTAACCTGCTTAGGCAATACAAACACCTCCGTTCTGAATAAATGTTGAATATGCGCCCTTTAACTTTGCGGGCACTAAAATGCCTGTTCTACCTGCTTTGTTCTTAACTGTGTGCAGTGCAACCTCTTTGAATTGAGGGGTATCAATCTCACCTTTTGTGAGTATCAGTGCTGCCCAGGACGCATAACCCACGACTCCAGAGCCACGGAACCAGTCAAGTGATGGCTCGTCCTTAGCGTCAAGCTTTTTCAGACTTGAGAGCACAAGGAAGGGTATTTGCGTATCAAAAGCAAGCATTTGAAGGTTGGTAGCAACTTGAGACACGCGAGTGTATTCTTGCTTGTCAATGTCAGGAGTGCCTGTCTGGTACTGTTGAATGTAGTCAATGATGACAAGGTCTGGCTTATCTCCATCTGCCATAACGGTGCGCACGATCTCTTCTATTCCTGTAGTAGTTGATACGTTGTCCAGGATGGCAAGATTCGGTGCAACCATATCTTCGTAAATAGCTGCGTCAGCAAGTACAGCATTAGAGTGTCTGGCATTGAATGCATACGCAGAGAGGTTCTGTAGTCCTTCTGGCAGCTGCAACTCTGTGCCTGGACCTTTAATGACTGTGGACCACTCAAAGGGAACGACTGTGAGCCCTTGACATTTGCGCCCTTGATTCTTCACTGACCAACAACTCATCGAACGTGCGGTGATATTGCCCCACGTATCGTCTAAGGTGAAGTAGATAACGCGCTTACCGCTTTCTGCCACCTCTGTTGCGATATGTACTGCTAAAGAAGACTTACCCGCAGAAGCAACACCGCCTAAGATGGTAAGCCCTGGCATCAGACCGCCTGAGAGTGCGTCATCAGCGATTGTGTGTGTCTTAAGTGGCTCTTTTGCTGCCAAATAGCACTCAACACCCCAGCCATACTTTGGGCGATTCAGCTGGCGCAAATATTCAAATGTCATGCGTCATCACCCGCTACAGGCTTATGTGACTCTCTATACAAGTGCCACTCCCAGTCAATTTTTCTTGCTTTTGACTGTTCGATATTGTCGAGTGCTTCTTGGATGCCTTGTCTGAAGCGTTCCTCTTGAGCGTCAAACTCAGCTTGTGGGACTTCTATTGCGTCCTCTTTTGGTTGCACATCTTCAGTACGCAAGAAATGAACTTCTGTTGTCATCTGACCCGCTTCCGTCGTAGCGTCAGCGGAGACAGAGGAAGCGGGGGAGGAAAGGTCGCTTTTAGAGCTTTCCTCCCTCTGATACTCTGTATCTTTATGTGCGTTGTAAACATGGGATTGAACAACGCACCCCCGAGTTGTAAACATGGGATTGAACACCCCACCCTGAGTTGTTGTAACACCCCACCCTGAGTTGTTGGGATGGGATTGAACAACGCACCTATCGTCATCAGGATTCAGCCAATAGAACGCTCTTTGTGGTGTCTTGCCCTTTGGGGTTTCTCCGACAACAGAGAAGATTTCTTCCTTTTCACAGAACTTAATGAACTGCTTTGCTGTTTCTTCAGTGACTCCACAATCCTTTGCAAGCTGTCTATAACCAACTTGGAATGAAGGACCAGTCTTGTGTTCTCTCATACGTGAGAAGCAATAGAGCAACATCCTTGTTCGATTGGATGCTGCTCTACCTGTAAACAACCTTATGCAGTCTGCAAGATGGCACGCAGCTGTTGTGTCCAGCTTCGCCCATCCAAGACCGTCTGTGTAATCAGCCACGTGCCACCTCCTTCCTTACCTCATGGCTGCTAGAACGGCAAATCCTCGTCTGCAAGCTCAATGGCAGGTGCAGGAGCGTCAATGACTGCATTGGCAGCATTGCCACGTGCCTCTGCGACTCCGTCTGCTTCATAGGGCTCTGCAAACTTTGCATCAAAGTTGCCCTCTGCTGCATCCTTGCCAGGGATGAATGCGTTGACATCAACGGCTGTCTTGACCTTGCCCTCACTATTGACGTAAGAGCGGTGACGGATGACAACTCCGAGAAGCTTGCCAACAAGCGTCTGCTCTGCGCCGTCCTTGTCTTCATAGACAAATGCCTTGGCACCCTTGCCTTGAGCAGTGTTCTCAACTGCTTCTGTGAGTGCCTTGTAACGTTGCTTGCCAAAGTCACCTGTGAAGTAGAGTCGGAAAGAGTGTCTCCAGTCGTTCGTAGTGTCAGCAAGATCTGCTGTGAAAAGAAATGACTTAGTCTCGCCGTTCCAGATGTCGTAGACGAACTCAAGGTATGGTTTCTTCTCTTCTGTGTGGTCCTTAACACGTACAATTTTTGCAACGTATCCGCCAGGCTCAAGCATGGAAGAACCGCCGCCGTTAGATGCGACTACCTTGTCAAAATTACCGAATGCCTTCATGATTGTTTCTCCTTAGAAAATAGTGAATTAAATAAATAGGGAATTAAGCGAGTGCTTTCATATCCCAGTAAGAACGAATGGTGCTGTCAACCTCTTTGAGGTCATTGTCAATTACCAGGTCATCAAACATACCCATGGGGGATTTTGCGGGCGTTGAGCCGTCAGTTTGTGTGATGAAGTGATAACCCGTGTCATCGCGTTCTGTGATGAGTACGATTGGAAACATTCCCTCAATACAGAGTTGATTGTCGAGCATTTTGCCAATGGTCTTAGGCTTGAGCCTTCCTGCATCGTCATAGTCAGGATGCATAAAGAAGTAAACGATTGTGTCATCGTTTGTGTTGTTAGCAGCTTCCAATAATTGCTCAAAGTCAACTGCCATAGACGTGAACTTGTCGTAGCCCTTCTCATTAGCCTTGGCAAAGCTCTGAAACGCCATGAGGTAGTTCGCATCATCAACCACATACGCCTTGAGCTTGTTAGCCTTCAATGACTGTTTCATCTGAGCGTAGGTTGGATGGTCTACCTTGCTCATCTTTCCCCGGAAGGGAAGTGGTTTCCCTGCCACGTTGAAAATGCCAATCTCGCCTGGCTTAAAGTTCCTTAAGCTGGTTGATTTACCTGTGCCGGAATGTCCGAGCACAAGAACTGATACTCCCATGATCTACTCCTTTCTGTTGTCATAGAGTGTGATTTTTAGACCGATTAAAAACATCGCTGAAAACCAAAAAATGCCAGTTAAAATAAGTATTACTTCATGCACTTAAACCTCCTTTGAAAGGTCAAAAATGGGTAAGTTTTCGGAGTGGTTGAGCGAGCACGTCATCGAACTTGTTTCTTTTCTTGCTGCTACTGGACTAGGTGGTGCTGCTGTTTTGTCTTTCAGCACGTATATCCGTGAATTTTGGGAAAGAAACCCAATAATCACAGCGTTTTACTCGCTTCTCTGTTTATTCTTTGGTATGTGTCTAGGTGCACTCTTAAATCTTTCTAAGTATTTAATTTGGAAAAATGAAATAAAAAGGCAAGATGAAGAGCGAGACAGAAAAGAAAAACAAGCTTTAGCAGAAAAAGAAGCAAAACGCTTAGAAAGCGAAAGAATAAAAGAAGAGCAGCTACAAGAGAAAATCAAAAACGCTAGAGAGCGTATAGAAACTCTTTCGCCCATAGATAAATACGCTATAAAAGTCTTATCTGAAAAGGGTCTTGCAAGGGTTCCTTATGATTACACTACTACTCACGATGAATTTACTTATGTAGATGATCTAGTCAATATCACTGAGACAAATTTCGATGAGAGCGTAATAACTCTTACAAATTACGGAAAATTCTGCGTAGAACATTCACAAGACATATTAGAAAAAGCTGAAAAACCAAAGACGGAAGACTAAAACTTGTATTCTTTCTCCGGGTGTCCTGCTTCGTGGTATTTGCCATGAAGTCCGTTAGCTCTCACACACTCCATAAACGCTGGCATGCGTGACTCATAGACGCAGACATATTCGTGGTAGAACTCCACGTATTCTATGCCAGGAGCCGTTGTGTGCTTCATGGTTGGCTTGCGCTGATAGAAGTCCCATGCGGTCGAGTAAACCGCATGGAATTGGGCAGGTGTGTACGTGTAGAGACCAAAACAGACCGAGTCATAGTCGATGCGCCAGATTCTGAGTAACCGCACATCTTCTGCATTGGGCTCAACGTACTTAGTTGGCTCTAGCTGCGTCATCTTGCTCAGCTGCTTCATCTAGCGTAAAGCCAATGTTTGCTTGCTCTTTGGTTGGATAGTAATTGGAAGCGTGGTTGCAATAAGGGCATCTGATACGCCAGCCATGCTCATCGTGTTCAAGTTCAAAGGCTGTGTCTCCCCAACCTTCATTGAGACATTTAGGACAACCCATTAGTGCTTCACCCTGCTTCCGAAATACATTGCGCTCACCATAACCACTCCAGCAAAGACAAATGCAACGATGTTTTGCATACTGTCATCTCCTGTTGCTGGCAAAGCTGCTTTCTTAGCCTTCTTGACTTTCTTTGTTGGCTTTGGTTGCTCTGGTTCTGGTTGTGGTCCTGGCTCAGTCTCCTCTGGAGTAGGCTGTGGCTGTGGTCCTGGATTAGGCTCTGGAGTTGGTGTTGGCTCTGGAGTTACTGGAGTCTCCGGCTCAGTTGGCTGTGGTCGGTTATCGCCGTTACCGTTACCACCAGAATCCGCTGCAACGTATGTCCAGACGCTCGATGCTTGCTTCTCAGCTGAGTAAAGCGTGACGGAGTTCTTAATGCGTGGATTCTTGGTGGTGCGGTAGATGAGGAAGTACTGCTCACCGTTTGCCATGGCGTTGTGTAGGTTGAGTGTGAAGGTAGAGCCATTGATGGTTGGCTCGTCAATCTGGACTGGATTCCAGCCATAAGAGTCGTCGATTGCGCCATACTCGTCCATGTGGACGCGGTAGAGCTTAAAAGAGCCGGGTACGTAAGAGCCAGCTTCGATTGAGTCTTCCAGGATGACATTGGTGAGGTTCATCTTGTCGACGTTAAGTCGTACCTTCCACTCGATTGTGTCAGTGTCTGTGTCAGCAACGCCCCACTTAGCAATAACCTCGCCTGTAAGCACGTTAGGACGCTCAGTGTGGATTGTGAAGCTTGCAACTTGACCGGTTGAGGTCTGAACGATACGCAACTCTTCATGATCTAGTCCGTTATCCTCACCAATCCATGTTGCCAGCCAGATAGAACCCTTGATGTTGTCTTTGCCTTCAACGTAGTTTGTAAAGGTGACGTGACATGTCTGAGTGAGTGGGTTAATCTCAGCAACTGCGCAGACTTCTCCGTCTGGTGTGTAAAGATTGAAGCTTGTAGCTGCACTGTCTGGGAAGCGCAGGAATGTTGGAAGTTCAATATCGAATGAATCGCCGTTATGCAATTCTTGTCCTGTGGCATCCCAGTTGATTTTCATGTAAAACTGCGAATGCAAGCCAACTGAGTTGACTGGTTGCTTCTCTAGGTTGGTTACTTGGAAGCTTGTGAGCTGGACTGGTACCGTCTGAGCCTGTGCGATGCCTGGAATAAAGACCAGCACCGCAAAGACAGCAACAGCCAGCCATTGAAGAAGTTTCTTCATGGTAAAAGCCTTTCTTTAGTTGTAAAAAATGGGAATTAAATAAATCGGTATTTATTGCAGTAAATCGTGACTTCCTGCAATGAACGCCGCGAGCGTTTCAAGTGTCATTGTGACGTAAGTATCTCCGAACGTCTTATCGCCTGTGCCTTTGCGCTTGTGAACTACCACGCCGAACTCTGCGTCTGCGTTACCACGCTCAACTTCAGCTTCTTTAAGCCATTTAGGCAGCTCCATACGTGTGCAGTTTTTGCACTCAACAACGACCGGAAGACCGCGGAAAAACACCCCTGCGATGTCTCCTCTGTCGTGTATGCCGGCTGTTGTTCTACGTTCAATGCCAGCTCCTAGACGTGAGCTAAGGTACTCTACTACTTGGCGCTCAAACGCTGTGCCTTTCTGCTTTTGCTTGCTCAATCTTGCACCACCTCTGAGCTATCCTCGCTCTGACTGTAAAGACAACCGCGTATAATCCTTCGCTCTTGTTTAGTTAGCATTGTTGCTCCACTCTAATATTTGTGCATTTGTAAAACTTATCTGCATCAAAATATGGCATTGATGTAATCGCTGCTTTGCTTTCGTCGCTCAAGCTCTCCCACCACGCTTGACGGTCTGCTTTCTCGAGATACAAGAACCCGCCGGTAGTCTCATGCTCTGGGTGTGCTGCCTTTTCGTCGTCTGTCATATACTCGCTATATTTCCAAGTAAGACAGTCTGACGGTATATGGCAGAGCAAGCCATAAGCTCGCGACCACTTGAAGTTACTAAATGTGATGTCCGTTTGGTGGTCAAAAAGACGAACTGTAGGTTCGGTTGTATTACAGTAGCCGGAGTTGCAGTTGCCGGAGTTCCAGTCGCCGGAGTTGCAGTTGCCGGAGTTGCAGTTGCCGGAGTTCCAGTCGCCGGAGTTGCAGTTGCCGGAGTTCCAGTCGCCGGAGTTCGCAGTCGCCGGAGTTGCAGTTGCCGGAGTTGCAGTTGCCGGAGTTCCAGTCGCCGGAGTTCCAGTCGCCGGAGTTGCAGTTGCCGGAGTTGCAGAGACTGCTTATTTCGTCGGCAGTTAATTCACGCAGAATCTTAAGTCTGCGTCCGACGCTTTTATTTCCTTGTGTTTGCACTGCACCCGTAACGCTTACTTCACAGATACGACACGGCTTGTCGTAATAGTCGTAGACATCAACACATTTTTTGCAAAAGTGGTAACCGTTTTCGCATATCTTAATTTCGCCCTCGACAGTGTAGGTTTTGCCGACCTCGTACACAGTGTTATCACCGTGTTTAGTCGTCATGTCTGACAAGAACGCTTTATAGCCTTTCATTACTCACCATCTCCCAGAAGTCCATAGATGCGTTGTGGCAACTGTCCTTGGTAAGCGTCTGCCACCTTGTCAGCGTCAACTCTAAGCGTGGTACCAAGCCAAGACTCAGCAACCTCACGCTTAACCATCTCACAACCGCCTGGCAACTCTCCGTCTTGAGTTGCACACTCAAGCACCTTGTCTGGATAGAGCGTGACTAAACGAGTGAGTGTGTCAATGCCAGAATCACTTGTCATGATCCAGTCAACAAACTCAGCAACACTCTTAACCTGTGGTACAACCTCAACCTTTGGCTTTGAGAGCCTGGCTGACACTGTGCCAACCTTCTTGCCGTTTACTTTGAGGTCAAGCTTGGAGACACCCATTTGCACGTAGAGGTTTCTCAGCTCGTCATCAAGCTGTGTGCGCAGGTTATCTGCTGCGTGTGCGTCAAGATGCTCCTTGACCTTCTTCTGGAGAGCCGTTAAGAATGCGACTCTCTCGACTAGCAACTCACGTTCTTCTTTGTCCATAATCAATCCTTTCTTAGCTGACTGAGTCAGCAAGCCATCTATCCATTTCATCGCAGGTAATCATGTAGCCACGCTCTTGTCCTGCTGGCTTGATAAACTTGAGTGCTCCTGCCTTATGCTCGGCTCTTAACATTGAGCCTGGAATACCAGAGTATTTAGAGGTTTGAGCAATCGTGTAAGCCAGCTGTGGTGGCAGTCCTGCAAGTACAGCTGCATTAAGTGAGCGAGAGCCGTTCACGGTTCCCGTCTTCTCTGCAAGCTCACGTTGCGCTTCCGCAGAAGCAATCATGAACTTCTCAAAGAGCTTTGCGAGCACGCTCACGTCTGCGGTAATCTCTTTCTGCTTCGTTGATGTCATCAATCCACCTCCAAACAGGGATAGTGATTGCTACATAAGGGATAAGTCCAAAAACACCACAGGCTGAAAACGTGGCATAGATAAGAGCAAATAAGATGCCTGTCATAACTGAGCAGATGTAAGCTCCAACGGCAATCTTTTTGAATTGAAGCGGTATACTCTTCATATGTTCACCTCCGCGGAGAACAGAGCCCTTACGCTATGCGACAGCGTGAGGGCAAACTTTTTGCCATTAACCGATTAATAAATCATTCAGATACGCACAGTAACTAGCAGCTTGTAATCTTCCTCGTGAGAGGAGGTGCAAAATGAAACCTGAAAAACAAGAAGAGCTTGCGCTTGAACTTACAAAGGCGATTATTACTGGTCGAGGTAAAGAAACTAGCATTGATGAAGCAATCGAAATGTATTTGCTAGCTATTGACAAGGTAAAGACCAGATTGCCTTATAAAGCAGCTAAAGTTCAGAGGATTCTGTAGTTACTCTTCAATAAGCAGCTTTCCAATTTCTGCAATTGCCTGAGCAACTCCAGGGAGTGCCTGTATTGATTCTCTTTGTGCAGACACTCCATTTTTTTGATTGGCAACAGCTTCGTGTACAAAAACTGTCAAGTCTTTAAGATTGTCTTTTAATACATCGCAGACAGTTTTTGGCTCGTCTTTAGTAAAAAGAGATTTATCGTCATTAACCATATAGCAACTCCAATCCGCTGCCAGTTAATGTACGTATCTGATTTACATAGCAATAAAGCGTCTATGCCCGCTCTTCACGCTTAGCGTGGCGAACTGTTAGGTTCTACATGGTTATCACTACGACCATGCAACGTTATCTGGCAACCCTTAGCCATTCACTTTATTGCGACAGGTACTCACCAACTCAAAAATCTGAGCAAGTGTTGTTGTTTTTCCTGTAACGTTTTACGTCTATCCGGTTTGCAAGGTACGTGGTGCTTGGGAAGAAGTAATTAGCCTTTAACACGTAATACGTGTTTTTCGACTTCCGATATCAAGTAGATAATCAGGAGTGCAGTTATAAAGCTTTGCAAGCTTCATAAGGTTTTCTGAAAGAGGGGCATTCTCGCCAGATTCCCAGCGCAAAAGAGTATTTGCAGAGACACCAATCTTCTTTGCAGCTTCGTCTGCTGACAAACCATGTCTTGCTCTTTCAGCCTTCATGTTCATTCGCATTATGAGTACCTCCTTTCATTTACACGTTTTCTGTGTGTCAACGATGTTGATAATACACACAAAATGTGTTTGAATCAACACAAAAAGTGTGTAATTATTGTGAAGACAATGCAATACGTGTAATTGAAAGTGAGCGATAATGAGATATCAGATTGCTGAAGCACGTAAGCTTAGAGACATTACACAAGCTGAATTAGCTGAGAAAATGGGAACTACCCAGCAAACAATTCAAAGATATGAGACTAATCAAGTTAATATCCGCATGGATAAGATGATTGAGATGTCAGAGATATTGAATGTAAGTTTGGCTTATCTCCTTGGGATGTCTAGCAGTCCAGAATTATCAGAAGTTTCTGACATGGTCCCTGTACCACTCTTAGGCTCAATCGCTGCTGGAACTCCTATTGAAATGATTAACATTGATGAGACATATGACATCCCAGCAGATATTCACGACAGATATCCACAAGCTTTTCTTTTGAAGGTGGTAGGCGATTCAATGAATCGTGTACTGCCAAATGGTTGCTATGCACTCATTAATCCTTGCCAGGAAGCTTCTAAGCCTATGAAGGCATATGCGGTGTGTGTAAATGGCTTTGATGCAACCATTAAGCGTGTAAAGCCACTATCGAATGGTTACGAGCTCGTCCCAGATAGCATTGATCCTACTTACAGACCACAGATATTTGACTTCAACGAGATTGACACACAGCCTGTCTCCATTATTGGTGAGGTTGTGTGGTATTTAGTGCCATTCGGATTTGAGATTTAGCTGTATTTATCTGCTGTAACAATTATTGTCCACCGTGCATGAGATAATAAATGCGGGGTGATAAATATGTTTAGGAGAATCATGGAAGGTGAAGCAATATCCTTCAAATTTGAGGGACAAGTCGAGGAAGTCGACATCAATACATTCACGCACGTCATGATGAATTACGCAAAGGTTGTTGAAGCTGCTGCAAAAGAAGTAGACGAAAACTCTCCAATGCGCATAAATGTTAGAGCCGTAAAGCCTGGTTGCTTAGACGTTGTTTTAGGTATTGCCCAAAATTATATTGGTGGTCTATTCGCAGACCCCGTGACCACTCTTGGCACGGTAGCTAATGTTGTTGCTATTGCCGGTGGTCTTTACGAACTTAAGAAACATCTAGGCAAAAACGGCAAAATCGCTAAGGCACAACCAACAAACAATGCTCAGCAAATAGAAATTACTACTGATAATGGGTCAACCACTATCATTGATAACCATGTCTACAACATTTATATCAATAATCCTGAAGTAGACAAGGCTATCAACGCTTCTTTTGACACTCTTGAAAATGATGAAAGGATTGAATCTCTTTCAATGTCAAAAGTCAGTTCAGGAGAAAAATTATTTACTGCCACTCGTGATGAATTTGCTGAGATTGCTAATTCTCCATCGTTTGAGGGGAGCAATATCCGCCATGCGATTTCTAATGAGCGTCTAATTGTTATTAGACCTGTTCTTGAAAAGACCTCAAGGAAAAAGTGGGAATTTCTTTGGAATAATATTTCTATCAAAGCTGCTATTCTCGACAGCTCATTTATTGACAATACCCTTGCCAAACAAGCATTTGGTATTGGTACAGTGATGGATGTTGAGCTTGATATTACTCAGGAATTCTCAGAGGATTTACAAGCATTCACAAATAAAAAATACGAAATCAAAGAAGTGATAGACGTAACAAAGAAGCCAGAAAACCAACGGCTCTTTAACTAACAAAAAAGCCCTCTGCGTCCGCCAAGACAAATCAGAGGGCAGCTTCCATCTCGTTAGGAAGGTATATACATTATGCCACGTAAACGTTCTTCATGGGGTTCAAACCAGCCAATGGGTCCTGGGAAACGTAGAATCCGCTATATGGCTGACACAGGAGACGGCAGAGGGTTCACAAGACACTCTGAGACCGTCTATGGGACACGCAAACAAGCTGATGAAGTATTAGCACAAAGACGTATAGAACACAGTTCAGATAAGCCTGTGCCAACGCTCAGACAGGCTTTTGAAGCGTGGTACCTTTCAGAGTTGCAAGAACAACTGAAGAAAGGTGAACTCTCTCAGAACTCATACAAGAACTATGTCAATAGATGGACAAGGCATATAGATCCTGTTTGGGGGAGTTTGCCAATCACGGCAATTAAACCTCTTGGAATCCAGGAATGGTTGCTCACTATGACGCAAGGAATCGCTAAGACATCGCTTATGTTGCTGCGTAAAATCCTCGATAAGTGCGTCATGCTTGAGCTGCTACCAGCAAACCCCGCAAACGTCACGTATAGGATGCCCAAGCAATCGAATAAGCGTGATACGGCTGTTTACTCGCTTAGTGAGCTCTGCGAGGTTTTAGAATCTCTGCGTGGCTCTGTTGTCTATATTCCAGCTATTCTTTGTGGCATTGGCTCGTGTCGTGTTGGTGAGTCTCTTGGCGTAAGGAAAGAAAACATTATGTCTTATGAGTACGCCGGTATGACTCTTGCAATTATTGACATTGATACACAGGTAGACAACAACGGAGAAGTGCTCGACAAGCTCAAGACATCACAAAGCAAGAGACCTATAGTCATCCCAGAACCATGGTCAAAAGATATTCTCTCCGTTGATACAGACTGGCTTGCTGATAAGGGCTCTGGTAAGCCAGTAAGCCAGCCTGTGGTTCGTCATGTGTGGAGAGACCTTCTCAAAGACAACGGATTCAAACGCATCCCGTTTAGGAATCTGCGCAATTCTTGGCGCACTATCATGCGTTGGGAGTTAGGTATAGACTCTGACTATGTTGAGAAGATGATGGGTCATACTGGGAAAGGTGTTGGTGAGATACACTATGACCGCCCACAATGGAAACAGTTTGCTGATGTTGTTGGCGAAGCATGGGTCCGATACCGAGCAAGAGGTAATTAACGGTTAGGACATTCTAGGACACAAATAGGCATTACATAGTGTTTTAACTGGTCTTTTGTTCTTTATCGTATAAATCCATGGTATACGACTAGTAGCCACCAATACCGCTACAATAGAAACATTCATAGCTGGCAAGGAGGATTCATGCTTCGTCAAAGCTACAACACCTGGCAATGTGGAACTCACACTATTTCGTTGGCGCGTCCTAGAATCATGGGCGTTCTCAACGTCACTCCAGACTCGTTCTCTGATGGCGGAAAGAACTTTGATCCAGACGCTGCAATTGCTCGCGGATTGCAGATGTTGGATGAGGGCGCTGTTATCATTGACGTTGGGGGAGAGTCCACCCGTCCAGGTCACACGCCTGTTCTGCCTACAGAAGAGGCTGAGCGCGTAGTACCTGTGGTGCGTGCGTTGGTAGCTGCTGGAGCAATTGTCTCCATCGACACGCGCCACGCCGAGGTAGCAAAGATGTGTGTCCGCCTTGGAGCATCCATCATCAACGACGTCACCGGCTTCACTGATCCAGAAATGGTTGCCGTAGCTGCGGAATCTGACTGTGGCTGCATTGTGATGCACTGGAACAAGGACGGCCTTGGTGCTCGTGTTGAGCGCAAGCAAGTGCAGCTGGACGACATGCGTCCTTCTCGCCTTACTGGTAGCGCAGCTGCTCGAGCTGCAGCTACAGGAACCGAGACGCGTACACTGAGCTCACAGCGTCGTTTTACTCTGCCTGAAGAGGCTCCTATCATGCGCCAGATTATGGGATTCTTGGGCGATCAAGCTCGCGGTTTGATGCGCGCCGGCGTTTCTAAGGACCGCATTTGCATTGACCCAGGCCCAGGCTTTGACAAGTTTGCTGACGAGGACGTTGTAATTCAGCGCGCGACGCGTTCGATGGTTTCTATGGGATATCCGCTGCTCTGCGCCGTATCCAGAAAGCGCTTTGTCGGCGCTGTTTCTGGCGTAACCGAGGCCACTCAGCGCGACGCAGCTACGCACGCAATTTGCATTGCCGCAATCACTAACGGTGCCCGTATCCTGCGCGTTCACGACGTTGCAGGAACCGCTCAGGCCATCAACGCTTACTGGGCCATGACCGAGCGCGATCCTCGCCAGGGATTTGTGGCGCTTGGCTCCAACGTGGGCGATCGCGTGGGTTATCTGGCCCGCGCAACGCAGCTTATTGATGAGATTCCGCTGACCTGCGTTGTTTCTCTCAGCCACGCCTACGAAACTGAGCCTGCATACGGTATTGCTACACCCGTGGTAAACGCCGTTGCCGAGATTAGAACTGAGCTCCATCCTCTGGTGCTGATGGATAAGCTGCTTGAGGTTGAGAACGCTCTCAACCGCACGCGCAAGAAAGGCGAGGAGGGCCATGGACCTCGCACGATTGATTGCGACCTTCTATGGGTTGAGGGTGAACAACACACAGGTAAACACCTTACTCTGCCTCATCCACGTATGGGCGAGCGCGATTACGTGCTTGTTCCTATGGAGGACCTGATGCATGATCCTGTGCGCTTCTTCTCGCACGGAGGTGTGGAGATTGCCCCTCCTGACCAGCGTGTTGGTCACGTAACTGAGGACTTGGGAGTCATTACGTGGGAGTAGCACAGGAAGCTCTGGAACTGGCACGTGGTGGCGCACAAACGGGTGAGTTTGTATTTCGCGTCTCTGACGTGCAGGAATATGCTGCCCAGGACCAAGACGAGTGCCTTGACCCAGCATCTACACCAGTATTCATACCAGGATCCACACCGGCTGGCGAGAAACCCTTTGAGGTTGCAACGGTCGTGCGTCTTGGGGTTTCGATGCCTTACGTACCTGCAGTTCCATACGTTGTAGCGCTGGGGCTCTGCCAGTTCTTGCGCGCACAAGATGAGGGCTTTGGCATTTGCTGGCCTTATGATATCTGCTACAAAGACCAGGTAGTTGCCTCAATTAAGGCCACTGCTGGTTATCAAGAGGGCATGTTTGCTGTAGTGAGTGTTGCAGCAGATTCTGAGGCGCTGTACTCAGTGTTTGACGTTGCAGACAATATGGAACTTCTCGCCAACAGGGTCTCTGAACTGGTGGTTCAGAGCGTAAGCGTGTGGGAGCAGCAGGTTAAACGCGCAAGGAGTTTTGCGGGACCCATCGCACTCATTCTGAGCGACTACTTTGATATGGTTCCTCTGCTTGGACAGCAGGTTAATAAGGTATACCCCAGCGGTAACGTTGCGCTGACCGCTCGATTTGGCGGTATTGACGTGTGGGGTCATGCCATCCTTGTTGACCAGGACGGTAAAGAAATCCTTGTAAGTGAGGAAGAAGCTTCTGTTGTGCCAGCGGTTTAACCGCCGGTTTAGCTGTCAATCTAACTGCTGCACCGCAGCTGCGGCATCAGCTATTTGGCGGCCTGAGTGGACTGCTTCCAGATCAGATAAATGCCACGCATAGTAAGCTGCGGATCAACCACGTCAAAGACATCTGTTGCTTCGCTGACGGTATTTGCCAGGCCACCCGTTGCAATAACGGTTGCGCCTTCAATACCAGGCTCTTTGAGTGTTCTGGCAACCAGACCCTCTGCCTGAGCGGCGGCGCCCACTACAATACCTGCCTGAACAGCGCTTTCTGTAGTGTTACCCAAGACAGTCTCGGGAGCCTTGATAGGAATGCTAGAAAGCTTAGCTGCGCGCGCAAACAGAGCGTTTGCAGAGATCATAATACCTGGTGAAATAGCGCCTCCGCGGAATACACCGTCCTTATCAACAACGTCCAAATTGGTCGCGGTACCAAAATCAACCACAATAACGGGATAGCCGTAGCGCTCAGTTGCGGCAACGGAATTTGCTACGCGGTCGGCACCCACAAGCTCGGGGTGGGGGATATTGAAGCGAATCTTATCTGTGGAAAGCGCGTTAATGCGGGTCAGAGGCTTGTTAAGCAGCAGCTCAAAGCAGCGCTGCCAAGCACGTGTGATAACAGGAACCACGCACGAAAGTCCACCCGCCTCAACGTCGTCTAGGCTCAGTCCATCTTTCTGGAAGAACGTGAAGAGACGACCGTGCAAAATATCGGAGGTGTCGCTTTGATCGGTAGGCATTCTCCAGCCGCGCACCATAGTGCCTTCACTGTCAAATAAACCAATGGCAGTTTGCGTGTTACCCACATCAATCGATAAAAACATTATGCCTCCGAGGGCTGTAGACCAGCTTTTTATGACGTATTGGATTTTAGCCCATTAGGCGTATCTCTAAAGTTGTCGTGAGGAAGAAAAAAGTTGTTTCGCAGTTGTCGCATAGTTGCCACACAGTGTGTCACACACAAGAATTATCTGCACAAAATGTGAATTTCTCGCCAACTGCTTCTAGCAACAGAAGGGTTGTTCTGCTATACTTTTTCAGCTTATTGTCTTGATTGAGCACGTGCTCATAAAGACACCCCTGCTCTGGTCGGAAACCAGAGCCGATGTAAGGAGTCCTGCATGAAGCAAGGTATTCATCCAGAGTACGTAGAGTGCACCGTTCGTTGCACCTGCGGAAACACCTGGACCACACACGCAACTGTTCCAGAGATGCGTCTTGACCTCTGCGACAAGTGCCACCCATTCTATACGGGTCAGCAGAAGCTTGTCGACACTGGTGGACGTGTCCAGCGCTTCGCCGATAAGTTCGGTGGCGCAGCAAACGCTGCTCTCGAGGCTGCTAAGGCTGCCAAGGAGGCAAAGGCTGCTAAGGCTGCTGAGCAGGAGGCTGCTCGTAAGGCTGCTGCTGAGGCTAAGGCTGCTGAGAAGGCAAAGCGTGCTGCTGAGTTCGCAAAGAACGCACCAGCTGCAGAGCCAGAGGCTGAGGCTGAGGCTGAGGCACCTGCAACCGAAGAGGCAGCAGAGTAGCAGGTATTTGCTCACGCAAAGACCGCAGAGTACAGAATCGGGGTGGCTTCGGCTGCCCCGTTTTTGTTTGGCGAGAAACCCTCTTAGCACAGAGGGTATACTTGAAAGTGAAAAATCTGCCGTCGGAGGACGAATGGAATCACTGTATACAAAGTATCGCCCGCAAACGTTTGAGCAGGTAGTTGGCCAGAAGCATGTGGTCGGCACCCTTGAGCGGGCGGTCTTGGAGCAAAAGCTTAGCCACGCATACCTGTTCTGCGGACCTCGCGGCACAGGTAAGACCACTATGGCTCGTTTGCTGGCAAAAGCCATTCTCTGTCACGAAGCTCCTGGTCACCTGCCCGACGGCACTTGTGAGGACTGTCAGCTGATTGCCGCCGGTCAGCATCCAGACGTCTTTGAGATTGACGCCGCCTCTAATACCGGCGTTGATAACGTGCGAGAAGAGATTATTTCTCGCGCTAGTTACGCTCCTGTGCGCGGTAAGGGCAAGGTCTACATCATCGACGAGGTGCATATGCTTACCTCGGCGGCATTTAACGCCCTGCTTAAGACGCTGGAGGAGCCCCTTCACACGTAACGTTTATCATGTGTACCACCGATCCTCAGAAAATTCTTGCAACTATTCTGTCCCGCGTGCAGCGCTTTGACTTCCGCTCCATTGCCGCTGACGAGATGGCAGAACATCTGGTCAACGTCTGCAAAAATGAGGGCTTTACCTACGAAGACGCAGCTATTGATCTTATTGTCCGTCATGCGCGCGGTGGCATGCGTGACGCCCTCTCTTCTCTTGAGCAGCTCTCCGTTTATGGCGGCGGCGTCATTTCTGAGCAGACAGTTCGCGACGTTTTGGGTCAGTCGTCCGGCTCTCTTATTAACAATGCCGCGATGGCTCTGGCTCAGCGAGACATTTCTTCGCTCTTTACCACGGTAAACACGCTGTTTGAAGGCGGCAAAGATCTGCTGCAGTTCACGCGTGAGCTTGCCGTCCACGTAAGGGATCTCTACATTGCCGCAGCTGTAGGCGTTGATTCTCCAGCGCTCGCAAATTCTACCGCTTCCACCGAGCAGCTTACCAAAGAAGCTCAGGCCTTTGGTTCGGTTGATAGGCTCTCCAGAGTCCTGACTGTTCTGGGTGATGCCGCAAATCAGATGCGTACCGCCGTTAACCAGCGACTTGTCCTGGAGGTTGCATTCACTAAGCTGGCGCGTCCTAACACGGAGCTTTCATTGGAAGCACTGGCAGATAGGGTAGCGGTTCTTGAGCAGCAGCTGGCAAATGGTGTTGCTGTTGCTCCAGTTGGCGAGAAACCCGCAGCTCCCGCACCTGTCTCGGCTCCGGCGTCGCAGCCCGTGCAAGCACCAGCTCCCGCGCCAGCACCACAGGCAGCTCCCGCTCCAGTTGCAACTCCCGCGCCAGCACCACAGGCGGCTCCGGCTCCAGTTGCAACCCCAGCACCAGCTCCAGCTCCGGCACCTGCACCTGCACCAGTCGCTGTGCCTGCATCTGTGCCAGTTCCAACACCGCAGCCTGCACCAGCACCCGCGGCCGCACCAGCTCCGCAACCAGCGCCTGCGCCACAACCTGCACCTGCTCCAAAGGAATTTGACCAGGCAGACGCACTTCTCGTCAGACAGTGGAAAGAAGTCGGCAAGGTTTGTGCCTCCAAAAATGCTGCTCATGCAGCCCTGCTGGTCAGTTCAACGCTTGAGTCCGACGATGGCTCTGAGCTGGTAGTTACGCTGCCCAAGGGCTCCTCGTTTGCCATGAGGATGCTCAGCGCGCCGGCAGTTTCCGAGTTTGTGAAAGAGTGCGTTGCCCAGGTCATGGGCCCGCGCCGCATCAAATATGTTGAGTCGAGCCTTGCCGCAACGGCAATCTCTCGAGAGAAATGTACAGCTCAGGTGCCGGCTCCAGCTCCTGCACCCGCACCTGCAATTCCGGTGGCTCCTGCTGCGCCCGTTGCACCAGCTCCTGAGCCAGTTGCGCAGCCCGCTTCTGCCGCTGTTCCCGCTCAGGTATCTGAGCCTGCTCCAGCACCTGCAGCTCCCGTTGCACTAGCGCCAGAGGCGTCATATCCGATGCCTTGGGATGAGCCTGCGTCTGGCAGTGCGCCTACTGAGGCTCTCGACTACGATCAGGTACCTTACAGCGATGACGATGTAGCTGCAGTTATGGACAACTCTGTTGAAGACGCTGCTCCAGCTCCAGTTGCACCTGCGGTCGCGCCTGCACCAGCGGCTCCAGCTGCACCTGCGCCTGTGCCAGCAGCTCCAGCTGCACCTGCACCAGCGCCTGCACCTGCAGCGCCTGAACCCGAACCAGTTCCGGCTCCAAAGCCTGCTCCAGTACCAGCTTCACCAGAGGATATTGCTGCTCGTTCAGCGCTTCCACCAGAGCTCAACAGCGTGGCAGACATGCTTGAAAAGGTATTTGGACCAGCGGTTTCTTTGTCGGTAGAGAAGAAGCTGGACGCCGAAACTCCCGTAGACCCTGCAAACAACTAGAACTTCTCGCGATATTCTCGCGATATGACGCTTTGGTGCATGGCCTTTCATGCGCCAGCGCAAAAAGCGCAACTTGTCTAAAATAGATACGACGATAGGAGAACATATGGCACGTGGTGGATTTAACATGGGCGGCATGAACCGCAATCAGATGATGGCTCAGGCTCGTAAAATGCAGGAGCAGCTGCTGGAGGCTCAGCAGAAGGCTTCCCTTATGCAGGCAACCGCAAGTGCTGGTGGCGGCGCTGTTAAGGTAACCGCATCCGGCGACCTGCGCTTGACCAACATTACCATTGATCCTGAGGCAATTGATCCTGAGGATATCGAGATGCTCCAGGACATGATTCTGGCAGCCGTAAATGATGCTCTTGAGTCTGCCGAGTCTCAGGCATCTGCCCAGATGAGTGCAGTAACTGGCGGACTGAATATTCCAGGACTGTTCTAATTCATGGCGTTTGATACCACAAATGATGGTCGCGCGCTGCAGCGTTTGCTTGACGAGTTGGGCCGACTACCAGGCATTGGTCCAAAGTCTGCTCAGCGCATAGCCTACCATCTTCTCGAAGTTGATTCCGAGGAGGCTCGCCGTTTGGCGCAGGCTATCTTGGAGCTCAAGCAGCAGGTGCATTTTTGCCCTATCTGCTTCAACTATGCAACGCGTGACGAATGCGACATCTGCCTGGACTCTTCCAGAGATCGCAGCAAAATCTGCGTGGTCTCCGAGCCCAAGGATGTCTCGGCAATCGAGCGTACCGGTGCGTTTCACGGCCTCTACCACGTTCTGGGCGGCGTAATCTCGCCTATGGACAAGATTGGTCCCGAGCAGCTCCACGTGCGCGAGCTGCTGTCCCGCTTGGCCGATGGCACCGTTACTGAGGTAGTTCTGGCAACTAATCCGGACGTTGAGGGAGAAACAACTGCAACGTACCTCTCCAGAACTATCAATCCGCTTGGCGTGACGGTTACCCGACTGGCAAGCGGACTTCCCGTAGGCGGAGACCTTGAGTACGCAGATGAGGTAACATTGGGACGTGCAATTGAAGCACGTCGGGAGGTTTAAGCATGGCAAACCACATGAGAACAAGTTCATCTGGCGAGAAGACCCCTGAGGCTTCATCGGTTGACTTGAAGAACATTTCAACGCTTCGTGCTGGTCAAGGTGCACAAATTCCTCAGAGCCCACGACAGGCCGATAACACGCCAGAACCTCCAAATAGAAAATCGGTCATCATCTTGGTGGTCGCTGCTATTGTTGCGCTTACTGCTCTGTTCTTTATTGTTCGTTGCGCTACAAGTACTAAGAATGAATCTGCAAGCCAGCAGCCAAAGCAGACCCAGTCCGCCTACGCTGACGAGAAACAGCAAGACGAGCAGGCAGTTGACGGCTCAGTTACCTTCCACGGCATGAAGTACTCCCTGGAGAAGCAAAGCGATGGCAAAACTGCTGTTGTTCGCACCAGTGATTCAGGAACTAAGAGCGTTCTGTTTGAGGTTGAGGGAACTCCTACCAGCCTGATTCTTTTTAACGACACCATTTTGGTTCCAGAGAATCGCGATTCTGGCTGGGATGTTGTGGCATGTGCTCTGGTAGACGGCTCGCTTCCAACACTTATTGCCGATAAGGACGGCAAGGCTGTTGGTGGAAATGGAACTATCACCGCAGCTACGCTTGATGGAACTACGCTTAAGGTAACCGATTCCACAGGAAACACCACCAGCGTTGCTCTTCAGTAGAACTTCTCGTAAGGAAGTTGTGGATTTCTGGTGAGCGTTCACTTGTCTGACCTGCGGTTATTCTCGCTAAGTGGTTTTTTACAACAAAATTTTTAAATTCGTTGGAAATAACGCTAGACAAGAATAAAAGTTCCCTGTATTATTTCAATTCGCAACAAGGCGTCCGGGGTATTAGCTCAGCTGGTTAGAGCGCCGGCCTGTCACGTCGGAGGTCGCGGGTTCGAGCCCCGCATATCCCGCCATTGCATGTTCAAGCCCTCTTCGGAGGGCTTTTTCATTACCAAAAAAGTCCAGCATAAAAGATTTAAATTACATCTTTAATTTATTGAAACCAAGTCAGAAAATAGAGCATTGTGTGATATCTTTACATCAGAATGTGTCTAAGTGCTTCTGCTACAGAAACATTTAAAAGCAGAGGTAAAGTGAGGTGGATTGTGCGGGATCAGAATACTTTGGATGCGCTGTCGCAACGCGATAGTATAAGTTCCATATCCGCAGAATCTTCCAATACGGAACACACTTCAGATTTGATCAAGAAAATTGCTGTTTTTGATTTTGATGGAACCGTCATTTCTGGACAGTCAGGACTCTTGTTCTCTGCGTATTTGCTCCGCCGTCATCTGTCCTCAATTGCACGCACGCTCAAGCTTGTGTGGTGGGGAGCTCGCTACAAGCTGCACCTTCCTCAAAGGCAGGAAGAGGCGCGTGAGCTGGTTGTTGGCGCACTTACGCAGTATAGCGTTGAGTTTGCAAATGCTGTCATGCACGATTTTCATCGCGAGGTAATTGAGGGGATGTATCGCCCTCAGGCGCTGGAAGAGGTGCGTCGTCGGCAGGCAGAAGGTTGCTGCGTGCTGTTGGTTTCAGCAACGTTTGAACCTATCGCGGAATTGGCCGCAGAAAAGCTGGGAGTGGACGCGTTTCTCGCCACAAAGATGCAGGTGGGAGCCGACGGGCACTACACCAGCAAAGTCGACGGTCCCGTGATCGAGGGCGCTCAGAAGCTGGTCTCGGCAACTGAGTGGTGCAACCAGCGCTTTGGCGAGGGCAACTGGGAGATTGCGTACGCGTACGGCGATCACTACTCGGACGCAACGCTTTTGTCGGCAGCTCAAACACCGTGCGCCGTTTGCCCTGGTCCAACGCTTGCCAGACTTGCAAACAAGCGCGGCTGGAAAATTTTGAACTGGTAGCAGTGATTGACCTGGTCACAAGCCAGATAAGTGAGAAAAGCAGTCCCTCAAGTGGACGCACGAGGGGTACTTGGAGAACCAATGGAAATTTCGCGCAAAACTGACTATGCAATTCGCATGCTTTCTTCGCTGGTGAGAAGCCCAAAGAAGCTTCTTTCTGTTCGCGACGCCGCAGAAGAAAACGATATTCCATACTCCTTTGCTCGCTCAATCCAGCACGACCTGGTCCTCGCCGGCGTAATTGTCAGCACGCGCGGCGCTCACGGTGGTATGATGCTGGCCATTGATCCTACTGAGGTGAGCGTTCTTGACATTGTTGAGGCAGTTCAGGGACCTGTCTTCATTTCTAGCTGTGAGTGGGCAGGTCCTAATAATGAGCCATGCCCTCGCCGTAATTCCTGCTATTTTGGACCTCTTTGGTGCAGCGCCGAGAAAACCTTGCGTAATTTCTTTGCGTCCGTGACTTTGCATCAAGTTGTTGTAGAGGGTCTTATGCCAGAGATGGTGGGCGAGTTCCAGCTGGTAAAGAATGAGAATGCCCAGCGTAATGAGCAGATTATCCAGAATGCCACTGCCGCTATTGAGGCTGAGATTACTGCCGGCACCTTTGATAACCTGCTTGATGGCGAGGTTATTTCTGCTGAGAAAAAGCCTTACGAGTTCAATATTGGTCGATAAGAAAATCTCACATACAAAAATGAGTGGCGAAGTGGAACCCGCATCAGAACTCACGCCGGAACTGCGTGCATTTGTCGAGTTTGTAGCCAAGAAAGGTCGCGAATTGTATCGCGATTTGCCTTGGCGTCGCACGTATGACCCGTATGCAATCTGGATTTCTGAGGTTATGCTTCAGCAGACGCAGGTCAGCCGCGTAGATGGTCGCTGGCAGAGGTGGCTGGAGCGATTTCCAACGGTTGATGCGCTGGCCGCCGCAGCGCCTTCGGATGTGCTTGAAGAATGGCAAGGGCTGGGCTACAACCGCCGCGCTTTGTCCGTACATCGAGCTGCTCAGGCAATTTCTGAGGCTGGCGGCGTCTTTCCACAAGATCCAAAGGAGCTGGTAAAGCTTCCAGGTATTGGTCCCGCAACTGCAGCGGGTATTCGTGCATTTGCGTTTAACCTGCATGGTGTTTACCTGGAGACTAATGTGCGCACGGTCTTTCTGCACGAGCTGTATCCGCAGGCAGAAGGCGTGCCAGACTCCGAACTTATTCCTCTGGTGGAGCTCACGTGTCCTGCGAGTGTTGAGGACGCCGCGGACGCAGTCGCAGCGGGCGCTGATGCCGCTGTGAACACCGCAGCGGAGACCGACGAGACGGTGCTCACGCCACGTAGCTGGTACTACGCCCTTCTCGACTATGGTGCGTACCTGAAGAAAACCATTCCCAACCCTTCGCGAAGGTCCAAAAGCCACGTCAAGCAGTCGCGCTTTGAGGGGTCTCATCGACAGAAGCGAGCCGAGCTCTTGCGCGTCCTTCTCGCCCATAAAGACGAAGGCGGAGCGGAGTTTGAAACGCTTCACCAGGAGCTTTGTCAGATTGAGGTCAGCGCCGGGCGAGAAACCCTTGATGAGCAGGTTACCCTAGGCTTACTTGAAGAACTTGCGAAGGAAGGCTTTTGTCAGAAAAATAATGAATATTGGTTGCCCTAAATGGTTATAATTCATAGTGCTGACGAAGGGGTCAGTATATGAACATAAGTGCTAATGATTATCATTTGCATTTGTTCACCACAGGTAACACGGCGCTACCCAGGCGCTTAACATGCGTTGACGTGCCACTCGTTAACGCGGGAGAGGAGAAAAAATGGCAGTAGATTTTGAGAATTCTCAGACAAAGAAGAACCTCGAGGCAGCTTTTGCTGGTGAGTCCCAGGCTACCAACAAGTACAGCTACTATGCTTCCCAGGCTGCAAAAGATGGTTATCAGCAGATTTCCAACATTTTCACCGAGACTTCTGGCAACGAGAAAGTTCACGCTAAGCTTTGGTTCAAGTATCTCCACGGTGGCAAGATTCCAGAGACTGCAGAGAACCTCAAGGACGCAGCAGCTGGCGAGAACTACGAGTGGACTACCATGTACGCTGATTTCGCTAAGGTAGCTGAGGAGGAGGGCTTCGCAGAGATCGCTGCTAAGTTCCGTCTTGTCGGTAACATCGAGAAGACTCACGAGGAGCGCTATCAGAAGCTTCTTGAGCGCGTTGAGTCCGGTGAGGTCTTTGAGCGCGAGGGTGTCAAGGTTTGGAAGTGCCTCAAGTGCGGTCACCTGCACGTTGGCGCATCTGCACCAAAGGTCTGCCCAGTCTGCGGTCACCCACAGGCATACTTCGAGGAGCAGTCCCTCAACTACTAAGTTGCAGCTTCAACTTTTAGTGCGTTAAAAATGTACCCGCCAGCAGGTCATCGGCTTGCTGACGGGTATTTTTGTGCGTAGATGTTGCGGTGAGATTGGGTTTCTCGCTATGTGTTTAACGCATCTAGTGGACCGCTCGGCGCGCGCCTGACATGTGTTCCGTGAACCGCCCGGTGCGCGCCTGATTTCTTAAAAGAATCTGTAACTTTTGCCTAAATGCTTCAAAGAATCTGTGGATTTGCCTGATTTCATCAAAGAATCTGTATCCAAAATACAGAATCTTTGCACTTTTCAGGCTCACTTTTCAGGCGGGATTTAAAGCGTGTCCGAGCTCACCCTTCCAGGGAGCCTGATATTATCGTCATGTCTGAACGATTTGCCGGAAGAGTACGCCAAGTCTGAGCTATTTGCCGGTTTTTCTCGTCATGTCTGAGTAAATTCGCTCAGACTCCATTCACTTTTCAGGCTTATCGCGGTGCTTAAGTCTGGATTCGCAACTTAGAAGCGCTCGTGCGCTGACCTGCAAGTTGTCCGCGCATGACACTGTGCCGTGCACAACCGCGTGCACCCGCGCGACATCGGTCAGACTCATGTGCCGTGGAACCCAGCGTACCGGGCCCCGCGCTTACCCCTTAAACCAGCGATTGGGCTGCTCGTAGGAGGGGCAGATGTCGCTCATGGGACAACCGACGCACTTGGGGTTGCGAGCAGTGCAGGTTTCTCGCCCAAAGTGAATCCACTCTTCGTTGACGTCTTTCCAGAGTTCGTGGGGGAGAAGCGCGAGCAGATCTTTCTCGGCAGCCAGCGGCGTGGAAGCCGAGCTCAAGCGCATGCGCTTGGAGATTCTGTATACGTGCGTGTCCACCGCGATGCCGTCGACCACGTCAAACATCTTGTTGAGCACGATGTTAGCGGTCTTTCGCCCAACGCCCGGGAGTGTGACCAGGTCTTCCATGGTGCCCGGAACTTCTCCGCCGTACTCCGTCAGCAGAATTTGCGCCGTCTCTACGCAGTGCTTGGCCTTCGCGCGCCAGAAGCCGATGGTCTGGATGACCTCTCCAACCTCGACAGCATTGGCGGCCGCCATGGACGGTGCGTCGGGCCAGCGGCGGAACAGCTCGGGTGTGACCTTATTTACCGCGGCGTCAGTAGTTTGCGCCGAAAGCATAACGCTGATGAGCAGGGTAAACGCGTCGTGATAATCCAGCGCGCTCTGGACGCTTGGATAGAGCTCGTGCATGCGTCGGCACAGCTCAATGCTGCGTTCTACCTTGACTTTCTTTGATTCTCTGGGCATAACCTCTCCTCAATTCCTTCTATGTGTACCCAGTATGTAGTTACGTTATCACGTGAGGCGAGAATAGCAAAATAGCTGCATAACAGCTACAATAACAGCCCAATTGAAAAGTTATCAAACCTGTTCGTGGGACGTCGCGAGCACGCGCGGCGGACGTCGCTGGCAGATGTTTGTGCGGTCAGCCGTTACGGCATACGCGCCTGCGCGCCAGTCGCGCCACGTCCAGCAAGGTTTGGTGTAACCCACATGCGTTTGCATGTGGGTTTAGCGGCATGGCGGGAGACTGTGTGTTTATCAATAGAGTTGCAGCTCAACTACTGAGCGCACCCGAGCTAGAGAAGCTGAAACGAGAGCTTTCGCGTGGATCAGACGCTACACTGTCCCTCTCGCAAAGCGCTCGTCCGCTGATGCTGGCCGCACTTTGGGCGCAGAATCCCTGCCCGTGCCTGCTGGTTGTCGCAGGCGAGGATGCTGCGGATCGCACGGCGCGCTCCCTTGCTGCGTGGCTGGGTAACGACGCCGTGCTGCGCTATCCCAACCGCAAGGATCGTCCCTGGTCGGATACCACGCCAGACGACGCCCTTATTGGAGCTAGGTGCCGTGCTATCGCCAAGCTTTCCGCTGGCGAGAAGGTCATTGTAGTTGCAAGTGCTCACGCGCTGATGCGCAGAGTTCCCCCTGTTGGTTCGGGCTATTTTCTTCCTGCAACGTTTACCGTTGGCGACGACGTCCCCTTTGAGGACGTGGCCTCGCTGCTCGTCGGCATGGGATACGCGGACACAGGCGAGGTAGACGCTCCTGGCACCTTCCACATTCACGGCGATACGGTTGATATCTTCCCAGCTCAAGCTACAAGTCCTGTGCGCATTGAGTTCTTCGGAGACGAGATTGACCGCATCAGGCGCATGGTGGCAGCAACCGGACAGACCATCGGTGCCATTGATGAGGTTACCGTTGCCCCAGCTAGAGAGCTTGCGTTTACCAAAGAAACCATCCGCCGCGCAGAAGAAGCGCTCTACACGCGCGCGCAAGAAAACTCTGCACTCGCTGCTGACCTGGAGCTTATTCAGCGTGGAGCTCAGGCTCCTGCACTTGAGCGCTATCTGCCCGTGCTGTACGGAGGCACTGCCAGCCCGCTTGAGCACATCTCTTCAGAGACGCTGGTAGTTCTTGCAGAGCCACGCTCACTGTTTGACGATTGTCAGCGTGCCTTTGACGAAATTTCTGCATCCGCAACAGCATCAAAAGTGAAACTAGATGGTCTGTATACAGATCCCAAGGCCATGGACTTTGGCTCGCAGCAGCGCTTGTCCTTCTCGTCACTTTTGCGTACGGGAGCTGCGGTAACGTCAGAGCTTTCTGTGGTGCAGCCGTCTATTGCAGGCTCGGACACAAAGCTTTTGGGCCGCGTCAGGCAGCTGGTGCAAGATCGCGATGCGGTGGTGTTTGCGGTGCCAGATCGTGCGGCTCGCGAGCACCTCAAGTTGCTTTTCTCGGACGAGTCCATTCCGTTTGAGGAGTCGCTGGGTACGGCGCTTGAAAACGAGCCAGACCAAAACGGAGCCTACGCGCCACTCAAGCGCGGTCGCGTCACGTTTACCGACGCACCTGTTCCGGCCGGAATCATCATTCCAACGGCTAATCTAGCAGTGCTTTCTGTCTCGGACTTGACGGCCAGGAGCGCGCGCAACAAAAAGCGCTCCAAGCGCATTGACCCTACAACGGTCACGTTCCCGTTTAAGCCGGGCGACTACGTTGTCCATGCAACGCACGGTATTGCGCACTTTACCGCTATTGTGCGCCAAGAAGTTGCAGGTAGAGAGCGTGATTACTTCCTGCTTGAGTATGCCAATGACGATAAACTCTATGTGCCCCTGGAGCAGGTTGACCGCATTACGCGTTATGTAGGACCTGACGGCAACAATCCACGCCTGACCAGGCTTAACACGGCAGATTGGTCGCGCGCCACTAACAAGGCAAGAAAGTCTGCCAAGAAACTGGCGTTTGACCTGGTAGATCTCTATACACGTCGCGCTTCAGTGCCGGGCTATGCGTTCTCACTGGATACTCCTGCTCAGGAAGAGATGGAGTCCAGCTTCCCGTATCAGCTGACGCCAGACCAAGAAAGCGCTGTTGCAGACATTAAGCTGGACATGGAAGCGCGCAAGCCTATGGACCGCTTGCTTTGCGGCGACGTGGGCTTTGGCAAGACAGAGGTGGCGCTTAGAGCTGCGTTTAAGGCGTGCCAGGATGCTCGTCAGGTTATGATTTTGTGCCCAACTACCATCTTGGCTCAGCAGCACTACGAGACGTTTTTCTCGCGATTTGCTCCGTTTGATTTGAAGGTAAGCGTGCTTTCGCGTTTTGTCACGCCTGCTCAGCAGAGAAAAGCGCTTGAGGGATTTGCGGACGGAACCGTAGATGTGCTGGTAGGAACGCATAGGTTGCTCTCAGCTGACGTCAATCCGCACGACTTAGGCTTGGTTATCATCGACGAAGAGCAGCGCTTTGGCGTACAGCACAAAGAGCAGCTCAAAAACATGCGCGAGCAGGTAGACGTGCTGACGCTCTCGGCAACGCCCATTCCGCGCACCATGCAGATGGCCATGAGCGGCGTGCGCGACATGAGCCTGATTTTGACGCCGCCGCCTGGCAGAAAGCCTGTTCAGGTAATGGTGGGCGAGTACAACCCGGATCTTGTTTCCGCAGCTATTAGAAGTGAGCTGGAGCGAGAAGGACAGGTGTACTACGTGTCCAACCGCGTGACCACTATTGATGAGGCGGTGGCTCGCGTGGAGGAAGCTGCGCCGGAGGCTCGCGTGGGTGTGGCTCACGGCCAGATGAGCGCTCGCGAGGTAGAAAACGTCATGCTTGCCTTCCAGGAGCACGAGATTGACGTTTTGGTGGCCACCACCATCATTGAGTCCGGCATTGACAACTCGCACACTAACACGCTGATTATCGAGGACTCACAGCGCTTGGGACTGGCTCAGCTGTACCAGCTCAAGGGCCGTGTTGGTCGCGGTAGGCAGCAGGCGTACGCGTACTTTATGTTCCCGGCGGAGCTGCCGCTGACGGAAGAGGCAACCGAGCGTCTGACGGCAATCAACGAGTTCCAAGATCTGGGCAGCGGCATGCGTATTGCCATGCGTGACCTGGAGATTAGAGGCGCCGGCTCCCTTATGGGCGCTGAGCAGCACGGAAACCTTTCCAGCGTTGGCTTTGACCTCTTTACGCAGATGCTGGGCGAGGCAGTTGCTGAGGCTCGCGGTGAGTCCGCTGAGTTGGAGCAGGCTGAGGTAACCATCAATCTACCTGCAGATTTCTATCTTGATGAGGACTATCTGCCAGAGGTTGACCGTCGCGTTTTGGTGTACCGTCGTCTTGCCGCAGCTACAGAGCTTTCCGATGTGGATGCGCTTCAGCAAGATACCGAGAATAGCTTTGGTGCCCTGCCGCTTGCAGGCAAGAACTTGTTTGATCGTGCTCGCGTGCGTATCCGCGCGCAGCGTTTGGGCGCAACGTCAGTGAGCCTGACAAATGGACGCCTGGTATATCTGGGCGTAGAAATTCCTCGCGAACAAGCCCTCAAGTTGAAGGGTCGCGGTGCTATTGTGTATCCAAAGACGCATAAACTGGCGTATCCGTTCCACCGAAATGAAGAGCAGCTGATGCCCGCCGCCTTAGGAGTTCTGGAAGAGCTTGGTGGCGACGACGAGGTTGAGGAGTAAATATGAGCCAAACAGCAGGTCAGACGTCACAGAGCGCCACGAACGCCGCGCAGAGCGCTGTGGGCGCCGCACAGAACGCCGCGAGCGCCGTTGACACAATCTTTTCCGCACCACACCTTAGGTGGGGTGTTATTGGCTGCGGAGTCATTGCAAACCAGATGGCAGAGGCTCTGGCTTCGGTTGGCAGAACCATTGACGGCGTAGCTAACAGGACACAGGAAAAGGCCGTCGCATTTGCACAAAAACACCACGTCAAGCGCGTGTATGACAGCATCGACGATCTTCTCGCCAGCGACGAGATTGACGCGGTGTACCTGACCACGCCTCACAACACGCACATCATCTACCTGCGCAAAGCACTTCAGGCGGGCAAGCATGTGCTGTGCGAGAAGTCCATTACGCTCAACTCGGCTGAGCTGCTTGAGGCCGAAGAACTTGCTCGTCAAAACGGTGTTCAGCTCATGGACGCCTGCACCATTTTGCACATGCCACTCTACAAAGAGCTGGTTAGCCGCGTGGAGGCTGGCGAGTTTGGTCCAGTCAACCTGATTCAGGAGAATTTTGGCAGCTACAAAGAGTTTGACATGGAGAATCGCTTCTTCAATCCTAAGCTTGCGGGCGGCGCGCTTCTGGACATTGGTGTCTATTCGCTGACGCTGGCTCGTCTTTTCTTGAAGAGCCAGCCTCATGACGTGCTCTCCATGATGAATCCGGCCCCTACCGGCGTTGATCAGACGGACGGCATTTTGCTCAGAAACGCCGAGGGTCAGATGGTTGTTCTGGCGCTGACGCTTCACTCTAAGCAGCCAAAACGAGCTATGATTTCCGCTGATAAAGCCTTCATTGAGATTATGGAGTACCCACGCGCCGACGTTGCCACAATTACGTGGACTGACGACGGCAAGCAGGAGAAAGTCCAGGTGGGTCGCACGGCTGATGCTCTGGCATACGTGCTGGCAGATCTGGAGTCCGCTGTTGCAGGAGACGCTTCTGCTCAGGCGCAGCTTGAGGTCTCCAAAGGACGTTATGGAGCTCATGACCGGCCTGCGTAACGACTGGAATTTCCTGTACCCTGAGGAGCAGTAAGTTCTATGACATCTGACGAGAAGATCGCCCAGCTAGCTGCCGCAGTTGATGAAGAAACAAAGGCTCGTCCCGGAGCACCGCAGACGCATCCGGAGTTCGACCGTCTGGTTAGAACCATCTGGCGACTTCGTCAGGAGGACGGCTGTCCTTGGGATAAGGAACAGACGCATCAGTCCATCTCAAAGAACATGATTGAGGAGGCCTACGAGGCGGTCGAAGCGATTGCTGAGGGCTCTCCCGAGCACCTTGAGGAAGAGCTTGGCGACGTGCTTGAACAGGTAGTTCTTCACTCGCAGATTGAGGCGGACAGCGGTGCCAGTGCGGGCAGTGGGGTGCGCGACCGCGCAGCGGGCTTTGACATCGACGACGTATGTCGAGCGCTCAACCAGAAGCTGGTACGCAGGCATCCGCACGTGTTTGGGCCAGAAGCTGGTTCAACGTCGTCGGCTGCGGCCGTCTTGGACGTGTGGGAGAGCGTCAAGGCTGAGGAGCGCGCCAGTGCAGAAGATACCGTGCACACCGAGGGTCTTCTCGACTCGGTTCCACAGTCTCTACCTGCGCTCATGCAGGCGCAGAAGATTTCAAAGCGCGCCGCAAAGATGGGCTTTGAGTGGGCGTCTGTCGATGACGTGTGGGACAAGGTTGCCGAGGAGCGCGCGGAGTTTGACGCTGAAGCCCCAGGTACGCAGCAGAAAACGGACGAGTTTGGCGACATCTTGTTTGCGCTGATAAACGTTGCTCGCTGGGAAGGCGTTGATGCGGAAGAAGCGCTGATGAGCGCCTGCAGGAAGTTCCGCTCTCGCTGGTCGTACATGGAGAAAGCTGCTGCTGAGAGAGGCTTCTCGCTTGACGAGAAACCCGAGCTTCAAGAAGATTTGTGGCAAGAAGCAAAACGTCATCTTGATGCGTAAACAAGCTGCACAGATTGCAGCGAAGACGTGCGACTTACCGCAAAGCTTACGACTTGCCGTGGAGCGACGACTTCTATTCGGTAAAACGATGAAATTCCAAACTGAGGCAGGGCTATCGGCGCTGCCTCTGCCATAATAAAGATGTTGCAATTTGTTGCGACGCATCACCAAACAAACCAGAAATGAGATCCGTGATGAGTCAAGACACCACTAAAAAGAGTGGTACAAAAAGAAAAACAACGCCCACCAAGCGTTCCGTTGAGCCTCTTAAAGAGACTACCGCGGAGCATGCCGCTGGTGCTCTCAAAATATTTTCAACTAAAAAAGCCGAGAAACCCCAGGTAACTGAGAAATCTCAATCTGACTCAGAAGTCTGCTGAGGCTAAGAAAGCCTGCGGTGACTCCAAAAGATACAGCGTCGTCAGAGGGCACGGCGTCATCAAAACAAGCATCTTCCCAGAAGAGTTCCAAGGACATCAAGTCTAAAAGAACCGTTCAAGTCAAGAGGATTGATAGGACTCAGAGGTCCGAGTACGGTCAAAAGTCCGAGCGCGGTCAGAAGTCCGAGCGCGTTCAGAAGACTGAAAGAACCAATAAACCGCAGTTCAGCGTAGCTTCTCTGGTAGAGCTTAAAGACAACGCACTTGATTTTGCGCGTAACCACACCAAGCTTGTCATTTTTCTCGGCGTTGTAATCTTCCTGCTTGTGGGCTTGTATCCGCCAATTCGTGGCTACTACCACGCTGTTCGCGAGCATGACGAGTTGCTGCTAAATCAGCAGAAGCTCGAGGAAGATCAAAAACGTCTTGAGTCCGAGGTTCAGGGTCTGCAGACAAAAGAGGGCATCATCGATGAGGCCCATAAGCAGGGCTTGGTTTCTGGCGGCGAGGAATCTGCGCGTGTAGAGGGCCTTGATAAAAAGAAGGACGAGAATACCGTTCAGCGCCCTGATTATCCTTGGTACATCAAGGTGGGAGACTTTGTTTTTGGATTTACGCCAGGTGATTCCGGCAATACTGAGGCTCCTAAGAGCGCAAACTCTGACGATTCTACGTCTGCACCAGCTCCTGGAGAATCTCACGAGCAGAAGAACTCCGGAGAAGGTGGATCTTCTGAGGGATCCGGCGCCAACAATTCAAAGTCTGATAGTGGGAACTCACACTAATGCTTCTAGCTGCAATTGATATTGGAACCGTAACTGCTCGACTTGCGCTTGCGCAGGTTGAGGATGGCCGCGTCATTCGCATGGCCAAATACACCGAGATTGTCAATTTGGGCGAGGGTGTTGATACGACAAAGCGCCTGCTACCTGAGGCAATTCATCGTTGCGTTGGCTGCGTTTCTTCCTATGTTGATCACGCGAGAAAAGAGGGCGCCGAGGCGGTTGTATGCACGCTCACAAGCGCTGCTCGCGATGCAGAAAATGCTCCTGACCTGGGAATGGGTCTAGCCTCGCTGGGACTTGAGCCCATGATTATTCCAGGTGAAATTGAAGGCGCGCTCACATTTCTGGGTGTCTCTCACGATTTTGAGAATCATCGCATTCTTGTTGCCGACAGCGGTGGAGGCTCAACTGAGCTGGTCGTTGGTACGCTGGCAGGCCAGTCTGCGGCCCAAGGCGCAGGCCAGCAGCTTGGAGGGCAGCAGCTTGATATCAACTTCGTTGAATCCGTTGAGCTTGGCTGCAGACGTCTGACCGAGCGCTTTAATCTGTCATCGGATCACCCATCAGCTGAGGACATCGAGGGAGCTCACAAAATGGCAGCTCAGATGATGTCTGAGGCTATTGTGCGAGCTCAGCAGCAGTGTGCAGCGCCTGAGCTTCTGGTTGGTGTTGGCGGAACCGCAACCAGCCTCATCGCCATCAGGGACCGCCTTGATCCGTACGATCCCGCAAAGGTGCACCTCAATCACATCTCGATTGATGAGGTGTTGCAGATAGAGGGGCTTCTCGCCAGCAAAACGTTAAAGGAGCGAGAAGACATAACGGGACTTCAGGTAAAACGTGCACCCGTCATGCTCGCGGGCACTATTTTGCTTGCAGAATTGATGAAGAATTCAGGCTTCAAACACCTGGTAGTAAGCGAGAGTGACCTGCTCTTTGGTCTGGTGATAACTGCGGCTGCCGTTCACCAGGGAAAGCAGTCGCCTGTGATTTGGAAGCCAATTTTGCGCCCGCTGAATTAAAAGTAGTGGCATAATAGCTAGACATATCCGGGGGCGTGGCGGAATTGGCAGACGCAGGGGACTTAAAATCCCTCGACTTCGGTCTTGCGGGTTCGAGTCCCGCCGCCCCTACCACTTTTGTTGCAGAATAAATAGCGTTTTAGCTGCGTATTTCTAGAAAATATTTAAGTATTAGGCATTATTGAGCGTGAAGAGTGTATAGCTCTTGACCTGGTAAAACTTAACTCATCAGTTCGTGCTCATGGGACAAAAATGGGACAACATATTAGGTATCAAAGAACGTGTTATTGAGTTTTATATTCCTGCATTACATAGAAGCTTGCTGCAATGTTAACGATTAATTGGCCAATAGAATACGTCTCGCCGACATTGTAGAACGGGAGTTAGGAGTTACTGCATCATGTAGCTTGGCTTATTCATAGAGCAGAAGCTCTGAATAAGTCTTTGCTTTCTATCGACCAGCTCGATAGAGCTTCAGAATGTCTTGAGTCGGTTACTACCGGATGAACAGACGTACAATATCATGTTGTCTGCAGGATACTACTTGCTGTACTACATGGTTATGAAGAGCCGTTCAATAAGATAAGCGTAAGTAACTGCATCGATGTGGTAAAGACGGGAGTGAATTTGATCGCAACTATCAGCTGTTTTATTTCGATTGAGCATCGCGTGTTATAGCCCTCCGATTATTTGGCTGAAAGTTGAAGTAATGGCGAGATCTATCTATTTCTATATCGACGTCGAAAATCATCGAGAACTTGATCGATATACGGCTGAAAAGCAATTTCACAGACCCCAACAGTTACTTGCTCGGAAGAGCAGAGTTCAATGATGCATTTAACTAAATTTACGAAGTGTTGTTAACAAATGCTCTTCTATATGTATAATGTCATCTCTGATATTTCGTGAGCACTATAAGGCACAGTATGATGAAGTCCAGCACTCTCAGAAGTCTCATAATGCGTAATTTGCTCAAGTATAGTTTCGGTATTAACATTGTAGTCATTTGTATCTTTGATGAAACCATTGTAGACAAAATTTGTTCTGAGTACTACAATAGATGACGTATTGGACGTAGTCTGAAATCTACAAGTTCTTATCTAGACAATGATTTACAAGTACTTCTCAGCAGATTGGTGAAAATTGAGCGAAATACTATGATAGCCTTTATGATTAGAGCCAATTACTGTAACTGATCATATTGGAAGGTAATGTAGACTTCTATATTCAGTCTTCAGACTCTTCTTGATACTCTGAATCTTTGACAGACGTTCCGTCCAAGAAGTGTTCCCAATAGCATTAGTCTAGTCCATATTCATCGAATAGTGCACATAAGGACATGGCATAATCAGGCAAGTGTGTCATTATCAAATTTCCTTAAAGGCTAATTTAATCAAGAGTAAGTGTATTTAACAAAGTAATTATATTCTGCAATGTCGACCAGCAAAAGTTATTTCCATACCTATTCTGTTCTCTTTCAGAAACTTGTATACTACTTGTCTTGTACCTAACGTATGCATGACTAATTTCTAACTCACTTCGGAGGACCTATGTCATTTGAGACAGGAGTTTTTCCGGTTTTAGTTTCTGAGGACGAAGCTCTAGAGTCACTATCTCCGCAGGTCAGAGGAGGACTCAATACGTCGTCCGCTACACCTCTTCATGTTCAGCTGTCAGATTTGATGCGCGTCAAAATTCTGTCAGAAGACTGGAAGGCGGGAACGTACATTCCGTCTGAGGCCGAATTTATGGCGCAGTATGGTGTCAGTCGAGGAACCATCAGAAAAGCTATTCAATCCCTGGTCAAAGAGGGTTTGCTGCTTACTCAAAAGGGCCGAGCAACGCAGGTTATCTCTAACACCGTTCGTCATGCAGCAGGAAATACCGTGCTTTCATTTGCAGCTGCGCTCAGAGATGGTGGCTTTGAGTATCGAACCGAAGTCCTGTTTAAGCAGGTAGTTCCTGCAGATCAAGCCGTTGCCGAGCACCTGGAGATTCCCATTGGCTCTGACGTACTCTTTTTGCGTCGCGTCAGGAGTGTTTCGGATAGGCCTGTGGTGTGCCAAGAATCGTGGTCTAACCTGCTTGTTTGTCCACAGCTTGAAGAGGCAGACTTTGAGAATGAATCGCTCTTTGACGCGGTTGAAAGAACTTCTCAAAAAGAGATTGCGCGCTCTCGCATGCGCTATCAGTCGCAAATTGCAGGCAAAGATCATGCCGACTACCTGCAATGTTCTCCAAACGAGGCTTTGCTTGTACTTGAGCAGGTAATTGAGCTGTCCGACGGCAATTGTATTGAGTGGAGTCAGACTTGGCTTGCTCCACATCAGAGTGTTGTTGGCGTATCTGAGCAGGTAGATGGCTCTATTGGACCTCTGGACATCTCTTCTGTTCGTCAGTCAGAGCACGTGGACGCATCGCCGACTTCTGCAGAAATAGACTCTGATCAGCGCACACAGCTTGAGTTTGATCTGCGTCACGAAGCGCTAGAGGTGCGTCGAGGTATCATCGAGCTGGCACATCGCTACAGCTCAACGCCATTCCATATTGGCGGCGCATGTTCCGTGGCAGACATTGTCTCCGTGCTTTTGAGCAAGGTTATGCAGGTGGGCCACAGGGATTGCGAGTGGGAGCTCAGAGACCGCTTGATTCTCTCTAAGGCTCACACATCGCTGGCGCTGTTCCCAGCTCTTCTACGTGCAGGAATGATCTCTCAAGAAGATATCGACCGCGGAGTTTTTGGGCCCGATGCTGTTCTCTTTAAGCATCCACTGCGAGACCCTCAGCGTGGCTTTGAAATCTCTGGTGGCAGCCTTGGCATGGGCTTGGGCTACGCCGCTGGCCTGGGGTTAAGCCTTCGCAGAAAAGATCTTCCTTCTCGCGTTTTTTGTATTTTGGGCGACGGCGAGTGTGACGAGGGTTCCATTTGGGAGAGCGCGGCGTTTATCGGCCACAACCAGCTCTCCAACGTCACGGTCATTGTTGACCAGAACCGCATGCAACTGGACGGCCCTTGCGCATCCATTTTGGACACCGGCTCAATTGCAAGAAAGTTTGATGCGTTTGGTTTTGAATCTGTCGAGGTAGACGGACATGATGTGCTTGCACTGTACGACGCATTAAAGCAGCAAGCTTCCAGGCCTCGCGCGATTATTGCGCACACCATCAAGGGCAAGGGACTTTCATTTGCCGAGAATAACGTCTCGTTCCACGACGCGTGCGTGACGGACGACCTCTATGAACAGGCATTGCTTGATCTGAAAGTCGCAGAGGAGGCATGCTCATGCTAGATACATCTTTGCAGCCAGCGCAAATTTCTGCTGAAGAGTCGCAGTTGCTTGCGGGTATGAATACAAAAGAAGTGTTCGGCTGGGTTATGGGTAAGCTTGCCGAGGATGACGAGCTGCTGACTGTTGCCGTTGCCGACTATGGTCGTCGTTTGAACCTGGATCGCTTTCGAGAGCTTCGACCAGACGGCTACATCCAGTGTGGAATTGCAGAGCAGAACCTTATTGAAGTGGCGTCTGCCTGTGCAAATGAAGGTTTCCATGTTTTTGCGCCGTGCTATGCCACGTTTGTGACCTCTCGAACGCTTGATCAGATTCGCGTCAACTTGGGCATGATGAAGTCGCCCGTGGTGCTTGTGGGAGTTGCCGCTGGCTGCGAATCCGCAGCTACAGGACCATCTCACATGGCGGTAGAGGACATTGCGGTAACCAGGACCATCCCGGGACTTTCCGTGTTCAATCCGGTTGATAACGCCCAGCTTGCCGCAACGCTCATGGAGCTTGCAAAGCATCCACGACCAGCTTACGTGCGTATGACCTCGTGCGATGGCGTTAATCTGCATCCAGATGGTTACGTTTTTGATGCCTCTGGTGTCGAGAAACTCTTTGAGTCAGCTGGCGCGGCGGACACGGTGGACCCAGCAGTCGCAGACGGCGCAGCGACGCCTGAAGCAGCAGCTACTGAAGCCTTAACCGTCACTCAGCCGAGGCGTGTTACCGTTCTTACAACAGGTGCGATAACCAGCCGAGTCATCGAGGCTGCTCAGAGAGCTGCAGAGCAGTTGGCAGCTGAGCAAGCCGCCGTTGCTCAGACGAACATCGAGGTCTACGGCGTGTCGAGCATCAAACCACTTGACGCTTCTCTGACGGAAATCTGTCAGAACTCTGACGTGATTATTACGGTCGAAGAGCACAGCGTTTTGGGTGGATTTGGCAGCGCAGTTGTCGAGCAGCTCAGTGCATCAGGTCCATGTCCGCAGGTACTACGTTTAGGCATGCCAGATACGTATCTGGAGGCAGACGTCCACCACAACATTCTTGCGCGCGCTGGATTATCGGCTGAGAGTCTACAAGAGGTCTTTCTCGCCAACTGTTAAATAAGGAACTAAGAAAATAAGAACCTAAGAAAATAAGAACCTAAGAAAATAAGAGCCTAAGAAAATAAGAACCTAAGAAAATAAAAGCCTAAGAAAAAACCCAAGGGAGCGTTCGCTGCCTTGGGATTTGCGTTCTATGGTGCCCCCAACGGGAATCGAACCCGTATTGCCGCCTTGAAAGGGCGATGTCCTAACCGTTAGACGATGGGGACGCGAAGAAAAAGTATAGCAAAGATGCTGCAGATTTCTAGGGCTAAACGGAGCGATTTTGAGCTTTCATCTATTCTTCGTTTTCCCACCAGTCCAGCCCGGCCTTAAACGCGTAGTCGCGAGCGCTCTGAGTCACGCCAGGCACCGACTCTGCCCACGAAATAAATTCCGGCACGTCGGCGATAATCGCTTCGGCCTCGTGAACTGCGATAACGTTCTCGGCAAACGTGTCAGGCGTGAAGTTGATTCTGCACGGAATGTAAAGATCAACAAAAGACGGCCTGAGCAGCGCATATGCCGCTCCCTCGCCGAGGTTAACAAAGCCTTTGAGCGCACGCTTTGCCGCGGGCATGCGATTCAACTTGAAGAACAGCAGCGTAAACGCCAGGCGCATCCAGGCATTTGACTGATATCCACAGCTCTCGTCCAGCTTATGGAGCCCCTCCTCGTCTTCCAGGCGAGCAAGAACATATGCCAAGGTAAAACGTGCACCCAGCAAATCTGTTGGCGAGAAAAACAAGAGATCTTCGCAGGCTTTTTGGAGAGCTTGAAGCAGGCGCAATCAGTTGCTACCTGGGCAATCTGTGCGTAGAGGCGCAAAAGTGGTCGAGCTTCAGCGCAGCTCCAGGCATCACCTTGCTCTTGCTTTGCTTGTTCCAACTTTGGCCTAAAGATGGGGTCAAATTCTTTTTGCAGGTCAAGCAGGTCGTTAAGGATTGCTGCAGGATGATTGTTGGAGATTTGCGCCAGGATTCTCTGAGCTTCAAGGTTGATGCTTGTGCTGTTAAGAGCTGGGTTTTCAGTAATATTTGTCATCTGATTATGCAAGAAGTTAAGCAGATCCATGCGACTTGCAGAAGAAGTCCGCATCGGAATCAATTTCTTTAGTAATTCCAGCCTGATACTTGCCAATGACGTTGACGTATTGAGCAAAAGCTTTTTCTTCTTCGTCAGCAATGAAGTCTTCAGGAGAAGCTTCTACCGCAAGCTTCAACTCGTAGAGAGCAGCTTCAGATACGATGTTCTTTTCTTGAGCACACTTGGCTACCAAGCGATCTACCTGCTCACTGACCATATCGTTAGCGGAATGCTTAATCACTCTGCATCACCACCTGAGTGTGGATTATTTGGCCCGTCGATATACGGTCCGTGTGGTCGTGGGCCAGCGGGACCTCCAGGGCCAGCAGGGCCGGAGCCGACCGGGCCGTCGGGGAAGTCGGATCCACCAGGGAACGAATCAGCCGAAGCAAACAAGGCGTTTGCCTGCATCTGCAGCTCTTTTTCTGCAAGTTCAACGGTCTTTGGGTCTCTCGCCCTAACTTGATCTGCAAGCCAACGACCAAGAACACCGCGTCCTATCAGGTCATTTCCTTCTTGCAGCAGCACCGTTGCCTCTGCAATAGCAATGATGAGCTCGTCCTCAGAATAGGGGAGCACGTTAAGGCGCGAGAACTCTCCCTCGGGCAAATCCTTCTGCACAAAACAGCAAAGCGTTGCCTCGGGATAGCGCTCAATCAGCAGGTCAAGGTAGTGTTCTGCCTCAACCAGCTCACGCTTCTTGAAGTGAATAGCCAGGCGAGCCAGCAAAATCCACGGGTCATCTGCCCCACGAGGCGGATCAAGCTTGCGGTACTGGTCCATGAGGTTGTCGAGGGCGTCCTCGTCCTCGAGTTTTGCGTATGCGAGTGCAAGCGTAAAACGAGCATCGGCTGCATCCGCAGCGTCAAGCTCCAGGAGTTTCTCGCCATATGCGATGGCGTCTTTGTTGCGGCCGCAGATAAGCGCGCGAGAAGAAAGCGTTGCCAACCAGCGCTTATAGGGGTTGATTGCCAGCCGCTGGGCAAGTTCTGCCTGCTCAGCGGGAAGCCCCTGCGAGGACTCTTGCGCCTTCTGATAGCACGCGGCTTCTACCTGGGGGAGCTTCTCCACAAGGAACTGGTAGTAGGCGTCAAAAAGCCTGCTATTTGAGGCGTGGAGCATGCGCTGGGCGTCAAAACAGTTGGGGTCCAGCTGAATTGCCTGGTTGAGGAGGCGTTTTCCCTGGTCGATAAGGGCCTGCGCCTGAGATTCCTCGACAAACGGCAGGCGATAATCAACAATCTCGGCCGCCTGAGCAACCAGGTTGAACGCGCGGTCTTCGTCTGTTTGAGGGAGAGAATCGCGGTCGTTGGAGAATCGCCAGTTGAAGTCCTTCATCAGCGTGGCAATGCTGTCCTCGTCGCTGACTTGCGTACGAGCAAAGCGGAGGATAAGCCGCTGGTAGTCTTCTTTTACTGGGTCAAACGCCACGTGATTCCTTTCTCTCTTACGTAATGATATCGCAGGTTATTTGGGTGTGCGGGGTAAGTCCGCGAGCGTCGTAAGAAGATTGTGAACGGCAGACGGAAACGTTTGGAGTGAACGGGTTTCTCGCCAGATGGGCGTCAGTTTCCTGTCAGGGGAGTGCATAAATTCTGAACGATATTGCATAAAATGGCACATTCATTTTGGTACAGGTGTCCAAAATGAGCTAATATAGAAATGTTGAGAAGAAGTAATTGCGAAGAATGGCTTCGCTAGCCGCTTAGGGAAGCGGCACATAGTTAAGGAGAGGTTTTATGGGACGTTTTACTAATCCACGCGATCTGTATTTTGGCGAGGGCGCTCGTCATGAGGTTAAGAACCTCAAGGGTAAGAGGGCAATTATCGTTTCTGGCGGCAGCTCCATGCGTCGCGGCGGCTTCCTTGATGACATCGAGAATGACCTCAAGTCCGCAGGTTTTGAGGTTGCTCACATTGAGGGTGTCGAGTCCGATCCTTCCGTCGAGACTGTTATGAGCGGCGCTGCTAAGATGAGCGAGTTCCAGCCAGACTGGATCATTGCTATCGGCGGCGGCTCCCCAATCGACGCAGCTAAGGCTATGTGGATCAAGTACGAGTACCCAGAGACCACTTTTGAGGACATGTGCAAGGTCTTTGGCCTTCCTGAGCTCCGCACCAAGGCTCACTTCTGCGCAATTTCTTCTACTTCCGGTACCGCAACTGAGGTAACCGCATTCTCCATCATTACCGATTACCAGAAGGGCGTTAAGTACCCAATCGCTGACTTCCAGATTACCCCTGACGTCGCAATTGTTGACCCTGAGCTCACTTACGGCATGCCTGTTAAGCTTGTTGCTCACACTGGTATGGACGCACTGACTCACGCTATCGAGGCATACGTTTCTACCGTTGCTTCCATGTACACCGACGGCGACGCTCTGCACGCAATCCGCGAGATTGTCGAGTGGCTGCCAAAGTCCTACAAAGGCGACAAAGAGGCACGTCAGCACATGCATGATGCACAGTGCATTGCTGGTATTGCATTCTCCTCTGGCCTTCTGGGCATCGTTCACTCCATGGCTCACAAGACCGGCGCTGCATTCTCCGGTGGTCACATCATCCACGGTTGCGCAAACGCTATGTACCTGGGCAAAGTCATCCAGTTCAACGCTCGCGACGAGCGCGCAAAGACTCGCTATGCATTCATTGCTAAGGAGATCCTGCACCTCGAGGGCAACACTGAGGACGAGCTGGTAGAGGCACTTGTTCAGAAGATTCGCGACATCAACGACGCTCTTAACATCCCACAGGGCATCAAGAACTACGGCGAGGGCGGAACCAAGTCCGAGACCTCCATCATCGACGAGAAGGAGTTCTTCGAGAAGGCTCCAGAGGTTGCTCGCCTTGCTATCGAGGACGCTTGCACCCTCTCCAACCCACGCAAGCCTACCCAGGAGGAGATGGAGCAGCTGCTTAAGTGCGTCTACTTCGACCTTCCTGTCGAGTTCTAAGATCTAGCTTAGACACTTAGCTTCGCTAAAAGCCTGGCAGCGTTCCGCTACCAGGCTTTTTTGTGCGCACCGGCGTGAGCGTAGGCGCTGCGACGTGCTGGTAACGTGCGCAGGCGTGCGCGGATGGGTGCTGCGACGTGCTGGTAACGTGCGCAAAAAGTGCATCGGGATCAAAGAACACCACAATTCACATCAAAGTGGTAAAAAATGCGTTTAGTTGGAAATTTCATTTTTCTGCATACAACGTTTGCCCAGATAAAAGTTTTTGAGGCGGTAAAAAATCGACTTAGTTGGAGATAAATTGGCTAATTTTAAGTTTTCATTTCCAACTAAACGGGTTTTTTACCTTTTTCGGCACATAATTTTGTGCTCAAAAATTACGTATTCATAGAAATGAATTTAATTGCAGAATTATTCAGAATTTTGAAACCAAGCTAGTGAAATTGCATGCTGAGTCTCTGCGAGGGCGATAGTATGACAAATTTTGCACAGATTTCCTGTGTGATTTCAAATCGGTCAGATTACTTGCGCTATTTCCGGGTATTGAATTCATACTTTTTCGCGAAGGAGTGCTATGGATTACTGTCTTTCGTACTTTTCAGCGTTTAATTTATTGATGAGTTCCTCTAGGCCATTTGATTCGTCCGCGGCAGCAAATGGTATGGTCAGAACGCCACTTGTTCCCGAGTCTACACCTGGTGCAGCCATGGAACGAGAGCTTGCCGTTTACTATGGACATCTGCCGGAGATACAAGGCGTGCGTCTTCATCAGGAGCCTAATAGCAAGGTTGACCTGCTAATTCGTGATCTGAATTCCGCGTCTACAAGAGAAAATGTCGCGCTTCATATCTGTAATTCGAAGGTTCCGCCATCGTCACTCCTGCCTATAAGTGCTGACTTAAAGGGATTTGTTACTTCCCCAGAATTCACTTATTTACAGATTGCTTCAAAGCTTGATTTCATCGGAACAATTCTTGCAGGTAGTGCGCTGTGCTCCGATTATTTTTTGAACCAGGATGGCCATGGTGGAGTTTCGCAACGCCAAAATGGCCCTCTGACAAATCGCGCTGCAATTGCAAAGTTTCTATCCACGCAAGGAAGAAAGCGCGGCATCATCCCAGCTAAACGAGCGCTTCAGCACATCGTAGAGAAAGCTCGGTCGCCCCGAGAAGCTTCGCTTGCACTCCTCCTGTGCCTTCCGTATAACCTTGGTGGATTTAATCTAGGAACTGTCGAGCTCAATAGGCCAATCGAGCTAGAAAATCGATATGGCGAGAAAATCACTCGAATTCCTGACTTAACCATTCAGCTCAAGGACAAAAGAAAGAAGCAGGCTACGGTGCTGCTAGATTATGATCCAGCGGTAACGCATGCTGGCGGCCAAAGAGTCATGCGAGACTTGGACAGAGAAAATGAGCTGGTAACGGGCGTGCAATGTCCACATTTTTCGGTTTCTGGAGAGATGTTAAAAAGTTTCTCAAGCGTTCAAGGTTTGGTCCGTCAGATTCGCGAGTCTACAGGAATAGTCGCACGTGACACAACTATTTCTGATCTTGAAGATCGTCAGCGAGCACTGTGGACACGGCTATTCAAAACCAGGTAGCAAAACCAGCTGACACATCTTTTATGCGCCGCTTGCCGTACAATAGATGGGCACAAACCGCTCATAATCGCACAGTCAGAAGGAGAAAATCGTGGAAGTCAACGGCCTTATCGATCATACAAATTTGAAGCAAAACGCAACCGCTGAAGACATCAAGAAACTTTGCGCCGAGGCAAAGCAGTACAAGTTTGCGACCGTCGCCATCAATTCTTGCTGGGTTTCCCTGGCTCACGCCGAGCTCGAGGGCTCTGGAGTTGGCATTACTTCCTGCATCGGTTTCCCTCTGGGCGCCGCTTCAACTGCAGCTAAGGTTGCCGAGGCCAAGCAGAGCGTCGCCGACGGCACTACCGAGATTGACATGGTCATCAACGGTGGTCACCTGGTCGCTGGTGACGACGACTACGTTATCGCTGATATCAAGGCTGTTGTTGAGGCCGCTGGTTCCGTGCCCGTTAAGGTAATCCTGGAGTGCTGTCTGCTTGATGACGAGCAGATCGTTCGTGCTTGCAAGGATTGCATGGCTGCTGGAGCTGCGTTTGTCAAGACAAGCACCGGCTTTAGCACCGGCGGCGCAACTGTTCACGACGTTGCCCTGATGAAGCAGACTGTCGGCGACACTTGCAAGGTCAAGGCTGCTGGCGGCATCCACAATAAGGCTGACGCTGAGGCAATGGTTGCAGCGGGCGCTGATCGCCTGGGCTGCTCCAGCGGAATCGCTATCGTCACCGAGTAGCTTGCTGAGCTTGAGTTTGCTGGACCGACACTCCGTTGATAAGTAAATGAGAACGACCTCGTAGCATGTGCTACGAGGTCGTTCTTTGTTGTGGAATAGTGGGGTGACGAGAAAACCGTGCGAGCTGCGGCTTGCACCACCCGGATGCCGTGCGCTGCTGGTATTGCGGTTCACACCGCGTCTGCTGCGGCTTGCACCACCCGGATGCCGTGCGCTGCTGGTATCGCGGTTCACGCCGCGTCTGCTGCGGCTGGTATCGCGCACCCGCCGCACCAACTAACTGACGACAACCTTGCCAAAGCCCAGACTGCGGGCCTGCGACTCAATCGCTTGCATGCGCTCGTCGCTTGGAGAAGGGGATTTCTCCATCGGACCGCGGACGCCAAAGCGCCTGAACTTCATGAGACGAATGCGCGTCTGACCGACCTTCTCGCCAAGGGTTGTGGCGATGCCGTCAACTGCGTCTTCAGCGTCGTTCCAGCCTTCGGTCACGATGACGCGAACCTCTTCTAGCTTGTTTTGCTCGGCCAAAAACGCAAGGTTTTTGCGGACCGTGACGCCATTCTCGCCGGTCAGGTGCTCAAACCACTGATCGTCCCAAGCCTTGACGTCAAGCATGACGCCGCTTGAGAGATCCAGCAGGTCGCGGTACTCGGTGAAGTCGATGGTGCCGTTTGAGTCGATGAGGCAGCTCAGACCAGCTGCGTTGCAGTAGGTGAAAAGCTCGTAGAGGAAGTCGGGACGGAGCATGCATTCGCCGCCTGAGGTGGTGATTCCACGGATGAATGGCATGTTGGAAATACAACGGTCGGCCACCTCGCGTGCGCTGAGCAGCTCAATCTTTGGCGTGGATTTGTGCTGACACACCTTGATGCAGTTGTCGCAGTTGATGCAAATGGAGTTGTCCCACACAACCTTGCCGTCAGCCACGGACAGGGCGTGAGCTGGGCATGGTTTGACGCACGCCTGGCAGGAGATGCATTCCACCTGGGTCTCGGGGTTGTGGCAGTAGGCGCAGCGAATGTTGCAGCCCTGCAGGAAAACGGCAGTTCGGCTTCCTGGACCATCTACCAGCGAGAAGGGGATGATTTTGTTGACAGGAGCAACACACCCGGTTGGATGTGCTGCTCCTGAATTGCTGGTCGCGTCGCTCGTTGCCGCAGGGCGCGGTGTCGCAGCACACGTTGCTCCCAAAGTTGTTTCTGTTGCAGTGAAGGTCACGATTGCGCAGCTCTTCTCGCTAGTCGCTCATGCGAACCTTGCGCTCGCCAAGGTGGTTAGCGGTGAAGTTACCCAGGCCATCGTGAGCGGTGTCCTGAAGGACAACGTCGCCGGACTGGAACTTCTTCATCTCAGAGCGCTTAGCCAGGAAGCCGGTGATGCGGACCAGGTCACCCTCGGAGCTGTAGAACGAGAGGTACTTGTCGTCGATGGAGAATGCGGCTTTGACCACGTCAACGACAGCGTCTGGGTTGCGCTCAGCAGTAGGCTCAGCTGGGAAGATGTCGGAGACGCCACTGTTGAAGAAGCGGTGCATGCGTGCGCTGTGGCGAATGTGGTCGTAGAGGTTTGCAGGCTCGTCGCCAACCTTGATGCGGACACCTGGGGTAACGCCCTGCTGGTCGGAGAAGCCAGCCTGTGCGTGCAGGGTGAAGCGACCGCCAAAGACCTCGGAGTAGACGGCGTCAAAGCTGTTGACCTGGTCGGCAATCTTGACCATGATCTTGTCGGCCAGCTCGTTTGCCTCATCATCCTTGCCGTAGGTGCGGCTGCTATCAAGGTGCAGCAGCTCAGCGACGCACTCGCTCATGCCGGCAACGCCAAACATGCCGCAGAAGCGCTCGCGAGAAATGAGGCCTTCCTTAGCCAGGAAGCTGGTCTCAAAGAAGTTGGAATCTTCAACAATGAAGCGGACGCGCTCGTTCATGAAGTTCAGAACCTCGCCAGTTGCGGTTGGCAGCAGGTTGTTCATGAAGTCGTCAACGTTGGTTGCAAGCTTTGCGAGGCCAGGGAGAAGCACGCGGCTCAAGGTGTAAGCGCCGCCGCCCATAGGAAGGACGTTGTAGCAGCTTACGACGGTGTACTCGCCAGGGTAGGTCTCTTTGTGGATGCGGTGGTTAGCAAAAGCAGGGTTGGAGCAGACCATGGTGGTCTTGACTGCCAGGCGCATGAACTCGTCGGACGTGACCTCTGGATCGTACTTGAGAGTGAAGTTTGGAACGGCGTTCATGAGCTCGCGGTCAACCTCAAGCAGCAGTCTACCTGCGCGAGTGTCCTCAGGACCAATGTTTGCGTGGCAGTAACCACTAGCAACGGTGCGGTCGATGTGGTTCAGGAAGCGGCGCAGACGAGGCTTAATTTCTGCGTCAGTCATGCCCTCCAGGAATGGGTCGATAATCTTGTCCAGCTGGCCAACGTAGACAGGGCGGCTGGTGACAGAAGGAACGTTGTCGTAGAGAGCAGCTAAACCCCAGAGCAGGTCATCAAGGGTCTCTGGCTTGTCAAAGCGTAAAAACTCGGAACCGTTCTGAGCAAATACCTGGTAGTCAGGGCAGATGTAGCGAGGACGGTAAGGAGCGTTGCCCTCACACATGTCGTCAAGCGCGTGAGCTGCAAAAAGACGATCAAACTCAGCGGTCGTCTTGATAGGATGCTCGGAGTTCTCGGCAGCCTGAGCCAGGTGCAGAACCTTCTGCTTGTACGAGAGGTTGTCGGAAGTGATGATGTCCATGAACTCGCTCATTAGTGCTCCTTACGTTTATCCTGCAAAAACAGGCTTGTGATTGCGACGGGTACGTCGGTCGTTCCAAGTTATGGTGCACCGCATTGCGCAACGCTCGGGGCGAGAAGATCGGTCTTGCCCAAGCGTTGTGCCAGGTACAGAGGTTAGTCCAGAAGGTGGGATTCTCCCTCGTGTTTCATTGCGTCGTCGAGGCGCTGGAACTGCCTCTCGGTAATGACAATCTTGCCGTGCTGAACAGAAACCATGCCCCTCTCCTTAAGCTCGTCGATGCCGCGGGCAACAGTTTTTGTGCTGGTACCAATCTTGTCTGCCAGCTCTTGCCTGGTCAGACGCACCGTAAACGGCCACTCAACAACGCCGCGGTGAATCTGATCGCGCGTCAGCTCGCTCAGCATGTACATCAGGCGCTTGGTTCCGCTCCAGGTCAGCAGGCTGCGCTCGTAGCCGGACTGACGTGTCAGATTCTTGATAATCCAGCGTGAGCGGGTGAGAAGTGCTTCAGGGTCCGAACGAATCCACTGCAGGTAGTCCTCGCGTGGAACCGAAATAAACTCGCAGCCGGAAGTTGCGGTGAGCGATCCCAGGTAAAACGGGCTCTCGCTGATAACTTCCATCTCACCAAAAGCAACAGGCGCACGATACTCGTCAATAACATACGTGCTACCTGCGGAATTATGCGACGTAGTGCGCACGGTACCGCGGCACAGAATGTACACGTTATCAACGCGGTCCAGCATGTGGACAAGGGTCTGTCCGGAATTAAGACGAATCTGCCTACAATGAGAAAGACGATTAGCGGGAACGCGAGAAGCCCATTTGATGATCTTCTTGCGAACGTCGGAGTCAAGACTGTCAAGGTAGGTTAGAACGTTCACACGAGACCTCGCTGTTCTTGCTTCGTAAGTCCTCATTACAGGACAGTTTTGGCTTAAGTTTGAGTAATTGTACCTGCTCCCTAAAATAAAAATAAGGACTTTTGTCCACTTTTTGAGACAATTTTCTTGAACGGTATCGGGCTGCGATTAGGTTGCGATTAGGTTGCGGCCAACCAGTGGCCAACCAGCGGTCAGCCCGCGGTTAGCTTGCGGTCAAGCTGCTGCAAGACATAAAAAGCCCCCACATCAAATGAACTGCCTCCCATTTCTTGGACACGAGAAATAGAAAGCAGTTCAAAACACACCTAAGTCGGATAATCTGTCAAAAAGACGTATACATGACGCAGAAATTGCCACAAACATGCAGATTATCGTCATTAGGTGTGTAAAATGCCCGCATCTGAGCAGATTATCCGACTTAGGTGTGTTCCGTAGATACGAAATTTACCTATAGTTAAATCTTTTATATGACGTTATTCATTTTCTAGCATATTAGATGAGGTTTATGCATAAAGATGCATATCAGGTAGTGCGACCGCCTAGCTGCCTGCTATCTTGATTAAGAACATGTCGATTCTTCAGCAGAACCTACCAAAGCTGCTGCAAGACAGAAAAAGCCCCCACGTCAAACGACGTAGGGGCCAAAAGAAATGCGGTGCTTACGCGGCACTTTTACGCGCGCTTGCACGTTTGGGCACGTGCGAGCACTTACTTGCGGTTGCAGACCTCTGCAGCAACCTTTGCGCCAAGAGCAACGTTGTTGAAGACCAGCTGAATGTTGGACTCAAGGGAGTTGTTACCAGTGATCTCAGCAACCTTTGCCAGCAAGAATGGTGTGGACTCCTTGCCGTGGATACCGTTTGCCTCTGCCTCTGCAAGGGCCTTCTCGATAGCTGCGTCGATGGTGTCCTTATCCATTGCGTACTGCTCAGGAATTGGATTGGTAACCAGAAGACCGCTGTTCATACCAATCTGCTGCTGGGTAGTGAAGATCTCTGCCAGCTCAGCAGGGGAGTCAACGCGGTAGTCAACGCTAAAGCCGCTCTTGCGAGTGTAGAATGCAGGAAGCTCCTCGGTCTGGTAACCAAGTACAGGAACGCCCTTAGTCTCCAGGTACTCAAGGGTAAGGCCAAGGTCAAGAATGGACTTTGCACCAGCGCAAATGACCATAACAGGAGTCTGTGCAAGCTCCTCGAGGTCAGCGGAGATGTCCATGGTGGTCTCAGCGCCACGGTGAACGCCACCAATGCCGCCGGTTGCAAAGACGTCGATGCCCGCCATGTGAGCAATCATCATGGTAGTAGTGACGGTAGTTGCGCCGTCCTTCTTCTCAGCGATGATAACAGGGAGGTCGCGGCGGCTGACCTTAGCAACCTCGCGGCCCTTCTTGCCCAGGTAATCAATCTCGTCAGCGGAAAGACCGGCGCGCATCTGGCCGTTAATAATTGCGATAGTTGCAGGAATTGCACCGTTGTCGCGGATAATCTGCTCAACCTTCAGAGCGGTCTCGACGTTCTGTGGGTAAGGCATACCGTGAGAAATGATGGTGGACTCCAGAGCTACAACAGGCTTGTTCTGCTCAAGTGCCTCTTTGACCTCGTCAGATACAACGAGAAAATCCTTCAGGTTAGACATATGTACTCCAATCGTAAACGACTAATGGAACCGAAAGTAGTGCCTCGCAAACGCTTTGTGCCTCGCAGACGCGCTGTACCGTGCGAACGCTTTGTGCCGTGTGGATGCGCTAAAGACCTGCGCGCTTGATGACCTCTTCAACGTTGAGTTCACCGTTGATGGTGTCCTCACCCTCAATGGCCATGCTGGAAGCAGCCATGCCTATCAGGCCGGTCTGCTCAAGCGTCATGCCCTGAGTATACGCCCAGGTAATTCCTGCCATCATGGCATCGCCCGCACCGGTCATGTTGATAAGCTTTGCGGGAAGCAGTGGCAAGCGAACGGTCTTCTCGTGATCAGCACAAAGAAGGCCCTTCTCGCTAAGGGAGATAAACACGCGCTTCAGTCCTGTTGCAAGCAGCTCGTGAGCTGCGGCTTCAAGGGAAGCGTCGTCAGTAATCTTGATGCCCGAGAGCATCTCGGCCTCAAGACGATTTGGCTTGAGCGTGTGAATCTTGCCCAGGACCCTCTTGAGCTTCTGCGCCTTGATGGAAGAAACGGGATCGCAGAAGATTGGGCAGGTCACGTTCTTGGCAATGAACTCGATGGTCTGCTGAGGCAGGTTGGTATCAATCACGCAAGCTGCGGCGTGCTGGATAACATCCAGGCGCTCCTCGATACGCTCGGGGGTGACATACTCGTAAATCTGCATGTCATTGATGGCTTCCTGCATCTCACCGTGCTCGTCCATGATGAAGAGGTAGGTTGAAGTGGAAGCGCCCGGCACGGTAATGGAAGCGTCGATATCAATGCCGCAGTCCAGGCAGCCCTCTTTGAGCTCGCGCGCACGATAGTCCTCGCCAAAAGCGGTGAGCAGACGAACGTCGCTGTCGAGAAGAGCCAGGTTGTGGGCAACATTTCTGCCAACGCCACCAAAGGACATGGTGACCTTGCCAGGGTTTGAATCACCAGCCACAAGGGAAGTGTCTGGGCGGCCAGCAATATCCATGTTGGCAGCGCCAATCACAATAAAGTAGGGACGTTCGCTCAAAATGTAGCGGCGGCCCAAAATTGCGCCCTTTGCGGTAAGGTTGGAGATGTGAACCGAAACAGAAGAACGCGAGATACCTGCACGCTCTGCAATTTCCTTCTGAGTAATGGAAGGCTGCTCTTTAATCCAGTTGAAAATCATCTGTTCTCGATTGGTGAGCATCAGTCCTCCTAGCAGCAAAAATAGAATCCGACTAAACAGGTGCTTATATAAAACTTCTAAACAGGTGCTTATCTTATTTAAGCTAGTGCTTAAATCTTGCTTTGGACAACGATAAGACAGCAGCTAGAGTCTGTAAAGAATGAATTCATTAAATTTTTCCCTGGTGAGCTCAAAGATTTTCTCGCCACATTGGTTTTACCTGCTTGATTTTTCTAAGCATTTGCTGTGTACCGTTTACAGAATTTTAGTATCTGCAAACGGTTGTATCGTGAAAATCTCTTTAAATTGGGCGTCGGCGTTATGCAACTGTAATAATATATTTAATGAATAGTAATGACTCGTCCACATAAGTTAGCTTGCGTATGTATCGTGTGCAAATGCTTGTTTCGGGCGTTTTAGGAGGTAGCATGCCTAAACGTGTTTTTGTAGTTGTTCTTGATAGTTTTGGCATCGGCGAAGAGCCTGATGCAGCGGCATATGGAGATGAGGGTAGCAATACCCTTTGTGCATGCGCAACAAGTGGCGTTCTTAACATCCCAAATATGACAAAGTTGGGCCTTCTTAATATTGATGGCGCGCTTGATACCGTGTATGACGTTGATTTGAAGCCAATTGAGTCTCCTGAGGGCGCATATGCTCGCATGCAGGAGAAATCCGCTGGTAAAGATACTACGGTTGGCCACTGGGAGATGGCAGGTGTCATTTCTCCAAAGAAGTTCCCAACCTATCCTGATGGTTTTCCACAGGAGGTCATTGAGGAGTTTGAGCAGAAGACGGGCCGCAAGGTTCTCTGCAACAAACCTTACTCCGGAACCGATGTTATTAGAGACTTTGGTAAAGAGCACGTAGAGACTGGTGCTCTGATTGTCTACACCTCAGCAGATTCTGTTTTCCAGATTGCTGCTCATGAGGACGTGGTAAGTCCCGAGAAACTCTATGAGTATTGCCGCATTGCGCGCGAGATTCTGCAGGGTGAGCACGGTGTCGCTCGCGTTATTGCTCGTCCTTTTGAGGGGGAGTGGCCATACCAGCGCACTTCTCGCCGTCATGACTTCTCGCTTGAGCCAACAGGCCCAACTATGCTTGATCGCCTTAAAGAGAACGGCTTTGACGTTCTTTCTATTGGCAAGATTTATGACATCTTTGCTCACCGTGGCATGACAGAGTTTGAGTTCACCACCTGCAACGCAGACGGAATTCAGAAGACTATTGAGGCTACCAGCAAAGACTTCAACGGTCTGTGCTTTACCAATCTTGTTGACACTGACATGATTTACGGTCACCGTAACGATCCTGTGGGATACTCCAACGCTCTTTCTTACTTTGACGAGCGCATTCCTCAGATTATTGAGGGACTTCGTGAGGATGACCTGTTCATTATCACCGCAGATCATGGCTGTGACCCGGTAACACCATCTACTGATCACTCTCGTGAGTATGTGCCACTGCTTATCACGGGTCCAAAGGTCAAGCCAAACACCAACCTTGGTACAACCGCCACCTTTGCCGACATGGCCGAGACAATCCTTGATTATTTTGGCGTTGAGCAACTTGGTGTTGGAACTTCTCACCTGTCAGAGATTCTTAAGGAGAACTAATGGCTACTACCCCAACTCCCCATAACGCTGCTGTTGAGGGCCAGATTGCTAAGACCGTCCTCATGCCAGGCGATCCTCTGCGCGCAAAGCTTCTTGCAGATACCTACCTGGAGAACGTTGAGCAGTTCAACACCGTTCGCAACATGTTTGGTTATACCGGCACCTACAAGGGACAGCCAGTCTCCGTTATGGGTTCTGGTATGGGTATGCCTTCCATTGGCATTTATTCTTACGAGCTCTTTAATTTCTACGGAGTTGACAACATTCTCCGCATTGGTAGCGCTGGCGGCCTTGCTCCTGAGGTAAAGCTTAGAGACATTGTTATTGGCATGTCTTCCAGCACTGATTCTAATTATCCATCACAGTACGGAATGCCTGGAACTATTGCACCTACCGCAGACTTTGGCCTGTTGAGTAAGGCTGTTGCTGGTGCAGAAAAGCTGGGTTATCCCGTTCGCGTTGGTAATATTCTGGCAAGCGACGTGTTCTATACCGTAGACAACTCGCTTACAAAATGGGCAAACATGGATGTTCTTGCCGTTGAGATGGAGTCGGCAGCCCTGTATCTCAACGCCATGTACGCTCATAAGCATGCGCTTACGCTGCTAACTATCTCTGATCTGCCTCTTACAGGAGAAGCACTTACTGCTGAAGAGCGTCAGACTAGTTTCACACAGATGATGGAGGTTGCTCTTTCTGTTGTTGCTTAAAGCACTTGTTGCGCAAGGCATCGCAGATAAGCAGCTTGCATTGCTGTTTGTTTTGGAACCATGCGGATTTTCCGCTTAAGTTAGGGAAGTTTGGTCAACTTCTCATAAAGATCCAGCACTAAAGCTGGACGTTCCCGCCACATGAGGTAAGGAGAGCACGGAATGAACAAGAACGTTTCTCGTCGTAGTTTTGTGACTGGCGCAACCGGCGCTGGCGCACTTGCAGCACTCGCAGGTCTTGCAGGCTGCAACCAGAAGAAGGACGACGGCGGCCAGAAGGCATCAGGTGAGAAGAAAAAGAAGCTCACCATGGTTACCGATACTGGCGGTGTAAACGACCAGTCCTTTAACCAGTCCGCTTGGGAGGGCATGACCGAGCTTAAGGACAAGAACGGCTGGGATGTCAGCTACCTTGAGTCCAAGCAGGATTCCGATTACGCAACCAACCTTGATAAGGCTGTTGACGCTGAGTCCGACCTTGTTTGGGGTGTTGGCTTTGCTATGGCAGACGCAACCCTTAAGGCTGCTAAGGACAATCCAAACACCCAGTTTGCCATTATCGACAACGGCAACGAGTCTCAGGTTGCCAACTTCACCGGCGTTATGTTCCGCGCTCAGGAGCCTTCCTTTGTTGTTGGCTACATTGCTGCTCGCACCACAAAGACTGGCAAGGTTGGCTTTGTTGGCGGCATTTCTTCCGCACTTATCGACCAGTTTGAGTATGGTTACCGCGGCGGCGTTGCTTTTGCAAACAAGGAGAACAACACCAACGTTGAGGTTTCTGCACAGTACGCAGAGTCCTTCTCCGATGCTGCAAAGGGCAAGGCTATTGCTAACTCCATGTACTCCGATGGTTGCGACGTTGTCTTCCACGCTGCAGGCGGCGTAGGAACCGGCGTTATTGAGGCAGCTAAGGACGCAAACAAGCTTGCTATCGGCGTTGACCGTGACCAGGCATATCTTGCTCCAGAGAACGTTCTGACCTCCGCTCTTAAGCGTGTCAACGTTGCTATCGTTGAGATTTCCGAGAAGATCCTGAAGGACGGCCAGAAGGGTGGCACCACCATTTCTCTGGGCGCTTCCGAGGATGCTGTCGGAATTGCTGAGGATCACCACCTCATGGCTGAGGACACCTACAAGGCAGCTATTGGTCTTCTCGACAAGATCAAGGCTGGCTCCGTTGTTCCTCCTGCAAGCAAGGATGACCTGGACAAGTACGTTAAGTCTTTGAGCTAAGTTCTAACTTAGTTTTTACGCCTTAGGGTTTCTCGCCAGATGGCTTTTGTCCTCTGACGTGCCCAAAGGCCGATGAGTTTGGATTTGCTGGTGAGGGGTGCTCTTTGGCACTCCTCACCTCTAGCAAGTGTGTAAAGGAGGTGGCTCGTGGAAGTCAGTTCGGATTACGCTGTTCAGATGCATGGCATTACCAAAGTTTTTGGATCGTTTAAAGCTCTTGACGCCGTAGACCTTAACGTGCGCAAGCAAACTGTCCACGCCATTTTAGGAGAGAACGGCGCAGGTAAAAGTACGCTTATGAACGTACTGTATGGCCTGTATTCTGCGGATGAGGGAGATGTTTACCTCAACGGAGAGCGCGTATCCATTTCTGGCCCAAACGATGCTATCGCTCACGGCATTGGTATGGTTCACCAGCACTTTATGTTGGTTGAGAACTTTACTGTTACAGAAAATATTGTTTTGGGCAACGAGGTCACCAAGGCTGGTGGCGTCCTTGATCCAAAGCGAGCTCGCGAGAAGGTCCTGGAGATTGTTGAGGAATACGGCTTTGACGTAGATCCTGACGCCAAGATTGAAGACATTTCTGTTGGTATGCAGCAGCGTGTTGAGATCTTGAAGGCCCTGTATCGCGGCGCAGAGATTCTGATTCTTGATGAGCCTACGGCAGTTCTTACGCCGCAGGAGATTGAGAAGCTTATCCAGATTATGCATGACCTGGTAAGCAAGGGTAAAACCATCATTGTTATTACTCACAAGCTTAAAGAGATTATGTCTTCCGCTGATGAGTGCACCATTATTCGTCGCGGTAAGTACATGAGCACCGTTGATGTCTCCAAGACATCCGAGACTGAGCTTGCAACACTTATGGTGGGTAGAAACGTTAACCTGCATGTAGAAAAGAAGCCAGCAACTCCTGGTGAGGTTGTTCTTTCAATCAAGGACCTCCACGTCAAGGACGAGCGTGGCATTGAGCAGGTAAACGGCTTTAATTTGGATATTCGTGCCGGTGAGATTGTTGGTCTTGCAGGCATTGACGGCAACGGCCAGAAAGAACTTGCCGATGCCATAAACGCACTGGTCAAACCTGAGTCGGGCACCATTTCTGTCAAGGGTGAAGAGATTCAGAGCACAACTCCTAAGATGGTTATTGACCACGCAGTCGCAACTATTCCTTCAGACCGTCATCGTTGGGGTCTGGTTCTGCCCTTTACGGTTGCCGAGAACATGGTGCTTGAGCGCCACAACGAGGAAACCTTTGGTAAGGGCATTGCACTTGACCTGGAAAAGATCAAGGAATTCTCTCAGAAGCTCATTGACGAGTTTGATATTCGTCCTGCAGAGTGCGCAGATCATCAGGCAGTGGGACTTTCCGGCGGCAACCAGCAGAAGGTTATTATCGCCCGCGAGGTCTCTTCCAACCCAGACGTTCTCATTGCTATCCAGCCAACCCGCGGCCTTGACGTTGGTGCTATTGAGTTTGTTCACAAAGCGCTGATTCGCGAGAGGGACCGTGGAGCAGCAATTTTGCTGATTTCCTTTGAGCTGGACGAGATTATGGACGTTGCCGATAAGATGGCAATTATTTACGCCGGCAAGAATGTTGGCGAGTTTGACCAAGGTACTATCACTGAAGAGCAGGCTGGCCTGCTGATGGCAGGAGGTGACGCCGAGTGAGTACGCTTACAAAGATAATGAGAAAGCCCATTACGTCAGCAATTGTTGCTATTTTTGTTGGCCTGTTGGTTGCTTCTATTATTTTGGTTGTTGCAGGTTATGACCCTATCAGCTCGTTTGAGGCACTTATTGGCGGCATGGTAGGTAAGCCAAAATACATTTCTAACGTCATTATTAAGGCAACACCTCTGCTCTTTACAGGTATTGCTGTTGCTTTTGCATTCCGTGTTGGCCTCTTTAACATTGGCGCTGAGGGTCAGTACATTGTTGGTACTATCCTGGCCGTTATTGTTGGCTACAGTCTTGACCTTCCTCCTGTACTGCAGATTCCTGTAGTTGTTTTGGTTGGTACCGCAGGCGGAGCAGGTATTGGCGCCATCATTGGATGGCTTAAAGCCCAGTTTGGCATCAACGAGGTTATTACCAGCATTATGTTTAACTGGATCAGCCTCTACCTCTGCAACTTTGTGGTTTCTCTTCCACAGTTCCACCAGCCAAACTCAACGTCTTCGTACTCCATTAACGAGTCCGGCTACACCACCCTGTTCTATGGCATGAAGAATTCCGAGGACGGTGCTGAGGCAATTCGCAATATTCCAATTATTGGTGACGCTATTATGCGTACCGACGTAAACATTGGTATTTTTGTTGCTATTTTTGCAGCTATCTTTATTGGCTGGCTGCTTATGCGCACCAAGGTTGGTTATGAGATGCGCGCTGTTGGTTTTAACCGCGATGCTGCTCAGTTTACCGGCATCAACGTTAAGAAGAACCTCACGCTTTGCATGGCTATTTCTGGTGCACTCTGCGGACTTGCAGGCGCTCTGACTATCACCGGTATTGCTCCTCACAGTATTGCAACGCTGGCAGCATTTGAGAACAACGGCTTTAACGGTCTGTCCGTTGCGTTTATCGCCAACTGCAATCCTGTGGCATGTATTCCTGCATCCTTCCTGTTTGCTGGTCTTCTTTATGGTGGCCAGACTGTTCAGCAGACGGTTGGTGCACCTTCCGAGATTATCAACATTGTTATTGGTACCATCGTGTTCTTCATGGCTCTGGGTGGCGTTATTCCAATGCTTGCCGACCGTCTTGATCACAAGCGTGCCCAGAAGGCTAAGGAAGAAGAGGCAAAGCTTGCTGCTCAAGTGAGTGATGCGTCCGACCCATCTCAGGAGGAGGCAAACAATGCTCACTAACCTGATTCTTCTTGTTTCCGTTACCCTCATGTACTCGACACCTCTTATTTTTGGTGCTCTGGGCGGCGTTGTCTCCGAGCGCTCCGGTGTTGTCAACATTGGTATTGAGGGCATGATGGGCGTTGGTGCTTTTGCAGGTGTTGCAGGCAGCTACCTCACCGGAAACCCTTGGATTGGCTTCCTTTGTGCAGGTATTGCAGGCGGTCTTATTGCGCTTTTGCACGCCATGGCATCTATTACGTTTAACGCTGACCAGACAGTTTCTGGTGTTGCAATTAACCTGCTGGCACCTGGCATTGCTCTGTTTGCCTGCCGTCTTTTGTTTGATGGCGCTGCAATGTCTCCAGCAGTCACCAAGCTCCCAAAGCTCTTTGGTGAGGGTGCCTTTAACGACACACCTTATTCCAGCTTGAACGTAGACATTACCGTGGTACTTGCACTTTTAACCGCCCTTCTCGTCTGGTTTGTGCTCTACCGTACCAAGTGGGGCCTGCGTATTCGCTCCGTTGGCGAGCATCCACACGCATCCGAGACGCTGGGCATTAGCGTTCGTAAGACTCGCTACCTCTGCGTTATTGTTTCTGGTGTTCTTGCAGGATTTGGCGGCGCTTCTGTAACGCTGGCAATTATTTCTCAGTTCACTCAGACCGCTATTTCTGGTCAGGGCTTTATTGCACTGGCTGCGGTTATCTTTGGTAAGTGGAAGCCTCTGAACACCTACGCAGCTTGCCTGCTCTTTGGCTTTACTCAGGCACTGGCAATTCTGCTTGGTGGCGGCGCAACTCCAATCCCAAGCCAGATTATTGCAATGCTTCCTTACTTCATCACCATCATTACGCTGGTCCTCTTTGTTGGTAAGTCCGTTGCTCCTAAGGCAGACGGCGTACCATACATCAAGGGAAGTCGTGCATAATGGCTGAGGTTGAGGGTTCTTGCCACGTCTCTAACGAGGCTCTTGTTCAGCTTGCTATTGAGGCGCGCAACCACGCCTATGTACCGTACTCTCACTATGCTGTTGGAGCTGCACTGTTGTGCTCTGACGGCACCGTGTACGGCGGCGCTAACCTAGAAAACGCTGCGTACACGCCTTCCAACTGCGCTGAGCGTACGGCGTTTTTCCGCGCAGTGTTTGAGGGTCGCAGGGATTTTGTGGCCATTGCGGTTGTCGGCGGTCCTGAGGGAGAAGCCCCAACAGCTTGGTGCACTCCTTGTGGCGTATGCAGGCAGGTTATTCGCGAGTGGTGCGATCCTGCAACGTTTCGTATTGTGCTGGGCAAGGCAGATGCGGCTCCTCGCGAGTATCTGCTCCAGGACATCTTGCCTATGGGATTTGGTCCCGAGGATCTGGGTGAGTCCAGCCCTGCCGGTGCATCGTGCGACGACGCCGTGAAGGGCGCCACGGGCGAGCACGCCGCGGGCGAGCACGAGCATGGCTGTGGTTGCGGGTGCGGCGAGCACGGCGGAGGCAACCAGTAAGCTGCGGCATCAAGCAGCCTGCGCTTTCGGGTGCAGATAACCTGGCAGGTTACATGAAATTGCGAGCCGGTAGAGTTTCTCGCTACCGGCTCTTTTACTAGAGAGTTAACGCGCCGGCAACGGACGCGAAAGCGGAAAGAGGTTCAACTATGCGCATGTACGACGTGATTGAAAAGAAGCGCGACGGCGGCGAGCTTACCGACGCCGAGATTGATTACTTTGTCTCAGGCTATGTAGCTGGGGATATTCCCGATTACCAGGCTTCCGCGCTGGCGATGGCCATTTTCTACAAGGGCATGACCGCGCACGAGACGGCTCATCTGACCATGGCAATGGCTGAGTCCGGCGACATGATGGACCTCTCGGCAATCCCTGGTATCAAGGTTGACAAGCACTCTACCGGCGGCGTTGGCGATAAAACCACGCTGGTAGTTGGTCCGCTTGTTGCGTCTCTGGGCGTCAAGGTTGCCAAGATGAGCGGCCGCGGCCTGGGTCACACGGGCGGTACGCTGGACAAACTTGAGGCAATCCCAGGACTTTCCATTGAGATTTCCGAGCCTGATTTCTTCAAGCAGGTCTCCGAGATTGGCGTTGCTGTTGCAGGTCAGACGGGCAATCTTGTTCCAGCCGACAAGAAGCTCTACGCGCTTCGCGACGTTACCGCAACGGTTGACTCGGTGCCTCTGATTGCATCGAGCATCATGAGCAAGAAGATTGCTTCCGGCTCCGACTGCATTTTGCTGGACGTCAAGTGCGGTTCCGGCGCCTTTATGAAGGACGTTGATTCCGCAATTGAGCTGGCAGATGCCATGGTTTCCATCGGCGAGCACGTTGGCCGCACCACCGCAGCGCTGATTACTGGCATGGATCGTCCTCTTGGCAAAAACGTGGGCAATTCCCTCGAGGTCATCGAGGCAGTGGCCACGCTTAAGGGTGAGGGTCCTGAGGATCTGACCGATGTCTGCGTTGAACTTGCTGCAAACATGCTTAACCTTGCAGGTAAGGGAAGCGTTGAGGACTGCCGCAAGCTGGCTCGTCAGCAGATTGCAAACGGCGAGGGCCTGGCTAAGCTGGCACAGATGGTCAAGGCTCAGGGTGGCACCGACGAGGTCATCTTTGACACCACCAAGTTTGAGGCCGCGTCATTCCGTCGCGACATTGTGGCCGAGACCAGCGGATATATCACATCCATGAACGCTGAGCTGGTGGGCATTTCCTCCGTTGCTCTGGGCGCTGGCCGCGAGAAGAAGGGCGATCCAATCGACCCAGCAGCTGGCATTATCCTTGAGCGCAAGACCGGCGATTATGTCGAGAAGGGCGATGTTATTGCAACGCTTCTGACCGGCGACGAAAGCCGTCTTGACGAGGGCGAGCGCATCTTCCGTGAGGCTCTGGTCTTTGGCGAGAGCGCTCCCGAGTTGGAGCCGCTGTTCTTTGCGCGCGTTTCCAAGGACGGCGTCGAGCGCTTCGCGTAAGCGCAGGTAGCGGATACGCGCTGGTAGCTGGCAAGGCAAGCGTGCAGCCGCGAGTGCGAGCGGCTGCGGGCTGGAAGCTCCACATAACATGCAGGTGAGAGCGTGCAAGCTCCGAGCTCCATATAACATGCAGGTCAGACCGGTGTTCACGCAGGTGGGCACCGGTTTTTTGTACGGTGACAGCGTCGTGTGCGGACGGTCGGACGCGCGAAGCGCCGGCGGGGAGTACACGGGGTTTCTCGCCAGGTGCGCCATAACAGCATGCGCGCCTAAAAAGTGCAAAGAATCTGTGTTTGAGGCACAGATTCTTTGACAAAATCAGGCAAATCCACCGATTCTTTTACATTTTTAGGCAAAAGTTACAGATTCTTTTCAGAAATCAGGCGCGTAAAAGATAGACTACGTGGCCCTAAATTTCGAGCCTGAAAAGGGCATCATGTCTGAGTAAATTTACTCAGACATGGCGAGAAAAACCGGCAAATAGCTCAGACATGGTGCACTTTTCCGGCAAATTGTTCAGACATGACGATAACATCAGGCTCCCTGGAAGGGTGAGCTCGGACACGCCTTAAACCCCGCCTGAAAAGTGCAAAGAATCTGTGTTTGGGGCACCGATTCTTTGATGAAATCAGGCAGAATCCACAGATTCTTTGCTGTTATCAGGCAAAAGTTACAGATTCTTTGCAGAAATCAGGCGCGCTAGCAGGTCAAATAGAACCCTAGCGGTCAAAGTAAATCTGGCGAGAAAATCGGTCTTCTCGAGGTTGCAGTTATTGCACAGAGTGTGTAATAATACTCAGTATGTGCAATAAGTCGGGTGCCGCGCGCGTGCTGTCGCCCCCGCGCTTCCGCGCCCGCGCGCCTGCTATGCCCACGTACGTGCACCAGTACGTACCTGCAACCAGGAGAGGCTTCAGAAACGTATGACAGCAAACATTGTCTGTACCTGCTGTTTTTTCAGCTTGCAAGCTTGATCGACGCACCGCAAGAACTCGCGCGGCGCTTAGAAAAGCCCTGGCAGAAGAGATAGACGCTACCGGCGACCTTACCTCCGTGACCGTCACGGGCGTAACGGAGCGCGCTGGCCTCACGCGTCGAACCTTTTATTCCCACTACAAAGACATCCCTGACCTGGTGCTCCACATTGAGAAGGAAGCGCTGGCGGAGCTCCGACCTGCTGTTGAGCAGCTCGCTCGCGTGAACCTTGCTGAGCTCAAGGAGGCCATTGACTCCTACAAGCCATGCCCCGGTGCAACGGAGATGCTCCGAAGCATTCGCAAGCACGGCTTCTACCTGCGCCCTTTGCTGGGCAACGGCGGCGACCCCGCGTTTCAGGACAAGCTAAAGCACCTGGTACACGAGGTTATCGCCCAGCGCGCCCTGCACGATCTTGATCCGCGCGCACTCGGTCCCTTCTTTGACTACTATCTGACCTTCGCAATTTCTGCCGAGGTCGGCGTCCTTATCCGCTGGTTAATCGGCGGCATGCGCGAGAGCGACGAGCAGATGGCAGGCCTTATGACCGGCCTCATGTTTGTTGCACCTGGCGATCTGTACGGCAAGCCAATCAAGCTAGACGTTCCACGATTTGCGCTTGCAACTCTTGTTCTCGGAGAGGAAAACAATGATTAGTCCAAAGTTTGAGCTGGTAGAGAATGGTGCCGAGCTTGCACCAAACGTCCCACTTGACCTGTCTCAGGCCCACCTTATGCTGGGCATTGACGTTGGTTCCACAACCGTAAAGCTGTCCGTCATCGACGAGGACGGCACGCTGGTTTACGCAAACTACGAGCGTCACCACACCGACGTTCGCGCAACGGCTCGCTCCTTGTTTGTCAAAGCCCAGAAGCACATTGGCGAGACACCCATGTACGCCGCAATCACCGGTTCCGGCGGAATGCTCTTGGCGCAATGGCTTGACCTGGAGTTTGTCCAGGAGGTTATCGCTTCCAAGCGCGCTGTTGAGACGCTGATCCCTCAGACCGACGTAGCCATTGAGCTGGGCGGCGAGGACGCAAAGATCATCTACTTTGACAACGGCATTGAGCAGCGCATGAACGGTACCTGCGCTGGTGGTACCGGTGCGTTTATCGACCAGATGGCGTCTCTCCTCAAGACCGACGCAACTGGCCTCAACGAGCTGGCAAAAGACGTCAAGCAGATCTACCCAATTGCATCTCGCTGCGGCGTTTTTGCTAAGTCCGACGTTCAGCCGCTGCTCAACGAGGGTGCCGCTCCTGCCGACATCGCTGCTTCCATCTTCCAGGCCGTTGCAAATCAGACCGTCTCTGGCCTGGCTTGTGGTCACCCCATCCGCGGCTACGTCGCGTTTCTCGGCGGCCCTCTGCAGTACCTCTCTGAGCTGCGCCGTCGTTTCTACATCACGCTTAACCTGGACGACGAGCACATCGTCTTGCCACAGAACGCCCACCTCTTTGTTGCAACGGGCGCTGCTCTGGCGGGCGAGTCCGATCGACCAATCACCTTTACGCAGGTCATGGAGGCGCTGGACAACCTCAAGGACATCCAGGGCTCCGAGGTTGCTCGTCTGGACCCACTCTTTGCTACCCAGCAGGACTTTGACGACTTCAAGGCTCGCCACGACCAGGAGGTAGTCCCCAAGGGTCAGCTGGCCAACTACCACGGCCGCGTGTTCATTGGCATCGACGCAGGTTCTACCACTATGAAGGCTGCTGTTGTTGGCGAGAAGGGCGAGCTGCTTTACACCTGGTACGACAATAACAACGGCGACATCCTGGGCACTGCTCGCAAGATCATGGACTCCATCTACGACGAGATGCCTTCCGACTGCATCATCGGCCACGTCACAACCACCGGTTATGGCGAGGGCATCCTGATTGAGGCTCTGCGCGCAGACTCCGGCGAGATTGAGACCGTCGCTCACCTGCGCGGCGCTAAGGCATTTGTCCCAGACGTTGATTTCATTCTTGATATTGGCGGCCAGGACATGAAGTGTCTGCAGGTCAAAGATGGCGTCATCGAGCACATCATGCTGAACGAGGCATGCTCTGCAGGCTGCGGCTCCTTTATTGCGTCCTTCGCCGACTCCATGAAGATGGACGTCCGCGAGTTTGCAACCGCTGCAACCAAGGCAAAACTTCCTGTTGACCTGGGCTCCCGTTGTACCGTCTTCATGAACTCCCGCGTCAAGCAGGCACAGAAGGAAGGCGCAACCATCGGCGACGTTGCTGCTGGTCTTTCATACTCCGTCATCAAGAATGCCCTGTTCAAGGTCATCAAGCTCCGCGACTTCAGCGAGATTGGCGAGCACTGCATCGTCCAGGGCGGTACTTTCATGTCCGATGCAACGCTCCGCGCCTTTGAGCTGCTCACCGGCAGAGATGTCATCCGTCCTGACATTGCAGGCGTCATGGGTGCCTACGGCGCCGCTCTTCTCGCCCGCGACCGCGCAGGTATTGACGGCGTATCCACCCTGCTTGACCGCGAGTCCATCGACAACCTGCAGGTCAAGCTTACCAACACACACTGCCGCATCTGCCCTAACAGCTGCATGCTTACCATCAACGACTTTGGCAGCGGCCACAGGTTTATCACCGGTAACCGTTGCGAGAAAGGCGCAGGTAAGAAGCGTGGTGCCAAGAAGAACGAGGCGCCAAACCTCTTTGCGTTCAAGAATAAGCTGCTGTTTGATCGCGAGTCGCTTCCTGCAGACGAGGCTCCACGCGGCACCGTTGGCATTCCTCGCGCGCTGAACATGTACGAGAACTATCCGTTCTGGCACACGTTTTTCACTAAGCTGGGCTTCTCGGTCATTTTGTCCGACCAGACCACCGCAAAGACGTACGACGCGGGTATCGAGTCCATGCCTTCCGAGTCCGCCTGCTATCCTGCAAAGCTTTCGCACGGCCACATCATGAACCTGCTGGCCAAGGACCCAGACTTTATTTGGATGCCGTGTATTCGTTGGGAGCGCAAGGAGGACGACTCCGCAACCAACCACTACAACTGCCCAATTGTCATGAGCTACCCTCAGGCGCTGGGCCTCAACGTGGACGAGCTCTCCGATCCGTCCATCCAGTACATGGCTCCGTTCATTCCGTACGACAAGAAAAACGAGCTCAAGCGCCGTTTGTACGAGCTCATCAGTGAACAGCGCGAGAAGGACGCCCAGGCTAGGTAAGGGTCGCTTCCGCGGCGAGCACATCACGCGCGCCGAAATTGACGCCGCTGTTGAGGCTGCATGGCAGGAAGACATCAACGTCAAGGACCAGATGCACCGCGCGGGTGACGAGGCTCTTGCGTGGATTGAGGAGCACGACGCTCACGGTATTGTTCTTGCAGGTCGTCCATACCATAACGACCCAGAGATCAACCACGCCATCCCTGAGCTGGTCTCTTCGTTTGGCTTTGCCGTTCTCACCGAGGATTCCGTTGCTCACAAGATGATGCCTGAGCGCCCAATCCGCATCGTTGACCAGTGGATGTACCACTCGCGTCTGTATCGTGCGGCTCGCTTTGTTGCGTCCCGAAACGACCTGGACCTCATTCAGCTCTTCTCGTTTGGTTGCGGTCTTGACGCACTGACCACCGACCAGGTCCAGGAGATTCTTGAGGCTTCGGGCAAGATTTACACCATGCTTAAGGTTGACCAGGTCTCCAACTTGGGCGCTGCGCGAATTCGTATCCGCTCCCTGATGGCTGCCCTGAACGAGCAGCAGGCAGAGCTCGAGCGACTTTCAGCTGCCGGCCTGGTTACCGAGGCCGTTCCACAGGGCGTTCGCATGGCCGATGGCTCTCTGGAAAAGGCCAGGAGCGCAAGTTCTTCTCGCCGTGCGCCGGTGTACCGCGAGGCAGAATCCGCAGCTTACGAGAAGGTCCGCTACACCAAGGAGATGCAGGAAGCGGGCTACACCATCCTGGCTCCGCAGATGGCGCCGATCCACTTTGAGCTGGTAGAGGAGCTGCTGAAGGGCGCGGGCTACAACGTTGTGCTGCTGCCTTCGGTTGACCAGGGCGCCGTTGACATGGGCCTTCGCTACGTCAACAACGACATCTGCTACCCATCCATCCTGGTCACGGGCCAGATTATGGAGGCGGTGCTTTCCGGCAAGTACGACCTGACCAAGACCGCGGTTCTGATTTCGCAGACCGGCGGCGGCTGCCGTGCAACCAACTACATTGCGCTGATTCGTAAGGCGCTCAAAGACGCAGGTCACCCAGAGATTCCGGTCATTTCCGTCTCCGCTGCTTCCGGCCTTGACGAGGACAACCCAGGATTCAAGCTGTTCAAGCCCGATTTGCTGATCAAGGCAGTTTACGCGCTGCTGTACGGCGACCTGATCATGCAGCTGCTGTATCGCGTTCGTCCTTACGAGGCGGTCAAGGGCTCCGCAAACGAGCTGTATGACCAGCTCATGGCCGATACACGCTCCAAGATCAACGGAATTTCTCGCAAGGAATTCTACAAGCAGTGCCAGCGTACCATTGAGCTGTTTGACAGCCTGCCCGTGGTCAATGACCGCCAGAAGCCACGCGTCGGCATCGTCGGCGAGATTCTGGTTAAGTTCCACCCAACAGCCAACAACGAGCTGGTCAAGGTCATCGAGTCCGAGGGCTGCGAGGCCAACGTTCCGGGTCTGGTCGACTTCTTCCTGTTTGGCCTCTCCAACGCGATCAACACGCACAAGGAGCTGGGTACCACGTTCAAGAGCCGCATGACGCACATCGCGGGCATCAAGATGGTCCAGGGCCTGCGCGCGCCAATCAACAAGATGCTGGAGAAGTCCGAGCGCTTTGAGCCGTATCCCAACATCGATGAGCTGGCCGAGAAGGCTGGTCAGATCCTCTCGCTCTGCAACACGATGGGCGAGGGTTGGCTGCTCACCGCTGAGATGTGCGACCTCATTGAGACGGGCACGCCAAACATCGTCTGCGCTCAGCCGTTTGCCTGCCTGCCAAACCACGTCGTTGGTAAGGCAGTCATCAAGCGCCTGCGCCAGATGCACCCCGAGTCCAACATTGTTGCCGTCGACTACGATCCAGGTGCGTCCGAGGTTAACCAGCTCAACCGTATTAAGCTGATGATTTCGGTTGCTAAGGAGAATTACAAGAACGGCGTAAACGGCGAGTTCAAGCTGGAAAATGCTGACGATCCAGTTACCAACGACGCAACCATGCCATATACCGGTCGCGACAAGTTTGGCCTGGATTCCGTTGTCCGCGAGGGCGGCCACTCTTGCTCTTCGCACCGCGTGTCTGCACTGGAAGCAACTGGCGCTAACCTGGGCGATCTTGGTCGCACCGCGCCTGACCACGGAAAAGACTACGGTTCCATCAGGCTTTCCGAGGAGCAGATGGCTGCTATCGAGCGCGCCAAGAAGAAAGCCGGCGTCAAGTAGCACGGCGGCGCGGCGAACGGGCTGCAGAGCTGCGGCGGGCGCGTGGCTGCGAGCGCACACGCGCCGACGCCGAACAGCGCGATCGACGCGAACCAGCGCGAACCAGCGTGAATCATGCGCGAAGCCGGTGCGTAACGCGAACATTGAGATTTGCACGTTAATGAGCCCCAAACTTTTGTTTGGGGCTCATTTTTGGCGAATTTGGGCCCAAAAAGGTAAAAAATGCGTTTAGTTGGAGTATTCATTTTGAAAATGAGGTGTTTTGACTCAATTAGTAAAAGAAATAGTTAAAACTTTTTTCGCCTTATCCTGGGCAAACGTAAAGATAAAAAATTGAACTAAATTTCTCCATCCCCAACTAAACGCATTTTTTACCGCCTGAGGTCTCAAAAACGGCAATTTTCCGAGTCCTGTGAAAATTTTGATTATAAAACGTAACGGAATATGCAATTTCATGCATAATGACGTTTATAGCCGCGAAAAAGACGTATCGCTACGGTGACAGCATTGCATATCCCCAAGTATCACGCGTTCCAGCGCCTGAAACTCGCCCGTACTCCGCAGCCGTGCGGTTCCACGTGTGCCATCTACCTGCGGTCCGACCACCGGAGATAGCGGATCAGCTCGTCCGTACGCTGCCGCTTCTACGCGCTACAGCTGCTTGACGCTCTTTCGCGAAACCACGGTGGTATGCAGCTGCGAAATGCACGGCGCGTAATGGGCGTCAGTCGTCTGGTCAATGAGGCGTTTAACTGCGATTTCTCCCATTTCGTGCTTGGGAACGTGCACGGAGGTAAGCGAAGGCTGGATCAGCTTGCAGATGCGGTCGTCGTCAAAACCCACAACCGAGACATCGCCTGGGACATCAATGCCCAGCTCACGTAGGGCGCGGACAACGGTGGCTGCCAGACTATCGCTCTCGCAGAAAAACGCGGTAGGCAGCGAGTCGCGCCTCTGTTCCAGCCAATCGACCAGCTGGTGATAGGCCTCCTCGGGCGCCGAGTCAACAAGCACGCGGTTGTTCTCGTCAAACGGGAATCGCATGTCGTCCAGCACACGACGCATGCCGTGCTCACGCAGGGGATAGTTCTTGCAGCGCTCCACGTGGCCGACGTACCCGATGACCTCGTGGCCGTGCTCAACCAGCAAGCGTGCATGCGCGATACGCTGCGGTTTCGTTGGCGGTTACCACGCAGTCAAACGGCAGCTTGTCGCTCCAGCTGTCCAGAATCACCAGCGGCAGGCTGAATTCCTCCAGCAAGGAAAACTGATCGTCGGAGACAATCTCGGTGGCGAGAAGAACGACGCCAGCTCCCTCGTTTTGTTCCAGCTCTGCAATGTTTTTTCTGCTGGTAACAGGGTCGGGGAGGTCCAAGCGTCACCATCGCCGACGGCAGTCCAAGCCTGCGAGCAGCGCGTTCGATGCCGGTATAAACACCTGCTTGGAAGGCGCTTTCGTCGACGATGCGGCCGTTGACGCGCGCAATCGCAAAAATGATGCGAGAAATCTGAGCCGAGCGGCTGTATCCAAGGCGCACAATGGCCTCCAGAATGATGTGGGTTGCCTTGGCTCCGACGTTGCCTTTTTCGTTGAGGACATTTGAGACGGTTGCAGGAGAGTAGCCTGTTTCCGCAGCTACATCGCGGATGCTTACCCTTGTCATGGCGTCCTCCTCAAACGTCAAATAAACAATTCAACTAATACGTTAAAAACGTTTTACCTGCAAGTACTTCATAAAACTAATACATCCACTATATAAAAGTTGTATAGATAAAACAACGTGGACAATCTTGTTTAATTTGTTTACAATACCAACGTTAAGTGTTTAGAAGCCGAGAAACCCGGGCAATAAACAGGTAACATCGGCACAAAGGTTGATGTGTCAGCACGATAGCCGCACGCAGCCGCCAGCACGGCAGCCGCTTGCAGCACGCACCAGCACGGCAGCCGCGTGTCCCGCACGCAGCCGCCGGCACAACTGCTAGCACATCAGCCACATACCAGGGCGAGAAAATCTCGTCCTGTCTCGAAGGAGAAGACATGAAAAAGGTAGTCGTAGCTTGTGGTTCCGGTATCGCAACCTCTACTGCTGTTGAGGCTAAGGTCAAGGATCTTCTCGATTCCAACGGCCTTGCTGGAACTTACAACATTGTTAAGTGCTCCATTGGCGAGGCAGTCAGCCAGTGCGCAGACGCAGATATCCTCATTGCAACTACTGAGGCACCTGCAAGTATTACCTGCCCATATGTCAGCGGCGTTCCTTTCCTCACCACCATTGGTAAGGCAGCTGCGGAACAGCAGATTCTTGACATCCTCAAGTAAGTAGTTCGGTAATTTACACCCGCTTGCCAACGGTTGTCCGCTCGGCCGCTCGCCAGCGGCTGACCGCCAACGGCGACGGGTGTTTGTTTTTGTTCGAAAGAAGGTAAGTGTGGAAGTAGTAATTTCATTCTTCTCGTTCCTTCAGGGCCTCGGTGTTGCAGTCATGATGCCAATCATCCTGACCATCATCGGTTGCGCTCTGGGAGCAGGCTTTGGTAAGAGCCTCAAAGCTGGCCTTATGGTCGGCGTTGGCTTTATCGGCCTTAACCTCGTCATCAACCAGCTGTTTGGTACCGCAATTGGACCTGCAGTTCAGGAGATGATTCACCGCTTTGGTCTGACCCTCAACGTCATCGACGTCGGTTGGCCAGCAGGTGCAGCAATTGCACTCGGCACCACCATTGGTCTGGTTATCATTCCTTTGGCACTCATCGTTAACCTGCTTCTTGTCCTGGTTAACTTCACCCAGACAGTCAACGTCGACATCTGGAACTACTGGCACTACGCATTCGTCGGCTCCCTTGTTGCAAACGTCACCAACAACATCATGCTTGGCTTTGCTGCAGCAATCATCGACGAGGTCATCCTGCTTGTTCTTGCTGACGCAACCGCAAAGGACGTCCAGAAGGCACTCAACATGCCAGGCGTTTCTATCTCCCAGGGCTTCTCGCTTGCTTACGCACCAGTTGCTATGGGTCTGAACTGGCTGATCGACAAGATCCCTGGCGTTCGCGACATCGACATTGACGTCGAGTCCATGCAGAAGCGTTTTGGCGTCTTCGGCGAGCCACTGTTCATCGGCACCGTCATCGGCCTCATCATCGGCTGCGTTGCATACTTCGACGCTGCTGACGTCGCAGGCTCCATCACCAAGATCCTGACCATCGGCGTCACCCTTGGCTCCGTTCTGATCCTCATCCCTCGTATGGCAGCTCTTCTGATGGAAGGCCTCCTGCCAATCTCCGAGGCAGCTTCTAACTTCATCCAGCAGCGCGTTAAGAACCGCGGCAACATCTGGATCGGCCTCGACTCCGCAGTTGCAGTTGGCCACCCAGTCACCCTGTCCCTGGCTCTGATCTGCATTCCTCTGATGGTTCTGTTTGCACTTCTGCTTCAGCCAGTTGGCAACCAGACTCTGCCATTCGTCGACCTTGCTGCTGGCACCTACATGCTCGCAGTCGCAGTACCTGTCTGCAAGGGTAACGGCTTCCGCGGCCTGATCATCGGCATTGTTTCCGTCATCATCGGCCTGCTGATCTCCACCGCTCTTGCTCCACTCATCACACAGTCTGCAACTCAGGCTGGCTTCGACATCGCAGCTGCAGTTGGTAGCACCGGCGTTGCTGGTTCTTCCCTGATCACCGTCCTTTCCGACGGCGGCAGCCCACTATCCGGCCTGTTTGTCCTGTTCTCCAGCATCAACCCAATCGTTGGCGTTGTAGTAACCGGCGCAATCGCTTGCGCACTTGCTGTGTGGAACCGTAGCCGCATCCTCAAGGAGGCTGCTGCAATGCACGAGGCTCAGGAGGCTTAGTCCCGTCCCGAGCAGGCCTCGTTGCCTACAGAAAATCGCAAGGAGGCTCGTCCAGGTTCCGCTTGGCGAGCCTCTCTGTTTACCGCTTGACCCAAAAGGCGAGAAACCATGTCCACTCCAAAGTCCTCTTCAACCAGCAAGCGCCCGTCGGCCGACGGCCGCACCGACGCCGCAGCCGCGACCCGCGCCGACGCCGCCGCCGCGACCCGCGCCAGCGCTGACGCCGCCGCGACCAGCGCCGATGCCGCAGCCGCGACCCGCACCGCGACTAGCGCCGATGCCGCAGCCGCGACCGCGACCAAGCCGGTCACGTACACGTACGACCGCCGACGCTACCTCATCGACGTGCTGCTACCCAACTACGTCTCGATAGTCGTGCTCATCGCGGCAGTCGTGCTGTTTGCACTCGGATTTATCCGCTGGTTGATGCTCTTTCTGGTTGTGGTTTGCCTGTACTCGATTCTCAACGCGTTTCTCGCGCATGCCTATCCTGAACAGGTTATTCTCGCCCCAGACTCAATCACGTTTGTGACGGGTAAACACAAATCAACCTACAAGTTGTCCCAGATCACGCAGATTCGCGTGCGAGAGGCTCCGCAAGGACTGCGCTCGTACGTGCGCATCAACAAGGCCACGCCGCTGCAGGGTCGCTTCTATCTGACCTGCGGCGATATGACCGACGCGCAGGGCAACGACGCTCGAGAGGTCTACAAGCTGCTGCTCGACCTCGAGGCAAAACTAGATCCCGACGGATTGCGCGTGCGAGCGCGCCGCCAGCAACAGAAAGGGGAGTAGCAATGGCTACAACCGACGCTGAGCTCCTAAAGCCCGAGCTTGTTTTCTTTGACATTGAGGCTAAGGACGCCTTTGAGCTGTTTGACCAGCTCGAGGCCCGCCTGAGCAACCTCGGCTACATCAAGGACACCTGGAAAGATGCTATTTCAACTCGCGAGAAGAACTATCCAACCGGACTCGCTTTTCCTGCAGGTGAGATTGCTATTCCACACACCGATCCTGTCAACCTTGAGAAGCCTTACATTGCAATCGTGAAGCCATCCAGCCCAATCAACTTTGAGCCAATGGGTGGCGACGGCGACACTGTTCCAGCAAAACTCGTCATTAACCTGGGTATTATGCGTGACGGCGGCCAGGTAGAGATGCTCCAGAGCCTGATGGGCATCTTCATGGACGAGGCAAAGTCCGCCGACGTCTTTGGCCAGACCACCGCAGAAGGTATGGTCGCCGCGTTCTCCAAGTACCTCTCCGAGTAGCGCGACCAGCGCGGGCAGCGCGCGCAACCGGCTGCGACCGGCGCGAATGGGCACAGACGCGACCAGTGCGAACACTGCGGCGAACGTCCGCGAAATTGAAATTTGCACGTTAATGAGCCCCAAACTTTAGTTTGGGGCTCATTTTTGGCGAATTTGGGCCCAAAAAGGTAAAAAATGCGTTTAGTTGGAGTATTCATTTTAAAAATGAGCTGTTTTGACTCAATTAGTAAAAGAAATAGTTAAAACTTTTTCGCCTTATCCTGGGCAAACATAAAGATAAAAAATTGAACTAAATTCCTCGATCCCCAACTAAACGCATTTTTTACCGCTTTAGCTCTCAAAAACGGCAATTTTCCGAGTCCTGTGAAAATTTTGACGTATAAAACGTATGAAATATGCAATATCGTGCATAACGGCGTCAATCCGTGGCTACAAGCAGTATTCCTTTGGTGTCGGAGCCAGACTACGCCAAGCAAATCCACTGAATTACGCGACTAGGCTGTATGCTCGCGAGCTAGCAGCAACAAAAGTGCTGTTCAACGTTAGACGCTCGGACGCAGGGAACCATCGCGTCGAGAAAACTACGCGACCATCGTTCAGGTAAATCTCCACGGTAGAGCCGTCAACAATAACACGCAGGTCAGAGAGCTGCTTTAGCTCAATAGAGCGTTGAGTTCTGCCTGCAGCGGTGTTCTCGTCAATGAATCTGCAAGGTAAAAATGCCCTTGGAGTAAGAAAGCACAAGCGCGTCGTTGAGAGTAAGCATTCCGTCTCCAGAGATGCCAGAAATCTCAATATCCGCAGATAGTTGACCTATTTCGACGACAGTGTCGGCGACAAATTCCACACATTCGCGTCGCTTAGCATCAAGCTTTTTAACAGGACGCTGCAGGATAACGCCATCACCAGACAGCGAAAGTTCTCGCGGCAGAGTAAGGTTGTGGCAGAATCCAATGCCTTCAGGATAACTATGGTAAGTCGGATCGATGATGCCCATCCATCCAATCAAAATGGTTCGACCAGAATCGTCGACGAACGTTTGAGGTGCGTAGAAGTCAAAACCATGATCCCAGAGCACAAAGCTTTCGGTGGAAACAGTTTCAACATTGATAAGCTTCTGCCCCTCTGGAAGCGGAAAATAGCCCGACTGCCAGATGTTTTGCCACTTGTCGAGAGGCTCGCTTGAAGCATTCTCTTGCAAGTTAGCTGAATCGTTTAAGCGCGACCCCTTGGACGCACCGATGCTTGACTCCGTACCAGCACTTGGCTCCGTACTAGCGCTTGGCTCCGTACCAGCGCCTTCTCTTAGCCCCTGCGGACACATAGATAGAAACTCCTGGTCATCTAGCTGCACCAAAAAAGGGCATTCCCACATGTAGCCAAACGCCTCGCGATGACCCAGGGCGTTAGTCCCGCGTATAACCGAGTGGAGCGTCCACGACTCGCCACAATCACTGGAGTCGTAAATCAACACCGCTCCCGAATCGCAGCGTTCATCTGCGGATTTCGCGGGACCAGCCGCAGTGTCCCTCTCGCGAGCACCTAACAGCATGCGCAGAACCCCGTCTTGCTCCCAAACCTTCGGGTCGCGCACGTGGTTTGTGCAGGTATCGGGGTAGTCGGCCGGCTTCAAAACAACGCGCTTTGGCGAGAAACTCCGTCCATCTTCAGAGGTCACCATGACCTCGTAGGCCTCTCGACCGACGTCAATGCCGTCGGCTTCTGGGTGCGTTTCGTCCATAACGTTGCCGGTATAGAAGAGCCGCATGACCTCGCCGGCCGCGTCGCGACCGCCATCGCGGCCGCCATCGTCGCCGTCCGCGTCGTTGCCGGCTGCTGCAGTCGCCGTCCGCAACGTTGCGCGTCTCAATCCAGGCCGAACCCGAAAACACACCGTCCTTATCGCAAGCTGCGTCTGGAGAAATTGCAATAGGAAGCGTCTCCCAAGAGAGCAAATCCTTGCTCACAGCATGTCCCCAGTAAGCGCAGCTCGTTGGCAGGCCACTCGGGAGTGTACTGGTAAAACGCGTGGTAGACGGACTTAAACTGACAAAGTCCGTTGGGATCATTCATCCAACCCTGAGGTGGGAAGAGATGAAATTGTGGCGTCCAAAAGTCGTTTGTCATAGCGCTCCGTCTTTCGCATTTCTTGCAATTATTATGGCATGTGCGCGCAAAGTTCGTGCAGGTAGGTTTAATTCGTTTTGAGTTGCGGTACAGTAAATGCATACAACATCCAAGGCCGATCGCACCCGCGCCGCCCGCGCCTGCGCCACCCGCGCCGCGCCGTACCTGCACGCACCTCGCCCCGCCGGTCTTGCCCGAACCAGAAAGGATACCTATGCCTGAAACTACGCCTAACCAGCTCCCCGATGTCGCCGAGCGCTTCATGCGCTACGTGCAGGTTGACTCCCAGTCCAACCCCGACAACGATACCGTAACGCCTTCCACGCCTGCTCAGCACGAGATGGCTCGCTACCTGGGCGAAGAGCTCAAGGCGCTGGGCTGCACCGACGTCACCGTCGACGAGCACGCCTACGTCACCGGCACCTTCGCCGCATCCAAGGGCGCCGAGTCGGCTCCCGCGCTGATGCTTTGCTCGCACCTGGACTCCGTCATCGACGCGCCTGCCTCGGGCATCAAGCCGCACGTCGTCCACTACGAGGGCGGTGACCTGGTTGCCGGCGTCGTCAACGGCAAGACCATCGCTACCACCCAGGAGCAGGTCCCTGACCTCAAGGATTTTGTGGGCATGGACATCATTTGCTCCGACGGCTCCACGCTGCTTTCCGCTGACGATAAGGCCGGTGTGGCTGAGATCTGTGCGCTGCTCAAGCGCCTGGGCGACAACCCTGAGCTCGCACACCCTACGCTCAAGATTGCGTTTGTCCCTGACGAGGAGATCGGTCACGGTGCAAGCCTGCTTGACCTGGACAAACTCGGCGCAGCGTACGGATACACCGTCGACGGCGAGGCTCTCGGCGAGTTCAACTACGAGTGCTTCAACGCCGCCCACGCCGACGTCTACTTCAAGGGCGTCATGGTTCACCCCGGCAGCGCCAAGGACGTCATGATCAACGCAATTACCGTGGCTTCCGAGTTCCAGCAGATGGTCCCCGCCTTCGAGCGTCCTGAGCACACCGAGGGCTACGAGGGCTTCTACCACCCAATCGCCATCGAGGGCTCCGCGTCCGAGGTCAAGCTCAGCTACATCGTCCGCGACCACGACGCCCAGATTTTTGCCAACCGCCAGCAGGTCCTGCAGGATATCGCCGCGTTCTTGAACAAGCGCTATGGCGAGAATACCGTCCGCGTTGAGATTCACCAGGAGTATCGCAACATGGCCGAGAAGTTCGACGGCTACGAGTTCCTGATTGATTATGCACTTGAGGCAAATCGCGAGGTTGGTATTGAGCCTAAGCCTGTTGCTGCTCGTGGCGGTACCGATGGCGCTCAGCTCACGTTCCGCGGCCTGCCATGCCCCAACATTGCTACCGGCGGATACAACGCTCACTCCGTGCGTGAGTTTGTCCCCGTGCCAAGCCTTGAGGTCACCGTTGACCTTCTGGAGAAGCTCGTCGCCAAGTTTGCTGCTCGCGGCTAGCACCTGCGCTGACCGCGCTGCTCGCAGCTAGCGCCATCGCACCCGCATCGCACGCGAGCCACGCCGTCACACCTGCCGCGCTCGCACTGCCCGCGACCTGCGCCGCCGCGCCGCGCGACCGTTTGACGTGCAGCTTTGCCATTCATAGCTAGATTTCTACCGTCTACGCTCCCGTTCACCCTTGTCAATAAATGGTGTGCGGGAGCGTAGCATAATTATGAAGGGTCATTGTTCTTTTTTTCACGGAGTAAGGGAGGTCGCAATGCTCGCAGTGTTTTTTGGAATTGTTGTCGTTGCGGCACCCGTTATAGCTGCGTTTTTAGAGCACTCGGGAAACGTTGGAATTTCCGAGCGTCGCCACAGCCACCACGATACCTACGTGACTCCCGCATGCGCTCACACGTTCGCTCATTATTGACATGGCATTTGTCAGCGCAATCGCAGTTATTCTCGGCTGGCTTTGCTACGTTAACGTGTTTACGCCAAACCCAGACATTGTTATGGCGTTTTTTGCGTCCTTCTCGGTTGTCATGTTTATGGCGTGGTACATCTTGAGTCGTTATAAGGTCTCGCTTTTTGATGACGAGATGGTTGTAGTGCCCTTTGTAGGCTCTGAAATTTCCATCAACTACCAGGACATTAAGCGCATGGAGTGGGTTGGCGGCCGTCGGGGCTCCGGGTTTAGAGATCTTCTAATTTTGACTTCGAATGCGTCAAAGGTGCGTCTCTCGGGTATGATTGGACTAGACCAAGTGTTGCTCAAGATTGATCGCTTTGACGTCTTGGCACATAGTTCAACTAGATAGAAGTACAAAGATGCAGCTTGGAGCTGTGTCGAGCTTAGCTCAAGTCAGCGTTGCGTTAGCTGCGTCAACTTGAAGCTGCGACGTACGCGTCGCGTCCACACCAACCTGCGCAGCATGCAGTAACGGGGGACGTTTGTGATTAAGCTTGTTTTATCTGATATGGACAACACGCTGGTACCCTTTGGCAACAGACGCGTGTCGGACTTCACACGCAAGGCTATTCACACGCTCCTGGAAGAAACAGATATCGCATTTGGCCCTTGTACCGGCCGAGATTACGTTGAGCTGATGCGTCTTTTCAGCCTCGACGAGGCGTGCATGCAAACAGGCGTCATGTCTACAGGCAAGCGCGTGCTGTACAAAGGCAAGACTATCTCGCTCTCCATCTTTGACCACAAAACGCTTGCAGGGCGTCGCAGACGCTCTTGCTGACGAGAAGAACATGTTCTTGGTCTGCTATCCAGAACAGACCAACCTCTTTAACCCGGCATATGTTGTCGGCGCGCCTGACAATAAAGACATTCTCGCTGATTACGAGCGTAGAATGGTGTTTGTCTCGGGTATTGTCGACCAAGTCCCCGACGACGTCGATTTTGTCGCCGCAACAGTTGCTTGTCCGGGAACAGAGGAGGACATGGAGCGCTGTCGCCAAAAGATTGCCGCAGCTTGTCCAGACGTTTACACGATGTCGGTTGTTCCTCAGTGGTTTGACGTGCTGCCCAAGGGTGTGTCCAAGCTGACTGGTTTTGAGACACTCCTGGAAAGAACAGGTATTTCTCCAGAAGAGGTGCTCGTTTTTGGAGACGGCGAGAATGACGTTGAGATTTTAAGTAAAGTTCCGCACTCGGTGGCGGTGGCAAACGCAATTCCAGAGGTCAAGCAGGTAGCAAGGCACCACGTAGGTGCATCTGCAGATGACGGCGTTGCGCATGCCTTGCTTGAGCTGGTACGCGCAACAAAAGCAGGGGAGACTCCCCGTTTTATGATGGAGAACTAGCATGATTAGACTCATTGCATCGGACATGGACGGTACGCTACTGGACCAGAATTCCGAGGTTCCGCCAGAGACATTTGAGCTTATCGAAGAGCTGTACAAGCACGGCGTTCACTTTGTGGCAAGTTCCGGTCGTCGTTACGATACATTGCGTTGGTTGTTTGAGCCGGTCGCAGACAAGATTGACTACGTGGCCTCTCTTGGCACGCAGGTCTATGTAGAGAACGAGGTCATCGACCGCGAGGTTTTCTCGTCAGCTTCTATTCGTAAGCTGTTTGAGTTGACGTCCGAGTTTGACTGCATTCACCTGGTTGTTTATGACCGCACGCATACGTATCTGCTGGACGATCAGAGTTCGTTTGTGCGTGAGCTGGACAAAGACCTGCCAAACGCCGAGCGCGTGTTTGATCCGCCTTCACCTGACGTTAGTATCATCAAGGCTGCTATTTGCTGCGATTCAAGGGCTCGCTCCATGGATATGGCCATGATTCTTGAGCGCGAGATGGGCGACAGACTTTCGTTCATGCCTTCTGGAGAGACCTGGATTGACGTGGTGCCTCGTGGTGTGAACAAGGCTACAGGACTTGAGCAGATTCGCAGGTACTATGGCATTTCTCGCGACGAGATTGCCGTCTTTGGCGATTCTATGAACGACTACGCTATGCTGCGTTACGCCGGCACTGCGTACGTTATGGACAACGCTCGCTACGCGCTCAAGACGATTGCCTCCAAGGTTATTGCGCCTAACACCGAGCAGGGTGTCCAGAAAGAAATGCGTCGTATTCTGGAAGAGCTGGCGTAAGGACTTGGCGCCGTTTACCAAATTGTTCAGCATGACCATTTGGCGATAATTTCATACCGTTAGCCCCGTTCCTTTCTAAGTTTGATGGACTTATTTCGAGAGTCGAAATAAGGTAGTACAGACAGAAATGGAGAGGAGGGGACACGTATGTCGATTGCCAGCACTAAAGATATTGCATATTCCAATAAACGTGCCGTTATTAAAGCATTGTGCGAGAAAAACGCTCTGTCTCGTGTTGAATTGGCTCGTGAATTATCTCTTTCTCCTAGTACCGTTACTACTATTGTTCAAGATTTGCTTCAGTCAAAAATGGTTGAAGAAAGCTCAGAGCGCGTAGTAACCGCTGGTAGATCAAAGACGCTTCTGCAACTTGCTCCAGAGTTTGGTCTCTTGGGACTTGTTCGGGTTTCTCGCCAGAGTCAGGAACTTGTGCTCGTTGACATGGCTCTTAACGAGTACGCTCGCACCACGCTGTCAGAAGAGGCTCCTTCGGGAGAAACTCTACTTGAAGGTATTAAAACTGCTCTTACAAGGCTTATTGTTGACGGCGCAATTCTTAAGGGAATTGGAGTTCTGCTTGAGGGCGATGTACTTGAATCAGAGCTTTCCGTCATGTATTCAACGGGTCATGATTCGGCAACAATTTCCCTGGTACAAGCATTAGAGAGTGCCTTCAGGGTAGTGGTGAAGCAATTTGAGCAGAGTGACTTTGCTCTTTCTCAAGTAGAGGGCTCAAACAACTATTGAGGGTGTTTCTTCATACTTGCATCTTTCATTTGGAACTCGAGTTGTAGCTCAAGTTGTCAGCAATAACACCCCTCTTCCCATGAAAGAAGGATTAAACGCAGACGTTACTCAGCAACTTGTGAGCGCAGACGGTCTGCAACTTGATAAGTTAATGAACCTTATCAGCACGGTTCAGAGCCTATTTTCTCTTGATGCCGTGGTTGTATCTGTGCCCGAAGAAGAAATTTCTACCTCTTTGGTTAAGGAAGATACGCTAAATAAGGCGCTGTCTACTCCTGCATTTTTGGTGCAAAAATTTGCTCAGTTTGAAGCATTTCCAAAGCTAATCGTAACAAGAATGACTTCAAGAAACTTATTAATAGATGCTGTTTCTGCTCTAAGGTTTGCTTGTCTTTGTCCAGAAACTGTCCAGCTTTGGAAACGGGCGCTTGTTTCTGGTTGGCGTCCAGTAAGTTCTGCGTAAGTAAGCGGTAAGAAACCCGTAGGGAAGTAGTACGCTATGAGCCACGCTGGAACAAAGGTGTTTCTCGACTTTGTCTGCTCATCAAAGTCGTCAACATGGTGCTGAGGCATCTATAGAAGTACGTGTAGGTTGTTTGAAGGAGAGATAGCTGCACTTGCTATCAAACAATGTGTTCCTAAGGAGGAAACATGGTTCAGGGTATTTTGATCCTCTTGGTCTTTGTGGCTGTAGCTGCATTGATGATGACTAAGAAGATTCCAACTCTGCTTGCCCTGCCACTGATGGCCATTTTGATTTGTGTCATCGCAGGCGTTCCAATGTTTGGAAAAGACGGCGACGGAAAAGAAATTGGCTGGCTGACATCAGTATTTGAGGCTGGTACCGTTCGCATGGGCGCCGCAATCATGGCTGTTATTTTTGGCGCATGGTTGGGTCAGCTTATGAACAAGACTGGTGTTACCGAGACAATTATCAAGAAGAGCGCAGAGCTTGGTGGCGATAAGCCCCTGGTAATCACCTTGATTATGTCTATTGCAGTAGCTGTCCTCTTTACTACACTTTCTGGCTTGGGATCCATCATCATGGTTGGCTCAATCGTCCTGCCAATTTTGATTTCTGTTGGTGTTCCCGCAGCTAGTGCAGCATGTATCTTCTTGATGTCCTTTACCACTGGTCTGGCACTCAATATTGCCAACTGGACAACCTTCGCAAAGCTTTTCAACCTAGACATTGCTCAGGTTCAGGGCTTTGAGGTTTATCTTGCTGTTGCAACTGGTATTGCAACTTTGATCATGATTGTTGTTGAGTTCAAGCGTAATGGTATTAAGTTTGCCTTTAGCGCTCCAGTTGCTGAGCAGAGCAACTCCAAGCAGCTCACCGGTGTTGCTGGTGGTCTTGCAATGCTGACTCCACTGATTCCTATTGTGCTTGTTGCTTTCTTGAAGGTTCCTGTTACCCCAGCATTTACCGTTGGTATTCTGTGGTGCCTGCTGTTCACCTCCAAGAGCTTTAGCAAGGCAATGAACCTTCTTGCAAAGACTTGCTATGACGGTGTAACCGACGCTGGTCCTGCAATCATCCTGATGGTTGGCATTGGTATCCTTTACCTTGCAGTTACCAACCCAACGGTTAAGGCAGTTCTTAACCCATTCCTGCTCGGCATCATGCCACAGAACCTTGTTGCATACATCATCTTCTTTGCGGTCCTCTCGCCATTGGCTCTGTATCGTGGACCTATGAACATGTTTGGTCTTGGTTCTGGTATCGCAGCTCTTATCATTGGCCTGAACACCTTGAATCCACTTGCTGTCATGGGCGCATTCCTGGCTGCAGAGCGCATCCAGGCTGGTGGCGACCCAACCAACACTCAGAACGTTTGGACTGCAAACTTCTGCGAGGTTGACGTCAACACTGTTACTCGTAAGATGCTTCCTTACCTCTGGGCAGTTTCCATCTTTGGTGTAATTCTGTCTGGTGTTCTGTACTTCTAAGTTCTGACCTTGGGGCGAGAAGACCCTCTTGTTGTAGGCTTCTCGCCTCGTTTTATCTTTGCAGCTGATAGATTGCTGTAAATCGAGGAGGAAACGTGAAAGTTCGTATTGGAATCGACGTTGGCGGAACATTTACTGATGCTGTTGCCATCGACAATGATACGTACGAAATTATCGGCACGGTTAAAACACCTACTACACACACCGCTGAAGCAGGTGTCGCAGCAGGTATTGTGCAGGTGCTTCATGGTGTTATGGAGCAGCACAACATTAAGCCTGAAGATGTTGTCTTTATTGCTCACGGTACTACTCAAGCAACAAACGCCCTGCTTGAGGGTGATGTTGCTCAGGTTGGTATCGTAACGCTTGGCAGCGGCCTTCAGGGAGCTAAGAGCAAAAGTGATACTAACGTTGGCGATATTGAACTTGCTGCCGGTAAATTCCTGCGTACCAAAAATGCTTTTGTAGACACATCCTCTGATGTAGAAGCTGGTATTAAGAGCGCAATCGAACAGCTCTTCTCGGAAGGTTCAACTTCTTATGTTGCAGCCGAAGCATTTAGTGTAGACGATCCAACTAACGAGAATGCCGTTATTGCAGAGTGCTCTGATAGAGAAGTTCCTGCTACGGCTACAAATGACATTTCCAAGCTTTATGGCCTGGCTATTCGTACTCGTACAGCAGTTGTTAACGCTTCCATCATGCCTAAGATGCTTGAAGCCGCAAACATGACTGACAAGAGTATTCGCGAGGCCGGTATTGAGTCACCACTTATGGTCATGCGTTGCGATGGTGGCGTAATGACCGTTGATGAGGTCCGTCATCGCCCCATCCTGACCATTCTTTCTGGTCCTGCAGCAGGTGTAGCTGGTGCTTTGATGTATGAGAAGCTCACCGATGGCTTGTTCTTTGAGGTTGGCGGCACTTCTACCGATATTTCTTGCGTTAAAGACGGCAAGGTTATGGTCAAGTATGCAGAAGTTGGTGGCCATAAGACGTACCTCTCGTCATTGGACGTTAGAACTGTTGGTATTGGCGGCGGCTCTATGGTGCAGATTTCTGACGGCAAAGCCGTTGACGTGGGACCTCGTTCTGCTCACATTGCCAACCTGGATTACGAGGTTTACACCGACGCAGAAAAGATTGTGAACCCTCGTCTAGTTGCTGTTCGTCCTATGGATGGAGACCCTGAATACGCAGCTATTGAGTGTGATGGCGGTCTTCGCGTCTGTTTGACCATGGCTGGCGCTGCAAACCTTGCCGGTTTTGTTCCCAAGGGTGATTACGCTTACGGTTCTGTTGAGGCCGCTCGTGCGGCTTGGGCTCCTCTTGCAGAGAATATGGGCGTAAGTGTTGAAGAAGCAGCAGATCAGGTTCTTGCATTTGCTGCAAAGAAAAACGGCGCTGTAGCGGAACAGCTTATGAAAGACTACGGCATGGATCCTCGTACTACCGTGTACGTTGGTGGTGGCGGTGGCGCTTCTACCGTAGTGCCACACTTAGCAAAAACCATGGGTCATACGTTCCGCATTGCTAAGAACGCACCTGTCATCTCAACTATTGGTGTTGCTCTTGCCATGGTCCGTGACATGGTTGAGCGCAGTGTTACCAACCCAACCGACGATGACATTGTCAGCGTTAGGCGTGAAGCAGAAGCTCGTGCTATTAAGATGGGTGCAGCCCCTGGAACCGTTGAGGTTACCGTTGAGGTGGATACTCAGCGTCACGTTGTTCGTGCAATTGCTGTTGGTGCTACTGAGCTGCGTAGCAAAGATGTTAACGCTACGCGTCTGAGTGCAGATGAGCTCAAAAAGCTTGTAGTAGAAAATCTTGGCGAGGGTGCAGATAACGTTTCCGAGGTTGCTCACTCTTCTGAGCTCTTTGCTTACACTGCAACCACAACAGAAAAGAAGCTCTTTGGTCTTCTCACCAAGAAACGCACTGCTCTTCGTCTTATTGATGCCGAGGGCGTTATTAGGCTACAGCGTCCAAATGCTGAGGTTTTGCAAGAGTCCATTAGTTCATGGCGCAAGGGCGTAACGGACCTGGTAGAGGACTTGACCGTTTATAACGACGGTGGAGCCAATCTGCCAAACGTCTATGTTGTGGTAGGCAAGCGTATTATCGATCTGTCCGGAATGACTTCACTTGAGCAGATTTTGAGCCTTGCCTCAGTTGAGCTGGGCGGTTATCCATCTGACGAGCCCGTTATCATTGCCGCTACACTTCGTTTAGGTGACTAAACTCATATGCAGAACGCAGATCACACTTTGGCGAGAAAATCGGTGGACCTTGAAGCAGAGTCTAATGTTGACTCTGCTTCACGGTTTCCGTTTCCAACGAAAGAGCTTGCACGCAAAGAGCTCTTGTGGGATCGCTTTGTTGCTCGTATTCCTGAGGAGGATAGAGAGCACATAGTTGATTTAGCTTGGTCAAAAGGTGAGCGCGCTGCACACATGGTGTTTGAAGAGTCACATAGTCAAAGTGACTTCTTTCAAATCTGCAAAGATGCAGGACTAACTATTATCAAAAAAGATATTGATTGCGTATATGGAAACCAGCGCTATTTTAGTGATTACGTTTCTGGTACAAAAGAAATCACACTCTATGAGCAATCATGTGCGCTGTGGGCAAAGCAAAATCAACTTGAGGTACATGAAGCCCAAAATCTTATTTTGATGCATGAGTTTTTTCATGTTTTGGAGACTACGCGGCTTGGATTAACCAGCAAAGAATATCTTGTTCCGCTGTTTACCATTGGTCCTTTTAAACTGGGAAAGACAGGCATTCACGCGCTGTCTGAAATTGCAGCGCATGCATTTACCAATACCTACTACGGTCTACTACATAACAGCTCTCACACAGGAGGAGACAATGAGTTATAAAGAGATCACCTGGAACAACCTGCAGATTCCTGTTGTTGGAAGCTTTGATGTAGTCATCATTGGAGGCGGTGTTTCTGGCTCTGCCTGCGGAATCCGTTGTGTTAATGAGGGCCTCTCCACGCTTATTGTGGATAAATCAAATTTGCTTGGAGGCTCCGCTACAAGAGCACTTGTATGCCCTATGATGCCGTCGTATGTCCGTCATCTACCTGTTCTTTCTACTATTGAACAGCAGCTTTTGGCTTCAGGTGATGCAACACGTGATGACTACACTACGATGATCTGGTTTGCCCCTGAGCGTTTGGGAGAAGTGTACGAGCAGCTCTTCACGACAAAAGGCGATCAAATACTCTACGACACATCTCTTGTAGCTGCCGTTTTGTCAGATGCAGATGGCGAGAAAACCATTACACACGCAATTCTTGCCTCAACTGAAGGATTGATTGCAGTAACAGCTCAAACATGGATTGATGCTTCAGGCGATGCTGTTTTGTCTAGAGCAGCTGGTGTACCGGTTGCGGCTGGTGACGAGGACGGCATCAATCAGGTTTGCAGTCTGCGTTTTACCATGGGCGGCATTGATGTGGAGCGCTATAGAGACTATGTGCTCTCACTTGATGATCACTTCTCGCCATTGGTTGAGGGATATTTCTTCGAGTCCGCAATGGTTGCGGGTAAGAATTTTAAGTTGGAGCCAAAGTTCCGTGAAGGAATTGAAGCAGGCATTCTTGAAGAAGAGGACCTGCGCTATTACCAGATATTCTCGCTTCCTGGAAAGCCTGGTTGCATGGCGCTGAATTGTCCACACATTGCAAGCATGCAAAAAAATACCTCAGGAGCCGCACGTTCTAACGCAACAGTTGAGGCACACGCTCGTATTCGTCGTCTTGTTACGTTCTTGCAGCGTATGATGCCTGGATTTGAGCAAAGCTATCTTATGGAGCAGGCTTCGCTTTTGGGTGTTCGTGAGAGCTGGCGTGTTGAAGGTCAGATGATGCTGACCGAGGAAGATTACGTTAATCAGGCGCGGTTTGATGACGGTCTTGTTCGTGGTGATTGGTACATTGACGTTCACTCCAATAAAGGCGGTCTTTTCCACAAAAACACCTACAAGCAGGGTGATTATTACGAGATTCCATTCCGGTCAATGGTCACCAAGCACATCAATAACCTGGGTGTTATTGGCCGTTGCATCTCTACGACGTTTTTGATGCAGGCTAGTGTTCGCATTATTCCAACAGTTACCGATATGGGCGACGCTATGGGTAGTGCATGTGTTCTGGCAAAACGGACGGAAACACCACTTGCCAAGTTGGATGGCGTTGTAGTGCGTGCGGAAGTTGAGCAAATGAAACCGTTGAATTCATAATTGCCGCCAAAGAATCGTAGAAGCTGTGATAAACTTCTACAGTCACGGGCGATTGGCGCAGCGGCTAGCGCAGGTGCTTTACACGCACAAGGCCGGGAGTTCAAATCTCTCATCGCCCACCATGGAACCTCACGCGGCGCCTTCGGGTGTCGCGTTTTTTCTTATCGACTGCTCTTTTTCTTATAAGATCGTCACCTTTTTGTAAGTTAGTTCGATGGTATCAATTAGGTATGTGGCGCATTATAAAAATGCAGATAAATATAAAGACGATGTTGTTAAAGCCAATAGAGTAAGGGCAATATACTATGAATTTGTTAATAAAAATTGTAGTTGGAAATGTACGCCGTAATCTTAGCGACTTTGGGGTTTATTTTGCTGCATTGGCAACGGGTGCCTGCCTCATGTATTCATATGCAGCATCTGGAGATTATTTATTTGCCTTAGTGAATGACGAATCGGTCCGTTCACTTTTTGTTGCAGAGGCAAAATACAGCCTAGCATTTGGTATTTTGCCTTTTTTGGTGTTTTTGAATGTTACGTCATACGCAAATAAATTTTTGATTCGTCGACGTCTTCCCGAATTTGCTTTATATGAGTTTGCGGGTCTTGAAAAGAAAGATGTCATTAGCATATTGCGATATGAAACTATTCTGGTTTCAGGAAGTGCGCTTATTGGTGGAATTGTAGTAGGTATTGCTATTTCGCCGTTTGTAGAAATGATTGTAAGCTGGTCATACGCCCTACCAATGAAATTTGTTGTTGTTGCTTCTCCATTGGGTGCCATTGTGACAACAATAATATTTTTTATAACGATGCTCGTGCTCTCCCGGGGTAGTAAGCGCATTTTAAAGAAGTCTACGTTATTGCAGATGATGTCCGCAAAAAAAGAAAATGATTCATCAAAACCACTTTCAATTTCACGAGCAATCTTTGATGCATGTATAGGTGTTTTGTTGCTGGCAATTGTTTATGTTGTGTGCGCTCAGGCTCCGTTTGCCTTTATTGGTTTCATGATTCCTTTTGGTGCCTGTGCCATTTTTGGATCATTTTTTGTGTTCCGTTCAACACTTGTGTTACTTCCACGTGTTCTTAAGAAAATTCCAGGTATATGGTATCGAGGGTTAAACGCATTTTCTGTGCGTCAAGCTGAAGGTGTGGCACGCAACGCTTCCAAAGCCATGACGTGTTCAGCAGCCCTATCTTCTGTAGGTATGTGCATGTTTGTCTTTGCTGTTGTTCTTCGCACTCAAATTTTTGAGGTAATTTCTTCACAGGATATGAGTGCTTCGGATGTTTCTGGACCTTTTGGCGTTATTGTATTCACCTGTTCTTTTTATGCGGTTGTGTTACTTGTATTTTCTTCCGTCATTTTGGCAGTTCAACAGCTTTCGCTTGCTGCAGACAATAAAGAGAGGTATTACAAGCTGTATGAATTAGGGGCTTCTCGAGAAATACTTTCAAAAAGTTTGCTTACTGGCGTACTGTGTAATTTTTTGTTTCCGGGTATTTTTACCGTGATTCATGCAATTTTTGGACTTAATGTTATTCGTTTTATGAGCGTAGAAATGTTCCAAACTGCCATCGAGCCAAGCATTTGGCCTGTTGCTTTACTCACACTTTTTGGTTTTGTAGTGTATTTCTTTATTACGTATATCGGAGCAAAAAAGAACGCATTATCAATGCATATTTAGTCATTACGTTAAAGGCAGTGGCAACAAATAGCAATAAATAGCAACAAAGTAATACCAACAAGAGCAACAATAAAGTGTTTCAGAGGGCGGTGTACAGACAGGTATACTAGAGTCGTTTCAAAAAGAATTAACTGCTTTTCTATGCAGATGTGAAAAGGAACGCTATGAAATCTGACTCTACGCTGCAATCTAACGCTTCTTTGCAAGTTTTACGTTCGTATAACCGCGCGTGGGACCAGATGCGCCACGTTACCCTTGAGCGTAACGTTATGAAGAACGCTGATGGATCGTGTCTTGTCACTTTTGGCGACACGCGCGTGCTGTGCACCGCAACCGTCGAGGAGGGCGTTCCCGCATGGCGTCGTAGTTCTCGTGCAGGTTGGGTTACGGCGGAATACGCCATGCTCCCTGCGTCAACCAACCGTCGCACCAAGCGAGAGCGCGCTAACCGCAAGGGCCGCTCCATGGAGATTGAGCGCCTGATCGGCCGCTCGCTGCGCTCCGTTGTTGACCTCAATCGCCTGGGCGAGTACACCATTACGCTGGACTGCGACGTTCTTCAGGCAGATGGCGGTACCAGAACCGCAAGTATTACCGGTGCTTGGGTGGCACTTCATGACGCACTCTATTCACTTGTCGAGAAGGACCTCTTGCCTAGACTTCCTCTTACAGGTCAGGTAGCTGCGATTTCTATGGGATATGTGAGTGGCAAGCCGCTGCTGGACCTTGATTATCCCGAGGATTCTCATGCGGACATTGATATGAACCTTGTCGGAACAGAAGCTGGACAGATAATTGAAGTACAAGGAACAGGCGAGGGAGGTCCGTTTGATCGCGAGCAACTCAACCAGCTGCTCGACCTTGGTCTGGCGGGTATTGCTCACCTTGTTGACCTGCAGAATCAAGTGACTGGATTTAAGGAGTAACTATGAGTCAAAACAGTGAAAATCAGGGTTCTAACGCTGTGACCTTTGATCCAAATACAACCGTGGTAGTTGCAACAGGCAATGCTCACAAACTTGTTGAGATTGAGGCTATCCTCTCTAAGGTAATGCCTGGTATGAGCTTTGTAGCTCTTGGTCAGCTGGGTACTTTCCCTGATCCAGAAGAGAACGGTCAGACATTCCGCGATAACGCTCTGATCAAGGCGATGGCTGCGCTTGACGAGGTAGATTGCGTAGCGGCTATTGCAGACGACTCCGGCATTTGCGTTGATGCTCTGGACGGAGCTCCTGGAATCTATTCCGCTCGTTATGCTGGCGAGCATGGCAATGATGCTGCAAACAATCAGAAGCTCTTGGCTGAGCTTGCCGACGTTGCCGATGAGGACCGCACTGCTCGCTTCCACTCCACCGTTGCTTTGGTTTATAGAGACGGATCTGTGCTGGTAGGAGAGGGCGACTGCGAGGGCGTTATTGGCCACGAGCCAAAGGGTCACAACGGCTTTGGCTACGACCCACTCTTCTGGCCAGAGGATGCTCCAGGCAAAACCATGGCAGAGCTTGAGCCAGACGAGAAGAACGCTATCTCTCACCGTTTCCACGCTCTGCAGGATCTCTCCAAGCAGATTCTGGGATAGGCACGACGTAGGTTTCGCGTCAGGAGCGTGTCAGGTTGGCGTCAGATTTATGTCAGATTTCGTCAGATTCTGGACAGATAACTGCCGCTATGTCTGACTCACGTCAGAATCGCGACAGATTCCAGACAGAAAACTACCGCCGCGTCAGTTTCACGTCAGAATCGCAACAGAATAGCGACAGAAACACGCCATATAACAGGTCAAAACCGGTCAACGAGATATTTGTTCTTCTCGCCGACCGGTTACTTTTTACTTGTTTCAAATGTTAAACTAAATGTAACTGTGACTTCTGTCTTGGAGGTAGACATGAGGATTGTTCGTACCCGCGATTACGAGGACATGAGCAGAAAAGCTGCAAATGTCATCTCTGCACAAATCATTTTGAAGCCAAATTGCGTCCTTGGCCTGGCAACCGGTTCAACGCCAATTGGTACGTATGCCCAGCTTGCCGATTGGTGCAAGAGGGGAGACTTGGACTTCTCGCAGGTTTCTACATACAACCTTGACGAGTATCGCGGCCTTTCTCACGACGATCCTCAGAGCTATCACTATTTCATGCGCAAAAACCTCTTTGACCTGGTAAATATTGATCTTGAGAATACCCATGTGCCCGACGGCTCTAATCCTGACGTCGAGGCAGCTTGCGCCGAGTACGATAGGCTTGTTGCTAAGGCTGGCTATCCTGACCTGCAGCTTCTTGGTATTGGTCACAACGGTCACATTGGCTTCAACGAGCCCGACGACCACTTCTCCAAGGGTACGCATTGCGTTGACCTCACCGAGAGCACCATTCAGGCAAACAGCCGCTTGTTTGAGCGCATGGAGGACGTCCCTCGCCAGGCTTACACCATGGGCACGCAGACCATCATGTTCGCGCGCAGCATTCTGATTGTGGCTAGCGGCGAGGACAAGGCTAAGGCTGTTTATGACATGTGCTTCGGTAACGTTTCGCCTCAGTGCCCAGCCTCCATCCTGCAGCTTCATACTAACTGCACCGTTATTGCTGACGAGGCCGCCCTCTCGCTCTGCCCAGCTGAGTAAGATCTGGTTGGCTCAAAGCTTCTTAAAGCCTCCAAAAAGCCTCTAAAAAGCACCTGTCGAGAAAAGCAAAACTCCCATTCACGAGAATGGGAGTTTTTTGTTGCGGCTTATTTTGCGCGTTCAGCGACACATGGTCAGTTGTACTCCTTTATTGGAATACCAAAAATTACTTATAGTCCTTGAAGTAACGACTGAGAGCTAAAAGAGTCTGGTAATTAAGGCCAAGCACATAGTCGCCGTTATTGGTATGAACCGTGCGAAGCGTAAACTCAAGATTGTCACCAAACGTGATTTTATCGCCATCTTTTTTGCCAGCACGAGACATATCACCAGTTGAAAGTGGGAAAACTCTACCGGCTGGATTGACCGAAGTAACAAAGAATAAAAAAGGCGCGACGGCGTTTTCACCAAGGTTAATGTGCAACTGTTTGAAAATCTGACTGTTTGTTGACACATAGACTACTTCGTTTTTGTCGAGCAGCTTCTTCAGTTCAGGAAGAGTCGCTGCTACCCAAGGTAGATCATGATGAACAAAGGGATTGTCGCTCGCGAGCGACTGCGCGATAGGCGAGCCGTACTGATAGACATAAACCATCTTGTTGTAGAGCTCGTTGACGTCATTAACAGAGGTCTGAGCTGGTGCGGCCTGGTTTGCCTGAACAAGCTCGATGAGGTTCATGGAATTGAGCTGGTCAGATGAAGCGCCTTTGGACTGTGCTTCAGAAACAGTCAACCCACCAAATGCGAACGACCCTACGCTAAATACCAGGCAAAGCGCTGATAAAGCAACAAGAGCTTTAGATGATTTCTTTTTGGAAAGGAATGCGATTCCGATAGCAAGAGCAACAAAAATAAGCACGATATACCAGGTCTTACTGATGGCATATCCCAGAGTCTCAGTCATTGGGCCTCCTTGTGTTTTGAAGTTAGTTACTAATTTTATCAGAGGACCCCTATTTGTCATAAATTTGTTGGGGTTCTGACGCGCTGTCGTTGCAAGTCGACGATGCCACCACAGGTCTGACGCAAATCCGACGCCAGCCCGATGCCAGCCCGATGCGATCTTCTCGCCAGCCTGACGCAAACCTGACGTGAACCTGACCGATCGACTGATGTTGTTCCCGTGACATTTGTCGTAAAACCTTGAGATTTTATTTTCTACCTCGTATAGTGGAGTTTCGGAAATTCTGACTATTGTTTGTCGACCGGTACAAATCTCCGACACATCAACGTGTCGCACCGCAAACGTACTGATTGACTTGGAGGATTGATGGAAAACGAGATTCCACCAGTTAATCGTGTAGACGAGATTCACGAGAAGCTCAGCTGCACTTCAGGGCCAAAAACTCAAGGTCAAGGCCAACATGGGTCGTTCTCGTATTGTTGAGCGCACAGGCACCCTGGTTATGGCCCATCCATCTCTTTTCATCGTTGAGGTTGGCGAGCGCCGCGGTCGCACTGCCCGTCAGTCCTACCAGTACGTTGACGTTCTGACCGGCACCGTTGAGCTTTTTGATTTTGAGACCGGTGAGCGTTTGTTTGACTTCGAGTTTGAAGAGTAGTTCAGAAGCGCACGCATTACTTCGACTAGGCTCACACTCATGGCTGCCTCTTCGTCCAAATTTGGACGCCAAACCATCAAAATTCCTTGCAAGGTCAACCTTCACCTGGGTATTCACACCCAGAAGGACCAGCGAGGATACCATAAAGTAGATTCACTCATGGTTCCCGTTGCCCTGTACGACACAGTTGTTGTCGACGACGCGCCAGAGCTTACGGTTACGCATGAGCCGCAGCTCTGCGTGTTGCCCGAGCGCACAACAACCTGGAAAGCCGCGGTTCTTCTCGCCAATAAGCTGGGCGTTTCCCCAGATGTTTCCATTGATGTGCAAGTGCATATTCCCGAGAAGGCCGGTCTGGGTGGATCGTCCGCCGACGCTGCCGCAACGCTCTATCTGCTTGCTCAGCGCTGGGGTGTTGATCCGTTAGATCCGCTGGTAGTTGAGGTAGCCAAGGCTGTCGGCGCAGACGTTGCGTTCTTCTTGGACCCACGACCATCGCTTATGCTTGGCGCTGGAGATACGCTGGTAGAAACCTATGCGTCTACCGTTGACGCTCCGCTTGCCATTGTTTTACCAGCAGAAACAGGTGTTGTTACCAAAGAAGCATACGACCAGTTTGATGCGTCGCCAATTGCTCCGGAATCTTACGAACAGCTGTCCGCGCTTTTGCGCGCTGCTGGTCAGGATGCTGCTGGCATGGAACCCGCTCCTGACAACGCTGCTGCAGGCGAGCAATTCATCCAGCAGGTAGCAAGCCTCCTCTTCAACAACCTTGCCCCAGCAGCAAAATCGCTAAAACCACAGGTGGCCGAGGTAGAGGAGTGGCTAAAGGCGCAGTCTGGCGTTCTTGGCGCTCAGGTCTCTGGCTCAGGTAGCAGCTCTTTTGCGCTTTGCGAATCACAGGATACTGCTGACGCAATCGCAGCCGCAGCTCAAGCAGAAGGTTGGCGAGGCTTCTCCACCACCTGCAAGTTGTAGTGGTAACATAGAGCGGCAAATGTTTGATGGATTTATCCCATCGGACGAGGCAAAACATAACGGGTTGTGGCTCAGCTTGGTAGAGCGCTCGGTTCGGGACCGAGAGGTCGCTGGTTCAAATCCAGTCAACCCGACCATTTTTCCTGATAATCAGTGAATTTCCACCGTTTTGCCGCAAAATAAGCGTTTTGGCATCAAAGTGGTAAAAAATCGTCTTAGTTGGAATATACAAAATCATACGTTTTCTATGCAGGTCATCTACCAGCGTAAACCTTCGGTCAAATTTGATTGAAACTTTTATGAGAAAACCCAACTGGGAAAACGTAAGTGCCAAAACGCCGAACTAGAAAATTCATCTCCAACTAAACGGGTTTTTTACCCAAATCAGACATACTTTCCATCATCAATTTCTTGATTAGTTTCCTTGCATATCAAGGCTGTTTATACGCTTTTGGTTAGGTGGACACATAATCGCCCGGGCCTTGTATCAACCGTTCCTTAAAAATCTACATGACAGCTCCATGAGTACACTTTCTTATTGTTTTGAGCTTCATTTTGCAATCAAATGAACATTATGAACGTTTAGTCCTATAAAAAAATAAATAGACACAAAATAAACACAATTAGGCTACAATCAGACGAAGTGCACTACGTTTAAGGCAACGCGCGTACCGTCGTTTCTACGCGCTTGCACACACGCGTTTTGTTGAAAGGGGTTTTGTATGCCTGTTGTTGAGTTTTTTGTAAACGTGTTATCAACACCAGCCATCCTAGTTGGCCTTGTTGCCCTGCTGGGTTTGGCGCTTCAGGGAAAGCCAGTTGAGGACCTCATCAAGGGCACCCTCAAGACCATCGTCGGCTTCCTTGTTCTTTCTGCAGGCGCAGGTTTCTTGCAGACCGGTTCCCTCCTGGCCTTTGGTGAAATCTTCAACTTCGCCTTTGACATGCAGGGTGTCGTCCCAAACAATGAGGCCGTCGTTTCTCTGGCACTTGGCGAGTTTGGTCAAGCAACCGCAATCATCATGTGCATCGGCATGGTCCTGAACATTGTCCTTGCACGTTTTTCTCGCTTTAACTACATCTTCCTCACTGGCCACCACACCCTCTACATGGCAGCTATGCTCGCCATCATCCTGCACGTCGGCGGCCTTTCCGGTTGGATGCTCTACATCTCCGGCGCATGCCTGCTTGCTCTGATTATGGTTCTGTCTCCTGCTTACTGCCAGCCAACCATGCGCAAGGTTACCGGCAGCGATTCCGTTGCACTTGGCCACTTCGGCGGAGCTGGTTACTGGCTTGCCGGTATGGTCGGTAAGCTCTTTGCTTCCGATCGCGAGAATAGCACCGAGAATATCAAGTTCTCCAAGCGTCTCATCTTCCTGCGCGACAACACTGTTTCCATCGGTCTGACCATGATCATCATGTTCTTGGTTATCACCGGCGTTGCTGTCGGTCGCGGCCTTCTAACCTTGGTACCTGCAGGAACTACCGCGGCAGAGTTTGCTTCTAACCCACAGTATGCTGGTCTCCAGCACCTCGGCGATCTGCTGAACATTGGTACCGAGACCACCACTAACTGGATTGTCTGGGCATTTACCCGCGGCCTTTCCTTCGCTGGTGGCGTTTACATCATTCTGTCCGGTGTCCGTCTGATCATTGGCGAGATTGTTCCTGCATTCAAGGGTATTGCTCAGAAGCTTGTCCCTGGTGCAAAGCCTGCAATTGACTGCCCAATCGCATTCACCTATGCTCCAAACGCCGTTATCATCGGCTTCCTGAGCTCCTTCGTTGGCGGCATCCTGGGTCTGCTTATCCTTGGTGTTATTAACGCTCAGATTGCAGCAATTGCTCTGATCCTCCCAGGCGTTGTTCCTCACTTCTTCTGCGGCGCAACCGCAGGCGTCTTTGGTAACGCAGAGGGTGGCATCAAGGGCTGCATCGCTGGTTCCTTTGTCCACGGCCTGCTCATTACCTTCCTGCCTGCACTGTGCATGCCAGTCTTCACCCTCATGGGCTTCACCTCCGCTACCTTCTCCGACGCCGACTTCTCTATCATGGCTCTGATTTTTGGTAACGTTGCTCTGAACGTCCAGGGTGCAATCCTCACCGGCATCTGCGTTGTCTGCTTCTGCCTCCCAATTCTCTTCAACCTTGTTGCTCCTAAGAAGGCAGAAGAGAAGAAGGCCGAGTAGCATCCGCTCACAGAATTGCAGCTAAACATCGCCGTTACTGCAGAAAATGCGAGTAGAATCTAGGTATCTAGGTCGGGCTTCGTCCTTGGATGGGGCCCGACTTTTTAACTCAGAAAACCCACGTAAACCTACAGGTTACGCGTGGTGAATTGAAAGGAGTTCTTATGGCTATCCAAAAGATTCTTTGTTGTTGCGGAAGTGGACTTGGCTCCAGTCTTATGGTTGAGATGCAGATCCAGGACGTCCTGAATGAGCTGGGCGTGAGCGGCGTCGAGGTTGAGCACTCAACCGTTTCCGACGTTACTCCTGGCGCAGCTGACCTCTTTATTGTTGCTCGCGACCTTGAGGATTTTATCGCCAGCATTCCAGAAGACGAGAAGATCGTTCTCTCCAACATCCTTGATAAGGATGAAATGAAGGAAAAGCTTACCGAGAAGTTCGGTCTGTAAGCGCTGACTCGCGCGCAGCTCCGGCTCGCACGCAGCTCGCGCCGACCCGTCGCGGCATGCGGCGCCGACTCCCGTGCGTTTCTCGCACGCAATACGTGAAAGGAAATTACATGGACGTCGACCTTAAACAGGTTGCTCGTGAGGTGCGCAAAAGCATCCTCACGCAGGTCTTTACGGCCAAATCCGGTCATCCCGGTGGCTCGCTTTCTGCAACAGAAATCCTGACGTATCTCTACTTCAAGGAGATGCACGTAGACCCCACCAAGCCTAACTGCCCCTGCAGGGATCGCTTTGTGCTCTCAAAGGGTCACGTTACTCCAGCGCTCTACGGCGTTTTGGCTGAGCGCGGTTTCTTCCCCAAGGAGGAGCTCAAAACCTTCCGCGCGCTCAACTCGCGCCTTCAGGGTCATCCAAACATGAACGACACTCCCGGCGTTGACATGAGCACCGGCTCCCTGGGCCAGGGCGTTTCTACCGCCGTTGGTATGGCGCTGGCTGGCAAGAAGTTCAACAAGGACTACCGCGTCTACGCACTTCTGGGCGACGGCGAAATCGAAGAGGGCCAGGTCTGGGAGGCTGCCATGTTCGCCGGCAACCACCAGCTTGATAACCTCACGCTTATTGTTGACAACAATAACCTGCAGCTTGACGGCACGCTCGAGCAGATCAATACGCCACAGCCAATTGACGAGAAGTTCAAGGCGTTCAAATTCCACGTCATTGAGGTGGCAGATGGACACGACTTTGACCAGCTTGCAGCTGCATTTGCCGAGGCTCGCACCGTTAAGGGTCAGCCAACCGTTATCGTTGCCCACACCGTAAAGGGCAAGGGTGTCTCCTTCATGGAGAACCAGGTAGGCTGGCACGGCAAGGCTCCTAACCAGGAGCAATACGAGCAGGCTATGAAAGAGCTTGAGGGAGAGGTGGCATAACATGGCAGACGTACAGAAAATTGCCACCAGAGAGGCATACGGAAAAGCCCTGGTAGAGCTTGGTAAAGAGCACGATGACCTTCTCGTCTTTGACGCTGACTTGGCAGAGGCAACTCGTTCCGGCAAGTATGGCGAGGAGTATCCTGAGCGCTTTGTGGACTGCGGCATTGCTGAGGCCAACATGATTGGCATGGCAGCTGGCGTTGCAGCTACGGGCCACAAGGTCTTTGCTACCTCGTTTGCAATGTTCACGTCTGGTCGCGCGTTTGAGCAGATCAGAAACTCGGTGGGTTACCCTCACCTGAACGTCAAGATTGGCGCTACCCACGGAGGCCTCTCGGTAGGAGAGGACGGCGCCACTCACCAGTGCAACGAGGATATTGCTGTTATGCGTACCATTCCTGGCATGACGGTTATTATCCCATCCGACGCTGTTGAGGCTGAGGCTGCTGTTAAGGCCGCTTACGACCATGATGGTCCTGTCTACATGCGCTTTGGTCGCCTGCCTGTTCCTGTGTTCAACACCAACCCTGACTACCACTTTGAGCTTGGCAAGGGCATTGTCCTCAAGGAGGGCACTGACGTTACGCTGGTGGCCTGTGGACTTATGGTTCCTGTGGCTCTTGAGGTTGCCGAGCAGCTGGCAGCCGAGGGTGTCAACGCCGAGGTCATCAACATTCACACCATCAAGCCTCTGGATACTGAGCTGATTACTGCTTCCGCAGCAAAGACCGGCAAGGTTGTGACTATTGAGGAGCACTCCGTTATCGGCGGTCTAGGCAGTGCAGTCTGCCAGGCTCTTGCAGAGAACGCTCCTGTTCCTGTTAAGGTCATCGGCGTTCAGGACACCTATGGCGAGTCCGGACCAGCTCTTCAGGTTCTTGCTAAGTACGGCCTGGATACCCCAAGCGTCCTTGCGTCCGTCAAGGACTTCTTGAAGTAAGTTCCGCGAGCTCTGGCGCGCGTAGTTACGCTCCAGCGGATTTCCGCGCTTCGGAGCACAGCAGCGCGTCTCAACAGCGCATGTTACCGTCGCACAAACAAAGCCCTTCTCGTCATCTGGCGAGAAGGGCTTTTGAATCACAGTGGACTTCAAGGTTTGACCATCCCCAATGATCTGCCGAACAACTGCAACTACTCCGACCTGTGTAGCGACGGAGGAACCGCAAAGGACAATCTCTAGCTGAATTCATTTACTGAGGTTGTCATCTGCTTCGTGGCTGGGGCCACGCATAAGATACGCGGCCCCAGCCACTGCGGCATAAAGTGCCCAAGCGCCTACGCAGAAGAGCAGGTTTCCCAGCCAGTCCCCAACGAAAATCTCGTGTGTGTCAGTACTGCGATAGAACGAGTTCGTGACAGCAAGTAGTAATGCTGCTGCCCCGCTTGACAAGAGTCGTATCCACAGTGCTCTCACTCTCCGTTGCGGCCATCGTTGTGGCGGGTCAACAATCAAAAGAACCAGGCCGGTGAGAAACGTTCCGTAAAGTGGAAATACCATCAAAAGAGTGCCAGCTGCGGCGAGCCCCGTGGCGGGGATATAGAAAATCCCGAAGCAGATTCCAATCCATGTCGTGTACGTACGGATCGCATCCCTGTTCGTGAAAGTAGGCGTGGCAAATCGGGCTGAGCTCCTCATGAGCATCCGTCCTGCCATGACCGTGAAGGCAATCCAGCCGAGACCGAGAGATAGGAGCGTCTCACTCCAATGTTGAGATCCATACTGGGTGGAAGCAACTGCATCAAAAGCGACTAACGCGATGGCCGCAACCCCTGTACCCAATACGCGGATCAGTAATGCTCGACAGAGCGGCGTCTCCCATGTTGATGGCCTATCAATGATAAAAAATAGCAGTCCTGCTAGAGGGGCAAGCCACAATGGGGTGCTCACCGGGGCGACTCCACCGATGAAGAGCAGGGAACCGGGCACTATCGCAAAGCCGAGGATGAGCCCTACCCAATACGTGTAGGTCCGAACGAATAGTTTGAAAGACTCAACCATTTACATCTCCCATGGACTTCAGCACCGAAACTATAACGATTCTACGGCAGGGAGGCGACTCATGGCCAGACACACTTCAAAACCTGCTGTCTCTTTTCAATTAAAGAAATTATTAGCTGACCTACAATCGTACCAGCGATAATAGCTACAAGAAGACCAACAAAACTAATTGTAATCATCTTGACCTCCACGTATACTTAAAGATACACCTCGCGGGGTAGCTGCCTTTGCAGCTACCCTTTGAGACTGTCTAGGACTTCTTAAAATGCTTACCTGGCCTTTGAGAAGTCCTTTTTCTTTGCAAGCGTTGAATAACAAAATAACTTATTACGTTTGCTAAGACAGTAACAGTATTTGAGCCACCGATTCTTTTGCAAAATCAGGCAAATCCACAGATTCTTTAACGTTTTCAGGCAGAATTTACAGATTCTTTGATGAAATCAGGCGCCCTCAAGGCGCCCCTAGGTGCCCGCTAGGCGTCCGCCAGATGCACGCCGAGCTCCGCGCGCGTCGAGCTCCGCCGACTCGCGCGTCGCGCCCACCGCCCACCTGGCGAGAAACCCGTCCACTCCCAGCATTTCCGCACAAGAAACCCGGCATCCACACGAAATGGATGCCGGGTGAAATGCACAACCTGTACGCGCCGCGCGCTGACCTGCGTGTTGCGCGTGGTTGCAACCTGCGCACCGGCGTGCCCGCGCCCCGCGCTCGGGCCCTTACTTGTACTCGTAGAAGCCCTTACCAGCAGCAACGCCGGTCTCGCCCTTGTCAATCTTCTCTTTGAGCTGGGCAACAATGCGACCCTGTACGGACTCTGGATCCTTAGCTGCAGGGTTCATCAGAGCAACGTTGTATGCGGTGACCAGGCCAATGATGTCCAGGATCTGGAACGGACCCTTTGGCGAGCCGGTGCCAATGCGCCAAGCCCTGTCGATGTCCTCGACGTCGCCGACGCCGTTTGCCCAGAGCTGCTCAGCGGAGACCAGAAGAGGTACCAGCATGGAGTTCAGCAGGTAGCCAGGCTGCTCCTTCAGAACCTTGACCGGAATCATACGGATGCTTGCCGCAAAAGCGACGACCATGTCAAAGTTCTCCTGAGCGGTGCCTGCGTGACCCATGACCTCGCCGATTGGGTTGCGCCAAATCTCGTTAGCAAAGTGGAGTGCCAGGTACTTCTCGGGACGACCAGTAGCTGCAGCAAACATGCTTGGAATCATGGTTGAGCTGTTGGTTGCCACAATAGTCTTCTCGGGCAGGTGCTTGGCCAGCTCGGTGTAGAACTCAATCTTCTGCTCTGGATTCTCAGCGACGGACTCGATAACAAAGTCAGCGTCACCAAAAGCCTCGTCCCAATCGGAAGTGAGCTTGAGGTTGCTGTATGCGCGTTCTACCTGCTCTTTCAGCTGGTCGAGCTTCTCTGGAGTAATCTCGTCCTGAGCAATGAGACCGTATGCGTAAGCCTTAGGATCGGTCTTCATAGCCTCGAGGGTGTTCAGATACACCTCTCTGAGGTGCTCAATCTTTGGACGAGCGCGCTCAATTGAAGCCTCGGACCTCAGCCAAATGGTGGTCTCGTAGCCGCGATAAGCGGTCTGGAATGCAATCTGGCTGCCCAAAACGCCGCCGCCAGCAACTACAACTTTCTTAACCTGCGAAATGTCCATAGGACGTTCCTTTCTACAAGCGTGGCGAGAAGTGCCGCGCGATTTATCTACCGTCCCTATACCCCAGAAACTCTCCGTCAAACATTCGTTCGGAAAATTTCCAACTTTCATTCAAATTCCTACAAATCATCCCTTGGCGAGAAACCACATCTACTCCTCACACTTCTTGGGTAAAATAGAGACGTGCAATCAGCAGTTGGTTTCAACGTAGCTCAGCGGTTGTCCCTAACGTAATCGTCCGACCGAGCTCCAGCAAAACCATCGGCTGCAACCCAATAAAACACCAGGTACATCGCCTGGACAGAATAGAGGCATCATGATCGACGGAACATACAAGATTCAAATGGACTCTCCCGTTGGAGCCAAAGAGGGTACCGCTGTCCTCATCACCTCTGGCGAGAAACTCACTGGCTCGCTGACCGCCATGGGTGTCCAGATTGATATTGAAAACGGTAAGGTTACCGACAATTCGTTTACCTTTGGCGGCAAGCTTGAGTCATTTGTGGGTCCCGTTATCTTTGCTGTTGGCGGCTCCGTTGAGGGCGACACCATTCAAGGCATTGCCCATATTGCTAACCGAGACTTTGTGTTTACGGGACATAGATCTTAAGAAACAATTTATACTTTATAAGAGATACTCTTATTTATTAACGATGGAATTGTGGAGTTGAGTATGTCTGTTAGTAAAAGGATACATTGATATAATTCATGGAAGATTTAATTGTGACATTAATTGAATCAAGGAATATATTGAAGAATAAAAATTGAAAGAGAGCAATAAACTAAGATGATTGATAATATACCAACTTACATCTCATTGTTTTCATCCGCAGGGATTGGATGTTATGGATTTAAGCTTGAGGGATTTGAATGTATAGCTACAAATGAGTTGCTTGAAAAGAGACTAAATATTCAAAGAATTAATAAGAAATGCAAATTTAGTAGTGGTTATATAGCTGCTGACATAAAAGAAGAATCAACAAAAGAACTAATCTATTCTGAAATTACCAAGTGGCATAATCTTGGCAATGATAGAGTAGATGTTGTAATTGCAACTCCACCGTGCCAAGGGATGAGTGTTGCAAATCATAAAAAGAATGAGAACGAAATTGACAGAAATAGCTTAATAAGGGAAAGTGTGGATTTAATAAATAGAATAAATCCAAGATTTTTCGTGTTTGAAAATGTGGCCGCTTTCTGGAAAACAGGATGTGTTAATAAAAAGGGCGATGTGGTTCAAATTGGAGCTATGATAACAGAAGAGCTAGGCGACGGATATTCAATTCATAAAGAGGTTCTTAATTTTAAGAACTATGGATCAAATTCGTCAAGAACAAGAACATTAGTAATAGGAGTCGATAAGAGTTATTCAGAGGAAATTGCTCCAATTGAGCTCATGCCGGATTACTCAAAAGAAAAAACTCTTTTTGATGTAATTGGACAAATGAAAGGTTTAGATTGGGGAGAATATGATCCTGATGACTTTTTTCATAGTTTTAGAACTTATCCGAGTCATATGATTTCATGGATAGAAAATTTAAAGCAAGGACAAAGCGCTTTCGATAATGAGAAAGATGAATTAAAGCCACATAAAATGGTGGGAGACAAACTTATCGTTAACAAAAAGAAGAATGGGGATAAATATACGAGACAGATATATTCTAAAGTAGCTCCTTGTATTCATACAAGGAATGATCAACTGGCAAGTCAAAATACAATCCACCCTATTGATAATAGAGTATTCTCTATTAGAGAACTAATGTACTTGATGACTATTCCAGATTCATTCAGGTGGTTAGATTATGATTTGAGCTATTTAAATCAATTATCTTTGTCAGAGAAACAAAGAATATCAAAAAAAGAAGAAATGAATATTAGGCAAAGTATAGGAGAAGCTGTCCCGACTACCATTTTTAGACAGATAGCAGCAAAAATAAGAAATTTTTTATTGTTACCAAAGATGAATTATAAAGACATTATTAAATTAATTGAAAAAAATAATCTTTATAAAAGTAGTAATCTAATAAAATATTTATATGAAAATAAAAATAGATTTAGCTTGTCAACCCTATCGATGATAATTGAATATGCAAACGCTAAGCGAAAAAAGAATTCTGCTTATTTTACAAACAAGTATATCTTACAAGTAATTTTTGAAAATTTGCCAGAAATAGAAGGAGATGAGATTAGTATTATTGAGCCGTCTGTAGGATCAGGAAATTTTCTTCCTTTTATTTTTAAAAAATATGCAGATAAAAAGCTTGTAAACCTTACAGTAGTTGATATTGATGAAGATACAATAGAAGCGCTTAAAATTTTATACGATGAAAAAAGCACACCGAGCAATTTTAAAATTCGGTTTGTTTGTGAAGATTACATGAATTATAAACATGATAGAGTCGATTTAATTATCGGGAATCCTCCATTTACTAAAATTAGTGGACTATATAGAATGCATTTACTTAGAAAGAATTATAATAAAAGTTCTTCCAATCTTGCAGATTTTATTTTAGAAAAAGCAATTTCAAATTCAAGGTATGTCTCTTTAATATTGCCAAAAAACATCTTGAATACACCTGAGTTTAAGGAAACAAGAGAATTGCTAGGCAGAAAGCAAGTAGACAGTATTATTGATTTTGGAGAAAATGGATTTAAAGGAGTTTCAGTCGAAACAATTAATTTAATAATAAATAGTAACCAGCTTTCTTCATACACGAAAGTAATTTCAACTACTTTAGGTATTTCAGTTAATCAAAAGAGCAAATATATTTTTGATGACAATTTACCTTATTGGATAATTTATAGAGATGATTTTTTTGACAAAATAATGAAAAAAATGAACTTTGGAATATTTGAAGTCTTTAGAGATAGGCAAATTACAAATAGTAATACATCATTAATTAAGTCTGATAAATATTGTATTAGAGTTTTAAAGTCTAGAAATATTTTAGACAATGGAAAAATTTTGAAAATAGATGGATACGATTCATTTATAGATAGAGAAACTTTGTCGCATCTTGCTGTGAAAAAATATATTGATGCTACCAATGTTTATCTAACACCAAATATGACATATAAGCCACGTATTATTAAGAAGAGAGATTGTTATGTTGTTAACGGATCAATTGCAATATTAATCCCTAAAGATAAGACTTTAAAGATTTCAAAAAATCAACTGAAGTATATTTCGAGTGATGAGTTCAGAAAATTCTATAAAATAGCAAGAAATTATCAAACTCGCTCTTTAAATATAGATAAAACAAGTAGTTATTGGTTTGGAATAAATAGGGAGATTTAGAATGAAAGTATATGAAGAATTTTTCAGTCAATTTGATTATGACGTTAGAAAATCCGGTGATGCTCGATGGATTGACCAGAAGTGTACATACGATGTGATTTCCATGATTGCAGACTGTATAAATGAATATGTTGAAGATAATAATTCTAAAGAATTTACTGTATCTGATATTTGGCATAGTAAATATGCAAGAGAAAATGTAGTTGCGATTTTTTCTAAGCCAGATCCTGAATTGAAAGCCAGCAATGAATACGATAAATATTTTGGGCAACCTATAAAGCTTTTAGGTTACAGCCATGTACTTAATGTAAGAAAAGAAAATAATAGATATTATTATTCTGTAAATGATCAACAAATTTTAGATCAAATAGCATTAAGACCTATGAATTCGCTTAATTTCTTATACGAATATATTAGAAAAGTTTTATCGGACAGTGGATTAATGAAGTCATTTGAGGATTTTTTTAAAATCCAGACTAAAGATTCCTATAAAAAAGTGAGGGATGATTTTATTAGTTTCACAATTTGTAATACTAGAATAAATTGTGAAACAGAATGTAGAAGGATTTTTACTAAGGTTATAAACCCCTTGGCTTTTAAACGTCAGAAATTAGGTACTGAAAAGGGAAGAATATCAAAGGTTTCAATTACATTGAACGATTTACAATATAATCGTTTTAACTGGAGAGATGAGTCGAGCGGTAAGAATAAGTCGGTAATGAGATCAGAACATGAGCCAGTAGCAGCGCAACAACAGGCAAGAGCTTTAGAGACATATGCTGTTAATAAGGCTAAAAAGGATGTTCGTAAATTTAATGATCGCTTCAATAATGGACAGTCAGAAATATTTCAAAATATAGAGCAGGTTAAAGCTACACAAGCACACCATATTTTCGCTCAGTCGGATCATCCCGAAATAGCAGGTTTTGTTGAAAATTTAATTATGCTCACGCCAAATCAACATTTTTCGATGGCCCATCCAAGTAACAATACACAATATATTGATAAAGATTTTCAGTATGTTTGCTTGATAGCAAAATTAGTGAGAATTCATGACGATTTGATATCAGATAAAACTGACAAATTTTATAATTTCGATAATTATAAATATGTTCTTAATTCAGGGTTGGGGACTAATGAATTTTCCTCGATAGAAGATTTAGACTTTGCAAGTATTTTGAACAAAATAGACTATTTTTATCGTGATGAATTATTGAATAACAAGTATGGTGATCTTATTAAGAATAATTATTTAACGTCGTGTAATAAAAAGTAATGAAATCCAAGACATGACCTGGATGATATTCTCGTAATACCAAACTTTAGACTTAGTAATGATTTACAGAACAAACCGGCTCCAGAAGAATTTCAGAGTCGGTTTGTTCTGTTTGTTTTATACGCTGTTAGATAAGTAGAATGTCTTTACTTAATAACAACCTCTAATGAGCTTCCGTTTAAATCTTTAGACACTACAATTTGCTGAGGAATTCGGTTCTTTAATTCCTCAACGTGAGAAATTATTCCAACAAGAGTGTTGCTGTTAGTAGAAAGCTGGTCAAGGAGTCGCAATGCCTGCTCAAGGGTTTCTGAATCCAAAGTTCCAAATCCTTCGTCAATAAACATTGAATCTAATTGAATTCCTCCAGCATCTTGCTGAATAACATCTGAAAAACCAAGTGCTAGCGCTAACGACGTCATGAATTTCTCGCCACCAGATAATGATTTAACGTCTCGGTCCTTGCCGGTATATAAATCGGTAACCTCCAGATCAAGGTACTCGTTCTTTTTATATTTTTTGTCACCCTTGGTTTTAAGTACAAACTGTGAATCAGTCATGACTGCGAGGCGGTCATTGGCTGCCCCAACTACTCTTTGTAGATAGGTTCTTTGAACGTAGTTCTCAAGTGAAATACATCCAGACTCACTATTACTCGACTTCCCACTAACAAAGTCATAGAGTGTCTTAGTGGTGTTGTATTTCTTCTCTGTAGCAATTGCATCGTGATAGATGCGCTTTATTGTGTTTAGAGGAGATTCGTTGATGCTGATCATATGATTGATCTCAGTCAATCTTGTTTCTAATTTCTTGTTGCTCGATGACTATTTCTTGGATTTGATCTTTAAGATTGCTGGGATCAATACAAAGAGTGTTATCAAATTGACTTTCCAGTTTCTGGCATATACTTTTTTGGTTTTCAAATTCAAAAGACTCTTTGTCAAACTCCTCTTTTGATTGTTGGCTAGTTGCTGTGACAATATTCCCAATCTTGCCACAGCATTTTCGATGGCTGATTTTGATTTTCATCGATGTCAATCAAATCACCTGAGTTTTTAATTGATGACAGTTCACCATGACGCCGATTAAGATGATTAGTTAATTCTTGAATGGAATTGTTTGTCTCTGCCTTATTTTCCTCAATGGTTTTTAAATCCATATCGGTTTTGTTAATTCTCGATTCAAGAATTTCTTTCTCTTTATTTTGAGATTCAATAGCAGATTTCTGTTGAATGAGAACCTCATTGGCATGCACAAGCTCCTCGAACGATTTAACATTTTTAAATTCATCTATCAGGTGTACTGCGGATAGTACATGAGTGAATGATTGGTCGAACTCATTATTTTCAAAATCAAACTTCGTTTTAGAGGTGGCAGCCGTTTCTGATTGTTTTTGCTTTTTTTGACGGATAGACTCCATTGTGTCCTTTAGCTTTTTAATTTCTGTTTCAGATGGAACGTCGTTGGACAAAGATGCTATCTGTGGATGATGTATTGATCCACAGACAGGACACGGACTACCTTCAATAAGTTTAGAAGCAAGAATTCCCGCTTGTGCAGCACTAAATTTTTGTTCTGAAGATAGATACTCCTCTTTGGAATGATTGTATTTGACAGACAGCTCCTCTAGAGCAACCTGTTCTTCTTTTAGTTCTTTTAAGTCAGCATCTGCATTCTTTTTTCGTTTAACAGTTTGTTCTATTTCGGAGATCAATCTATCTATTTCAGTTAATTTGTTTGAGTTTTCCTCTAGACGCTGTTTCTTTTCTTTAAGCCCGTTTTGTAGTGTTTGAGTTTCAGTAGATTTTTTATCTAATAGTTCAATCTGCTTCTTGTGCTCTAACAGTTGAGAATCTAACGTGCTTATTTCTAATTCAATACTTTCTACTTTCTCTGATGCTGAATCATATCTATCTATCTTATCTTCGAGTTTTGTAATATCAGAACGAAGTTTTTCAATCTCACTCTCATTTTTCTTAGCCTCAAGATAAGCGCTCTCTTTTTGATCAAGAATAGGCTTATGTAAATCTAGATATTCATTACAGGCACTAATTTGATCTTTTATTTTTCGGTTTGATTCCAACTGAGCGAGATTTCGTGTTAAAGCGTCCTTTCTATTGCTTAACTTGATAGTCTTCGAATCTAGAGATTGAACTTCTTTATTGAGAGTGCTGTTTTGTTCTTCGATAAAAGTGTGTATTTCATCAAGGTGGGATAAAATCGTTTTCTCATTATTGAGATATTCAAGGACTTTGTCAGACTGTTCTTGATCATTAAGATTTATATCTTGTAGCGCATTTTTAGCTTTAGCAAGATTTTTTTCATGCTCTTTTTCAAGCTGTGAAGTATCTGCTTTAAGTCTTTCTTGTAATTGTTGATAAATTTCTGTGTTAAAGATATTTCGCAGTAATTTTTCACGATCACCACCATCGGCTGTGAGAATTTTAGAAAAATCTCCTTGTGCAATCATTACAATTTGAGAAAATTGGTTCTTATCAATTCCCAGTAAATTTTGAACTTCTTCATTAACTTTTCTAGTATTGCTTGCGAGTAGTTTTTCTTCTCCATCAATCAATTGGTAGAAGTTTACTGTTGTCTTTTGAGTGAGTGTCTTTTTATCAGTTTTAAGGTTTTTATCCTTTTTAGGGACCTGGTAGGAAGAAATTCTTTCAATTCGATATTTAACTCCACGGTGCAGGAATTCGAAGGTTACAGTGGATGGAGATTCTAAATTAGCAAAGTCACTAAAATTAGAAATGTTCTTTCGATCTTCTCCGCTTGCCTCGCCGTACAAGGCATATTTAATGGCATCGAAGATTGTTGTTTTTCCTGAGCCGGTTGGACCTGTAATAAGAAAGATTCCGTTAGAGCTAAAATCTTCAAAATCAATTGAAGTGTTATTTGCATATGAATTGAACGACTCAAAGCTTAGTTTTAGTGGTCGCATTAGTTGTCCTCCTCGTTTGAATTGTTGAGCTCAGTAATAATTGAAAGTAGTATGTTGCGCTGATCTTCATTTAGTTCTGAGCCTTGTTGGGTTTCGATGAAATTTGTAATAACTTCCAAGAGATTATTGTGAGTAGAGGGATGTTCATACGTGGTAGTTACCTTTTTTGATTTTCCACTTGGGGATTCAAAGGTAAGTTTTAATAAGTTGGGAAATTGCTCTTTCACATAATAGATTGCATTAACAAAAGATTCATCGGTGAGGGTAACGTATACGTAATCATTACGGATATTGCTCTCATTGGCTATTTCATCGATGGAGTTTTTTGAGCATGTAATTTTTCTAAATGTTTTAGAGGTATGAATTGGTATTGATTGTGTTTGAATATCTCCGTTAGTAATGTCAACCAATTCTACTGTCTTCTCGGCATAGTATGCTGTGACATCGGTTGTAACAGAGCTTAAGATTTGATCTTTCTTTTTAATTTCACTATCAGAATAGGGGAGAATACTTCCGCTATAACAGACGGTGTCTCTTCCGATTGTTTGACGGATATGAAGGTGTCCTAAAGCTACGTAAGAAAAGTCTTCGAAAAGAGAATAATCTACACTATCAACTCCACCAACGATGATGTTTTCTGAATCGCTTTGCTCGGGCAGCCGCTGTCCGTCGATTACAAATTGATGTGCGATAAGAATATTAGGAGCATTCTGAAGAAGAGGTTGTTGGCTTAAGGCAAATTTTACTGCATCAGAATAGGACGAGATTTCTTCAGAATGTTCTGGATATTCTTGTCTGACAATCGCAGGGGTTATATAAGGTAGAAAGTGGATTCGAACGGTCTCTTTTCCAACTTTTAAGTCGTCATATTGCGGCGTGGAAGAAAACGGTTTTGCAATTTTGATGGGGCTGTTTGTAAAAAATTGTGTATAGCATGATATGCGAGACGCATCATCATGGTTTCCGGCGATGATGTATACAGGTATGTCCGATTTCTTACAGTTTTCCAGGAAAGTTTGAAATAGATTTAAGGCATTTACTGATGGAACTCCTTTATCAAAGATGTCTCCAGCAAGAATCATTGCGTCTATGTTATTAGTCTTTGCAATAGACAGAATGCTTGAGAGTGCTTCCTCTTGATCTTCCAAAGAGAGATATTTTTTATTTTCTTTCCTAGGTGTAAATCTGACGTATGAAGAAGTTTCACTTGTTGTCCTTTACGTTAGGGTCTGAAAAAGTGTCTTACAAGTATTTACATTTGCGTTTGTAAACCAGAATTAAAAATTGGCAAGCAGTTTGGATGCTTGCCAATTTAAAGTCATTCAGCTGAACTAAAGAACCTCGAACTTACCCTCTTTGAGCTCAATCTCTTTACCATTGATATTTGCAGTAAAGGTGTTAAGCCATGAATTGATTTTTGTAATGACTCCAGTTGAACCCTTTTTGGTCCAGCTAACATCCTCGGTAAGAATAATTCGGTCTCCGACTTCTGGTCTCTTCATAATGTTCTCCTTTCGTATTTTAGATATGAAGATTTCAACCTATGACATTGGACGTTGAGAACATAGCCCATTTTGCGTGTGAATACCTGCTAGAACTATCTTCTTAACATCTTTACTTGTAATTATTTATCTATTTTTGAATAAGACATGTACGTAAAATTGTACATGCAGAAAAATCTATCAAAAGCTAAATAAAGAGGGAAATGAACTTCTAAGTTTTGATTGTAAGGTATTACAAATAGTTTTTACAGAAGCGGAGTTCGAGGCTCTGTAAGTCTTTAGATGAAGAGGTAGATGACATAAGACACAACGCTTTGTCTTTTGATACATGGACCTATCTTTAGTTTGATGCGATCTATATTTCTATAAGCGAAGCAGGATACACAACCAAGTGTGCAGCTGTTAGCGCCGTGGCTGTATAAACGGATGGCAAACAAATAAGTTAGCCGCGGGCTGCTCTAGTGACTGCGGAATGCGGTAAATAACTGTTAGTTTTAAATAGTAGTGCTTCAACAAAAAAACTGGCGAGTAGTTGTAATACTCGCCAGTTAAAAAGTTTTTTGCAAGAATGTTCTAGAGAATTTCGTAAGTTCCTTCTCTTAGGTCAATTTCTTTACCGTCAACATTTGCTTTTGCGGCCCAGCTCCAATTGGATACCTGTGTAATTACACCAGTTGAACCCTTCTTAATTGTAGAAAACATATATCCAACGTCTTCTGTAAGGATAATACGGTCTCCGACTTCTGGCTTTCTCATAATGATTTTTCCTTTCTACTACTAATGATAAAGAACTTAATTGCTTACTTTGCTATTTCGAACATACTTTTAAAATGAATATAGTCACCCCCTCTTTCTGTTAATTGAGCATATGGTGTTCAGAGGCACTTATCGATTAGTCACGACCAGAATAAATTGGAACCTCAGACTCCTCAATTCCACGAGGTGTAGCCTTACCACCTTCCTGAATCATCTTAATGAGAGCCTGCATAGCTTCCTCACGGGAACCATACTCACCGTCATAACCATAAGAGGTGCGAAAAACGGTGTTGGTATCTGGGTTCAACGGAAAAGACATGCTTATAGCCAGAAGCGTTGTAACTAGTTGGAACTGGTGCTGGGTTGGAGCAGCTTCTAACTAGACTGGCTTGCCTGTGCTGCTTCCTGATGCTCATACTCGTACTCTGGCTTCTCTGGGGCTGCGGGCTGCTCAGTTACTGGTGGTTTATCCTCAGCTGGCTTGGTCTCCTCTGGCTTAGTCTCCTCTGGCTTAGTCTCCTCAACCTTCTCCTCAGGCTTGGTCTCCTCAGCCTTTGGCTGAGTAATGGCTGGAGTGGATGGCTGAGTAGGAGCTGGAGCTGGCTGATTGACTGCTACGATACCAGCGGCTGTACCGCCAGCGACGGCAACAGTTGCAACTGCCATTCCGACCTTCTGAGCAACAGGCGCAGCCTTAATTGCAGCAGCAACCTTAGAAACACCCATGCGCTGAGCAAATGCGCTGTCGAGCTGAAGTGCGCTTTCCGCTAAGCTGTTTCCTTCTTACCGAAAATCTGGCGAATTGCTCCTGTAATATTGTTAATCTTATAAATCCTCATAACAACTTCCTTTCTGTTCTGTGTTTCGTTGTTAATAATAATTAAGTCCAGTTAGTATCTTAAAACATTCATTTCAAATCCATTTTTTGAAGAATAGCTTTACATAAAATCTCTAATTTCTATTCATTCTTCAGATCTAACTTATTAAGCTTGCCCATAGAAATAGTATCTATCTCTCTATTACTTAAATATGTAATAGAGAGATAGAGAAGAAATAGAACAACTACTTAAGAAGGAGCAAAGGTGAATCAGATTTTTCAACTATGATATTAATCATCTCGTTGATTTTTCTTATATATTCATCAATTTGTTCTTTAGAATTAAAGAAGAATAGATTATCATCGGGCGATACGTTGTTATACCACTCATACCACTTATACACCACCGTCAGAGTCTTCATGAGGCTCCGCATCCATACCAATTTTACCGCACCCACATTCTGCTGCCTTTCTAACAAAAAGGTCTAATAAATTATCTTCTCTGTAAAAAAAATATGAATCGTTGAAATTTCCTTCATCAAAAAAATCAATAACTTCTTTAGAGATTTTATTTCCAAATCTCAGCGACCAATATTCTTTGAAGAAAAGATGCCAGTCAATACCTGACAAATCAGCAAGATAGTCATATTCCTCTTTTGATCGAAAGCCCCGTCAAGGAGGGACTAACTACCATCTGGAATAATAACCGATTCTTTATATTCGACAATTTTTTTGGGAGGGTGCTCAAGTACATAATGGTTAAATTCGAATCTGTACTCTGCAGTAATATTTTTGCAGACCAAATAAGCCGCTCTGCATCTTCTTTTGATAGTTCCATTTTTTTCCTTTCAATATGATTTTATGCTATATTAATAATCTGAGATATAGATGAAATCGTATGTATTCAAAGTTCTATAACATTAGCTGCCGTAAGCGCTGTCATAGATAGAGATTTTGGTCTTGGTGATACCAAGGCTAGCCTACCCATGCGTTATAGAACTTTACAGTACTCTATCAATCTGTACCGGCTTTACAGGTAACCTGCTTTACAGCTTCTGTAGTCTTGTTTACGCAAAATACCTTCATACAACATCCTTTCGTTTATAAATCCAATAAATGAACGCTTTCAATTCATAGAGAATGTGAACACATCCACTTATTAAATTTCGATAAAAGAAATTTTGGGATTTTAGCACTAACTATCCAGGCATAAATACCAAACTTCTTTCTAGAGCTTGATAAGTATTTCATAAGGGATAAACTTCATATCTACTCTATATTGTCTTTACAATTGTTGTTAAATATGATATGGAGTTGGCAAATTGATTATCGATTAAAAATATGCTCTGAGAGAGGAATCATCTGCCTCAGAGCATATCTTTATCAAATTTGTATTTAATTTATTGCTGGCCAAGAAGCTCATCTAATCTTGATGCGCGCTCAACTTGTCGAGTAAGTCCTTGTTCCAACACTTCTTCAGAACCAATTACGGTAACTTTTTGTTTTGCTCTTGATACTCCCGTATAAATCAACTCTCGCAGATTCAAGGAGAGTCAGCTTCGTTGGTAAGCATTACCAACGCATGTTTATATTCAGACCCTGGCTTTTATGTATGGTAATGGCATAACCAAGTTCTGCAGCTTCAATCTGTGGACGAGAAACATAGCGGACAGTTCCCCTTTCTTTTCCTGGGAGAACTAATTTAAAAGAGTCTCCTCCTTCTTGCAGAACGCGTTTAACTAAAAGACCTGTATCACCATTATTGGATATCTAAAGTACTTTGATTTTTCTAACTACCAGCACTGAACCAATGCGCTCTCCATACGCATCGATATCATTTTTGTTGAACCAAAGTCTTTTTCAATTTCTTTAGAAATAAGAGCATTCCATTCTTGTATGCTGTTAGTGCCTGCTTTTGTTCCACGTTTTTTGGCGCAGAGTAATCGTAGATTATTCATTTCATCAAGTAATGTTGCGTATTGTTGATCAAGTTCTTCTTGGGAAATTTGATCGTCTTTTTCTTGTTTGTAAAGCTCACCAACTTTTTGACTCAGGTCCTTATAGTGTTGTATGAGCTCCTCTTTATAAGAAGAATTTTTCTAAAATTACGTGAATCAATCAGCGTGACGTTCTTCTCGCCAGATTTAAGCAGTTCAATGGCCTTTTGTGTATCCTGATCTTTGATTAGCTTTACTAAGGTGCTAACTCCACCTTCATTGCGATGACCTTGAGTAAGCGCTACAAGTCCGTTATGCAATTGAATAAAAGAAGTTTCAGAATAATCATTTGGCCACTGTTCTTCTGTGGACGTAGCTGTCTTCTCCCATAATTTTTTCAGCATGTTGTCAAGTTTGATACTTGCGGATAAATCTATTGAGGTGTCGCGGCGTGCCTGGTTTTGCATGCCCTTTACGATATCTGCCAGTACAGTTCCAACTTCTACAGACGCAAGTTGATCTGGGTCACCGATTACAATGACCTTTGCGTCTTGAGGAATTGCTTCTAGTAATTTTTTAAACATGAGAAGGGAAACCATTGACGCCTCGTCAATGATAAATACATCTCCTGACAATTTGTTCTTTGCGTCATATGTGAAGTTTTCAATAACGGTAGGCTTAGCTCCAAGGAGTTTGTGGAGTGTAACCGCTTCAAGTTTGCCGTAGAAATCACTCTCAGAAGATGGGGCTTCGTTTTGGATTGATTCCTTAAGGCGATTAGCTGCTTTTCCTGTTGGTGCAGCAAGTTTGATATCAAGTCTTTTTTCAGGGTTGGTTTGGCGAAGGATTTCAATCATTCGTGCAACTGTTGTTGTTTTTCCCGTACCAGGTCCACCAGTTAGCACTATAAAGTTCTTTTGAGTTATTGCTCCGAGTGCTCTGACCTGCATAGGGCTTAAACAACCCTTCTCGCCAATTTTGAGTAAATTGTGGGATTGAATGGCATTGCTAATTTGCTCAACGGAAGGAGTTTCACCAGTAAGGTTTCTTGTTTGTCGCAAGATAATCTGTTCAGAAATAACCTTTTCTGCATACCAATATTTGTTTAGATAGAGCCATGGTGTTTCACTACTTGAAATTTCAAGTTGAAGGGGAAGAATGTTTTGTTGGTCTTCTGTTGTGGTTTGTTGATTTTTGGATACATTGCAATATGGGCTCTTAATCAATGCTTCAACGACGTTTTTTGTTGAAAAGGAATCAGGCCATGTAATCTCGTTAAGATTAAGACAGGTTGCGCCTTCATCAATTGCCTTGAAACAATAGGCGGCTGCTTCTTCTACTAAGAAAGCATCACCTTGCCCAGGATGTAAGATGCTAAGTTCTTTTATATCTTGGTTAGATGGACGAAGAAGACGGCGAGCAAGTATCCGGAATGATTTCATTTTTCTCTCTTCGGGGCCTTCAATCTCTAAGCTTTTAGGTTTTGTATAGGTAAAACTATTCATGAGATGAATCTCCTTCAAGAATTGCATTTGTTTCAATTACTAGATCTTCAGGGATTGCCCAGGTAAATACTCCAGGAGCCTCTTCTGTATTGTTTAGTGGTTGATCGCCCATGCCCCTGACAAAGAGATATGCAACGCCTTTAGGACCTTTCCTGTAATTCTATATACGGCAACTGCATAGATTAGTGCTTGTAGGAGGTAAGTGGCATCTTTCATTTCTTTTACAACAAATTCATGCCTATAGTCATTACGGCGCGGCGTGAGGATGGTTATTGTTGAGTCCGTATCATCTGGATCTTCAATTTCTTCAGTTTTTCCAAATAGCCTTGTAAGGTTGTTTGTTTTCCAGTCAGCAATGAAGTAATCCCCCTGATCATCACGCAGAAGAACGTCAATGCTTCCGGTAAGAATACCTTTCATTGATATTGCATCGCCTAGTTGCTTGGCAAAGTCTGATAGCTCATCAGAGTGGACATATTTTGTCCAACAGTCTGCAATTTCGTAAAGCATAAATTTACTCTTTGGGTTTAAATTGAAATCAAACTCCAGTTCTGCACGAATATTTTGAGAATTAATATCTACAAAAGATTTGCCCTCAAATGGCCCATTTAGGCTAATACTAAAGACCTGCTTTAGCGCTTGCGTCAGTCTTTCATGGGATTCTTCAAGCGACAGAGGCTCGTGGTCTTTGGAGTTTAAGTTCTTTTCTATAAGCGTTTGTTTTGCTGCGTATGAACAAGCTTCATCAAAGCTCAGTGATGGACTTCGATCCTGCGAACATTAATGAGGTTTTCAAATGCTGCGTGAATTTGAGTACCAAAATCTGTTCCCGCTTCTAAATCTACCAGTGGGTGAGTGTCAGCAGAAAGCTCTTTGTTGAACCATTCTTCATTTGGAGATGTCTTTTTGGTTTCATTCTATGAGCTTCTCATTATTTTCAACGTTTAAAGACGTCCGAAATTTCTTCAATTTCATCATCATCATTTCCGCCTCCGCTGGTCGTAACGTCTGATTTCAGGTTAGTGGAGATACTGGAGTAAGAGGTTCTGTATTTCAGTTCTGGCAGATCGGCAGTATTAATATGCTTATAGGCACATAGTTCATCAGGTATGCTTGACCGGGCCCTGCCATTGGAGACATCTTCTCCGCTATTTAGCACATCATCAGTAAGCTCGAAAGTATTGCTACTTAATTTGGACTTTGCATTAGCCAAAGCTCGCCCTAAAGGAGGAAGGGCTGGCGGCTGTCTTTACTTGAATTATCTTCTGGAAGGGGATTGGTCCACACGACGTTCAATAACTCTGCTCGAGTGAAGGCAACATAGGCTATACGTGCATTTTCTTCCGATTCCTTTTTAAGTTTTATTTGTTTTAGTTCTTCTATGGAACAGTTTTGTAAGATTTGGAGATGAAGGAAAAGCGTAGAGACAACAAGTCCTAGAACTGCCATTAGAGCCATTTCGTTCTTCAGTGGCTAAATAAGGTAAGAGAACTATTGGAAATTGAAGACCTTTAGAACCGTGATATGTGTATATTTGTACAGATGCCTCATCGGTAGGTATATTAAGTTTTTCTTCATCTTCTGCGTTTCTTGAATTTTTGGCTGCAGCTTTGATTTTCATACTTAGCTTTTCTACAAGGTAGTTCAAATTAGGATTTTCATGCCATAGTTTTTGTAGCCAATTTTTGACTTGAAGAGCGTTGATATAATAATCTTCACCGTACCAATTAGTAAAAACTCTTTGGCTGAAGTTAGATTTAGCCTCTATGTTTTCCCATAAAAGATTAAACCCACCTTTTTGGGTATGATTTTTATATTCTTGCCACCGTGTAATAATTATCATCAAGTGCAGAATCATTCATTAAATCATTAACTTCAAAAATGCCAAAAGGTCCAGTGGCAACTCTCTTAAGGAGATTTTGGTCAGAGAGACTTACTAAAGACTCAAGTAAGTCCAACCAGTCCTTTGCAGCCTGTTCATCAAAGACACTTGTTGTATTAGTGAATACAGCTGGAATACGAGAATCTTTGAGAGTACTTAAAATTTCTTTAGCCTCATTTGTCGTGTTTACTAAAACGGCTATGTCACTTGGCTCTATAGGCCTAGGCTCATTTTGATCCTTTTTAATGGAGTAGGTCTTTAACAGATAATTGATTACAGGTACCACATCGTCTGGAATATTACCTTTATTCAATTGTGTTTCTGATGTACGAATAAATAATCCTTTGCTTGATGAGTTATGATTGCCACCAAGAAGCCTTCTGTCATTGATATGTGTATGCACATCCATTATCGACTCAGGCTCAAAAAGCTCTTTTGTTATTGCATTTACGGCATCTACCACACAACTATCGCTTCTATAGTTGGTATTTAAGACATACATCTTATTGTTATCTTTTTGGGCTAAATCGCGCGCATCACGGAAATTCTCAACATCTGCTCCACGGAAAGAGTAGATAGATTGTTTATCGTCACCAACAGTAATCACTTTGACTGGTGAATTCTCATTGGAACCGCTTAGGAAAGCTTTTTTGATGATATTCCACTGATTGATATCAGTATCTTGGAACTCATCAACCATTACTAATTTCCAACGTTTTTGAAGTAACTTTACAACCGGTTCGGAGCTAACCGCTTCGTTGGTAAGAGCTAAAAGACTATCATTTGACATTACGGAGCGTGTCCGCTCCAAAAGCCCATAAAGTTGAGCGAGGTCTTTTGTCCATCTTTGCCATGCGAGAAGTTCGCTGTTAGGCTGAATAGAAGAACATTTAGCTTCATCCTCTGTAGAATTAGATTCTGTACTTGATTTATCTTCTTTAGGCTCAAACACACCTTCCAGATCAGCAAAAAATACATCTCTATTAAAAGAGCTCTGAGCATTCTTTAAGTGTCTTCTGATAACTTTTACTGTCAAAAGAACGAGCAAAAGATTTTGACTGAGAGTACTTTGTCAGATTTGCATTATTGGTAAACTCAAGTAAATCGCTTGTGTCTTGTGATAAAGTACGCCCTGCATCAAAGTCGGCCAAAGTGCCAACAATCCCTAAAATTTCAGTGCAGAAGTGATGGATTGTACCGATAGAAGCTTCATTGAGGTGCGCAATAGAGTATGCACGGTTCTTCTCAAATTGTTTCTCATTAAGAGATTTACCAAAAGATTTTTTAAGGTCAGCAACTTCTTCCTCGTTGGTTAAAAAGGTTTGTATGCGAGTTTTGAGTTCTCTTGCAGCATTATTGGTAAACGTGATGACTGCAACTTCTTCTGGTTTTATACGATTCTCTTCGTTTGAATCAACAAATAGATAGCAAAGCTTCTTACAAATAGAATACGTTTTACCAGTTCCGGCACTTGCATTAAGGAATGTGAGAGGAGAGCCGAGTTCAGATTCTGCTTTAAATTCATTTAAATTACTCATGTTACTTTCCTTTTTTTGAATCTGATGGGCTGTCTATTACATTTGACCAATCAATTTGATCTGCAAGAAGTTTGAAGATTGATCCGTTAGATTCTTGTTCGTTTGTGATTTCATCATCATTTGAGCGGCTACAAATAAGACTAAGTGCGGTCTCATAATTTTCTAGCTGGTCTATTGGAATATTAATTAGCTCTTGCCAATTAGCATTCTCGCCCCAAAGCACTCGGTCATATTCCTTATGATAGTTGCGATTCTCTTTATTAAATTTATATAGAGTCTTTTTATCAACGGTGGTGTCACTGCACTTCGTATCTGGTTCAGACTTTTTATAGGGCTTAATGGTGTTAATGTCTAGTGGGAGTGGGAGTTGCTGACCAATGAGATAAATTTTGATGAGCCTTGTAAGCCAGTCAGAAAGTATCTGGTTGTTTTCTACGATGACGCTATTTAGGACGTCACTAATTAGATTGAGTATCTGAATACCAAAGTTTTCCATATTCAATTTTGTTTTTATGCTGTGGACAGAAGTAAAATTACCGCTTTAATGGTTATCGCTAAGGAATCTTTATCTTTATCTTTATCTTTACTTTTCTCTTTTTAAGAGTATTGCTCTCAATTTCAACAACGCATGATTCACTTACAAGACAGTTCTTGATTGTGCCAGAAATCTTATATTCGTCTACGTTGACTTGTATGGGGGTATTTGGAACAAAAGAGCAATCGTCAGCAAATCTTCTCTTGGAGGCTTCTTCTGTAGCGTCATCCATAAATAAGTATTGTAATTTTGCAAAAAGCATTCATCACCTGCTCCTCGATATCGGGATTAGGTTTTTTGATAGTCTTGGATAGAGCTTCTACTCCTGCATAGTTTCTTGTGCTTGAGTCAAGTTGCTTAAAGACATCACTAATTACAGGACTATATAGATCCTTCTCGTAATTGTCTGGCTCATATCGGAGACCATTTGGTGTTTCGAGTTCTGTTAAAGCACTTGCTTTTGCTCGTGCGGTGAAAAGATAGCTGGGTCCAGTTTCATCGAACAGCCCGTAAGATTTTGTTTCATCATCGGGGATGAATATGTCAAGCTTTTTCTTAACAAAATAGTCGGTCGGATCTTTATAGAAGCTAAGTAAATCAGAGAGATCGATTTCTTTTTGTGAATCAAATTGATCCTTTGAGAATGTCCACTGAGAAAGTGTTTTAGAGTAGCGATCAGTTGATTTGGTTCGATAATTGATATAGGCGTCACGCATTTTGGAACGGTCTTTGTAAGAATGAACATCTGTAAGATCTGCGTCTGGTTTGGAAAAAGGCTGCAACCTGTATGTTATTGAGGGAACAGGAGAAAGTTCTTGTTCAATATCTGCAATTACAGTTGGAGTATCTAAAACTTTACCGGTATATTCACTTCGACTGCTATAGACAATATCAACTTGTTTAGCACTTGTAAGTAGTGCATAGAGTTGTTTGAACGATTCTCTTGTTTCGTTTCTTAGATTGCTGATTTTCTCGCTCTCAATATTTAACAGCGCATCATCTCCATATACTTTATTTGCAAGAGGGAAGTTTTTATCGGTAAAGCCTGCGAGAATGATGCGTTTATAAGGCGTACAGTGCAATTCATTTGTGGCACAAACAACAGGAGTACCTGGAAGCATATTTCCTGGAATTCGCTGTTTAGAAATGCGACTTTCAGCAAGTTTTTTTACTTCATCTAAGGTAAGTGTAATTTGGTTTTCTTCAGGGTTAAGAGAAAGAATTTGTCCAGTTTTATCTAACCATTTACGCGCTATTGCACGAGCTTTTTCTCTTCAACAACTGACGGCTTGAAGAAGACGTCATCCAATGATTCTTGAAGAAACGCTGACCAGTTATCAATTGTGAGGTCAATTGCCTTATAGCTTTCTTCTGGATTTATCGAGCAAATAAGGTTTCTAAGTTGTTCAAGATATTGAATTGCTTTTGCAGCAACCGAAACAGTTATTGAGCTATTGATTTTTGGGGTGTAAACCGAGGTATCAGAATCATTTGAATTCCAACAAATAGCTTCTTTAGTGTCAACTGAGATAGCAGAAGCGATGCAACGGAGGACGTATTCAATTGTGCCTGTTCGGTTAGGTAATATCTCACTACGTAACTGTGAATTGTAGTCCCATCCCCAGGCAGCTTGTGCATCTTGCATTAACGCAATGAGATTCTGTCCATCATCATAAGATAGACCCGCTGCGTTTAATACTCCTTGTAGAGAAAAGAGCTTTGCAATATCTTGGAAATTAACAGGACCATCTAGAAGAGAAAACAACGTTAAAAGGTACTGGTTTGTTTCTGAAGATTGGTCATTACGAGTTTCATGAGAGAACCAAAGTTTAATGTGTTTAGAGGGATGATCGTTCCCTGAATTGTCTTTTCGTTGATTATCGTGTTTAAAGGCAAAAGAAAGCAGTGGGAAAAGCGTATCCAATTCTGGGGTTAGAATAAGAATCTCTTCTGGATTGATATTTTCTTCTTGTGAATTAACTAGCTTAACCACAAGATCTTGAATGACCTGAACCTGTCTATTGATTCCAATGCATTTATGAAGTGCGGTTTGTGGCAAAGAATAGCTTTCATTTTTCTTTATCTCGTTTTCTGAGGGCATCCAATTTTCTAATTTTGGACCAAGGTTGCCAGAATCGGAAAGCTGGTATTCTTTGACTTTGATATTTGAGTTCTTTAAGCCTGAAATTAGGTTAAGTTCAGATTGAGAATAGAAGAGAAAACCATACACAAAGATTGACTTTGGTAAGCGTTTGATTGAAGCATTTATATTTTTTGTGACACCAAAAGACGTGATAAATTGAGCTGGATTACCATACTCAGGGTTCAGCTGAAGGAGTTTTTTCCAAAGAGTGATTTGCCATTGGGAGATTTGATTGTTAGGAAGTTCTAACAGAAGTTCAGGCATTTGATCAAGATATCTTAGATAATTTTCAGCTGTTGTTTGCGCAAGAGTTAACCTACGAGCCTTTCTTTTTCGATAGTCAATCGTAGATGTTGAAAGTCCTTCAGTAGCAAAGCGTGCGCGTGCAGAAGATATTGTTTTAGTTTAAAAAGTCTATAGCTTCAGGGGTATCAATTTTATTGAAGAGCTGTATTAAATGCTTCTGTAAGCTCGGCCTGGAATAGTTGGCTGAGCTCGTTATTTTTTACTTTCAAATTCAATTGCTTTTCGGACTTTTCCTATTAGTTTTGGTTTTGTCGCTTTTTTGCCTTGAGCGATTTTCTCTTCATAACTTTTATATTCATTTTCATATTTTTCTTTTTTGTCTCTCTCATCGTCAGTAAGTTCAAGTCCAGTGATTTGATATTGCTGAATGCAGTCAGACAATGAATTTTTATTTTGCTTGAGGGCGGAGCTGATATCTAGAGCAGTTATAGTTTTTGGAAAATTATTGCATACAGAGTCTGTGATGAGTTCTGTAAACAATGTCTCCAAGTTGCTCAGATTACGTTCGACGGCTTCAAACTTAGAGGTTTTTTCTGAAATGATAAATCGAAGAAATCTTTTGCCTTGAGGAACTTCATCGAATATCCAGTCAAAAAGATCTGCTGCAACATCGGAAACAATGAGCTTAAGGGTGTCTGGATCAATGTCTAAGGAAGTCTTCTTCATCTGTGGATTCTTGTGAAGTTTTATCTGCTCCAATCCAGTATTTAAAGTTATCTGGGAATTCATCGGCATAGTTATTAAAAACTTGAAGGATTCTCCAGGTTAGGTTTTCTTTTGACCAGGGATCACCGTATAGAAGTGCGTCTAGGTTGTTTTCTTTAATGGAATTACAACGAATTTCAGAGATAAGATCTTGTGCTGTTATTATACGGGTACCTGCATAGATTCCTTGTTCAGCAATCTTTAGCCTGAGGTATGCAGCGGTTTGTTGAGTGGGTACAAGAATAAGTTGATCGTTGTCCATGATGTCATGATGTGACATCTCGGATAGAAAATCTTTTATGAAATTATTAAAAACTTTATCGATACCTGAGGTTTCTTTGTGGGTTTTCTCATTCATTTTATTTGCTTTCTATGTTAAGTGGACAACGAAGAGGCGTTTAGTAGAAATGGCGACTATTCGTATTTCTCGTGAAGTACTTTAAGTGCTTTTTCAAATTTAATTGGAATAACAGAGGTCCTTCTACCGTTGCAATATCGTAGTTATGAAGAGCCCACTGAGTCATTGCAATTTCGTTAGCTTCAACCTTTGCATCAAAAGTTTCATGTGTTTTGTTGTAGATCTCTTTTACATGTCCAAAATCGTTGAAAAATGAATTTCTTGCGCTTCGCTCATTTTTCACGTGGATTGTAAATGTTTCAAGTGGATCTGAATACATATAAAGATAATCAAGAGGATACGTTTCCGGTATTTGTTCAGCTGGCTGGATTTTCTCGCCATCTTTTTTATCACGATAGATAATGTTGATGTTGAGCATGTATTCGAGAGAGAAATGATACAACTTGCCGCTGTCGGCAAAGCGGGCTAATAAATAGTACTGTCCTCTTCGCGCTACAATTTTAACCGGAAGGACTTTGTATTTATTTTTCCTATGGTCTAATCCCGAAGGTGTGGAAGTGAGCTTTAGCTCTGTGTTGTATCCTCCGAGTTCAAAAGTGACCTGAAGCTTTTCTTGAATAGCTGAAGTAAGTTTTTTGATATTTGAATAGAGCTGATTGTTGGTAAGACGTTCATGCTTATCGTCTTCAATAGTTATGTTAGATAGAAGGTTGAGCGCATCGTAACCACCAAGTAGGCTTACCGTACCAAAAAGGTTTTTAAGTTGCTCGGAAGACAGTCTGCTATCTGGTGTGATACCCAGAGCAATATATTCAACAAGTTCTGGGTCCAGCGGAGGGACTACATACCAGTTATATCCCGCATTAGGTAAATCTGATTTCTCTAATTTTTCAACAGTAAAAAGGCTTTCAGGATATTTTTGAGAATAGCTATAAAAAAGTTCAAGAATATCTTTAACTCGACGGCGATCAGGAAAGATGTTGTATTGCTGAAGCTTCTCCAAAATATCAGAGATAGATAGAGGATGTTCCTCAGAGCTTTCTCTTAAAAGAATTTTTTGGACGAGAAGAGCAAGCGATGCGTTTTTTACAAATGAATCATCTGCCATATCTATTCCCCTCAGCTGTATGATTATTTTATTTTATATAGAGTTTTCTAATAGCGTTATGTTTGAAATAATTTTCACAATCATTTCAGAATATTCATGTACCAATTTTTGTACATGAATTGAAATCTCTTTTTTATACCATCTTGATACTCGCTTGAGCAGGATTCGTTATTTAAAGCCAGACGATTTCTGATAGATGAAAACAGATTTGATCTACGCGTAGTTTTGAGCTGTTTGAGTCACTAGCGAGCCAAACGAAGGGGAATGAATTGTTATTTTACAAGGCTTACATTAAATCGGAATTGAATGTAGGGAGTTTTGCTCCAGCTAACCCAAGACCACTTTACGAGGAGCTTGGACAAAAGATTTGTTTGTATCCCACATCACTCAAAGAAAAGAGCGACCGGGCTTTGGAATTATTTTGTACCAATCCTGAGGATAGAAAGGAGAGATATACGTTTAGAGATAACTTGGATACAAATCAGTATTTTGAAGTTATTGCAGTCATTATTGATGAAAACATCACAAAAGATGAACTAACTCTAGAGATTAGAAAAGCTGTTGAGACCTGGGGTTTTGGTGTTGTACGCGATATTCAGGTTGATGAATGTACCGCCATTGAGGTTGGTGACAAAATACGTCTTTCTCATCTCAGCGACAACCGTGAAAATTGGGCCGCAAGACTTCATCTGGTTAGCTTGTTTGAAGTTCTTAAGGCTGGAGACGCCTTTTATGAAAGTATACTGGGTAATCCTAAAAAGACAAAAGATATCCTTAGTGATATTAAATACAACGCTTCGCGTGAGTACAGTGATTCTCTTCTAGAGGAGCTAAAAAGAGTTTGCGCTGGTAAAAGACATAGAGAGGCACTACAAAGCCTTAAACTCCCAGTGCATTATGTACTTGAGGGAAATTCTTCAAAGCAGTTGAACTCAGTAACAAAAGATTTGATTGACTGTCTTTATGAGAAGGGCCGTGTAAAAAGTCGTCTAATTTTTACGTATGATATAGATAAGATTCAAAATTTTCCTTTCTATAGAACAATCCGGCTAGAGCTTGGTGACATTAACAACGAAATTGCCGAGGCTATTTCCGGCCATGTGATTGTTATAAATTACGGTAGGTTTGATAGTAAAGAAAAATATAATCTCGGTTTGTATGAAGCGCTTACAAATTTTATTACACTACTTAGGCCGTACTTGAGCAATACGCAGCTTATTTTTGTAGTTCCTGAGGGGTCTTCGGAGATTAGACGCCTGCTACAAAACCTTTTTGAGGTTCCACTGGTACTTATTAAGAAGAATAAGGAAACAAAGGTATCTCTTGAAGCTCGTAGTATGTTGATTGAACAGGCTGAGTGTCTTGCTATGGAAAACGGCGAAACACTGGACGATTCATTTGAAGCATTTCTTGATGAGTGCTTAGAGACGGGTGTCTTCTCTGATGTTAAAGATATCTATAGCAAGTGGAGTTTCAAGAAATTAATCAAAACCAAGTATCCACAGTATCAGCCTTTTTTAGAGACTTTGGAGTCAAAAAGAAATTCAATTGGTCAGAGCGATGCATTGGGAGAGCTTGATAGCTTAATTGGGCTGTCGAGTGTTAAGCAAAGCATTCATCGAGTAATTGATAGAGCAAAGATGGAGAAAGAGCTTGAGCGTAGAGGTATTTCTCATCAGAACTACTCCATGCACATGGTCTTTTCCGGTTCTCCTGGTACTGGAAAGACAGTTGTCGCAAAGCTCTTTGGTCAGATTATGAAAGATAGCGGAATTCTTAAGGAAGGTAGAGTTATTTCTATTTCCGCAAGCTCAGTTAAGTCAATGACTAATTTTTCTAATATTATTGAGTCTGCCTATGGTTCTGTTTTATTTATCGATGAGGCTTATACTTTGGGTCCTGATGCTGTTGCAGAACTTATTGCACAAATGGAGAATCATCGTGATGAGCTTATTGTTATTCTTGCTGGATACTCTAGGCATATGCAGGCATTGCTCGGTTCTAATCCAGGTTTTAAATCAAGAATTGGAGAAGAGATTTATTTCCTGATTACCTCGAGCAGGGAGCTGTTAGAGATTTTTAAATACATGGTTATTCATAGAGGAATGACTATTGATGACGAAGCTCTCTCTTGTGCTCGAGATATTTTTGCACGTATCGGAAAAGCTGGCGATCAGGGAAATGCTCGCTATGTACGACAGATTTTTGAGAAGGTTGAGGGTAATCAAAAGATTCGCCTGTTTAATTCTTTTGATGATGTAAGCGCAATTCCTGATGAGGAACTTATAAAAATTAATGTCTCTGATTTTAATGACGTTGCCCTTGGCTCCATTGGCTCAGGGGACTAAAGACAGTGCGTATTATCAAAAATCATCAGCTGAGCAGCTGATGGAACTGATTGGTCTTTCCGATGTAAAGAAGGTAATTCTAAAGCGAATTGACTTTATGAGGGCACAAAAAATTCAGCGTGACCGAGGAAAATCAACCTCTTTTGTTCCTGCTCATATGGCATTTTTGGGAAACCCCGGTACAGGTAAAACCGAGGTAGCTAATTTACTTGCCCATATTTTGGTTGAGAAGAATTTGCTTTCTGTTGGAAAGGTAATACAGGTACCAGCTGTTTCGCTCATTTCACTACCTTCTGCAATTCCTTCTTTATTTGATAATGCTCGAGGTTCCATTATTTTTATCGATGAGGCTTATACGTTACTTTCTTCTCCAGCAGCTATTTCGAGTATGGTTGAGTCAATGGACCGTTATAAAAATGAAGTAGTTGTCATCATGGCTGGTTATTCAGAGGAAATGAATGAACTTTTTTATTCTAACCCAGGTTTGGTGTCAAGAATTCGCAGTCAGATTTATTTTCCAGACTACTCTGATGACGAGCTTGTTCAAATTTTTGAGCTCATGTGTTTGCAACGTGAGTATCAATATGATTCAGAAATGCCTAAGCTGGTAAAACAATTTATATCTATTCAGGACAAAGATAGATATTTTGGCAATGCTCGTTTTGTAAGAAATCTTGTTGAAGAGATGATGCTTAATGAAGGTGCAAGAACAGTCCGTCTCTTTGATTCAGAAGGTGAAGATGTAATTAGTGATAAGAATCTCAAATTCTTTACGAAAGACGACTTCGAAGAGGCGTGTGTTTCTATTCAGCAAGAGATTAAAAGAAAGAAAAGACTTACCCTTGGATTTAAGTAAGGTGCTTAATTTGACCTTTTAATAGCAGGAGAATCGATATCTAGCCAGTTTTATGAATTTGGTATGAAGATATGCATGTACGTTTTTATGTACATGCTAAATATTTCTTATCTACTAACCTATGCATAGTTCAAGAAATTGATGTTTCTAAACAAAGGAGGAATATGAATACATCAACTACACTCAATAAAAAGACGATGATTAGCAGGGAAGCATTTATCGCTGGTATTGCAGCTCTATTCATTGCAATGGTGATGATTACTGGCTGTAGTTCTGCAAAGTCAAAGGTTGTTGGTGCATGGAGTGGTTCATTTTCTAGCGGAGTAGTACAGGCTTCTGTGACGCTTGATTTAAAATCTGACGGAACAGGTACATATACCTCTACGGGTGGCGCTCTCGGAATTAATTCTAACCAATCTGGAAAGCTTACTTGGGAGCTTAAGGATAATACTTGTGTCATTACGGATGACGAGGGTAAAAGCATGACTTTCCAGCTTTCTGAGGACGGAAGTACCATGATGGATACTTCGAGTGGATTGACGCTTACTAAGAATTAAGAAGAGTGCATGTGGTCTAACGTTGGATGACCTTCTCGTCTTCTCCAGGTCGCATCACAAAAAGTGATGTAAGAGAAGCACTCCAGTAATGTAAAAGAAATGCGGTTATTTCCTAGAATATAGTCACCATAACAGATTCAGAAAGGAAATAACCGCAATGCGAGCTTTACATGAATCTGAGCTTTTATACACTCCAAGATCACAAATTAGATTTCAATAGTACTGCACGAGTACCGCTTAAAGACTTAGTAAATACCGTAATGGTCAAGCAAGTAGAAGAGTTTGGACGCGTTCGTAATGGATGCCGTGAGTGAAGTTTGTAACTGCAGTCGGTACTCTTACTTTAAAAATACCTAAGCTCCGTGAAGGAATCTACTTTTCTGACGAAATCGTAAGCAAATGGAGTAGATGTAACACAATCCCTACACCACTTTTAGGGACGTAATAAATCAAAGCCTAGACGGGCTTAACAAAAGGGAGAAACAATGAGAGTACGAATGATTGACAACATTACTGGCAAGGTTGTTAGAGTTGCAAAGCAGTTTTCTAAGGCAGTTGCGAATGCACCAAAGGCAGTCGCGACTGTAGCAAAGACTGGCACTGTTGCGCAGAAGGTTGCCATGGGAATTGCAACAACTGGTCTTGTTGCTGGCGGTGCAACTGGTATTGTCCTCAATATTCCTAAACAGGCGCCTGCTCCAGAGCAGAAGCCTGCTATTACACAGCCAACAAAGACCGAGGAGACAAAAACCGAGGATACTAAGCCTGCAGAGGAGACAAAAACCGAGGATGCTAAGCCTGCAGAGGAGACAAAAACCGAGGATGCTAAGCCTGCAGAGGAGACAAAAACCGAGGACACTAAGTCCTCTGCACCTGCAGGACATTACGAGTCCGTTCAGAAGAGTAAGTATGTTGAGGATGGCACTTATACTGTAGTTACCCTGACTGATGATGATGGTGATCCTATTACCTTTACTACATCTTTTGGTACTTCTTCAGACGCACAGTTTAGTACTCAGGCAGAGGCAGAAGCGTACCTAAACGCGCAGCACCAAGCTCTCACTCAACGTACTGGTCGCAAGCGTGTTATTGCTGGCAATACTGGCCGTGGTTTTAATGTCGGTGAGACTCAAACTAAGGGCCATACAGAGTATTGGACTGAACAGGTTTGGGTTTCAGACAACTAATTAAAAGCATTTAGCTAGCTAGAAAATACGGAGATTGTTTATACAATCCCCGTATTGCTTTATATATCACGTCAACCATTACGATATTTACTACATCTTCAAGCAGTACTTGTGCAATACTATTGAGATCTAATTCGTGATCTTGGGTGTATAAAAATTCAGAGTCGTGTAAAGTTTGCATTGCGGTTGTTTCCTTTCTGAATTGGTTGTGGTGACTATATTCTAGGAAATAACCGCACTTCTTTTACATCACTGGAGTGTTTCTCTTACACTACTTTTTGGGATATGATTCTTCTCCACCCACCGATAAAACGACACCGTTTATGTGAACCCCATCTGTTTGGACAGGTGGGGTTTCTCGTCAGACGTATAGTCAAAGTGGTGTGATTTGAACACGCAGTATCGGCAGAATCGGGGCGAGAAATGCAACAGTTACAGAAACGCTTTGCGAGGGCCTTGAGTGTGTTTTTGACGTTGGTGCTCTCGTTTGCGCTGGTAGGGTGTAACGTGTTTCCGTTCCTGCAGAACAACACTGCCCAGCAAGCAACGCAGTCGTCAATCACAACGGGGGAAATCGAGGCAATTTACGAGCCCAAGTTTGGCGGCAGCTACCTGGACATCACCATCGACGAGTTCAATAACCTGGGTTTTGAGTACGGCGACAGCGTGGACGTTACGTTTAGCAACGGATACAAGCTCTCTGATATTCCGTACTACAACGGCTATTACACCAAAACCAATGAGCCTTTGGTTGTTGCATATCCGGGCTACCCTTACGTCTATGTGTGCGTAAATAATGGCGAGCCTCTGTGGGAAATCGCTGGTCTTAAGCATGGAGACATGGCTACGGTGACGCTCCACGAGAAGCAGAAGTACGCAACGGTTCAGAAGGCCCTGGATGCAACGTACACCAATAATCGCTCCGACTACTCAAGTGACGAGGTCTTTGCCAACTTCCGTCCCATGAAGGGTGGAAATCTTGCCGAGGGCGTGATGTATCGCTCGGCGTCGCCTATTGATAACCAGAATAATCGCGCACCTTATGCGGCAGATCTTGCCCAGAGGTGCGGCGTGCAGTTTATCTTGGACCTCGCGGACACCAATGAAGAACTCCAGAGCTATTACCAGAATGCGGACTACGACATTACGTGGCACCAGAGCTTGTACGACGCAGGAAATGTTGCGGCCCTTAACCTCAACGCCAATTACCGTGGCGGTCAATATGCCTATCGCTTGGCAGCGGGTCTGCGCGAGATAATTCTGCATAAGGGGCCCTACCTTATTCACTGCACCGAGGGTAAGGATCGTACGGGCTTTGTCTGCGCCCTTCTTGAGGCACTTTGCGGTGCATCCTACGACGAGATGCGCGACGACTACATGATTACCTACGACAACTATTACGGCATTAACGAGAAGGACGACAAGGCTCGTTACGACGCCGTTGTTGACGTGAAGTTCAACGACATCGCTCGCTGCATTGCTGGGGTGCCTACGTACGGTTCGCTCGACGGCGCAGATTACGCAGCTGGAGCTCGCGAGTATCTGACCGATGTGGGCATGACCGAATGGGAGATCAACAAGCTCATCGAGCGGTTAACGAGCAAGTAGCGGGTTGCGGTCGCAAGCGGTCGCGGGCTGCGGTGCGCATCGGCGGCGGTTGGGGTTGCGGCAAAACTGACAGGTTAGTCGCCTGGCGAGAAGAGCGATCTTCTCGCCAGGTTTTTGAGTAGGGTATTTGAAGTAGGGGATTGCGCTGTTTGCAGGTGAATTTTATGTGAATGACCTTGCGATAGACGGCTATCGTTGCATTTGTTATAACATTCTCACTTCTGAATTTTTAGGGATTACGTGCTGTTTTGGGGACTGTATGAATGTAATGGATGGTCTTGAGAAGAAGCTTATGCCCATGGCAGAGTCGGTGAGTAAGAATAAATATCTTCTTACTATGCGCGATTCGTTTGCCATGCTCATGCCAATCCTTATCATCGGATCAATGTTTACACTGGTAGGCAATCTGCCAATCCCAGCGTGGGTTGATTTCTTAAAGGCCACTACGCTTCAGGGCAAGTCGCTTTTCTCGCTATTGGCTATCCCTTCTGCCTGCACCGTCTCGCTCATGGCGATATTTTTGTCGTTTGAGATTGGCTATAACTTTGCCGACCAGCTTAGCCTTGAGGACCGAGTTTCTGCCGGAATGGTATCGCTCATCAGCTGGTTTATTTTGATGCCTCAGGTGACCGAATTTTTGCCTCAGGGAGCTACTCAGCCATTTTTGGTGGAGAGCATTCCTCTTGCGTGGACCGGCGCAAAGGGCGTGTTCGTAGCGATTATCGTGGGCTTTTTGTCGGTGCATATTTTTGGCTTTGTTATCAAGAAGAACTGGGTCATCAGGATGCCAGAGGGCGTTCCTACGTCGGTTTCTCTTGCATTTAGCGCGCTGATTCCAATGTCGCTTACGTTTCTTACGGTATGGGCGGTTGGCGTTTTGTTTGCGCTTACCCCTTGGGGAGATGCGTTTACTTGCATTTATTCGATGTTGCAGACGCCATTGACCATGCTTGGAGGAACCGTTTGGGCTCTGGCGATTGCTTACGTTATCCAGGGCATTTTCTGGTTCTTTGGTATCAACGGCTCAAACATTACCAGCCCTATTTTTACGCCGATTTTGACGGCACTTACGTTGGAAAACCAGGCCGCTTTTGCTGCTGGAACTGCACTTCCCAACATTATCAACCGAGAGTTTGATGCGTTCTTTGCGCTGTTTGGCGGCGGAGGATCAACGCTCTCGCTTCTGATTGCGATATTTTTGTTCTGCAATTCTCGCCGTGCTAAAGACATTGCAAAAATCTCCATTGTGCCTGGTATTTTTGGCATTAACGAGCCCGTCATGTACGGACTGCCGATAGTTTTGAATCCCATCATGGCAATTCCTCTGATTTTTACTCCAGCAATCAACATTGCGATTGCGTGGTTTGCCATGAGCACGGGGCTGGTGCCTCTGTGCAACGGCATTATGCTGCCCGGAAGCACCCCTCCTTTGATCTCGGGATTTCTTTTGTGTGGATGGCAGGGTGCTTTGCTTCAGCTTGTATTGATTTTGATTGATATGGCAATCTACCTGCCGTTTATTAAGGCTCTGGATATGCAGTTTCTCAAGGAGGAAAAGGGAGCTGAGACAGAGGTTGCGGTTTAGGCGGAGGTGCTTGCGAGGACAGGGTGTTTGTTTAAGGATAGAGCCAGATGTTTCACTATCTTTTAGTGTGAAATCCTCAATCAGTAAATGAATGGATGCATATGGAGCTTGCGATTAAAGAAATTGTTGATAAAAGAGAGAAGGCAACAATAGCTCAAGATATTCTGAATGATTTACCAGAATGGTTTGGGATGCCAGAAAGCACCAAGAAATACGTGGAGGATTCACAAGATAAACCGTTCCTAGCATGTTTTATTCATGGTGAAGCAGTTGGTTTTATTGTTTTGAATGCTACGAGTAAAGACTGTGCAGATATTTTTGTAATGGGAGTTAAGAAAAAATATCACCATAGAGGCATTGGAACAAAGCTCAATATTGCTTATGAGGCTCTAGCAAAACGGCTTGGATATACATTCTCCCAGGTAAAAACAGTGGCGATGGGACATTACAAGGAGTATGACGTAACCAATCAGTTTTATATTTCTTTGGGTTATAAAGAGCTGGAATGTTTCCCAACCTTATGGGATGAGTGGAATCCTTGTCAGATTTATATAAAGTGCATTTGACGCACAGTCACAAAAAGGCAGCTCTGGACGGGCTGCCTTTTCTGTTCGCCGAAATGTGCAAGAAGTTAAAAATTTGAGCTCCAATTAGGAGGATACTATCAGTAGAAAAGCGCAATTTAGCTGGTGATAAGTAGTAAGCCGATGATGTAGTTTGGTCTGGCGTTATGCGTGCGACCAAAAAGTCGTTGGCTTTTGCCTAAAGGGGAGTGGCAATGATTGATAGACAGTCTCTTGATGAGGTCCTTACTCAGTACAAAGAGAATTTTCCTTCTCACTGGGAGGAAGAAAAATATAAGTGGGAAGCAATCAAGTGCTTTCAGGATAACTGGGATGTAAACGCCCAGGATTTTCCTGCGATGCTGAGCCAGTCGCTGTCTAAAACAGAAAATCTTCTTGCTGCAGCAAATAGCTATCCTCGTCAAATGATTGAATTTTTTGCGGAGCAAGATCCTGAAGAAGTTCGCTCTATGTTTATTCAGCTCTTTGATGAAAATATGGATATAGCCAAGCGCTTCAAAATATTTGAATTGAAATCGAACTTTCTCCTTAAAACATACCCTACTAACTACAATAACCATTATCAAAACGCAACGGTTATGTTGACTTATCTTTGGTTGCGTTATCCCGATAAATATTGGTTTTATAGATATACGCAGGTAAAACTCTTTTCCGATAGATTGAAAAGTGATTATGTTTTTAAGAGAGGAGCAAATGTAGCGAACCTAATAGCCTGCATGGATTTTTACAATGAAGTTAGAGACGTGATTATACAGGATTCTGAGCTTGTAAATATGTTTAGAGCGGCTCTAACCGACGATTGTTATCCTGATCCGCAGTTAGTTACTTTAACAGCTGATGTTGCGTATTTCTTAAAGAACTATGAGAAAAATAAAGAGCAGTCTGAAGCTGATAATCAATCAGAGCCTGTTGAAACAGAAAGCAATTCTGAACCAGACAGCAGATCAGATACCAAGCAGGATAGCAGGCCATACACCAAAGAGGATTTTCTCGCTGAGGTGTTTATGTCTGAGGAGAAGTACGACAAGCTTGCGGCTGTCCTGTTGAATAAAAAGAACATCATTTTGCAGGGAGCACCAGGAGTTGGTAAGACCTTCTCGGCAAAAAGACTTGCATATTCGCTGATAGGTGCAGTGAATGAGGACGCTATTGAGTTTGTACAATTCCACCAGAATTATTCATACGAAGACTTCATGATGGGCTACAAGCCTAGCGGAGCAAGCTTTGAGCTCAAAAAGGGCGTGTTCTATCGCTTCTGTAAGAAGGCGGAGGCGGATCCGAAGTCAAAGTATTTCTTTATTATTGACGAGATTAACCGCGGAAATCTGAGCAAGATTTTTGGCGAACTTTTGATGCTGATTGAGAACGATTATCGAGGTACACCAGCTACGCTTGCGTACAATGACGAGAAGTTCTCGGTTTCAGAGAACCTGTATATTATTGGCATGATGAACACGGCAGATAGAAGTCTGGCGATGATTGATTATGCTTTGCGCCGACGCTTCAGTTTCTTTGATATGGAGCCTGGCTTTGAGACGGAAGGTTTTATTCAGTATCAGCAGTCGCTTAATAATGAAACCTTCAACGATCTTCTCGCCAAGGTAATTGAACTGAACACAGAGATTACATTGGACAGGTCGCTGGGTAGGGGATTCTGCATTGGTCACAGCTATTTCTGCGGACGTGATGTGCTGAGCTGTAGCGATGAATGGATGCAGGAGGTTGTAGATTACGACATCTTGCCGATGCTGGGCGAGTATTGGTTTGACGACCAGGAGAAATACCTGCGCTGGGAAAACATCCTTCACGGAGTGTTTCAATGACCGAAGATAAGCATATCTTCATAAAAAATATTTATTACATGCTGTCGTACGCCTTCACTACGCTGCGGGAATCTGTGTATGAGGACGTGCAGAAGGAGTCGTTTGACTCGATTTACAACCTGTTTGCGGCCATCTTGTCAAAGGGAATTGGTTTGCAGCTCAAGCAGGGTCTGTATCGAGAGTACGTAAACTGTGCGGAGGACCTGGCGGTTGTTCGAGGCAAGATTGATATGCCGGGGACCATTAGGAACCGTCTTGCTCATCGCGCGCAGGTTACCTGCGATTTTGATGAGCTCTCACAAAACAACCTGTTCAATCAGATCCTAAAGTCCGTAGCCCTGTTGCTGCTCAAGCAGAAGGATGTTTCGACGCAGTATAAGGTTGCTCTCAAGCGAGAACTGCTTTTCTTTGCGGACATTGACGAGGTTGATGTGAAGCAGGTTCGCTGGACGGATATTCGTTTTCAGCGCAATAATCGCACGTATCAACTACTGCTTTCAATCTGTCAGTTGATTGTTGAAGGCATGCTTATGACCACGGAAGATGGCGAGTATCACCTGGCAAGTTTTATTGACGAGCAGAAAATGCATAGGTTGTACGAGAAGTTCATTCTTGAATATTATGTGCAGGAATTTGCCCAGCATGTGAAGGGTTTTTCTGCCAGAGCGTCACAAATTCCTTGGGATTTGGATGATGGCTACGTTGGGCTTTTGCCGGACATGCAGACGGATATTACGCTCTCGTATGGTGACCAGATTTTGATTATCGATGCAAAGTATTACCAGCATTCACTCCAGGAAAATTTTGGTGTGCACAAGGTGCATTCGGGTAATTTGTATCAGATTTATACGTATGTAAAGAACAAAGAAGCCCAGGTAAGAGACGCCGGTCGAAAGGTTTCGGGCATGCTTTTGTACGCGCGAACAAATGAACTGCTTGCTCCTGACGAGGTGTATCGCATAAGCGGTAACAAGATTTCTGTGCAGACGCTTGATTTGAATAAGGAGTTCTCGTGCATTTCAGCGCAGCTTGATCGGATTGTGGAAGACCAGTTTGGGATAGAAAAAAGAGCCTCGTAGGAGGCTCTTTTGGGTGTGGCTATTTTGGATGAGGTAAATAAATACCTCTTGCAAAAATGTCGTTCTTATCGAGAAGTTCTTGTATTTGTTCAGCAATCGAAGTATTCCCATCGATGGCTTTTCTATAGTAGTTAGCCATCAGTATGTGAGCGTAAACGCTCTTGGAGTCAAAGCTAATCTCTTTTGGTCGTAGTTTTTTCTGAACTGGACATTGGATGCGCATGGGTCTATTCCACAATTGACGATGATGTGCACATAAATTTCTTAGTACATGTAAAGAATGAACAACACTTGAAAAAGGTTTCCATTGGACACCGAGGGATTTAGCTACTCTTTTGGTTACTTCAATATTATCTGAATAGCTAATCATATTAGAAATTCTTCCAAAGGAAAGGACCTCTACAGCAACCCAGATTGGTACATTGTGATATTTGTCATAACGTGTATTGAAATTCTTTTTTGAATAATGCTGAACGATTCGGCTTTTGTCATGGTCAAGATCTGAAAGAATCCCCGGAATTATACATTTTTTTGCAAAATTGTGATCCGTATAGGTATTGCAATCAAGATAGTAAGCACTTGAACCATACTCATTACCAAACTCGTGGGCAAGTTTTGCCCTAATTGCGATTTCGATAACACTTAATTGTTCTGTTAGCAGAATTCGTAATTTAGCATCTAGGTTAATAAGCGTATTAATATCCTGAAAAGAAGTATTGTCGATAAACGAGTTCTTACCCTTTTTTGGATCTTCTTGAAAATCACGCGCATACCCAGAGAAACGATAATAATTTGTTCTACTTAAAAATTTTTTCAGTTCATTAACATTTGGGCAGATGAGTCCACGGTCTTGAATCAATAAAGAACACATCTCATCGATTTTTTTAAAAGGTTTATTTTGCATGTAAACCCCCAATGTCATAAAAAAGGCCCACCGCATTTCAGGACGCATTGCGTAGCCTTGGGTGGGCGCTGATGAATTAACTATAAACTAAATAGCAAGATTGTCTAGAGTAATAGGGTTGAAATTGTAAATTCTCTATAGCAATCTCTTCAAGCTATTTATGCAGGTTTATGTATATGATGTGGGCATCAGAGCGTTTCTCGCTAGCCAAGATTTGATTAAGGTGTGACGTATAAACGCGCCGGTAGATAAGCCGCTGCGTAAAAGTTTTGCGGGGTTGGGACTCGCGCTGTTTGCGGGCGTGGCTTGGCGTATAGTTATAGAGTTACAAGAAGAAATATTGGCGTGATACAAGGCGTTTTAACGCCGAGAAGAGTGTTTATGCTTGCTATAAAAAATGAAACAAACGTGGTACTTGCGGTTGATACGTCAACGGACATGCTGGCGTGCACAGTCGCACGTCTGACCAGGCGTGATGCTGGGGCTGCGGATGCGGTCGCGGCAGACGGCGGGTTTGATGTTGAGGTACTAGCGTCAACGGATCACCTGTGTCGTCGTCAGGCAAACGTAGAGCTTGTGGGCTCAGTTCAGGAAGTGCTTAAAGCTGCTGGCCTGACCATGTCTGATGTTGACGCTGTTATCGCAGGTAGAGGACCTGGTTCTTTCACGGGCGTTCGCATTGGCGTGGCTACTGCAAAGGGCATTGCCTGCGGCTCTGGCCTGCCACTTTATGGCGCAAGTGCTCTTGACGCTATGGCGTTTAGCGCGTGGAAGGCGGGCGTGCGCGGTACCGTTGGTGTTGTTGCAGACGCTATGCGCGGCGAAGTCTATCCGGGCATCTACCTGCTGGATGACGCTGGAGCACATAGAACGTTCCCGGTAGAGACCGTCCTCAAGGCAGACGCTTGTGTAGAGGAGTGGTCGAGCAGGACTGATAAGGACCAGCTCACGCTTACGGGCAATGGCTTATTGAAGTACCGTGAGCGTTTTGAGCGCGCGGGTTTCTCGACATATACCGATGAAGCAACGTGGTTCCCAACAGGAGAAGGCCTGGTACGTGCGGTGTGCATGCCCGAGTATCAGCAGGCGGGTGCGGGTGATCCGGCGCTGGTGCTGCCCATTTACACGCGACTTTCGGACGCGGAGGAGTCGGAGCGCAAGCGTTTGGGTCTCAAGGAGCCGGCAACGGTGGCCCTGACCGGCGTGGATGATGCGCTGGCCGATATTCACCTGCAGCTTCGTCCGATGACGGTGAACGATCTTGATCAGGTGGCGGAGCTTGAGGCGGCAATATATGCTGACGCTGCGCATTCGGCCTGGTCAAAGCAGACGTTCTATGACGAGCTCTCGGGCGTGGGGCGCAGCTGGTGGCTGGCTCACGACCGCGGAACGGTCATTGGCTTTGCGGGCGGTCGCCTGGCAGGAGCTCAGTTTGAGGTGGAAGAAGTGGTGGTCGCGCCCGAGCGTCGCCGCCAGGGAATTGCATCCAAGCTGGTAGAACGCGTGGCATACGACGCCCAGATGTTGGGCGCGTCCGCAATTACCCTTGAGGTGGAGGAGGATAACGCCCCAGCTCAGGGTGCCTACAGCAAGCTGGGATTTGCTGAGGTTGGTCGTCGCCCGGGATATTACGGCCCGGATTGCGCAGCGCTTTTGATGACGGCGCAGCTGCCATTGGCGGTTGGAGCTGGCTTTGAGGCCAGAAACCCCGAACCTCACGCATCGGTGCGTCCGTGGCCTATTGTTGCAGGTGAGCGCTCTGAAGAGACGCTCACGGCGCTCCGCGAGGCGGGGGATTTGATCCTCAGCCTGGAGTCGTCCTGCGACGAGACGGCCATGTGCATCATGGATTCTCACGGCGTGGTCTGCGCAAACGTTGTCGCAACGCAAATTGACTTCCACGCTCGCTTTGGCGGCGTCGTGCCCGAGATTGCTTCTCGCAAGCACACCGAGGCTATTGTGGGTCTTTTCGAGGAGACCATGGCCCGCGCGGGTGCGCACTTTGGTTGCGACACGCTGGTGCCGTCTGACCTGGCCGCCGTTGGTGTTACCGCAGGTCCAGGCCTTGTCGGCGCGCTTGTTGTAGGCGTGGCGTTTGCCAAGGGCTTCTGCGTGGCCACTGACCTGCCGCTTATTCCCGTTCATCACCTGGAAGGCCACTTGCTGGCCAACCTGTTTGAGACGCCTGACCTGGAGCCTCCGTTTGTGGCAAGCCTGGTCTCGGGCGGCAATACTATGCTGGTACACGTGCGTGCCTGGGGAGATTACGTGGTCATGGGCTCCACCATCGACGATGCCGTGGGCGAGGCCTTTGACAAGGTTGCTAAGGCGCTGGGTCTGGGTTATCCGGGTGGTCCCGTAATCAGCAAACTTGCAGCTCAGGGCAACCCTAAGGCTATCCACTTCCCGCGCGCGATGATGCACAGCGGCGACTATTCTTTCAGCCTTTCTGGCCTTAAAACCGCCGTTATCACCTACATTGAGGGCGAGAATCGCGCTGGTAGAGCAATCAATCTGCCCGATCTAGCCGCTTCGTTTGAGCAGGCAGTTATTGACGTGCAGGTTGCAAAGGCTAAAACTGCTGTTGAGGAGACGGGCGTCTCCGATTTCTGCGTGGGTGGTGGCGTAGCTGCAAACCCCGCACTTAGAGCTGCATATAAGGAAACCTTTGGTCGTATGGGCGTTCGAGTGACGGTGCCTCCGATGTCGGTTTGTGGCGACAACGCCGCAATGATTGCCGTCGGCGCACTTCGTAGCTACCGTACGCAGGGTTTCTCGCCATTGACCTTGGATGCAAACCCCAACGCGCAGCTGGGATCGTGGTCGTCGGATGCGGCGCCCGTTGTCCCAAGCGGCATGTAAGGAGGCCATTGTGCAAGACGGATTCATCAAAGTTGCAAGTATTACGCCGCGCGTCCGCGTGGCCGACGTGGCGTTTAACGTGGAGAGCTGCCTGGCGGCCATCGAAGAAGCCGCAGGTAATCGCGGTGCCAAGGTGGTCGTACTGCCCGAGCTTTGCATCACGGGCTACACCTGCGAGGACCTGTTCTGGCAGGATGCCCTCCTGGACGCAGCCGAGCGCGGCTTGGTCTCGATTGCTGCCCGTACGGCCGACGTCGACGCGTTGCTGCTGCTAGGCCTGCCTGTTCGCGTGGCCGGCAAGCTCTACAACTGCGCCGCTGTTCTCTTTAGGGGAGAGCTGCTGGGCCTGGTGCCTAAGCGCTACGTGCCCATGTACAACGAGTTTTACGAGGGCCGACACTTTGTTTCCGGCCCCAAGACCGTTACCAGCGTGGACTTTGGCCTGCTGGGCGAGGCTCCGTTTGGTACCAACCAGCTGTTTGCGTGCGACACCATCCCTGAGCTGGTCGTGGGCGCGGAGATCTGCGAGGACCTCTGGGTGCCCATGCCGCCGTCAAACGCGCACGCCGTCGCCGGAGCCACGCTGATCTGCAACTTGTCCGCGTCGCCCGCGCTGGCCGGCAAGTCCGCGTACCGTCGTCAGCTGGTTGCGCAGCAGAGCGCGCGTCTGATCTGCGGCTACGTTTACGCAAGCGCAGGTGAGGGCGAGTCTACGACTGATTTGGTTTTCTCGGGCCATGATCTTGTTGTCGAGAATGGCCGTGTGCTTGCCGACTCTGGCGTGTTTGGCGAGGGTATTGCGGTGTCCGAGATTGACGTGCTGTCGCTGGCGGCTGACCGCAGGCGCACGTCGACGTTTGAGGTTGCTCCGACGCCGGAGGATTACAAGCACCTGACCACGTATTTCTCGCTGGAGTTTGACGGCGAGGGTGAGGGTGACGACGAGCTTGCAATCCGCACGCCCCTGACCAGGTACGTTGATCCGCGTCCGTTTGTGCCCGCGATGGATGACGCTCGCGCAGCACGCTGCGAGGAGATTCTGTCGATTCAGGCTCACGGTTTGGCTTCAAGACTGGCACACACTGGCTCTGACCATGCGGTTATTGGCATTTCGGGAGGACTTGACTCTACGCTGGCCCTTCTCGTCACGGTGCGAGCGTTTGACCAGCTGGGATACGACCGCTCGGGCATTGTAGCTGTGACGATGCCGGGATTTGGCACCACGGACCGCACGTACACCAACGCTATTGAGCTGGTGCAGTCGCTTGGCGCCGACCTGCGCGAGATTTCCATTGTGGATTCTGTGCTGCAGCACTTTGCCGACATCGGCCACAACCAGGATGTTCACGACGTTGTGTACGAAAACGCCCAGGCTCGCGAGCGCACGCAGATTCTGATGGACGTTGCTAACCAGGTGGGCGGCATGGTCATTGGCACGGGCGACCTTTCCGAGCTGGCGCTTGGCTGGGCAACGTATAACGGTGACCAGATGTCCATGTACGGCGTAAATGCTTCGGTACCAAAGACGCTGGTCAGATACCTTGTTGATTACTGCGCAGACTCGTATGAGGAGCAGGGTGAGGACGAGATTGCTCACGTTCTTCGTGACGTTCTGGACACACCAGTTTCTCCTGAGCTACTGCCATCTGCGGCAGACGGTTCCATTGAACAGAAGACTGAGGACCTGGTTGGCCCTTACGAGCTGCATGATTTCTTCTTGTTCCACGTGCTTCGTCACGGAAGTGGCCCACTCAAGGTTCTGCGTCTTGCCGAGCGTGCGTTTGGCACGGGTACTGACCAGGAGATTTACGACCACGAGACCATCGTTCGCTGGCTGAAGGTGTTCTACCGCCGCTTCTTCTCGCAGCAGTTCAAGCGCTCGGCGATGCCTGACGGACCAAAGGTTGGCTCGGTTTCGCTTTCCCCGCGCGGCGACCTGCGCATGCCATCCGACGCCTCGAGCTCGCTTTGGCTCTCTGAACTGGAGAGTTTGGACGCGTAAGCGCGGTAGGGCGTAGCATGCGACGATAGCGCGGCAGATCGTAGCGTGGTAAGGCGTGTTTCTTAGGCGTTCTGTACCCGGCTATTCATGAAAATGAATAGCCGGGTACTTTTATGCAGGTTGATTTTTGCTATGAGTAGGGAAGAGGCGATTTTGCCCTCAAAATGGTCCTCAAGTGGTAAAAAATGCGTTTAGTTGGAGTTTACAGAAATTGCGGGATTCTATGCATCAAATCTACCTGCAGTTTTGTTTCGGACAAATAATCAAAAATCTGGATAAAATTCGCTACCTGGTAAAACATAGGTGCAATTTTTTTGAATACTCCATTTCATTCCCAACTAAACGCATTTTTTACCCAAATTGGACCCTCCCAAAGAGGTACTCATTTTTCCTATGCAAAATCGCGCATATCACTAGCAGAATATGCACGCAGTAAAGATTTGCGCTAAAAATTATGCTAATGGCAAGAATCTGCAGGTCGATACCGCTTGGCGCTCGCATCCGTCGACCGCAAGTCGCGCTTACCAGCAGCTCAATGGCGCCGCGCGCCTGTTCGCAGCTCGCACTCCGCCTGCATTCCACTCGCACCCCGCACGCACCCACCAGCCTGCGCATAACCGTTGACGGCTTATACTGCACGCCTACAGAAAATCTAAGTCGGTTTTGTAAGATTTTCGCGATATTTCGTATAAATTGTTTTCCCGTGTGGAATAACTAATAGCGTTGGAAAAGGGCGCTTGGCGCCAATATCGGGCTTAGCCCGAAAGGGAGGTTTTCATTATGAATTTGAAGCCACTTGGAGATCGTGTTCTGGTAAAGCCTGCTCCAAAAGAGGAGAAGACATCCTCTGGTCTCTACATTGCATCTGCAGCTCAGGAGCTCCCTCAGCGCGGTGAGGTCCTCGCAGTTGGAACTGGCAAGCTTGATCAGAATGGCAATCGCATCGCTCTTGATGTCAAAGTCGGCGACCAGGTATTTTACGGCAAGTTCGGCGGCACCGAGGTCAAGGTAGACGGCGAGGAGCTCCTGCTTCTTCGTGCTGATGACATCCTTGCAGTCCTCGAGGACTAATCGCTCGCAGCTCGTCCGCTCGCAGCCCGCTCGTAGCTCGTTAATTCGCAGCTTAGTCGTTTGCAGCTTGTTCGTCCGCTTTTTACGTGTAAGTTCAGCTATTTTGGAGGAATACCATGGCTAAAGATATCGATTTTGGCACCGACGCTCGTGCCAAGCTTGCTAAGGGTGTAAACACCCTGGCAGATGCCGTAACCACCACTCTTGGACCTAAGGGTCGTTACGTTGCACTGCAGCGCTCTTACGGCGCACCAACTATTACTAACGACGGCGTCTCCGTTGCTCGCGAGATTGAGCTCAAGGACCCAGTAGAGAACATGGGCGCTCAGCTGGTCAAAGAGGTAGCAACCAAGACTAACGACACCGTCGGTGACGGTACCACCACCGCAACCCTGCTTGCACAGGTCATCGTTAACGAGGGCCTCCGCAACGTTGCAGCTGGCGCAAACCCAATCGCAATCCGTCGCGGCATCGACAAGGCTGTTGAGGCTGTTGTCGCTCAGATGAGGGGCATCGCAAAAGAGGTCTCAACCAAGCAGCAGATTGCTTCCGTTGGTACCATTTCCGCAGGTGACCCAGTCATCGGTGGCAAGATTTCCGACGCTATGGACGTTGTCGGCAAGGACGGCGTTATCACCGTTGAGGAGTCCCAGACCTTCGGCATCGACATCGACACCGTTGAGGGTATGCAGTTTGACAAGGGTTACGTTTCCCCTTACTTCGCAACCAACAACGAGACTCTCACCGCTGAGCTGGACAATCCTTATATCCTGATGACAGACAACAAGATTTCCTCCATCCAGGACATCCTGCCTATCCTTGAGGCTGTCCAGAAGCAGGGCGCACCTCTGCTCATCATGGCTGAGGACGTCGACGGCGAGGCTCTGACCACCCTCATTCTCAACAAGCTCCGCGGCGTTCTGAACGTCTGCGCAATCAAGGCTCCTGCATACGGCGACCGTCGTAAGCGCATGCTCGAGGACATCGCTGTTCTCACCGGCGGCCAGGCAGTCATCAAGGAGCTCGGTGTCAACCTCAACGAGATCAGCGCAGAGATGCTCGGCCGCGCTAAGTCCGTCAAGGTTACCAAGGAGACCACAACCATCGTTGGTGGCGCTGGTTCCAAGGACGCAATCGATGACCGTATCACCCAGATCAAGGCTGAGATTGAGAACACCACCTCTGACTTTGACCGCGAGAAGCTCCAGGAGCGTCTTGCTAAGCTCGCTGGTGGCGTTGCTGTCATCAAGGTTGGCGCAGCTACCGAGGTTGAGCTCAAGGAGATCAAGCACCGCATCGAGGACGCACTTCAGGCAACTCGCGCGGCTGTCGAGGAGGGCATCGTCGCAGGTGGCGGCGTCTCCTTCCTGGCTGCTTCCTCCGTCCTTGATAGCGTTCAGACCTCTGACGCAGACGAGAAGATCGGCGTCGAGATCATCCGCAAGGCACTTGAGGCTCCAGTCCGCACCATCGCTAACAACGCTGGCTTCGAGGGCAGCGTAGTTGTCGAGAAGATCAAGGCACTCCCAACCGGTCAGGGTCTTGACTCCGCTTCCGGTCAGTATGGCGACATGATTGAGATGGGCGTTCTTGACCCAGTTAAGGTCACCCGTACCACACTCCAGAATGCAGCTTCCGTTGCATCCCTCATCCTCATCACCGAGGCAACTGTTTCCGAGATGCCAAAGGACACCACCATCGAGGAGTCCATTTCTCGCGCAGCTGCTCAGGGCGGCCAGGGCGGCATGTACTAATCCGCACCTCCAAGGAACTTCAATCGGGTCCAGCCTCTCGCTGGGCCCGATTTTTTCTTTCGTCACAAAAACTTGGCGAGAAACCCATCTTGTCGTGGGCGAGAAAACCGTCTTGCCGTGGGCGAGAAACCCGTCTTGTCGTAACTGCAACGTTTCCCGCTCAGCGTCCATTAATCGAAATCGTATGAATGTGGCGTCATTTGAGCGGAATTATTGGTCGCTACAGGTTAAAATGTTTATTTGCGACTACGCTCGGTCCATGCGACTAGCTCGCATATTTGAACCATCCGCCACGCGCCAAAGGAGAGGAGGCACCATGGCACAGAACCAGAATCGTAACGAGGAGCGAGATTTTCTCGACGACCTCATTGATATCCAGGACTCCCTGCAGGTGCTCTCTAATCCGCTCGACGCGCTGATGGGAAGCCTGTCTATTGACCCAAATTCGGACAAGCCGTTCGAGCCAATGGACTACAAGGAAATCCCCTGGTCAAACGCTAATCGCTGCCTGAGGTGCGCCTCGGGAAAAGCCGAGGCATGTTCTCGCTGTCTTGATGTTTGCCCAGCTAATTGCATTGATATCCACAATCAGTCCGTGCGCATCGACGATGAGGCGTGCCTGCAGTGCGGCCTCTGTGTTGCCGCGTGCCCAACCGAGACGTTCAACACGCGCCGCCACACGTCCCGCATGCTGTATGACCAGGTAGCTCGTGCAGCCTCCGCATACGAGCAGTGCTACATTACCTGCACCCGAGCTCTGGCGAGAAAACCTGAGGGCAACGAGATTTGCATGCCCTGCGTGGGTATGCTCTCGGCCGACATTTGGTTCTCGATCCTTACGGACTTTGATAACGTGAGTGTTTACCTGCCGCTGGGCGTTTGCGACCGTTGTCGCACCACCACTGGCGAGGAAGCATATACCCAGGCCATCGCTACCGCTGAGGAGTGGACGGGTGCTACGGTTGGCCTCGAGGTCGACGGCAACAACCTCAACCACAACTTTACGCGCGCCTATATTCGCTCACAGTTCATCTCCAACGCGATGAACGGTGCGGAGCGCCTGGTATCCGCGTCGACGCCTGTCCTTGCGGGCGCCAAGGCAATTGCTGACCGCATCAACTCACACGCTCGTTCCCTGGACAAACTCCAGACGCAGCTTGATGACGTGATGGGTCTGCGCACCACCGACATGAGGCAGTCCATGCTTACGCAGGATCGTCGCCTGGTCATGGGCGCCCTCCAGCACGATCCAGACCTGGCTCCTTACGTGAAGCTCGAGGCTCCTATCTGGGATTCCAGTAAGTGCACGGTCTGTGGCGACTGCAAAAATACCTGCACAACGCATGCAATCGACATCGATGAGCGGGGCAAGCTGACCATCAAGATGCCGTTCTGCGTCAACTGCGGCGCCTGCGAAATTGTCTGCCCAGAGCCTGGTGCGCTTACGATGGTGCCTATGAACACCTCTGAGCTGGTCGTTCGTGACCGCAAGGCCGAGGAAACCGAGCGTCTTGAGGCTTTGGCTCGTCGCAAGGCTCGCTTCATTTTTGACACCGGCAAAGAGCAGCTCAAACACCTGGCGGATTCGATTACCGAGGACTCAGACGAGAGTTCTACCGCCGCCGCACAACAACCTCCAAAAGAGGATAATGGGGAGTAGCAAGTAGCTGTGTACACAGCACAACGCTTCTAGCTCCACGTTTTTCTCGCGAGAAACGCAAATAACCGTAACCGTCCACCGACAACAAGAGGACTCACATGTCGCTTTCAATTGGTATCGTTGGCCTGCCAAACGTTGGTAAATCCACGCTGTTCACCGCGCTGACCCGCAAGGGTGGTCTGGCTGCAAACTATCCGTTTGCTACCATCGACCCTAACGTGGGCATCGTTGACGTACCCGACGCAAGGCTCCAGAAGCTGGCCGAGATTGTCAATCCTGGTCGCATCATGCCTGCAACTGTTGAGTTTGTGGACATCGCTGGCCTGGTCAAGGGCGCAAACGAGGGCGAGGGCCTGGGCAATCAGTTCCTGGCAAACATCCGCAACACCGACGCTATCTGCGAGGTTGTTCGTTACTTCAAAGACCCCGACGTCATCCACGTTGAGGGCCGCGTCAATCCTGACGAGGACGTTGACATCATCCAGACGGAGCTTATCCTCGCTGACCTGGGCACCATTGAGCGCGCCCTGCCTAAGCTGGAGAAAGAGGCCAAGCGCGATAAGGACCTCCAGCCCAAGCTCAACGTGGCAAAGCGCCTTCAGGAGTGGCTGAACGAGGGCAATCGCGCCGCTGACATGGAGATGACCGACGAGGAACGTCTGGCTGCTCGCGATCTTTTCCTGCTTACCATGAAACCAATCCTGTACGTCGCAAACGTCGACGAGGACATGCTCACTGAGCCGGCTCCTGTTATTAACGGCGTTCAGTCCATCCCTGTTTGCGCAGGTGTCGAGGCTGAGCTTGCTGACCTTGATCCAGAGGAGGCTGCAGAGTATCTGGAGTCCCTGGGACTTGAGCACTCCGGCCTTGAGACGCTTGCTCAGGCGGCATACAAGCTGCTTGGCCTGCAGAGCTACTTCACCGCTGGTCCTATGGAGGTCAGGGCATGGACCGTCCGCATTGGCGCTAAGGCTCCCGAGGCCGCCGGCGTCATCCACTCCGATTTTGAGCGTGGCTTCATCAAGGCCGAGGTTGCCAGCTACAACGATTACGTGGAGCTGGGCGGCGAGGCCGGCTGCAAGACTGCGGGCAAGCTACGCATCGAGGGCAAGGAGTACGTGGTCGAGGACGGCGACGTCATGCACTTCCGCTTCAACGTCTAAGCCACAAAACCGCTGACAGTAAACATGAAACGGGCGAGAAGACCGGTCTTCTCGCCCGTTTTTGTGTGGTGGGGTAGCGTCGCGGGTCGTCGCGGGTCACACGCTGCGCGTCGCGGGTTGCGAGCCGCTACAGGTCGCTGCAGGTCGCTAGCGCTTAGGAGCCTGATCGGTGCCCAGGACCACGGTAATGTCCACGTCAGTTGGGTAGGAACCGTCGTTTGCCTTGATGTTGGCGGTAGGGATATCCAGCGCTTTTGCAACACCAACGGCCTTTGCCAGGCCCGTACGCGTGCCGTCGTAGATGATAATCGAGTCGGTTGGATGCTCCAGAGAGCTGTCGGCGTAAGCGGTGTAGCCCTTAGTCTTCAGGATGCCAGCCTTCTGAGCTGCAAGCCCTTGAACGTCGGTGCCGTTGAGCACGGCAACTTCACCGGTATAGTCCGGCTTGATGCTGTCGATAGCTGAAGGGTCTCCTCCAACGGTGCCCACAACGCCTGTGGTTTCGTCGGTACTTGCATCTTCCAGAGGAGGCAGCGCCTGGTTTACGCGATCCATCATAGTCTTCCACGCGCTCTTATCGACAATCTCATACCACACGTCGTCAATGAGCTCGGACGTCGTCGGCGTACGTGCGGAATACATATCCTTGGAGGTGTCCATACCCCTAAACGACATGGCCAGTCCCACAATATCGGTAACGTTAAAGTCGGTAGTTACGCTCTCAGCCATGGTAGACACAGCGCCCGACATAGAAACGGGGTCCAGCTGCAGGACTTTCTTGGCAATGGCCGTCAGAATCATGCGTTGGTTAGCCGCGCGGTAGAAGTCGCCTGCGCCGTAGTTGTCGTACGCGTGACGACTGCGAGAAAGGCCAAGCGCTTGCTGGCCGTTGAGTTGCTGCTCTCCCGCGGGAAGGTCGATGCCCGAGTATTGCATGTCAGAAACAGCAACGGGCAGGTTGACCGTAATGCCGCCAATAGAGTCCACAATCTTGGTGAACGACTCAAAGTCTACCTCGGCGTAGTGCGAGATGTTGACGTTTGCCAGCTTGGAAACGGCCTCGACCATTCCGGATGCGCCGCCATAGCTATACGCGGAGTTAATCTTCTGCTTTCCATGTTCTCCCAGGTCAACCATAGTATCTCGGGGGATGGAAATCAGGGTGATCTTCTTGTTCTTAGGATCTACGCGAGCCAGAATGATAGTGTCGGCGCGGAAGTTTGCGTCGGAATCACCCCAGTTCTCTGCGCGTCCCTCGTCCTTATCCACGCCCAGAAGCAGCATGTAGAACGGGTCGGATGGTGCAACCTGTACCAGCGTGGCCTGCAGGTTTGCGTCCAAGCCCTGGCGAAGTTTTGAGTTGGTATCCAGCATCCACCAGGCAAATGCTACGCCTGCTACCAGCAGCAACGTTCCCAGGATGCCGGCAAAGATCTTAAGACCACGACCGCGAGAAGAACCTTGGCGCTTCTTGGAATATGCGCCCACACCTTCTGCGCGAGAAGGTGCATGGCTCACGGCACCCGCTCGATGTGCAGCAAAGTGGGTGTGTTTTTGCTGCTGAGCTGGGGCTTCTTCAGGCCACTCGTCGCCGACATTGGTCTGGCCAATCAAAGGCTCGCGCGTAAACCTGGAGCCGTGGGATTCGTGATTGTTGCGAGCAGAACTTGCACCTGCGCTTCGAACGCTGCCCAGCGTGCGAGGCTGATATGCGCCCTGATTATAAGCGTCATAATCGTCCTGTGCGAAGTCCTCTGTATCGTACTCAGGGGTATCTTCGTACCTATCACGGCTGTTGTTTCCGCGATTCTGAGATGAATGTGACCTTCTGGCCATTGGGGCTCCTTTGTGTTTAATCTGTGTTTTGCCCAATGCGTTTTGTCAAACATCTACTATACGCAATTTTGCGTCTTTGTGCTGCATAGAAACAAACCTGCCACAAAAAATCCCCGCTTCAACGTGTGAAGCGGGGACGTGTGCAAGAAGTTCGTGGAGCTTGGCGCGAGAAGTACGAGCAACTTTTGCTCATGGCGTTACTTACTGCGCAACGCTGCCTTACTTACGGCGATCCTTCAGAGCATAGCCAAGCGTCGTAATAACGCTGCCCACGGTAGCTACTGCAACAAGAGCAATCTCGGAGAAGTCACCAGTCTCTGGAAGCTTTGGCTGCTTCTTCTTTGGCTTCTTTGGAGTCTCTGATGGAGGAGTTGCTGGTGGGGTGTTTGGAGGAGTGTTTGGTGGTGTATTTGGTGGGGTAGTAGGAGGAGTGTTTGGTGGAATCTCGGTGTTGGTAACCGTGAAGCCATCAGTCTGGTTGCCTGAGACTGCACTGGTATATCCAGTAGGAACATTCTCTTCTACTACGGTGTAAGCAATAACGTGACCGTCTGTTGCATCGTTGCGGAGAAGACCGCTAAATGTTGCAGCCCAGTTATTGGTCTGGTCAAGAGTGACGGTCTCGGTGCTAGCAACGCCGTCTTTGTACAGCCTGACGGTAACAGGACCACCGACAGTTCCCACCCATGTCTTGTTGACCTGTACGTCAACTGTTGGGGTCTTCTCGTCTTCAACGGTCTTAATAACGCCGGTGGTTGCAGAAACGGTGAGGTTATACGTATCGGTATTGAGCTGGTAGCCAGCAGGAGCGGTAATCTCCTGAACGTTGTAGGTGCCAGCAGGGAGCTTCTCGGTGGTAGCGGTACCGTCAGCGCCAGTAGTAATAGTCCAGGTCTTGGATGGATCGGTGGTGCTGGTCACCTTAAAGACTGCACCCGCAAGCTTGGTGTTGTGGTCGTTCTTATCTACCTTGACGATGCGGATACGAGCGATGATGGTAGAAGTACCTTCTCCGCCGGAAGTTGCGTTGCGATATACCCAATCGGAGCGGTACTCAGGGTTGTCAGAGTACATGGTAATGAGGTTACGCAGGGCAACACCAGGTACATAGGTGGTGCGATAGGTGAACTTAAAGCTCTGACCGTTGCTGAGGTCTAAGCCAGAAAGGTCAAGATCAAACGACTGTCCATCAGGAGAAATAGTGAGCATACCTGGGGTAATAGGAATGCGAGTTGCAGTTCCTGGAATGGTTGAGCCGTACTCATCAAAGCGAGCGCTCCAGAGCTCAAAGGTGTTTGGAACATAGGTAATCTCGGAAGGAAGGTCGCCGCCGCCCTGGTCGGATAGCTGGTCGTGTAGACGGACGTTGTGGAAGTTACCACCAGAGTAGTTGATGCGGCCAGTCCATTGAATCTCGTTTGCGTTGCCCTCAATAATCTTGCCCCACTTGGAGAGGAACTCAGTACGAATGGTACCAGGAGCGGTGACGTCAAACGTTACAGGAACAGGACTGCCAGAGACAGTAAAGATAAAAGATTTACCGGTACCTGTCTGAACACGCTGTGAATCAATGGTAAAGCCAAGTCGAGCGGTACCTCGCAGGTCAGTGTGGTTGTTAACGTAGTTGGTAAAGACAACACGCATGTTTCCACCAAAACCATCGGTACCAGGGGTGACGTGAGCTACTGCCATGACCTCGCCGGTTGCTGCATCGGTGATGTTAAAGGTAGATGCAGGATGAGCTGCGGTAAACCTCATCTCGTTAGGGAGGGTGACGTCAAAGTAATCGCCCGGCTCTACGTTAGCGTTTGCAGAGGCGTCCCACGTCATAGCAATGGCATACACATTTGCCTTGTTAACAACGGTAGTTGGATTACCAAAACGATCTTCAACCCTAAAGTCTGTAATGGTTGCGACAACCGCTTTAGGGGTGCCCGTAGCAGCTTCGGTGCTTGCGGTCTCAGCAAAAGCTGATTTTGCAGCAAGCGGAAGCGCCAGGACCAGCATGAAGACAAAACTTAACAGCTTAAACAGTCGTTTGTTCATCAGGACTCCTTTGCAATAGATGCGTCTATTTTCACCTATTACAAAGAGAATTTATTTGAGATTCTGTATATATTTATATCGCTTTTTTAAAGTTCAAATATTTATGCAGGTACAAGGAATTTATCGGTTCTTTTTCTGATACCTTTTAAATAAAGTACAGCTAAATTCACAGGTTCTTCACAATTGTTCACAACGAACATTCCACACTATGTGCAGCTTAGCGTAATAAAAATGGATAAATATTACTCCTAATAAATCTAAATGCTGGACATTAGTCTCTTTTTATACGTGATTCCGAATAGGTCATTTTTCTGTATGCAATTAAGGAGGCGAGAAGCCCCGCGAAGCCTCACAAACTAGACGAGTTTCTCGCCAAAAAAGAACGCCTTGCCACGAGGACAAGACGTTCTTGTAACGTTGTGTGAAGCTGCGCGCCCGCGCTGCTACGACTGCGCGCCAGACTTACTTGCGGCGCTTAAGTGCAACTGCGCTGCCCAGTGCTGCCAAAGAACCAAAGAGGACGCCTGCAACAGAAGAGGCATCTCCGGTGTAGGGGAGGTTGGACTTCTTGCGAGTTTTAGCAGGCTTCTCTGGAGTTGGAGGAACCTGGGTGTTGGTGACTACAAAGCCCTGAGTTGCGTCACCGGTGATCTGGCTAGTGTAGCCAGCTACCTCATCCTCAGAGATGGTGTAGGTAATTTCAGAGCCGTCAGCTGCATAAGCCTCGAGGCCTGTGAAGGAATCCTGCCAGTTGTTGTCAGAACTCAAGGTAAGGGTCTTGCCGGTGTCAACGCCGTTTGCAAGCAGGTGAACGGTTACTGCTCCGCCCTCTGCGCCATTCCAGACTTTCTGTACAGGGATGTCTGCGTGAGCGTTCTTCTTGTTCTCAATAATCTTGATAGTGCCGGACTGATTGTCAACGTTTACGGTGTAGACAGTAGCGTCACGCACATAGCCATCTGGAGCAGTAAGCTCTTCGATGGTGTAGGAGCCGGTAGCAAGCCTCTCGGAGGTCGCAGTTCCGTCGGCGCCTGTAGTAAGAGTCCAAGAATCAGCTGGGTTAGCAACGCTTGTTACCTTAAAAGTTGCGCCTGGAAGCTGAGTAGTTGCGTTGTCAGCATCAACCTTGATAATGCGGATGCGGCCGACAAGATTGCCGTTTGCGGCGCCGGAGTTGTTTGGAGAGTAGTAGGTAAAGCCAATCTCGCTTCTTGGAGCACCGCCAGCATTGGTAAGCACGCCATAGTTATGCAGAGCCATACCTGGGATAAAGGTGGTGCGATACTGCAGAAGGTAACGCTGGCCCTGGGAGAAGTCAACGCCGCTCAGGTTAAGGTGGTAGGAGTGACCGTCAGCTGCAATAGAGAGTGCACCATTAGGAATGGTGACCTCCTGGAGGTTGCTGTAGTTGCCGGTTCCATCAAAGTCTGCGCGATACAGGTGGAAGGAGTTGGCAATGTAGGTTACCGATGCAGGAAGATCTCCACCGTTTCTATCAGAGAGGGAGTCAGAGAACTCAACGCCAGTCATGTTAGAAGCGGAGTAGTTAAGACGAACATACCAAAGTACCTCGGACTCGGTACCGGTAACAGGACCGCCCCACTTGTTAAGCCACTCTTCGCCAACGGTGTTCTTTGGACGAACAATCATGTTGAGAGGAACAGCGGTGCCGTTAACGCCAAAGTCAATGTGGGTGTTATCGCCAGCATTGATGGCGTCGCGGTCGTAGAGAGCGGACAGCGAGAAAGTACCCCTAATCTGGGTGTGGGTGTTTGCATAGTCTGTATAAACAACATGCAGAGTTCCACCGAAGATGCTACCTGCAGCTGGAGTTGGGTAAGCCCATGCTACGGTTGCGCCGTTAGGATCTTTAACTTCAATTGGAGTTGTGTTTTGTGTGGCTGTGAACTGGACTTTATCGGGCAAGGTAATATCAAAATAGTCACCTTCTGCCACGGTAGAAGCGGTAGATTCCCAGTTGATTGTAATATGGTACAGATTATCAGTGGTAATCTCATTGACTGGTGTATAGGTATCATCAGCCACAGACATGCTGGTAATTTGAACCGGTGAAACAGTTGTAGCCGAAGCGAATGTTGCCACAAAAGTAACAACAATCATAAAAGGAACAAGAAATACACCTAGTCTGACCAGTACTTTTTTCATAAACCAAACTCCAATTCGTCTTTCAAACGTGAGAAAATTATTGCAGATAGGTACTTAAAAACTGTTACCAGTTTTGGTCGTCACAAAACAATTACATTTCAAGTTATAGTGTCTTTGACCTGCTCTTCTCGCCATATTTTGTGTTTTTATAATTGTTAGAAATTAGTAGCATTTCTTGTCAGATTATAGAACTTTACCGTCTTTTGTTTGCGCAGAATAAGAAGACTTTTTGGCGCGCGCAATCTCTCGTGGTGTTATCGGCTGGTTGAAGGTATTATTAATAGCAATAAATTCGTGGTAGAGATATGTGCCCATACGTGCGGCATTGTGCGTTGGCGCAGAATCTAAGAGTGACCGGGAAACCGGAGAAGCGGAGTCATGCATGAGCGAGTCCAGGCCCAAGCAGTTTGTTGCAGTTCTAGACTTTGGTGCCCAGTACGGCCAGTTAATTGCACGTCGCGTGCGCGATCTTAACGTCTACTCCGAGATTGTTCCTTGTGATATTTCTGCAGATGAACTTCGTGAGCTCAATCCATCTGCGCTTATTTTGTCCGGCGGCCCTGCTTCTGTTTATGCTGAGGATGCGCCAAAGATTGACCCAGAGATTCTGGAGCTTGGCCTTCCTGTCTTTGGTTTCTGCTATGGACAGCAGATTATGGCGGTTACCCTGGGTGGCACCGTTGGACACACCGAGAAGGGCGAGTATGGCCCAGCTCATCTGACCCGCGCAGGGGAGAGCCGCATTTTTGACGGCACCGCTGAGCAGCAGACCGTTTGGATGAGCCATCGCGACGCTGTGTCTGAGGTTCCAGAGGGCTTTACTGTTACCGCTTCTACCGACGTTTGCCCTATTGCAGCTATGGAAAACGCTGCTAAGAACCTGTATTCCACGCAGTTCCATCCAGAGGTTAACCACACCGAGTGCGGTTCTCAGATGCTATCTAACTTCCTGTTCAATATTTGTGGCTTTGAGAAGACGTGGACCATGGACAACATCATTGAGCAGAAGGTGGAGGAGATTCGCCAGAAGGTCGGCGATGGCCGCGTTATTTTGGCACTTTCCGGCGGCGTTGACTCTTCTGTTGTTGCTGCCCTTGTCCACCGTGCTATTGGCGATCAGCTTACCTGCGTGTTTGTTAACCATGGCATGCTCCGTAAGGGTGAGCCAGAGATGGTTGAACAGGTCTTCCGCAAGCAGTTCAACGTGCCTCTGATTCACGTTCACGCAGAGGAACGCTACGCAGAGCTTTTAGCTGGCGTTACCGAGCCAGAGATGAAGCGTCGCCTGATTGGCACCGAGTTCTGGAAGGTCTTCTTTGACGAGGCTCAGAAGCTGGACGGCGTTCAGTTCCTGGCACAGGGCACCATCTACCCTGACATTATTGAGTCGGGCGCTCGTAAGACGGGCGGTAAGGCTGCAACCATCAAGAGCCACCACAACTTGATTCCATTCCCAGAAGGCGTTCACTTTGACCTGATTGAGCCCCTGGATCACTTCTTCAAGGACGAGGTCCGCGCGCTGGGCGTCTCTCTTGGCCTGCCCGAGAACCTTGTCTACAGGCAGCCATTCCCAGGTCCTGGCCTTGCTATCCGCATCATTGGCGATGTTACCCCAGAAAAGCTGGAGATTCTCCGCAATGCAGACGCTATTGTCCGTGAAGAGATTGACGCTTACAACGCCCAGCTCTTTGACGAGACAGGCGATCGCAATTCCGAGCACAGTGTTTGGCAGTACTTTGCGGTACTACCCGACATTAAGTCCGTTGGTGTAATGGGTGATGAGCGCACGTATGCTCGTCCGGTTATCCTGCGCGCCGTTGAGTCCAGCGACGCCATGACCGCTGACTGGGCAAAGCTTCCTTATGAGCTGCTAACCCGCATTTCTTCTCGCATCGTTAGTGAGGTTGCTGGCGTTAACCGCGTTGCGTATGACATCACTCCAAAGCCACCTGCGACCATTGAGTGGGAGTAAGGTGTATGATTTTATGTAATATTAAAAAGTCTTGTAAAAACGTCGATAAGTTTAAACAAGTCTGAAATAGTAAATAAAAGTAGTTGACAACTGGCAACAAAGAAATATACTATGTTTACATTGGATTAGGCCAGGAAGCATACGATGCCCTGGCCATTTTTCTAAAGGAACAATATGAAAAACTTTAAGACCTATAATCAACAGCTGAGAATTTTAAGAAATAGAGGACTTATTGTTCCTAAAGATGGAAGTCCAAAAAGATTCCTAGAGCAGGAAAATTATTACAATGTGATAAATGGTTATAAAGATTTATTTTTACAAAAAGACCTCTCTGGTGCGTTAATAGTGCCAGAGTGTTTTTTACCGAATACTCACTTCAATGAATTAAAGGCATTGTTCTTATTTGATAGAGAATTAAGAATATTGTTTTTGGAGTATATACTAATCTTTGAAAATACTTTTAAGACCGTGATTTCTCATGAATTTTCAAGGAAATATCCAAGCCCAAATTCGTATTTGGAAATAAAGAATTATGATAAAAATAATTCTAAAAAAGTATTACTACAAATAGCCATACTAACGAAGATGATTCATGAAAAAGTTGATCAAGATGGAGCAATTAACCATTATATCACTAATCATGGTTCTGTACCTTTATGGGTTTTAGTTAACTATTTAACCATGGGGAATTTAGCTCATTTGTATAGTATTTTAATAGATCAGGATAAAAACAATATAGCTAAGTTTTATTCAAATAAATATAAAACTCAATATGAACCTGTAATAACATATAGACTATCAAGCGAGGATTTAACTGCTGCGTTAAAAATTTTAAATTTAATAAGGAATAAATGTGCTCATGATGAAAGATTATATAATTCTAATTTCAAGAGTGTAGACGTATCTAATATTGCAAATTATTTTAATTACAAGATCTACAATAATCAAAAAATAATAGTTGCAATCATTTACCTAAAATTTCTGCTTGAAAAAAGATATTTCAGAAAATTTATTTCTGAACTTAATAAAATATTTGAAAAATATAGAAACCAATTTAAAACAGTAAAGTTTTCTAATGTGTTGGATGCCATGGGTATTAATGAAAAAGATTTACAAAATTTCATATAAATAATTTATTAATACAATAGAATTTATAGTTACGTCTCAAAAAGTGGTGTAAGGCTATTTCCTTACTACCTTCTAGCCTACATTATGCCACCTCTTTACAAACCTTAAAGTCACTATCAATTACTTGTAAGAGATGGTCGATAGTCTCTTGTGTACATGACTCTCTCTTAGGGGCCTCTTCAAAGAGAAGAGAGTGCTTGTCCATGAAATGCGTTGCTACAAACCACTCTTCGTTTTGATCGATACATACCGCTCCTACAAGACGAAGCATAGCTTGCTTGGTTACAAGCTTTCGCTCACGGTAACCATTACGAACACAACCAAGCTCTTCTACTTGTTCAACCATTACGGTATTTACTAAGTCTTCAAGCAGTGTTCGTGCCATACCGTTTAAATCTAATTTGTGATCTTGGGTGTAGGTGAGCTCAGTTTCGTGTAGAGTTTGCATTGCGGTTATTTCCTTTCTGAATTGGTTGTGGTGACTATATTTTAGGAAATAACCGCACTTCTTTTAAACACCTGAAATGCTTGCTTACACCACTTTTCGGGACACGACCGTGATTGTGCGACAGGGAGATAGACGAACGGTATGGAATACGCACTAACTTTCAGACCTGTTTAATTGAATAGTGCCGAACGCTACCAGTCATTGGTGCGTGGTCAACGACAATTGCTTCACTTACAGTTCCTCTTTCAATTTCGGACCATTTTAGCTCGCTATATACAACTTTTTAACGCTTGATGGAATATAATTGTTGCAATGCGTTTATATTGCATTTCGAGCAATTTTGTGGTGCGGATGCAGTTGTTACGGATTTCATCGACGGCTCGCTGATCGAGACCGAGATTCGCAGTAACTTCGTTGATGGAAGCCAGGTTTCGGTGACGTGTAGAATATCCGAAACGCTGCGCGATGTGACGAAAGCGGAGGTGTCCCTTCGTGGGGTGAACTTCGCGCTGCCTTCGTCCACACCTGCATGATTGAAGAGTTTTCAAAGAAAGGCCGGTAGCCATGATCACAGGAGCAACCAAGAGCAAGGTGGACGCAATCTGGCAGAAGATGTGGGAAGGCGGTATAACCAACCCTATCGAGGTCATAAGCCAGCTTACCTACCTCATGTTCATGCGTTCGCTCGACGAGAAGGAACTTGAGTCCGAGAAGATGGAACAGATGCTCGGAACCGAACTCGACCGCATTTTCCCCGAGACGTACCACAACTCCTATGGCGCCGAGATTCCTGGCGATCAGCTGCGTTGGAGCCGTTTCAAGGACCTCCCCGCGCAGGAGATGTACCGCGTGGTGAACGAATTCGCCTTCCCATTCATTAAACAGCTCGGCGACGAGTCTGCCTTCGCCAAGGCTATGGAGAGCGCGACATTCGGCTTTCCGGCGGGTAAACCCTCCCTGCTTGAGAGGGCGGTCGACGGTGTCGAGGGTCTCCTCTCCGAGTTCGATGATCACGTGGGCGATCTGGGTGATCTTTATGAGTACATGCTCTCAAAGCTCTCGACAGCGGGTACCAACGGCCAATTCCGAACACCACAGCACATCCGCAACATGATGGTGGCAATATTGGTTTGACCCCTGAAACCAGGAGACTCGTTTGCGACCCGGCGTGCGGAACCGCGGGCTTCCTTATCTCTGCAGACGGAGCCTGTCCGCAAACGCCCACGAAAAGCCAGATGTCTGGTGACGACTGGGATTCCTATGTCGGCAAGAACGGCGCTGCTCCGCAGTTCTCGGGCTTCGAAATCGACCAGACTATGCTTCGCATATCCACCATGAACCTGATGCTGCACGGAGTGGATGCGCCTGACGTGCGCTACCTGGACAGTATTTCTAAGAACAACACTGTCTCGGGCAAGTACGACGTAGTGCTTGCCAACCCGCCGTTCACCGGGTCGGTCGACGTGGAAGACATCGATAAGAGCCTTCGCGGCATCGTGGACTCCAAACAGACTGAGCTCCTGTTCGTGGCGCTGTTCCTGCGCATGCTCAAAATGGGTGGCCGATGCGCCTGTATCGTGCCAAACGGCGTACTCTTCCGTGGCAACGCGAAGGCATACGAGCAGCTTCGCCGCGAGCTGGTGGAGAACCAGAAGCTTGAGGCTGTGACGGTTATGTATGCCATCCGGTGTGTTCAAGCCCTATTCCGGAGTGAGCACCGCCATCCTCTTGTTCACCAAGACCGACGCGGGTGGCACCGACGACGTGTGGCTCTACAACATGGAGGGCGACGGCTTTACGCTCGACGACAAGCGCGATCCCGATGAGAAGCACGACGACATCCCTGATATTTTGAGCCGTTGGTGCAACCTCGACGCCGAGCGCGACCGCGCTCGCACTGAGAAGAGTTTTCTTGTTCCCAAGAGCGAGATTGTAGAGAACGGCTATGACTTCAGCTTCAACAAGTACACCGAAACCGTCTACGAGCGAGTAGATTACCCGCCAACCGAGGAGATCCTTGCTGACCTCGACGATTTGAACAGGCAGATGGCCGAGAGCCTCTCGGAGCTCCGCAAGATGCTGGCAGGTGATCAGAATGACTAACAAACCCCAATTTGTCGGCAGGCAGGTGCCTAACAGACCTATGCTCCCACAGCAATGGAAGACGATTCCCGAATCGTCGCTGGTAATGGTTCGGCCATCCGGTATCCAATGGCTGCAATACCGGCGGCGATGGCATGCCATTCTATCGGGACTGCGGATTTCGGCGCAGAGGAGCCCATTCTCGATCTTGGATGTACCGTGAGCAAGAAGCTTGCCGAAAAGGGCGACGATTCTCATCTCTGTGCGTGCGCCCACCGGAGCAATCATACGTAGCGAAGACGAACAATGACTGCCAATCACGCTCGAGGGGTCGCCTTGCACTATCTAGGCCTTTCGACGCACCTACGATTTTGGTAAAGTCTCCAGATTGGTGCAACATCAGCTTTTCGCTGCCAATAGCAAAACAAGGCTCGCCAAGCGATGGGGACATAAGGAAGCTTGCCTGGGCCGTCGGCATAGACGTGAATCAGTTTTCCTGTCGATGATTTATCCGAGAGACACGCAGAAGCAATTGCGCAGCAGCTCAACTTCGATCAAGAGGCAAGCCAAGACTGTCAACAGTCAAGCTCTGACCCGCTTCGACGACCTCGTCAAATCCCGGTTTGTCGAGATCTTCGAGGATACCTGCAACCGCGAACAGAACACGAGTCGCCTGACTATCAGTGCCAATCAATGATCTTTGCAGCTGCATCGCAGGCGGAGCAGCAACGCCTCTCAACGAAACGTCGACAGGAAGTATTACGAAAGCGGGACCATACCCTAGGTCGAAGTCAGGTGAAGTGAAGACTCGCAATTTCGCCGAATCAGGCGTTCGAGGAGAACATCACCGAAGCTGCGATTAGCTAAGAAAGCTCAGCGTGTAAGGTTTTCCTGGCAGGAGTCAATGTTCAATTGTTAGCTCGAAGCTATGGAATCCTTAAACACGGTTTGCCCACAGCTAAGGGCAACAGCCGCGATTCTACCATTCGAGGCCGCCAACCAAGATCTTAAGGCTGTGATGCCAGGCCATCATGCCGAAGCGGCCGCAACAGCGGGTGACCCTCGACTGTCGCAGCTACAGCTTCTCTCTGAAGATATGCGCGCAGCGAGCCTGGGCGGCCATGCCAGAACACCTAAGTCTTGGAATCATCAAATCGGTGGAAGGTCCCTTCTGCCGCCCATAGAGCTTTGCAGACGAGAATTCGTGCCGCTTACTGTCACCCAGGTCGACAAATCGCGATTTGTCGCCCAGCAGCAGATTGAAAAACTGCAAATGCTTTATGACAGCTTGGCGCAGGAATACTTCGGAGATTAGAGAACGCTATGAACTTCGATTTCCTCAAAGAGCAAGACGGCTATTACGACCTTTTTGCCGATGCGTGCCTCGAGGCGGAAAAGATCTTCGCCACCTCACCCGCGATGTGCGCCGTTGGCTGCCGCAAGGCGCTTGAACTGGCAGTAAAGTGGGTCTATGCCGCCGATTCTTCGATTAGCATGCCCTATAAGGACAACCTTGCGTCGCTTTTGCACGAGTATTCGTTCAAGCAGCGCGTTGATGAGCGCGTGTGGCGCCCTCTCATCGGTGTGAACAAGCTCGGGAACCTTTCGGTTCACACAGACAGACGAGTCACTGCTTCAGACGCCATGATTTCACTGCGGAGCCTCTTTAACTTCGTGGACTGGATCGACTACTGTTATGGGAAGAACTACTTTGAGCGTACCTTCGACGAGAAGAAGGTGCCGCCAAAGGGCGTGCCTCTTACAAGGTCGCAGGTCGCTGCCATAAAGGCTCAGGGCGCTATCGTGGCGCAGAAGGACAAGGACATCGAGGCGCTCGAGGCCCGGCTCAAGGAGATGTCCGACCAGCTTGCGACTGAACGCGCGAGAAACGAGAAGGTGCGCTCCTTCAACCCTGAGGAGATCTCAGAGTACGAGACTCGCAAGCATTACATCGATTGGGATCTGGGCCTTGCGGGCTGGACGTTGGGTGACGACGTCGTAGAGGAGCGTAAGGTCCACGGCATGCCCGTGGAGCAGGGCGATAACACGGGCATCGGATACGTCGATTATCTGCTGCTAGGCAAGGACGGCAAGCCGCTAGCCATCGTCGAGGCCAAGAGGACGAGCCTTTCGGCTCAGAAGGGCCTGCAACAGGCGCGGCTCTACGCAAACTGCCTGCAGAAGGAGTTTGGCTATCGTCCCCTCATCTTCCTATCAAATGGCTTCGATACCCTTTTCGTGGACGACGAGAGCGCTCCCATGCGCCAGGTAAGCGGCATCTTCTCGCGCGATGAGCTGCAGCGCATCATGAATCGCCGTGGCAACGCAAAGCCTCTCGTTTCCATCCCCGTGAACGAGCAGATAGCCGGCGGCGGCACGAATCGCTACTACCAGATTGAGGCTATCAAGTGTGCGTGCGCGAACTTCGACCAGGGTCACCGCCGCGGTCTTTTGGTAATGGCCACAGGCACGGGCAAGACGCGTGTTTCCGCCGGCCTCGTCGACGTGCTCATGCGCTCGGGGCGTGTGAAGAACGTGCTGTTCATGGCCGATCGGGTGGCACTTGTGTCACAAGCTGCACGTGCGTTCCAGAAGTACCTTCCCGAGACATCGCGCTGCAATCTGTGTAAGTATAAGGACGACCGCGACGCACGAATCGTTTTTTCCACCTACCCAACGATCCTGAATGCCGTCGATGCCGTGAGGAACGACGACGGCGTGCGCATGTACACGCCTGCGCACTTTGACTTAATTATCGTGGACGAGGCGCACCGCTCCATCTTCAAGAAATATAAGTCGATTTTCGACTATTTTGACGCGCTCGTCGTGGGACTTACGGCCACGCCCGCCAACGAGGTGGACCGCAATACCTACGACTTCTTTGAGGTGGAGCGCGGCGTACCCACCTACGTCTACGAGTACGAGACCGCTACCGAGCAGGACCACGTGCTCGTTCCCTACCTGGGCATCGAGACGCACACGAGCTTTCTGGACGACGGCATCACCTACGATAAGCTCTCCGAGGCCGACCGACTCACGCTCGAGGACGACTTCGAGGAGACCGGGCAGGAAGTACCTGACTTCATTGCTAACTCTCAGATCATGAGCTGGGTGTTCAATGAGCAGACGGTCGACGCGGTGCTCGAGACGCTCATGGACGAGGGAATCCGCGTAAACGGCGGGCAGGACCTCGGAAAGACCGTCATCTTCGCCCAGAACCAAAAACACGCCCGCTTCATCGTGGAGCGCTTCGGTAAACTCTATCCGAGCCTTCCGAGCGACTACATCAAGACAGTGCTGCACTCCGACGACTACTCGCACACGGTCATCGACGAGTTCGAACTAAAGCCCCTGCCCGCGATTACCGTGTCGGTGGATATGATGGATACCGGCATCGACGTGCCGGAGATCGTGAACCTGGTGTTCTTCAAAAAGGTGCGCTCAAAAATTAAGTTCTGGCAGATGATTGGCCGCGGCACGCGCTTGTGCGAGAGACTTTGGGTGCTTGATCCTCTCGACGGGGTGCATTCCGACAAGGAGCGCTTCTTCATCTTCGACTGGTGTCGCAACTTCGAGTTTTTCCGAGAGAATCCTAAGCTCGTCGAGGGCAAGGTTGGCTTATCGCTTTCCGAGACGGTGTTCTGCCGGCAGGTGACGCTTGTGAAAGACCTTCAGCAGAGTGCTTTCGCTGGCGATGACTACCAGACTTTGCGCGATGAGCTGGTGTCCACAATCCACTACCAGGTAGTGAATCTGAATGAGGAACTGGTCTCGGTGCGCATGCATCGGCAGGCGGTGGAGAAGTACAGGCAGAAAATCTCCTACGCCTGCATCAGTGAGGGCGATTTGGGCGTGCTCACAAGTGAGGTAGCCCCGCTCGTGCGCAATGACGAGGCTGATGTGGACGCGCTTCGCTTCGATGCGTTCATGTACGGCTTCATGTGTTCGCTTTGCGATGGATACAAAGTAACTAACCATGTGAACAAGCTCGTTTCCGTTTCCATGAAGCTGCAGGAACGTACCACCATCCCGCAGGTGAAGGAGAAGTTGCCCGTGCTCCAGTCAATCACCGACGAGGGGTTCATGACCGACATCTCGGTGCTTAAGCTCGAGGAGATTCGCTGTGAGTTGCGCGGGCTCCTTCGCTTTCTTCAAGAGGGTGACGGGCGCCGCGATGTGGTAACGCATCTTGCCGACCCTGTTACCGAGGTTGTGTATGGCGTTGCGGCGAGCCTGGGTGAGGACTTCACCGACTACAAGATGAAGGTCGAGCGCTGGGTGCGCGACTACGGAGATACGCTTGTGGTACAGAAGCTGCATCGGAACCTGCCGATGACCGAGTATGAATTTGGCGAGCTGGAGCGCATCTTTACTCATGAGCTGGGCAGTTCGGACGACTATGAGCGCGCTTTCGGCGACACGCCCTTCGGGCTTCTGGTGCGAAAGCTTGTTAAGCTCGATCATGATGCTGCCATGGAGGCGTTCGCCGATTTCATCAACGCAGGCGATTTGAATGAGCAGCAGATTGCGTTTGTCCACAAGGTCGTGGACTACATCGTGGAGAACGGGTACATGGAGCCTAAGGCATTGATGCAGCCGCCTTTCGATAGGCCGCGCTCGTTCGTGTACATGTTCAATACCCAGCAGCAGATGGGACTGGTCGCTGTCATCAACAAGATCAAGGAAAACGCGGAGAGGCCCGCAGCGTAATATCCCTTCTCGCGCGATAACTTCCTCGTAGGTTTCACTCTATGAGGAAGGTGTCGCTATGAGAAGGACAATAGAACGAATCGACAGGCTTATGGCTTCGATTTTGAGCGTCGAGCAAGCGGCAGAGCTCCATGCCGTTTTGGTGACTTGCCTCGTCGGCGAAGGTGGAGGCTCGCGAGGATACGAGACGATTGCGGAATACGTCGACCTATTCCTTGCGGCCAAGAGGCTGGAAGGGTGTTCGGAGAGGTCTCTTCGCTACTATGCGAGCACTCTAGCACGCTTTTGCGATGAGGTTTCCAAACCCGCGCACGACGTCACTACTGACGACATCCGTGATTACTTAATGAGCTATTCAGGCGACGGCAGTATCGGAAAGACCACCATTGACAACATCCGGCGCGTTATATCGAGCTTCTTCTCTTGGCTCGAGGAGGAAGATTACATTTATAAGAGCCCCGTAAGGAGAATCAAGAAGATAAAGACGTCACGGGTGCTCAAGCCCGTCTATTCGGACGAGTCGCTCGAGCTTCTTCGCGACTCGTGCAGGGAGATTCGTGATTTGGCGATAATCGACCTGCTTTCGTCGACGGGCATCAGAGTTGGCGAACTTGTGCAGCTTAATAAGCGGGATATCGATTTCGATTCACGTGAATGCGTGGTCCACGGCAAGGGCGATAAGGAACGGCGGGTTTATTTTGATGCCCGAGCCAAGACGCATTTGCTAGCATATCTCGAATTGCGCGAAGATGATACACCAGCCCTGTTCGTTTCGCTCCATCGACCCTATCGCCGCCTAGAGATAAGTGGCGTTGAGACGCGCCTGCGAAAACTTGGCGAAGATTCTGGTATAAAACACGTACATCCCCATAAATTCAGAAGAACGCTCGCTACAAAGGCTATAGACAAGGGTATGCCTATAGAGCAGGTGCAGGTCTTGCTTGGTCACAGCAAGATAGATACGACGCTTTGCTATGCGATGGTCGACCAGGAAAATGTGAAGAGATCACATCGGAAGTACATATCGTGATGCTGAGCAAACCCCAATTTACCGGCGAGCGGGTGCCCCTAACAAACCTGGAGGATGCTCGCGCTCAAAGCAATGGAAGACCAATTACCCAAATCGATACCAGCTGCGAAGACTTGCCGGTCTATCCGGGTGGATATGGCGCAATGGCCCATTCATCGGCCATTAGTGCATGAACTTCAAGAAGATCGCCGCAGAGGAGACGACATCCTGATCTGGATGCCGTGGCACTTGCGAGCCAAATCAACGTATGCCGCCGCACAATGCATACGTAAGCCAGGAATACGCTATTAGGCCGAACCTAGACGTCACTCTCCGATAGAGTTTCCTTGCAACTATCTGGAGGCCTTTCTGCTGCACCTACGATTTTGATAAAGTCATTGGTGGAACAGCACAACCGCAAATAGCTTTGCAAGGCCATCGGCCAAGACGTCAATCGGTTTGCCTGTCGCCCTCCTTAGAGGAACAGGTGATGATTGAAAGTAAGCTTCAAAGCGTCAATTCGATAAAGGAAGCCGCTACACACCAGCTCTCCCTTTTCGACGACCTCGTCAAATCCCGGTTTGTCGAGATGTTCGGGGATCATGCATGCAGATGCGAACACGAGTCGCTATGATATGGTGCCAATCAATGATCTTTGCATCTGCATCGTTGGTGGAGGCACTCCCTCAACGAAACACCCTGAGTATTATGAAAACGGGACTATTCCATGGTTGAAGTCTGGTGATGTGAAGACTCACATTGTTGAATCAGGGGTTCTAAATATTACAGAAGTTGGTTTAGCTAAGAGACTCTGCGTGTATGGTTCCTGAAGGGTCAATAATTGTTGTAACTCGAAGCGGAATCCTTAGGACGACAGTTTGCCCATAGCCAGCGATTCAGCAACATTCGAGGCAGCTATCAATCAAGATCTTAAGGCTATTGATTCCAGGTGATCATATTTTGCCTGATTACTTGCAATGGTCCCTGATTGTCGCCTCGCCACTACTACTCTCTAAAGATGCGTGCTACGACCTGGGCAGACAACTATCAAGACCTATGTCTTGGAATCATCTTATCGATGAGGTTCCCTTTCCGCCTATGTTTTTGCAGAGGAAATTCGTTAAGCTTGTCAATCAGGTCGACAAATCGCGATTTATAAGTATATCACGTTATCGTGATATACTTATAAAAAGAGTGGATACAGATACCCACACCTACAAGGCTTTAACAGATAGAGATTCACCAAACTTAACTTCTCGATATGTGGGAGACGCAAGAATTTAAGAAGATCGATCCGCTCGTCTAAAGGAGGCAGATTATGAAATTTCATAAGGTAAAAGATGTCTCTGCCCTGACTGGCTTAAAGTTGAGCGTTCAGTTTACCAACGGCACCACAAAAATCTACGATGTAGCTCAGCTTATGCATCGTTTCCCGGTCTTCAGGACACTGAATGATGAGTCGCTATTCAGAGACGTAGAGGTTGATCAGGGAGGCTACGGTATTATTTGGAACGATGACCTTGACCTCTCTTGCGACGAGTTGTGGGAGAACGGAACCGAGGTTGCAACGCCTTTTGATGGGCTCATATCGTTTTCGGACGCTAGCGAGCTATGGGGTTTAAGTGAGTCCGCTTTGCGTAAAGCTGTTGCATACGGCAAGATAGTTCCAGGTGTGGATGCTCGCAAGTATGGTAAGCAGTGGATTATTAACCGTGACGCTATGTTGCGCGAGTATGGCAATCCTGAGTTCTAGAGTCTACAAATATGCAACCTCAAATACTATCCATTTCAGTGGACAGTATTTTTTATGTCATTACGTAGAGTGGTATTTCTATAAAATTGAGGTCTTTTAGCAGACATCGTGAGATGGGAGTGCCAATGGAAAAACAAAGTTCAGAAATGCATATGGCTTTGAAGTTATAAAGCATTTAATAAAGTTGGTCTTGATACGTTCAAAGCGAAAGAACATATTGACAACTTTTATTGACTCAGACGCAGTTTTTGATGCAAGCCCCCGACTCCTCATTAAAGTCCTTTCATGCAAGTCTATGATTCAATCATGCAGAATTGTACATTTATGCTTAATATGAAATAATATTCAGCATAAATGTACAATTAAGAAAGAGGGTTGCCATGACCTTAATCGAGATTGCGAAAGGCCAGAATGGCTACGTGTCAGCATCGCAGGTTACTGCCTCTGGCATTCCCAGGAGAAAGCTTGCTGAGGCTGTCGATAGAGGTGAGTTGGTTCAGGTTGGGCGCGGTCTCTACGCTCTTCCGGAGACATGGGAGGACCCATACCTTGCCGCTCAACACCGGTTTTCGCGTGGCGTATTCTCCGATGAAACGGCGCTGTTTCTGCACGGCATGACCGACCGTGCACCCTTTTCCCTCACCATGACGTTCCCCAGAGGCTACAATGCCACACCCGTCAGGGAAGCGGGGATAGTCTGTCGTACCTGTGCCGACGAGGTGCTTGAGCTTGGACTGGTAGAGCTGACTACTCAGCACAACAATATTGTTAGGGCATACAATCTAGAGAGAACACTTTGCGACCTTGTCAGGGGTCAGGGCACAGTAGACTCACAGGTTGTTATTCCGGCGATGCGGGCCTATGTTAAAAGTTCAAAGAGAGATGTAGAGAAACTAGTTGAATACGCGCGCAGACTTGGCGTTGAGAAGAAAATCCGAAATTATCTGGAGGTGCTGCTATGAGGATGAAGAACGCAATGCAGCTCAAGGCACATGTGAATAACATGGCCAAGGAGGCGGGCATCCCTACACAGGCGCTCATGCAGAGCTACCTCCTCGAGAGGTTGCTTGAGCGCCTCTCAAGATCGACATGGAGAGACAACATTGTTATCAAGGGCGGTGTGCTCATCTCGTCCCTCGTTGGCGTCAGCTCTAGGACTACCATGGACCTGGACACGACGGTCAGAGGGTTCACTCTTACTCATGAGTCTGCAGAAAAGGTCTTTCGCGACATCACGTCAGTACAGGTAGATGACGATTGGGAGTTTGAGTTTGACAGAATTGAAGACATTCGCGAGACCGATGACTATCCAGGCATTCGCGTACACCTCAAGGGGAGCTATGCCCCTATGTTGGTCCCGCTGACAGTAGATGTCACCACTGGTGACAGAATCACGCCGGATGCGGTGGAGTACAGCTACCCGCTGCTCTTCGGTGAGGGTGAGATTAGCCTCATGGCATATCCAATCGAGACTGTACTCGCGGAAAAACTTGAGACTGTGGTATCTCGCGGAGTTGCCAATACCCGTCTCCGAGATTTCTATGACATTTATGTTCTGTTGGGTGTTAAAAGAAATGAAATCAATATGGAAATATTGAGAAACGCCTTGGCGTCGACTTGTGAGAAAAGGAGCAGTCAAGCAGCCATCGCTCGCTGGGCCGATACGCTTGACGATGTTGCCGGTGACGCTGCTATGCTGGAGCAGTGGGCAAAGTATGTGAGAAAAAATCCGTACGCAAAAGGAATCGCTCTTCAGGACTGCTGTAAGGCTGCAAAATGTGTGTTTGTAGAGTTGACCGACATAAGCAGTTAGTAGCTACGACAAATAGTAGAAAAATAATTGCAAGATAACTCAAAGCCTATACAAGTTCTTACATTTATTGCCGATATCGGCAATAAACATCCTCTCTTTGCTATAATAATCTCGTCAGTTTTTGCCGATAGGGAGGTGAAGCTTAATGGGATTTCTTTCTGCGGCAGAGATTGCTGAGCTCTGGGGCATATCCGAGAGAAGTGTGCGCAATTACTGCGCTAATGGCCGCGTGCCAGGCGCTTTTCTCGTGGGAAAAACTTGGAACATTCCAGCCGATGCAGTAAAACCTTCTCGAAAAAATGCCAAAACATCGTCAACAAGTCCGCTGCTTTCGCGCTTGATTGAAGAAAAGACCTCAAAAATAAAGGGCGGTATTTACCATAAGCTCCAGGTCGAGCTTACCTATAACTCTAATCACATTGAGGGAAGCAAGCTCTCCCTCGATCAGACACGCATGATTTTTGAAACGGCTACTATCGGCGTTGAAGAAAATCCTGTTCATATTGATGACATTGTAGAAACTCAGAACCACTTCCGCGCTATCGATTACGTGATTGACCACGCAAAAGACCCTCTTACAGAGATCATCATCAAAGAACTCCACCGCATTCTAAAAACGGGAACTACAGATTCTGTAAAAGATTGGTTTGCTGTTGGAGATTACAAACGCTCACCAAATGAGGTAGGTGGGCGAGAAACCACTCTTCCAGAAAATGTTGCTAAAGAGATGAAATCGCTGTTAAAGGCTTATAACTCAAACAGCTCTCATTCCTTTGAAGACGTTGTTGATTATCACGTTCGCTTTGAGCGCATTCACCCATTTCAAGATGGCAATGGACGTGTCGGCAGGTTGATCATGCTTAAAGAATGCCTTGCTTATGACGTTGTTCCGTTTGTCATAACTGATGACATGAAGTCTTTCTACTATCGCGGACTCTCTAAGTGGGATAAGGAGAACGGCTATCTTCTTGATACGTGCCTTACAGCTCAAGATAGATTCAAAGCCACGCTGGATTACTTTCGAATTCCGTACAGTGATAAGTAGGTGTAACTGCTTTTTCTCGTTTTAGCGTTATATTGCTGAACCAGATTAATAGGCGTCATCATATTGCGCATGCAGCCGATGAGCTCCTTCTGGATAACGAAAGACCCTCGTGAGCCGTTGCGCCACTTCCTCAGGGGAGGGGTTCACTGCGTCTTTTGCGTAGTGGTAGATTTTGATTGGCTTGACTCCAGCAACCTCGCAACCTCCGCCGTGGAATAGACGTCCTGTGGCAGGACGGGTTTTTGCACGGGCCCCATCACGAACAGAGTGTTGCCCTTGTCATCGTCATGTCGCCTCCTTGGCTATCGCGGTTTTCCTTTTTTGCAACATGTATCAGGGGCGCAGGTCAACGGAAAACGGAATAGGTCCTATGGGAGCTTTCGGTTTCAGCAGGCATACCGATGCGGGCTTTATCGTCTCTCCACTTTTTGACATTCGTTCGGTGTCGCCTAGAATAAACAATACTGAATTAATATTCAGCATTGAGAGGATTTGAGGAGAAAAACATGCAGGTTCTCAAGGAAGAGGTGCGTGAGCGCATACTTGCCGCCGCCGTCCAGGTGTTCTACGAGAAGGACTTCCGTAGCGCGAAGTTGCAGGACATCGCGAGACTCGCAGACGTGTCGGTAAGCCTGCTGTACTCGTACTTCAAAAACAAGGAAAAGCTATTCGAGGGAGTCGTTTCGTCTGCTCCCTTCGACTTCAACCGGATTGCACGTGAAGAAGAATCTATCATTGCGGATAGGCCCTCTGATAGGTACCAGATTGCCGCCGAGGGACCCCTCCTCAACATGCTGGCCCATCACAAGTTGCTGGTTATCCTAATTGACAAGAGCCAGGGTACCGCCTACGAGCATGCGAAGGACGATTTCGTAGAGAGCATCGAGCGGCATATCCGATACATGATGAATGAGCGTGCAGTTCTGCGCTACCCGGACTTGCTCCTCCACGTGCTTGCAAGCAACTTCGTGGAAAGCCTGATGGAGGTAGCCCGCCACTACAGCAGCGAGAATGAAGCTCGTGAGATGCTTGCACTCATTGCCCAGTGTTATTACGAAGGTGTGAATTCCCTGTGACAGAATTTTCTGCCACCCTATTCGGATACTCTGACATTCAATATTGAATTTTAATTCAATATTGATATAGTTAGTCTAGTCAAACTGAGATAGGCCTTAATCTACTTGCAATATCGAATCTATATTTAATATTGGAGGAGAGATTCTATGAAAGACAAGAGGGAGCTGGTCAGGAAGATGACGGCGAAAAGCCGGCTAGCTAATGCCTTGCTTCTGACCAGGGCGGTTCTTGGGCTTGTTCCCACAGTTCTCGTAATCTTCCTTGTCCACCTGTTTTTGGAAGGGTCCCTCTCGCCCGCTGCAATTGCCTATGTCGCTGCGGGAATGACGGCATGTGTGGTGGCGAAGGCGTTGTGCATGTACACGGCAACATGGAAAGCACATCTGGTGGCGTATTCGTGCCTGACGGACATCCGCCTGCGCATCGTGCGCCATCTGAAAAAGCTCCCTCTCGGCTTCTTTCAGATCAGAAGGCCAGGAGACCTCGCGAACGTCATGCGTAATGACGTGGAGCAGGTGGAGGTGTACCTTGCCCACGGGCTACCCGAATCGGCCTCAGCCACTCTGTTCCCCGCCGCCGCGTTCGTCCTCATGCTTGCAGTGGACTGGCGGCTTGCCCTGTGCATGATGGCAGGTCTGCCCCTTATGTGGCTCGTGAAGAAGGCGGCGGCGCCTGCTTGGGCGAGAGGCTTCGAGATAGTAGCCCAGTACGCCTCCCGCATGCAGAACAGCCTTATGGAATACGTCGCCAATATAGCCGTTGTCAAAGCATTCGGAAAGGAAGAACGCAAGACCGATGAGACGGTCGGGGCGGCGCGTGATTACGTGAACTGGGCAACGAGCTCGATGAACGATGTCTCGGTCCCTATGGCTCTTATCGCTCTGTTCATGGAGTTCGGGACGGTACTCGTGCTGATTGTGGGAACGTGGCTTCTCTCCACGGGCGGCGTATCCATCGAACGTCTTATCTTGGCTATGGTGCTCGCAGCCGCCTTCACTTCCTCAGTGGCCAAAACGGCGACCCTGCAACACTACCGCTTCATGTTCGACCAGGCTATGACGGGCATTGAATCGGTGCTGGGCGTCAAGCCCCCAAACCTCATCGAGAGCTCCGAGGAGCCTCGCATGGGAGACATAGAACTGCACGGAGTATCGTTCTCCTACCCGCAGAGCGAGGAAGACGGCAACGAGAGGAAGCAGGCTCTCGACTCGATAGACCTCGTGTTCCACAGGGGAAGCACCAACGCGCTCGTAGGTTCCTCGGGATGCGGGAAGAGCACCCTCGCGAGCTTAATCATGGGATTCTGGCAACCTGACAGCGGGCGCGTAACTGTGGGTGGACAGGACCTTTCCCAACTTTCCGAAAGGCAGGTGTCGAGACTCTTCTCCATAGTCCAGCAGGACGTGTTCCTCTTCAACCAGAGCATCGAGGAAAACATCCTCATCGGCCGACCAGGAGCAACGCATGAGGAGGTGGTCAAGGCAGCTAAAAGAGCGCGTATCCACGACTTCATCACTAGACTCCCGCACGGTTACGCTACGGTTCCTGGCGAGGGCGGCATCCAGCTCTCGGGTGGCGAGCGCCAGCGCATCTCGATCGCCCGAGTGATGCTGAAAGATGCCCCCATCATCATCCTTGACGAAGCGACGGCCGCGGTCGACGCCGAGAACGAGGCCCTCATACAGGAGGCGATAGACGACCTGTCTCGCGACAAGACTGTCGTGACCATAGCCCACCACCTGAACGCCGTTCGTGGAGTGGAGCAGATCGTCGTGATGAGGGAAGGCCGCATCGCCGGGGCTGGAACCCACGAAGAACTTATGTCTACCTGTCCTCTCTATCAGGAGATGGTTGCCAAGCAAAAGCAGGTGGACAACTGGGATATCAGGGAGGTCGCATCATGGTAAGAGAGATCCTAGAACGGATGACCCCCGCTGGCCGGCGCATGATGTTCATAAGCATCGCCGCATTCACGATTTATGCACTAACCAGCGTGGCAATGGCCTTCGTTATCCTCGCGGCTATCTATTCGGTCCTGGATGGACCGGTCGACCTTGCGCCCTACTGGGTGGCGCTCATCTGCCTTCTCCTCATCAAAGGAGCAAGCAGCATTGTGGCAGACAAACAGAAGCATTGTGCGGGTTTCGACCTTGTGCTTGAGATCAGGATCGCCGTCGTCAGGCGGCTGAAGTCGCTTTCCCTCGGTTTCTACACGGGGGAGCGACTAGGCGAGATTGGCGATATTGTTCATAAGGACATCGATAACATGGAGATGGTGGTGGGGCACCTATGGACGAGGATGGCAGCTGATTTCATCGTCGCGGCGATTTTGCTCGTGGCTGCGGTCCTCGTTGATTGGCGCATGGCGCTACTTACGGTATCAACCTTGCCCGCTGCGCTTGCGCTCCTTGCAGCAGGACTGAGGAAGGCCCAAGCCCTCGAAAGAAGATGCGGGGATGACGCGGCGGACATGACGAGCCTGTTCGTCGAGTACGTGAAGGGCATCCCGCTTCTGAAGGCTTTTGCTGAAAGCGAGGCCCTCGACCGTAGGCTCGAGGCGACGGTGGCGAGCTTCGGCGAGAGCAGCAAGGCAGCGTCGCGGAACATAGCGCTGGTCCTGTCCGCTTACAGTCTGGTAGCGGACCTTGCCTTCGTAGTCATGGCGTCGTGCGGTGCCCTGCTCGTGCAGAGTGGTTCTCTGCCCCTGTTCGTCTACATCGGCTTCATTATTGCGAGCGTGGAGTTCTACAAGCCCTTCTTTGCAATGGAGTCGCATTGGATGAACTATCTCAAGGTGAGGGATAGCTTCCGAAGGATAGAGAAGATTATCCGAGCGTCCTCTGTCCCCGAGCCCGATGAGCCGCGCGTGCCTACGTCGCACTCGATTAGGTTCAATCAGGTGCGTTTCTCCTATGGAAGGGACTCTTTTGAGTTGCCCGAGGCAACGTTTACGGTCCCCGAACATACTATGACAGCACTCGTAGGCGAGTCCGGGTCGGGCAAGAGCACACTGACCAACCTTCTGCTGAGATTCTGGGACGTAAATGCGGGAAGCGTGAGCATCGGCGGCGTGGACGTGAGGGACATCCCCTACGACGATCTTCTTGCCTCTATCAGCATCGTTATGCAGGATGTACGGCTCTTCGCGGACACCATTGAGGGTAATATCCGCATAGGCAAGGCTGATGCGACGCACGAGGAAGTGGTGGAGGCGGCCAAGAAGGCGTGCATCCACGAGTTCGTGATGTCGCTTCCACAGGGCTACGAGACGCTCATCGGGGAGAACGGCGTGGGTCTCTCAGGCGGGCAGAAGCAGAGGTTGTCTGTTGCTCGGGCGTTTCTAAAAGACGCCCCCATCCTCGTACTCGACGAGATGACGAGCAGTGTGGACCCGATTAACGAGGTGCTTATGCAGAAAGCCGTTTCTGCGCTCGCGCAGAACAGAACAGTGCTCGTGGTGGCGCACCATCTGAGCACCATCCGCTCTGCAGACCAGATAATCGTGATGCGACAGGGGGAAATTGTGCAGAGGGGTACCCACGAACAGCTCCTCGAGGAGAGCACCGGTTATTATCGGACTCTCTGGGAACGTGGGGCCAAGACGGAGGGCCAGGAATGAGCGCCTTCGCGCATATAACCCTCGACAAGGTGACGTTCCAATACGCGGGGAAGGATAGCGATGCTATCCACAGTGTCGACCTGGATATCCATGAAGGCGAGTTTGTGCTCCTGACAGGAAGAAGCGGCTGCGGGAAAACCACGGTCGCAAGGCTTATAAATGGTCTTATTCCTCATTTCTACGAGGGTGAGCTGGAAGGAACGGCGAGAGTCGGCGGAACGGAAACTCGCGAGATGGAAATCGGAGACATCGGAAAGATGGTCGGCTCGGTTTTCCAGGACCCGCGCAGCCAGTTCTTCATGACCGACACGACGAGCGAGGTGGCATTCGGCTGCGTGAACGCGGGACTGCCACGCAACGATGTAGCGCAGCGGGTCGAAAGCGCATTCCGACGCATGAACATTCAGTGTCTGCGGGATAGGAGCGTGTTCGAACTCTCGAGTGGAGAGATGCAGCTGGTGGCTATAGCCTCCTGCTATGCGATGGGGCCTTCCGTGTACGTCTTCGACGAGCCGTCCGCAAACCTCGATATGGAAGCCGTGGAGACCCTCAGGAAGACACTATCCGAGCTAAAACGCGAGGGAAAGACTGTCATCGTTCTAGAGCACCGACTTTTCTATCTGTCTAATCTCATCGACCGGATGATTGTTATCGAAGACGGTACCGTATCCCACGTATACGACGCAGCCAGTGCGTTGTCTCTCGACGACGCCACACTCGCCCATATGGGCCTAAGAAGCTTGCAGCTGAAGTCAGCGCTAAACGCTATGCCCGACCATAAGCCGGCCTTGTCAATGCGTGAGAATGCGGCCTTCGAGATAAATAATCTTACGTTCTCATACGGCTCACAGCATTCGACGAGGAGCGCAGGGTCGACACCGCGCGACCCCCGCACCATCGGCCCGCTGAGCTTCTCCGTCCGATTCGGCGAGGTAATCGGAATCATAGGGGAAAACGGTGCGGGGAAGACAACTCTGTCGCGCCTGTGCTGCGGACTTGAGAAAGAGGATAGGGGCACCGTGTCTCTAGACGGCAAGCCCCTTTCGCCAAAGGAGCGGTTGGGGCGCATTCGGCTAGTCATGCAGGACCCCGACTACCAGCTTTTCTCCGATAGCGTTCTGGGAGAGCTCTCATTGGGCGGGCGGAGAGACGTCGATGTCTGTGAGCGAGCACTCAGAAGGCTGGGGCTATGGGATATGAGGGAAGCTCATCCCGCAACGCTTTCGCGAGGGCAGAAGCAGCGCCTCACAATAGCATGTGCCCTTGTCGATGAGACTGCCGCCTATTTCTTCGACGAACCGACGAGCGGCTTGGACAGGGAGAACATGGAGAGAGTCTCTTCCGCAATCCGATCGCTCGCACAATCGGGAAGCGTCGTATTCGCCGTCTCGCACGATCCTGAGTTCCTCCTCTCTACCTGTGACCGCATTCTTCATCTGAGCGGTGGGCTCATCGTTGATGACTTCGCTCTTGGTGGTCCGACGAGGGAGAGACTCCTGAGGTCGCTTTGGAAAGGAGACGCGCAATGGAACGCTCATACAGGCGCATAGACCCGCGAACGGCTCTGCTCTCAATCTGCCTTCTGGGCACTGCCGCAATGCTTTCCAACCGACCGGAAGCAGCCCATGCGGCATGTGCCATCGGTGCGGCATGCGCGCTCGTCTCCGGGGCATGGCGGTCGTGCATCGCCCTATCTGCCGCCTATGGCTTCATAGCAGCCGTGATGGCACTTGCCGAGGGAGCCGGAAGTACAACTCTTATGACCGCTGTGGTCATGCTGAGCTACATGGCCCAGAAGTTCGTAGTTCTGGCTCTCCTAGGCGTCTCCCTTTCTAAACTGGCCTCGATGCAGGATCTTCTCGCTGCGCTGCAGTCTATGGGGGCTCCACAGGTAGTTCTCATTCCATACACGGTCATTCTGCGATTCTTCCCAACTATACGCAGGGATGCCTCGCATCTCATGGAAAGCCTAAAGACGCGGCGCGTGCTCGCAGGAGGAGGGTTCGCATTCCGACACCCAGCTCTTACATGCGAGCTTTTGATAGTTCCGCTCCTCATGAGGAGCGTAAGGATATCCGACGAACTGGCGGCATCCGCGCTTGCCCGCGGCTTAGATGGCGAGGCCAAAGCGACGGTGCTGCGGCCCTTGTCTTTCGGAGAAATAGACGCCGTGGCAGCCGCTTTGACCCTCCTGGCAACTGGAGTACTTGCGTGGCTTCAATTTGGACCGCGATAGAGGGACTCAGGATGAGACTTGTCTCGTCAAATTTGTACGTCTTAAACCAGAACGGAAGAAAGGACTCATTATGAAAAAAGGCGAAACCTCGACCATAGGTGCTCGAGATCTCGTATCCATTGGAGTTTTCGGAGCGCTGTCCCTCCTAATTTTCTTCGTAGTAGGAGGCGTCGCTGGTCTTACCGTCGTGGGGACAGTCGCCAACATACCCATCGTCTGCTTCTTCACATCGATAGCTTATCTGCTCCTTGCCGCAAAGGTCAGGAAGACCGGAACCTTCTTCATCATGGGAACCATAAACGTGCTGCCTGGCCTGATGGCGGCAAACGTCTTCGGTGTCATCGGCAGTATCGCAGGCTGGGCCCTTGCGGAGGTAGTTGCCACGCGGATTGGGTACTCGAACAGGAAAGGTCTCGTTGCGGCTTACGTCGTCGGTTGCACGCTGCAGTCGGCGCTCTACACCCTTCCCATATACCTTTCAGCTGCTCAGTATCTTTCCGAGCGTCAAGAAATACTGCGACTTACCGATGAGACCATGGCGCAGTTCGTCGCAATGTTCTCGGGTTCCATGTACGCAGGAATGGTCGTTCTTACGGTGGCGACGAGCCTGGTGGGAGCCCTCGTCTCGCTTAGGATCATGAAGAAGCACTTCGAGAAGGCGGGAATTGTCTAAGGGACGCCTCGCAACAAGAAAATCGAGAGATGGGACAGGATAGCCCCATGGCTGCTGATAACCCAAAGAGCATCGGAGGCTCTCGTCGCCATACAATAAATTGAGACCCACGTGTTTCGCTAATCTAATCTTTTTGCCTCAGCTCGAACGTTTGATTCACAGCCATCAGGCAGCTTCCAAACCACCTATTATTATTCCCGCTGGGGTTTTGGGGAATAATTAAGTCCGAAAGGTGCGTTTTCCCAGTAAGGGTGCAATTATTCTTTCCCGTCCGAATCAACCGTTGATTCGGGAATGTATAGTTTTGCATTAGCTCCTCGTGCACAATGCGAGGAGTTTTTTATTAATAAAGGATTATGGATGATATCACGTTATCGTGATATACTTATCAAAAGAAAAGATACATATGCCTACACTTGCACGGTTTTACGGGATAGTTATACGCATGTATTTCTTGGGCTAAGAACATAATCCGCCGCATATACATGCAATTTACGGTGAGGATACTGCAGCCTTTGATATTAATTCGGGCGAGGAGATTGATGGGAGTCTGCCGCTTCGTGCTGCTGGTATGGTGCGCGAATGGATAGAGATTCACCAAACTGAGCTTCTTGATATGTGGGAGACGCAGGAATCTTAAACGATAGTAAAGGTCTGCGGGCACCAGGTACCTCGCTCCCAGGTTACTGGGCAGGAAGTTTTAAAAAGAGGGTACTATCCCCTGTCAAGTTGACACTTATAAAAACGAAAACACAATTTTTCTTATCCGACCAGATCGTGGTAATATTCCGCCACGGTTTGGTCATTTCTTTTAGCGGAAATGAACTGATTCGTGAAGTACATTATTCCAGCACGAACCTGTTCCTGTAACTCTGCTAGAGTTTCCGCCTTTGGACGGTGCTCGAGCCAGATGCTTTTAAAATCTGCTCACCAGTGTTCCATTACGGCGTTATCCGCTGGTGTCCCAGGCGCCGATAGACTATGCCTTACCTTCTCCTGACGGAGAGCTCCGTTGTAATTGGTGGACGTATATGCCGCTCCACGATTCGTATGGATCATTTCTGGAGTAGTTCCACTAGCCTTAGCTGCTTGGTTGAAGACTTTGATTGCGGCTTCACTGGTCTCCGTTGGTGAGATTAACCATGCTGCTGACCTTTGTCCATATAGATCTAAGATGGCGTGTAGACGAACCATCTTATCGTATCCAACACTATCTTGATGCCGTTTTTCGATTCGCTTGATCTCCTCCAGTACTTCCCGTTCCCGCTGTTCGCGTAGCGATAATCTACGATTTAACCATTTGTAATACGCTTGCCGACTGATTCCCGCAGCTCGAGCCGTTTCACTAACTGTGTACTCGCCACTGCTGGTCCACGGTACTTAAACATGACCGTTTACCACGGGATTGAAAAAGATGACAATTTAGAAGAAGCCGGTATGCTTAAGCTTGTGAAATGATAAATTCGCGGAATTTAATTTACACCAACATTTTGGACTTGCCCTGGATTGAACTGCTCGTCTAAAATATTTATTAGCTGTTTATCAAACTTAGAATTGCGAGTGGTAGTCGTCCAAGGGGTTAGATAAACGGCGTGAATGCCAAGTTCACGCATATACTTACCAACAGTTCGTTCAGCGATCTTATATCCTTTTGAGCGAAGTTCTTGGGTGATTTTGCCGGCACCGTAAATACAAAGGCTTTTGATCCAAATTGCTTTAATTTCACCTTGAATAAACTTCTTCCGAAGCTTTCGCGGTGATTGGTGATTATGACGATTTTCTCGTTGATAGTAACCACTTCTTGAGATTCCAACATAATCACACATACTATTGATGGAAGGGTGGGATTCTAAAGCGTGCTGAACGTCCATTTCTTGGTATACCTTTTCGGTAGTTACTTGCTCAGAATCCCGATTGATTTTTTTAATACTTCGATCGCTCCTTCAGCGTCACGAAGTTGACGCTTTAGTCGTGCAATCTCCTTGTCCTTATCGCTGGCAAAATTACCAGAGCCACGGCCAAACTCCCCAGTCTCAGTAACTACTTTCTTAATTATGCTAAATCAGAGTCTCTATTTAACTTGTACACTTTTTATTCTAGGCCCATACAAAAAACTGACTTACTCAAGTTATGAGATAAGTCAGTTTTTTTAGTTTTTAGAATTTGAATAAGTCATTAAGAGCCTCAGTCATAGTTGGGTGAGCGTAAATTTGGTCACGCAAGTCTTCAGCCTTTAAGTGGTGCTGCATTGCTAAAGTAATGACATTGATAGTTTCGTAAGCTTCTTCAGCGTAAATAGTAGCACCTAAGATTTCGTGGGTTTCTGGGTCAATCAAAGCCTTGTATGAGCCTCTTGGGTTGCCGATGACTTGGGCCTTTGGCACACCAGCTGCAGGCATTGTTAAGACCTTGTAAGCTTTACCTTGGGCCTTTAACTCGCTTTCAGTTAGTCCAGCTGAAGAAATTGCTGGCTTAATGAAGATTGAGTTAGCAAAAACTGGACGATTCTTCTTAGTTCTAGTCTTGTCACCAAAGAGTTGATTGTCCATAATCCGCCAGTCATCAAGCGAAATGTAGGTAAATTGCAAGCTACCGGCAACATCACCCATAGCGTAGATATTAGGAACACTGGTTTCAAGCTTATCGTTAACGACAATTTCGCCTCTTTGGCCAACTTCAAGACTGGTTTTTTCTAGGTGAAGGGCAGCAGTGGCTGGGTGGCGGCCAACTGACACAAGCATCACGTCTGCTTGCAAGTCCTTAACACCATCTTCGGTTTCAACAGTTAAGTTAAGACCAGCTTCAGTTTCTTCAACCTTGATCAAAGAAGACTTAAGCATGAAGGTAACGCCATCTGCTTCCATATCAGCCTTAGCTGCCTGAGCAATTTCTGGTTCAAACCGGCCCAAGATACTTGGCATTGGTTCAATTACAGTTACTTTACTGCCAAAGCCAGCGTACATTGAAGCAAATTCAAGTCCGATTGGTCCACCACCTAAAATAACCAGATTCTTAGCAAGTTCTTTTTTAGCAAGCATTTCAGTTGAAGTAAATATCTTATCGTCAATCTTTAGGCCATCAATATTTGGTACATTACTTTCGGCACCAGTATTAATGAAAAGACGGTCGAATGTTAATTCTTCTGTACCTGATTCATCAGTTACCTTGATTATCTTATCATCAATAAATTCAGCACTTGCATCAAGCACAGTTGCCAAGTCTTGGTCTGCTATCTTGTGGTAGTTCTTGTTGCGTAGTTTTGCTGTCATAGCTTCCTTAGTTTCGAAAGCTTCTTCATACTTAACTCCTCTTTGAGAGTTAATCACCAAGTTCTTAGTTGGCAAACATGCGATGTTGATACACGTTCCGCCGTACATCATTGGATCTTTTTCAATCAAAAGCACTTCTTCGCCGTGACTTGTCAGGCTCCCTGCCAAAGTCTTACCAGCTTTGCCAAAGCCAATAATAATATTCTTAAAATGTCTCATACTTAGACTCCTAATCCAAATTATCGCTACTTATTTTTTTGTCAGTAACATATTTTTTTACAAAATATCACGATAGATGTCAGCTGTCTACGATTTTGCTTATAGCTATAATAAGTTCAATTGAATTGCCGGGGCCTTTGGCAAGCACTGGCAAGAGAAGGGATTAGGTGCATGAACAACTAGCGATACTCATAAAACCCGAATTCACGTAACGTCGCTGACGACACTACCGCGGGTGTAGTATTGCTTAATCATGTCTTAATTCACCGCCATTTACCTGTGCATAATTGCATGCTACTCCGCGTGGTCTTCGGCAGAACCGAGGTATCATGCAGCTTAATCTTTCAAATATTGAATATACCTATCCATCAGCGGTAGAGCCCACTTTACATGATGTGACTATTACACTCCCACAGGGATGGACCGGCTTTGTTGGTAATAACGGATCTGGTAAAACAACCCTCGCACGTATCGTATGTGGTCTATTGCAACCTGATAGGGGAGTTGTAAGCCCATCGTTTTTCTCGGCATATTGTGCTCAAAATGCAACGGAGGCCCCAGCTACTCTTTTTGATTTTGCGGTTGCCTATGATGATGTGGCAATTGAGCTGAGGCGAGAGCTTTTGTTAGAAGAAGATTGGCCTTGGCGTTTTGAAACGCTTTCGTGTGGCCAACAGAAGCGACTCCAGGTAGCGTGTGCTTTATGGGCTTCACCTGACGTTCTGGTGGTAGATGAGCCTACTAATCATGTAGATGCATCAACAAGGTGTGCGCTTTTTGCGGCTTTGTCGCAGTTTAAGGGTATTGGTGTGCTTATTTCACATGATAGGGAATTGTTGGATAAACTCTGTACTCAATGTTTATTTGTAGCTAACGGCACGGCAAATATGAGGACCGGCGGTTATTCTCAGGCGTCATCGCAGGTAGAGCTTGAACGCTCTAGCGTATTGCACGCAAAGGAAGCGGCGCAAAAAGAGAAGGCTCGCATAGAGCGAGAAACCCAACGGCGCAGAGAAGAGGCTTCTAGAGTTCAGGCGCGCAAAAGTGGAAGGACTATTGACAAGCATGACAGTGATGCGCGTGCAAAAAAGCGGGGCTATATAGTTTCAGGTCAAGACGGTAAAGCTGGGAAGCTTGCTGCTCGCATGTTGGATAGACTTGAAAAGGCAACGGGTAAAGCCACAGGTATTAAGGTTGAGAAACAATATGATTCCAATATCTGGTTGGATAGTGAGGCAAGTAAGAGAAAAGTTCTGTTGAGGATGGAACCTAATAACATTCTCATGGGAGAAAGTTGCCTACAAACCCCACCGCTGTTTATTGGCAACACAGATCATATTGGTGTTGTCGGCGATAACGGCTGTGGTAAAACAACACTGGTAAAGAAAATTATTTCAAGTATTTCTGACGATGTGCGAATGTTATATATTCCTCAGGAGCCAACTGAACTGCAAAAAACAGAGACAGTAAGAAAAATCAAAGGGTTATCAAACTCCCAACGCGGAAGAGTGTTGTCTATTGTAGCGCAACTCAATTCAGATCCTGATTATGTTCTTGCAGGTGAGTCCACCAGTCCAGGTGAAATGAGAAAGCTTATGCTTGCGCTGGGAATGCTCGAATCACCAGAGCTTATCGTAGTGGACGAGCCAACTAACTATTTAGACCTTGGTTCAACCGTAGCGCTTGAACGTTTACTGTCTGAATATCCAGGAGCTTTGTTGTTGGTCTCACATGATCTCTCGCTGGTTGATTCCGCTACATCGATAAAATGGAGCATTCAGCGATCAAATGATAACTTTGAGCTTGTGGTGCAATAGGGGCGAGAAACACATTGGACAGTTACGAGGGTCACGCACTTGTATTTTAAGGAGTAAACCAACACAGGCCGTTACTTTTATACCGCTCGCCGTAGTTGTTTAAGCAAACTAACTTCTGCTGAAAAATTTTATATAAACTAAAAGGTCAAACTGATTTCTTCTGGGATTTCTCGTGTTTTAAGCATGGACTTCGGAGGGACCTATGCTTCACTTCAACCACAGTTCAAAGCAAGAAGCTAACGAGGGAAATGCAAGTGCTACGGGTGCTGCAGGCACGGGCGCTGCTGGCGCGAGTTCCGCTGGCGCTGTGGATGCTGCTGGTGCGGGTGCCGGAATCCCTAACATTCCCACGCCACCCGAAGGATATCAGCAGGCAGCCTTTGCCTCTACGCTACCAACAATTGCTGATCAGACGGCTAACTTAGGCTCCCAGATTGGTGTCATTTATCCAGGTGAGAGCGAAGAAGACGCTGAAGCTCGTGAGGCATATGAAAGTCTTGCGCGTCACCGTAAAGCTCGTCGTAAAAAGAAGCTTATTAAGGCAGGAATAGCCGCCGGAGTCTTTGTTCTTCTCGTCACATTGTTCATTTTGCCTATGTGCCAAGGCGGCCAGAACCAGAACACCACCGTGATGCCAAGCACTACGTTTGTCACGCGCGGCGAGTTCAGCGATTCTGTTTCCGCGTCTGGATCCATCAAGCCCGTGTCGTCAACAGTGGTAACTCCCGAGGTAGATGGCATTATTCAGGACGTTCAGGTTTCCGAGGGCACATACGTCCATAAAGGCGACAAGCTCTTTACCATCAAGAACGACGAGTTAGACAAAGCTGTGCGCAAGGCTGCCCAACAGGTAAAAGCTGCTGAGAACGAGGTCAGCAAGGCTCGCTCAGCCCTAGCGTCCGCACGCAACGGTGTCCCCGAGGCGGGCGAGGACGGACAAGAAGCAAACGCAGCGTCCGTTGCTGCGGCTGTTGAAGCGGCGGAGGCAAATCTGGAGAGCGCCCAGATTGCGCTTGAGGAGGCACGATCTGCTTACAACGACGCAATTGCCCAGGCAGATAAGCGCGTAGTCACCGCACCGTGCGACGGAACGGTTATTGTGATGAACGCGGTGAACGGCGCTTCTGTTGGCTCGTCCGCGCCAGGTGCTGGCAACGCCGGTCCTCTGATTACTATCGCGGACCTTTCCCAGATGAAGGTGAACGTCCAGATCAATGAGGTAGACATTTCTCGCATCGCCGTTGACCAGAAGGCGCAGGTCAGCTTTACAGCTCTGCGAGACCTGTATTGCGATGCAGTGGTTACTCACGTTTCTGCTGTTTCGTCCAACGGTGCCGACGCAGGTGCAAGTTACGATAGTCCTGGTCGATCCATTGTTTCTTACACTGTTGACCTGCTTATTAGCAGTCCTGATGCCTCCATTAAGCCGGGCATGACTGCCAACGTGGACATCATGATCCAGCACATGGATAACGTTCTGACCGTGCCTCTTGTTGCTGTCATGGACGACGGGGATGGCGCTTACGTCAACGTGGTCACTTCTCGTGACGAGAAGGGCTACCCGCAGGTAGAGCGCGTGCCAGTGACTGTAAAGGCGCAAAGTTCTACGACGGCCGTCATCGAGGGCGCCGGTATTGAGGATGGCACTGAGGTGATGATTGGCGGTGGCGCCGGCGGTCCATCTCAGGGCGCGGCTATGGACGCTCCAGCAGGCGCAACGTCTGGCTCATCGACTGATGCAACAGGCTCCAAAGATTCCAAGTAGGCGACGCGTATGTCCAAGGTAATTGAGGTACATAAGCTGCATCGCATTTACGAGACGGCCGCGGGTTTGACGCACGCTTTACGTGGCGTTTCGCTAACTGTGGAGAAGGGCGAGTTTCTCTGCATCATGGGTCCGTCTGGCTCAGGCAAATCTACTCTAATGAACATTTTGGGCTGCTTGGATACGCCTACTTCTGGTTCGTACAAGCTCGAGGGTCTTGAGGTTGCAGATCTTTCCGACGACGACTTAGCGGAGATTCGCGCTACGCGTCTGGGCTTTGTCTTCCAGTCGTTTAACCTGTTACCGCGCACTACGGTGCTGCGAAACGTTATGTTGCCGCTCATCTACTCGGATATTCCCGCAAAAGAGCGAGAGTTGCGTGCTTGGAAAGCGCTGCGTTCTGTTGGCCTGCCCGAGGAGTACTACGAGCACAAGTCCAACGAGCTTTCCGGCGGTCAGGTGCAGCGTGTAGCTATTGCTCGTGCGCTGGTAAACGACCCGGCGGTCATTTTTGCTGATGAGCCAACAGGCAACCTGGACTCGGCTACCAGTGAGATGGTCCTCAACACGTTCAAGTCCATGCAGGAGCGCGGCAAAACAATCGTGCTGATTACACACGACCCCGAGACTGCCTTTTGGGCTGACCGCGTGGTACATATTCGTGACGGCCGCCTGCTCACAGACGAGCAGGAAAAGGAGTTTGTGAGGCAACATGCCGCACAGTCCGCGACGGGCGCACACCCCGTGACAGGCGCGCAGCCCGCACCTGGCGCACACGCTGCGACGGGAGGTGGCGCGCTATGAGGCTGATGGATCTGTTGCGAGAAACCCTATCTGCGCTCAACGCTAACCGTGGCCGCAGCCTGTTGACGGTGCTGGGCATTGTTATTGGCATCAGCGCAGTTATTGCTATGACGGCACTTATCGACGGCATCAAGTATTCGCTGGTCAGCTCGCTGGGCCTCAATCAGTCGCGCATGGTTATGATCTACGCGTGGCCAGACCGCGAGGTCACGCAGCAGGACCTGGAGATGCTGCAGCTCAGCGTACCAGGGTATGAGCTTGTGACCGGCATTGACTCCACCATGGCCCGCGTTAACTCGGCCGAGAAGCAGTTTGACGCGCGAATCATCGGCTGCACGCCCGACTACTTTACCGTTATGGGCCTCAAGGCGTCAGTGGGCTCGCTCTTCACAAAGTCCGACGTAGATGACACATCTAGAAACGTTCTTCTCGACAAATTGTCTGCCGAGAAACTCTTTGGCAGCGCAGACGCGTCCATTGGACAGGTTGTCCGCATCAATAACGACAGCTACACCATCGTTGGCGTGGTTGACAGTGGCCCAAACGGCGGCGGACAAGGCGATACGCTGCTGGCCTATATGCCATACTCCACGTATTCCGCGCGTCTGACGGGCACCAAAACCATCAGCCAAGTCTTTGGTTACGCTCGCGAAAACGTGGACATGAAGGCGCTTGCGGATGAAACAAAGTCTTGGTTGCTGGACTGGTTTAACATTCCTTCTGCGCAGGCAGAAGACCGTGTGACAGTTATGACGCTCTCGTCCATCATTGAGCAGATGAACGCCACGCTTATGTCGTTCCAGGTGCTGGTTACCGCCACGGCGAGCATTTCGCTTCTGGTTGGCGGCATTGGCATCATGAACATGATGCTCACTAACGTGACGGAGCGCATTAGGGAGATTGGCCTGCGAAAGGCCCTGGGCGCTCGCGCGTCCGACATCACCAAGCAGTTCCTGTGCGAGTCCATTTTGATTTGCATTATGGGTGGCGTGATTGGCATTGCCCTGGGTTACGCCGGAGCATGGGGCCTGGCCGGCTCGTTTGGCAGCATGATACAGCTTGAAACTGGTATCACGCCCATCATCACGCCGAACATCGTGATGATTACCTCGGGAATCTGCATAGGCATCGGACTCATCTTTGGCTACTGGCCTGCTCGCCGTGCCTCAAAGCTCAATCCTGTGGAATCGCTCCGCTACCAGTAAATGGGGTACGCCCGAAACGGCTTGCTACAAGTAGGGTTTCTCGCCAAGCGAGAAACCCTTTGAGGTGCGGTAAATTACGGATTACAAAAGATCGTCTGGCGGTAGGAGCTTGATGTCCCATGTGGTTTTTACATAACAATTAACGTCAATATCTGACGGATCAAATGCAGGTACTTGATTTTTACTTTCGTAATCGTCATACGCACTACAAGCGCAAGCCGTATAGACAAAGTCTTTTTCTTTAATGTCATAAGTCGCATTTTGCAGTCCAACAACCTTTGCACCAGCTGCTTTGGCAAGAAGGTTAGCTTGCTGACGACAAGAAATAATAGCGTCAGTAGAAAGTTTGTTCTTAATAGGTTTTTCATTTTCTATTGCAAATTCAACTGAGAAAGTCACTTCATCTCCACACGAACTGAGTGCTTTCCAGATTTTCTCTACAAGGTCTGTCTCAAGTTGTTCTTTAATGGACAATTCTGCACGAAAATCAAATCCTTCAACAATTGTATGAGCAACGTAATAACGCTCCCATTTTTCTTTTTGATACTGCTTAATCTCGTGAGCTGAAATCGAGTACCTATTGTTTTTCAGAATTGAAGCGGATAGTGCGTTTTGCTCAAGCGCATCTTTCATTGTCTGAAGCAGCGCGTTATATCTGGCGGTACATTCTTCACGGGTCTTCGAAGTTCCCTGAATAGTGATATCAACGTTTATGGTATCAGGCGGAACTTGCGTGCTCATATTTGTAGATACGTTAATTGTTCGATCCATGGTGTGTTCCTTTCAGAGATGTTAGAGAAAAATCAGCCGTTTGAACAGGTAATTTATTTCTCACTGTTGAATAATCATAGGTCCAAAAAAGATTCTGAGTGTCCAGTGTAATGGACACTTTGATGGCTAATTTCAATAGAAATGAATCGCATTAAACAGCTAATTTTCATAGTATGTGTAGCTAACATTGATAGACTCTGCTGCTCTATAGAGATTAATTTTCATATAGGATACGTTTGTAATAAAAGTATTCAGAAATAATTTTTGGAATACTATTTGACAATGAAATGATTTTGTATAAAATAATTGACATAGTAAGATAGATAGTAAGGAGTAAGTAAATGAATACGACAGACGAGGAATTGATAAAACGCCTACAAGCACATTTGTCCACTATTCGTAAGTCAGCAGGTTGGAGTGGAGAGTGGCTAGCTAATGAACTTGGAGTTACAAAACAAACTATTAGTAGTTTGGAAACAGGAAAGACTCAAATGACAAAGATGCACTATCTTGCCATTAGAGCAGTATTCAACAATGAAATTGTAGTTAATGGAAATGAGGACTTGGCAAAAATAATTCAGTTATTCGTTGATCAACCGGTTATAGCAGAACTTGAAAAGTCTCAAATTACAACTGGTGGTGAAGATGGCGAACCGAAGATGGATTCGAAAGAAACTTTTAATCAAAGTGCAGTTTTGGGAGCCACTTTAATAACCGCCTCCCTTGCTCCTGCAGCAACGGTTTTAGTTCCAGTTTTAGGCAATTTAGTTAAATTAATGAAGCAAGCTATGAAGCAGACAAGAGCCGAGAGCTATATCTCGACGCTGTATTGATAGCGAATGAATCAAAAAGAGTAGGAGGGCCAATGGTTTTTTGTGCACAGAGAGCTGAAGGCGCAGCTATAGGCTTATTTATAGCTGTAGTAGCTATCGGTGGTTATGTGCTGTATAAAAACCATTTTAAAAAGACAGAAAAACGTGACCGTGAAATGAACCAGAATATTCTTGAAAATGCACAAGAGTATCAAGTGGTTTGTGATGCTGAAGATAAAAATGGAACAGTATTTCATAGTGGAGAACATATAAAAGTAATTTATAAAGAAAAGGACGTGGCCCTTATTTACAGAATGAATGACCAGAATTCACCATATCTTACTTCCACTAGTTTTTTGACTTCGATCACCAATCTTTCAACTGACATCTAATAGATAAGGAAAATAGAAGAAAGCCGGAAGTGCCAGTTTAGTGACTTGTATTTCCGGTTTTGTTTTGTAAAAACATTAGCTTCTTTAAGTGATATTGAATTAAGACTATGTATAGCGGTGAATTTTATTAAGCTCCTTAAGTCATCATAGACTTATCGGGGTAGTTATTAAGCTAGAAAAAACAATAATAGAAAATTTCCTGTGGTAGAGGATTGTATTAATGAGCCGCATGCCTTCGAGGTTTATACCATTACTCCATCTTCACCCTTTACTATGAGGTTTGGTAATTCATTCAGATCATAACTTCACGAAAAAGCACAGTTAGGTGTAAACTTTATGGTGTAGTTAGCTATAGCTAACAAAGCGCCAACCGAATGGAGTTTAACAAATGCCTGCTCAGAACGAGAAGAAGGATCACCTTCCGGTACTTGGCGTTGGCCCCGCTTATGTGATTGTCATTACGGTGCTGACGGTCGCGTGCATTGCCCTGTCTAAGCTGGGATTTCTTCCGTACCTGCGCATTCGAGCCACGGTCGGCGTGATGCACACCGTGGGCACGGCTTTTCTGATTGTGGGCATCTGGCTGTGGGTTTCCGCCGCCATCAAAGAAAAACTTCGCGAGAAAATCATCGCAAATCAGCTGGTGACCACTGGTGTTTATGCACTGGTCAGAAACCCAATCTACTCCGCATTTGCGTTTGTTATGTCGGGCGCCGCTTTGCTTTCAAGCAACCTTTATCTACTGCCGCTGCCGCTTGTGTTTTGGGCACTTTTAACTGTGATGATGCAAGCCACGGAGGAGAAGTGGCTTCTCGAGCAATTTGGCGATGAGTACAAAGAGTACTGCAAGCGAGTTAATCGTTGCATTCCGTGGTTTCCCAAGCGCTAACGTTTAACGTGAATATTTACGTCGATATTCACGTCGATATTTGCTTTTAGCCGAGCTCCAGCCCCATAGGTGAGCTGGGGCTTGTTTGATTTTCTCGCTATATAAATACTTTTACGAAGCGGCTATGATATATATATACGTCCGCGAGGCATGCTTGTGTCGTGCCTGCTCTATATACGTCACGCTGGTTTGTCAGTGCTTGTACCTGCTGCTTCATGAGAAACGAGAGATGCGATGCTGGATATTCGTCGTGTTTTAGCAAGTGCGCCCAAAAAGCATACGGAGGAGACGCTGAATTCTCTGACGACTGTCTGGGGAGAGGCACTTGATGCGTCGAACGTGTTGTCTGAGTATCCGCGTCCTCGTATGCAGCGCGATGAGTATGCGATGTTGAACGGTGTGTGGGAGTATGCGATTGCGCCGGTAGATGGCGAGGTGGACGCAGAGACCCTCGCGCAACAAGAGATTCCTTCCCGTTGGGATGGGCAGATTGTGGTGCCGTTCTCGCCAGAAGCTCCTCTCTCTGGTGTTGGTCGTACGGTGCAGCCGAGCGAACTTTTGTGGTATAAGCGCAAAATTGACTTGCAAAAACCGGCTGATGACCAGCGACTTATTTTGCATTTTGATGCGGTCGACTGGATGTGTGCATGCTTTATAAACGGCGAGCTTGTCGGTACGCATACTGGCGGTTACCTGCCGTTTTCGTTTGATGTGACGGATTTACTTGGCTCACCTGAAACGGGAGAGAGCGCGGGCGAGGCTGAGGTTGTCGCTACAGCTGAGAGTGCCGCCACGGCTGAGCTCGCGCTTTGTGTTTGGGATCCAAGTGATGCTGGCTCCCAGCTGCGTGGAAAGCAGCGACTCTCGCGTGGCGACATTTGGTACACCGCTCAGAGTGGCATTTGGCAGAGCGTTTGGTACGAGGTTGTTTCTGCGGTTCACCTTGAGTCGCTAACTCTGAAGGGTGATATGTTTGGCGCGCTTGAGGTTAGTGCGAACGTGCAGGTAAGCGAGCCGTCAAGTGAGCAGTCGAGTGCGCAGCTGAGCGCGCTGGAGCTGGAGTTGGCGCTCAAGGATGAGCTTGGGCAAGACGTTCTTCTCGCCAGGCTTCCGGTGGGCGAACCAGGAGAAATTTGCGCGAATCTGCAGGTAGATGAACCGCAGTTGTGGTCTCCGGAGAGACCGTACCTCTATTCCGTGGAGGCAACACTTTGGCAGGACGGTGCGGCGGTCGATTTTGTTCGGAGTTATTGCGCATTTCGTACTGTTGAGGTGAAGCCTGATGAGGCTGGCGTGCCAAGGGTGCACTTGAATGGCGCGCCGTATTTTGTGCGCGGCGTGCTGGATCAGGGCTATTGGTCTGACGGATTGACTGACGGCGCCGTCCGACGATGCGCTGGTATATGACGTAGAGGCCATGAAGTCGGCTGGTTTCAATACGCTGCGAAAGCATATCAAGATTGAAAGCGAACGCTGGTATTACCACTGCGATCGTATTGGCATGCTGGTTTGGCAGGATTGCGTTTCGGGAGGTAGCGCATATAGTCCCTGGCACACGAGTCAAAAGCCGACGCTGTTCAGCTTTACCTGGGGACGGTTTGACGACACAATTCCAAGTCATCACGAGGCTTTATCCGCAGGTGACGAAGGCTATCGCAAGGAGTGGACAGAAACTTGTCAAAAAATGGTCAGGCTCCTGGATGGGCATCCTTCGATTGGATTTTGGACGCTCTTTAACGAGGGTTGGGGGCAGTTTGATGCTTGCGCAGCTACTGAGGCTGTTCGCGCCTTGGATGCAACACGTCCAATCGATGCAACAAGTGGCTGGTACGACCAGGGCTGCGGCGATTTCCTGAGCATTCACAATTACTTCCGGCCACTTCGCGCAGGTTGGAGCGGGAAACAACGGGGGAATCGAGCGGCAATAATCTCTGAATTTGGTGGTCTGGCGCAGATGACACCAGGTCACACGTCGCTTGATCATTCATATGGATACGGGGATTTTGCCACAGTTGAGGATTGGCGAGTGGCTGTCAAAAAGTTGCTTGCAGAGGCGGAATCGCTGCAGGTTGAGGGTCTTGCGGGATACATTTATACCCAGGTATCAGACGTCGAGGAGGAGGTAAATGGCCTGCTTACCTACGACCGAAAGATCAACAAGTTTGAAGGGTAGCAGCTGCCGGGTGTTGTTGAGTAATGCGCTACGGTGTCCGATAGTCAAGCGATGAGCAGTGGGTCGAAAGATGCCCAGTTAATTGAGGTGTGTCCAGTAATGCCGAGTACTGATTCCCAGCAAAGTGGTAAAAAATGCGTTTAGTTGGAGTTTCATTTTTCTGCATAGCGAGTTTTCGCAGATAAAAAATTGCAACGGTGGTAAAAAATGGTCTTAGTTGGAGATAAAAATGGCTTTTTAAAGATTTGATCTCCAACTAAACGGGATTTTTACCTTTTTAGCCCCTTAAATTTTGGTCCGAAAATTGAGTGATACGCAAAATTGAATATCTGTGCATAGATATTCGTAGAAATGAATACTTCTTTAGCGGGAATAGAAATTTTGTAACTTAATACAAAAACTCGCCTTCCAGAGGTCTATTTCTGGAAGGCGAGGGAAGTGTATCACTTCAGTTGTGCATAATTACGCTTGGTAGCACGTAGGTGCAGGTAGACGCGTCGCAGTCGCGCTTCAACTTGCGCTCTGTTGTGCGTTGCCGCAGGTACGAGCGTTAAGCGCTTGCGCCCGAGGTAGCATCTACGCCTGCACTTGGTGCGGGAGCACCAGCAGCAGGGGCGGGAGCGCCAGCTGGCGGAACAACTGCGCCGCTAGTACTTACAAGACGCTGACCTGTGGTTTGCAGATACCAATCCAACCAGGGCTTGAAGTTGAAGACAATCTCGTTGATGCCTGCATACGAGCCATCGGGATAGTACATTGCCTGGTAGTTGTGGGTGTTGATGATGTCGGCTGGTGTACCTGGGACAATGGTACGTACATACTCTTTGTCGCCGTTGCGAAGTACGCCGATGACAAACTCAACATTCTTCATACGACCCTCGGGAAGAGAGTTGTGAACTGTGGAAAGACGGTCGCCCGACTGCTCAGGAACTCGTTTTGCCAGCATAGTGTCTGGGTTGTCATGAGCGTTGTTGTAGTAGAGGAACTGATTGTTATCGTCTGCGTAAGTCAGCTCAAATGGCATTGCCTTCAGGAACATGTCAATCTGGTTGACCGTCAAAATGCCGTGGTCAAGCTTAACGTATGTGTCGCCCGAGACCGCGCCCACAAGCTCGGCGGCCTTCTCGACCCAATCAGGATCGTCGGGATCAATGCCCTGGATAGTGGTGGAAATTGAGTTGGTTACGTCCAGATCCTCTGGCGCGATTGGCTTTGGCTTCTTCAACTTGGAGACCACCTCTACGTATTTGACAAAGTTATCCAGGCACAGGCCCAGGAAGCCGACGGTGCGCTCGTCGATAATGTTGCCGTCCTCGTCAAAGGCCTGCTTGGCCTTTCCAAGAAGGAACTCGTTACCAGGCAAAACGTATGCGTTTACGCCCGGAGCATCCATAATCTTGCGTAGATGAACTTGCGCGCGAGAAGTTCCCTGGTCGTAGTAAGAAGCGCCGACAATCATGACAGGCTTGTTCTCAAATGGATGCACGTCGTAGGAGAGCCACTCGATAACGCTCTTCAGCGCAGGTGAGATGGTGTGGTTGTGCTCGGGCGTAGAAATAATGACGCCATCAGCGCGGGTAATCTTGTTGTACAGCAGGCGGAGCTGGAAGTTCTCGTCCCACTTGAGGTCCTGATTGAACAGAGGAATGTTATCAATCTCAAGGATCTCAAGCTCAAACTGCTTGGCAAAATGCTTTTTGATGAAGTGCAAAAGCTTTCGGTTATAGGAAATCTCCGCATTTGAACCGACGATTCCGACAAATTTCATAGTAGTAGTTCCTTCCAGGCCTACAGGTTTTCCCAGTCAAAGTTCTCGGCCTCTTTGCGGAGAAGTTCGCGCGATGCGGCCATTTTTTCGTTGAGTTTCACAAACAGACGGAAATCGTCAAAGAGCAGGTCAAGCTTTTTGACGGTAGCTTTGTCCTTCAAGCTGCCCTTCTCGTCAAATGCCTGCGGAGCTCGGCCAAGAAGGAACTCGGAACCTGGCATGATTGCGGCCTTGAGCTCGGGAGCGTCCAGAATTTGACGGAGTTGAAGCTGTGCGCGAGAAGATCCGAGCGTGCCCAGGGATGCGCCGACAATCATGACTGGCTTGTTGACCATAGGGAAGATGCCGTAGGACAGCCAAGCAAGCGCGTTTTGCAGGACCGCTGGAATGGAGTGGTCGTACTCTGGAGTTGCGATGATGACGCCGTCGGCGGCCTCAATTTTCTTTGCAAGCTCTGAGACAACCTCGGGAACCTTCATCTTTGCAGGCTTGTTGAACAGGGGAATGTTGTCGATTTCCACCAGCTCAATGGAGGCCTTGTCGGCAAAGTGCTTCTGCATAAACTGCAGGAGTCTTCGGTTATTTGACTCTTTTGAATTGGTGCCAATAAGGCCAACAAAGTTAAGCATCAAACTTCCTTTCTGAATTACGCAAGGAACTCAGGCGAGATTCCCGACGAATAATATACGCGATTATCAGTGGTTACTATGAGCGCCTCGATGCCTTTTTCTTGTTCCACACGGGCAAGGAGCTGACGGGGTTTCTCGCCATAAAGGCGCGTGGTCCAAATTTCTCCGTCAAGCGAGTTGTCCGAGATAATCGTGATGCTCGCAAGTTGCGTGTCAACTGGATAGCCCGTGCTTCGGTCAAGAATGTGGTGATAGATGTGCTCGTTTACCTGCAGTTTCCTTTCGTAGGTACCGGAGGTCACCACGGACTGGTTGCAAATAGGCAGCACAGCAAGGTTAGTGCCTCTTGGTTGTTGTGGATCCTGGATGCCAATCTGCCACGGCCTGTTCTCGAGCACATTGACGCCAATTGTCTTAATGTTACCGCCAAGGTTGATAAGTGCGGACAAGACGTGCTGACTTTTCAGATAATCTGCAATTTTGTCCGCGATGTAGCCTTTGGCCAAGCATCCCAGGTCCAGCTTCATGCCCTCTTTGGCGAGAAACACGGTGTAGCTCAAGGGATCCAATTCAATGAGTTGTGGATCAGTAAGCGATAACGCGTGCGCGACCTCGGTGTTATTTGGAATGCGCGCGTCAGCAAAGCCGATTCGCCAGGTTTGTACCAAGGGACCAAGTGCAATGTTTAAATGACTTGCAGGTATAAGGCTTTGTTCTCTGCCAATCTGAATGAGCTCAAACAGCTCGAGGTCAACGGGGACAGGATGTTTGCCTGCTGCATGATTGATCTGCATAAGCTCGGAATTGGCGTCATTTGCGCTAAACCGCTGGTTATAGATGTTGAGGAGTTCAAAGACATCGTCAAGTAGCTGTTCTGCAGTGCGCTCTTCCTGCGAACCATTGGAGGGTGGCAATAAAGAAATGGTGATAGTCGCGCCCATCAGGTGAGTTGATCTGGAAATGTAGGCTCGTTCTGGCACGACTCTCCTATAGTGTCTAACAGCAGTTTGTTTAATTTTATCTGCAAATTGCTTAGCAGTAACTCTATTTTACGTTTGTTTGTTACGCTCATTTGTTGTATCCACAACATTTTGGCGAGAAACCCTACAGTTTTGGCAGCTCGCTGAAGACCGCTCCCGGCCCCAAAAGTGAAGAAAACTATGGAGTTAATTTGATTATTTATTCATAGGGATGTCTGTTTATTGTTGATATGTACTCATTCCAGTATCATTTTTTGCAGAAAGTACTGACCGAAGAATTATTCTTGGCTGACGCGTATACGCCAGCCAGTTTTTTTGAAGGAGCATAAAAGAAATGGAAAAAAGAATGGCTTGGTGTGCACGTTTTTCTCGCCAGGAGTAATGAAGTTAAATCTACGCACTTTGTAGCATTAATTGTGCGCAATTTAGTCAGTTTTCAAAGTCTTTGTCCAAGATTGAGATAAAAAACTTTATTTGAACACGATATTTCTTTAAATATTTTGTCAAAAACCATTAGTATGTTTAGTGGAGCTTTATGTATCTCCAGGGGTACGTTCGATAGGAAAGATGGGGTTGATATGAGCAACTTTAAGAAGACGTTTGCAACTATGTTTGCAGCCGTAATGATGCTTACCGGTATCATTATTTTAGGTACAAGCACTGTTGCAAAGGCAGTGACCTATCCGTTGACGCAGAACATTGATTTTGGCTCTGACGGAGTACTTACTGTTAACCTTAAGCCCACTTCACCCACAACTGTTAAGGGCAACGCAAACATCTCCACAGGTATCGAGATTGACGCAACTGGCCTTCATAAGCCAATCGACGGTCTTTACCTGGAGATTGAGGTAAACACCAAGCAGTCCTCTACGGATATCAACAACACCAACAACATTACTCCTGATACCTACCTTGATAACTTTGCCACTCCAGCAGCAGCTACACAGCCTATTATCAAGCGCGAGGAGACCATCGTTACCCCTGATGGTAAGACCATTAAGCGCCTGTACCTCAATACTATCGATACCACCGTTAAGCTGGAGCTCCCTTACGTTATGAGCTTCAGAGACATGGTTACCCCAGCAGATTTCCAGCTCAAGCCAGTTGTTCGTGTGTACAATGCAGACGGCACCGAGCTTGCTAACATGCCAGATCAGACATACTCCATTACCTACGACAAGCCTTGGCTCATGAAGCAGGTTGCAGGTGAAGAAACCAACGATCAGCTCCTGTACGGTGGTATTAACGCCCCAGGTGATTCGTCCGCTCTTTCCAACGATAAAACTGCAGACGTCATCTTCAACTTTAGGCTTTACCAGTACTATCGCGCTTATCGCTCCATCATCATCACCGATACCCTTCCTACGTACGTAAATGCAGCAGGTCAAACCGTTACCGCTCACTTTGACCCAGCTAAGAACCCTAACTGGACGCTCAGCCCAGATGGACGTACCGTAACCCTCAAATTTGATATTCCTGCAGGAATCACCATTCTCAACGACTACATCAGAGATAACCTTCCTGCATATTCCCAGCTCAAGCTTTCCTTCCCGGGCGCGCGCTACCTCAACGGCACTAATCGCGTGATCTTCAACAACACTGCAACGGTTCAGGGTATCCCTTACAACCCAAGTGCAGCAGAAGAGACCGTGGGTCAGGTTCCTGGCAACGAGCACAACTTTGATGACGACTCTAAGCAATTCCGTCTTGCTGGTAATGACTTTAGCGGCAACGGTATGCTCAGCAAACGTGGTCCAGTAACCATTCAGTTTGACAAAAATGGCCTTGCTGTTAGGAAGCTTGACTACACTATCAAGCTGGTCAACAAGCTGGACACCCCACTCACCGACATCGAGTTCATCGAGGACGTTGCCAACACCGACAACCGTCTCTTCATGACTGCGCTGACCGGCAATCTTGTTGCAGTTGGCCAGCGAGTTGGACTCTCCATGGACCAGATTGAGGTCCGCGGCTACAAGGCTGACGGCAGCTATGACATCATTCCTACCAGGAAGAACGGTGCAAACTGGCTTTACCGTGCTGACATGAACTCGGCAAGCCAGCAGCAGCTGCAGTCCTATCTGGACCAGATCAACCAGGGCACGCTTGATCCATCCAATGCTTCCGCTGTGTCTCCTCAGTACAGGAAGATTGGTATTTACTTCAAGAACGTAACCCTGCAGCCAACCAGCAACATTGATTTCAACATCCAGATGATGTTCATGAATCCATTTGGCGAGGTTTACAGCGACAGACCTCTTACCAACATCATCAAGGTCAACGCCAATAAAGTTAATACCGACGGCACCAAGACGCCAATGAACTTCTCCGCAAATTGGGATACTCGCTTTACTCCATTTAGCGAGAAGGTCTGGCTGTCCAAGTCCTCTTGGTACCAGCGCGTTGGTATGCCTAACGAGCGCTTTAGTGCTCGCGTGGGCTTTGCGCTGACAGAGCTTTCACCTGCTCGTTACCTGAAGAATCCAACCTTTGTCGATCTTCTCCCTGCTGGCGTTTCTTATGACGAGAACACCTCGGTTTCACCAATTGCTGACTCACTGCAGCCTGAGAAGGTTGAGTACATCAGGAACTACAACGAGACTGGACGCAATGCAATCAAGATTACCCTTCCATCTGGATACGTGTATCAGTATGGAACCATGGGTTATGAGATTAGGAACCTGGTAATCAACGACGACATCATTCCTTCTAAGGCCGAGAATGACGTTCTGAACAACAATAATGACGTCTACTTCTACGCCACAAACTGGACTCACGGCACACCAGATGATTTCTCTGGTATGTACAACGCCAGTAACTTTGTCAAGGATGACCTCGACATCAATATGAATGGTGTCACTGATGAGACTATTCTGAAGGCAACCGCAAAGGTTCTTGGCAACAACGTTGAGAGTATCCAGTCTGATAAACACATCCGTAGTCTTGAGCCAAACATCGCTGGCGGCGGTACATTCTACGGTAGGGCATTTACCTCGGCTACTATCATGACTGACTTTGCTGGCGTCACCGATACCAGCGGACTCTTCCAGTATCGTCTGAGCATTCGTAACTACTACAACACGCCAATGAATAAGATTCTTATGTACGACGTGTTGCCATATGTGGGCGACGGCAGAAACTCTGCTTTCAGCAATACACTTCAAGGTCCTATTGAGCTGAAGATTGGCTCAACTGACGTCAGCTCCCAGTACGATATTTACTATCGTACTGATGAACACCCAGCTCAGAACGATATCAACGAGATTAACAGCCCAGAATGGACTAAGACTCCAGCTGACTACACCAAGGTAACGGCAATCAAGATCGTTGGTAAGGATGGCACTATTTTGCCTCCATACACCGTTCTGTCTGCGGTTCTTACCATGAAGGCACCACTGTATGATCCAAACCTCTCCGAGGCTCTTGCATACAACGACATGAGCGTTATCTACAACAACGAAGCAGCTATGCGCCGTACCGAGAAGGTCGCAAACCAGCTTGTTGACATCATGGATGTCAAGGTAGAGAAGAAGTGGCTTGACGCTGACGGCAACGCAATTGCCCAGCCAGACGCTACCTCTATTACCGTAAAGCTTCTTGCCGACGGCGTAGATACTGGTAAGACACTTGACCTTACCGCAGCCAACAACTGGACTGCTTCGTTCACACACCTTCGTAAGTACACCGTTGAAACTCACAACGATGGTACCAGCACAAAGACTCCTATCGTCTACACTCTTGAAGAGGTAGGCACAGACGCTAATGGCATGGTCACTTACAATGGCAAGAAGTACAAGGTGACTGCTACTTCTGGTCAGGCTGATGAGAACTCTCCAAACGATTCCGTTGCACTGAGTGTTACCAACCAGCTGCAGCAGGAGAAGGTCTCCGTTTCTGGCAAGAAGCTCTGGGACGACTCCAACGACAATGACGGTAAGCGTCCAGCTTCCATTGTTGTCAGGCTTCTCGCAGATGGTGTTGAGGTTCAGCACAAGACAGTAACTGCTGCAGATAACTGGGAGTACACCTTCTCCGACTTGCCTAAGTTCAGCGGCAACGCAGAGATTACCTACACCGTTTCTGAGGACGCAGTACCTGATTACACCACCAGCATCAACGGCTATGAGATTACAAACCAGCACGCTCCTGAGGCTTTGAGCATCCCAGTTAAGAAGGTTTGGGTTGACGATGAGAATGCTCAGGGTCTGCGTCCTGCTAGTGTTCACGTCAGGCTCTATGCGGACGGCACTCAGGTGGATGAGTTTGACCTAAACGCAGGTAATAACTGGTCTCACATCTTCAACGGCCTGCCACGATACACCGCTGGTCACGAGATTGAGTACACCGTCAAGGAAGACCCAATTGCTCACTACACCACTTCCTATTCTGGCTCTTCAGCTACTGAGCTTACAGTTACCAACACCATTGAAGGTAAGGTTTCTGTTCCAGTAACAAAGAAGTGGATTGGTGCACCTGCTGATAGCGTAACTATTCACTTGCTTGCTGACGGAGTTGAGGTTCAGAGCGCAACTCTGACCGCTGCAGATAACTGGCAGCATACGTTCAGCAACCTTAACCAGTACAACAATGGTGCGCTGATCAACTACACCATTACTGAGGATGCAGTTGACGGTTACACCACCCAGATTACTGGCGATGCTACTAACTATGTAGTAACCAACACCAACATGAAGACTCGCGACATTCCGGTCACCAAGGTTTGGGAGAACCAGGAAGGCGATTCCGCTGAGATTGTTCTGTATCGTGACGGTGTCGAGGTTGATAGGGTAACCATCACCAAGGCTGACGACTGGAAGCACACCTTCAGCAACCTTGAGTTCTACGACAAGACTGATGGTCACGAGTATGCTTACACCATCTCCGAGACTCCTATCTCTGGTTACACAACTCAGATTACTGGTAATCAGGATGACGGTTTCACAGTGACCAACACTGCTCCTGTTGTTCCTCCAACCACGCCTCCTACCACCCCAGAGCCTAAGAAGCCAGGTCTTCCTTACACTGGCGACGCCTCAGGCATTGCTTCAATCGTTGGAGCTGCAGCTCTGTCTCTGAGTGGTCTTGGTATTGCTCTTAGAAGGAAGAACAGCTAATAGCTAGGTTTTCCAACTCGTTGATAGCTGACTAAAACAGGCTCCTGGTAAACCAGGAGCCTGTTTTGCGTAGCGCGTGGAAGGCCGCCAAAGCCGCCAGTCTGTCAAAGCAACCGTATGTGCGGCGCAGAATTATCCCGTCGTATCGCTATCCTGGTGTTTTGTAAAGTTCCCACTTCCGATTTAGCGCCAAGTGGTAAAAAATGCGTTTAGTTGGGGGTTACATTTTTCTGCATACGCGTTTGCCCAGGAAAAACTTTTAACTATGGTAAAAAATGCGTTTAGTTGGGCATCAAATAACGAAATTTCAATTTTCATCCCCAACTAAACGGCTTTTTTACCTTTTTGGGCACTAAAATCAGTACTCTAAAATTGCGGTATTCACGATTATGAATAAACAGAGTCCATTATGCAGGAATCAAATTGCTCTAACGATTTTGACGGCTCTACCAACGTCAAGTTATCTTCATCCGCCGAAAAATTAACGTGTACCAAAGAATTATCCAGCAACACGATATAATTTTAGGTAGTTCCTAGTTATTTCTTGTACTGCAAAACGTGGAGGTAAAAGGCACATGAGAAGCATTTTTGATGACCGTCAGGTATCTATTAAGTGCGACGATAAGTATTCTTATACCGTTACAAAAGATGGTCTAGCTTATGTTCCAGGTAATGGAAAGCCAGAGGTCAAGGTTTTGTTTTCAGAGGTCGGTTCAACCTTCTTACTGAATTATTGCAGCTCAAACGGTCCTTACGAGATTACCTTTAAGGATAACGACGGCCATAATCTCGTTAGCATTGACACTGATCTCAAGTATCGTGGTTTTGGCCATAACATTCTTGATACCAAGGTTATCATCCTTGCTTTAGCAGCTAACAAGCTTACTACTGAGTTTCCTAATAACCTTGATACGTTAAACACTAAGCTCGGGTTCAGCCTCAAAGAGAAAAAGATCACAATCGCAAACGGCGTGATTTCCGGCGCAAAGCATCAGGTCAAGCTTTCCGACATCCGTCGAGTTCAGTGTGTTGCTGGTGGCGCACTCAACAATCTCTTTGTCTTCACTAAAGAAAAAGGTGGCTTCTTTGATAGGGCAGACATCGTAGTTCCTGTCAACGAGCTCACAGTTCCTATTCTTGAGGCCGCAATGAGAAGAAATACTGGTCACGGTATCGATTTCAGTAGAGGCAATGGATTCGACCAGCCAAACAGCAACTTCATTATTATTCGTTATTTGGACTCTAGCTTCTTCGAGACCGCCCCTGGCGTCTTCAAAGAGGATTGGCAGAAGGACGCTTACGAGTTTGTTAAGTCCTTTGGTTATGATCTTCAAACAATGCTAGGGGAGTAACTCCTGGCGAGAAAAACGTCTTGTCCAAGGAAAACAGCCGCCCTCTTGTGAAGGCGGCTGTTTCATTGAGTTCATAGACTATAGAAGTCCTTGAACCCTCTGGTCATACACTTTTGCCAGCTCAGATGTCATAAACTCTTGCTTGAGCTTGGATATGAATTTCATATCTGTGAAGAGTCTATAAATTAAAACAGCAGCTCCGCCAATATCAAGGTTTCTAGGATTTTTTGTAATAGCAGCCTGAATAACACTACTGGATGTGGCAATAGAGTTTGAGATAAGAAGGATCTTTTTGGTTCTGACTTGATGCATTTCGGAACAGAATTCAGTTCCATCATCTTTATTAAAGAGAGAGCATCCATGAAGAGCGGCAACAAGCCAATTGATTGCAATCGCAGCTGCTGCCTGGCCACCAACTTTAACAATGTCTCCCATATTGACATAGCTAGTCAGCTTTTCGGTGGTTGCCTTGTTAAGAATCAGGTTTTCGACAGGTAGCTGGATTCCTACTGGCGTATATAAATCTGTACCAATATGGATGATTTGTTTAATTAATGCGGCAGCAGCTGCATCAGGTTCAGAAGGAATTCTCTTTGCCGCAGCGCCCAAAAGCAACAATGTAGACGTAGGAGTGGTGATATGAGGATTCTTTCCAAATGGATCGTACTCTACGTTAAAGGAGGTGGGTAGGTAGCCAAATTTTCCAATAAGAGGATTTGGATTAGGTGCAGTAAGAGTATTTGTCATGATATTGGCTGTTCCAAAAATCAGTCCAAGAATTGGATCATGACCAAATGTTCCAAAGCGATGATTGGCGCCCCTAAATATTCCAAAATTGCCGTCAGCAAAACGGGTGGCGTCATAAGGAACTCCACGAGCAGATAAGATATGACTCTTGGAGGCATAAAGAGGTCTACTGGCTTCTTCAGTAGCATTAAATTGTTCGAAAATCTTACTCTGAGCATCATGAAGTCTAACTTCTTTAAGATTGTTTGATCCTGCAGGTTCAACCTCGGTGAGTTTATTAATAAGAAGAACTCTAATGACTTGAAGTGCGGTTGCACCAATAAGGAACGCCGCATCTGAATCCTGGAGTTTAGTAAGCTGTTTAAACTCATAATCAATGCGGTCGAGATTTTCACCATATTCCTTTACAGCGGAATTGATAATCTCTTTGACTCGCTGATCGTTGACAATGTCATTTGCAACTCTCTCTGTAATGTATGCATTAAAGAGCTCATTTGCTGCTAGTTCTTCTTCGGTAATTTCCTCATCAATTTCGATAGCAATTTGTACCCTTTGAGAGATTGATTCTAGTTGAGAAATTTCAACAGGCTCAAGAAACTCCTTAACAGCATCAAAAGTTAAAGAGTCATCAGCAATGATAGAAAGCAACTTATCTTTAACGGCCTCTGGAATCGTGAGACCTAGCTGTAGATTATCGAGTTGTTCTTCGACCCAAAGTTGTTCCTGTGATGAAAACTCTCCATCGGCTCGGAGGAAATAGCACATTGTAGCAACGTATGCATAGAAGAAGTTAATACGTTTTGTTCCAGCAAGATAAGCGCCTTGTTTAATTCCGTCGCCAAATCCACTCATGCGAGCTTGTTTGCGACGTGCTGCAGGTGTGTTTTCCTTAATAACATTAACTCCGTCAGTAACAGCCTTTGAGACGTTAGATGCAGTTTCGATTGCGTTATCTGCAACTCCTTTCGCTGTTGCAGATAGAGCATCTCCTGCAGCAGATATAATGCTCTGTGCATTAGCGGGAATATGTGCTTCATCAATTTTCTTAAGAAGCTGGTCCTTGCCGCCAACCAATTTGTTACGAGCTGCATCTAAATCAATTGTAGGCTTCATAAGAAGTCCTTTCTGTAAGAGAAATCTATATGATTAGTATTTCCAGCTAGAATGGAACTCCTGTACAACAGAATGGACAGAAGAATAGAACGACACAGATTTCTTCAGTAATTATTAGAAATTATGATTTCGAAACAGACGAGAGATGAAAGCATTTCTGTAAAAGGTCGTATATTTTTCGTTAATGGATAAATTCTCAAAGATGAATTTGCATAAAAATTTGCACAAAAAATAACCCCGGGAAAGTCCGGGGTTATTTCGTAAAGCGATAAAACCTTAGAGGCGAGAAGATCGCTCTAGCAGTTGGATCTTACTTCTGCTTGCGAGCCCTTAGTGCAAAGCCGAGAGCAGTGACGCCAGAAGCAACCATGCCAACAGAAGCAATTACAAGCTCAGCGACATCGCCGGTGTCTGGCAGAACGCGCTTCTTCTTGGTCTTAGAAGGCTTGTGTAGATCAGGGCTAGGAGTTGGCTCAGGATCTGGTGTCGGCTGAGGCTCAGGCTCTGGATAGTCGTTTGTGAAGACCAGAGGAGGCGTGCTGTCTGCACTCGCACTGATCAACCTCTGTTACGGTTCCATCTTCAGCGGTCTTAGTAATGTGATAGGTGAAATCAAGCTCACCATCATCATTCTTAAAGACGGTGTAGGTGAGGGTGTAGACGGACTTGTCGTAAGTAACCCTCTGGTTAGTGCCGGTAACCTCTTTGATGGTGTAAACATAGGTGCCAGGTTGCGTAAAGACTAGCTCACCGAAGTTATTATCGCCAGAAACATGCAACAGAAGTCTCAACGCTATCTGTTGTTGCGTTGTTTGGCATTGGGTAGGAAGGATCGTTGCGGGTGAGCGTGAACTTGAAGACATCCTGAGTTGTTGCAGTGCGTGGGTTGCCGCCGTTGTCATCAGGGAGAACTGATGGATAGTCGGTTGGAGCATCTGGTGCGTTACCAGTAACAACCTTCTGGACAACTGGATAGTCCCTGGCTGGCAGTGGATCAGGATAGACATTAGTAAAGACAGCGCCTGTTGCATCGTTATACTCGCCAAGGTCAACGGTAGTAACGTTTCCGTCCTCGTCAGTCTTGGTCATAGTACGTGTTGCCTCAAGCTGGCCAGTACCGTCGTCAGCAACGTTATAGGTAACGGTGTAGACGCTCTGATCGTACTGGATGTTCTGGGTGCCGGTAACCTCTTTGATGGTGTACACGTAGGTGCCAGGCTGAGTGAACGTAATGTTGCGGAATACAGCGTCGCCACCGAGAAGCCTGCGTGTACGAGCAGTATTGCCGGTAGATCCCTCAGGCATAGGGCTGGATGGATCAAGGCGTGTCATCTCAAAGATAAAGACGTTAGGAGCGTCGCCCTCGTCTTCAGAGCCGTTCGCCAGGAAGTTGTTGATCAGGCTCTCGGCAAAGCTGCCGCTTGCAGTGTCGTCGGCGCTTGTCGCGCTTGCAGTGCTTGTGGCGCCTGCTGCGCTAACGTTACTTGAGCTCAGGTAAGAATTAACCAGAGACGCAGGTGAAGGCCCTCCAGGTATAGGAACAACTGGGTAATCGCCTTCGACAATCTTGGTAACGGATGGCGTCACAATGGTAGGCCTGACATTGTAGACATTTACCAGCGACTGAGTGGTGGTGTACTGCTCGACGCGAGAAATACTACTTCTAGTTGAAACGTAGGAATTAGGAACGTTCTCGGTGATGGTGTACGAAACAGTATCAGCAGCAGTATTGTCTACGTACTTACGAAGACCCTTGTAGACGATGGTGTAGGTGTTATTGCCATTATCGGAAACCTCAGGCGTAATGGTGCTGGTATCAAGGTTCTTATCGTTAGAGAGAACCAGATTGTTGGCACCAAAGTCAGCTGTGGATGGACGCTTACCAGCTGCATTGTTGTTATCGTCCCAGACCTTATTGATCTTGAGGTCAATGCCTGCATAGCTCAGAGCGTGAGTGGAGAGGCTACGAGTGGAGTGGTTACCAGCAATGTCGTAGTCAAGAACGCTGCTGAATACGCTGCGATTACCGTCGTAGGAAGCATCTACGTTATCGGCAACCTTATACGTGACGTCGACAAAGCCACCGCTATTTGCAGCAAGTGCGCGCGTTGAAGTAAACAGCACCATGTCGGCCTCAGCAGGATTGGTGACTACGGTGTAGTCGCCAGGCTGTGGAGCATGGTTTGCAGTGTAGGTAACACCAGGGTTCAGCTTGATGTACTGGTAAGAGAAATTGGAAGAAGAGCTTACGCCTTCAAGTGTCAGAGGCAGCTGAGTTGCACCTTCTGGATTGATGCCAGCACCGCGGTCTGCAGACTTAGACAGCAATGGAACAAAGAGCTGCGTGGTATTTGCAGTGTTACCGGTGTTATTGCGGACAGCAATGTGAACAGTTGCGGTGTCATCGCGCTGCATAACAGGGGTAGTTGCGCCTGGATTAGCGGAGTCGTATGTGTAATCAGTTACGGTTCCAGAGACGGCATCCTTTACAGAAAGGGTAGATGCAGCGGCAATAGCAGATGCCTGTGCAATGTTGATACCAGGGCGCTCGGAGAGAGAAACCATGGTCTCGCCAGAGTTGACGCTGTTGCCAAACAGGCTGGTGTACTGGGAAGTGTTCCAGTTGCTGCGGTCCCAGTGCTCGGCCTTAATCTGAGCGCCAATCTCCTTGAAGTCTTTGGTGGTAATGCCAACAAAGTCGTTGATGTGGTAAATGCCCTTACCTGCAAGATCAGTGGTGTGGACATCCATGCTCAGAGTCATGTTCTTGCTGGTAAAGTCTGGCTGATACTGGCCGCGAGTCTCGTCGCCAACATCAATGGTGTACTTCCAAACCTTAACAGCTACGCCGTCCTTATCGTACGTTCCTACAAACTCTGGAGCGCTGAGCGTGCCATTGGAAATGGTGAGGTTGCTGTAAGTGAAGCCCTCAGGCATGATGACGTAGAGCACTGGCTCCTGAAGAGGATTCCAGTCCCAGTTTGCGTCGTCGATGCGACCAGAAATCTTGAAGGTCTCACCGCCGTTAATCTGGGTCTTATCAATGCTACCAACGCCGTTAAGAACCTTGGGCGCGCCGGACTTAGCGGTCAGCGTAACGCCTGCGTCAGGAGTGGTACCGGTGTTGTAGAGCTTGACGTTAGTGACAACGTCGGCGTTAGTGCCCTTCTTCCAAGAGCCGTAAACGCCGTTGGAGATGTAACTCCAGCCGTAATACTCGTCAGTGACATGCTTGTTGTTCGGATTCCATGTATCGAGAAGATCGCTCATTGGCCTAATACCATCGTATCCGCCAAGAATTGGACCAAGGTCAACCTTGATGGAAGTGATGGAGGTATTGATATCAAGGCCAAGAGCAGTGTTGGTGATAAGTGCGGAGACACCAGAGGTTTGCAAAATGCTTGGGTCAGCAGTTCCGCTCGTACCGTCCGATGCGGTCCAGTGGATTGGACCATAGGTCATACCAGCCTTGTAAGGGATGGTGACGCCGCGGATGATAGCGGTCTGGTTCTGATCGATGGTCATCTCAAGCGTCTTTGGAGCGGTGTCTGTGGAGAGCTCGTTCTTGATGAGGTAGGTACCAAGACGAACGTTGTAGGTATCGTTTTTCTTGTATGCCCAGTTAGGAGCTGTGTCGACAAGAGCGTGTGTGGTAAGACGCTCTGGGTTAAGACCGTCAATTACGGTAACCGTAAGAGTAGAAGAAGCGTTTGCAGAGGTACGGTTGACGTTTGGAGTGTCATTCCAAACGGACATAGTGAGATTCTTAATGGTGACGTTAAAGGTTGAGTTGTTAGGTCTGGTGCTTGAAGCGGGAACCTTAATCTGTGGCTTAAAGGTTGGAGTACCTGCGTAAGAGCCTGGCTCGTTCCACTCGACTGTTGCGGTCTTGTTAGTGCCGTCATCGGTAGTAGAGACGATGGTACCTGGGGTGTTGTAGAGGCTGGTCTCGTTGACACCAACTAGCTCCATATCGCTTGGGTAGACAACCTGAACCGTAGTCTTGCTGTTAGCCTCGGTGAGTACCTTAGAGCCTGTGGTAGAAACCTGCAGGGTAGAGGTGGTGCCACCCTTAGAGAGAACCTCGGTGGACTGATCAGCCCAGAAACCATAGGTCATGGCGTCAGCTGCAGTAACAGATGAGGTATGTGGATCAATGTTTTGTGTTGCAGCGGTGCTCAAGCTAACACGAATTGCATTTGCGATAACCTGGCTTGCGCTCTGGTTCTCAACAGCATCGTCAAGCTTGAACTGAATTTCTCCCCTGGAAGAAACCTGGGTCAGGCCGTTATTGGTCATGTAGACCAAATCACCACTGCGGTTCTTCTCGGAACTTGCGCCAGGATAGCCGTAAGGAAGGGTTCCCGTTCCCGTAGGTGCGGTAACCAGGTTAGAGAAGCTGGTGTTTGAGATGCCACCAACGGTAAACGTTGCACCTGGAAGACCTGTGACATAGAGTCCATCTCCAAACCTCACGTTGAGGTAGGTTGGCGAGAACTGCAGCGAGGCAGGGATTGTATAGCCAACATTCAAGGCGTAGGTGACTCCCGCCTTAAGCGCAGGGGTTTGACCTGCAAGAAGGTCAGCAACTTGGGCGTGGGTCGACGCATCTTCAATGCTCAGAGCATTGATTTGAAGACCTGTGGTGTCTTCTGCGTAAGCCACGCTAAGGTTGGGCAGCAATGCTGCGACGAATGCAACGGCAGCTAAAAGCAATCCCGCTACAATCCTTGCCTTACTTTTCATAGCACATTCTAACTAGAGCGATACAGAACCAATCACTTTCTTTCTTACTTATTCTTACGACGCTTAGTAATGCCAAGTGAAGTCATTACAGCGGTCATACCAGCGAGAAGTGCAGCAAGAGGTGCTGCAGCAGAAGCATCTCCGGTGTATGGAGTCTTCTGCTTCTTTTTCTTAGATGGCTTAGTTGGAGTAGAAGGAGTCTCTGGAGTCTCATCCTCTGCAACAGTAATGGTTAGCTGAATTGTGTCGTTATCAGTTGCAACAGCGTCCTTACCATCTGGCCACTGGACACCATTCCAGGTGAACGAGAAGACCTTGCGGTTGCCAGCTGCGGAATCAGCAATAGCGCTGAAGGAGCCGGTAACGGTGCCGACAGCGGTGAGCTGGGTGCCTGCAGCAACGTTGGAGTCAATGGTGACGCCAGGAATGGTGAGCTTCATCCAGCCATCGTTTGCACTTGCCTCATCAACAATGCGCTCGAGGTCAGAGTACGTTCTAATGGAGGAAGGATCGCTGAGCTCAAAGGTGACGGTAACCGTACGACCGTTGACCTGAACATCGCTGACCTTAAAGCCGCTACCAAAGTTAGAAGCCTGGATAGTGTTGGCATCAAGGTTGCTTGGAAGTGTCATTCCCTCAGGAACGGTCAGAGTTGCTGTGAACTTGAACTTGAGGTTGCTCAGCGTAATAGTGTCATGGTTGGTATTAGGGTAGGCGCGCTCAATGTTGTTCATCTGCTCTTGGATAGAGGAAGCAAGAATGGAACCAGTGAGGTTAAAGGTAGAACCTGCCTTCATAGTGATGACCTGGTCATGCTCGGTATTCTCGTCAGCAAGCATATCTGCAGGAAGGTTCATCTCAATTGGGTTGTTCACAATCAGAGTCTGCTGAATGCCGGTACCACGAGGGTCTCTGCTCGCAGCAATCTGAACGCCGTTCCAAGAAAGTTCGAACTTCTTGGTGACGTTGGTGACGGTGTTCTTTGCAAAAGATTCAAAGGTGCCAGTAAGAGTACCTGTAGCGGTGAGCTCCTGACCATTGGTTACCTGAGTTGGGTCAAGTGTGAGGCCATCAACAGTTACAGTAAGAGGTCTTGCAATCTCTGTGGTAGCTGCGTCGTCTTTGCCAACTGTCTCGACAGCGTCTTTGAGCTGCTTGTAGTTGGTGTAAGTGCCCTTAAGCTTCAGGGTAACGGTAACTTCCTGACCGTTGACGGAAACGTTTGTAACCTCAAAGAGATCACCAAGGCCAGAAGTAGTTACTGTTGGATTAGCTGGGACAACAACGCCGGCAGGAAGCGTGAGCTTTGCAGTAAAGGTAGAAGTGGTGCCGGAAAGCGTAATCTTGGTTAGGTCGTCGAGGCCGCCAGCAATGCCGTTCTCAAAAGCGCTCATCTGATTAATGACGGAAGTAGCGTCAATAGCGCCTGTAAGACTGAAGCTCTTATCGTTAGAAACTTCCTTGATCTGAGTGGTGTTGCTCTGAGAGTCACTCCACATATCAGCAGGAAGATCGCTAGTAAGCTCTACTCTCTGGATGGAAGGATCTTCCTTCCACTTGAGGTAATAGGTGACATCGTTGGTAAGCGTTGCTCCACCGTTGATGGTTGCAGGGGAGTTACCTGCAGCGTCGGTGAACCAGTAGTGGTAGTTGTGACCAATAACAATGCCAAAGAAGGTCATTGGATCATCCGCGTTGTCCAGAATGTGGTTCTCAAAAGTTGCAATATTTGTGTAGGCAGTATTGGTGTTAGAGCTGGTAGGACTTGCAATTCCAGCAGTTGTAGCGCTTAGAGTGTTGCCGCTAAGGTTTTGAAGCAGTGCATTGATATTGGTCTGCTCAGCAACAGTTGGGTGAGTCTTGATAGTTGCAACTTCTCCGCCGTTTGCATCGGTGGTGATGTCAAAGACATTTGGATTCTGCTTAAAGACGCTGTTTGCCGAGAAAGTACCACCATTTGCCGAGAAGGACACGGTAAGGTGCTGCTCTTCCCACTCTGCATACAGATCAACAGTATCAGTACCTGCAGGAACAGCAAGGCTGGAATTAGCCGCTACCTCATCGCCAGCGCCGTTTGCCTGAGTGGTCCAGCGCTTGAAGGTTTTACCTGCAATGTTGAAGTTGCTGTCGCGATTGTTAACGTCAGTGTTAGAAAGAACGTTAACGGTGCGACCAGCGTTTGTAGCAACGCGTTCAATAACGGTAACGCCGTTGCCGTTGTGATACCTGACATAGAGCCAAGCAGTGTTGGCCTTCCAATGTGGATAGACTGTCATGTCAGAGGTGACCTGGGTATCAGCGGTGAACTGGTGCTCGGTACCAGCAGCGTCGGTGTAGTACCAGCCGTCAAACTCCTGACCACTTGCATAAGGATCTGCAGGTAGGGTAGTGGAGCCTTCTGCTACAGAAGAAGCAGTTGCAAGAGAGTTACCGCGCATAGCAAGAGCAGTCTTGTTAGCAGTAGTGCCGTCAGCAAATGTTGGGTTGACGCCGGTAACACCTGGAGTATTGAGGTCAAAAGTAACGGTTGCAGCAGGTGCCCAAACGTGCTTCTGGCCATCGCTTGAAGCGTTAGCAACTGGGTAGGTATAGGTTGCTCCGTTAGCATTAATGAGGCTCAGAGAGTTAGTTGATGGGTCAGCAAGGGTAAAGAGCGAGAGAACCTCATTGCCGTTAGCTGCACCGTTTGTAGGGATAGTGCTACCAAAGCCACTGTTGTAACTTGGTGCGTATTTGAGCAAGTAAGAGCCGCCAACAACGTTGTAGTTCTGACGAGTTTGGCCAGCGCCGTTATCGGAGTTCTTGGTAGCAGGGGTTTCTACCAGGCTGTTTCCAGTGAATTGGATGGAGCCGTTAGTCTGGGCTCCAAAGAGGGCGCCAGAGTTACGACCATCTCCCTTAATCGTGGAGTTGTTAATGATGACGTCACCAGTGTTGACGTTAAGGCCGCCAGTTCCACCGTTAGTGAAGTTAAGGGTTGAGTTAGTAACGTTTACTGTTCCACCAGCTACACCAACAGAAATGCCAGAAGTTGAGCCAGCATTTGCGTTGATGGTGGAGTTAACAATATTGGAAGTTCCCTGGATGGTCATGCCCGTAGCGCCGTACCATGAAGGGTTAATGGTTAGGGTAGAGTCATTCATGTTGAGCTGGTTGACGTAGAAAGTCTGACCAAAGCCTTCAACGGTAAGGTCTGTGTTCCTAAGGTTGAGGTTGCGAGCGTCATTCCAGGTACGAGCCTGTGAAGTTACTTTGATAGTAGCGTTTTCAAAGGTGACACCAGACTCAAAGAAGTTTGTATTGCTCTTATCGTCTGCGGTGATGGTAACGCTGCTCTTGTTGGTGCTGCCGCTAACGGTTCCGCCAAGAGAAATACCGCGCGAGCCGCTTGCACCTGCGTTGTTCCTGAAGACATAAGTACCATCAGTGATGGTTGAGCCATCTTGTGCAGTGAGTGCTGTCTTGAAGCCAGACATGGTAAGGGTGCCCGTGCCGGTCAGCGTTGAGCCAGGTGATAGAACCAGACCGTCAATGCTGTTTCCAGTGCCAGTAAGCGTTGCGCCCTCAGATTCAATCTTGAGTGTAAGACCAGAAGGAATGGTAACCGTAGAGGTCAGATTGAGGTTGCCTTTAAGATGAATGGTGTAGATTGAAGAAGTTTCTCCCCACAGCTCCAGTGCTTTCTCGAGAGATTTAACAGGATCGGAGCTGGAGCCCTCGTTAGTATCGCTACCGTTGGTTCCGTCTACCCAGAGCTCAGTTGAGATGTAAGAAAGGCTTCTTGTAACACGGCGAGAAGATCTATCTGCAGGAGCAGCAGTCTGCTCAGAGGTCTGCTGGTTGGAAGTAGCTTCTGCGTTAGTAGTGGTTTCAGCAGAGGTCTCTGCTGTTGCTTCAGAGGTTGAGGTAGTTGCATCACTTGTTTGAGTTGCTGCAACTTCTTGCGTCTGAGCTACCTCTTGAGTGCTAGCAATTTCTGCTAACGCTGAAGAAGGGACCAAAGAGAGCGCGAGTACTAAAGACATAGCTGTCTTTGCCCCTTTGCTTGCAAAGTTCTTGTTTTTTCTTTCCATACCTACCCCTAACAAATAGTGAATACCCCAACAAAATTTGCAATTAAATCTTGTGCCAAAAGTGATAAATCACGATAAGCACGACGGAGACAAATGACACATATTCAGAGCATTTTTTGTATAGATAATTATCTATTATTTTGATAAAAATTGTTAGCTCAACCAGCGATTTTTATAGTTTGAACACATTTCAAAAAACGTCTTCATCTCATGTTATATAAATAATTTAATCAAAATATTTGGTACGTTGAAAAATGGCATTTAAATTGCTCTATTTTTAACGATTTTCTCGACATTTGTCATAAACGTGCAACGGATAAAAATTGTAATAGAAATGTATTAAATTTTAAGACAAATGTGAGTTATGCGGAAACTGAATAGTGGAAGCTAGATAGTTAACAATTTCATGAAATTTGAGCTTCAAAATTCTGAAGCAAGAGGGACTGTGTACACTAAGAAAAAGGCAGTTAAGAGGATGCACAATCTGTGCAAATAATGCGTGAGAGATATGTTTGAATGTGTTGAGCGGGGAGTTATGGACTTAAAAATTATCGATGACGCTTTGGACTTTGTAAAAGAGGTCTTCTCCACAGATTTTAGTGGTCACGATTACTTCCACACGCTGCGTGTGTACAAAATGGCTGTAAGAATTGCGCAAGAGGAGGGGGCAAATCAAGAGATTGTTTCCCTTGCTGCGCTTTTGCACGATGTTGATGACATCAAGCTTTCTCCAGAGACGCATGAGCATAAGGATAGGGCCGTTGGTTTTCTGCGCCAGCATTCTGTCGACGAGGCCATTATCCAGGCAATTTGTACCGCAATCGATGAGGTTTCTTTCTCGGGAACAGACTCGGTAGTTCCTTCAACGCTTGAGGGTATGTGTGTTCAAGACGCAGATCGCCTAGATGCGCTCGGTGCTGTTGGTATCGCACGTACCTTTGTCTATGGCGGAAGTCATGGTCGCGGAATGTATGACCCGGATGAACCACCAACTCTCAACATGGGCGGCGAGGAGTATCACTCACACAAATCAACGTCGCTCAACCACTTCTACGAGAAGCTCTTTTTACTGACAGACATGATGAATACGCGCAGTGGCAAAGAGCTAGGAAAAGCTCGCGAGAAGTACATGCGTGAGTATGTTGACCAGTTCTTAGATGAGTGGAACGGTAAACGTTAAGATATAGTTTTTAGCTATATGAATTAGTTAAGTATTTGTATTTCACAAGTAAAGTTTTGATTGTCATACTGGTTTCTCGTAAGTAGTTCTAAGGGGTCATTATGGCAATCAAAAATGATAAAACTACTCCACATCGCTTTGATGTTGTTGGCAGCTTTCTTCGTCCAGAGAATCTCAAGCAGGCTCGTATTCAGTTTGAAAAAGGTCAGATTGATGCACATGAGCTCAAGCAAGTAGAGGACAAAGCTATTACAGAGCTTATCCAAAAGGAGAAACGGGCAGGCCTTAAAGTCATCACTGACGGTGAGTTTAGGCGTGCAACCTGGCACCTTGATTTTATGTGGGCATTCGAAGGTATTGGCCATGCGCCAACTAATACTGGACTCCCTTTCCACGATGAGATTGCAGAGATTGACGACACCTTCCTCGTAGGAAAAGTGGAGCTCATCAAAGAGCATCCCTTTATAGAGCACTTCCGCTTTGTCCAGCAGTTCGAGGACGAGACAACCGTTGCCAAGCTTACTATTCCTGCGCCTGCACAGTTTATTGAGCAGTTCATTATGCCCATGAATCGCGAGCAGACTGACAAGTACTACGCCAATGACCAGGAACTTCTTGAAGACATTGTTGCTGGCTATGGTGTATTTATTGAACAAGTATATGCTGCAGGCTGTCGTAATCTTCAGCTTGATGACTGCTCATGGGGCGTGTTGGTTGACCCTCGTGCAGAGCTCTTCTTTGGTGCTGACCAGGAAGGTCTCAAGAAGATTAAGGCACTGCTCTTGGAGATTAACAACCGCGTCCTTGATGCTGCTCCAGCTGATCTGACTATTAACACGCACGTTTGCCGTGGTAACTTCCACAGCACTTGGGCTTGCGAGGGCGGCTACGATGATGTAGCTGATGCTCTTCTTGCTCAAGAGCACGTAAACGCTTTCTTCTTAGAATTTGATGATCATCGCTCCGGTGGCTTTGAGCCCCTGGCTTCTGTTCCAGCTGGTAAAAAGGTTGTGCTTGGTCTGATCACCACCAAGCACGCCCAGCTGGAAGAGAAAGCCAAGGTTATTGAGCGTATTCATGAGGCAGCACAGTATGTACCTCTGGAGAACCTCTGTCTTTCTCCTCAGTGTGGCTTTGCTAGCTGCGAGATTGGTAACAAGCTTACCGAAGATGAGCAGTGGGCAAAGATTGCGCTGGTTAAAGAAATTGCAGAAGAGGTTTGGGGCTAAACATCGGCTGGTTTACGGTCTGTCTGCGACTCACTCGCCGTTTACCGAAGAGTTTCTGACCATACGTTCTTCTCGACTCCTGTCCACTAAAATGGACAGGAGTTTTTTATTGGCGCTAGACTTCGGAGGCAGTATGCCAAGCGAGAAGACCCGCTGCTTGCATCTTATTCAGATTTTTGAAGAAGAAACTGACGATGATCACGGTCTGAGTACTCCTCAGCTTATCGAAAGACTTGCTGAACGCGGGCTTAGTGTGGAACGTAAGACACTGTATGACGATATTAAATCGTTGCAGAATTTTGGTTACGACATCCAGTCTTATCAGCGCCATCCTGTTGAATACGGCCTGGCTACCAGGAAGTTTCAGGCCGAGGAGCTTATGTTGATGGCAGATGCCGTACAGTCATCAAAGTTTTTGACGGAGCGCAAAGCAAATAACCTGGTGAGCCTTATTGGAGAGCTAGGTGGAAAGTCTACCTCTGATACGCTCAAGAAGCGTATCCATGTTGAGGGTCGAATTAAGTCGCAAAATGAGTCTGTGTTTTATGCTCTTAATGCTATTCAAACGGCCCTTTTGCAGAAGAAAAAGGTCTCGTTTAAGTATCGCAAGAAAGGCTTTAAAGATAAGGTTATTGAAGAGCTTCCCGTAAGAGAAGAAACGCCTGTTCAACTTACGTATATTGACGATTTCTACTATCTTATTGTGTGGAACGATAAGCATCAAAACTTTGTCAATTATCGCGTGGACCGCATGTTTAGACTTGAGGTTTCTGATGCTGACGCCACGGTTAACGAGCAGATCAAGCAGTTTGATATAGACAAGTATCAAGAGCGCGTCTTTGGCATGTATTCGGGCGAGGTTGTTGAGGTCACACTTCGTGTTAATGAGCGCGTAATGTGCTCAGTGTATGACCGCTTTGGTAAGAACATTATTTTGAATAATCCAAGTTCTGATGGCACAACGGCTGACGTGCACGTTTCTGTCATGGAAGCTCCAACGTTTTATGGTTGGCTTGCAACCTTTGGAACAGATATTGAGTTGGTAGCTCCAAAGAAGACCAGGCAGAAATATCAAGAGTACTTGAGTGGAATTCTTCAGAGCTACCAATCAGAGAAAGAAGATTAGCCAAAACAGGACAAAACAAGTAGTCTTTCTCGCACTAACTAACGAGCGTCAATGACGTAAAGACCTGCTTTAACAAGAAGATGACCATGGTGATCACTGAGCTGCGTAATCTTGCAAGTAACAATGTTTTGATGTCCGTAGAAGAGCAAAGTACTCCAGAGAGAATTGCTTTCTCTAGGAACAAAGCCCAGCTTGTTGTCATTAGAGTACAGAGCAAGAGCCTCTGGGTCATAAGGGTTATCGCGTTCAGGAACAATAGTTAGATCTGAGCCAAGTTTGAGCTGATCAAAGATAAGAGGAGCGTCGTAGTAGGGAAGACCGGAAATAACGAAGGAATCAACAAGCTTTGTAGGACTGTACATAAGAGCCTCCTTAGAAGATGTTGAGAACAGAATACGGATTTGTTAAAGAATGAGTGTCCAACAGATTGGACAGTAAAAAAATAGATGTAAGACAACACAGTAAGAGAAAATGAGTTTCAAAGGGAGTTTGCATGATTACCACTAAGAGATTGTTTCTTATTCCATGGCATGCATCTGATGCTGAAGAGCTCTATGAACTAGCAAAAGATCCAGAGATTGGACCACTTTGTGGCTGGGAACCGCATAAGACCTTGGAAGATTCCAAGCAGGTTCTTGCAAATGTATTGTCCGAGAAATTCTGTTATGCCGTAAAGGATATGAAGACCGGTCAAGTAATTGGCTCGATGTCATTGGACTTTGAAGAAATTCCTGATCAAAAAGATTCCTCAAAGCAGCTATATCAGGCAGAAATTGGCTATTGGATTGGCCGTCCTTATTGGGGACAGGGATTGGCACCTGAAGGCGTTCAAGCTCTTGTTACCTATGCATTTGAAGAGCATGGCGTTGACCAGGTGATTATTAGATATCTTGAGCGCAATAAGAAGTCTGCTTCAGTGGCTCAAAAGTGTGGTTTCACGGAGGCAAAAATCTTTACTGACTTAAATAAATACACAGGTAAAGAAGAGCAGTTTGGTATCTCAGTACTCACAAAAGAGGACTGGGAACGTGTTCAAAAATAGCAGTTCATCTTGCTATTTTGTGTGTTGTTTTTAAATGTTGCATAAGGCAAACTCATATTTGCAACGGCAGAACTGTACGTAAAGTAGTTGAAACAGTTAGCGGACTAAAGATTTTGCTTGTAAGAAGAGCGAGAGAAGTTTTTATGATGATTAACAAACGCCTCATTGCCCTTATTGAGGAGAGTAAAAAATACATTGGCTTGACCGTGCTTTACCAGTGGATTGCACTTCTCGCCAATATCGTATTTATGTATTCTTTGGCAAGAATGGTACAAGCCCTGTTCTTGGATTATTTTGTCTTTGAAGAGCAGCTGGTATTTATTACTCTCTGCCTTATTGCTATTGTGATTAGGTATTTCTGCAAGCTTGCTCAGCATAAGACAAGCTTTTATGCAGCTAGAAGGGTTAAAAAGACCCTACGAGAGAAAATCTATCAGAAGCTTTTAGAGTTTGGTCCTTCGTATAAAAATTCATATGCAACCAGCGAGATTGTTCAGCTTGCCGTGGAAGGCGTTGACCAGCTGGAAACCTATTTTGCGCAGTATCTGCCTCAGTTTTTCTACGCAGTTTTGGCTCCGCTCACGCTTTTTCTTGTTTTGCTTCTTATTAGTCCGGTAGTTGGCATTGTTTTATTGGTATTTGTTCCGCTTATTCCCATGACCATTGTTCTTATCCAGAAGTTTGCAAAGAAGCTTTTGTCTAAGTATTGGGGCCAGTATACGCAGCTTGGCGATACATTTTTGGAAAACCTGCAGGGCCTGACCACAGCAAAGATTTACAAGGCTGACGATTTTAAACACAAGCAGATGAACGAGGAAGCCGAGCACTTCAGGCGTATTACCATGAAGGTTCTAACCATGCAGCTCAACTCCATCACCGTCATGGATGTGGTTGCATTTGGTGGAAGTGCGCTCGGTACAATTCTTGCAATTCAGCAGGTAAATGACCAAATCCTCTTTATGTGGGAGGGCGTCTTTGTCATTTTGATTTCAGCTGAGTTCTTCTTGCCTATGCGTCTTCTGGGCAGTTATTTCCACATTGCCATGAACGGTATGGCAGCATCGGATAAGATCTTTGACCTGCTTGATATGCCTGTTACAGAGCAGGGTACTAAGACCGTTCCAGCTTCTAGCGATGTTGCTTTGCGCAACGTTTCTTTCTCCTACGATGGCGAGAAACCCGTCTTGGTGAATGTTTCTTTTGGAATGCGCGCCAACTCTTTGAATGCTCTGGTAGGAGAGTCGGGCTGCGGAAAATCAACAATTGCAGCACTTCTGACCGGAAAGCTTCGCTCGTATTCTGGCGATGTTCTGTTTGGAAATATCAGTTTGTCAGACATTTCTGACCAGAATTTGCTTCAAAACGTTACGTATATTGGGCATCAAGCGCATCTCTTTATGGGAAGCGTTCGCTCTAACCTTGCCATGGGTAATCAAGAGGCAACTGAAGAACAGCTTTGGCATGCCCTTGAGCAGGTCAATCTTGCTGAGTTTGTAAAGTCTTTAGGTGGACTTGACGCTCCAGTTGCCGAGAAGGGCTCCAACTTGTCAGGCGGTCAGCGCCAGAGGTTGGCGCTTGCTAGAGCGCTGCTTCACAACAGCCAGATGTACATCTTTGACGAAGCTACTTCAAACATTGATGTTGAGAGTGAAGACGTTATTATGCAGCAGGTTCACCAGCTTGCTCAGACTAAGATGGTGCTGGTAATTTCGCACCGCCTGGTAAACGTTAAAAATGCTGATCAGATTGTTGTTATGCAACGTGGCAGAGTTGTTGGAAGCGGTACACACCAAGAGTTGCTTGCAACAAATGACGAGTACAAACGAATGACGCAGGCCCAGACCGAGCTTGAGAATTATGTGAAAGGAGTTGAGGCGTAATGAAGACAGAAGTTGAGAACAACGCCACAACTGCACGTACTTCTCGCCGTAGTGCGCTCACTATTATGTTGAGGCTGGTGGGGCTGGTGCGCCCTCTGGCTGGCTTTATGATACTTGCAATTTTGATGGGTGTTTTAGGCAATCTTGCCGCCACGTTCATCAGTATTTTTGGTGCATATGCGCTGCTCAGCGCTATGGGCTTTGCTTCATCTTCCCCTATGGTGCTGCTCTTTGGAGGCATGCTTGTATTTGCCCTGGTCCGCGGCTTGTTGCGCTACGCTGAGCAGGAATGCAATCACTTTATTGCGTTTAAGCTGCTTGCACTTATTAGAGACCGCGTATTTACGGCGCTCAGAAAGCTTGCTCCAGCAAAGCTTGAGGTCAAGAATAAAGGCAACTTGATGAGCGTTATCACCTCTGACATTGAGCTGCTTGAGGTTTTCTACGCGCACACTATCTCGCCTATTTGCATTGCTGTTGTGTTCTGCATTGTTATGGTGTGGTTTATTGCTGGTAGCTCCAACTGGATTTTAGGTGTTATTGCGCTTGTTTCTTACCTAGTGGTTGGTGTGGCTATTCCGCTTGCTATGTCTAAACGTTCCGAGCAGGACTCTGCTGAGGCAAGAGACCTTGCTGGTAAGCTTTCTACGGTTACCCTTGATAACCTGCGTGGACTTGACGAGATTCTGCAATATAACACCGGCGAGCAGATGATTGAAGAAACAAGTCAGTTAGCTGACCAGTTAAGTGACAGACAACAGGCAGTTAAGAAGGCATTTGGTGTCAACGATGCCGTCACGTCAACGGTTATTTTGCTCTCCGGCCTTGTCATGTTCTTTAGTTCGTTCTACATGGCCTATCACCAGCAGATTTTTATGAATGAAGCTTTCATTGTCACCATTGCATTGATGAGCTCGTTTGGCCCTGTGGTTGCTTTGGCTGCTTTGGGCACAACGCTTACCAGCACGTTTGCGGCAGGCAATCGCGTTCTAGATATTCTGGACGAGAAACCCCTGGTTGAAGATGTAGAGGGTCAAAAAGATATCTCCTATGAGGGTGTTCGTGTTTCTAAGCTTTCGTTCGCGTACGATGATGAGCAGATTTTGGACAACATCTCCGTAGATATTCCTACCGATAAGATTGTGGGAATTGTAGGAAAGAGTGGCTCAGGCAAGTCTACGCTGCTTAAACTTTTGATGCGTTTCTGGCCAGCAACACCCGGCGCCATTGAAATTTCTGGAACCCCTTTGGAGCAGGTTAATACCTCTAACCTGCGTGATCTTGAGAGCTACATGACGCAGGATACGCATCTGTATCACGATTCCATTAAGAATAATCTCCGCATTGCAAAGCTTGATGCAACGGATGAAGAGATTGTTGAGGCATGCAAGAAGGCTTCAATTCACGAGTACATCTCCACGCTGCCTCAGGGCTACGATACGCCCGTTGCAGAGCTTGGCGACTCACTTTCTGGCGGAGAGCGCCAGCGCATTGGCCTTGCTCGCGCATTCTTGCATGACGCGCCACTCATGTTGCTTGACGAGCCAACCAGTAACCTAGACAGCCTGAACGAGGCAATTATCTTGCGCTCACTTGATAAAGAAACTGAGCGCAAATCCGTGGTTCTTGTCTCTCATAGGGCTTCTACCATGGGAATTGCAGATGTTGTTTACACCGTTGATGGGGGACGAGTGAGCTGATGACACCTGAAGAAATTGCGCAGAAACGTCAAAAAGAAAAAGATCTTATTTCGCTCATGATTCGTTTTTATTGCGAGAAGTACCATCGCACCAAAGCCCACGAACCTCTGTGCGACGAGTGCGCTGAGCTTGAGAAGTATGCGCATACGCGTGTGGACCGCTGTCCTCACATTGAGACAAAGACGTTTTGCTCAAAATGCAAATCGCATTGCTATAGCAAAGAGATGCGCGCTCGCGTTAAAGAGGTCATGAAATCCACAGGACCTCGACTGCTCCTACACCATCCAATTCTTGTAATCAAGCACGCGCTTCAGTAACGCAGTCCTAGTTGGCCTTGTACACCTTTGACATCTGCGATTTTCTCGCCATTTCACGGTCTTCTCGCCAAAAGTGAGAAGACCGCATTTTTTTGAATCTTTTTCATTTGAAACATAACTGTTAACTCTGAGAATTACGTATTTTTGTCGCGGCGCGTTAGGTTTACAGTGACCTCTCGCTTTACAGAAGGAGGTACTGCGTTGATTAAATCTAAGAAAGCGTCATTTATTTTTAAGCTATGTATTGCTGTGATTGGCACCTTTGTACTGTGTGATTCTGCGGGCGTCTTCCGAATGAACTTCCGCGTTTCTTTCTTGTATTACTTCACCAACATCTCTAACCTGCTGCTTGTTGCTTATTTCTGGGGTGCGCTATTCCAGGCTTACAAGCATCCCGAGACTGCTCAGAAGCCATGGATGCCAACGGTCAAACACACGCTTATGCTGGGCATTACCGTAACTGGCCTGGTAGCTTACTTCCTACTTGACCATGGCGAGGTCTTTGTCAACGGCGTCTTTAAGTTCAACAATTTTATTCTGCATGATGTGATTCCTATCTGCGCCGTTTTGGACTGGCTGCTCTTTGACGAGAAGCCAACTATGGGCTTCAAAGAGCCTCTGATCTGGCCTTTGTATCCGCTCACGTATTTTGCGTACATTATTGTTTTGGTCCTTGGCTTTGGCGTGCAAATTAAAGAGAAGTCTCGCTGGCCTTATGGATTTATGGACTTTGACAAGCTAGGAGTTTCAACAGTTGCTTTGACCATTGTGATCCTGATTGTTGTCTTTGTTACCCTGGGCTACCTCTACGTCGTCATTGATAAAAAACTTGGCGAGAAGATCAAGAAGGCTGAAAACTAAATGGACTGCATAGCCAAAGCGAGGTTAAAACCTTAAGCGATTGCACAGCGCTCGGCACTTGTGAACTGCCTCCCATTTCTTGAACACGAGAAATAGGAGGCAGTTCAAAACACACCTAAGTCGGATAATCTGTTAAAAAGACGTATACATGACGCAGAAAATACCTCAATCATGCAGATTATCGTCATTAGGTGTGTAAAATGCCCGCAATTGAGCAGAATATCTGACTTAGGTGTGTTCCTTAGGTGCGGAATTTACCTATAGTTAAATTTCTTATATAAGTCTATTCATGTTTAAGAATATTAGATGAAGTTTATGCATAGAGATGCATATCAGGTAGTGCGACCGCCTAGCTATCTGGCTATCTAGATTAGAAACATATCGATTCTTCGGCAGAACCTACCAAAGCTGCGCTATTTTGTGCGCCAGGCCTAAAAGCCGACGCTAACACGCTGCAGAATCATAATCACCCGCATATGAACTGCCTCCCATTTCTTATGTCCAAGAAATAGGAGGCAGTTCACATTCGTCGGGCGCTTTTTTATGCCGTTTACGGGAGTGCATTTGGAACGCGACGTGTGTACTGGTAAAATATTAAAAAGTTGATGAAGGAGGTACTATGTCACTGTATCGTCATCTACGTTCTAGTTTGGGTTCAGCCCAAAAAATCGCGCTTGCTGCCAGCACTTTTGTTATGACAATTGCGTTTCCCGTTATTGCAAAAGCTGATGTTATTTCTACGCCAAGAATCGGTAGATCATCTAGCTTCTTAGCCATGGCTGCAATTTCTACTCTTGTGGCAGTAATTGGCTTCATTATGATCATAAGGCGTCGCAGGTAAAACCTTGTCCACAACACAGCAGATTCTTCCTAAAAAAGAAGTCACTACCTTTGCGTATGCACTTTGTCATTTTGTAGTTGACTTTGCATGCGTATCTACCATGCTCTGCGCGGTAAGCCGAGTGTTGGGCGAGTCTGGCCAGGGTTCGATGGAAGTTGTTGCGCTAAGTATTTTACTGTATGACATAGTTGCCTTTACCCTGCAGCTCCCTATAGGCATTGCGCTGGATCAGCTGGATAAGAACTCCTATGCCGCCTTACTTTCGTATGCTTTAGTGGGTGCTGGAGTTATTCTTTCGCTGGTCCCTATAGCCCTTCTCGAGTGGCCTGCGATTCTTTTGCTTGCGATTGGAAACGCGCTCTTCCATAGTGCAGGTGGACTGAGCGTCCTTAATATCTCGCAAAAACATGCAGGACCTTCGGGAATCTTTATTGCAACTGGTGCAATTGGAGTCTTTTTAGGTACACAAAGTGCTCAAATGGAAAGGCTTCAGATTGCGTTTTCCCTGCTTGTGCTGTTGTTCTTATGCGCGCTTATCACGCTTGTAGTACAAAAGGTTAACAAGAAGTACTGGAACGTGCATAACGTTTCGTTTGATATTTCGGAGCTTTCATTCAATACATTGCTTGCGATTGTACTGCTGAGCCTTGTGGTGGCGCTGAGAAGCTATGCTGGCATGGTTACGGCATTTCCTTGGAAGAGTGAGATGCTCTTACTGGTATTAAGTATCCTTGGTGTATTTGCAGGTAAAGCGCTTGGTGGAGTGGTTGCTGATCGTATTGGCTTCAGGACTACAGCTATCTTCTCGCTCATTGCTGCAGCCACCTTGTTTGTGCCCTCATGGGAGATACCGGTTCTGGGCCTTCTGGGTGTATTTTTCTTCAACTTTACTATGTCCATTACGTTGGCATCTCTGGCAAATATCTTGCCTAACGCAAAAGGCACCGCGTTTGGACTGGCCAGTTTCTCACTAGCTGTAGGTGCGTTGCCTGCGCTCGCAGGATTCCGTATTGAACATCCTGCAATGCTCTCTGGTATCAGTTTGGTCTCGGCACTTGCGTTGGGCGTAGGTCTTACGTTAGTCAAAGATTCCGTGGCTACGGGGCCATTTGGACATGAGCGCATGCTTCAAGCAGCACAGGTTGCTGAGACTGCAGAGGAAGATAATCTAATCGCAGAGCTATCTGATCAGGTTGATGAGCTTGCGGTTGAAGATGAGTGTGTGGCTGAAGACTATCTTGTGGCTGAAGACAAACAAGCAGAAGGCTAATGGCATGGACGACCAAATATTTTTGTTGCCGTATTTGATTACCATTATTCCAATATTTGCGTTTTGTCTGATTCTGACTATTACTGTTGAGCTTATTGTCGCAAAATCGCTGGGCGTTAAAGACAATCAAGCGCTGTTGATTGTTGTTGCTGCTCAAGTGCTTACTAATCCAATTGCCGTTTTTATCACAAGCGCCCTTGTTGATGTGGTTGCTAACGACGTTCAGTACTGGGCGTGCGTCATAACTGTTGAGCTGGTTGTTATTGCTGTCGAAGGTCTCATTTACAAGGTAAAAAGAGTAAGCAACATCCCATGGACTCTTTCAATCTTGTCCAACCTTGCGTCAGTTTCTGTAGGTATTCTCGTTCAAACACTTATATAAAAATTTAGCGAGAAACCCTTTGAATAGAAGGGGTTTCTCGCCAAATCTGGGTGATTTATGAGATGAAGCCTTAATGAACCATCGCAATAAGAAGAGCTCCGACCATAAGACCAATGGATGTTCTGAGAGCCGCTGAGGCTTGCCTGTGCAAGAGCTTTTGCGCGCGGGTTGCGTGCGTGAGCTGGGCTTCTGAAGTGTTGAGTGTATGCATTGGTCCTCCTTTCTTAGTTCTTGTCTAGTATATGCCCAAAAGTAAGCTTAGGTAAACTCTTTAGTATAAAAATGATACAAAAAACCACGCCGAGGGTGAGTCCAATCATTCCTCCAGAAGAGGCGTCTAAGTAATAACTGCCTGTTATTCCAATCAAAACGCTAATCGTGGCAATAAGCGGAGAAATCCAGAGCATATGCCGCATCTGATTGGTAAGAAGCCTTGCGCAGGCACCCGGAACAATAAGCAGCGAGACTGACAAAATGACGCCAACTGCCTGGAGCGATATGACAATTGCGAGGGCTAGGGCAACAAGCAAGAATGAAGTGAGTGTTTTAGTAGAAAGACCGATTGCTTGAACCTGCGTGGAATCAAATGAAAGCAAGGTTAGGTCCTTGTTTTTAAGGATGAGCAGGATTGCAATAGGCAGGCCAATACAAAGAACTTGCAGCATGTCGGGAGTAGTGACTCCCAAAAGGTTTCCGAAGAGTATGTGTGAGAGGTTAATTTGGCTTGGAACCTTGGATATAAGAACTGTTCCTAGTGCAAAAAACGTTGTAAACACAATGCCGATAGCAGTATCGGGGCGCACAATTTGGCTCTTTTTGACTTGTCCGACCAACACCACGGTAATGAGAGCAAACACAAGTGCTCCTACCAGATAGGGAAGTCCCAGCAGATGAGCAATGACCACGCCTGGAAGAATAGAATGCGAGATAGCGTCGCCCATAAGCGACCATCCCATGTGTGTGATCCAGCAGCTCAAAAGCCCGCAGACTATGGCGGTTGCAATTCCGGTGATGAGGGCTCGCTGCATGAATGCGTATTGGAGAATGTCTACCTCAGGCATGGAGCACCTCCTCAATGTGGGTATCTTCGGAAATACCAAGGTTCTGCAGAAGGGCATCTCCAGAAAGAATTTCTTTTGAAGAGCCCTGTGCGGTAATGGTTTTATTGATGACCAGGCAGAGCGGGAATTTTTGCTGGGCCAAATTGATGTCGTGAATTGAAACGAGCAATGTTTTGCCTTCTTTACTGAGGTTATTGAGCTGTTCGGTGATGATGGCCTCAGAGCGAGCGTCTACTCCCGCAAACGGTTCGTCGAGAAATACCAGCTCAGCAGCTTGCGCTATTCCACGTGCCACAAAAACACGTTTTCTTTGTCCGCCCGAGAGTTGGGCAAGTGGACGATCTGCAAGGTCGGCCAGGTTAACGCGTTCAAGCGCCTGGGCAACCAGCTCTTTGTCCTGAGCGGAAGGTATGCGCATCCAACCCTGATGAACATATCTTCCCTGCATAACAACGTCTTTTACGAGCAGCGGAAACGTTGCGTCAATTGCCTCCGTTTGAGGAACATAAGCGACTTTTCCCTGCTTGCGGGCCTGTGAAAGAGGTTGCTGACCCCAAGTAAGTGACCCCTCCCATGCGATGGTGTCCATCAGAGCTTTGAAGAGCGTAGATTTTCCGGCGCCATTGACACCAACAAGTGCGCAAAGATCTCCTGTTGAAAGCGAGAAATTCACGTCATAAATGATGGGTTTCTCGCGGTCTTTTTTCTCGTACCAGGCGCAAAGTTGCGAAACACAAAGATTCATCGAACAATTACCTTCCCATGAGACCAGATACGATTGCGTCTGCATCGTGTTGCAGCAGGTCAAGATAGGTGGGCACGGGGCCGTCGGCTTCCGAGAGGGAGTCTACGTACAAGATGTTTTTCTCGTCAGTTTTGAGGACAGCACCTGTCTCGTCGGCTACCTGCTGCATTGCCTTGGGGCTTACCGTGGATTCGCAGAATACTGCGGGGATTTGCTGGGCTTTTACAGTTTCGACGACTTTGGCAATCTGCTGCGGAGTGCCTTCATCAGCGGCGTTAACGGCCCAGAGGTAGAGTTCCTTCATGTTGGTGTCGCGGCACAGGTACGAGAATGCTCCCTCGCAAGTCACAAGCGTGCGCTGGCTCTCCGGCAGGGCGCTGAGCTCCTCAATCAGGTGAGAGGAGATGTTGTCGAGCTCCTTTTTGTATGCGTCGCCGTTGGCTTCGAAGTCTTTGGCGTGGTCAGGGACAAGGTTGCTGAGCGCGCGGACGATATTCTCGACGTAGATCTTGCCGTTTGTGGGCGACATCCACGCGTGTGGATTGGCTTGGCCCTGGTAGTCGCCCTCGGCGATGGGGATGGCGGTGATGCCTTCGCTGAGGTCGGCGCGCTGAGCAGGCGAGTCGTCGACGAAGCGCTCAAACCAGCGCTCAAGACCCAGGCCGTTGTTGAGGATGAGCTGGGCTTTCTGTGCGCGCTTGAGGTCGTCGGGTGTTGGCTCGTAGTCGTGGATCTCGGCGCCGGCCTTGGTGATGGACTCTACCTGGCAGAACTCTCCCGCAACGCGAGAAGCCATGTCTTGGATGACGGTAAAAGTGGTCAAAACAAGGGGAGCCGAGGAGTTTGGGTTTTGCGCGGTGCTTGAGCTGGTAGCAGAATCGCGTGGGCCACACGCGGCGAGAGAAGCGATGGCTGCCGCGGAGCTTGCGCCGAGCAAGGTGAGCACTGACCTGCGGGATAGGAGAGGGTTACAGCTGAGGCGCGATTGTGGGTTTGCGACTGCCGAGATATGCGTGCAGTGATGTTTCATAGTGACTTCCTTAAAAGATATGAGAGCAAGTAACTACGGGGCTGAAAGCAAAAAACTGATAGCGTGAAGCCAAGAGTTAGGTGTTTGGAGCTACGAGCTCAACGGGTTTCTCGCCATATTGTATTCCTAAAAGTTAGCTTTGTCTAACTTTTGAAATTTACGAGGAAAGAAAAGGGTTTGGTTTGCGGACAAATGTCCAAAAGATTGAACATGAATTTTAATGTGTCATTTATGTCGCATTTTAAGCAAATTATTATCCTTTAGCTTATTTACCTTTGGATTTATCTCTTTAAAATAATTTTTCTATAGCAAATTATGTGAATATGGCTAGAATTTATTTTGTTTCCTAATGGTTTGTGCTCGTTAAAAAAGGAGAGAGCATGGCATTCGATTTTACAGGTAAGCTGGTTCTGGTTACAGGCGGAAGCGCTGGTATTGGCGCTGAGATCTCCAAGGGTATTGTTGCTGGAGGTGGACATGTAATCGTTTGCTCTCGTCACGAGGACACTGGCCGCAAGTTTGTCGAGGAGCTCGGCGAGGGTAACTTCTTCTACACAATGGACATTGCAGATGCCGAGGGCGTCAAGAAGACCGTTGCTCAGATTCTTGAGGAGTGCGGCGACGTCAACGTTCTTATCAACTGCGCTGGTCGCATCAGCTCCGTTCCTTTCACCGAGGTTGACGACAAAGAGTGGAACAACACTATCAACACCAACCTCACCGGTACCTACAACGTAACTCACGCTCTCTGGCAGCACTTCATTGATCGTGGTGGCGCTCGCATTGTCAACGTTTCTTCCGTTGCAGGCAAGATTGGCGGCGGCCTCCTTGGTACTGTTGCTTACGCATCTTCTAAGGCTGGTATGAACGGCTTTACCAAGGCTATCGCTAAAGAGGGCGGCAAGTATGGCATTTCTTGTAACGCTGTTTGCCCATCCTTCACCATTACAGATATGACCACTGCACTCTCCAACGATGAGGAGAAGTACAAGAAGGTCGTAGGCATTATTCCTCTCGGCCGTCCTGCACAGGCATCTGAGCCTGCACAGATGGTACTGTTCTTTGCTTCCGACGCTGCTAGCTTTGTCAACGGTGAGGTTGGCGACTGCGACGGCGGCATCGTAATGGATTAGGTGATTGTTGATGGCTACAAAAGAACCAATTTCTCTTCAGCACCCATTTAAGGCACTGGGTCGCATTCCAGGCGCAAACATCCTGGTACCACTGCTTCTTGGCGTTTTCATGAACACATTTTTCCCAGATGTATTCCCAACGCTTGGTAGCTTTACTGCTGCTATGACCGTTAAGGGTACTGCTGCTCTGGTTGGTGCTTTCATGTTGTGTGTTGGTGCAACTATTTCGTTTAAGAGTGCACCAAAGGCTGCTCTTCGTGGCGCTATCATCATCATCTCTAAGGTTGTGTTCTGCGTTGCTCTTGGTCTTGCAGTTCTATTCTTCCTGAACGACAACCTGCTTGGCCTTTCTTCCATGGTCATCCTTGCTGCTTGCTCTGGTGCAAACAACTCCATGTATGCAGGACTGATGGCTGATTATGGTAACGAGTATGAGCAGGGCGCAGTCGCAATTACTACGCTGGTCGTTGGCCCTCCAGTTACCATGCTTGCTCTTGGCGCAACTGGTCAGTCTCCAATTAACTGGTCTTTGCTTGGTGCAGTTCTCCCAATTATCCTGGGTATTCTGCTTGGCAACTGCTTCCCATCTATGAAGAAGATGCTCACAAGCGCTCTGCCAGCAATTATTGTCATGACCTTCTTTGCTATGGGCACAACCATGAAGTTTGATTCTCTCATTATGGCTGGTCCTGCAGGTATTCTGCTTGGCGTTATCTGCTCTGTTTGCGGTGGCTTTATCAACTACTTTGTTGATAAAGCAACTGGTGGAACCGGAATTGCAGGCGTTGCAATTTCTTCCTGCGCAGGTGCAAACGCACTTACACCTGCTGCTATGGCAGAGGCAAACCCAGCCCTGTATGGTGGTGCTGCTCTTGCAACAGCAAATGCACAGGTAGCAGCTGCAGTTATCGTTACTGCAATCCTGACACCATTGATTACTGGTTATGTCGCTGAGCACTTTGCTAAGAAAGACAACACTTCAGAGAAAGTTGTTGAGGCTGCTTAACAAGTTCTACAGTTCAAGTGCAAAATCCCAGCACCTAGCGGTGCTGGGATTTTTTGTGCCGTGAAGCAGCACTGGTTTCGCGCAAGAGTTGCTCGAAGAATGGTGATGGGCGGCTGATGGAGGGGCAGTGGATACCTTAGATTCTTCGGGAATCGCTCAAATAAGTCTCCAAGTGGTAAAAAATGCGTTTAGTTGGGGTTTTCATTTTTATGCATACAGCGTTTGCCCAGATAAAAGTTTTTGAGGCGGTAAAAAATCGTCTTAGTTGGAGATAAAACGTCTAATTTTCAATTTTCATTTCCAACTAAACGCATTATTTACCTTTTTCGGCACATAATTTTGAACGCAAAAATTACGTATTCATGGAAATGAATATTACAACCGGATTATGCAAAAAAGGGTCAGAGCGGAACGTTCTAACCCTTTGATTTGCAATAAAACCTGCGACCAGCTTTGCCACAAGTAATTGGGCAAGTAATTTCTGCAAGTAGCAACAGGCAGTCTTAAACGACAGCTACTTAATCAGGACGTTTCCTTCATAGCTGTCATGAACATCCTGAGGCGTGACGCCCATGTGCTTCTTATATAGTCTGCTGAAATAGAACGGATCGCTATAGCCAACCGCCTCGGAAGTCTCTCGCACAGAAAGACCAGATTGAAGTAGCTGTTGAGCATGATCAAGACGCTTTGCAATAATGAATGTCATTGGGCGAACGCCAAATGTTTGGACAAAATTGTTGGAGAAACGTTGAGTGCTCATTCCGCAACGTTTAGCCAGGCCAGGGATGGTAATTGGATCTGCAAAGTGGAGCTCAATGTACGTGCGAGCCTCAGCCATGCTCTCCTGAACCTTTTGGCTGTTGGTGAGTAGGAACATAGACTTGATGAGCTCGGTGCCATTGACAATCTGAGCAACACGATTGTCCAGCGATGGGGTGGTGTTAAGTTTTTCCAGGTCAAGCACCTTATCAAGAATGCGGTCGAATCCTTGAGGATCAAATGCATAGGCATTGAAGATTGGGCTGGTGACATCGCCCTGAATGCCATCATAGTAGATGTTTACATGGTCAAACGAGCGTCCGTAAAGGGTTCGATATGTTACTGTCTGACCTGCAGGAACATGTACAACCGTAGTTCCTTCGCAGACAAATTCATTTCCACCAATAGTAATCTCGGCAGCTCCAAAAACAGGAATGATGAAAACAGAATGAGCAAGCGAAAAGGTAACTTGGGAGTCAGCAATCTTCTGTTGGCGGTTGATCGAAAACACACTATACGTCTGCCGCGAATAGGTCTCTTTTAGCTCCTGCAGATTAGCCTGCATAGAATCTCCTCATTTCAAAAGCGCTCTAATGCGCCGAATATTAAAAATAACATGGAGAGTATTTTAGCCAGCAGAACCGCGATTGCAACCCCAAAATCAAATAAAATGCCATTTCAGGGGTTAAATTTTGATTAACGAGAAAGACAATTGCCTACGTAACTTTTATAGAATGATTTTAAAAAGAACAATTTATGAATAAATTTTGTCCATTCAAATTAAAGATTTTACGTTTTGATTGTTCGCTTTAAACTGCCGATAAATAGCGTTTTTTGATACCATAAATTAGTTATGCACAAATGGTTTCTTCAGGTTAACTTTAGATACTACAAACTTCTTTGAGATGTCGTAGCTTTCTTTTAGTTTTCATGAATTCCATTGGTTTTGCAGGTTTTAGGTTTAGGTTTTATTGGCTTCTGTAGAGGTTTCTCGTAGAAGGTTTGTATATGGAGCAGCTTGCACACGTTTTTTCACTTATCGTTCAGCCCGCATACGACTTGACCGGCAGTTGGTGGGCGGCAATCTTCCTTTTTACCCTTGCAACTAAAATCATCCTGATGCCTCTGGCACTTTGGACGCAACAAAATTCTATTGTTATGGTGCGCCTTATGCCCGAGACCTTCCGCTTGAAGACTCGCTACTTCGGCGACAGGGAGACCATCGAGGAGCGCTCCAACGAGCTCAACAAAAAGGCAGGTTATCACCCGCTATTGAGTCTTATTCCTCTGGCAATCCAGGTAGTCATCCTGTTCGGCCTAGTTGACGTTATCCATGGCATCACTGATTCTGGCGCACCTGGCACAGAGTTTTTGGGCATGACCCCAATCATCGACGGTGGTATCACCTGGATTATGCCTCTCGCAGCAGCTTTGTCCTCGGTTGCTCTTGGCCTTGCTTCCAACAAGCTGAATCCGCTTCAGCGCGAGCAGTCTAGTGCAGAGAAGAACACCACAAACGGTCTCTCTATTGCAATGTCACTTGTGCTTGCAGTCTACGTTGTCTGTGGCATGGCATTCTACTGGGTTTGCTCAAACCTTCTCTCAATTCTGGTCCAAATTGTCTGCAACATTATCATTGACCCTCGTAAGCAGGTTGATTACGACGATCTCAACGCTGCTCGCGACGAGTTTGAGGCAATGGACGCAGCAACCAAGTCCACACACAAATGGTTCCAGCGCGATCCTCATGCTGCTCGAGAAAAAGAAGACTACAAGCGCTTCTTTGATACCATCGGCAAGCACCTGGTCTTCTACTCCGAATCAAGCGGTTTCTACAAGTACTTCCAGGGCGCCATCGAGTGGCTGCTGGCAAACTCTGACATTCGTATCCACTATGTCACCTCTGACCCTAACGACCAGGTCTTTGAGCTGGCAAAACAGCAGCCTCGCCTGATTCCGTATTACTTGGGTCAGCGTCGCCTTATCACGCTTTTCATGAAGCTCGACGCTGATGTTGTGGTAACTTCCCTCGGCGACCTGGAGAGCTCCTACATGAAGCGCTCCTACGTGCGCAAAGACGCTGAGTACATGTATATGTGCCACCACATGACTTCCATGACGGTCACCTCAACGCGCAACGAGTACACCTACTACGACGACGTCCTCTGCGTTGGCCCTCACCAGCAGCACGATCTTGAGCTGGTCGAGAAGTACTACGGTACGCCATCCAAGAGAAAGCCAGCTATTGGCTACGATCTTCTCGATAGGTCAATCAAGAACTACCAGAAGCAGAATCTGGGCCAGCGCAAACCTGGCGAGAAACCCCTGTTGCTGATTGGTCCTTCGTGGCAGTATGACAACTTGATGGACAGCTGCCTTGACGGCCTGCTTGAGCAGCTCATGGGCCGCGGCTGGCGCATTGTGGTCCGCCCACACCCAGAGTATTTGAAGCGCTATCCTGCCCGTATGGAGGAGATTCTTGCTCGCTACGCTGACGCGGACCCAGAGGAGCTCTCCTTTGAGACCGACTTCAGCTCCAACACTTCGGTTCTCTCGGCTGACCTGCTGTTTACTGACTGGTCGAGTGTTGCTGAGGAGTTCTCGTTTACCACGCTCAAGCCGTCGGTCTTCATTGATACCGCGATGAAGGAGAACAACCCCGACTGGAGCAAGATTCATTCGGATCCATGCGACATTACGCTCAGGAATGAGATTGGCCGCAGCTTTGATCCTAAGGACCTCTCGGGCCTTGGGCGACGCGGTTGCGCAGATGCTTGAAGAGACCGATAGCTGGTCGCACAAGATTGAAGAGATTCGTAACAACATGATCTTTAATCTCGGCCACGGTGGAGAAGCCGCAGGTAAGTTCATCCTCGAGCGCGTTTTGGCGCACCAGGAGGGAACCGCGGACGCTGACGTCGAGAAGACCGATGACGCAGCAGCCGATGTCGATACTGCTAACGACACCGAGAGGCGACGTCGACAGCTCCGCTAGACGACAAGACAACGTCGATGAGGACGGTGATTTCTCGTGACGTAAAACAGCAACTTTATCTGCGAAGACAACTAGCCAGCGCCGCTATTCACAAGCAGCGCGTCACTTCCTGTGCATGGAGCGTTGTATGTCGCAGTGCTGACGTTTAGTCTGGTGGGCACTTCTACCAGCAACAGCTCAGGCTTACGTTGACCCGTCAGTTATGACCTACACCATCCAGGCGCTAGCAGCAGTTGTAGTTGCGCTCTCTGCGGTGCTTGGCGTTGCGTTCAGGCGCTCTCGTAAGGTCCTCTTCCGTCTGCTTAAGATTGATGAGAACGCTAATAAGATTGTCGAAGGCAAAGTTCACAAGGTTGACGCCAAAGGTGCTGAAGCTGCAAACGCTCAGATGAAAGAAATCCTTGCAGCAGAAGCCGTCCGTCTCAAAGGAACAAAAGAGGGAACCCTCAAACCTAAGGGTCGTATTGGTGTTGCATTTCTTGTCTCTTTCTTTACTGTCTTTACTATCTTGGTCGTAGCCCCACTTGAGCTGGTGGCAAGCAATGCGCGAGACCTTTCTTTCAACCTCAATGATGTTGCAGGTCCCGTTATTATTGCAGGTCTTATCATTACGATCATTCTTACAGTGCTTCTATCGCTCCTGCGTAAGCGTGTGTTTAACGTTGCCGTTGCATTTGTAGGTGCCGTCGGTGTGGCGTCATACGTTCAGGCAGTATTCTTGAACGGTGGTATGCCACTTGCAGATGGTCACGAGGTTATTTGGTCCAGACTTCACAACCCAAATGATTGTCTCTGGCCTCATCTGGCTGGCAATCATTGCAGCTGCAGTGGTCTTCTCGCTCCTAAAAGCACGTCAGCTCAGAACAGGTCTTCTAGTAACCGCAACCGCTCTTATCATTGTCCAGGCAGTGGGTGTTGCAAGTCTCTGGGGTCCTGCAATCGCAGCGTCGATGGATGCTCATGCCGAGCACCAGCAGGTTATCGCAACGCGCGAGGGCCTCTACAACGTTTCCTCCAAGAAGAACGTCGTGGTGTTTGTCCTGGACACCACCGATACCGCTTTTGTCCAGAAGCTCTACGATGAGTATCCAGAGACATTTGCGTCCCTTACTGGCTTTACCTGGTACAGAAATTCCGTCGGTTCCATGATTCCAACGCGCTACGGTGTTCCATCGCTGCTCTTTGGCTCTCGTCCTCAGCCTGGCGAGAATTTCAACGATTTTGTCTACAACTGGGCACAAAGCGATCAGTACCTCAAGGATATTCAGAATGCTGGATATCAAGCAGGCTTGTATACAGATCAGTTGAACTACTCTCGTTATAGAGGATACAGCACAGAAGTATTCCATCAACTACCACGAGCCTCGTGGTCGCGGCACAGATAATCAGCTAGACGTGCTAGGTGCACTGCGTATTCTCTATAAGACGGCATTCTGTAGGGACATGCCTTGGGTATTTAAGCCTCGATTCTGGTATTACACCGAGGACCTCAATATGCGCATGCGCAGAGCCAGTCAACATGGACGAAGTTGATCTCTCTTCACAGCCATACACCGAGGATGACCTCAAGTATTACCAGGAGCTTCAACACTACGGACTCTCGATTGACGACAGTACTGGTCAGAACGGTTCATTCCGTTTCATTCATCTGTTTGGCTCGCATCCACCTTACACGCTTGATCGCAACGTTGAGCGCACTGAAGATCCAAGCAAGCAAAACGTTGACGAGCAAACCATCGCGGCTTACAGAATTGTTGAAGCCTACATCGCTGAGCTTAAGCGTCTTGGTGTGTATGAAAACACGTCTTTTATTATTACCGCAGATCACGGCGACTGGTATTTGACTAATACCGACATTCAACAGCCTTCCGCTCCAGTCATTATGTATAAACCAGCTGGTCAGACCGCTGAAGAGGCAGCTCAGCCTATGCAAATTTCTGACGCGCCTGTCTGGCACTATGACATTTTGGCTCAGACACTCAAGGACATGGGTGTTGACCAGCAGACGCTTTCTAACTACACCACGCCGCTTGATGAGTCCTATGAGGGTGAGACTCGTCCTCGTTACTACATTGAGACCATTTCAAATGGCAAGCAAGACATCTTTGTCAGGGAGTTTGTCATTAACGGTGATGCCAATGACATGAAGAATTGGAGCCTCACGGGCAACGAATGGCCTGTTGAACCATGGCATGACTAAGCTGGGTGCTTTGACGCGCCTGGCGAGAAACCCGGCGTGCCCACTGCCGTATTTCTTTAACTCCGATGGATCAATGGCTACCGGTTGGCTGGAGCGGGGAGGCTCTTGGTATTACTTAAGCTCAAGCGGAATAATGCAAACAGGATGGCTCAATAGTTCCGGTCATACCTTCTACCTTAACCAAGATGGTTCAATGCGTACTGGCTGGCTCTCTTACGGAGGCAGCAGCTACTATCTACGCTATGACAATAATCAGCCTGTTTCAGGAGGTCCTACCGGCTCTATGATTTACTCGCAAAAAGCTCGCATTGGTGGTGTTACCTACGAATTTAATGCAAGGGGTGAAGCGCATAAAGCACTACCAGGAAACATTGTTCCTAAAGCATATAAGCCACTAGTTGAGGCTGCGTGATGACTATGAACAAGAAACATAAATGGCTGCCTCTAAAGATTATCTCTATAGTTCTGTTTCTTATGGCCACTGTCTTCCTCTTGTGGAATGCATTTGCTACGCCCTACCCATGGGCAATTGACTCACTTCAGCAAAAAGCGGTAGAGCGGGCCACACAAGAAGCTATCAATACCGCCAGGCAAGAAGGAGACGGCGGAAAGCCTTACCTCAAAGACATCGACTATATGAAGCTCACGCTTGGCAGTTGCTATATAGGAGTAAAACCAGAAACCCGGAACAACCTTATTTGGGAGATTCGATATAGAGATAAACCTGTGGGATATGTCATGCAAGAGCTCGGAACTTTAAGGTTCTCCGCTCTTGCCGGCAATTACGAGTCCTTCAAACTCGTGGATTTGGAGGAAATTTCTCTTGACGACTACAAGGAAGTAAGAGACGGCTCTGTAGAACTTGGACCTTTTGAATGGAAACTTCCCTTCGGTTGGGTAACGGTTGATGGACACAAAGCGTACCGACAAATCAACGGCTACCTTTTTTCACATGGGCTAGCAATAGTTGATGACTACTATTATGAGTTCGATGAGAATGGATATCTCATAAAAGCGATAGGTCCGGCACTGGATTCAGAAACCGAAAATTAAGTGATCCCGCAACCCATACGCATAAAAAGCCTCCCATTTCTTATGTCCAAGAAATGGGAGGCAGTTCACATGCGGGTGGCTTTTTTGGTGACTAGTTATAGGAGCGGCTCTGTGAAGAGAGCTTGCCTGCGACCTGGGATTACTGTGGCAAAATCCAGCTAGGTAGACCATCAGAGAAGATACGTGCGAGTGGGTATGCCTCGTCAATAGTCAGTGTTGCAAGAACGCGATAAGGACCTTCTGCTGAGACGTCAAATACGAGCGCAAGGGGTTTCTCGCCATCAGTAGTGGGAAGTGCAAGGTAGATGCAGTGTCTGGAGGGATTATAGAGCTCAACAGCCATACGCCATCCGCGCTTTGCTGCTCGCAGGGCGTTTTGCACCAGAGGCGAGTTGTCATCAAATCCACGCTCTGGATCAAAGAGAAGGGGAGCGTGAGTTGAGACAGGTAGCGAGAAGTCAGCATCGGTATGCATGAGCTGCTGCTCGTTCTTCCTGTAGACGTATGCTGCGGAAAGGCAAGCCTGTGCCGCTTGTAACGAGGACGCGTTGCTCAGATAGGTGGTGGAAAGTGCGCTCCAGTCGGAAACAGGAGCCTCGCTCATAACCACGTCAACTGGGTTGATGGGCAGCTGCTTTGCTGCAGCAGGAAGCTTTTCCCATGAAGCGATGCCAGACTTGGGCAGTCCGTGAAGCACATCAATTGTCTGATCCTGCAGCTCATCTGCGGAAACACTGAGCTCCAAAAGCGTCCAGGGACGCAGAGCTCCGCGCTTAGATTTGCGAATGGTAGCGGTAATAACCTCGTCTGTCTGCGGTTTCTTGTAACGCGTGTTAAATGTGAACGTGCCGCCCTTGGAAATGAGCGCGCGAGAAGACTCTGCAAGTTTGAAGTCTTCTTCTAGCTGCTTGAGAACGTTGGCGTCGACGGGAGCCATCTGATACAAAATGCCGAGAAGCTCGTTGTTGACGTGGACGTCTTCCTCAAAATTGGCAGGGTATGTTGAGGTAGAGATGGAAGTCTCATCCTGATTGATTGCCTGCGTAGAAGCCTGGGATTCAGAAGCTGTAGTGCTAGAGACAGAACTTGTTGCATTCAGTGCCTGTTGCAATACTGAAGGAGCGGCCTCAAGCGTCTTCTCTTCATCGGAGCCGTCGTAGGGATTGTAGGTAACGGTAAGCGAGATGGTAGGCTCGGGCACTACAGGTTCGGGCACTGTAGACTTGGCAGCTTTAGGCTCTGGAGCTGGTGTTTCGGTTTCGACAGGTTCTGGAACGGCATCATCGGTTCCAGCGGGCTCTGGAGCAGCGTCATCGGCAGATTCTTGCTGGAGGTCTTCTTCAGGCGCCTCTGCACAAGGCGTTGCTACAACAGGTGTCCCAGCAGCAGATTCCTCTGTGACTAGTGCTGTTTCTGCAGCTGACAGTTCCTCCGAGCTCTCTACGACAGGCACCTCCTCTGTCTCCGTCGGCTCTTCTTGGGTAGGAAGTTCTTCCGCTTCAGGCTCCGTCTCAACTACCAGGTGCTTTGGCTTGAGAGCTCGAATGGACTTTGCTCCACGGCGGCGCTTCCAAGGCTTGCCGTTGTTTTGCGCCTCGACGTTTTTCTCGCCAGCTACAAGGGCAGCCTCAAAGGTGTCAAAGGTCAAAAGCGTTGCGTAGACGTAACCCTTTTTGAACGCTGTGATTTTGATGAAATCGGGGCACGCCTCCATGAGAGCGCGGATGTCGTCAAAGCCAAAATCCTGCGGTGCAAGGTCGTCTTCAATGAGCACGCCCTCAACGGTAGAGAGGGGAGTCTGCTTAGAGACGCCAATGGTTGCTTTGAGTAGTTTATACAGGTAGAGAGCGTGTTCTTGTTTTATAACAGCCATGATGCTCCTGAGATAGTAGTTAGTGGACTACATACTACTCGATTTTGAACAGACAAAGATACTGATTACGCACAGAAAGTCGCAATACGTAGCGAAAAAGCGAGAACTGGACTGATAGAATAAGGCTAGATTGAAGGGAGCTTACATGATTGGTCGTTTTATTAAGAGAGCTGCAGTTAGAGCTGCAGGTTTAGCAATTACTCAGTATGCCGCAAAGGCAGCACTTCAATCCGAGGCTGGAAGAAAGCTGCTTGCTACAACGGCTTCTAAAGCTGCCAACTTAGCTGGCAATATCGCAAAAGAGCAGATTACCGCTGGGTTTAATGCTCATATTAGGCCAGCACTGCCAAGCGGCGATGCTATTCAGTCATCAGTCGCTCGCGCTCAGTCTGCGCTTCGTTCGGCTCAGACCTCTGTTTTGGCTGCTCAGGCACAGCTTCAGTCTAATCTAGAGAATCGTTTTTCTCGCCCAAAGAACAAGCTTTCAAAGCAGCTTGCAAGCACTGCTGAGTCGCTTGAAGAGATGGGGGAGACCCTGGCTGAGCACCAGGATGCTGCCGCAGATATCGCAGTTGCAGATGTTGTTGAGGAAATTGCCGCTCAAAATGGGCAGGATTCTGACGCTTTGTTAGCCTCTACCAAAAAACGCAAGACGCTCAGAAACGTTGCAATTGCTGGTGGCGTTGTGGCTGGTGCTGCTCTTGGCTTAGCTGCATACGGTGCTTATTCTATTGCTCCTCGCAAGCAAAATGATCGCCTGCTTCTGGAGCGCTGGCACGAGATTGCTCGTCATCGCTATGCTCACCGTGGCCTCTACAACAACGAGGCAGGCATTCCAGAGAACTCCCTGCTTGCTTTCCGCGCAGCTGTCGAGAAGGGCTTTGGCTCCGAGGTTGATGTCCACCTGACCGCAGACAACAAGCTGGTTGTTGTTCACGATTCAGCACTTGATCGCCTCTGTGGCGTACAGAAGATTGTTGAGGAGTCCACACTGGAAGAGCTTCGTGGTTTGAGGCTTCTTGCTACCGACGAGCAGATTCCAACGTTTGAGGAAGTCCTTGAGGTCTATGCATGGAGTGGTTCCGGTGAGCTACCTGCACCTTTGATTATTGAGGCTAAGACGCGCAACAATAACGCTGAGCAGCTGACAGAAAAGATTATGCAGGCTCTTGATCTTCGCCCTGTTCGTGCCTGCATCGAGAGTTTTGATCCTCGCGTTTTGCAGTGGCTGCGTCAGAACCGTCCTGAGATGCTCCGTGGTCAGCTCTCGGAGAATTTCCTGGTTGACCGTCAGACCAAGCACATGAACATTGCTACACGAGCTGGCGCTACAGCTCTCTTTGGTAATTCTGTTGGTCGTCCAGACTTCATTTCATACAAGTTTGAAGATCGCAAGAACCCCTTTGTTAAGCTGGCTTGCAATACCATGGGCGCACACCTTATCACCTGGACCGTTAGGAGCGAGGAGGACATGATTGCCTCCGAGCTTGAAGGTGCGCCTGTCATTTTTGAGGGATTTATCCCAACTCCTGCGTCGCTGATCAACTAGCTTTCCAATCGGTGAGAAGAACGTTTGGCTTAAACTACGTCCAAAATCTATGTTTATCTGGGACTCCACGGGTTTCTCGCCCGTGGAGTTTCTTGTGAAAAGTTCCTTAAGATTGTTGTATGAATATATGTACATATATCAATTTAAGGAGTAGACTAGGCGTAACAACAACCCAAGGAGGAGCTATGAGCTCAAAGACAAAGGTGAAAATTGCTCGCATTGTCTGTTCTGCTGTTTTGCTAGGTATTGCTTACGCGGTTGAACACGCATTTGACCTGCAGCTCTGGCAGGCACTGTTGCTTTACCTGTTACCTTACGCTGTTGCGGGATACGATGTTGTTCTAGAAGCATGGGAGAGCATCACTGAGGGCGAGTGCTTTAACGAAGACTTGCTCATGACCATTGCTACTGTTGGTGCCTTGCTCATTGGCTTTGTGCCTAACGGTTCTCCTATGTTTGATGAGGCCGTCTTTGTCATGCTGTTCTTCCAGGTAGGAGAGGTGTTTGAACACCTTGCTTCCGATAACAGCAAGAAATCTATTGCCAAGCTTATGGATATCCGTCCTGACAGCGCAACGGTTGAACGTGACGGAAAGCTGCTTACTATCTCTCCAGAAGAAGTTGGGCTAGGAGAGATTATTTTGGTCAAACCCGGCGACCGTGTCCCTGTTGACGCAGAGATCGTCGAGGGTTCTACCAGTCTTGATACCGTTGCTCTTACTGGTGAGAGCGTGCCTCGTAACGCAACGGTGGGGGATAACATTATCTCGGGCTGCGTAAACCTTTCTGGTGTGGTACGTGCCCGCGTTACTCACCTCTTTGAAGACTCTACTGCTTCCCGCATCATTAAGCTGGTAGAGAGCTCAAACCAAAACAAGTCCAAGAGCGAGAGTTTTATTCGTCGTTTTTCTCGCGTGTATACTCCAGCAGTTGTTTACAGTGCCATTGCGCTGGCGTTTTTGCCACCACTGCTTTCGGGAGACTTTGTAGCTAACGCTTCTACCTGGGCTGTAAGGGCGCTTACCTTCCTTATTGCATCTTGTCCGTGTGCGCTGGTAGTTTCCGTGCCACTGGCCTTCTTTGGCGGTATTGGCGCTGCTTCAAAGGAGGGCATCCTAATCAAGGGCTCTGCGTACATTGATATGCTTTCTACCCTTGATACCGTTGCATTTGACAAGACCGGTACGTTGACCGAGGGTGTCTTTGAGGTTCTGGCTGTTCATTCTCAGACCATTGGCGAGAAGGACCTTCTGCACCTAGCTTCTCACGTTGAGATGCACTCCACACATCCCATTGCTGCAGCTCTTCGTGCTGCTTATCCAAGCGAGGACGATGACTGTGTTATCACGGACATCAAAGAAATTGCTGGTCAGGGCATTTGCGCTAACGTGAATGGTAAGAGCGTTGCTGTTGGCAACAGCGCACTTATGGAGAGCGTAGGAGCTTCTTGGAAAGCGTGCGAGAACCACGGAACCATCATTCACGTGGCTGTTGATGGGACCTACATGGGCCACATTGTTATTTCTGACCGCGAACGAGCTGATGCTCCAGCAGCAATCGCTTCCCTCAAAAACGTTGGCGTTTCTAAGGTTGTTATGCTCACGGGCGATAAACGCGACGTTGCAGAAGAGATTGCTGCTCAGATGGGCATTACTGAGGTTCGTGCTGAACTGCTTCCACAGGATAAGGTTTCTGCCGTTGAAGGCCTTCTCGCCCAAAAGACAGCTGGTAAGTCCCTTGCTTTTGTCGGTGACGGCATCAATGATGCACCCGTTCTTGCACGCGCTGATGTAGGCGTTGCTATGGGCGGTTTGGGGTCTGATGCTGCTATTGAGGCCGCCGACGTAGTTCTTATGGACGACAAGCTTTCTAAGCTCTCAAAGGCCGTAAAGATTGCTCGTCATACCTTGGGTATTGCAAAGCAAAATATTGTGTTTGCTATTGGCGTTAAGGTTGCTGTTTTGATCCTTGCAGCCTTTGGTTTGGCTCCTATGTGGCTAGCGGTCTTTGGAGACATAGGCGTTATGGTGCTTGCGGTTCTTAATTCCACTAGAGCTTTGAATATAAAGTCGATCAAGTAAAAGAGTCAGGGCTGCTGGCCTAAAAAAGAGCGCTCGCAAAGGAGCGCTCCTACAAAGGTTGTTTTCACAAACGGCTGTTTCTACACATAGCCAATTACAAATTACTGAGCCTTCTTACGAAGTCTACGAGCACGGTTTGCAAGATTGCGGACCGTGCTTTCCATTCCATGAGGAACGTAGGTTAGTGACTCTAAATCTTCTGGAAGGTAGTCAACAAGACTGACAGGCTCTGTGGGTGTGAAATCTGCTGGCACAGGACCTGGAGCAATCAGATACGCATGAACCTTAGCACCCTGGGCGCCAAGTTTTTGTTCGTACTCACTAGGAACATCATTGAGGAAAATCGGCCTGAGCATCTCGCGTTTTCCAAATAAAGTTGTAACCAGCAACTTCAACTTGCTCAAGAGAAAAATCAAAAAGTGGCTGACTGTCCGTTTTAAGACGAACAACACCCTCTTTAGCCAAAACATTTCTATACTGCATAAGACGCTCAGCATCAGTGAGGCGCATCTTTGCCTGTCTGATTCGAGGAAATGGTGCAGGGAAGTTGAGGTAAATAACAGAGACTTCTTCTGGCGAGAAGTACTCATCTATCTTCATGCCGGTACCAGGAACTACGATGGCGTTAGGCACTCCTGCTTCATAAATTGTTTTAGCAGCATATGAAATACAGATAGGTTCTGTATCAATGGCTACAAAAAGCACGTTAGGATTTGCCTTAGCTTGAGCGGCAGTAAAAGATCCCTTGCCGCAGCCAAGGTCTACACGGACCTCAGAGAAGGGGACATGCCCCTCAGCAGTAATTGGCGCACACGCAGAAGCCCACGTACCTCTCAAAGCCTCTGGATGAGGCTCAATAACGCTGGAATACGCCTCTAAGCGCTCTTCCAGAACAAAGTTTTTAGGCAAACGTGCATGTAGTGCGCGCAAAACAACTCCTCAACAAGCAGGCAAAATCAGCGTTTCTTTACAGAAGCTGATCAAGCGTTTCTCCGTACGAAGGTAGGAATTCTGTCATAAAATCGCGCACTTCTGGAAGAGAATCTGCTAAATCTTCAACAACTCCACGAGTTGAGGCTTCAGCGGTAATAAATTCTGAGTTTCCAGACTGAGCCTCCTCAATACACTTAATGAGTGCCGCAATTTTATCTGCAGCTTTAATAAGCTTTCTAAGATAAGCTTCACTCTCTGAAGCCTCAGCGCTGTGAGTAAGCACCTGAGCATAGGCATCTTGCAGGTCTTCTGGCAGTGTGGAGAGAATGGTTTTCTCGGCACGTGCCTCTACCTGATGATAGGCATCTCTAATCTCTGAATTAGCATACTTTACAGGCGTGGGCATGTCTCCGGTGATAATCTCTGATGCATCGTGATATATACCAATAAGAGCTGCACGATCTGCGTCAAGATTTCTGTGATAGCGCACATTTGCAATAGTTGCTAGGCAGTGAGAAATAACGGCCACGTCAAGGGCGTGTTCAGCAAGACTTTCTGATCGAGAATTGCGCATAAGCGACCAGCGCTCAATGTAGCGCATGCGAGAAATAAGTGCAAAAAGCTGGACTGCGACGAAGAATTCTGAGACATTGCCCCTCCTTAATTTGTTTTCTCAACCTTACCACGGATACCGGACAAAAACTGTTTTGACACAACTATGCAATGTAGTCATAGCAAATATGAAGTAATCAAATACTTTAGATGTTTATATGAAATTATTGATATCTGAACATCCGTTCATGGGTATTTTTGCTCCGCTTACCGGCAACCATGGCTAACTTATTCCAAAGGAGTTAACCCGGGCTTACTATGCAAGTAAACCTCGTCCGTTTAAAAGAAGTGAGCGGACAACAAAGGAAGGATGGGAAACATGAGTAAGTATGCTTTTGTAGGCGGCAAGCTCGTTGACGGTACTGGCGCTGCACCAGTTGAGGACTCCCTTGTCCTTATCGATGACGACAAGATTACCTATGCTGGTCCTCGCAAAGAGGTCCCAGAGGGATATGAGGTACGTGACGCATCCGGTCATACCGTAATGCCTGGTCTTGTTGATACACACCTGCACTTCTCCGGCAACCTGACCGACAACGATAACGACTGGGTTATCGAGTCCGTTGCTCAGAAGCAGGCATGCGCAGTCAAGCAGGCTTATGATGCTCTTACCCACGGCCTCACCACTGTCGTTGAGATTGGCCGCAATGGTATTGCTATCCGCGACCTCGTTAACATGGGCATTATGCAGGGTCCTCGTATCTTTGCTACCGGTCTTGGCCTTTGCCGCGTTGCTGGTCACGGTGACTCTCACCACCTGCCACTGCAGATTTCCAAGGACGGACACCCTTGGGGCGACCAGGTAGACGGTCCATGGGAGCTTCGTAAGGCAATCCGCCGTCGTCTTCGTGAAGAGCCTGATGGCATCAAGATCTGGGCAACCGGTGGCGGCATTTGGCGCTGGGACTCCGACCGTCTGCAGCTCTTCTGCACCGAGGAGATCAAGGCAATTGCTGACGAGTGCGCACTGGTAGGCATTCCTCTGTACGCTCACTCCTACAATAACTTTGACGCTGCATATGACTGCGTCCGCTTTGGTTGCAAGCAGCTCATTCACGGCTTTGAGCTTGACGAGCGCACCATGAAGCTTATGGCTGAGCAGGGAACATACTTCACCCCAACCATCGGCTTCCTGCCAACTTGGTACGGAACTTATCCACCAGACTGGACTCCAGAGCTTGACGCATTCCCAGGCGAGACTGTTGTCGAGAAGGGCCTTGCACGCACCTACGCTAACCTGCGTAAGGCTTATGATATGGGCATCACCATTACCATCGGCTCCGACTCCTTCAGCTTTGTCACTCCTTACGGCTACGTCACCATCGATGAGATGTATGACTTTGTCGAGAAGGTTGGCATCTCCATCCTTGATACTGTTGCAGCTGCTACTTACAACGGCGCAAAGATGCTGGGCAAGGAGAACGAGTTTGGTGCTGTCAAGGAAGGCCTCTCCGCTGATATCCTCGTAGTCAAGGGCGACGTTGCTAACAACATCCGCGACCTCACGCCTGAGAACATGGACGTCATCATGAAGGAAGGCAAGATTATTGATCGCGGTAGCTTCTAAGCTTCCAGCTCGATAATTTGTAACGCGAAGGTTGGGCCCTGACTCACTTAAGCGTCAGGGCCCACTTTTACAGGTAAGAAGTTTATTCTTTGATATAAAAGTTTGACATTTGATAGGAGCTCACTATGTCTGAACCAAAGCAGGTGAAAATTGTGCTGCTTACCGGCTATTTAGGCGCAGGTAAGACCACTATTTTGAACCACATTCTTTCTAACACTGAAGGTATTCACGCAGCAGTTATCGTCAATGATATTGGCGAGATTAACGTTGACGCTGGTCTTATTAAAGACGGCGGCTACGCTAAAGAAGGCGACGTTATTCCTCTGACCAACGGTTGCCTCTGCTGCACCCTTTCTAATGACTTGGCACTTCAGTTGGGTGATTTGGCCGATACCGAGGAGTTTGACTACATCATTATTGAGGCTTCGGGCATCTGCGAGCCAATCCCCATTACCTATAACATTTCTGCATTCTGCAATCAGAGCCAGCATGCAACTAATCACTCTCACCTCAACCTTGATAACATCGTCGCAGTTGTTGACTGTGCTCGCATGTTTGAGGAGTTCCACAACGGCGCCGATCTTCTCGACCCAGATATTGAAGAGGATGACATCGAGAACCTGCTTATTCAGCAGATTGAGTTCTGCTCTACGCTGGTGCTCAACAAGACCGATCTGGTTACTCCAGAGCAGCTCCACGAGCTCAAGGCGCTTGTTCGCGGCCTGCAGAAAGACGCCGTTATTGTTGAGGCGGTCAACGGTGACATTCCAATGAGCGAGCTTATCAATACGGGCCGTTTTGACTTTGACAAAGCCTACGCCTCCGCTGCCTGGATGGATGCAATGGAGCACCCTGAGGAGCACGAGGACCCAGAGGTTTTGGAGTACGAGATTACCACCTTTGTGTATCGCCGCCGTCAGCCATTTGATCTGGACAAACTCAACCAGTTTGTGGCTAGCTGGCCAAAGAACATCATCCGTGTCAAGGGTAGCATTTGGATTTCGCAAGACCCCGAGATGAGCTACGTATTTGAGCAGGCCGGCAAGCAGGTCCAGTTCTACGAGAACGGCATGTTCTACGCATCGCTGCCAGAGGATGAGCGAGAAACCCTTCTTGACGAGAAACCCGAGCTACGCGCAGAATGGGATGATGAACTGGGCGATCGTCAAACTAAGCTGTGCTTCATTGGCCGTCATATGAACCATGAGGAAATTGAAGCCGGTCTGGATGCATGCCTTACTGAGTATGTTCCTGACGAGTTTGACTACTAGCGTTTTCAGCGCCAAGAGCTCCGGCGCTTGAGACGAGGGACCCAGTTTATCCGGGTCCCTTTTTTAGGTTAGAGGTGCCTAATGACCAAGATTGAGCAGCTTAAAGACTGGATTCAGTCGTCAGATAACATTGTTTTCTTTGGTGGCGCAGGCGTGTCAACGGAAAGCGGTATTCCAGATTTTAGGGGTACTAACGGCCTGTATCGCCAGGGCGGTATCAAAGTAGAAAACATGACCATTGGCCTGGGCCAAGACGGCTATGACATGGGAAAAGAAGCCTACGACCTGGGAAATGGCGTAACGGTTGACCCTGATAATGAGGAGTCTTTTGCTTACAGCAAGGCGCCAGACTTTACGCTTGAAGAGATCTTCTCGCTCGATGTGTTTTTAGATTACCCCGCAGCGTATTACACGTATTTTAGAAACTCTCATCATTTGGGGGAGGCTCAGCCAAACATTGCTCACAAGTGGTTGGCAGACTTGGAAGCTGCGGGAAAGTTGCGCGCGGTGGTGACGCAAAACATCGACGGATTGCATCAAGCCGCTGGTAGCAAGCGTGTGTTTGAGCTCCATGGCAACGAGACGCGTTTTTACTGTCCCGAGTGCGGCCACACCTACACGCTTGATCAGATTGAAGAGCAGTCGTCTGTGGTGCCGCTCTGTCAATGCGGCGCAGTTATTAGGCCTGATATCGTCTTTTACGGAGAGGGCCTTGATATGGACACGGTCTACGGCGCGCTGAACGCCATCTCTCAAGCGGAGGTCCTTGTGGTTGCAGGAAGTTCGCTGGTAGTACAGCCTGCCGCCGGTCTTCTCGACTACTATGAGGGCAACAAAATGGCCATCATCAACGACCAACCTACGCCGTACGATGGTCGCGCCAATCTGGTGATCAGAGACAGAATTGGCGCCGTCATAGAACAGCTTCTGTAGAAAAACGCCTACCCGCAAAAGTGCAGGTAGGCGTTATCATTTCAATCAATGGCGAGAAATCCGACGCGCGAGAAAGTCGCGCAGTGAAAGCTCGCATAAGGCGCGATGCGCGAGAAACCCGAGAACCCCGTGAATTAGTTGGCTTCCTCGGCGAGCGTCTGAAGCGTTGCCATGAGAGATGGAACAACCTGCTTCTTACGGCTGACAACACCTGGAAGAACAGCAATGTTGCCATCAACCTTTACGTTAAAGGCGCGCTCGATGACGTTGGCAGCATTTGCGCCGTAGAAGAGCATCTCGGTGACCTGGCTCTTAACGTCGGTGAACATGTAGAAGACCATTGGAAGCTCTTCGGACTTAGCGGCAGTCTCCAAGAATGGTCCAACAAGTTCCTCTGCAGCTTTGCGGCTGGACTCGGTCATGAAGGAGCCCTGGCCAACGCCAAACTTTACGCCGCCACGGCTGAATACCTTGTAGTCACCATGGAAGACTTCTTCTGCAGTACGACCAGTGAGGTCAGCGCCAGCGTCAAACATTTGCTCAGAGTAGGCGTCAATGTCTTCTCCACAAATCTCTGCAAGCTTTTTACCAGCAACAATATCGCGCTCAGTGCAGGTAGGGGAGCGGAATGCAAGGGTGTCGGAAAGAATTGCAGAGAGCATGAGGCCAGCAATATTCTTTGGAATCTCAATGCCGTACTCGTGGTAGAGGCCATAGATGATGGTGCAGGTGCAGCCAACAGGGACGTTTCTAAAGGTAATTGGGTTAGAAGTCTCAATGGAGCCGATGCGGTGGTGATCAACAATCTCCATGATCTCGGCCTGCTCAAGACCATCAACTGCCTGAGTGCGCTCGTTGTGGTCAACAAGAATGACATGCTTCTTGCGAGGATTCAAAAGACCAGGACCGCTGATAAGACCAGCAAAAGTGCCGTTCTCGTTAATAACAGGGAAGAAGCGGTGCCTTGAGTTGGTCATTTCCTTACGAGCATCATCAATTGCGGTGTTGACGCTGAACTTAAGGATGTCGTCAGTGAGCATCTTCTCACGTACAGGCATAGACATGATAAGCAGGCGAGCTACCTCAAAGGTGTCGCGTGGAGTGCTGATAATAGCGCAATCACGCTTTTTAGCCAGGTCAATAACGTCCTGAGCAATTGGAGCATCACAAGAGACAATAAGGCAGGAAGCGCCGTGCTCAACTGCGATAGTCTGGTTCTCATGGTTGCCAGCAACAACAATGATATCGCCAGCATCAACAATCTCTGAAAGAGCGGAAGCGCTGGTACCAACGCGAATATTGCCCTGCTTAACAACGCCCTGAGGATCACCAAGAACCATGGTGCCACCAAGCGTAGAAACAATATTTGCATAGCTTGTCTTAGCCTTAGAGAGCAGGTTTGGCTCGGAAAGACTCATGTTTGCATTTGCAATATCTTTAACGGCAATCAGGCCAGTAAGCTCTTCTTCCTCATCAGTAACGCAGAGTGTATCAAGCTTGACGTCCTGCATAAGCTGCCAAGCAGCATAGAGGCTCATTCCAGCATCAACTTTTGGCTGAGCCTGAATTTCTGCATCTTTAATCTGAGGAGTAACCGTAGTAATAAGCTGTGGCTCTTCGAAGCCAAAGTGATTTAAGACAAAGGCGGTCTCACGGTTGAGTGAGCCAGCGCGACGAGCTTCATAGATAGGGTTATCAATCTGATTTTTGAGATACGCATAAGAAATTGCAGCACAAATGCTGTCTGTATCTGGGTTCAAATGGCCAATGATATTTACTTTACGAATTGCTTCTGCCATCTTCGCCTCCCTGGTAATGTCGATGATGTAACTTTCTAATTAGAACACACTTTAGTAAGCACATTTTGTTTCTTTTTTAATACCACCTTGTAGTGTACCCCTCTCTCTTTTTACTTAGAACAGAAAATCGCAGAAAAACAGCGGGCGTACCTGTGAATCTGGTAAATGTGTATAGGACAAATGACAATTCAAAAGTTGAAGGAAATTAGTACAATGAAATAGTTAACAAATCGATTGAATTGGAATACCTAGTGAGTTCTCCTACGCGTTTTTCTGCTAAAAAAAGAAACGCTCGTCATATGGTTAAAGCAGCGCACGTCCCTGAGCCTTCATCTGAGGCAAGGGAAGTTGCACCTGTAGAAGCACCTCAAGCTTCCTGCAGAGAAGGCTGATACTACGGCAAGTCCAGCAGCTCCTCTGCAGACTGCATCTGAGCAGCTTTCATCTGCTTTTGCATCGTTTGCGCAGCGTAAGCCTGCAGAAGTGTCTGCTGCACAGCCTGCAGAAAAGCCTGCTATACAGCTCGCAGGAAAAACCTGCAGAAAACATGCGGTCTAAAATTGCGCCAGAGAAAAAGAAGCGCCAGAAGACGCCTCTATCTGCACGCAAAAGCATTCGTGTGGAGAAGCGTCCTCGCAATCAAGCAGATCCGGAACCAGAGCAGCGTCATTCTCGCCCGGTGAGTGCGGGCAGAAGAAAGCTTGAGCTGGTAAGTGTCGTTGCAATTTTGGCGCTTGCGGTGCTCTCGATTGTTCTGGTTAACCGACCAAGTCAAAAAACGCTGGTATTCGGCGACAATCAGGTGACGTATACCGGCACTACCATTCAGGGAAAGATGAATGGTCAAGGCAAGATGACTTTTGAGAATGGCGATACCTACGAGGGAGAATTTGTCGACGGGTATTTCCAAGGTACGGGAACGTACACCTCAAAAGATGGCTGGACGTACGAAGGTCAGTTTGTAAAAGGCCAGGCAGACGGCCAGGGAAAGCTCACTACGCAAGACAGCATTGTGTACGAAGGAACTTTTAAGCAAGGGATTTATCAAAGTGCGAATTAAATGGTTTTCGCTTGTACGTATAACAGGACTTGTTTTAGTCCTCATATATCACTTTTTTAAGAGCGCGCTTCCAGGCGGCTTCATTGGTGTCGACGTATTCTTTACGTTCTCGGGCTATCTCATCACAGCTCTTTTGATTGATGAGTTTGCTCGCTTCAGATCTATTGACGTCATTGGGTTCCTGCGCAGGCGTTTCTACAGAATTGTGCCGCCACTTGTGTTTATGGTACTTGTATGCACGCCTTTTCTTCTGCTTGTACGTACCGAGTTCATTTCCGGTATTAAGTATCAGATTGCTGCAGCTCTTGGCTTTGTAACTAACTACTTTGAGATTGTTCTGGGCAACAGCTACGAGAATCAATTTGCTCCTCACGTGTATCTGCATACCTGGAGTCTTGCCGTTGAGATGCACTTTTATGTGCTCTGGGGTCTGTGCGCCTGGCTGCTTGCTTGCATGAGCAAAACAATTAGAAGCTATAAGGTAAAGATTGCTGGAGCTTCCCTGGTGCTGTTGGTCGCTACTTACTTGGCGATGGCCACCGGCGCCCAAAACTCCACGAATCTTTCTATCCAGTATTTCTCGACGCAAACGCACGTGTTCCCCTTCTTTATCGGCGCGCTTTTATCGTGTGTTGCAGGAATTGCCCAGACAGGCGAGCTCTTTGATCAGCTTGAGCAGAAGCTTTCTACTCAGCTAACGCTTGTGGGCCTTGTGGCAAGCTGCGGCGTTCTTGTCTTCCTGAGCGTCTTCATGCACTTCGAGGACCTCTTTACGTACACCTTTGGTTTCCTTTTTGCCTCGCTCGCAGCAGCCGCAATGATTTTCTTTGCTCGCATGTTGCATCAAAAAACCGAGGGCATCAACGAGCCTGGCATCGTTTCTTTTGTGGCAGATACCAGCTACGGCGTGTATCTGTTCCACTGGCCTTTGTACATTATTTTTGCCGAGAAGGTCGATCCAGTCCTGGCTGCACTCCTAACCCTGGTGCTTTCGTTTGTATTTGCAAGCTGCTCGTTCTATGTACTTGAGCCAGCGTTGGCAGGGAAGTCTCCAGAGATCTTCTCGCGCATCAAGCTTGATGGTCAGAAGGTTTTGCGAGGTGCCGGCCTTGCGCTTATTCCTTTTGCTGCGGCCGTTGCTTTTATTGCGCTAACCGCTCCACAGCTCAGCGATTTCCAGAACGATCTGCTGCTCAATGCTTCGTTGCAGGAGCAGAGCGCCATGACCATGACTCGCAAGCATGCGGACACCTCGCAGGCAAGCAACTACAACGTTGTTGAGGGAGTCACCTACATTGGCGATTCTGTTTCGCTTGCGTGCTCGTTCTTACCTGCAGGATGCGCTGCCCGATGCTCAAATTGACGCTTCGGTTAGTAGAAACGTGGCGATGGGCGTAGATTTGCTGCAGTCCGCAATCGACAACAATACGCTCTACCAGGACGTTGTTGTTGCCCTGGGCACCAACCCTGTTGGCGGCTCCGACGCGGTTGATAAGATTGTGGATATGCTGCCGCGTGGACACCGTCTGATTTTTGTCACTCCGTATGACGGTAGAAACTCCGATCCAAATGCTGGTGCAAATGCTATTCGCGCACACGAGCTTGAGCTCGCTCAACAGTACGACTTCATTACCATTGCGGATTGGGCACAGATTGCTCAGGATAATCCTGACATTTGGGCAGGTACTGACTACGTTCACTTTGGCTCTGATTCAGATTCCATTAATCGTGGTGGCACTCTGTACGCGCAGATGGTCAAAGACGCTGTAGATAAAGCAAATCAGGGCCACGTAAAACCATAAAAGCCTACGTCAAACCATAAGCTCACTTAAACCACAAAGGGCCACGTCAAACAAAAAAGCCTACGTTAGCCCACAATTTTGTTGCCATTCTTCCTACTCGTTCGTAACGACGCGGTTGAATGGCAATTTACAGTGCGGTTGTGCTATATAGCTTGGAGATTTGGTGTCCCTTGCGATAAACCATCCGAAGACGGCTATCTAACGCGAGCCATGATCACATTTAATGGGTCAATTCATTATTATGTATAAATAATGATAAATATTCGTAATGGTGAATACTGATATATAAATAGTTTAACTACCCCTATTTTCGAGCCTCTAGCTACACACCTATGTCAGATAATCTGCTAAATGCGAGGCAAAAAACACACCTAAGTCCAATAATCTGCAAGATATAGAGGTTTTGAGTGCAATGTATACGCCTTTTGAGCAGATTATCTGACATAGGTGTGTTCTCGCGTTCCGCGTTGCGCCATCGCGCACCGGATCGCACATGCGTGCTAGCGTGCCACGATCCGCGACCTCGCGTTTTGCAGGCATATCCTCTTTCCAGTTTCTCTACTGTGGAGTCCTCGCAATATTTCATTAGAATGGACTATGTGAATATTTCATCTGACAGCCCCTTAAGGAGGAGCACATGGCAGAGTTTGTCTATCAGATGTACAAGGCTCGCAAAGCTGTCGGCGAGAAGGTCATCCTTGATGACGTCACCGTCGGCGTATACCCAGGCGCAAAAATCGGTGTTGTGGGTCCAAACGGCATGGGAAAGTCCACCCTGCTCAAGGTTATTGCCGGCATGGAGGACGTCTCTAACGGCGAGGCAAAGCTTACCCCAGGTTACACCGTTGGCCTGCTCCAGCAGGAGCCGCCGCTGGATGAGACCAAAACGGTCAAGGAGAACATCGAGCTTGCCTTCGGTGACCTGCTTGCCAAGATTGCGCGCTTCAACGAGATTGGCGTTGAGATGGGCAATCCTGACGCCGATTTTGACGCGCTGATGGCAGAGATGGGCCAGCTCCAGACCGAGATCGACGCAGCTAACGGCTGGGATCTGGACAGCCAGCTCTCTCAGGCAATGGATGCGCTCCAGTGCCCAGATCCAGACTCTCCCGTCACCCATCTCTCTGGTGGCGAGAAACGCCGTGTAGCCCTGTGTCGTCTGCTTCTCGAGGCACCTGACCTGCTGCTTCTTGACGAGCCCACCAACCACCTTGACGCGGAGTCGGTGCTCTGGCTTGAGAAGTTCCTGCACGATTACCCCGGCGCTGTCATGGCCGTCACGCACGACCGCTACTTCCTCGACGACGTTGCCGAGTGGATCTGCGAGGTTGACCGCGGACAGCTCTATCCTTACGAGGGCAACTACTCAACTTACCTGGAGAACAAGGCTGCACGCCTTGAGGCTCAGAACCAGCAGGACGCCAAACGTGCAAAGAAAATGCGCGCTGAGCTGGAGTGGGTTCGTTCGTCTCCTAAGGCTCGCCAGGCAAAGAACCGCGCGCGTCTTGACCGCTATGAGCAGATGGAAGCAGAGGCTCGTGCGTCCAAGAAGCTCGACTTCACCGAGATCCAGATTCCTGTGGGTCCGCGTCTGGGCCAGAAGGTCCTGGAGGCCGACCACATCCACAAGGCCTTTGGCGACCGCGTTCTTATCGACGACCTCTCGTTTAGCCTGCCAAGAAACGGCATTGTTGGCGTGATTGGCCCCAACGGTGTTGGTAAATCCACGCTGTTCAAGGCTATTGTTGGCCAGGAGGAGCTTACTTCTGGCACGCTTGAGATTGGCGAGACGGTCCAGATTTCTTACGTTGACCAGCTCAGGCAGGGAATCGATCCAGACAAAACTATCTGGGAGGTTGTCTCCGACGGAAACGATTTCATCAAGGTGGGAGACACGGAGATTCCAAGCCGCGCCTATGTAGCTAGCTTCGGCTTCAAAGGACCTGACCAGCAGAAACGTGCTGGCGTCCTTTCTGGTGGCGAGAGGAACCGTCTAAACCTTGCTCTTACGCTTAAGCAGGGTGGAAACCTCCTGCTTCTGGACGAGCCTACCAACGACCTCGATATTGAGACGCTGGAAAGCCTTGAGGATGCGCTTGAGCGCTTCCCAGGATGCTCGGTGGTAACCAGCCACGACCGTTGGTTCTTGGACCGCATTGCTACGCACATCCTTGCGTGGGAGGGCGACGACGAGAATCCAGGTAAGTGGTTCTGGTTTGAGGGTAACTTTGAGGCTTACCAGGCAAATCGTATTGAGAGACTTGGCCAAGAGGCTGCTCGTCCTCATCGCATCCACCGCAAACTTACCCGCGACTAACGTATAGGTGGCGCAAGCGCAGCACATTCAAACAGAAGATAAAAATAGTAACTATTTTTATCATTAAGATTTTGTGCAATCTGTTTAAGAGACTAACAAGTGGGTATCAAAAATGAGAAGCCAAAGAGCTTCTCATTTTTTTGAGAAAACATTGTTATGAGGAAAGAGAAGAACATGGCACTTGACACAAACGTTGGTAACATCCTTAATCAGCAGATTAACAAAGAGTTTTATTCCGCTTATCTGTATCTAACCTTTGCAGATTTCTATGAGGAGCAGGGCCTGAAGGGCTTTGCAAACTGGTATGTTATTCAGTCTCAGGAAGAGCTTGCTCACGCACGTATTCTTCGTCGTTACCTGCTTGATAACGATTGGACTCCAACCATGGAGGCAATCGCAAAGCCAGACCTTACCTTCTCCAAGGTAGTTGAGCCAATCAAGGCAGCATACGAGCACGAGCAGTTCATTACTGCAAGCATTAACGAGTGCTATGCCGTTGCTCAGAAGGCAAACGATTTCCGCACTATGCAGCTGCTTGACTGGTACGTTAAGGAGCAGGGCGAGGAAGAGGCAAATGCTTCCGATCTTCTCAAGGCAGTAGAGCTCTTTGGTGGAGATCCAAAGAACCTGTATGACCTTGACCGCGAGAATGCTGCTCGCGTCTTATGTCGCACCAACTATGCCAATGTAAGCGGCAGCTTAAGCGCGACTTGCACGCAGCTTGTGCGCAGCTTGTGCGCGGCAGCTTGCTCGCAGCTTATACGCTACAGTGGAGTTTCAATAGCCTCTGATTTGTTTGAAGAGGAACCTGATAGCTCAGCAAAGATGGCACCGCCTATGATGCAGGCGGTGCCTATTATTTTGAGAAGACCAAAAGGCTCGCCAAGGATAAGTGCCGAGAAAATAACTGCAGATAGTGGTTCAAGGTAGCCAAAGACTGCCACACGCTGAACAGGAATCTTGGTAAGTTGTGGGAAATACAAAAATGATCCAAGGCCTGTGTTAAAGAGACCGATGGTCAGAACGGCTAAGCCAATTTACCGACGCTGGATCTGCGGGCAGCTCAATGCCATGGAACACAACAGTAACCAGAGCAACAACAGCGCAGCCAATGCCCAGCTGAATGCTGGTGCCTTCAATACCAGAAACATCTTTGAGCTGCCTGTTACAAATAACCATGACGGCATAAAGAACAGCAGAGAGAGCGCCTAAAAGAAGACCAACTGGCGAGAGGTTCAGTCCAACTCCATAGCCAATAATAAGGGCAGCTCCAATAACAACTACAAGAAATCCTAGTATCTTTTTAGCAGTGAGTTTCTCGCCAAATAAAAGGGGAGAGAGTGCCATTACAATGACGGGTCCACAGTAGTACTCAAGTGTTGCAATACCAACGCCTACCAGGTGATACGCCTCAAAAGGAAGGTCCATTGAAGACCCAAGGCAATGCCTGATCCAATGAGCGCCTGGAAGTCCTTAGGGTAGTTTTGGATGGTAAAAGCTTCTTTTTGCACAAGCTTAACCGCGAGCAAAAAGAGCGTGCCCAAAAGCATACGGAAGAAGACAATTTGGTAGCTAGGAAGATTGATAAGGCTTGCAACGATTCCGTTAGAACCGCAGATGATAAGCGCAATTAGGTAGAGCACGGTAGGCTTAAATGTGGCGTCTCTCATCGGCTACTCGCAAATTTCTGTATCCACGGACTGTGGAATTCTGTCGTTACAAATTACCTGGTAGAACAGTTTTTCTTGCTCTCGTTGATCGGAGGTCTGACCAAGCATCCACATAGTTTTTGCAACCAGGGCTTCGGTGGTCATATCGTCTCCAGAGAGAACGCCGGGCATATCTTGATAGGTTCTACCAACCTCATATACACCCAGGTCAAGACCCTCTTCAGGAACTTGTGTGGTAATAACTACGGTGCGACCAGACGCAATCCAATCGGTGATAGCTTCCTCGTAAGAGCCGTCGTATGAGGGGATGCCGCCAATACCAAAGGTTTCAAGCACAATGGCGTCGTAGTCATTCTTCAGAAGGTAGAAGATAGATGGATTAAGCTCGGGGGTCAGTTTAAGCACAATGACACGCGTATTGAGCGTTTCATAGGTAGTAAGACCGCCATCTACCTGCTCTTCATTTGGCGCACTACGAATAATCTTGTTGCCACGGATGTGAGCAAGCGGTGGATAATTCATGCTCGTAAATGCATTGAAGCTCAGTGTGCGCTGTTTATGAGCGCGGGTGCCGGCAATAACCTCGTTGCCAAAAACCACCACAACTCCGGCGCTTCTGTCGTCGAGCGCGTAGAGAACGGAGTGGTAGAGGTTGAGTTTGGCGTCGGTAAACGGATTTGCCATTGGCTGTTGAGAGCCTGTGAGCACAATGGGTTTCTCGCTATTTTGGATGAGGTAGGAGAGGGCAGCGGCGGTATATGCCATGGTATCGGTGCCGTGAAGGATAATAAAGCCGTCGTAGGCATCATACGACTCAATAATGGCGTCTCTGATCTGGAGCCAGTTTTGAGGACGCATATTAGTGCTGTCGATATTCATGACTTGCTTGAAATCAAATTCGCAGAGGTCATGAACAAGAGGGACGTTGGCTAAAAGCTCTTCTCCTGAAAGTGAGGGAGCCAAGCCCGATTCAGTGGAAACAGAAGCAATAGTTCCTCCTGTTGCCATCAGTAAAAGTTTCTTCACACGTCCCCCATGAACTCCAATTGTGCAGACTTTACAGAAAATCAGTCTGTATAGCGCTTTATTGTAACGGGATAGATGCTTTTCAAGGCGAGAAAAGCAAAGTCGGTGTATTCTTTTTTCGGTAAACGAATCTTTTAGCAAGGATTGTTGATGGCAGAGAACAACCTCTTTGGCTTTGGTAAGAAAAAGCGTCCAACTCAGGTTCCACCTACTGTCTCTCGCAATGGGGAGTCTTCTACCTCTCCGCGTGCGGTACGAGGTCGTCACGCAGCTGTTGGAAGCCGTGCACAGGCGCAGCGTAGGATGACGCAAGATCGCCCAACAAATCCCGTTAACCATGCCCGTGCAGATGCCGCCCGTGCACGTGGTCGAGCAAGAACTGCTTACGGCAATCACTATGGAACGCTCAACCCCAGAGATGAAGCTCAGGCAGCATATGCGGCGAGAAGACGTCGTTCTTCTCGCATGAGACTGGGTCGTGTGGCGCTGGCGGTATTGCTTGCAGCCATCATCTTGTGGGTAGTGTTTACGCTGGTAAGTTCATGTAGCCCAGGAGGCGCTTTTGCGCATGCTCAGGCGCTTGATCCTACCGTTACCCTGACTGGTTCCGTGAAGGTCGGATAAGCCTTACGGGCTGCGGCGCGCCTGTGGAGTGTCCAGTAGTTTCGACGTGTAAGCTGCTACTTTGGGCTCTTACTTGTAGAGACGCGTGAGAAGTCCAAATTCAAATCAACTGAACCGGTAATGCCATCAACTTGTCCTGTTGAGGTGTATTGCCATATCAAAAAGTTAAAGTTTACGTCTGGTTGATCAACGTATTGTGCCAGCCAGATAGGCTCGTCAAGCGAGACCAGGTCAAAGCGATTTAGATCAACTTTGTTGCCATACACAATAACGCGATATCCCGCTTCTTGAATGGTGGTGCAAAACGCGCGCGCAATAGCGTTAGTTTCTGCGGGGGAAAGGTTGTCGGCGCGACCGCTGTAATCGGGAGAAGGCTCCAGGTCAAACGCAACAGGAAGAGCAAGCTTTGTAACTCCTGCTTCCCGTAGCTGTTGCAGAACAAAAGCGGCCTCCTCGCGAGCTTCTTCCACGTTAATAGCCTGCGAGAAGAAGTACACACCTACATCAAGACCAGCGCTTTGCGCACCCTTTAGGTTGGTCTCAAACAGCTCATCCGCGCGAATACCACCCTCGGTGGAGCCTCGGTAACCAATGCGAAGCATGGCAAACTGAATGTCATCGGCAGCAACGGCCTCCCAGTCAATAAACCCCTGGTGAGAAGAGACGTCAACGCCCGTGCGAGTGAGCTCTTCTCCGTCCACCACATAATGCGCACGTCCCGTTGCGTCGTAGCTAAGGTTTTCCCACTCATAGGGGACCTCGTTTTTGATGATCAGATTGTTGTCAAAAGAGAGGGAGAAAAGTCCCTGGCACGATTGCAACAATGCCAGCACAAACACAATGGCCAGCGTAATGAGTCCCCATGTAACAACAGGATTGTTCTGGGAATTTTGCTCAAGTGTATGCATCGCCCGCTGCTTACGTTTTGAAGCGTTTGCAGAAGCAGGTGTATGTTTAGTTTTAGAACGAGTCGTAGAGTTTCTCGTTTTCTTGCTTTTATGTGAGCTCTTAAAAATCACTGGTGAAAGAAATGTCCTTGTTCAAAAATTGGCTCGCAACACACGTTAATGCCCAGCTTGTGATAGATGGACTCGTCATCGCTTGGAATAATTGACGAGAAATACGCGTCGCATCCACGGAGTAGTTGCGTGGCATCAACGGCTTTTCCGGCCAATGGGTTGGTAATTGAGCTGATAGAGAGCGCAATAAGCATCTCGTCAGCGCAGAGGCTGGTGCGAGCAAGCTTAAAGTTGTTCTCTTTTAGTGCGCAAATAGGCCTTAAGACCTCATCCGAGACAATAAACGTCTTCTTCTCAATACCAACTACGTATTTGAGGGCGTTGAGCAAAAGCGACGCTGGCGCACCTAAAAGCTCCGAAGTCTTGCCGGTAATAATGGTGCCGTCAGGCATAACCATGGCGCCCGCAAGTTTTCCTGTCTCTTCTGCTTTGTGCAAACAAGCTGCATGAGCTGGCGAGAAGTTCTGGTCAACGTTAACGTCTTTCATCAAGAGATTAATCTTTGTGAGTTCACGCTCACCCATGCCCGTACGCTCGAGTTTCTCGGCAGCCCTAAACCACCTGCGTACAATCTCTGCCTTTGAAGCTTCCTGGCAAACCTCATCATCAATAATGCAGTTGCCAACCATATTGACACCCATATCGGTTGGAGACTGATACGGGCTGGTACCTGCGATTTTCTCCATCATGGCCTTAAGCACAGGAAAAGCCTCAACGTCGCGGTTGTAGTTAACGGTAACCTTGCCGTGAGCTTCAAGGTGATATGGATCGATGATGTTGTTGTCGCCCAAGTCTGCTGTAGCTGCCTCGTAGGCAACGTTTACGGGGTGCTTGAGCGGAAGGTTCCAAACGGGGAACGTCTCAAACTTTGCATAACCTGCGCGGACTCCACGGGCGTTCTCGTTGTAGAGCTGCGAGAGGCAGACAGCAAGCTTGCCAGAGCCAGGACCAGGTGCTGTTACAACTACCAGAGGATGCGTAGTCTTTACGTACTCGTTTTTACCGTAGCCCTCCGCCGAGACAATCAGGTCAATATTGGAGGGGTAACCCTCAATGGGGTAGTGACGGTATACAGCAATGCCCATGTTTTCTAGGCGCGCGCGATAGGCCTTTGCCTTTGGCTGACCAGAGTACTGCGTAATGACAACGCCGCCAATGGCAAGGCCGCGAGCACGGAAGATGTCCATAAGCCTCAGCACGTCATCGGCATAGGTAACGCCAATATCGCTTCTGCGCTTGCCGTTTTCAATATCGTTTGCATTGATGGCAAAGACAACCTCTGCCTCGTGAGCAAGCTGCTGAAGCATCTGGGCTTTTGCATCTGGAGCAAATCCAGGGAGGATGCGAGAAGCGTGGTTGTCGTCGAGCAGTTTACCGCCAAACTCAAGGTAGAGCTTGCCGCCAAACTCACTGATACGCTGGTGAATTCGATCCGCCTGCATAGTGATGTACTTCTCGTTATCAAAGCCGATACGCATGCGTCCTCCTGCCAAGATTTACTGTAGAAATTGTATCATCAAGCAAAGACTTCCTATACGCTATAAGCTATACAGAAAACAAATAAACAACCAAGGAGTTGTGTATGGATAGCAAGTTTTCACAAACACCTTCTCGTGGCGAGAAGTTCAAAGAGCTGGCACTGAGCGCCTTACGTGCATTCGGTTATGGTTGTCTTACAGCAGCTGGAATGAGTGCTGTTATCTTTGCATTTGCGTACTTTACCAGCGGCATGGATATGTTTACGGGCATCGACTGGGTGCGCCGTGTTATGTACGTCATTTCTTCTTTGGGAATTATTGCTTGCGGCGTTGGTCTGCTCTTTAGCGGAAAAGAGTACGAGGACCGTCAGATGGGCTTTACGCGTGATATTGATGACCCCATCAGCCTTAAAGAAGGAAAGCTTGATCCTCGTATTTCAAAAATCGAGACCAATCACCTTTCTTGGCAGGCAGCAATCCTTTATGCCTCAATTGGTATGTTTGTAGTTACCACTATCTTTGACGAGGTTATGAGCCACACCTTCTTGATGTAGGTATCCTCGCTAGTACAAAGGCAGCTCGCCCGTTAACGGATCAATATCTTCTGCAGCCAGTGGCTCAAATGCCAGGCAGGTAAATGTTGGTTCTCCATGGAACTCGGTAAAGCCCGCGTCCCTAATAAGGGCCACGACAAAACCACGAGCTTTTCCCTCGACAGCAAGCTCAAGCAACGCTTCTTCAGAATCAACATAGACACATACTTTTGCAACGCCAGCATCAAACCAGTTAGTGATTGCAGAGGTATCTTCGTCAGCATGGTCCAAATAGACCCAATTCTGATCATCGGTAACACGAACCTGATCAAGTCGACGCTCTTTTGCAAGTGCCATCAGCGTGGCTTCAACACATGCATGGCTTGCCTGAGCGGCAATTTTACCTTTTCGCATCTTAAGATCGCGACGAATAACAATCATTTGTTTTGATTTATATGAAGAACTTGGCATGAAAAACCTTTCTAGAAACTGAGTGCTAAGTGTACCATTCACGGCTTTCCGATTTTTGTCGCAAGTAAATCTCGAAGGATCAAAAAGGCTCTCTAAAACCAAGAGCGGCGAGAAGAACGTTGAATGTTCAGCTTGTTACATCAATAAGTTAAATAACGGCACCTGAGTAGAAAGTTGATTCTTGTCTATGTTGCTATGGTTGACTGAGGAGGTGTCTATGAGAGAGTTGGTTATTTTTGTCATGTATATCTGGGCTTCAATATCGGATATGCGAAATCGCACTATTCCAAATAGAATCCCTATTTTGCTCGTTATTTTATGGCCTATTTGGCTTGCCGCAAATGAAAAACCCGCTGAGTTACTGATGAATGCATTATGGAGTGAGCTCTTTGTTATAGGTGTACTGATTACAGTAGGTATAGTTACAAAATTTATAGGTCATATGTCTTCTCTGGGAGGGGGAGATATTAAACTTATTCTCTCAACATGCCTTTATCTTGAAATAAAAGAGACATTTGTCTTTTTATTTTCGGCAAATATTTTAGGTGTTATGTTTTCTCTTCTGTTCTTTATTCGGCAAAAATTTTTAAAAAGAGAAGATAGAAATAAAGAAGAAATTACCAGTTCAGATAGTATATTTATGTATACATTTCCTTTTGCACCATTTCTTGGATTTGGTGTGGCACTTGCGCTATTTTTACGCTAAAATCGAGAAGTGTTATATGAATTTAAAAATTCTTCTAATTCCCGAATATATAAAAAGTTTTTTCTGCTATCAATAGTTTACACGTTGCGTTGAGAGATTGAGTACCCCCAACACTCAATTTCATTACTGAATGGCCCCGACTGTTCAGATCTCTCGTTATGCGAGGCAACGTATGCCATGGAGGCAGGACGACTATTAACGTGGTCGCACACATGTCGCCCTGCCTCATGGCAACCTTTAAGAGCAAGAAGCTCTGCTTCTGATATACCCATTATTTCAAGTATTTAAAAGTAAATATACAGCTACTAAGCTATTTTCCTGTGGTTTTATACGTGCCAGAAACCAGCTGCATGGATCATCCAAAATCTTAAAAGCCAGATGGCGTAGAGGTTCTTTGTTATTGCATAAAATCGCTGATACATTATTTTGCATAGTTCAATTGATTTTTGCATATCTTTTGTATAGCCAATTAATCCCAGACAGAAGAGTCACTTACGATTTATTTACGTAACAGGTATGCAATTTTCTTTAAATTTCCGCTTGTAAAACAACATAACAAATTGTATCTGAAGATATTTTAGTGTAGTATGATACGGTAACAACACGGGACTATGCATAAAACATACGCATGTTTTTCAGACATCGTTTGAGCAGATGGGGCTGTGAGATGGCTAAGGCAGGTGTTACCAAAAAGACCGACCCAGGTTTGGGTAGGACAGTAGCAAGGTTGTTACAAGAAAGTGGCAAGCGCCAGGTAGACCTGTGCGAATTCTCACATTGGTCACGTGCGTATGTCTCTTATATTTGCACCGAGCGTCGTAAGTGGCCTTCATTTGATAAAGCAAAGGTTATCGCTGACTTCTTCTCCTTAAGTCTTGATCAACTTTGGGTTGAGCATCTTAAAGATCTTGTTGATGCTGGCGTGGAGCTTACAGAGACGCAGAAGAAGAATTTAGCTGAGGGTGTTAATCTTCCAAATCCTACTGTTATGCATGACGGAAATGACAATAGAGAATACCTCCAACCTGTTGCTTCCTCGGGGAACGGCTCAGATTACACGCTCCCGGAAATTCTTGGCGTCGAATAAGTATTTTTGACTATTTTTATTGTTTTCAATGCCATACTTGCTGTATACGCGTATGATTCAGCGTTGTTCAGATTGCATGGGGCTATCTGAAGAGTAGGAGATGTGCAAGATGGCTGGACTACACTGTTCAGACTGCGCTTTTAGCTCGTTCAAATTTAACGAGGACGCCCAGATGTATCAGGCGTACTGCTCGCGCGGCTATTTGCTGGCTGATCCACATATCCATGAGCTTTTCGCCATGCACTTTGCTAAGTCTCCAGAGGATTTTGTTCCCGTCAAAGATCCGTTTAATCGCGAGTATCTAAGGAAGTCATATATCTGCGGAGAATTTATTAAGCGTAAGGATAATTTGGGTTAACGGTATGTCTTAAAACCCTGTTATGTAACATAGCAGGGTTTTATTATGCCTCTGACGTGTTTCTCGTCTGATCAATATCAAAGAATTAAGTAAATATCACAAAAGTTGTTATGTAGCGATTATAGATTTCTGCATAATTAGTTAACTTTCTGTTATATGTTCCTCTTAAAACAAGGTAGTATTGATTTGGGGGAATCTCCTTATTACAAGGGGATTTAAAACATTTATAAAGGAGCGGCAGCAATGTCGAGGCGACCACAAACAGAAAGTTGTGACACACGTCACAAGCTTCTTAAATCCGCAGAGCAAGAGTTTGCTTTACAGGGATACGATAAAGCTTCACTTCGACAGATTTGTGCACATGCAGGCGTTACCACGGGCGCTCTTTATTTCTTCTTTGATAACAAAGAGGACCTCTTTAAGAATGTTTTGATTCCTGTCACTGAAGGCGCAATTCAGATTCTTGAGGATTACAAAGATCATCTGCTGGTCTCTGGCGAAAGAAATCTTGAAGACACTCCATTGGGTAATAAAGAAACGCTCGAGAAATTCTTGGACCTTCTGTACGGCAATAGGTACGTGGTGCAGATTCTTGTGAATAACCGTGAAAATCCACACGTTGTTCGCTTCTTTGAAGAGTTGACTGAGGTAATCTCTGCAACCATCAGAGCCATTCTTTATCCTAACGTTGCACAGGTTAAGCCCTATGATGAGTTTATTATTACGTGGCTTGCACAAACTGAGATGACCACTATTGTCAATATTCTTAAAAATGATGAGACTCGTGAAGAGGCTGATGGCCACATTAATTCAGCAGTAATGTTTACGCAAGGTGGCATTAAAGCCCTAGTTGAGGAACATTAGATGCTCATCTGTGCATAAAAATTGACAAAATCTACTTAAATCGGCTATTCTCAATAAAGGTAAACAAAACCCAAAGGAGACCTTTATGAAGTTTAATAAGCTCGGCCTCGTAGCAGCATCCGCTTCTGCCGTTCTTGCACTTGCTGGCTGCAATCTTATTCCAAATCTTGCTGATCCAGGAACCACTACTGGCGGTGGTCAGCAGCAGCAACAGCAGCAGACTGCACCTGATGCAAATACTGCAACTAAGCCTTCAGATACTCGTGCTGGTGACTCTGACTCTCAGCAGCTCTATCAAACTCTGATGGACAAGCACAACACTTCAGAGCAGGTTACCAACGTTCAGAAGTACGTTGATGATATTAAGAAGACTGGCGATAAGACTGAGGTTCTTATTGACACCGATAAGATTACCGTTACCGTTACCGGCATTGGTGTTGACTTTGAGAACTCCAACGGCTATCTGGTTGAGGTTGTTAACAAGACCGATACCAACATCTTCATTCAGACCACCGACACCGCTATTGGCAAGGATGAGCTGAGCTTGTTTGTTAACGCAGCTCCTAACACTACTACCAAGGGCTTTGCATTCTTTGACCCAGGTGTAAAGATGGATCCATCCGCAACTGTTCGTGGTACCATCCTTGCTCTTTATGGTTCCGACTACAGCATGGATTCCTTCAACGTTATGTTCTAAGTTTCACTTAGTTCGTTGACTGCAAAGGCTCAGCTTTTAGCTGAGCCTTTTTTGTTAGCGAGAAACCCAGTCAATAGCAGCTAAATGAGTCAGTGTTGAGGTTATTAGAATCCGTTAGACTATAGAGTTGTTAGCTATTAGAAAAGCATGTATGCACTGCATATAAGGAGCTACGATGCTAGATTTAGATAAAAACACAGACAGGTCATACAACGAACTTATCTTTTAAAACCTCTTTTTCACAATAAGATTTGGGGCGGAAGAAGACTTGCTGAAGAGTATGGTTACGACATCCCCGAAGGCTCAGTAGGAGAGTGCTGGGCGATTAGTGCACATCCTAGCGGAGACTGTGAAGTTGCCTCTGGTGCATATGCTGGCAAAACTCTTTCGGAGCTTTGGTCAACGCATCGAGAGCTTTTTGGTAATGCAGAGGGAGACCGTTTCCCGCTTCTCATTAAAATTCTTGATGCAAAAGATGACCTCTCTGTTCAGGTTCATCCAGATGACATGTACGCAGCAGAACACGAGAATGGCTCTCTGGGAAAGTCTGAGTGCTGGTATATTCTTGATGCAAAAGAGAATGGCGATATTGTTGTAGGACAAAATGCCTCCTCAAAAGAAGAGTTTGCAGCCATGGTTGAGCAGGGAAAGTGGACTGAACTGCTCAATTACGTTCCTATCAAGGCTGGAGATTTCTTTAGGATTGATCCTGGAACCGTTCACGCCATTAGAACGGGCACGCTTATTCTTGAAACGCAGCAGAGCTCAGATATTACATACCGTGTGTATGACTATGATCGTTTGGGAGACGATGGCAAGCCTCGTGATTTACATCTGGCACAGAGTCTTGAGGTCATTGATTATGCACAGGAAGCTCCAACATCTGGAGAAATCACTGCTCCAGAAATTGATGGCAAAACTGAGCTTATGAGTTGCAAGTACTTCTCGGTAGAAAAATACGAGATTCATGAGGCAAAAACTATTGCTCAGCCATGGCCGTTTATGTGCGTAAGTGTCATTGAGGGAGAAGGTACGGTTTGCGCTGACGGTGGCAACGGAGTAGAGCATAGGATTTGCAAGGGCTCGCATTTTATTGCACCTGCGTCTTCTGGTAGCCTGCGCTTTACGGGCACTATGACGTTGATTACCTCTCATCTTCCTCATACAAAGTAGGACGATAAATGAGTCGAATGCAGCTTAATGTGTAACATTTGACTCGTTTCAAGTAGAATATAAAAAGTTGGGACTCCCATACGCTTATAGGAGGAACGTATGAATAAAGAGATGATTACTCGTCGCGCTTTTGCGGGATTGGCTGCAGGCGGTGCTGCTAGCACGCTTGCTGCATGTAATAGTGATGTCCTTCAGGCAATCTTAAACCCTGATTCTGTTCTTGGTGGAGCTGACTCACAAAACGGCGGTCAAGGCGGTAATGGTGATCAGCCTTCTCAGTCAAATCTGGTGAAGCTTGAAGAGACTCCAGATAATCCAACGCTAACTGGAGACCTTTCCAAGATTGTTACTGGTGTTTGGTGTGTTGACAATGGTGTTGGAACTAAAGGTGGGTCAAAGGATGGTAAAACCTTTGACCATGGCGGCATGCTCAATCAGGGCTATAACGATGGAACCGTTCTTTACTATTCCTTCAAAGAAGACGGCACTTTCTTCATGCATAATTTTAAAGGCGTAAAGAATGATGGTAAGTGGGAAGCAAAAGGATCCGTTGTTATTCAATGTACTTATGATGATGGCGATAGTGTGCCAATGTATTTTGATAAGGACGATAACAACTATCTGAAGTACAGTGATGCCAAAAGTGAGATTACGTTTAATTTCAAAAAACTTTCTGACAATCCAGACGATACTTCACAGATTGCTTATATTGATGGCCAGGTAGTCAATTTTGCTGCTACCATTCCTGGTACGTATTATCTCTATGGCTTGCACTATGCAGATGGCTCTAAAGAAGATCTGACCAGTGACCAGATTGAATCTATGAATAAGGGTTCGGGCGCAGCGTATACCTTCTCTGCTCATAAGGATGGAAATGCTGCACTGTTCTATCCGGACGGTAGTGTTTCTCCTATTCAGATTGTTGCAGAAGAGCCTTCGGCAGATGGTCTTTCTTTCCCCATTCTTGCTCAGGGTTTTTCAAAAGACCAACAGATATCTAAGTCTGTTCTATACACTACTGCGGATGATAAAAAAATTCTCAATATTGATACTCCTGGATATACTCTTAAATTTGCCCTCATTAATCACCGCGAGGATAATTGGGCTAAATATGAGTATCCACCAAAGGCTCAGTTCCCTTGGCAGCCAGATGGTAAGGGCGGCTTTACGCTGGTAACTCCTAATTCTTCTGATTCTGGTAATGGTGGTAGCTCTTCAGGAAATGGCGGCAGCTCATCTGGAAATGGTGGCGGCGGCAAGGGTGGTACTGGTAAGAAATAACCGCAGCCTTTTCTAAACTGCCTCCCATTTCTTGGACATAAGAAATGGGAGGCAGTTCATATGCGGGTGATTATGATTCTGCAGCATGTTAGCGCCGGCTTTTAGGCCTGGCCCACAAAATAGCGCAGCTTTGGTAGGTTCTGCCGAAGAATTGACATGTTCCTAATCAAGATAGCCAGGCAGCTAGGTGGTCGTACTACCTGATATGCATATCTATGCATAAACTTCATCTAATATGCTTAAACATGAATAGACTTATATAAGAAATTTAACTATAGGTAAATTTCGTACCTAAGGAACACACCTAAGTCAGATAATCTGCTCAATTGCGGGCATTTTACACATCTAATGAAGATAATCTGCATGTTTGTGGTATTTTCAGCGTAATGTATACGTCTTTTTGACAGATTATCCGACTTAGGTGTGTTTTGAACTGACTCCTATTTCTCGTGTCCAAGAAATGAGGCAGTTCATTTCTTTCGTAACAAAAAAGCAGGCATATGATATGCCTGCTTTTTCTGCTAACCTTTTACGCGTGCAAAAGGACGGTGATGTAAAGCTTGGTGTAAAGCTTACGCAGCGTGTGCGCCCCTCAATCTCACCAGTGCAGTGTGGGCAGCGAGTTGCACCTTCCTTAACCTCTTCAAGGCAGTGTGGGCAGTGTGGAGCTGCAACCTCTTCAACAGCCTCTTCCTCGTCCTTCTTAAGCTTGGAAGCCTTCATGAACTTGTTGAGGGCCTTAACCATGCAGAAGACAATAAATGCAATGATCAGAAAGTTGATGATTGCGCTGATGAATGCACCAAAGTCAATGCCGTTCTGGGTACCAGGAACTGGAATGGAAAGACCAGAAACCTCGGTGCCACCACCAGAGATCAGCTTAATAAATGGGTTGATGATGTCATTGACAAGGGAGGTAACAATAGCGGTAAATGCGCCGCCAATGATGATACCAATAGCCATGTCCATAACATTGCCCTGCTGGATAAACTCTTTGAACTCCTCGACAAACTTTTTCATTTCATCCCTTTCGTTTAATTGGTAGAAGACAGATATTTCTACTCGCGTCTACGGTGTGCGCTTATGCGCTGATCAGACCATAGATGCGAGAGTATTTATCAGTTAGATACTTGGTGTAGTAGTGGACGTCAAAAGGCTCGCCGCATGCACCCATGATGAGCTCCTTGGAGTCTTTTGCACGGCCCCAGGTCCAAATACGGCTACCCAGCCACTCCCTAATAGGAGCAAGATCTCCAGATGCGCAGACGGCGTCAAAGTCCATACCCTCAGCAATCATGGCGTGCTTGTACTGTGCACCATAAGCGCTACCAAGTGCATAGGTTGGGAAGTAGCCAAACTCACCCCATGACCAGTGAACATCCTGAAGAGCACCTTCGGTGTTGTTTGGAACCGTAACGCCCAGGTACTGCTTGTACTTCTCGGCCCAAAGAGCTGGGACATCCTTTGCAGTAATCTCGCCAGACAAAAGTGCCTGTTCCATTTCATAACGGATAAGGATGTGCAGAGGATAGGTGAGCTCGTCCGCTTCGGTACGAATAAGACTTGGCTGTACCTTGTTAGCTGCCGAGAAGAGCTGGAAGGCAGTGACGCGATTAAGCTGGCCAGGGAAATGCTTGCGCATAAGCTGAATCAGAGGTTCAGCAAATGCCTCAGAAAGGCCAACGTAGTTCTCAAAGAACCTAGACTGGGACTCGTGCATACCCATAGAAGTACCGGTGCTCAGAGAGGTAAAACGATACTCCCAGTTAATGCCCTGCTCGTAGAGGGCGTGACCGTTCTCATGCAGCATGGAATAGACGTTGGAGAGCACGTTATTCTCGTAAGCGTGGCTGGCAACCATGACAAAGCCGATACCAGGGCCACCGGTGTAAGGATGCTCAGTTTTGCCAAGCCAGTAAGCGTCCTCGTCAAGGCCCTGGAGTTTTACCAGGTCTTTTGCAAGGTCCCACTGACGATTGACGTCAAACTTGCCCTCAAGAGGCTTGGTGCTTGGCTGACGCTTAGAAGCCATGCAATCGGCAACCAGAGGGACTACCACTTCTTTAACGTTATTGAAGAAGGTGTTGTAGAACTCTCTGTTGGTACCGTGCTCAAAATCGCTGAGCAAGAGGTCATATGGGTCTTTAGAAGCATCGCGTGCCTGGCACATCTCTTTGCGAAGCTCAATTAAGCTATCCAGCTTTGGAGCAAAGAGTGACCAGTCATCGCTGTTCTTTGCCTGCTCCCAGACCTCATTAGCCTCTGTGGTAAGACGAACAAAGTTGCTCTGAAGCTCAACAGGTACATCTACCAGCTGGCTTCTATCGCGACGAAGAATTTTAACTTGTGCGCGATGAGTCTCATCAAGTAGAGCGCGATTCTCGTGAAGTCTATCAAGCAGCGCGCCAACAGCAGGATCACAGAGGGTCTCCTGGACCTGCTCGCCAAGGATTGCCAGGGCTTCTCCGCGCTCTTCAGCAGCCTTTTTTGGATCGATACATGGTCCAAAAGAGCCAATCTCATTAGCTGCGTAGTTGAGAGCAAAGAGCTTCTTCTCAAGTTCATCAAGTTTAGCGATATCATCGCGGGGATTTGAAAGCGCTGCGTTCAATTCAACAGTGTTATGTGCGCTGTCCATAAAAATCCTCTCTACAAAATTTAGGAGCGACCAGTATGTTTGCCGGTTATATGTAACCGTTTAGCAATTGCGTCATATTTTACCCTGTTATTTATTGATATTTGAGCGATACTAAAAAGACTACGTCCTAAAACAATAAGTACATCTTTTCGGCACAATTTTTGCCTAAAGATGGCCTGTAAGGAGTAAGAGTTCTATGGATGACAGCAGAATCTCGTTTGACGTATGGAGTGATCTTTACGCAGAGCGTGTTCAAACTATGCGTAAGAGCGAAGTACGAGATTTGTTTGCGGCCCTGTCTCGTCCAGGCGTCATTGCGCTGTCTGGTGGCCTACCAGACATTTCTTCGCTGCCACTTGATCAGGTTGCAGAGTGCGCTCGACGCTGCGTTGCTGTTGAGGGTCTCAGGTCTCTTCAGTACGGCAACTCTGATGGCCGTATTGAGTGCAGAAGGACTATCTGCAAGATTTTGGCTGCTCAGGGCGTCGAGGCTGATCCTGACGAGATGATTTTGACTTCTGGTTCTCAGCAGGCGCTTGATTTCTTGGGTCGTGTCTTTCTTAAACCCAGGGGACGATATTATCTGTGAGGGTCCAAGCTATCTTGGTGCGTTCCAGGCATTTTCTGCGTATGAGCCTACTGTTCACACCATTGATATGGACGAAGAAGGTATCAGGACAGATCTTCTCGAGGCAAAGCTTAAAGAGCTTGCAGACCAAGGCAGAAAGCCTAAGTTCATCTACGTTATTCCTAACTTTAATAATCCTGCCGGCATCACCATGTCTATGCCAAGGCGTCTGCGCCTTCTTGAGCTGGCTCGCCAGTACAACATTCCTGTTGTTGAGGATGATCCGTATGGTCTTATCCGCTTTGAGGGAGAAGATCTAACACGCCTTAAGACGCTTGATCCAAATGTCATTTATTTGGGAACCACGTCAAAGATTTTTGCCCCTGGACTGCGTCTTAGCATGGATGGTTGCACCTCGTCACTTCCTTGAGCGCATCAACCTTGCTAAGTCTGGCTCTGATCTGTGTACCAGCCCCTTTAACATGATTCTTGCTGAGCACTACTTCAATGAGGTTGATTGGCAAGCAGCGCTTGAGGTGTCTAAGTCTCGCTATAAAGAGAGAAAAGACGCCATGCTCGCAGCGCTTGCAGAGTTCTTCCCCAAAGATGTTACCTGGACTAAGCCAGAGGGCGGTTTGTTCCTGTGGGTAACCTTCCCGCCATACCTCAATACTGAGCAGTTGCTTCCTCGTGCAATTGAAGAGGGAGTTGCCTTTGTACCAGGTGTTTATTGCTATCCTGACCAGCGTATTAGTTCAAGTATGCGCCTGTGCTACTCATTTGAGACGCCAGAGCGCATTCACGAGGCAATCCGCAGGCTGTCTTTATGCGTCCAAGATCGCATGGCGCTGTATCGCGCATTCCTAGAGGCGGGCGCTCTACCTGAGTCTTCTCATTCTGAATCTCAATCCTCTGCAAGGGAGTGTTAAGTATGGCTACAAAAGTTGCTGTCATTATGGGTGGAGCCTCATTTGAGAGGAACTTCTCGCTCAAAAGTGGAGCTCTTGTCTCTGAGGCTTTAGAGAAGCACGGGTATGAGGTATTGCCACTTGATGCTGACGCACACCTGGTAGACACCCTTCGTGCCGAGAAACCCGATGTTGCCTTTGTGTGCCTTCACGGCGCGGGCGGAGAAGATGGTGCAGTACCTGCGCTTTTGGAGTTCCTCAAGATTCCGTATGTGGGCTCAAGGCCTGCGTCTTGTAGGGCAGCCTGGAACAAAGCTGACATGCCGTTTATTGTGCGTCAGGCCTGGTCAAAGGAGGAGTCCGAGGTCATCTGGCCTCCTCAGATTGTACTGACTGCCAGCGCGTTTAAAGATCTTGGGCGCAGCTGCCGCTCTTGATCTGGTTCCCGAGCGCCTTGGTGGCGGCGTTGGCTTCCCTCTAGCAGTCAAGCCCGTTCACGGCGGCTCTGCTATGGGCCTTTCTAAGGTTGACAGCGCTGACCAGCTTGGACCAGCACTTCTCGGCGCACTTGGTTTTGACGACTCCGTCATTATCCAGCAGTGGGTTGATGGCGTTGAAGTAAGCGTTACCGTGCTTTCTGACGCGGATGGCGAGAAAACCCTGCCACCAGTAGAGATTTCAGTGACCAAGGGTATTTACGACACGGATGCTCGTCTTGATCCAGAGCGTATTCAGCATTTCTGCCCGGTTCGTCCTGAGTCTTTGGCGGCACTTGGCGCAGATCCAGCTGCTGCTCGTGAGGCTCTTGAGCGCGCAGCTCTTGAGGTGTACACCGCTTATGGCTGCAGAGATCTTGCTCGTATTGATTTTATTTGGGATGGACTTCATGTTATGGTCATGGGTCTGAAGACGTTCCCAGGACTCACTGAGACCTCCCTTGTTCCAATGGCTATTGAGGCTGCAGGATACGCTGTTGAAGACGTTCTTTCGCAGCTTGTTGAGGGTGCGCTTAAGCGCGGCAACTAGGGGGTTTTATGGAATACGTATTGGGCATTGATGTTGGTGGCACCACCATCAAGCTGGGACTCTTCTCTGCAGAGGGAGAGCTACTTTCTGAGCAGAAGGTCAAGACGCCCGCACTTGATAACGAGGGCGGTTATCAGACGGTAACCGATGCTATTAAGCTGATTGTTCATGGCCAAAAAGCAAGCCGCAACGATGTTATTGCGTGTGGTTTGGATATTCCAGGTCCTGTTGCAGATGACGGAACCGTTGGTCTTCTCGCCAATGTAGACATTGACCCTGAGGGATTGGTGCAGGCAATTAACATGTGCCTGCCAAACGCAACCATCGCGTTTGTCAACGACGCTAATGCTGCAGCTCTGGGCGAGGCGTGGGCTGGCGTTGCCGTGGGCGTGCCTTCGTTTGTGTTGATTGCACTGGGAACAGGCGTTGGCGCAGGTGTTGTCGTAGACGGCAAGCTTGCTGCAGGTGCTTTTGGCGCTGGCGGCGAGATTGGCCACATCATTGTTGAGCCTGAAGAGACGTTGACCTGCGGCTGTGGTCGTCACGGTTGCCTGGAGCAGTACGCTTCTGCTAAGGGTGTTGTCCGCCTGTACCTGGAAGAATGTGTTGCTCGAGGCGTTGTTCCTGTGAACGTTGAGCACGAGACCGATACGGTGTCTGTGTTTAGGGCTCATGCTCAAGGCGATGAATGCGCAACCCTTGCTATCCATAAGATGTGCCACTACCTGGGTCTTGCTATGGCGCAGGTTTCGTGCGTGGTCGATCCTGCCATGTTCTTGATTGGCGGCGGTGTTGCAGGCTCGTTTGCAACGTTTGCTACCGAGCTTCGCGAGTGTTTTGAGCAGTACGCTTTGCCGGTAAGCAAGGGCGCTCGTATTGAGGCCGCTAGCTTGGGCAATCAGGCTGCAATGTATGGTTGCGCATACGAGGCGCTGCGCCTGAGGCAAGAGCGTTTTGGCCAGGAGAACGCAGAGTAGGTGTGTGCGAGTTGCGGGTGAAACGTGCGCCCCGCAATCGAGAAATTCGCGTTTCTCGCAAGTCGTAACACTTCTGCGCAAAACATAACTTGCTAACTGATTTTTACGTAAAAGTATGGTCATTTAAGCTGCTCAGTGCTAACATTGAGCAGCTTTTTTGGTTGTGTTTGGAACAATTCCGAGCACTAGGATGAAAGGGGAGTGCTGTGGCTGACGAGTCAAAGTATGACATCGTTGCTGCTACTGGTTGCCCAACCGGTATTGCGCACACCTTTATGGCTAAGGAGGCCCTGGAGAAGGCCGCCGCAGCTAAAGGTCTTACCATTAAGGTTGAGACGCACGGCCAGGTCGGTGTAGAGAATGAGCTCACCGCAGCTGAGATTAGGAACGCCAAGGCAGTAGTTGTTGCTGCCGATAAGGACGTTCAGGCTGAGCGTTTTGCCGGAAAACCAATGGTAAATGTTGGTGTTACTGCAGCTATTAAGGATGCAGAGGGTCTTATCGACCGTGCTCTTGTTGCTCAGCCTGAGGGCGAGCTTGCAGAGGCAGACGACGCTCCAGTCTCAAGCACCATTGAGAAGGAATCTGTAGGCCACATTATCTACAAGCACCTCATGAACGGCGTTAGCCACATGCTGGTCTTTGTTGTTGCTGGTGGTGTTCTAACTGCAGTTTCATTCCTCTGGGGCATCACTTCCTTCAGCTCCACCGCACCTGACTACAACAGCTTTGCTGCCATGCTCAAGATTATCGGCGGCATTGCAATGGGCCTCATGGTTCCAGTGCTTTCTGCTTACATTGCAGAGTCTATCGGCAAGCGTCCTGCTCTTGTTCCTGGTTTTGTTGCAGGTATGATTGCTATCCAGGGTCTTCCAATCAACCCTACCACTGGCATGATTGATGCAGGTGGCGCTGGTGTTGGCTTTGGCTTCCTGGGCGGCATTGTCGGCGGCTTCCTTGCAGGTTATGTCATCGTTGGTCTTGAGAAGCTTCTTGCAGGTCTTCCAAAGAACCTTGATGGCCTGAAGGCAATCTTCCTGTACCCACTGCTTTCCACCACCATTGTTGGCCTGGTTATGCTGGGTATTTCTGGTCCAATGGCAGCAATCAACACCGGCATGATGAACTTCCTGCGCGGTCTGTCTGCTTCTGGTCCAATTGTCCTTGGTCTTGCAATTGGTTGCATGTGCCGCATTTGACATGGGCGGCCCAGTCAACAAAGCAGCTTACGTTACCGGTACTGCACTTCTGACCGAGGCTCTTGCTGCTGGTGTTGGTACCCCAACCTATGAGTTTGGTACTAACTTCATGGCTGCAGTTTCTGCTGCTTGTATTGTTCCTCCACTGATCACCACCTTTGCTGTTGTTGTTGGTAAGAAATACTTCACCAAGTCCGACTTCAACGCTGGTCTGGTCAACTTCGTTCTTGGCTGCACCCACATTACCGAGGGCGCTATTCCATTCATGACCAAGAACATTTGGCCTGTCATGCCTATCATGATGATCGGTTCTTCCATCGGCTCCATCCTGACGCTGCTCTTTGGCGTTCATGACCCAGCTCCTCACGGTGGTTTCCTGGTTCTTCCCGTTGTCGATGGCGGCCTCAAGTGGGTTCTCGCCATTCTCATTGGCGCTGTTGTTGGTGGTATTCTCTTTGTTGCTTTCAAGGCATACGAGTACCGCAAGAACGGCAACAAGCTGGTCGAGGACTAAGCTTTACGCTTAGCACACACTCGGTACCGTTTGAGTTTTGCCCAGAATTTACGTACAGTTTGGGTGCAGACTCAGATAATCGAAGTAAAATATGGACTCGGCGATTTCGTCGGGTCCATATTTGTTTCAGAGGGAGCTTTGATGATTTACACACTTACCACTAATCCTGCAATAGACATGAACGTCAATTCGGGAGTTCCTTCTTATACGCATGTCAACCGTACAACCGATGCCGTTTACACACCAAACGGCAAGGGTCTGAACGTTTCATTTACGCTTGCTCACTACGGCGTTGCGTCCACTATCCTGGGCTTTTTCGGTGGCTTCTCGGGCAACTATATTGTTGAAGAGGCATCCAAGATTTGCCCAGTCAAGCCTGTGTGGATTGACGGTATCACCCGCGTAAACATTTTTGTTACCACGCCAGAAGGCGAGCTCAAGTTCCCTAACGCAGGAGCTCCCGTTATTCGTTCCAAGCAAGACGAGATGCTTGAGCTGCTGCGTAATGCGCTCGACCTGGACGTGCTGGTGGTCTCCGGCTCGCTTTCTCCTGAGATGGATCCAACCTTCTACGACGAGCTCTCTGATCTTTGTCATGAGCGCGGCGCTGAGCTGGTCCTGGACATCTCTCATAAACACCTCGCAGAACTTGTCGAGAAAAAACCGCTGCTCATCAAGCCAAACGACGAAGAAGTGGCAGAGATCTTTGGTGTCGACGTCCATAACGAGGCCGACGTTCTTCTCGCCCTTCACAAGATTCACGAACGCGGAGCAAAGAACATCCTGCTTACGCTAGGCGGCGAAGGCGCGTACTTCTTCAACGGCAAGCACGTCTGGCATGCAAACGCCGCGCAGGTAGAGGTGCTTTCGACGGCATGCGCAGGCGATTCAACGCTGGCAAGCTTCATGTCGGTTTGGCTTGAGGATCCGTCGGCTGTCGAGAAGGCCCTGACGCGCGCGATGGCTACCGGCGGAAACGTTGCGATGAGCGCTGGCTTGGGCGACTTTGCGCTGGTCGAGAAGATTGCGGAGTCCATCCACGTTGAGCTGGTGGAGTAGGAGCGGACGTGTTGCGCGTGGAGGTGTGCGGATGCGCGGTCTTGCGCGGCGGCGCCGGAGGTGCGCGGGGTGTGCGAACCCACGGGTTTCTCGGCGTATGGCGTGCGCAAGTCTCCATATCTGCAAAATAAGTCTTTTCTCGCTTCTTGATTTCGTGTAACGTATAAGGGCTAATGTGATAATTAGGTTTTCGAACCTCTAAAGAAGGAGAGTGCAATGTCCGGACACTCTAAGTGGGCCACAACCAAGCACAAGAAAGCAGCTATCGACGCTAAGCGTTCTTCGCTGTTCTCTAAGCTTTCCCGCAACATTACTGTTGCCGCAAAGATGGGTGGCGACCCAAATCCGGACAACAACGCTAGCTTGTCTGCCGCTGTTGCCCGTGCTCGCATGGTTTCCATGCCTAACGCAAAGATTCAGGCCGCTATCGATAAGGCATTTGGCGCTGGTGCTGATGCTGCCATTTACGAGGAGATCGTTTACGAGGGATACGGTCCTGCAGGTGTCGCAGTTTACGTTGACTGCCTGACTGACAACAAGAACCGTACCGCAGCAGACGTTCGTTCCGCATTTACCCACTCTGGCGGCAATCTTGGTACCGCTGGTTCCGTTGCGTTCCAGTTTGAGCGCAAGGGCTCCATCGCAGTTGACAAGGTTATTGTCTCCGAGGAGAAGAAGGTTGCTGACCGCGAGAACGCTGTCGATGAGGACGAGTTCATGATGGCAGTTGCTGAGGCTGGCGGAAACGATTACGAGGACGCTGGCGATCAGTGGATTGTTTGGACTGCATACGACAAGATGCAGGATGTCCAGAAGGGCCTCGAGGCTCAGGGCATTGAGGTCAAGGGTTCCGAGCTTACTATGGTTCCAACCACCCCAACTGACGTCTCTGTTTCTGATGCAAAGAAGGTTCAGCGTCTTATCGATAAGCTTGACGAGCTCGATGACGTTCAGAACGTCTACAGCACCATGAACATCACCGACGAGATTGCTGCTGCTCTCGAGGAGGAGTAAGCTCTTTGGTTCGCGTCGCGCGACGCCCGGTGCGCGAAGAGCGCGACAAGCGCGACGCCCGGTGCGCGACACGCGACGCCCGGTGCGCGAAGAGCTCGACGCCCGGTGCGCGACACGCGACGCCCGGTGCGCGACAAAACTGCACTTCAAAGCCCCGCCAGTTGGCGGGGCTTTTCGTTTGGGTGACGATAAAGCTGTCAGAACACATCTGTGTCGGATAATCTGCACGTTTTTAGAAGGTCGACCACAGCAAAGTAAGATAATCTGTATATACAGAGCCAAAAACATAACTTACAGCCCTAAAAAACACAGTAAATGATGATAATCTGCGCAAAATGAGACTTTTGAGGGGTGATTTTGCAGATTAAGTGACTTTGCTGTGTTTTCAAAATGCCAAAAATAGGCCTCTAAAAAATTTATGCATACAAATGAATTCATCCTCATGAATATCCATGAGGATGAATATTTTCGGATCATGGTAGTTGAAATTTTGATGTGCTATTCGCAAAACAAGAAAACCGACACCTAACAGCGCCTAAAACCTGCATCCGGAGCCAAATCCCAACGTTGTCCGCGCTCCGCCGCGCGCCGCTCGCTAGCCGCTGCAGCAATCCTACAGGCTTACGCGCACAACCTTGCGAACGCCAGCGGCTTCGAGGGCTGCTACCTGCGAAATCGACGCGGATTCGTCCGTCATAAGCACGTCGATATCGGATGGTGATCCGTACTGGAAGCTGGAGTTAACTCCCAGCTTGCTCGAGTCGGCTAGGACAATGTGCTGCTCAGAGTGCTTAAGCATCAGCGAATTCACGCGCATCTCGTTTGAAACCAGCGTGGTGAGGCCGCGCTCAGCAGAAATTCCCGAGCACCCCAGGATGCACTTTGCGGCGCGAATCTGGTTGATTGAAGCAAGCGCAAAATCGCCGGTCATAGACTTCTTAGCTGGGCGAACTTCTCCGCCCGTAACCAAAACGGTCATTGATGGGGGTAGTCAGCCGCCAGCACGCTACCGTTATTGGTAACCACGGTGATGTTCTCGGCGGTGATGAATTCTAGGACTTTAATAGCGGTTGAACTGGTGTTAATGAAGACCGTGTCGCCATCTTTGATGAGTTTGGCAGCGGCTTGGGCAAGCTTGAACTTTGCGGTGACCTGGTTAGAGCTGAGTCCTGTAGAGAGCGGATCAAGCAGCGTGGCCATGCCATAGCTTCGAGAAATAAGGCCCTGAGCTTCAAGTTCATCGAGGTCGCGGCGAATGGTAAGTGAAGAAACTTCAAACCTATCGGCAAGATCGCTGACGGAAACCTGGCGGTATTGTTCAAGAAGACTCATGATAGAGCTTCTACGCGATGCTACAAATGAACGACTTGTGGCCATGAATCCCCCAATAGAACTCAAACTGCTGATAAACCTACAAAAATAGTTGCAAACTTTTCAAACAACACGCCTGGCGAGAAACCCGACTACTTGCAAATAGTTCGCGAGAAGATCGTAAAAAGCTCGCGAGAAGTACGTGCAAAAGAACAGTTTGCTGTGACGTTACGACGCTATTTCCGTAGTTAAAAGCCTTATATTTCTGAACACTATATAAGACATTTAACTAACTCGATTCCGTGAAAAACATCGTACAAATTGATAGCACCTTTTGAACGGTCCATGAACAATTGTGTAGATGCATTTCAGCGAATCTCAGTGTATCTTACCTTATCCTATGAACGTTTTGAATACTTAAACGGATATTTTTTAACGGTCAACGGTTTTTATGACGTAAATCTCTAAAGTGAGCATAGATAAGTATTGCTTAACTTCCAACTTTAGCTATACTAATACTATCGATTCGATTGGTAAAACGTTCTAAACGTTCAACAAATAGGGAAATTTGTTATACGGCAAGTCAAATGTCATATAAATTATTTATCTAATTGTTGAAGCGTTCAGAAGATTCAAGTTTTTGTCATTAAGCGATGTGTTCTTGTGCGGTCTTGCTATAGTCCAACACAAGGAAAGATTCACAGTAGCTACTGGAGAGGAGTGAATCGCATGTTACTTCGCGATATTTACGAGCAGAAACATTATGCATTCGTAAAGACCCCTATGACGTGGGAAGAGTCTATTAGAGAGTGCTGCAAACCACTGGAGGCTGACGGAACAGTCAATCCAGAGTATGCAGACGACATTATCGAGTGCGTAAATAAGTATGGCCCTTACATTGTTATCGTTCCAAACGTTGCAATGCCACACTCCACTGCTCGCATTGGCTCTAATGGCAAGACTGCTATTGGATTTATGCACTCCGATGTTCCTGTTAACTTCGAGGATGGCGACGATGAGAAGCAGGTCAAGACCTTCTTTACTCTGAGCGCAACCGATCAGGAAGCACACCTTAAGAATATGCAGATGCTCGTTCAGGTCCTTATGAATGAAGAGGTCCTTGAGCGTCTGAAGAATATTCAGTCTCCAGAAGAGCTCTTGGAGATCGACAAGCTTATCTCCGAGTAGGCTCGTTTTCTCGCGCGTCGTTTAGGCGCGCCCGCGCGCCCGTTCGCGCTTGCGCTTGTTCGCGTCCGCGCCTGTGTGCGCTTTTGTGCCCATCTGGGCACGTAATTGAGGATTTCCTTTTGTAGTGTGGGCTGCAGAAGGTACGTATGTAGGACCCTTTGAAAGGGGTATCAATGGATATTGTTCTTGGTATTTGGAAATGGTTTGCGAGCAACTTCTTGACTCAGCCAGCCTATTTCATCGGTTTGATTGTTGCTATCGGCTACATTCTTCTTAAGAAGAAGTGGTACGACGTACTCGCTGGCTTCCTTAAGGCAGTCATTGGTTATCAGATCCTCCTGGTTGGTTCCGGCGGCCTGGTAACTGCATTCCGCCCAGTTCTTGTTGGACTTCAGGCTCGCTTCAACCTTTCTGCAATGGTCATTGACCCATACTTTGGCCAGAACGCAGTACAGGCAGGCATGGAGGCAGCTGACGCTCCTGCATTTATCGCAGGTCGTTCCTTCTCCTCCGTTATGCTTCTTCTGCTCTTCGCTTTCATTCTGAACATCGTTCTGGTTGCTTTTAAGAAGCAGACTAAGCTTCGCGCAATCTTTACTACTGGTCACGTCCAGGTTCAGCAGGCAGCAACTGCATTTTGGCTTATCCTCTTCTGCTTCCCACAGCTTAACGACGTTACCATCCTTGCAGTTATGACCGTTCTCCTTGGTCTTTACTGGGCAGTTGGCTCCAACCTTTGTATTGGACCTACCCAGGACCTTACTGATGGCGCTGGCCTTACCATTGCTCACCAGCAGATGTTTGGTGTCTACTGCGCATCCAAGGCTTCCGAGTGGCTCTCCAAGCACTCCAAGAAGGAGTCTAAGCGCATTGAGGACATCGAGCTTCCAGGCTTCCTTAAGATCTTCAACGAGAACCTCGTTGCAACTGCAATTCTCATGACAGCATTCTTTGGTGTCATCCTTGCTGTTCTTGGCCAGGACTTCCTGCTTGAGAACAAGTTCATGAAGCCAGGTCAGGATTTCTTCTTCTACATCATGACCACTTCCTTCCAGTTTGCTGTTTACCTCTCCATCCTGCAGCTTGGTGTTCGTACCTTCGTTACCGAGCTCACCAACTCCTTCCAGGGTATTTCTAACAAGCTCCTCAAGGGTTCCGTCCCAGGCGTTGACTGCGCAGTTACCTACGGCTTTGGTTCTCCAAACGCAGTTACCCTCGGCTTCCTCATGGGTGCAGCTGGCCAGTTCCTGGCAATCGCAGCTCTGCTGCTTCTGAAGTCCCCAGTTGTTGTTATCGCAGGCTTTGTTCCACTGTTCTTCGATAACGCTACTATCGGCGTTTACGCAAACAACAAGGGCGGCCTCCGCGCAGTTCTTATCATGCCTTTCATCTCTGGTCTTCTCCAGGTCTTCGGTTCAGCTCTTATCGCTGGCTGGGTTGGCATGGCTGCATACGGTGGATACCTTGGCATGTGGGACTGGGCAGTTGTCTGGCCAATCATGACCGGCATCATGAAGTTCCTGTCCTACGCAGGCCTTGCAATTGTTGTTATCGCTCTTATTGCAATCCCACAGCTCCAGTACCGTGCAAACAAAGACACGTACTTCATGGAGGTTGAGGATTACCAGAAGTGCAAGGAAATCCGTGCACAGAAGGCCGCCGCAGCTAGTGCGGAAAGCAAGTAGCCCTCTTTCTTCCTACCCTGAGCAGACCCCCATCTGCTCAGGGTTATTAGTAATACTCGGCACATTGTTTGATGCAGTATTTGCTTTAAATGCGAGCGTTGTAGCGCCCAAATGGGTACAAACACAATGTGTCCGTAATCAGTTTGTTTGATCGAAGGAGTCAACATGAACGCAAAGATTTTGGTCGCATGTGCAAACGGCGCAGGTACCTCTCTGATGATGAAGATGACCGCTGAACGTGTCACTCAGAAGCTCAACATGGGCGTCGATAAGATTCACCACTGCGCACTTTCCGAGGGCGTAAGCTCTGCTCGTCAGTATGACATTGTTTTTGCACCACTTAACTTCCTGAATATGTACGAGGATGCTGCTAAGGCTGGCGTTACCGTCATTGGTCTGCGCAACGTTCTTTCTGATGCAGAGATGGAAGAGAAGCTCAAGGAAACCGGCGCTGCAGAGAAGTTTTCCGCATAGTTTAGGTTTCTAAAGAATCGAGCACTTTAATGACTTTTGAAAAGAAAATTCTTGCCGAGATGCCTAAGTGCTATGCGCTTGGCATGTTTGAGGGAGAAGACACACCAAGCTTTTTAGCTGCTGTCGAGAAGGACGGTCCAATCCGTCGCTTTACGCTTGATGGTGAGCCTCTGGAGACTGTTGCTCCAGGCCCTGGCGGCGTCATGACCATTACACAGGTCCCTGGCAGGAAAGATCAGTTCCTTGCAACCCGCAAGTTCTTCTCGCCAAACTTTGGTGGAGACGACGCGGCAATTGCATCCTATACCAAGCAGGCAGACGGTTCTTGGTCTGAGCAGATTCTCTGCGACCTCCCTTATGTTCACCGTTTTGGTATCTTGAAGGCTGCTGACGGTCAGCTTTGGGTTCTTGCTTGCTCTATCAAGGGTGGAGCTGAGACCGGCGTCAAGGACGATTGGCGCACTCCAGGTGCTGTTTGGGCCGCTCCTTTGAGCGATAACCTTGAGCAGTACACGGCAGACAACCAGCTTAAGCTGACTTGTGTTGCTAATTATCAAGTTCAGAACCACGGTTTCTGGACTGCACCTGATAAATCGTATGCTTTGATCTCAACCGCCGCAGGCGTGTTTAGATATGTGCCACCAACCACCCCTCAAGGTGCTTGGGATGTCACCTGCCTTCTGGTCCAGCCAACAAGCGATATTGTTGCAACAGACTTTGACGGCGATGGCAAGCTGGAGATTCTTACGTTCTCCAAGTTCCACGGTGACACGCTGGCAATTTGGCACGAAGGCCAGACTCGCGATCGCTACGAGCAGGTTTGGTGCGACCCACAGAAGCGCAGCTTCCTTCACGCGCTTTGGGCAGCAGACCTTAATGGCGAGAAGTGCGCAGTCATTGGCAACCGTAAAGATGGTCGCGATTTGTTGCTTGTTAGATACGTTGACGGTGAGTACACCGTAGACGTTATCGACCACGACCTCGGACCAGCAAACTGCATGGTGTATAGGCATGACGGCAGCGATTACATTGTTGCTGCATATCGTGAGACAGACCAGCTGGCTCTCTACAAAGTAGTGGAGTAGGGCTGCGTTTTGTAGCGAGCGCTCAGGATGAGCTTCTGAGCATGCAGGCAAAGTCCTGAGCGCCGCTCAAATTACCTGCATATGCATCAAAGTACTAGTCCTATGTTTTAGAAAGGAGCGTGTAATGGCAGATTTGAAAGACGTCACACGCGACAGTTGGATTATGAGCACCTTCCCTGAGTGGGGAACTTGGCTCAATGAAGAGATTGACAATGCCGTAGTAGAGCCAGGCCAGGTTGAGATGTGGTGGCTCGGCTGCGTTGGTATTTGGTTTAAGACTCCTGGTGGAGCAAACGTTGCTGTCGACTTCTGGGCAGGCAATGGTAAGCGCACCCACGGTGACGGCCTCATGAAGCCTGGTCACCAGATGGCAAACATGGCTGGCGTTCGTAAGATGCAGCCAAACCTGCGTAACGTTCCTTTTGTTATTGATCCATTTGCTATCAAGAACCTTGACGCTGTTGTGGTAACTCACATTCACCAGGACCACATGTCCAAGGAGCTTGCAGCTCACGTTGTTAACAACAACATGACCACTACTGACGAGAATGGCAAAGAGATCCCAGTTCCCTTTATTGGTCCTAAGGATGCAGTTGACATTTGGGTTGGCTGGGGCGTTCCACGCGAGCAGTGCATTGTTGTTAAGCCTGGCGACCGTATCAAGGTTAAGGACATGGAGATCGTTGCATACGATTCCTTTGACCGCACCATCATCGTTACCACTACTGATACTTCTGAGAACCGTCCTGACCTCTGGGGTAAGTGCCCAATGGACATGGATGAGAAGGCAGTTAACTACCTCTTTGTCACCCCTGGTGGAAACATCTATCACTCCGGTGACTCTCACTACTCCATTTACTTTGCTAAGCACGGCAAAGACATCGCTCAGGAGTTTGGCGGCGTAGATGTCTGCTTTGGCGCTTTTGGCTGCAACCCAATTGGTATCCAGGACAAGATGGAAGCAACCGATATGCTCCGCATGGCTGAGGCTCTTCAGTCCAAGGTTGTTATCCCAATTCACCACGATGTTTGGACTAACTTCCAGGCTGACGTCCAGGAGATCAAGGTTCTTTGGGACATGCGTAAGGATCGCCTTGACTACAAGTTCCACCCATTCTTCTGGGAGGTCGGCGGCCACTACACCTATCCACAGGATAAGGACCGCTTTGCTTACCATCACGACCGTGGCTTCCATGATTGCTTCGATCACGAGCCAAACGTTCCATTCCGTAGCGTTCTCTAAGGAGCAGTCTCTATGATGCTTAAAGAGCTTCGCGATGAAGTGTATGAAGCAAACATGGACCTGCCAAAGCATGGCCTGGTAGTCTTTACCTGGGGTAATGCTTCTGGACTTGACCGTGAGCGTGGCCTGTTTGTTATCAAGCCATCGGGCGTCTCCTATGAGGAGCTCAGCCCAGAGAACTTGGTTGTCTGTGATCTTGACGGCAACGTTGTTGAGGGTGAGATGAACCCATCTTCCGATACTCCAACTCATGCATGCTTGTATCGTGCATGGGGCGATAAGATCGGCGGAATTGTTCACACTCACTCAACCCACGCTGTTTCTTGGGCACAGGCAGGACGCTCTATTCCTTGCTATGGCACCACACACGCAGACTATTTCTACGGAGATATTCCTTGCGTGCGCAGCCTTACCAAGGACGAGGTAGAAAGCGCCTATGAGCTTGAGACCGGAAACGTTATTGTTGAGGGCTTTGCTAACTTGGACCCCATTGCGGTTCCAGGAACGCTCCTTCACAACCACGGTCCTTTCTCTTGGGGTAAAGACGCAATGGCTGCTGTGTATCATGCAGTAGTTATTGAGGAGGTTGCTAAGATGGCAACACTCACCGAGCTCAATAACCCTAAGGTTCAGGAGGCACCTCAGTACCTTCAGGACAAGCACTACATGCGCAAGCATGGTCCAAATGCCTACTACGGACAGGGTAATCACTAAAGCCTGTTCAGTGAGTAGAATCTGTTTCAGTCAGGCGGTCTTTTATAAGGCCGCCTGTTTTTAAAAGGAGAAGATATGTCCAAGTATCAGCTAGGACTTTACGAGAAGGCCACTCCAACTGATCTTTCTTGGGAAGAGCGCCTCAGCGTAGCAGGAGAGTCTGGCTTTGATTATGTTGAGATCTCCGTTGATGAGTCTGACGCTCGTCTTTCTCGCCTTGAGTGGACTGGTGAGGAGCGTGCAGCAGTTCGTCAGGCAATGGTAAACTCTGGCGTTCGCCTGGGCTCTATGTGCCTTTCTGGTCACCGTAAGTATCCTTTTGGTTCTCGTGATCAGGCTACTCGTGAGCGTAGCCTTGAGATTATGCAGAAGGCACTTGACCTTGCAGGTGACCTGGGACTTCATACCATCCAGCTTGCTGGCTATGACGTGTACTACGAGGACGGCGCAGAGGATACGCGCAAGTACTTTGAGGAGAACCTGGCAAAGGCTGTAGAAATGGCTGCTCAGGCGGGCATTGTTATGGGCTTTGAGACCATGGAGACTCCTTTTATGGATACGGTCGAGAAGGCCATGCACTACGTAAACCTTATCAACAGCCCTTACCTTGGTGTGTATCCCGACGCTGGTAACCTTACCAATGCATCGTTTATTTACGGCAACACCGTTGCTGATGATGTTGCTCTTGGTGCAGGCCATATCTTTGCAGCTCACCTCAAGGAGACTGTTGCTGGTGCGTATCGCGAGATTCCATTCTCTACCGGTACCACTGACTACGAGGGAGCTCTGTCGCAGCTTGTTCCTCAGGGCGTCAGGCGCTTTGTTGCAGAGATGTGGTACACCGGCAACGAGAACTGGAAAGAAGATCTTGTCTTTGCTTCCACCTACGTTCGCAGCAAAATTGATAAGGCGTTTGAGGGGTAAACGGCCTTTTTGCACTTGTTTTGGGTTTCTCGCCACAGACGGTACATAAGAATCTGTACAATGTGGATGAGCTCTTTCTTAGTACGACGTACGTTTCCAAACTCGTTTAGGTTTGTACAGGAAAGGATTACACATGAAGTTCTTTATTGACACGGCAGATATCGATGAGATTTCTGAGGCTCTTAGCTGGGGCTGTTTAGCAGGTGTTACTACCAACCCATCGCTGTATGCAAAGATTGGCGGAAAGCTAGCCGACTTTGAGTCTCATATGGTTAAGATTGCTCAGCTTTGCGAGGGACTTCCTGTATCTGCTGAGTCAACAGCAACAACAACTGAGGGCATGATTGAAGAAGGCCGTCACCTGGCTTCTCTTGCTCCAAATATTGTTGTTAAGCTTCCTATCTGCGCTGAGAGCCTTGCTGCTACCCATCAGCTTGCTTCTGAGGGAATTCGCGTCAACATGACGCTGATTTTCTCGGCACCTCAGGCTCTTCTTGCGGCAAATGCTGGCGCCCGTTATATTTCTCCATTTGTTGGTCGCTTTGATGACATCGGCGAGGACGGCATTGAGCAGCTGGGAACCGTTGTTTCTTGCATTGAGAACTATGCATGGGATAAAAACGTTGATCACACCGTAGAGATTATTACGGCTTCTGTCCGTACGCCAAACCACGTAACACAGGCAGCTCTGCTTGGTGCTGACATTGCAACCGTTCCATTTGGTGCTCTAAAGAAGTGCCTGAAGCACCCTCTGACCGACGCCGGTCTTAAGTCTTTTGAGGCAGACTGGGAAAAGGTTAAGGCTCAGCAATAAATAGTGATTGTGGTACGCCCAGCTTAGGTTGGGCGTACTTGTTTTGAGAGGATGAGAATGGGAACATCTGCATTACCCGAGCGCAACCTCACCGATGATGAGCTCAAGCTTGCAGCTAATACGCTGAGGCGCGATGTCATTGACATGCTCGAGAAAAGCAAGTCAGGTCATCCCGGCGGCTCGCTGAGTGCGGCAGATATTGTGGCTACACTGTTCTTCTCGGGAGTTATGAAGTACAACCACAACAACCCAGAGGACCATACCGAGGATAGGTTCTTCCTGTCCAAGGGTCACGTTGCTCCTGTGCTGTATGCTGCGTACCACCTGCTTGATTGGCTCCATGACGAGGATATGGTTACTCTCCGCCAGCTTGGCAGTCGTCTGCAGGGTCATCCAGACTGCCACGCATGTCCTGGTATTGAGGTTTGCTCTGGTTCTCTTGGCCAGGGTCTCTCGGTAGCGGCAGGATGCGCTCTGGGACTTTCTATGGACGCTTTGGCAAGCGGCGAGCGCGCCAAGAAGGTATTTGTCCTTCTGGGCGACGGCGAGCTGCAGGAGGGCTCTAACTGGGAGGCATGCATGTTTGCTGCTCACCAGAAGTTGGATAACCTCATTGCCATTGTGGACCTCAACAATCTGCAGATTGACGGCCACGTAACTGACGTGTGCTCTCTTGGCGATATTGACGAGAAGTTCCGTTCTTTTGGCTGGAACGTGCTGCGCGTTAACGGTCACGAGGTCACCGAGGTGCGCCAGGCCCTTCTCGCCGCACGAGATGGTCGCGAGGCAGGAAACACTGCACCTACCGTGGTTATTTGCCAGACTGTCAAGGGCAAGGGCGTCTCGTTTATGGAGGACAAGGCTTCCTGGCACGGAAACGCCCCTTCAGCCGAGCAGGCCGACCTTGCGCGAGAAGAACTTGATGCTGCAAGAGAGCTTCTTTTGATTGATCTTCAGGGTGAAGGTAAGGAGGTTGCCAATGTCTAGAGCAACTCGTGAGGCATATGGTCAGACTCTTGTTGAGCTGGTAAACGAGGGTCACGATATTGTGGCCGTTGACGCAGACCTTGCTGGCTCCACTAAACTTGCCGACCTCCAGAAGGCCTTCCCACAGCGCATGGTTGACGTGGGTATTGCCGAGCAGAACATGGTAGGCGTTGCATCTGGACTGGCACTTACGGGACGCACCGTGTTTACCGGCTCGTTTGCCGTGTTTGCAACCGGTCGCGCTTACGATCAGATTAGAAACACCGTCTGCGACTCCGGCCTTAACGTGAAGATTTGCCCTACGCACGCAGGCATTACGGTAGGAGAGGACGGCGCCACTCACCAGTCTCTTGAGGACATTGGCATGATGCGCGCCCTGCCTCAGATGCGCGTGCTTGTTCCTGCAGATTACAACGCTACCAAGGCAGCGCTCAGGCTTGCTGCCGAGGCAGACGGCCCCTTCTACGTGCGTATGGGTCGTCACAAGGTTGCCGACATCTACGATGAGTCCTTCAAGGGCGGCCTGCCTTTTGCAAACGTCCTGCGTGAGGGTACTGACGTTACCATTGCTGCCTGCGGTGTTGAGGTTGCTCAGGCACTTGCAGCTGCAGATTTGCTGGCAGAGGAGAAGATTTCTGCCGAGGTCATTGACGTGTTCTCCATTAAGCCTTTGGACGAGGAAGTCATTTTGGCATCTGCCGAGAAGACCCGTCATGTGGTAACCGTTGAGGAGCACAACGTGGCAACAGGCCTTGGAGCTGCAGTTGCCGAGCTTCTGGCTGAGCAGCTGCCCACGCCCATGCGCTTTGCTGGTATGCGCACCTTTGGCACTTCCGCTCCTGGCGACGTGCTGCTTTCGCACTTTGGCCTGGACGCTGAAGGTATTGCCGCTCGCGTCAGGGAGTTTCTGCTCTCGTAGACGCGAGTAGTTGCAGCGCACGGCAACGACGCAGGTCAGCGCCGTACGGGTACGGGCGCAACGACGGCAACGCCGCAGGTCAGCGGCGCGTGCGGGCGCGACGACGGCAACACCGCAGGTCAGCGGCGCGTGCGAGCGCAACGACGGCAACATCGCAGGTCAGAGACGCGCGGACGCAGGTTGCGAGCGATTTCTACCCGGTATCCATTTCGTGTGGGTACCGGGTTTCTTGTGCGAAAGCGCTGCTAGTGGACGGGTTTCTCGCCAGGCGGGAGGCGTAAGCCCGGAGTGAGCCAGGTGTACGCTCGGTCGCGCCTGATTTTCTCGCCATGTCTGAACGATTTGCCGGAAAAGTGCACCATGTCTGAGCTATTTGCCGGTTTTTCTCGCCATGTCTGAGTAAATTTGCTCAGACATAATGCAGCTTTCAGGCTCAAAAATTCTGGACCACGTAGCCTATCTTTCACGCGCCTGATTTCTGCAAAGAATCTGTAAATTTTGCCTAAAAGTGTAAAAGAATCTGTGGATTTGCCTGATTTTGTTAAAGAATCTGTATTCAAAATACAGATTCTTTGCACTTTTCAGGCGCGCGATGGTGAGAAGAGCGCTTGGCGAGAAACTCGATGCGCTCGGGTGTTGGGTCACGGAGTTTCTGGCCATGAAAAAGACCTGGCACCGTGTGGTACCAGGTCTTTTGTGATTGCATGTTAGCTTGCTGTGTCAGCTGTAATTGAACTGCGAGCTGAAGCTATGTCAGTCAAACCAGCTACGTCAGCCGGAACCGGCGGACTAGCCGAGGTGCTTGGTGATGGAAGCAGCTGCTACCTTACCAGCGCCCATTGCAAGAATGACGGTTGCAGCACCGGTTACGATGTCGCCACCAGCCCAGATGCGAGGATCGGAAGTACGGCCCTCTTCGTCGGCCTCAATGTAGCCCCACTTGTTGAGCTTGATGTCGCCGATCATCTTTGCGAATGGGTTAGCGTTAGTGCCGATTGCAGAAATTGCAACGTCGCAAGGAATGTCCTCGATAGCACCCTCGATAGCAACTGGACGACGACGTCCGTCAGCGTCAGGCTCGCCGAGCTCCATCTTCTGGACGCGAACTGCGCAAACTGCGCCGTCCTCGCCAGCGACAAACTCGAGAGGGGAGACGAGAGGAAGAACCTCAACGCCCTCAGCCTTTGCGTGGTGCAGCTCTGCACGACGAGCAGGCATCTCGTCCTCGGTACGACGGTAAGCAATGATTGCACGCTCAGCGCCAAGACGCTTAGCAGTACGGACAGCGTCCATAGCAACGTTGCCGCCACCAAAGACAACGACGTTCTTGCCGTGCTTGGTTGGAGTGTCATACTCAGGGAAGTTGTTAGCCTTCATGAGGTTAACGCGGGTGAGGTACTCGTTTGCAAAGAAGACGTTAGGCAGGTTCTCGCCAGGGATGTTGAGAAGCTTTGGAAGGCCAGCGCCAGTTGCAATATAGATTGCGTCAAAGCCCTGCTCAAAGAGCTCTTCTGCATCGGTGATACGACCGACAACAGAGTTGAACTCAAACTTAACGCCCAGCTCCTGAAGGCCGTCAATCTCGCGCTTAACAACAGCCTTTGGAAGACGGAACTCAGGAATACCGTAGACCAGAACGCCGCCGCCGGTGAAGAATGCCTCAAAGACGGTAACGTCAAAGCCGTTACGAGCAAGCTCGCCAGCGCAAGCAATACCGGAAGGACCGGAGCCTACAACTGCAACCTTCTTGCCGTTCTTTGGAGCGATAGCTGGCTTGGAAGCAAGCTCAGGCTGGTCGCCAAGGAAGCGCTCAAGCTGACCAATAGCAACTGGTTCGCTGCGCTTACCCATGATGCAGACGCCCTCGCACTGGTTCTCCTGTGGGCAAACACGACCACAAACTGCAGGAAGCATGGAGGACTCGCGGATGATGTCAAGACCGCGACCAAACTCCTCTGCACGGATTGCCTCGATGAAGCGAGGAATGTTGATGTTTACAGGGCAGCCCTGAACACACAGAGGATTCTTACAATCCAGGCAGCGGTTTGCCTCTGCAATTGCCATCTCTTTAGTGAAACCCTTGTCGACAGGGCGGAAGTCTTGTGCGCGCTCTGCAGCTGGCTCTTCGTTGTCAGCTGTACGAGGTGCCTTGACGTTTGGAATGTAGCGACCGTTTACTTGTGGCATGCGCACCTCGTCTCCTCGTAAGCCTTAATGGACTGGCCTTCCTCGGTGAGGTAGGCTGCCTGACGTGCGCGAAGGTCGTTCCAGTCAACCTTGGTTGCGTCAAAGTCAGGACCGTCAACACAAGCAAACTTGGTCTCGCCACCAACCTCAACACGGCAGCAACCGCACATACCAGTGCCGTCGACCATGATTGGGTTCAGGGAAGCGATGATAGGTGTGTCGTACTTCTCGGCAGTGAGAGTGGAGAACTTCATCATAGGAACTGGGCCAACGCAGAATACGCGGTCGACCTGCTTGTCCTGCAGAAGACGCTCGAGAGGTGCAGTTACAACGCCCTTCTCGCCAAGAGAACCGTCGTCTGTGGTGATGTGGATGTGATCGTCGTCCAGAATGGAACGGAACTGATCCTCAAGCAGCAGCAGCTCCTTGGTACGAGCGCCCATGATTGCGTGGACCTCGCGGCCAGCTGCTACGAGCTGACGAGCAACAGGGAAAGCGATAGCCAGGCCAACGCCGCCGCCGATAACTGCCCATTTGCCCTCGCCCATCTCGGTAGGCTCACCCAGAGGACCAGTGACGTCCTGCAGGAAATCACCAACCTCGTAGGTAGAAAGCATCCTGGTGGTCTTGCCGATTACCATGAAGATAAACTCGACCCAACCCTCCTCAGGATTCCAATCCGCAAAGGTAAATGGAACGCGCTCGCCACACTCATTTGCGCGGACCATCAGGAACTGACCAGCATGTGCATGCTTGGCCATCTGTGGTGCCTCGATGCGGAACTTGAAGACCTTCTCGGAGAACTGAGTCTTTTCGAGGATCTTATACATTCAGCGGTACTCCTCTCCTAACACAACAAAACTGCGAGTGAGTTGACGCGCCGCACTACAGCGTGCCTTCTGGCGAGAAGACAGTGGCAGGTGACGCATGTATCTCACGCATACGAGGTCTGGGTAACCCGTATTCGCAAACAACATATCTATTGTACTATTTGCGCATGATTCAAGGCATGAGTAATTCATGAATGAGCATAAATATTTCGTCAGAATGTTTTGCCTGCTAGCTGCGGAGGGCGAGAAGTTCGGTGGGCTCGAGACGTGACGGTACGCGGAGGAGCGCGGTGACCGCTAGCCGCGGAGCGCGGTGACCGCTAGCCGCGGAGGAACTGCTCCACCTGATCGGCGGCCGCCTGAGCGGTGACCAGAAAGTCTTCCAGGTTGTTTCCCTTGAGCTCGCGCAGAACATAGTCTGCCACCGGCATCTTTCCAGGAGGGCGTCCGATGCCAAACTGCAGGCGCATAAAATCCCTGGTCTGGAGTTTGTCGGCGATGGAACGCAGGCCGTTATGCGAGTTGAGTCCGCCACCTTCTTTGAAGTTGAGCTGGCCCTCTGCGAGGTCAACCTCGTCGTGAATAACCAGGATTTGCGCAGGTTGAAGGTGGTGTGCACGAGCAAGTTTGGAGAGGGGACCGCCGCTGGTGTTCATGAAGTCCTGGGGTTTGGCCAGGAGTACACGGCGTTTCTCGCCAGATGCGGCGCCGGGAGCTGAGGTCTTGAGCTGCGGGAAGGGTGATCTCCGCGACCTGGCAGCCCGCCTCGCTTTTCCAGTACGAAACGCCGTGGCGCTCGGCAAGGGCATCGACGACGGCAAAACCAGCATTGTGCCTGGTGCGCGCGTATTTCTCGCCAGGATTTCCCAGGCCCGCTACAAGCACAATTTTGTTACCGTGCATCGAATTTCCTTCCGTTTGAGATGTGTACGTTTATGATGGTAAGGGAAAACGACAGGTTCGACCAGCGTGAACTGAGCTCGTGGTTGGCAGCCTAGCGACGGCGCGCATGACGTGCAGCGATTGGCGCGCGGCGAACAGCGAGCAGCGTGCGGGACATGCGGCGTTCAGCTGAGGTGCGGAGGCAAAATGAAGAAGATTCTGGTTACCGGATTTGAGCCTTTTGGTGGCGAGAAAATCAATCCAGCTTGGGAGGCCGTGAAGGCGCTGCCCGAGACTATTGGCGGTGCTCAGGTGATAAAACTGCACGTACCTGTTGAGTTTGGCGCTGGTGCTCAGAAGGTTATCGACGCGCTTGAAGCGGAGCGTCCCGAGATTGTGCTTTGCGTGGGCCAAGCGGGTGGAAGAAGCAAGATTACGCCCGAGTTTGTGGGCATCAACTGGGCTCACGCGCGGATCCCCGACAACGCGGGCAAGCAGCCGCTCTCGCAGCGCATCATCGACGGCGCTCCCGACGCGTATTTTGCGTCGCTGCCGGTAAACGCCATGGTGGCCGCCATGAACCAGGTGGAGATCCCCGCGGCAGTCTCGTACACTGCGGGAACGTACGTCTGCAACGACGTCATGTATCAGGTCCTTCATGCGCTGGCCACGAGATTCCCGGAGACTCGCGGCACGTTTCTGCACGTACCGTTCGCAACGGAGCAGGTTGCCGAGAAAAACGCTGCAGCTGCCGAGAAGAACGCGGCGCTGCAGGCGCCGCAGGTGAAAAAGGCGCTGCAGCTGAGAAGACTGGCGCTGGCGAGAAGACCCGCCAGGTTCCAAGCATGTCGCTGGAAATGATGACTCGCGGACTGCAGGTTGCGCTGGAAGCGGCGCTTGCAAACGACGTTGACCTTGCGGATTCCGAAAGCGGAACGACCTGCTAGAACTCACGCTGCTGTAAAGGCAGCTGCGAGCGCACGGGTTTCTCGCCAGGCGCGCTTCTCGCCATCGCGCGCCTGAAAAGTGCAAAGAATCTGTATTTGAGGTACAGATTCTTTGACAAAATCAGGCAAATCCACAGATTCTTTTACATTTTTAGGCAAAATTTACAGATTCTTTGATGAAATCAGGCGCGTGAAAGATAGACTGTCTGGCCCTGAATTTTTGAGCCTGAAAACTGCATCATGTCTGAGTAAATTTAGCTCAGACATGGCGAGAAAAACCGGCAAAACCACTCAGACTTGGCGTACTTTTCCGGCAAATCGTTCAGACTTGACGAGAAAATCAGGCTCGCATGAGGCGTCGCCCTGATCGCGATGCCAGGCTCACACCGCCCACCTGGCGAGAAACCCGTCCGCTCCCAGCGTTTCCGCACAAGAAACCCGGTATCCACACGAAGTGGATACCGGGTTGAAATCACTTGCGACCCGCGCTCGCGAACGCGCCGTTGACCTGCGAGGTTACAGGTTGAAGTCACCGCCGAAGATGTCGGAGACAGGGCGGTCGGTGTAGACAGCGTAAATTGCCTCGGCAAGCTCGTTTGCAATGGTAATCGTCTTGATCTTGGAGCCTTCCTGGTTTGCTGCTGCGCAAGGAATTGCATCGGTAACCACGCACTCCTCGATAGGAGCGTTGTTGAGGCGCTCGATTGCAGGACCAGAGAAGATGCCGTGGGTTGCGCAGACGTAGATGTCGCCTGCACCCATTTCCTTCAGCTTGACAACGGAAGCGCAGAGGGTACCTGCGGTATCAATCATGTCGTCGTTAACGATGCAGGTCTTGCCCTTGATATCGCCAATGATGCCCATAACAGCACTCTCGTTGTGGCGAGGACGGCTCTTGTGAGCAATTGCAAGGCCACAGTCAAGGTAGTCGGAAAGCTTCTTAGCTGCTTTTGCGCGACCCATATCAGGGGAGACAACAACGGTATTCTCCCAGTCAAATGGCTTGTTCTTAAAGTAATCGCCCAGAAGGTAGAGAGCGGTCAGGTGAGAAACAGGAATGTCAAAGAAGCCCTGGATCTGGCCTTGGTGCAGGTCAAGTGTGATGACGCGGTCAACGCCAGCGTTCTCAAGCAGGTTTGCCATCAGGCGAGCAGTAATAGGCTCGCGAGCAGCGGCTTTGCGGTCCTGACGAGCATATGCGTAGTGAGGGATAACCACAGTAAAGCTGTTAGCGGATGCGCGCTTTGCAGCGTCAGCAACAATCAGCGTTTCCATAACCAGGTCGTTGACGTTGACGCCTGCCAAAGACTGAATGAAGAAGACCTCGTCGCCGCGGACAGACTCGTCAAAGCGAGCGTAAATTTCTCCGTTAGCAAACTTCTCAAGGAGAAGACCTTGTAGTTCTAGGTGAAGAATGTCTGCAACTTTACGAGCCAGTTCAGGGTTGCCTGTACCGGTGTAGAGCTTGATGTTTCTAGCAACTAATAGCGGATCACTCAGGTTCTCGAACATCTAGTCCTCTTTCTCAAGCTTGTGACGCCTCTGGGCGGCGTATCCCTCAACAATTTTCTGCTCAGAGCGCTCGAGTGCAAGCGCGTCTGCTGGTACATCCTTTGTGATGCACGAACTTGCCCCCACAAGTGCGCCATCACCAATTGAGACAGGTGCCACCATCATGGTATCGGATCCAACAAAGACGTTGTTGCCAATGTTAGTCTTGAACTTGTGGTAACCGTCGTAATTGCATGTAATTGAACCTGCGCCAATATTGACGCCAGAGCCCATGGTAGTGTCACCAATGTAGGAGAGGTGAGGAACCTTGGAGCCCTCGCCGATAGTTGAATTTTTGATCTCAACGTGGGTGCCTGCCTTGGCGTGAGGCATAAGGTGTGTGCCTGGGCGCAGGTAAGCGCGAGGACCGCAGGTAGCAAAGTCATCTACCTGTGCGTTGATAGCTACAGTCTCGTCAACAACAGCGTCGTTGCCAACAAGCGTATCGGTCAGACGAGTGTTAGGGCCTACCACGCAATTCTCGCCAATTGAGGTCTTGCCGTAGAGCATGGTCTGTGGGAGAACCTCGGTGTCCATACCAAGCGTGACCTCGGGGCCAATCCAGACGGAGGTTGGGTCCAGCATGGTGACGCCCTGGCTCATCCAGTGCTCGTTGATGCGCTCCTGCATGATGCGGGTGGCAACGGCAAGCTCGGAGCGGGAGTTGACGCCCAGCGCCTCTTTGTAGTCGTCAACGTGGACGGCAGCAACAGGCTCGCCCTGGCTGACGTAAAGGCCCACCATGTCGGTGAGGTAGTACTCGCCCTGAACGTTGTCATTGCCGAGAAGATCGATGTTTGCGGTCAGTCTTCCGCCACAGAAGCAGTACACGCCAACGTTGCATTCACGCTCTTGCTCGCGCTGCTCTGGAGTAGCATCCTTGTGCTCAACAATGGCAGTTACCTGGCCGTTAGAAGAAATGACGCGACCATATCCGGTTGGATCTGGGGGCGTCATTGTGAGTACCGTACACGCGTTGTGGTGAGCTTTAGTTTCTGCAACAAGGTCGAGAATAGACTGTGCGCGCAACAGAGATGCGTCACCGTTGATAACAACAACGGGTCCCTTGAAGCCACCAAGAGCATCCTTTACAACCTTGACGGCATGGCCGGTGCCAAGACGCTCGGTCTGGGCAACATACTCAAGGTTAGGGAAACAAGAAAGTGCAGATTTAACCTCGTCAGCGTGGTTACCAACAACCACAATGACGCGGTCAGCGCCAGCAGTAATTGCAGCGTTGACACTCCACCAAACAAGTGGTTTATCTAGTAATTTGTGCACAATCTTAGGGTGGTGGGACTTCATGCGCGTTCCCTCGCCTGCAGCGAGGACAATCGCAGTAAGTGGCATACGTAAGCCTCCAAAGTACTTCGTATTACTCGATACGAGTGCGTCCCTACACAAAAGTTGCGTAAAAAATGGCTGGGGTAGTAGGATTCGAACCCACATTCCAGGCACCAAAAACCCGTGTCCTAACCGTTGGACGATACCCCAATGTAATCACTACGTTGGTTTTGTCCGCAACCCTATTAAGTGTATCAGCTTAGCGAGGCAAATGCTCCACAAATTGCATCAAGAACAAGAACTGCTAAAGTCTGCGCGTCTGCGGTAGTAAATGAGCCGTCTACGTTTGTTCCTTCTGGCAGCACAATCTTGATAGGGGAGCCCGTTGCATCAGCAGATTCAATAGCAGTGCGCAGTCTTGCTGGCAGCGTCTCGTTTTCTTCCATAGAAACAGAGCCAATACCAACCTGTCCGCGGGCGGGCATGCTTGGGGCATAGGCTGTGGTAAGAACCAAAATGGTAGCTGCATCAGTAGGGGAATCGGCGCGATCAATCATGGTCATGCCGCTTGCCTCGGTAGTTGCCTTAGAAAGGTTATAGACGCGAGCAGCTACGTTTCTAGAGATAGGATCTTCTCCTGTAATGGCAATGCAGGTGGTTTCAAGAACGTTGGCTGCGCGAGCAAAGCCCATAGGACCCTGTGGATGAGGGCCTTTTGCCTGCTTGCCGGACCAAACGTGGCGCAGGCGCTCAATAGCATCGAGGGTATCCTGGAATGCCATACCGTCAGCAAGCTCGCCGACGCTTTCCTGGAAGAGCTTAACGGCAGCCTCGGTGTGAACGCCGTAATGGCCATCAACTTTTCCGCACGAGAAACCCAAGATGTTGAGACGCTCTTGCAGCTGACGCACGTCATTGCCGTGGAAGTTAGGAAGACGCAGGTAGAGGGTTCTGTCTCCTAGCTCATAGCCCTCATCGACCATGATTGCCCAGGTAGAGGCATCTACTTCTTCTCCAAGAGAAAGGTCATGGTCAAGCCTAAAGCGGGCAACCGCACGAGCAGTTGACTTGCCAAACGTGTGGCTCTGGCGCTCATCGTCTTCGATGGTGTAGCCAAGCTTTACGAGGCGTTCCTGAATGTCTTCAACGGCAGCACCAGTGCTACCAGGAGTAATAGGATCCATAATTACCTTTCTCGGTTCACAAAGAAGTCTGCCATAGACAAAAGTGTGTCGCGAGCGTCTTCAGTAAGTATCACGTTTTCAAGCACGTGCTTTGCCTCATCAACTAAGGCAAGAGCGTGCGTGCGGACAAATTTTATCGCATTAGCGCTTTCCATAAGCTCCACAGCGCGCTGAAGCTTCAAAGTATCGGTAGTATGCGCAGAAAGTATGGAGACAAGCTCTGTCTTTTCTGCCGAGCCAAGATGCTCGAGTGCGTAGACCACCGCAAGCGTGCGCTTGCCTTCAGTGATGTCTGACCTAAAGTCTTTGCCCTGTACCTGGGCGTTTCCTACCAGGTTGAGAAGATCGTCTTGCAGCTGGAAGGCAAGGCCAACCTTGAGGCCAAACTCTTTGAGTGCATCAAGCGTCTTCTGGTCAGCGCCACCGATGAGCGCGCCCAGTACCAGGGGATATGCAGCAGAGTAATAGGCGGTCTTGGAGAGCGCCATAAAAAGGTACTGGTCAGAGGTAACATCCCAGCGCTCGTTTTGAGCCCAGCCAAGGTCAAGCGCCTGGCCCTCAAGAGTGTGCTCTTCCATGGCGAGAAGGGCGTCGATAACGCGAACTTTAAGCTGGTCAGAGAGGTGGTCGGCCACGGTAACGCGTCTGACAACATTGACCAGGGCAGAATCACCAACGTTGATGGCAAGTCCAGTACCAAGTGTCTTGTAGAGGCACTTCTCGCCACGGCGTAGCTCTGATTTGTCTGCAATGTCATCGTGGATAAGGGCTGCCGACTGGAAGTCCTCGATGGCGCAGGCCACAGGCAGAGCGGCTTCTGCCGAGCCGCCAACTGCCTCGGCGCCCAGGCAGCACAGGACCGGACGCACGCGCTTGCCGCCGCCCGCGCTGAAGTGAGCGAGTGGCTGGTAGAGGTAGGTGTTCAGGTCCGCGCGGGTGCGCTCCGAGGGTGCGGACGTGGCTGCGGGCGACGCCGCTGCGGTGCTGCGGGCGCTGCCGCTGGTGCCGCGGGCGTGGCGTTCGATGCGGGCGTTGCCGCGGGGAGTCCGCGCATGATCTCTGCCTCGACGGCAGGGAGCTTTTGTGTGAGGTAGTCGGCGAAGTTCACGGAAATCCTAGCCGCGATAGCCGTCTGGGTTCATCGACTGCCACTTCCAGGAATCGCGGCACATGTCGGCGAGGTCGTACTGAGCCTTCCAGCCAAGCATGTCAGCAGCTTTCTGGCAGTCGGCGTAGTTAGTTGCAACGTCTCCTGCGCGACGAGGCTCAATAACGTAAGGAATCTCTTTGCCACAAGCCTTTGAGAATGCCTTAATAACGTCAAGTACAGAGCTACCGGTACCGGTTCCTAGGTTGAAGATCTCAACTCCCGTGCGACCAGCCATCCATTTAAGTGCAGCTACGTGGCCAGAAGCCAAGATCGCAGACGTGAATGTAGTCGCGAACGCCCGTGCCATCTGGGGTGTTGTAGTCGTTGCCAAAGACGTGAACGGCTTCGCGTTTGCCCACAGCAACCTGAGCTACGTAAGGCACCAGGTTGTTTGGAATACCTGCAGGATCTTCTCCGATGAGGCCCGACTGGTGAGCGCCAATAGGATTGAAGTATCTAAGCAGGACAACATTCCACTCTGGATCTGCGGTGTGAACATCGGTGAGAATCTGCTCAATCATCCACTTGGTCCAGCCATAAGGGTTGGTTGCGTTCTTCTTGGGGCTTTGCTCGGTCAGAGGGAGGCTATCTGGGTCTCCATAAACGGTTGCAGAGCTCGAGAAAATAATTGACTTACAACCGTGGTTTCTCATGACATCAAGAAGGGTGAGGGTATTGCCCAGGTTGTTTGTGTAGTACTCGATAGGCTTGGTAACAGACTCGCCAACGGCCTTGAAGCCAGCAAAGTGAATGACAAAGTTAATGGCGTGCTCATCAAAGATGTGGTTGAGTGCATCTGCATCGTTGACGTCTGCCTCGTAGAACGAAAGGCGCTTAGCGTTTTCTTCTCCCACAATGGTTTTGATGCGATCGATAACCTTTGCCGAAGCATTGGAGAGGTCATCAACAATTACGGCCTCGTAGCCGGAATTGAGCAGTTCAACAACGGTGTGGCTGCCAATAAAGCCCGCGCCACCGGTGACAAGTACGCAGGAATTTTGTGGGATCAGAGCGTCAGACATATCAATCCTTTCGTGGACTTATATCGTCATAAGTATACGGCTTTTCTGCGAAGCGTTGTACGGTGCGAGCACACGGGTTTCTCGCCAGGTGCGCGTGCGGGCGCACGGGTTTCTCGGCAAGTCTTTTGCTATTGCGAGCCTAACTCTTCATTATGCTCGCCTGAAAAGTGCAAAGAATCTGTATTTGCGACACCGATTCTTTGACAAAATCAGGCAAATCCACCGATTCTTTTACATTTTTAGGCAGAAGTTACAGATTCTTTGCAGAAATCAGGCACGTTCTAACTGGGGTGCTGTCTCCAAATTTTGCGAGCCTGAAACCCCCACCATGTCTGAGTAAAACAGCTCAGACATGGCGAGAAAAACCGGCAAATAGCTCAGACTAGGCGTATTTTTCAGGCAAATCGTTCAGACTTGGCGAGAAAATCAGGCTCCATGAGAGCGTCCATAAAACCAACCTTGAAACCAGAGTTACGTCTAGAAAAGTCCGCCTGAAAAGTGCAAAGAATCTGTATTTGCGACACCGATTCTTTGACAAAATCAGGCAAATCCACCGATTCTTTTACATTTTTAGGCAGAAGTTACAGATTCTTTGCAGAAATCAGGCGCGCGCTGATTGCACTCAGCTCACACCGCCCGCTTGGCGAGAAACCCCGTCCACTAGCAGCGCATCCACACAAGAAACCCGGCATCCACACGAAATGGATACCGGGTAGAAATCACTTGCAACCTGTGTACGCACGCGGCGCTGACCTGCAGCGTTGCTGTCGTCGCACTCGCACCTTACTTGAAGTACTCTACGCCACCCTCAATCAGAGGCTGGAACTGGTCGCCGGCGGTGAGCTCGGGGATGTTCTTGTAGAGGCCCGCACCGGAGCGCTCCGTGTGACCCATCTTGCCCAGGACGCGACCATCGGGGCTGGTAATGCCCTCGATAGCCAGGACTGAGCCGTTGGGGTTAACGGAGAAGTCCATGCTCGGAGTGCCTGTTGCGTCAACGTACTGCGTTGCGATCTGGCCGTTGGCCTTGAGCGTCTCAAGCAACTCGTCGGAAGCAACAAAGCGACCTTCTCCGTGGCTGATTGCGATGGTGTGGATGTCGCCAAGTGTGCACTTAGAGAGCCATGGCGACATCGTGGATGCAACGCTGGTACGGACAAGCTGGCTCTGGTGACGGCCGATGGTGTTGAACGTCAGCGTTGGGCAGGTGTCGTCCATGGGTCGGATATCGCCGTAAGGAACAAGGCCCAGCTTGATGAGTGCCTGGAAGCCGTTGCAGATGCCCAGCATAAGGCCATCACGTTGCTGCAGAAGCTCTCGAACAGCTTCGGTAACCTGAGGTGCACGGAAGAGCGCGCAGATAAACTTAGCTGATCCGTCTGGCTCGTCTCCGCCTGAGAAGCCGCCTGGAATCATGACAATTTGGCTCTTCTTGATGGATTCTGCCAGCGCATTTGCGGACTCAACAATGTCCTGAGGTGTCAGGTTGTTGATGACCAGCGTGGTTGGATCGGCGCCCGCACGCTCAAAAGCACGTGCAACGTCGTACTCGCAGTTATTACCTGGGAATACGGGGATGATGACGCATGGGCGAGCAGGTGCGATAAGGGCTGGACCAGCATAAGAGTGTCGTGTGGATGTGCCGTCGAAGCTGATTTTCTCTACAGCCTCGTCGGATCCTCCGCGGTAGGGGAAGACCTCCTCAAGTGGGCGCTCCCATGCTTCCTGAAGCTCGGAGAGGTCGATCTTCTCGCCACATGCGCTGAAAGTGTACTCGGACGTGGTGACGCCCAGAGGAGCCACGCACACGCCATCGACGTCGTCAACGGATACGCCGTCTGCCAGCTCAACGATGAAGGCACCGTAGGTTGGCGAGAAGAGCGCGTCGGCAGAAATCTCTGGGACCAGCTCAACGCCCAACTTGTTGCCCAGGCAGCTCTTGAAGAGGGCCTCGGCCACGCCGCCGTAACCTGGTGTGGTGATGGCGAGCGCACTCTTGGACTGGACAAGGGTGCTGACCAGCTTGTATGCGGTGAGCAGGGATTCGTTGTCGGGGAGAAGGCCACTCTCGTCGTAGGATGGAACAATGGAAATAAGCCTGTGACCTGCGCCTTTGAACTCGTTTGAGACAATCTTGTCTACCTTGGTAAGGCCGGTAGCAAACGAAACTAGCGTTGGCGGAACGTCTAGGTCCTCAAAGGTACCGGACATGGAGTCCTTGCCTCCGACAGCAGCAAGACCAAGGTTGACCTGTGCCATCAGCGCGCCAAGAAGGGCAGCGGCTGGCTTGCCCCAACGGTTTGGATTCTGGCCGAGCTTCTCGAAGTACTCCTGGAAGGTGAGGTAGAGGTCCTGGTACTTAAAGCCGGTAGCAACCAGCTTGGAAACGGACTCAACAACAGAGAGGTAGGCGCCGCGGAACTGGTCGGCTTCCATGAGGTAGGGGTTAAAGCCCCAGGCCATGCCCGAGACCGTATTGGTCTGGCCCATAACAGGAAGCTTAGCCACCATAGAAAGGGCAGGCGTCAGCTGGCGAGCGCCACCGAATGGCATGAGGACGGTACCTGCGCCAATGGTAGAGTCAAAGCGCTCGGAAAGGCCCTTGTTGGATGCAACATTTAGATCGCGTACCAGCGAGTGGAGTTTCTCGCCAAGAGTTGTGCCTGCCCAGGTGCGCTGGTAGGCAAGAGGCTTGGCCAGGCGCACGGTGATTGATTTAGGTGCGCCGTTTGAGGCGAGAAATGCACGGCTGATGTTGACAATCTTCTGACCGCGCCAACGCATGACCAGGCGAGGGTCCTCGGTGACTGTTGCCACAATGGTTGCCTCGAGGTTTTCCTCGCGGGCGTATGCGCAGAACTGATCGACGTCTTTTGCCTCAAGTGCAACGGCCATGCGCTCCTGAGACTCAGAGATTGCCAGCTCAGTGCCATCAAGGCCGTCGTACTTCTTAGGAACAGCATCCAGGTTGACGTCAAGGCCGTCGGCAAGCTCGCCAATAGCAACAGAGACACCGCCTGCACCAAAGTCGTTGCAGCGCTTGATGAGCTTGCAGGCGTCTTCACGGCGGAAGAGGCGCTGAAGCTTGCGCTCAACAGGGGCGTTGCCCTTCTGGACCTCGGCTCCGTCGCGCTCAATGGAGCCAGCGTCGTGGGCCTTGGAAGAACCGGTTGCGCCGCCAATGCCGTCGCGACCAGTGCGGCCGCCGAGAAGAACGATGATATCGCCATCTTCTGGGCGCTCGCGGCGAACGTGGCTTTGAGGAGTTGCGCCTACAACGGCACCAATCTCCATGCGTTTTGCAACGTAGCCTGGGTGGTAGAGCTCAGAAACCTGGCCCGTAGCAAGGCCAATCTGGTTGCCGTAGCTGGAATAACCTGCTGCTGCCGTGCGCACGATGGTGCGCTGGGGAAGCTTTCCAGGAAGTGTCTGGGAAACAGGAACGGTTGGGTCTGCAGCGCCCGTGACGCGCATTGCCTGGTAGACGTAGCTGCGGCCAGAAAGAGGGTCGCGGATAGCGCCACCGATGCAGGTAGCTGCGCCACCAAAGGGCTCAATCTCGGTTGGGTGGTTGTGAGTCTCGTTCTTGAAGAGGAAGAGCCAGTCTTCATCTTTACCGTCAACGTCTACCTTGACTTTTACGGTACAGGCGTTGATTTCTTCTGACTCATCAAGATTGGTGAGGACGCCCTTCTCGCGAAGGTACTTTGCACCAATAGTTGCCATATCCCAAAGAGAAACGGCACGATCTTCTCGCCCAAGCTCTTTGCGCATGGAGAGATACTTCTCAAACGCGGCCTTTACCAGGTCATCATCAATCTGCACGCCAGTAATTCCGGTGTTAAAGGTGGTGTGGCGGCAGTGGTCTGACCAGTAGGTATCAATGACGCGAATCTCGGTGATGGTTGGATCGCGCTGCTCATCGGTGAAGTACTGCTGGCAGAAGGTGAGGTCAGCCAGGTCCATAGCAAGGCCGTGAGAAGCAATGAACTCCTTGAGGCCGTCCTGGTCAAGGGCATTAAAGCCCTCAAGAACCTCTACGTCAGCAGGCTCTGGAATGGAAATCTTGAGGGTCTCGGGCAGCTCAAGGGAAGCCTCGCGAGCCTCAACGGGGTTGATGAGGTAGTTCTTGATGGCGGCAACGTCTGCCTCAGTGAGGTTTCCGGTTAGCACGTAAAGGCGAGCAGAGCGCACCAGAGGACGCTCTCCCTGACTGATGAGCTGCACACACTCAGCTGCAGAGTCTGCGCGCTGGTCAAACTGGCCAGGCAAAAACTCAACAGCAAACGTATGAACAGCCGCACCTTCAGAAGAAAACTCTGGCATGGTACGGCTGGCAAGATCGGACTGTGGCTCTGAAAAAACGGTGGGGATACAGGACTCAAAGAGTTCCTCTGAAATTCCCTCGACATCGTAGCGGTTAAGCAGGTCAATGCGTTGTAACTCGGTAATACCAAGAAGGTCTTTCACTTCTTTGAGCAGGGCTTTTGCCTCGCCCTCGAAACCAGATTTTCTTTGGACGTAGACGCGCAGGACCATGGGGCCACCTTTCAATGCAAGCCTTGAACGCTTTTACTAGCTTTATTGTACGTTACTTAGGTGGACAAATTGGCGGTTGTCGAGAAAAGAAAAACGGGCTGTAACAGAGCGTTAAAAATACAAATTATTTAGTTAAAAGTTTTACGCCAACACAATTTGCGCCGGCAAGTTTACGCCAGCACAAAGACAAGGGCGATAAAACAGGCGGTTATGCCCAAGGCAATTACTTCGCGAGTGCCAAAGGTTGGTTGATGCCAACGTGTGCGAGAAGCCCCTGCTACATAGTGGCGAGCATCAAGTGCCTTAGAAAGGTTGTTGGCATGTCTGAGTGAGCTTGCCAAAAGCGCCACTACAATGGAGAAGGTTGCGCGAAGTCTTTTAGGAAGTGATCCTGAAGCTGCGTCTCCTGCACGAGCGGTTTGAGCCTCGGAAATAGACACGGCGTCGCCTGCAAGCGTTGGAATAAAGCGCAGCATAAGCGAGAAAATCATGGCAATTTCTTTGCCGGGAAGACCAATCTTAGAAAGTGGCGAGCATGCTGCTTCAAAGGCATTGCCCAGGTCAGTTTGAGTTGTAGTAAGCAGGAGCAGCGCACCAATCAAAATTGCAGCTAAAATGCGCACGGGGTAGAGGAAAGCGCTCCATGCTCCCACATCGGTGATAGTAAAGATTGACCAGGAAACAAGCACCGTTCCTTCTCGCGTAAGCAACAAATTGAAGAGCGAGAGGAAGATGAGCAGCCAGGCAAGCGGGATGATTGACACAAGCACTTGTTTGACGGGAATTTTTGCCAGAGCTAGTAGGCAAAGTGCACCTACTACCAGCAGCGCAAGCTGTGGTGCCGTGCGGATAAAAAACGTTGTGAGCATCAAAAGAAGCGCCGCCAGACACTTAACGTTGGGATTAAGCCTGTGGATGGGCGAATCTGTGTGATAGTACTGGCCCACAGAAATCTTAAGCGCCATAGCGACCTCCTTGTGTGAGGTCGTTGGGCTGTGTGGCGCTAGGGGTGGTCGTCACCACATCTACCAGTGCTTCTACCAGTTCAGATAGGGTTAAAGGTTCTCCCAGGTTGATTCCTGTAGCGTGGGACAGGCGTTGTGCCCATGCGAGTGCATGAGGAATACCCAGTCCAAGCTCCTGGAATTCTGCCTCTGAGAAATGAGTAAATGTTTGATAAGGCGTACCAGAGAACACCAGGTCACCCTCATGGAGCACGATAATCTGGTCAGTTTCTGCCGCATCCTCCATCGAGTGTGTGAGTTCAATAACGGTGCAGCCGTCTTCAAGAACGGCGTTGATAATTTTTCTGAGCTCAGAGCAATAGTAGGGGTCAAGTCCGCTGGTAGGCTCATCGAGCACAAGCACCTTTGGCCGCATAGCAATAACGCCCGCAAGTGCGCAAAGTCTCTGCTGACCACCAGAAAGCTCAAAAGGGGAAGCATCTGCCTTGTGAGAAAGGCCCACAAGTTCCAGAGCAGCATTCACAGCGCTTATGACGTCGCAGGCAGAAAGGCCCAGGTTAGTTGGGCCAAATGCCACGTCTTCTGCAACCGTTTGTGCAAAAAGTTGGCGCTCCGGTCGCTGCATGACGTAGCCAACAATGCCGTGCAGTTTTCTGCGATTTTGCTTCTGTCGAGTATCCAAACCAGTTACAAAGAGGCTGCCGGTGTCAGGCGTATCAAGTGCGCAAATCAAGCGCGCCAGGGTAGACTTGCCGGAACCAGTTGAGCCAATCACGGCAACATGCGAGCCTTTTTGCACGTCAACCGAGATGTTTTTGAGCACAGGCTTCTGGTACGAGAACGTCACGTCGCGCACAGAAACCGCTGCTGGCTCTGATGCGCTGTCGGCTGTAGCCACGCTGCCACAACCCGCAGCCATCGCGCCGCAGCTTCCAGCCACGCCGCCCTTCTCACCTCGTGACCCCGTGGCGAGAAGCCCCGTCAGCTCGTCAAGCATGCGCTGAGCCGAAGGGGATTTGCACACGACAACTCCGCGGTTGTTGAGCGCGTGGGCAACCTGATAGGCAAACGGCTCCTCAAGATGCAGACATTCAACCAGTTCATGCTGCTCAAAGAGGGCTTCGGGTGTTCCCTCAAACGCAACGCGGCCGTCGTCCAAGGCAATCACGTGGTCAGCGGAAACCACTTCGTCCATGAAATGCGTAACATGGACGATAGTCTTTCCAGCTGCACGGAGTTTCTCGACAAGTCCCATAACGTTATTTCTATGAACAACGTCAAGAGCTGCGGAAGGTTCGTCAAGAATGAGGATTTGCGGCTTCATGACCAGCGCGCCCGAGATGGCCACGCGTTGCTGCTGACCGCCCGAGAGCATCTGCGGATTTTCGGACGCAAACTCGGTGAGAGTTCCAAGGGTAATCTGCTCTTCTACCAGCGGAGTTATCTGATCGCTGGGCACCTGAAGGTTCTCTAGACCAAAGGCAATATCGTCTGCAACTACGCTACAAATAATTTGATCCTCAGGATTCTGGAAGACCAGGCCAAGCTGCGGGCGAATGGCCTGGTACGCCTCAAAGTCAACCTGGCCGTTATTGACAACGGTGGTTCCCAAAAAGGTAACAGTTCCCTCGTCGGGGGCGGAAAGGCCAGAGAGAATTGAGGCAACGGTAGACTTGCCCGAACCGTTTGCACCAACAATACAGGTACGTTTACCTGCGGGAATAGAGAGCGAGACGTGGTCTAGGGCAACCACGCCTTTTGCGTGCACAAAAGTCACGTCCAAAAGCGTCGCAGCTACAGGCAGATTCTGAGTTTGTGCGGTGCTTTCAGACGTGTATAAATCAGGGGAATTGTTACCCAGATTACTCACCGTTTTTGATGCTCTCAAAGAGTGAGGAAGCCGAGCGCATGATAACAACAAAGATGATGCTGTTAATAGCAACCTTCACCACGTTAAAGGGGAGAAGTGCTGGGACGATCAGTCCGCTAACTGCTTCTACACTCATGCCGGTATAGATTGGGGTAACTACAAGGTTGCCAAGAATGCAGGCAACAACACTGACAACGCTGCCCACAATGAGGGCAAGTACCAGCTGCTTGATCTTCTCAGAACGGTTATACACAATCAGCGAAACAGGCAAAACGTAGCTAAGCGTTGCCAGGATTGCCATGATAGTGCCGTAAATTCCGGACTCCGTGGTGAGGTGCAGAAGGTAGGGAAGCACCGAGACAATCGCGCCTGCAGCAGGGCCAAAAGCTACGCCTGCGAGCAGGGCAAAGACGCCCGATGGATCGTACTTCAAAAACGTCACACCTGGGATCAGCGGGAACTGAAGCACCATGGTGCTGATTGCAGCAGCTGCACAAAGCATGGCGAGAATAGCAATTCTCTTGGTAGACCAGCCGTTAGAAGATGCGGTTGTTGCGTGGGTTGAGTGGGATGAAGCCATAAAAGTCTCCGTTTCTGACATCCGGACTGTACCGTTGGTCCTGGACTTTAACCAGGTTAACCGCCTTTTGCGGGTCGCGGACTTGATGGCTCTTTGAACTGGGTTGTTATAAACCCTGAAGTTCGGCCACCTTACCACCAGTAGGTAATTGCAACCATTTCTGAAACATATCGATAAGTACTATAGCAGAGTTAACAGCTGATAACACGTAAAACAGGATGAACATTTCTTTGACAGAATTGCAAAAGTAACCGTTTTTTGGTCCTAGTGTCGTAATTTTCTCGTCCTGATGCCGTGATTTTCTCGCTCCAACGCCACGTTTTTCTCGCTTGCGATAAACTATAAAAAGTAACTTACTAAGGAGCGTGTTACATGTCTGAAAGTGGCTATGACTTACAAAGCCTGGCCGGAAAGCTTTGCTCGATTGTTGGAGAAGAGAACGTCCTGGTAGACGAGCCAATGAGCGAGCACACCACCTTTAAAGTGGGTGGACCTGCGGATCTCTATGTCATCCCTGATGATCCCGATGAGGTTAAAGAGATTCTCCTTGCGGTTAAAGACGCAGAAGCTCCTTATTTTATTCTCGGTTATGGCTCTGACCTGCTCGTTTCCGATGCAGGATATCGCGGCGTCATCATTGCCGTCGCTGACGGTCTGACCGGCGTAAGCATCGACGACACCGAGATGACCTGCCAGGCTGGCGTTGGCCTCAAAGAAGCTTCCGAGATGGCCTGTGAGCTGGACCTTTCTGGACTTGAGTTTGCCTGTGGCATCCCAGGTTCTGTGGGCGGCGCATGCTTCATGAACGCAGGCGCTTACGACGGCTGCATCGCTGACGTGCTCAAATCCGTCCGCGTCCTTCTCGACGATGGCACCTTTGCTACGCTGGACGCTTCCGAGCTTGACCTGGGTTATCGTCACAGCAGAATCGCTGATGAGGGCATGATTGTGCTTTCTGCCACGTTCAATCTTCATCGTGCGGATGGCGAGAAGATCCGTGAAAAGATGGAAGAGTTTACGCGCGCTCGCGAGGAGAAGCAGCCTCTTGAGCTGCCTTCCGCTGGTTCAACTTTCAAGCGTCCCGAGGGTCACTTTGTAGGCAAGCTTGTTACCGACGCTGGTCTTAAGGGTTATCGCTTTGGCGGTGCCGGTGTTTCCGATAAGCATGCTGGTTTTGTGGTCAACTACGACAACGCTACTGCCGCCGAGGTTCATGCAGTTATCGAGCATGTTCAGGCAGAGGTCAAGCGCCAGTTTGACGTTGAGCTTCACCCCGAGGTAAGGTTCCTCGGAGAGTAGCGAGCTACGTACCACAGTTCGCACGCGTCCGCACGGATCGCACGTGTCTGCACGGTACTGCCGCGTCCACAACGAATCGCTACGATAACTCCGCAAGAAAACGAGGAAGTCCGTCGGTGGAAATCGGCTCCTCCATGTCCGAGACAAGAGGGCGCAGATATTTCAGAGCAGTGTCGGTAACGTTGAAGCCGTCCTCGGAGATCATTTCTCGAGGTACAAGCTTTACCTTGTTAGCAACCTCGGCGACAGGGGTGGTGCGAATCTCCGTAACGTATGGGTCATCCGAAATTCGGTGAACGCCAACCATAACGCCCGTTTTACCTTGGAGAACAGCCTCAACTCCCGCGGCGCCGAGCGCCTCTGCCTCGTCCAAGTCAACTTTACTAGCAGCGTGCGAAGCACAGCGCTGCAGCGTATTAAGCTCAATGCCGCGAGACTTTACGCCCAGCTGATTCTTAGCCAGCTGCGACAAGTATGCCGCTGTTCCAGACTGCGCTGCAAGGTGACCAAACGTGTCAATTGCAACAGATTTTGCATCAAAAAGGAAACTACCATCTGCATGATGGACACCCTCGCTGACGACTACAATCACGTTGTTTTTCTCGCGAAGTCGCTGTTCAATGGCCGAAAGTAGTGCATGCTCATCAAGAGGAATCTCTGGCAGGAGCACAAAATCCGGAGCAGTACCGCAAATATCTTGCGCGAGCGCGCCAGCGGCCGTGAGCCAGCCGGCATCGCGACCCATTGCTTCGATGAACGTTACATTTTTGCTGTTGTAAACGCCTCCGTCGCGGGTGAGCTCGGCGGTTACAGATGCGACGAATCGCGCCGCGCTACCAAAACCGGGGGTGTGATCAGTGCCTTCGAGGTCGTTGTCGATAGTTTTTGGCACGCCAACAACACGAACAGGGCTTTCTACCTGGGCAAAGTAGCGAGACAGCTTGTCTGTGGTGTCCATGGAATCGTTGCCGCCGATGTAGAGAACGGCGTCTACCTGGTATTTCTTGAGCTGCACATCAATCTGCTGGTAAATAGGGGAGGTTTCCGCGGGTTCTGAGCTGGCAGCAAGTTCCATCCCAAGATCCGGCAGCTTAAAGCGGCAACTGCCCAACCAGCTCGATGGCGTTTTTCTTAGGAGCTGGAGGTTCTTCTCGCCAGGATTTGTGGCAGCTTGCTCGGACGCTTTCGGTTCAGATGCGGTGAGTTCAAGTACCTCCGTCAGGTCAACAACCTTGCCCTCAAGAAACCCTTGGATTCCGTTGCGCATCCCGAGCACGCGAAGTCCCTGGGTATGAGCTGCGCGAACAACGCCCGCAAGTGATGCGTTGATGGCAGCGGTTGGTCCACCCGACTGTCCGACAAGGATTGTGCGAATTGCGTGCTCTGATGTGGTGTTCATGGGCGCCTCGGATTCTCGAGAGTTAACGTATCAAGTATACCCGCGGCAGAAGGTCGCGGCATTAGTGATACGCCTTGAGAATAAAGCGTTTTTCCTCAATAAATCGCATGAGCTGCGGTGCTGTTATATCGGCTGACGGGGGATTGGTAAGAATCTGCAGATAAAGTGAAGCTTGATGACTCGGATGCATTGTGAAATGGCTTAGGCAATGTGATTTGAACTCATCTGTGTTTGCTCAATTCATATTTATGCATAAGTGCTGTCTTATATACATAATTATGAATGAAGATATATCAAAGATTTAATTATCCTAAATTTCAGGATTAAGCAAACACACCTAAGTCAGATAATCTGCAAAATCAAAGGTGAAAAACACATCTAATGAAGATATTCTGCATGAGATGAGCGTTTTAGGCGGAATGTATAGGCATTTTCAGCAGATTATCTGACTTAGGTGTGTTCGAGCGTTCCGAAGCTAGACACGAACGCGCTTTTAAGACCCTGTTCCCATTAAGTCATCGCACGTGGCGAGAAACCCGCAGGTCTCGCAGCCGTTCTCGGCCTGCGCCGCGCTCGCACTCGACGCCTGACCGCTGCGCCGCAGCACCCGCGCGCACAAAAAAGCCGCACCTCAAATGAGATGCGGCTTCGTAGCTTCTAGCAGCCTAAACGGCGTTGCAGCTCGGTTGGACCGGTCGCACACCGTCTAGCGCACAACCTGCGGGTTTAGCGAAGGTTGTAGAAAGCGTCCATGCCCAGGTACTCAGCACCGTCAGCGAGGTCGTCCTCGATGCGGAGAAGCTGGTTGTACTTAGCAACACGCTCGGTACGAGCAGGTGCACCAGTCTTGATCTGACCAGCGTTGGTTGCAACAACAAGGTCAGCAATGGTGGTGTCCTCGGTCTCACCGGAACGGTGGGAGACAACTGCAGTGTAACCTGCGCGCTTGGCCATCTCGATAGCCTCGAGGGACTCGGTCAGGGTACCAATCTGGTTGACCTTGATGAGGATGGAGTTACCAGCGTGAACCTCAATGCCCTTCTTCAGGCGCTGAGTGTTGGTAACAAAGAGGTCGTCGCCGACGAGCTGGATCTTCTTGCCCAGACGCTGGGTAAGGATCTTCCAACCGTCCCAGTCCTCCTCTGCAAGGCCGTCCTCGATGGAGACGATTGGGAACTTCTCAACCATTTCCTCGTAGTAAGCAACCATTTCCTCGGAGGTAAGGGAGCGACCCTCGCCCTTGAGGTCATACTTGCCAGTCTCCTTGTTATAGAACTCAGAAGAAGCTGGGTCCATAGCAAAGCGGAAGTCCTTGCCAAGCTCAAAGCCAGCAGCCTGAACAGCCTCGGAAAGAAGCTCAAGTGGCTCCTCGTTGGACTTAAGGTCTGGAGCAAAGCCGCCCTCGTCACCAACACCGGTGTTGAGACCCTGGGACTTCAGAGTGTCCTTGAGGGTGTGGTAAACCTGTGCGCACCAGCGAAGAGCGGTGGTGAAGTCAGGAGCACCAACAGGCATAATCATGAACTCCTGGAAGTCAACGTTGTTGTCAGCGTGGACGCCACCGTTGAGGACGTTCATCATAGGAACAGGAAGAGTGTGAGCGTTTGCGCCACCGAGGTAAGCGTAAAGTGGAAGCTCAGCAGAAGCAGCTGCAGCGTGAGCAACAGCAAGAGAAACGCCGAGAATAGCGTTTGCGCCGAGGCGACCCTTGTTTGGAGTGCCGTCAAGCTTGATCATAGCGAGGTCAAGGCCGCGCTGATCCTCTGCGTCCCAACCAATAACGAGGTCGCGGATCTCAGTGTTGACGTGCTCGACTGCCTTCAGAACGCCCTTGCCCAGGTAACGGCTCTTGTCGCCGTCGCGAAGCTCTACAGCCTCGAACTCACCGGTAGAAGCGCCGGAAGGAACGATTGCACGACCAAAGGAGCCGTCGTCAAGAACAACCTCAACCTCAACGGTTGGATTGCCACGGGAATCGAGGACCTCACGTGCGTGAACATCAAAAATCTGGCTCATAGCTCACCTTTCTTTAGGTTTAACATTTTGCTGATTGCACAGACATAACTAGTATACCCATTCTGTTATGAGGTGTGTATTGTAATTACACATAGTATTAGGTTAGGAGAAGATGGTATTTGACCAGGCAGACACACTGTCCACCTGGCCAAATAGAAAATACCTGCGGAATTGTTGGGCAAATATATAAATTATTTCTGTGGATACACAACAACCAGCAGCATCTTGAACTCTTCTGGAGCCTGAAGTGCATGTGGATGGCCAAGTGGCATCACAATAGACTGACCAGCTTCAAGGGTGTAAACGTCGTCATCGATGGTAATGCTTGCGCGTCCCTCAAGAATGGTGACAAATGCGTCGCCACCTGCGCGATGGCTTGCAATCTCTTCGCCTGCACCAAAACCAAAGAGGGTGACACTGACGGCATCGTTTTGCGCAAGGGTCTTGCTGATGACCTGGCCAGGAAGGCATGCAACCTGGTCTTTAAGGGTTACTACAGTCTTTGCGTCGATGTTCTTCATGACGCCAGGAATCAATTCTTCGGACATACTAACCTCCAACGGTAAATGTTATCGATGACTAGCATTTACCCGAATCAGCTGTCTTCAATCAGTAAATTTCCAAAAAATCGCAGGTAGAAATTGCTTTTTTTAAAGCAATTTGCTGAGCAGCGGAGTCATCTTTCCCTGAGAGACCACAATCACGTGATGCATCGCGCGCGACAGGGCGGTATAGAGCCTACGGCGAGAAATTCCGTCTGCTTTATACACTTCCTCTTGCGCATCGGCAACGATGACCTGATCAAACTCAAGGCCCTTTGCCAGTGCAAGGTCGAGAAGAACTACGCCCTTCGCGGGAAGGGAATCGTGGCTGGTGAGCACCTTGACCGCAGACCCTTCTAGCTGCTTGGCAAGCCAGCGAACACGAGACTTCTCGGTGCACACAATGGCGGTCAGCCCGTCAAATGCTTGCGCCTGCTCAACAAGGGACTTCATCGTTTGCAGGTACTCGGCACGCTCAGCATCTTTGTCGTCAGCGACCACCTCAAAGAACTCAGGCTTTTTGCCGCCGCGCTGAACGGAGCTTGTCTGGCCACGCTCTTCTTCACTCAAAAGCGAGGTAAAGAGCGCGGTAATCTCGGGAGAAGAGCGATAGCTGGTCAGAAGCTTGCAGGTAGAAACTGCACCCTCGCCGTGTGTTGCGGTAAAGATTTTCTCAATCTGCTCAAACGTTGCGGTGTCTTCCCAAATTGCCTGGTTGGAGTCACCCAAAAGCAGGAAGTGCGCGCGTGAGAAGTACTTTCCAAGTACCATAAGCTGCGTCTCGGTATAGTCCTGAACCTCGTCGATCATGACAAACTTGACGTTCTTCTCGCCAGCTCCTGTGATAAGAAGACGCAGGTAAACACATTCGGCGCCGCTTAGCGCGGATGCGTTGAGCATGCGCATACCAATGCGGTCGATGCGAAGCCAGGAAGCGGACTCGATGACCTCGTGAGCGGAGGCAAAGCGCCAGTTGAGGAACTCGCGGGTGCGCGCCAGAACTTCTTCCTCGTCGGAAGGGCTGATGGTGCGGCCAAAGACCTCAAGCTGCTGCTCAACGTCAAGGGAGAGCATCTCTTCTTGGATTTCGTCGTTGTGAGCCATCTGACCAAGTCTGCGCTCCAGGCGGGTGTGGAGCTCGTCTTTGGCAAGCGCAATGAGGCGCGGACCCACAGGAAATTGCGAGAACTTTGCCACGGAACTAGCCACTTGAGCTGGCTTAATAAGCGTGGTTCCCTCAACAGAAATGGCCTTGAAGTCGTCTTCATAGAGCTCAAGTACGGCAAGCTGCTCTTCAAGTTTCTTCAGAGAATCGGGGTTGTTATGGGCGCCCGATGCGTGGTCGGCCAGACCCAAAGCCTTGAGGAAGGAATCCCAGGTAAATACCTGCGGATTGTGCTCGCCCATGCTAGGCAAAACGGTGTTGATGTAGCGACCGAACATCTCGTTAGGAGTGAACAGATACACCTGATCTGCGGTAAGCGTGGTGCGCTGCTGGTACAGAAGGTACGCAATACGCTGCAGCAAAACGGACGTTTTACCCGAGCCTGCAATGCCGTTGACCAGCAGAACCGGCACGTCTTCGTGCCTGACAACAACGTTTTGTTCGCGCTGGATAGTTGCGGTGATGGCCTGCAGCTTCTCGGTGTGCTGACGCTTTAGTGCGGCAAGCAGCAGAGAATCTTCGATGGCAACCGTTGTGTCAAAGTAGAGGTTCAGTTTGTCGCGCGTAATGTCAAACTGTCGGCGAAGCTCCAGCTCAACAGTTCTTTTCTTGCCGTCTACCTGGTACGACGTAGTTCCCATCTCTTGGTTGTAATACGTCTCCGCAACGGGGCTGCGCCAATCAACAATAAGCGGTGTACGGTCTTTGTCCGTAATGCCTGCCGCGCCAATGTATACATCACGAGAAGGACGTCCGGGTCGCATTTTGAGCGTGACCTTAGCAAAGTAAGGCTGCCTCAAGAGGATTTCGACGCGACCGAGTTTCTCGACAGTAAAATCGTGGTACTGGTTGTACGTATCAATAACGCTGTTGAGCGTCTCAATAGCCGCAAGGGTCTCGATGGTTTCGTCCGCGCCGCCAAAGTCTGGACGGATTTCTTCACTCATCTGACGAAGGTCTCTAGCTGCATCTTTTTGCGTGGTGTTGAGCGTTGTGTCCAAATCCTCACGAATCTCAACAAGCTTTTGATATACGTGAGAGAGGTGCTCTTGTTCTTGCTGGTGGATTGGATCCATGATGCTCCTAGATAGTTGCGTCTTCGATGCGGCGGCGCAACTCGTCAATGCCCAGGCCAGTCTCGGATGAGGTAATAATGGCCTGTTCAGGGGTAATGTGGAATGTCTTTGCGCAGGGCGGCCGCGGCTTGATTTTGCTTGCCGCGCGCAATCTTGTCTGCCTTGGTAAACGCAACTACAAAGGGCAGCTCAGCCTCTTGAAGAAAGCTGATCATCTGCAGGTCAAGCTTTTGAGCTTCGTGTCTGATGTCAACAAGGCTAATGACCAGGTTAAAGCTGCGTTCTTGCTCAAAGTAACCACCAATGAGGTCTGCCCAGCGCTGTTTTTCTTGGCGAGAAACTCGTGCAAATCCGTATCCAGGCAAGTCTACAAATTTGACGCCATCAACGTCAAAGAAGTTGATATTTGCAGTTTTACCTGGGACGCTTGAAACTCGTGCGAGTTGCTTTCTGACCAATAAGTTTATTTAGGAGGGAAGACTTGCCCACGTTTGAGCGGCCCACAAAAGCCACCTCTGGGGTCTCTGGAGAAGGAAGTTGTGAAATTGCTCCGTATGATGCCTCATATCGTGCGGTTTCATACTTAAGACCCATGATGCCTCCCATTGCGCTTCAAAAACGTAAGGTATTATTTTAGCGCAACTTGAGAGGCAGCTAACAATCCATTCATCCATAGTGGGGGTGGCACAATCTGTAGTGGGAGTGGTGAAATCTGTAGCTGGAGCGGTGAAATCTGTAGCTGGAGTGGTAAGAATTGCTACAGAGACACTCGAATTCGTTTTTCTACAGGTAGACGAGAAACAAGCAAATCAAACGTTGTGTCAGTAATCGGATTTCTATAGATTTCCTCTCCTGTGAGATTTACTACATAAGGCACATGAAGAACATATGAGGTATGCGGCTTGATTGCAATTTTCGAAGTGGTTATATTTGGCTGAGCAAGCGGCCAAAGGGAGTTTTCATTTCCTAAATCGCAAATGTAATAGGTGTTGTTGGCTTGTGGAATTAAAATCGTGCCGAGAAAATCTATTCCTCCTACAGGCTCAGTCTCTTCTCTATCATTTTTAACTTCTATAGTGACATCTATCACACTTGTTTGATTGCCATGAGCATTGGGTTGTTGTGGTGTAATACCATGTTTTTCCAGGTAACCGTCATATGTGGTTAGGGCAATTTCAGTTATTCGTATTGAATATCCCTTTGTATTCTCAGAAGACGAATAATGAAAATTTCCGTCAAGAGGGACCCATTCTCCCATTTGATAAATTTCTTCAGGGATAGTCAGTGCATGGGTATTTACCCACCAAACTCTGTAGCCAAGAGCGCAAACCAGTACAAAGCTTATGGCAATTGCGAATAATGGTAGTTTGCTTTTTAGTTTCATGATGCACGTCTTTGCACGTCGATTTTCTCGACAATTTTACCGAGCTTCATTTTGTAAATTACATCGCAGACAACCTCTAAGAACTCAGCATCATGACTTGATATGAGAAGTGTTGCGCCTCTATCTCTTTGTTCAACAATGAGCTCTGTGAGCATATGGACACCGTCTTCATCAAGAGCATTTGTTGGCTCGTCAAGAATAATTAAATCCGGTTGTTCAAAAAATGCCATGGCAATTCCTAAGCGTTGCTTCATGCCAAGAGAGTATTTCCTAACAGGTCTTTTGTCTTTAGGATCAAGTCCTACTTTTTCAATTGCAGCATCAATATCTTGCTCAGACGCAATTTGTTTTATTGACGAGAGAATCTCTAGGTTCTTCCGGCCGCTATATGAGCTGAGAAGTGCCGGTTTTTCTAGGAGCAGACCAACACTTGGTGGGAAATCTATATCATCCCAGAGCTTTTTGTTTTCAATAGAAACATATCCTTGGGTAGGTTTAATGAGGCCACAGATCGCTCGCATAAGCATTGTTTTACCAGAGCCGTTTTGGCCTTCGAGACCAATTATCCCTCTCTTTTCTAGGGATAATGTGACATCCTTGAGAACAGTATCGTTTCCGATTTCTTTTGTTAGATGTTCAACTGAAATGTACGACATGTTTACTCACCGCCAAACTGATCAATGTTCTTAAAGCGTGAAAGAGACAGATAAAGAAAAATACCTAGTGAGCCAATACAAAAAACTAACGTGCAGAATGGATTGACTCCTGCACAGAGGTTACCTTCAACAATCTCCCTGCTAGCTGAATCAATATAGAGAGAACTTCGAGAAAACATCATGTAGTTGCCAATAAGGATGGGATGTAATTTGAAAATTGAAGAAACTATCCAAGAAATTATTAAAAAGAGAGGAGGCCATTCTTTAATAAATAATCCTGCTGAACATTGAAGCGTTATAAGAGATAGTGAGGAAATGAACAAAGATCCCATCAATGGGACAATACTTACCGTATTTGCAGGTAATGTTGAGGCGTCAAAACCTTCGAGAATTTCTAAGCTTAATGTCGTAGTTGATAGAATTTCTCCACCGTGAAGCAGTGTAAATAAGAGGATTAAAACTCCCGCTATTATCCAATAAAGCCCAGTTGCTGTCACACAACTTACTGTTAGAAGAATTGGATAGCAGCTCTTTGAGGAAGACATAACAAGATACATATCTTTTCTTAGTGACCTGGAGACTGCCAGAAAACACATTAGATGGGGAAGTAAAACAAGTATTAACCACGCAAAAGGAATTTTAATTTTTGGCAGAGCAGCATTTGAAGAAATGCTTTGCGATATCTGTGGCATTCCAGCAAATAGACTTGATACGTTATCTGCAAATGTTGGATTACTTGTTGCTGAGCGATTGAACACTACAAGAGATGTAGCAACGATAAGTACCATTAAGATGGTACAGATACAAAATGGACCACGTAATGAATAGATAAAAGGACCACATGGAATTACTTTAGAGTTTTTCATAATGACCGCCAAACTCTGTATTTTTAGTTCCAATGAGGCCAAAAATGTTTAAGCAAATGATTCCAACAAGAAAATATAAAGTTGTATATACAAGGCTAAATCCTTCTGGATTAAAAGGAAGAAGTCTCGAAAAAGTCATTAATGTAGAGGGGAATGGAAGTTCAGGAAAAAACTCTCCTAAAACTAGTAGTGCTACGCTTAGTAATACAGCTAGTGAATTGTGAGTATAGAGTTCCATTACTTTGTAAAAAGAGCAAAAGAACAAGAGACCAAGATAATAAATGCTGAGAAGGACTAATACTTCTGGGGCTGTGAGTGAAAATTCTGTACCAGTTTGAACGGTATGGTTAATGAAGATATCTACATTTAGTGTAGCAATAGTAAGGTTGTTGCCTGTACAAATAAGTAAAATAAAATACGTTACTATATAGACGGCAATTAAAACGAGACAAGATACAATTATATTTATATAGCTATAAATCCAATATCTAGTTTTCTTCTCGAATCTCATCATGCGTTGAATAGAAAAATGTACATTATTATCCGAGCTAGAAATAACGATTGTGAGAAGAAAAGAGATGCAGAGCGCGGTCCACTCTACGGATAATGTGTGAGCAGATCCGTAGAATATTGCGATAATCAAATCGCCCAAAGAAAACGAATATCCTCCTTGTGTAATCAAGCTGAATTGTGCAAAAGAAGAAATAAACGCCGTGCAAGATAACAACATCGCAAAAAGCGCTGTTAGAAGTTTTTTATGCATATCAAAAAACTGAGTAAAGATTTTTGAAATTTTATGCTTCATAGCAGATCACTCCTACAAGTCTTTTTGTAAGAAATGAAGATTGCTAGTAATAGCAAAACAAAACAGAAGCAATAAAATCCAAGTTTTGTTGGAGCATATTCGGAACTTATTAATTGAAAGAAATTCAACTTAATGAATGCATTTTGTCCTACTTCTCTTAATTGAGCAGAGGAAAGAATCGCTGAAAATTGTGAACCTAAGAACGCTAATAGGTGAAGTAGAAAATAAGAAATAAAAATTGCTTGGAATGTGGTCTTGGTTAAACTGGCAAAAAGACAAACAACGCAGGAAAATAGCCCTCCAATTATGAAGGCTAATGCGGATAGGGTAATGACATAAGCAAGAGGAGAGTTATAAAAGAGTCCTGAGAATAAAGAGTTCATTGGGACTGCGGTATATATCTCATCGTAAATTTTTGGTGTGGACAACGGTAAGAAACAGATTGCAGCTAAAAAATTTAGGACAAGAGGCAGAGCAGAGCAAATACCTCCAGAAATAAAGCTTACATATAGTTTTATCCTGATAACACTAGCTTTTCTAATTCTAAGACATTGCTGTTCCAGTACCCCTTCTTTTGAATCGTTACTTAGAATCCAAGCGGCTGGAATGGTTGCCAAGAGCGGCCATAAGAGATAATACAGTCCACTGTAAAAATCTCCGATTCGTGTGGGAATCCAAGCAGTATAAGCAGAAATGACAGAAAGCAAAGTGTTATAGGAAAGATGATCTCCCTGTTGAAGAGTTGCCTCTAAGGTATTTAATTCAATTTGTATTTCAATCCAAGCAGCAAGTAGTGCAATACAGGCGCCAATTGCAACACATGCCCAAAATAATGGGTTATAGGTAAGCTGTCGCTTAAATTCAGACTTGAACAATGAATTCATAGCAAGCACCTACTTATCACTTTTTAATGCAGACTGTATATCAACTAACTTTGCGTTTGAATAAATTCCTCCCATATTTGCCAGATGAATAGAAGTAACATCTCTCAGTTCTTCTGGAGATAGCGCAAAAGCAAGTTTGACGTCACATTCATCCCCTGCATTAATCCAAAAATACCCTTTAGTTTTATCAGTATCCGAATTGTCAATTTGAGCATTTTCAGGTGTAATTTGGGACATGAAAATATTATGCCCCTCAGCATTAATTGAGTAACTAGTAATTAATATATAGTTCGGACCATTTGGGGTGTGTTTTTGAACGGCGTCTATGTTTTTAAAATGAAGCGTATAGACTAGATACAAGCTATCTGCATTTTCCGGTGCTGACGAATGGTTAAGTGCTTCAGAGGTAAATCCTGCTTCGTCTATAGAATGATAAAGGGTTACGTTTGTTACTGTTACCTCTATTGTACCAATCCATGGTAAATAAGCCCCAAAAGGAGTCTCAGCTGGATTACCTCCTTCTTGATCAAGTCCAGTTAGTTGTACAGTATCGCCAATTTTATAAGTTTCCGAGGCTTCGTTTTGCCTTTGTGCAACTTGCTGCGCAAAAAGTTCTTGCTGCGCCTGTTTTTGGGCAAGATCATAAAAATAAAGTAGCCCAGCAATGATGACACAAGCAATCACTACTGCCAAAGAACGAGCCTGTTGGGGGAGCTTATGTGTTTTTAAGCTTAAGTTTCTAGAATCATGAGAAAACATAATAAACCCCAGATGACCTCGATAAATCTACTACACGAGTCGGGACTCCATACGCCCTTCACTATGTTTTTCTTCGGTCATTAGCCTATTGCAGTAGAGGAGTAGTTGCCGACTCTCTTACCTTAATTCTATTCCTATAGGCATCATTGTTACGTCTTTTACTGTGAACGGTATCTTTTTATCGGTTAATAAATAACATATTCAATGACTGTTATTTATTAAAAAGAATTGCCACAGCTGGATAGCTTTCAATTTAGTTAATAAAGCATAAAGAACGCTTAAAACAACTTACTTATTTATAAATCCCTTACACCCACGTAACTGCTTGGCAGCAGCGCTTGAGCGCGTCGATGTAGAGCTCACCAAAGGGCGAGAGGCTCTTCTCGTCGTGTGTAACGTAGCCAACTTCCATGTAATCATCAACAGCCAGAGGAACTGCAACAATATTTGGGCCGTTGAGCTCCTCGTTAATAAGGCCGGTGCTGATGGTGTAACCGTTCAGGCCAATAATCAGGTTGAAGATAGTGGCGCGGTCTCGGACCATGATGTCCTTATCGCGATCAAGCGTTGCCAGAAGCTCCTCGGAGAAATAGAACGCGTTGTGCTCGCCCTGCTCGTAAGAAAGGCGAGGGTAGGGGGCAAGATCGTTGAGTGTTACCGAGGAGCGCTTTGCCAGCGGGTTATCTTTTCCCACAAAGACGCTTGGCTTGCACTTAAACAATGGCGAGAAAACCAAGCCCTGGTCCTGCAGCGTTTTTCTAATAACGCGCTCGTTGAACGAGTTGAGGTAAAGGACGCCTACTTCACTTCTTAGCTTTGAGACATCTTCAATAATCTCGTACGTTTGCGTTTCTCTGATACGGAAATCGTACTTTGAGCCGCCGTGCTCTTTAATCAGGTTGACAAAGGCCTCAACTGCAAAGGAATAGTGCTGGCAAGAAACGCAGAAGCGCTGCTTAGCGGGAGCAGTGCCCAGATAGCGCTCTTCAATGAGGTCAGTCTGCATGACAACTTGCCTGGCATAACTCAAAAACTCCTCGCCATCTGCGGTAGGCTCAACACCCTTGCTGGTCCTGTTAAAAAGGGAGATTCCCAGCTCGGCTTCAAGCTCTTTAACTGCGCTACTCAGGGTAGGCTGCGAGATAAAGAGCTGTTTAGCTGCGGCGTTAATAGTGCCTGCCTTAGCAATAGCAAGAACGTATTTGAGTTGAGTCAGAGTCATAAGTCAGGTTTCTACGTAGAGGTTTTTCTCGCCTTATTTAACGCCATACTGCTGGTAGTAGACATCAATGGCGCTCTTCAAGGTGTCGTCGATAATAACTTTGCCGTCTATCTCATTGTTGTAGAGGGCCTCGGTAACCTCGTCCATGGAGACAATGGCTGCGGTTGGCATGCCCCAGCGCTCAGAGACTTCCTGGAGAGCTGCAACTTTTCCGCCCTTGCCAACTTCCATGCGGTTGAGCGAGACAATCAGGCCAACTACCTGGATGTTTGCAATAGAGGTAATCAGAGGATAGGTCTCTTCAATTGACTTACCAGAAGTGGTGACGTCTTCAACCATGACTACTCTCTGGCCATCTTTGAGTTCTGCTCCTAAAAGCATGCCGGCGTCGGCGCCGTGATCTTTTGCTTCTTTTCTGTTGGAGCAGTACTGAACCTGTTTGCCATAAAGCTCATTGATGCCCATTGCAGTGATAACGGAAAGGGGAATGCCCTTGTAAGCAGGACCAAAGACTACGTCAAAATCCAGGCCAAAGTTGTCGTGAATGGCGCGAGCATAATAAAGTCCCAGCTTATGGAGCTGCTCGCCAGTGACATAGGCGCCTGCATTCATGAAGAAAGGAGATTTGCGACCACTCTTGAGCGTAAAATCGCCAAATTTAAGTACGTTGCTCTGGACCATAAACTCAATAAATTCGCGCTTGTAGTCTTCCATGGTTTCTCCTTTAGCAGGCCTTTTGAGGTGGCAGCACTTTGTAGGTACGTTCCACTGCACTAGTTTAGCCGAATTGCAGATATGTGTTTTAGAGCGCGCCGTTTAGGGCGCGCCGTTTTATGGCGTGCCGGCTTGGCTGTGTGAGATTAGCGTAATTACCGCCAGATATATAAAAGTGAGCGTCTGCCATGTGGTTATGCGGTATTCTAAATAGATATTTGTTCGTCTCGCAGGATTAGTCCTGCAGAGCGCAGGAAAAGCCTGCAGAGTGAGTTACAAGGAGGGTATGCCCGTGGAGCGCATCACGATTTCTGCATTGTACGCAGATGCAGAGCAACTTGGTGGCCAAAAAGTTACGGTGGCCGGCTGGGTACGTTCAGTAAGGGATATGAAGAATTTTGGCTTCGTCACACTTAATGACGGTAGCTGCTTCAAAGACCTACAGGTTGTTATGAATCGTGAGAACCTTGGCAATTACGAGGAGGTTGCTTCCTGTGGCGTTGGCGCTGCTCTGATTATTGAGGGCGTCCTTGAGCTTACTCCTGATCGCCCACAGCCTATTGAGCTGCAGGCGCAGACCATTGTGATTGAGGGACCATCCAGCCCTGACTATCCAATGCAGAAGAAGCGTCAGTCTCTTGAGTACCTTCGTACGCAGCAGCACCTTCGTCCTCGCACCAACATGTTCCGTGCGGTCTTCCGCATCCGTTCTGTGGCTGCTTTTGCTATCCACCAGTTCTTCCAGGATCGCGGCTTTGTCTACGTGAACACCCCAATCATCACCGCATCTGATGCTGAGGGTGCAGGCGAGATGTTCCGTGTTACCACACTTGATTTGAACAACGTTCCACGTACCGAGAAGGGCGATGTTGACTACTCAAAGGACTTCTTTGGTCAGTCTTCTCACCTCACCGTTTCTGGTCAGCTTCAGGCAGAGAACTTTGCTATGGCCTTTGGTGACGTGTACACCTTTGGCCCAACGTTTCGCGCAGAGAACTCCAACACACGCCGCCACGCTGCAGAGTTCTGGATGATTGAGCCAGAGATGGCTTTCTGTGATCTTGCACAGGACATGGATGTTGCAGAAGAGATGCTCCGCTACGTTATTGCATACGTTCTTGAGCACTGCCCAGATGAGCTTGAGATGCTTAACAAGTTTGTGGATAAGGGCTTGCTTGAGCGCCTGAACCACGTTGCAACTTCTCAGTTCTCTCGCGTTTCTTACACCGAGGCTATTGAGATTTTGCAGGAGGCAGTAAAGGCTGGTCAGAAGTTTGAATACCCTGTTGAGTGGGGCATTGACCTTCAGACTGAGCACGAGCGCTACCTCACCGAGCAGCACTTTGGAAAGCCAATCTTTGTTACTGATTATCCAGCAGAAATCAAGGCCTTCTACATGCGCCGTAACGATGACGGCAAGACCGTTGCCGCAGCTGACTGCCTTGTTCCAGGCATTGGCGAGATTATTGGTGGCTCACAGCGAGAAGATCGACTTGAGCTTCTGGAGAAGCGCATTGTTGAGCTTGGCATGAATCCCGACGATTACAAGTATTACTTGGATCTTCGTCGTTACGGCTCTTGCACACACTCTGGCTTTGGTCTTGGCTTTGAGCGTCTTGTTATGTACCTCACCGGTGTGGATAACATTCGCGACGTTATTCCTCACCCTCGTACCGTGGGTAACGCTGACTTCTAAGATTGCAGGTCACAGGCGGTGTGGCGGAGCGCGATTGGCGCGCTAACCTAACCGCCACAGTTGCATAGTCTTTCTAGTTGGATTTTTGCGTGCAGGTTATGCATAGCCGTTATGCAAAAACTGCATAGCAGAGATGCGAGATAAAAAGTTTTTCTCGCCATATACCGATATATTTGCCCGTTGGCAGTAAAAATAGGACGTCCGTGCAAAATTGCGCGGGCGTCCTATTACGCTATAAGAAGCAGTTTTCTGCAGATGACCAGCGGAGGTAAACATGGTAAAGACTTTGGTTCTTGTTAGACATGGTGTATCTGAACGTGGCTCTGAAGACATGAGTCGAGAGCTTACACGTGCTGGTCAGAGGGCTTTATCTGCCAATTATCCTCATATTTTTGGTCTGCTGGGTCCAGAGGGTGAAGAGGCTGAGATTTGGACAAGTCCTGCTCTTCGTGCGCTTGAGACTGCAGAGATTGTGGCAGAGGCCCTGGACGCAGAGGGCTTAGAGATTCATGACTCCCTTTACGATCAAGATTTTCCTGCACTTCAGGCAGAGCTTGAGCACGCTGATGCAGAAACACTGATTCTTGTTGGTCATGCTCCATTCTTGGGTTATGTTGCAGAGACTCTTGCTGGGATTTGAACTTCCGCTGACAAAGGGTGCTGTATGCGCAATTGACGTACGCGGTTCACTTGGACACCAGCATGAGTGCGTCTGGAAGCAGCTTGGAGATGTTCGCGAGCCTCACGGTAAGCTTCTCTGGTTGGTCAGCGGTCCTTCCACCCAGCCCTGGGAGACGCTTGACGCTTTGGATGAGGCATGCGCTCATGCAGCAACCAACTTGGAGGACGCTTATGCAGAGTTCCGCGCTCATCCAGAAGATCCTGCGGTAATTTCAGCATTTAGGTTTGCGCTCAGGGGAACTCAGCTGCTTACCAAGTTCTTCTCGCCACTTCTTAATGAAGAGGCGGTAAAGATTGCTGAGCCTGTTTATAGGCTGATGCTTGGTGCAACTACGCGCCTTCGTGAGATTGACGGCTTCTCTGATACCGTTGCAGATTTGATGGAGTCTGGAGAGCTTTCTCAAGGCTCCAAGCTGGTCAGCGCTGTAGAAGCAGCTCGCGAGACTGAGCGTGATCGCATTTGCGAGGGTCTGCGCAAGAAGGCTGTCCGTCGTAGTCTGCGCTGCGCTCTGGATGAGCTCTTTGAGCCCGCTTGGTCAGACACAGTGCTAAAAGATGGCCTCTCGTTTGAGGACGTCAGCAGCCGCTTTGATTACATGCTTGAGACTATTGATGCGCGCCTCTTTGGCCTGGATATGACCAGCTTCTCCGAGGTACACCATGCAAGGCGAGAAGTTCGTGAAGTTGAGCACATTCTCTTCCACCTCAGTGATATGTTGGGCGAGAAACGCGCAAATTACACCCAGATTATGCAGGACATTGACTCTGAGCTTAGTATTGTTTGCACAGCTCAGCGTAACATTTCTCTGGTCAAAGAGTGGAAAGACTCCATGGACTTCAGAGATGTTACCTCAGACCTCGCAATTGTTTCAGAACATGAAAAAGTTTTGATTGAGCGTGTTATTGAGGGTAGAGAGACTAGTATCCTTAGATAATCACATAGTCCACGTTTGGAGCGCATTGACGTTTGCGCGGCGTGGATGATGATTATGAGGGAGGATGCTATGTCTGAGAGCATCGAGACTCGCTGCGTGCAGGGCGGTTATCAGCCTGGTTGCGGTGAGCCTAGGCAAGTGCCTATCATTCAATCAACCACGTTCAAATATGACGAGTCGATGCAGCTTGGAGAGTTGTTCGACCTCAAAGCTGCGGGCTATTTCTATTCTCGCGTTCAAAATCCAACGCTGGATAATGTAGCTTCAAAGATTTGTGCTCTTGAGGGCGGTACCGCTGCAATGCTGACGTCTTCTGGTCAGGCAGCAAACTTCTTTGCCGTCTTTAACATTGCTGAGGCCGGAGATCACTTTATTGCGCTTTCCACCATTTATGGCGGCACTTTTAACCTGTTTGCTATCACCCTTAAGAAGATGGGCGTGGAGTGCACGTTTATCTCGCCAGATGCAACTGACGAGGAGATTAATGCAGCATTTAGGCCAAATACCAAGTGCGTCTTTGGTGAGACAGTTGCAAATCCCGCACTGGTTGTCCTTGATATTGAGCGTTGGGCAAAGGCTGCTCATGACCATGGCGTGCCACTGATTGTTGATAATACGTTTGCCACGCCTGTGAACTGCCGTCCTCTTGAGTGGGGAGCAGATATTGTGACCCATTCCACTACTAAGTACATGGACGGTCATGGCTCTGCTGTTGGCGGCGCTATTGTTGATGGTGGTAACTTTGACTGGGCTGCTCACGCAGATAAGTTCCCAGGTCTGACCCAGCCTGACCCTTCGTATCACAACCTTGTATATGCAGATACCTTTGGTAAGGGTGGCGCTTTTATTACTAAGGCAACCGTTCAGCTTATGCGCGACTTTGGCTCTATTCAGTCGCCACAGAGTGCTTTCTATCTCAACCTTGGCCTTGAGTCCCTGCACGTTCGCATGGCTCAGCATTGCAAGAATGGCCAGGCAGTTGCCGAGGCGCTTGTTAACAACCCTAAGGTTGCGCACGTAAGCTACCCTGGTCTTCCAGGCGATAAGTACTACGAGCTGGCTCAGAAGTACCTGCCAAACGGTTCCTGCGGTGTTATCACTGTTGACGTTGCAGGTGGTCGTGAGGCTGCCGAGAAGTTCTTGGGCAACCTCAAGGTCTTCTCCATTGCAACACACGTTGCAGACGCTCGTTCTTGCTGTTTGCATCCAGCTTCTTCAACGCACCGTCAGCTTACTGATGAGGAGCTTGTAGCAGCAGGCATTACCCCAGGTACCGTACGCCTGAGCTGCGGTATTGAGGGCACCGAGGACCTTATCAACGACGTCGAGCAGGCACTTGCTGCACTGTAGGTAGACGTTCTATAACCGCTTATGTTTATGGCGAGAAGATCTTGGAATCAGAAGATCTTCTCGCCATGTTTTTGTGAGGAGTGCGTTGTTGTGAGGAGCCGCGGGCGCCGGGACTGCGGTTGCTTGGGCGCGCTAAGCTGCGGGCGCGCGGAGCCGCGGTTGTTGCGAGTGAGCGGTCTATTGGGCACGGGAGATGGACTCGGGATCTAAGTGGTCTTCTGGGCTAGAGAGTTCGGAAGCTGCAAGCTCTGCCTCTGCAAGTTTCGTCTCGGTGAGCTGGGTATCCTCATCTTGGAGCTCAGATGCTTCGTCTGCGTTATCAGCGTCTACACCCCTAAAGTGCTTGCGATAGATGTGGATGAGGCAGCCAACAGAAAGCAGCGCCGAAAGTATGTTGGATACAACTGAGACGTACCAGAGCGCGTCCAGACCAAAGGGCCTCAGCACCATAAGCGAGCTGATAGGGAAGATGAGTGCCATAAAGACGCTCAGAAGGTTGGAAATCTTTGTCTGCTTGAGCGCAATGGCAAGACTTTCGGTGCACATGGTAATCCAGCTAAAAATAAAGATAAAAGCATGAATGCGCATAGCTGGGATTGCCATGTTAAGCAGCTCTTGCGTTCCTTCAGGCAGGTAGAGCTTGACCAAGAACTCCGAGAAGAAGAACGAGACACAGAAACGCAAAGATGCCAATGATGATGCCTGTGGAGAAGATGTACTTCTCGATAGCAAGCACTCGATCTTTTTTCTTTGCGCCCCAGTTATAGCCAATAGCTGGCTGCATGGCGTCGGCCTGTCCATAAATGAGCGGCTGGATAAGGCCGCCGGAGTAGAGAAGCACGCCGTAAGAAGCAATGGCAATATCTCCACCAAGGGTGAGCAGGGCAGCGTTCATCAGCAGGGAATAAATCCTACTTGAGATGTTCTGCATAAAGATAGGAAAGCCGTTTACAAAAATCTCTTTTATGTGCGTCCAATTAAAGTGAGGCTTCACAAATTTGAGAATCTGCTTGTTGCCAATAAAGGGCCATACACCGTAAAGGGACGAGAAGGTAATAGAGATGCAGTAACCCAGTGCCGCATACTCAACGGATAATCCCAAAACTCCCAGGAAGTAGTATTCAAGTACGGTTCCCAAAATTGCAGAAATAAAGGCAATGCTGGTAGAGCGCCTAATTTTTCCGCAAATCTTAAGGAAGTTATCAACGGCGTACGAGATGCACATAACTGGCAAGAAAAGGGTCCATACGCGCAGGTAGATAGTTCCTTGCTCGGCAATCTTTCCCTGAGCACCCATCAGCGCTAGAACGTTTGGTGCACAAAAGAAGAAGAAAATGCCGCTGATAACACCTGTGGTAATAAGCATGATAAATGCAATGGTAAAGATGTTATTAGCCGTCTGGTGGTTCTTCTTGCCATGTTCAACTGCAATGACCGCAGAAGCGCCAACGCCAATAAGGTCGGCAACAGCAAAGCAGAGAATAACCAGTGGGATGGCAATAGTTACTGCGCCAAAAGACTCCTGACCCAGATAGCGTCCAACAAGGATTCCATCTGCGGTGTCGTAGAGCATCGACGCAAGCATGGCAATAGCGCCTGGAAGGGCTGCTCGTATAAATAATTTAAATGGTGGTGTTTCCGCAAAAAGCTTATTCGATTCCATAATTCTCCTCGATTAGTGGTGGAACATGTCAGACAGACTCGTGGTGTGGACATGTGACACGCTCACGAGAAGATTAAAAAAGCATCGAACAAGCCTCCTTACATACTTGCAGGTACACGGACAGTTGCACATACTAACACAGCAAAGTAGCTAATGCTATGATTTATTTGAACATTTTGGACAAGTGTGAGGATTTGTTGTGCCAACGGAACAGAAGAAAGATATCGGCGTTGAGTTAACCAAGCTGGCTGAAAACTCAAGAGTAGGCGAGCTTTCTAAAAAGGTCACCGAGGCATCATCTGAGCTGGCAGAAAACGTTTCTGAAGTAGCGGAACGTGCCGAGAAAATCCTTGTAGTTGATGAGGATCAGCCACTGAACCGTCCTGCATCTGATCGAGTTAAGGCCACTGTTCCTAGAACTCCTGCTCAACATATCTTGCGCATTGTTTCAATTGTTTTGATTATCTTGGGAGCAGCAGATGTTCTGACTACGTCGGCATCTCTTTTTGCAACTGTTATGGGCTTACAGCCTGCTGTTCCTTTGGAACAGCTTGAGTTTAGCGGTGTGTATTTTACGTTCAGCAATAACGTACTTCTAGGCTATGTATTTGTATTGCTTATTGGTGTGCTGCAGGTTGTAACCTCGGTACTTGGATTACGTGCAGCTAAAGACTCATCAAAAGTTGAACCATACAGATTTCTTTGCTATCTGATTGGCTTGATTATTCTGGTAGGAATTTTGTGGGCCTGGGGTAGAGGAGAGCTTGATTATCCTGGATCCATTTATCCAGCTCAACACCATTGTATACGTGGTAATTTGCTCTAATCTTGCGGACAAGGTTAAGAAAGAGCATGACCAAGGCGTTGTGGGAACTACCTATTGGCGCTCTCGTCACCAGCGAGTTCTTCACTTGTTTGCGCTGGTATCCATTGCGTTTAGTGGCATCGCTCTTTTTCTGGTGCTGATTTTGCTTGGATTGCATGATTTTTCTAGGGTTGTGAATCTGCCTGCCCTGGCAACTGTTAATCAATTTCTTGCACAACAGGGAATCCTTACCATTTTCTTGGTGACGCTTGGTGCGGCATTTTCTCTTATTGCAGGTCTTTTAGCTCTCAAGGGTTCAAACGATGCCCGATTTATTAGACCGTATATTCTTGCTGTTACCGTTATTGTTCTGTTTGACGTAGCAAGAATTATCTTTACGGCACTAACGCAGGGTATTCCTGCCGTGACCAGCCAAGATATCTTTGAGCTTGTTTATAACGCCTCCGGATTGTACTTGGCTATTCGAATTGAGGCGGACTTCCCAATAGCTATGGTTTGCGCTTGTGGAAGAAGATTTGTTCCAATGCGTAGCATGTAAAAAGCAATTGCTTGCAAAAAGCCTCTGTATCTGAACTGCCTCCTTTCTTGGACACGAGAAAAGGAGGCAGTTCAAAACACACCTAAGTCGGATAATCTGTTAAAAAGACGTATACATGACGCAGAAAATACCTCAATCATGCAGATTATCGTCATTAGATGTGTAAAATGCCCTCATTTGAGCAGAATATCTGACTTAAGTGTGTTCCTTAGGTGCGAAATTTACCTATAGTTAAATCTTTTATATGACGCTATTCATTTTCTAGCATATTAGATGAAGTTTATGCATAGAGATGCATATCAGGTAGTGCGACCGCCTAGCTGCCTAGCTATCTTGATTAGAAACATGTCGATTCTTCAGCAGAACCTACCAAAGCTGCGCTATTTTGTGCGCCAGGCCTAAAAGCCGACACTAACACGCTGCAGAATCATAATCACCGCATATGAACTGCCTCCCATTTCTTATGTCCAAGAAATGGGAGGCAGTCAAATCAAATGGAATACAGAGGCTTTATTCTTACAGTTCTGTGCTTGTAGCTTTACAGGTCAAGCTGCATAAGGCGAGCAATACTGACAATGTAAATCTTGAGGGCGCGCTTGAGCCACTCCTCAGAGATTCCCTCGTCAGGACCGTGCTCCATGCCAACCCACTCTGGCAGGTCTTTTGCGGCCTTGCTGTCATAAGGACCAAAGGCAACGGCACGCTTAAAGTGACGTGCATAGGTGCCGCCACCAATAACAAACGCCTGCTCATCGCTGCCGGTGTACTCATGGAAGGTATCAAGCAGAGTAGTAATCTCAGGGGAGCTTGGGTCAATGTAGAAAGGTACAGCATCGGAGAGAACCTCAAAGGTGCAGCCGTGATCCTCGCCAAGCTCAGTCATGCGCTTAGTGATAGCTTCGCCCGTGGTGGAAGTAGGATAGCGAGAGTCAACAGTCTGTACGTAGACGTCGCCCTTGGTGCGGATAGTACCAGAGATGCAGGTCAGAGGACCAAACTTGTCGTCAGCACTCTGGATGCCCGTACCAGTACCATCAGTAGTTGAGCAAAGCTGCTGCGAGAAGGTCAAGAAGTCACGTTCTGCTTCTCCACAGATGTTGTTATCAAGCAGGTAGGTTACAAGCAGGCCAATTGCGTTGACGGTTCCTTCAGGCATGGAAGCGTGTCCACCCTTACCTGTTGCGTTAATGCGAGCAAGCTTGGTGCCATCATCTTCAACGCCTGCGTCCTCAACCTTGATGGAATCAGTGTCAGCCAAGGTAGAAGCGTCAGCGCGAACAAGTGCGCTTGCAAGTCCTGGAATTGCGTTAGGTACGGTGCCACCATCAAGCTCAACGATCTTCTCGCCGTGTGCGCCAGCAATCTTTGGAGACGTGAACTGTGCGTGGTACACGCCCTTCTCGCCGCAGATAAGTGGGAACTCAGCGTCTGGAGTAAAGCAGAATGCTGGCTCTGGATACTTGGAGAGGTAGTAAGGAACGTCACCCATGCCGGTCTCTTCGTTGTTACCAACGATGGCACGCAGGGTGTAAGGAAGCTTCTTGCCAGTCTTTTTAACCTGCTCAACAAAGTAGTGAGCTGCCCAGAGGGAGAGCGCCAGAGGACCCTTGTCGTCCAGAACACCACGACCCAGAATGAAGCCCTCACGACGGGTAACATCAAGTGGATCTACCGTCCAACCCTTGCCCAGAGGGACAATATCGGAGTGAGCGATGGTAGCAAGGTACTTCTCGGACTCACCAGGAAGGTCACCAAAGCCCAGGTAGCCGTCTACATCTGTAGTCTCAAGGCCCAGGCGCTCTGCAATCTCAAGACCGCGGCGAAGTGCCTCATAAGACTTTGGACCCCAAGGCTTGCCAGGCTCTGCTAGAGACAGATCCTCAACGGACTCTACCTGCACAAGGTAGCGGATATCCTCAATAATCTCTTCCCAGTGCTCGTTAACAAACGCCTCAGCGCTTGCTTTGAGTTCTGCATCAGTCATGAAAAACTCCTCTAATTCAAACGTTTGACCTTGAAACATATGGAGAGCAGCGGTTTTAGCCACATCCCGCGTATGAAATAGACAAGGTCGGGAACAAGGTACTAGTTACACTATACTTAATACCCCTTATCAAAGGAGTTAACTATGACGAAAAAGACTTTTATTGGAAACGCATCATTTCTTGGCGTTTTGACGGTTTTGGGAATTGTTTTGATGGTTCTGAGGCAAACGCTGCCTCAAGACTCTTCCACTCCACTGTTCTATTCCTACATTGTTGCGCCAATCATGCTGTATTTTGGCATTGCTGGCCTGGTGGGCCTGCTTATTGCACGCAATACCGGCTTCTCGGTAACTAAGACAGTGGCAGTTGTGCTGCGCACGCTTGCTGCAATCCTTTTTGTGCTGCCATTCTTTTTCTTCCTGATTGTGGTGCTCCCTTGGGTTCTTCTCCGAGGACTTTTTGCCATCCTTATGGTTGTCATGCTCTATGCACCTTGGTTCTGGGCGCTCTTTGGCCTGCTCTACGGCTTGAGCTGGGCTCAGCAGAAGGTTATTGAAGACGTCACTGCTGATCCATTTGCAGAAGATGCGGCAGCTCAGAAAGCTGCTGGCGAGAAGACCGATGTAGCTGATACAGATACAGCTAACGAAGACGCAGTCAACTAACAGGAAAGTCCCGCGCTCCATACAGTCCAACAAGAAAGAAGCAACTCGTGCTTGAACTCAAAGGTATTTCAAAGCGTTATAACACTGGCGGATTTGAACAAACCGCAATGGACCACATTTCCGTTGCGTTTAGGGATAACGAGTTTGTAGCAATTCTTGGCCCTTCAGGCTCGGGTAAGACTACTATGCTCAATGTTATTGGTGGTCTTGATCGCTTTGACTCAGGAGATTTGCTGGTAGATGGCATTTCTACTAAGAAGTTCAAAGAACGTGACTGGGATACGTATAGAAACAACCGCATTGGTTTTGTATTCCAGAGCTATAACCTTATTCCGCATCAAAGTGTGGTAAGTAATGTTGAGCTTGCATTGACGCTTTCTGGTGTTTCCAAGTCAGAGCGTCATGAACGTGCACTTGAAGCGCTTGATAAGGTTGGCCTCAAAGCACACGCAAATAAGCGCCCAAATCAGCTTTCTGGTGGACAGATGCAGCGCGTGGCTATTGCTCGTGCACTGGTAAATGATCCAGAGATTCTGCTGGCAGATGAGCCAACAGGTGCGCTTGACTCTTCAACATCTGTACAAGTTATGGACTTGCTCAAAGAGGTAGCACAGGACCGTCTGGTTATCATGGTTACGCATAATCCTGAGCTGGCTCACCAGTATGCAACGCGTATTGTTGAGCTGGCAGATGGTCAGGTAACTGCTGATTCAGATCCATTTGATGTTGCAAGCGTTTCTCGTCGAGAAGCCAAGCCTTCTCGCAAGACCTCTATGTCGCTTCTGACTGCACTGGGTCTCTCGTTTAATAACCTCATGACCAAAAAGGGTCGTACGCTCATGACAGCGTTTGCAGGCTCTATTGGCATTATTGGTATTGCGGCAATTCTGGCGCTGGCAAATGGTACAAACGAGTACATCAAGAAGGTTGAGGAGGATACGCTTTCAATGTATCCACTCACCATCTCTGAGCAGTCCGTTAATATTTCTTCCTTTATTTCTGGAAGTGGAAGCAGTTCTGACTCGGCTGATTCTCAAACGCAAGACGCACAAAGTGAGATGACGCAGAATCAGAAAAACGCAGAAGCTGCAAAGCTAGAAAACTCAGCCCGCTGAAGGTGCTATTCCTACCAATAATAGGTTGGGGATGCAGGCAGAAAGTATCGGGTCTAATGATTTGACCAGCTTGAAGGCGTTTCTCGACAATAATGGTGGCGGCATTAACACGTATGCCAGTGCTATTACGTATGGCTATTCCGTAAGCCCTTTCATCTACCTGCCAGCAGGCGCGGACTCTGGCTCTTCTGATCCTGTTCAGGTGCAGCCAGATGTTACCTTCTCTAAGGTGTCGCCTAAGATTCCGTCATATAGTCCGCTTGCTTCATTTGCAAGCACTACGCTGTTTAGTGAGCTTCCGGGAAATCCTTCCATTTACGAGGACCGCTATACGGTTCGTGCTGGCAGATGGCCTACTGCTTGGAATGAGGCTGTTCTGGTACTGCGTCCAAACGGCACCATGGATGACTTTTTGGAGTATACGCTTGGCCTGCGTGATTATGCTGGCCTGCGCTCTACCGTTGATAAAATTGCAAGTGGAGAATCTGGCACTATCGAAGAGTCTCATAATACATACACCTACGACCAGCTGATGTCTCCAACCTTTAAGCTGGTTATGCCTTATCAGCGCTATGTATGGGACGGAAATCTTGGTGTCTGGACAGACAAATCCGACGATCAGTCATACATGAATGACCTCATTGCTAATGCACCCGACCTGCATATTGTTGGTGTTGTTCAGGCAAAAGACCCAACTACCACAGGAGCGCTTTCTGAGGGCATTTACTACACACCACAACTGACTCAGAAGATGATTTCTGATGCGGCAGCTTCTCCTATTGTTCAGGATCAGATGAATCGTCCAGATGTTGACGTTTTCACTGGTAAAACTTTTGAGGACGAGAAGAACGGTCAAACTTCTGAGGGACTTTCTATTAGCTCTCTCATTTCCGTTGATTCGAATGCGCTTTCCTCAGCGTTCAACTTTAATCCACAGGCACTGAACTTCTCGTCAATTAATCTGTCTGGCTTGGATATGTCCTCGCTTGACCTTTCTGACGTGCAGTTACCTGCTTTTGATCCGTCACAGCTTAATTTGTCTGATAGCGATGTTCTGTCTTCTGTTACGTCTTCGCTTGATCCAGCTGCGCTGGCGGCGGCTTTCCCAGAGCTCTCTGCAGCAGACATTCAGCAGATTCTTTCTGGCATTACCGTTAATTTCAAACCAGGAGGACAAGCTGCTATTTCTTCGCTCATGGGCAATATTGCTCTTGGGTGGAATTCTTGGAGTGCTGCTAATCCCGGCAAGACCATGGCAGACTACCTAGCAACAGATCAGGTGCGTACGCAGATTGTGACTACCGTTTCTTCTGCGATTGATACCGATGACTTGCAGCAACAGTTGGTTACTGCTTTGGCAAATAAGCTGGGCACCAATCCAGACCTTCCAAGTGTCCAGGCCGAGGTTTCTCAGAGGCTTATGAGTGCTTATCAATCACAGATTGCAAGTGCTCTTTCTGCAGCTATTACGCGTGCTATGAGTGCTTACGTGCAGTCTGCGCTAACCAGCGTGATGACGCAGGTTGCTTCCAGGATGCAAAATCAGATTGCAGGCGCTCTCAATACAGCTATGCAGGGCGTTGCGGCAAATATGTCCAATGCTATGCAGATAGATCAAGCAACGCTCGCAAGTGCCTTTAAGCTCAATGCTGACCCATCGCAGCTAGCAGCTATTGCCGCGTCAATGCTAAGGGCAACGCCAGCAACGTATGAGTCAAATCTTACTAAGATGGGATATGCGGACCTTAATAAGCCCACGTCAATCAATATTTATCCTAAAGACTTTGCAAGCAAAGAGAAGATTGTTGAAATTCTTAATACGTACAACGCTGATGCAAAGGCTGCAGGTGAAGAGTCTAAGGTAGTTACGTATACCGATATTGTTGGTGCACTGATGAGTTCTGTCACGCTAATTGTTGATATGATCTCGGCGATGCTGATTGCGTTTGTATCTATTTCGCTTGTTGTTTCCAGCATTATGATTGGCATCATTACGTTTATCTCGGTACTTGAGCGCAAAAAGGAGATTGGTATCCTGCGCTCCATTGGTGCTTCCAGGCGAGATATTGCCAACGTATTTAATGCAGAGACGTTTATTGAAGGTCTTATCTCTGGTGTTATGGGCATTGGCATTACACAACTGCTTATTTTGCCCGCAAATGCTGTGGTCAAAGCCATGTTTAACGTGGACAATTTGGTGATCTTGCCGATAAACGGAGCACTTATTTTGATTTTGATTAGCGTTGTTCTGACGCTTCTTGCAGGTCTTATTCCTGCAGGTAGAGCGGCTAAGTCCGATCCAGTTCAGGCGCTGAGAAGCGAGTAACGCGCTGCCTGAGCGCGCTGTCTGGCGAGAAGAACGTCTAGCTTCGTGCATTGCCTCACAAGAAAAGCCCTGTCATGCGCCGCATGACAGGGCTTTTGCGTTTTGTTGCAGTTACCAGACCTAGTTCTCCTGACCGCCAAAGAGGTCGACAACCTCAAGATCAAGCTCGGAAGCTTCAATGGCCTCTTTGGCGCCAAAGACAACAACCGAGAGGTCGTCATAGCTTTGAGGCATGGTGCTTCCCAGTTCTTTGATGTCTTCAACCTGGGCGTGAAGGATCTTCTCGCGAAGCTTAAGAAGACGCTCTGGATCACGGTGGTTGAAGTACTCAATGTCTTGCCTGCGAGCAAGCATACGAGCGGGAACAGGGGCGTCAACGCCTGCTACAGAGGCAACTACGTAGCCCTCAAACTCGTCAGCGTCTGGAGTCCACTCAGAGAGCCAGCTACCTGCGCCAACATAGCGGTCAAGGGTTGCGTCAAGCGCGGGGTCTCGGTAGGAGACAAAGCTCTGCAGGCCAGCGATGGAGTTTCTGAACATGACGCCATAAGCGCCACCCTTGACGCGAACCTCATTCCACAGGTAATCAAGACCCAGAACTCTGGTGGCAATAAGCCAGTTACCCTGCTGTTCATTGGTTGCATGGGCAACGTTTGGATAAGAGAGACCAACGTAGGAGACGTTTGACGGAATGATATACGCCACGCGCTGCAGCTTACCCTCAGGGACAACAAGGGTTGGCGCAGCGTCGTCTGCCTGCGATTTATTGCCATTCTTGAGGCCAAGATCTCCTGCTGCTTGCCAGAATGCCTCGCGGCTCTGAGTGGAGCCGGTAAAGCTGACGGTAACGTTGTCTGCACGGAAAATCTTGCGAGTAAGCGCATCCAGGTCTTTTGCAAGTTGAGGAGCGCGCTCATCCCAGTTGGCAAGCAGGTTCTTTAGGTACTCGTAGAAGCCAACGCCTGCCAGCGCATCGTTTACGCGACTAGCTGCAGAGTAGGCGGTCAAAGCCTTATTCTGCGCTGCAGTATGACCAGCACCAACAAAGTACTGCTCCTGCGCAATGCGACGCTGAATCAAGATGTTCTTTAAGCGGCTCAAATCATCAAAGCGCGTGCTAGACCAAACCTCGGAAGGAATGCTTGCAAGTCCCTGGGTTTTCTCGGCAAGGGCACTTGCGGCAACAATGAAGGCAGGGTGCGCCTGGTCAAGCGTGTCTTGGTCGTAGATATCAGTGAAGAACGAGAGGTGACCAAGGTTGCTCTCAATAAGAATGTCCAGCTCAGACGCGGTGTGTGATGCTGTATCAAGCTTGCCGAGCGCCTCAGCAAGAATGCCCACAAGCGGCAGCTCTTCAAAGGTAACCGCGCGGGTCAGATCAAAGTAATGGTAGACATAGTCAATGCCGTGAGTGTCCAGCTCATGTGCAATGCATGGCAGGGGAGCCTCAACCTCAAAGCCAGCAGGACGCTCTCTACCTGCACCGATATCACTGAGCGAGAGGGACGGCAGCTTGGCTAAATCTTCTGGAGCGTCAGGTGTTTCTTGCTCCAAACGGAGTGCCTCAACTTCTGCACGGATCTTCTCGACGTCCTCATCGGTGAGCGTAGAGCGAAGTTGCTCCAGCTCAGCAGCCTCTTCTTGAGCGTCTCCCTCGTCTGTGGGGACAAGCTCAACCTGAGCTGCGTGCTTGCTGTTGCAAATGAGCTCCAGCAGCAGCTTCTCAAAGCCCTTTGAACTGCAAGTTCTTTGACGTAGGCAATGGCGTCCTCGTAGCGGATGTAGTCCAGAGGACGTGCGTCGTCATAGAGCCAGCTTGAAAGCGAACGCAGCGTGTACTCAATACCGTTTGAGTAAGGCTGGTCATTCTCGCGCAGGTTAAACTCTGCAAGCGCAATGGACGCGTTGAGTTTCTTTGGATCAATGCCTTCGGTAGCAATCTTCTGGCAGGTGGTCTCTACCAAGTCACGGAACTTCTGAGCTGCATCCTTCTTTAAGGCCTTTGAGCTGTAAGAAGAGCATTGGTTGTGCAAGGTCATCGGAGAGATAGTAGCTAAAGTCATCGCCAAGCTCTGCGTCAAGAATTGCACGCTTAAGCGGGGATTCATTGGAGCCCATGAGGGTGTCAAACAAGATATCTGCTGCCATCATCTTATTGCGCTGGTCAGGCGTTCCAAGCACGTAACCCAGGCCGACGCTGGAGTTGTCGGCTGTGGTGTTCATGCGGACCTGGCAAGGCTCGGGCAACACGGGTGCCTGCAGGTTGAGTGGATTAGGGGCACCTGCATCGCGTTTCTCGGCAGCTGCAAACCTCTGGGCAATAAAGGAGAGCTCACGCTCGCAATCAAGGTCGCCGTAGAGGAAGGTGTAGCTGTTAGAGAGGTCGTAGTGGCGAGCGTGAGTGTCCAGGAAGTTCTCGTAGGTGAGCTCAGGGATTGCGCGAGGCTTGCCGCCAGACTCTTTGCCGTAGGCGGTATCAGGGAAGAGGGCCTCGCTCACAGAATCGTAGAGCACGCGATCCGGGTCAGAGAGGGCACCCTTCATCTCGTTGAAGACAACGCCGTTGTAGCTAAGATTGCCTTGCTCGTCAGCTTCTAGGTGCCAGCCTTCCTGCTCAAAGATACGCTTGCGCTTATAGATTGCAGGATGCAAAACAGCGTCCAGGTACACGCTCATGAGGTTTTCCAAGTCAGCTACGTTAGTGCTGGCCACAGGGTACACCGTCTTGTCAGGGTAAGTCATTGCATTCAAGAATGTCTGCATAGAGGTCTTGAGCAGGTTAACAAACGGCTCCTTAACAGGATAGGCATCGGATCCGCAGAGAACTGAGTGCTCCAGGATGTGGAAGACGCCGGTGTGATCTACAGGAGGTGTCTTAAAAGCAATGGCAAACGAGCGGTTGTCATCGTCGCAGGCAAACCACATAAGGCGGGCACCTGTGGGAATGTGCTTAAAGATGTACGCGTAACCAGAAATCTCGTTAACCCACTCAGCCGAGATTACCTCAAAGCTTTTGTCTTCTGCGTGAAGCGTGCCAACAGAAAACGCACTGTCCATCTGCGAATACTTAGACGTCATAAGCTGCCAATCTATACGAAAACTTACGTGAGCATCATTGCCGTTTTTGGGACCATCTTGCCCTAACTGAGCCGTTTAGAGACCTAAGACTCTGCACGGAGCAGGGAAAGGTGGATTTTTGTTATTGTGATACTACCGCGTCAGAGAAAAAGTGACACTTGTATCCGTATTTTGTAATGAAAGATTTATACCCAGATGAATGATTTCATTTCTAATGAGAGTGGTGTGGAGTCTTCTAAAGCCACAGACGTTGTAGAGGCCTCTGCAGAAGAGGAAGCACTTGGTAGCGACGACGCAGAAATAACCCCTGATAATAAGAAGAAAATCTATCGAGGAATGCTGTTTGTCTTGATTGGCGGAGCTTCCTGGGGCGCATTTGGAACCGCTGCAAAATACCTGTTAGATACCTATCATGTTGATCCCATGTGGTTGATTGATATTCGCGAGCTTTGTGCCTGCTGGTTATTCTTGGGTACCGCCTTTGCGTTGGATAGAAAAAATCTCACAACTGTCATCAGGAAGCCAAAAGAGCTGGCAAAGATATTTGTAGTTAGTTTGTTTGCCATTCTATTCTCGCAAGTTGCTTACATTTATGCAGTTAATGCCACTAATTCTGGAACCGCAACTATCATGCAGTCGTTGGGCATGCTGGGCGTTTTGGCCTTTGTGTGCGTGGTTGGTAGGCGCTGGCCTCGCCGTCGCGAGATTCTTGGCATTGTTTTGGCGCTTATTGGCACGTATCTCTTGGTAACAGGAGGAAATCCCGGCACGCTTAACCTGCCAACAGCAGGTATTTTCTGGGGCGTTATGTGTGCGTTTGCTCAGGCAGCCCTCTCCATTTTGCCCAAGCCTTTGATGGAAAAGTGGGGAAGCTTTACCGTAAACGGCCTAGCATTTTTGTTCTCTGGCACGCTCATTGCCGTGTTTTATCAGCCCTGGAACCATATGCCTCAGCTGGACGCCTTTGGTGTTTTGCTGGTAGTCATTGGTGTGTTGGTGGGAACGTTCTTGGCGTACGGCCTTTACCTGCAGGGCGTTAAGGACGCAGGCTCACTTAGGGCAGTTCTTCTAGGCACTATCGAGCCCGTTATGGCAACCATCACCACCGTACTGGTGCTAGGAATCACCTTTAGCGTTGCCGACCTCATCGGCTTTGCCCTCATCCTCGCCATGGTCGTGCTCACCGCGTAGCCGCGCTCGGAAGCGCCCTCGCACCCGCACTACTCGCGCCCACCCGTCATCTGGCGAGAAACCCGTCCACTCCAAGCTCAACTCAACCTACAATCGCCTCTGCACCCGACAACAAAAACCCCGCAGGTAAACTGCGGGGTTTTAACGTTCTCTAAAGGTTATGTGGCCAGAAGCTTAGATGAGTTCCATCTGCGTAAGAACTGCCGAGTACCAGCCATTTGGATTTGCTGGGTTGTACTTTGCAGCGCCAGAAACAGAAAGCCTTCCGCCGTAGCCAGCGGCAAGACCAGCTGTGTGATCCCAGATAGCCTCTTCCCAGCTACCCCAGCTAGCAGAACCCCAACCCCATGCGTTGTAGGGGAGGAAGTTATACCTACCCTTTGTACTCTCAACTGCAGAAATAGCAGGCGAGAAACGCGGATCAACGCCGTAGGCCCATGCAGCCTCAGCAAAGGTTGAGCCGTAGCCGGCAAGAGGGGAACCAGCAAGATACGCATCAATTCGAGCACCCCAGCTGCTTACAAAGTTGGTCTTATCGCTTGACCAGTCAACATTTTGAGCCGAAGGAGTTGATGGGGTAGTGACCTCAGTGGTATTACCAGAAGCGTTGGTAAAGGTGGTCTCAGTAGAAGCTTCTTTCAGTGCTTCTTCTGCAGCTGCTGCCTCTGCTGCTGCCTGCGCAGCCTGCTCAGCCTGCAACTGCTCTCTTGTTGCAATTGCTGCATTCATAGCATCCTCAGCAGCCTTCTTCTGCTCTTCTGCTTCTGCCATCTGTGCATTTAAAGATGACTGAGTCTCAGAAAGCTCTTTGCTAAGGTCAACAAGGTGGTTGATAGCATCTGAATTTTTGTTCTGGATAATCTCAAGATACTGAACAACAGCAATCAAATCATTAAAGTTATCTGCCGATAAAAGCAGATCAATAATTCCCATGGAGCCCTGCTGCATACGATACATAGCTCTAATAGACTCTGCAGCTTTTAAGCGCTGCTCTGGGAGTTGCTGTTCAATCTCTGCAATACGAGCCTCGTTGTCTGCAATCTGCTTTTGCAGCTCAGCTACGCGCTGGTTAGCGGCATCGTAATCAGAATTGGTCTGCTCTACCTTGGCCTGGAGCTCTTCAAGAGTCTCTGCCTGAGCTCTTGAGACGCCAAACAAAAAGGTATTAACAACAAGCACTGCTACAAGAAGTGCTGTCATAAGGGTAGAGCATGAAGGTAAGCGTCTATGACGCATATATTTGTTCAAATCGACCTCCGCGATTGGGGCTTCCGATTAGTACGCATGTTCGTGCTATCCGCTCATTACTGGCTTCAAGCGCGAGGTCAGATAACACTTGACCTCCAAAATACGCATAATCGCTTCTCTCCGCTCGTGCGAGGGTGTCAATTCTACTTGTTTTTGGCTCCAAATGCCAACTTTGCAGAAAACAAGGCACTTTTAAAGTAGTAAAGTCGTTAGATAAAGCCGTGAACGGTAGAAAAAGAAAGGGCGAACGGATTGCGTACAATAGGTTCGTAATCAGTCCCCAAGGAGGTTTTAGTGGAGTCGGCAATTTTGTGGATTGAAGCGCTTAAATCAGCGTTATTTGGCGTAGTTGAGGGTATTACCGAGTGGCTACCTATCTCATCAACAGGCCATATGCTGCTACTCAATCAGTTCTTACCACTCAATGTTTCTGAAGACTTCTGGAATATGTTCCTCGTTGTTATTCAGCTTGGCGCAATTCTTGCAGTATGTGTGGGATTTTTCCACAAGCTCAATCCCTTCTCGCCAAAGAAATCTAAGGACGAGAGGCGCTCTACCTGGAAACTCTGGGCAAAAGTGGTGGTTAGCTGCGTTCCTGCAGCAGCAATTGGTCTGCCGCTCAACGACTTCATCGAAGAGCATCTGGGAAGCCCTTTTGTTATTGCTGCAACCCTTATTTTCTACGGCATCATCTTTATTGTGCTTGAGCTACATCGCGAGAAGGTCGCTGCAACGGTAAAGGTTGAAGCACCTCGCGGTAAACACATGCGTCCAGACGCTGCCGCATCCCTGAAGGCCCCCTCAGCCGACAACCTGGCCCGCGTGCAAGACATTGACAATCTGGACTGGAAGACCGCACTTGGCATTGGCGTGTTCCAGGTACTTGCAATTGTTCCAGGTACTTCAAGATCCGGTGCAACCATTCTTGGCGGTTTAGCACTTGGTTGTTCAAGGGCTGTAGCTGCTGAGTTTACGTTCTTCCTGGCTATTCCTACTATGGCCGGCGCTTCTGCTTTGAGGCTTGTGCGCTACTTTATGAAGGGCAACACCTTCACTGCTCCCGAGGCAATTATTTTGGGTGTTGGTTGTTTAGTGGCGTTTATTGTGTCGCTTGTTATGGTCCGTGCGCTTATGGGCTATGTCCGCAAGCATGATTTCAAGCCTTTTGGCGTGTACCGCATTATTCTGGGTATTGCAGTTATCGCATACTTCCTGCTTGTTAAGTAAGTTTTTGACTGACAAGCGTTACAACATATGCATTCAAGCGCGGTGAGTTTCTCGCCGCGCTTTTTTATGCCAAAACATATGGAAAATACGTGGAAAACCTATGAAAGATATATGTAATCGCTCTGGGCTCATTTACTAAGAATTGCCTTGTCCTATATGCTCTTACAGCTGAATTTTGGCCGTAAGAGTACGTAATTACTTGTAATAGTTCCAGGAGGTTTTATGCGCCACATTAAGACGCTTCAGAGAATTGCGTGTGCACTTGCACTTGCGTTTGTTGCAGTTCTTGCAGTTTCTGCACCAAAACTTGCATTTGCAGATTCTATTGATACATCTACGCCAGGTGTAAAGGTTTCTGTTTTCTCGGCTGACGGTAATGCCGATACATCCAGGGTTCTTACAGACAACCCTCAGCGTTCTGGCCACCAGACTCCTGTTCCTGGTCAGTATGGCGAGATTGTTGTTCGCGTTGGTCAGACCATTAGAGACACTGGTGCGTATTCCCACTACACCACCACTCGTCCTGGTTTTGCTCCTTTTGGCGTAACCACTACGCTGGTCACCGCAGGTGCTTATCCTGAGCTCCCTGCTACTGATTATGACTTTACCTATGCTTTCTACGGAAACAGCAATACCGTAACTAACAATGGTGGTCAGTTCTATTTTGAGTTTACCGGTCGTAAGGTAACCCCTGCTAACCAGCCTGTTACGGCATTCTTCCTTGTTACTATGCAGGGAGATTCCTCTGATCCTGCTAACGTTGGCGGTAACACCACTCACCTTATGTGGGTTGGCTATCACATCCACGTTATTCCAGCAGAGACCACCCCAACTCCTACACCTACGCCAACGCCATCTGCGGTTAACCAGCTTATTTACGATGCAAATGGCGGTACCATTTACGGCAATGCAACCTATACAGAGTCCAAGACTCCAAACAACCCTCGTACCTATGGTTTTGCTGAGTACAACATCATTGAAGACCAGCCAGTCCGCGATGGTTACAAGTTTGAGTTCTGGAAGCGTTCTTACGTTGATAACCACTTCCGCTATGTTGGTGCTTCTGCTGTTCCTGCAGATGCTAACAACAACCCAGCTGGCGATAAGCGCTATGTTTCTGAGACTACAGTCTTTAACATGAGAAGCCCTTATACCCTGACTGCTGTTTGGAACCAGGAGTATGAGCTCAGCTACGACGCAAACGGCGGTACTGGTGCTCCTGCAGCACAGAACGGTTACTTTGGTATTGATAGCAACACTGCTGACTCTCTCACCGATCCTAAGAACGAGACTGTCTCTGCTACCGTTCCAACTCGCGATGGCTACGTCTTCAAGGGCTGGAAGCTTGATGGCACCACCTATCAGGCAGGAGACCAGGTAACCCTTACCACCACCACTCCTAAGGTTGTTCTTGTTGCAGAGTGGGAGCCAGAGCCAGTTGCTCCTGTTACCCCAGAAAACCCTGCTACTCCAGAAAACCCTAGCACCCCAAGCACTCCAGGTACCCCTGGTGGTCCTCTTACTCCAGGCTTCCCAGGCGCTCCAAATCCAGCAGCTATTCCATACTATGGAGGCTCTGTGCTTCCATACACTGGCGACGAGAACCACACACTCAGCGCTATTGTTATGGCATGTGTCGCAGGTGGCGTGATTGCATCTGGCAGTTGTTGCGCGCGCAAAGAGCCGTCAGACAAACTCCATGAACTAAGTCAGGCGTTTGGTCTAGAAGATCTTCTCGCCATACGTGCAGCATGGATCCAATAGCAGCGTTTATGCAGATAAACCGGTCTTCTTGTGAGGGCCGGTTTTTTAATTGTGGAGTGCAAGGCAGAAGCGAGCGCAATTAATGTCCGGTTATCGGGGTACACTTTTACTCTAAGAATGATTGACACAAGGATGGCGTAATGCAGATTGATCTTGAAGGTTTAAATCCTGCCCAGCACCAGGCAGTTATGACAACTCAGGGACCTCTGTTGGTTCTTGCAGGAGCTGGTTCGGGAAAGACGCGTGTTTTGACGTTTAGAATTGCGCACATGATTGCTGACGAGGGAGTTCGTCCTTGGCAGATTCTGGCTATTACGTTTACTAACAAGGCTGCAGCAGAGATGCGTGAGCGTCTTGAGGCGCTGCTGCCTAACAATATTCGTGGCATGTGGGTCTGCACGTTCCACGCTATGTGTGTTCGTCTGCTCAGAGAAGATGGCGAGCGTCTTGGCTATGGCCCCAATTTTGCTATCTACGATGATGACGATTCAAAGCGCCTGGTAAAGACCATTCTGTCTGATTTGGATATTGATGTTCGTCAGTTCCCGCTCAATTCCATTCGCTCTAAGATTTCTGCTGCTAAGAACGCACTTCTGTATCCTGATGATGTAGAGGCGCAGGCAGCAAGTCCTATGGATCACGTGGTGGCTCGCGTGTATCGTGCGCTCCAGACGCGTTTGGATAAAGCCAATGCCATGGACTTTGATGACCTTCTGGTTAAGGCGTTTGAGCTGCTCTCCAAGTATCCTGACGTGCTTGCTAAGTACCAGGAGCGTTTCCGCTACATTAACGTTGACGAGTATCAGGATACCAACGGCGTCCAGTACGCAATTACCAAGCTCTTGGCGTCTAAGTATCGCAACCTTATGGTTGTTGGTGATGATGACCAGTCCATTTATTCGTGGCGTGGCGCAGACATCAAAAACATCTTGGCGTTCGAGAAAGACTATGAGGAAGCGGTTGTTGTTAAGCTGGAGCAAAACTACCGCTCAACAGGCCATATTTTGGCTGCTGCCAACGCTGTTGTTGCGCACAACTCTCACCGCAAGCCAAAGCGCCTCTTCACGGATGAAGGAGATGGCGAGAAAATCCAGGTGTATCAGGCATCTGATGAGCGTGATGAGGGCGCATGGATTGGCTCTGAGATAGAAAAACTGCACGATAAGGGCACGTCGTACGACAACATTGCCGTGTTCTATCGCACCAATGCGCAGTCTCGTATTCTCGAAGATATGCTGCTCAGAGCTGGTGTTCCTTACAAGATTGTGGGCGGCACTCGATTCTTTGATCGTGCAGAGATCAGAGATGTTATGGCCTACCTTAAGGTTGTCGTAAACCCTGATGATGATATGGCTGCGCTGCGCGTTATCAATACGCCTCGCCGCGGTATTGGTGCAACAAGCATTCAGAAGATTCAGACGTACGCATTATATAACGGCTTGTCGTTCTTCTCGGCATGTGAAGCATGCGTAATGGAAGAAGAGCATTCTTACCGCAAAGGTAAGAAATGCGCTGGTAGAGTTTACGTCTGCTATTGAGCATGGCCGTCATATTGACGGTGAGCTTGATGAGGTTGTAGAGGCAATTATTGACCGCTCGGGTCTTATTCGTGCACTTGAGGCAGAGCATACCATTGAGGCTGACGGACGTATCGAGAACATTCGAGAGTTCTTTGGCGTTGCAGCAGAGTTTGACGAGTCTCACGACGATGTTGAAGAAACGCTTGAGAGCTTGCAGCAGCTCAGAGAAGCTGGAGCGCTTGATGCGCAAGATGCAGCTTCGCTGAGTGAGGCTGGCTTTGATGCTGCTACTGGCGTACTCGCTGGTGCTGCTGTAGAGACGGCTCCTGCGCCTCAGGAGGAGAGTTTGCATCCGCAAGTTGCGGCAGAGAAGCTGCCGGCCTTTATGGAATGGCTGGCGCTTCGCTCTGACCTGGATAGCTTGGATGGTTCTACCTCTGCGGTAACGCTCATGACCATTCACGCTGCAAAGGGTCTGGAATTCCCAGCAGTATTTGTTGCTGGCATGGAGGAGGGTATCTTCCCTCATGCAAATTATGAGGCAGAGGCAGCTCAGCTAGAAGAAGAGCGCAGGCTTGCCTATGTTGCTATTACGCGTGCGCGCAAGCGTCTGTATTTGACATACGCGTCTACCAGAAGGACTTACGGCTCTGTTCAGGCAAATCCAGTGTCACGTTTTGTGGGAGAGATTCCTCAAGAGCATGTAAAAGCTATTGGTGTTGGTTCTGCAGGTTTTTCTGGAGTTGGTTGGGCAAAGCGAGGAGACCGTCATGGAACCTTTGGTTCTGGTCGCGGCTCCGAGGTCTACGGTGGAAACGTTTTTGGTTCTCGCACGCGCTCTACCGGCGGTGCCTCGGCCCCACGTCCAGCTCCTATTCAAAAGGACCCAGTGCGCGCTTCTGCAAGCTTTGCTGTGGGAGATCAGGTGTCTCACAAGACCTTTGGTCCAGGCGTTGTTTTAGCAGTTCAGGGCGATACGATTGAGGTCAAGTTTACACGTACTAATAAGACAAAGAAGCTCATGAAGGGCTTTGCTCCGATAGTCAAAATTGAGGGATAGCCATGGTGTTGATGCATGACGGCTTGATTTTGGGCCTCACTCCACAAGATTTTATTTTTAGGGTAGTTACCTTTGTAGTTGTATTCTTCATTGCGTTTTTGATTGAGCATTTTGCAATAAAGCTCTCAAGAAAGGCTTTGGATTCATCTAAACTGCCGTCGGCATCTATCTTTGTCAACATAATCCGAGGAATCATCTGGGCGTTTGCTATTCTCGCGGTATTGCAGCCTGTTTTTGGCATTCAGCCAACGGCGTTTGTGACTGCTTTGGGAGTTACCTCCATCGCCTTGTCTTTTGGTCTCCAGGACACTATTTCCAACCTGGTAGGCGGCTTAGGCCTTATGCTGGGAGGCGTAGTTAAGCCTGGAGATCAGGTAAGCATTGGAACTATCTCCGGTGAGGTTATTGACATGAACTGGCGCTCTACCATTGTGCGTGACTCGTGGCGGTAAAGTGGACATCATTCCTAACTCAGTACTCAATAAAACGGCACTGGTGCATCGTACAAGGTGGGATATGACAGAGGTGCCTGTAACTATTGTGCTTAAACCATCCGCAGATTTAGAATGCAGTAACTCAAGAAATAATCAGAAACAATTCAAGAAGTCGTTGCGTCTCAGCTTGATAGAACATTTCCTATTGAGGTTGAAGCTGCAAGCATAGCTGATGCTGGCATTACCGTTATTATTCACGCACACATTAAAGACGACGCAAATGAAATGAGTGTTCGAGACAAAATTGTACGAGCCCTGGCTGGTTCCAGTTGGCTTGCAGGAGTAGGAGCCTAACATGAAAATTGGAATTATTGGTGCCATGGAGCCCGAGGTTGCAGCTGTTAAAAGAGCAGATGACCATTGAGCGCACCTATGAGCAGGCTCGTATGCAGTTTGTTGAAGGTCTTTTGGGAGAAGTTCCTGTAGTTGTTGTTCAGTCAGGAATTGGCAAGGTCAATGCCGCAGCATGCACACAGATTCTGATTGATACATTTGCGGTAACGCATGTGATTAATACTGGTATTGCAGGACTTCTTAGCCCTGAGCTGCAGGTAGGGGATATTGTTATCTCTTCTGATTTAGTTCAGCACGATATGAACGTTGGTCCTCTCAATTTTGCCGCTGGTCAAATTCCAGGCCTTCCGGTTTTCTCGTTTACAGCAGATAAGGATCTTGTTGAGCACGCTCTTGCATCAGCTAAAGAAGTAGCTCCTGAGCTGCAGGTTATTTCTGGACGTGTTGCTTCAGGAGATCAGTTTGTGAGCTCATCAGAGCTCGCAGATCATATTTACACAACATTTGGTGCTGATTGTTGCGAGATGGAGGGCGCTTCAATTGCTCAGGTTGCTTGGCTTAACCACACGCCTTTTGTGGTGATTAGGCTTATGTCCGATAAGCCCGGCACTACTTCAAGCGTTGATTATCTAACGTTTGAGCGCGAGGCTTCTGAGCGTTCTGCTCAGAATTACTGCAGCTATTATCAAAAAGCTTGCCTAGTACCTGAGGTACCTTTTTGAGACAGCTCTTCTGGGTTAACTGGCTAGCTCTCCCGGGTCAGCTTGTATTTTTCATAAGAGGGAAGGCAGGGCGTAAGAAACAACTTGCGCTGATTTAGCTATTCGAATGTTTTTAAACATAATTGAACGATATTTCGATTATCATTGTCCCGTTATGAAAGTGGTTTGAAAGGTACCGAATGATAACCCTCGGACACTTTTTTGAGATGATGGTTGCCAATCCGTTTTTGGCCCTCGTCATTGTCCTTGTTTTTGGATGCATCTTTGTAAATGGTGCAACCGACGCGGCTAATGCTATTGCAGAGGCTGTTGGAACTCGTTCAATTAAAGTTAACCATGCAATTATCATGAGTGTTGTATGCAACTTTGTTGGTTTGGTGGCTATGTGCCTCATTTCAACTGCAGTTGCAGACACAATTCTGGGCATGGTTGACTTTGGTAGCAATAACCATGAGGCTCTTGTTGCTCTTGCCGCAGGCTGCGTTGGTATTGTTACCTGGGCAGTAGGAGCCTGGGCTTTAGGTATTCCAACTTCTGAGTCACATGCACTCATTGCAGGTCTCACCGGTGCAGCACTTGCTATTCATGGTGATTTTGGTGCAGTTAACTGGGGCGAGTGGAGCAAGGTTTTAATTGGTCTGCTCTTCTCAACCACATTAGGTTTTGCCGCTGGTTGGATCATTGTTAAAGCAATCAACAAGCTTTGCGTAAACGTTGATCGACAGCGCGCTGATGAGATGTTTGGTCATTTGCAGGTTGTTGGCTCAGCATTTGTTGCGGCTATGCATGGTGCACAGGATGGTCAGAAGTTCATGTCCATTGCCATGCTTGCAATTGCACTTTCCGCAGGTCATGGAGCTGCTGGTGCAGATGTGTTCCCGCTCTGGCTGCAGGTACTGTGTGCTGCTCTTATGTCTATCGGTACTGCAATTGGCGGAAGAAAGATTATTAAAAAAGTCGGAATGGAAATGGTAAAGCTTGAGCGTTATCAGGGCTTTGCTGCGTCTTTCTCGGCATCTGCATCTTTGCTGCTTTCCACACTGACTGGTCTTCCTGTTTCAACAACTCATACAAAAATGACCGCCATGATGGGCGCGGGTGCTGCAAAAAATATTCGTTCAGTTAACTGGGGCGTTGCAAAAGAAATGGTTGCAGCATGGGTGTTTACTTTCCCTGGCTGCGGACTTATTGGTTTTCTTTTTGCAAAACTGTTCCTGATGATTTTCTAAGTACGTATAACTGTCTTTTACGAGTTCTATTGAACCACTCAACTTTATTGGAGGATTCATGCTAGGTAAGCCAAAAGAGGACGTCTTCTACACCATGTTCCGCGAGTTTGGCGACAAAATTGTAGAAACCGCTGAAGAGTATGTGGTCATTATGGAAGGCTTTCCCGAGACTGCTGCACGTATTCCTCAGATGAAGGTTTACGAGCGTGAGTGTGACGAGAAGGTCCAGCACATTATGAAGGAGCTTTACGCTTCCTTTGTCACACCATTTGAGCGTGAGGACATCTCTGACTTGGCGCTTCGTCTTGATGACATCGTTGACGGAATGAATTCTGTTGCTGAGCGCCTTGATCTCTTTAACGTTGACGATACTCGTAAAGAGGCTATGCAGCTTGCTGAGCTTACCCTTCGCGCATGCAAGACAGTCCAGGAGATGCTGAGTGTTCTGAGTGACTACAAGAAAGATCCTACCGTTATGGAGAAGGCCATTGCAGTAGGACATGTTGAGGACGAGGGAGACCTTATTTACCACAACGCACTCTCTCGCTTGTTCCGTGATGAAATGCCTGGTCGCCACACCGTTGCTTGGCTTCGTATTTTTGACCGCATGGAGACTGTTCTGGATTACTGTGACGACGCGGCGGGAGTTGTTCGCTCCGTTGTTATGAAGAACGCTTAAGTTCGTTTTCTGCTAACGGTATATACAGACTAAAAACTGCCTTCCGCCGGGAGGCAGTTTTTATATTCTCTTTTTGTCCGGTATTGGGGTTAAACTGTTTATATAAAAGAAAGTGGAGGTGCCATGAGCGGCTTCAAGCGTTTTTGCTACATACTCTATGTTCTTGCAAGTGCTTTTGTGTTTTTAGCCCTTGCTTTAACGTGGTTTGGTCCTTGGACACACCAGGCAACTAATCTCTTGTTTACCAAGCCCTACCTTATTGCTCTTAACGCTTGTGCGGCTATTAGCATCTTTGGTCTTGTTGTGGTGTTGTTTAGAGCTCTATTTATTAGAAAAACAGTAAAGCTCACGGTGGCCACTGTTGAGGGCGGAACAATCTCCGTTACTAAAGATGCCATTTCTTCTCAGGCAGCCCATATTATTGAAGAAGATGGAACTTGCCTTGCACACCGTGTTAACGTGCAGATTTCTAAGAATAATTCTGTAGCTGTACAGATTGATATTCTCCCCAAAGAGCCTGTTGATGTTACTGCTAAGGGCTCTGAGTTCTACAACGCGCTTCAGTCTGGTCTTGCTATCGTGTGCGGACCTTGTGTTTCTAGCATCAATCTTTCTTTTATCAAGCCAAGTTCCTTCTCGCCAAAAGATGAAGAAAGCTCGTCTTTATCCCAGGCAAAAGAGGTTGTGTCAGAGCCAGAGATTGTTGAAGAGCAAACGTATGAACAGTCTTCCAATCAAGCTGCTTCGCAGCAGGCTGGTCAAGACATTCGATTGAGCATTTCAGAGCCAGATGCAAAGGAGGTCAAAGACAATGGATAAAAGCTTCTTCCAAAAGATGCAAGAACAGTGCAAAAAATATGTCGTTGGCCATCCGGGTGCCATTATTGGTGGATTTTTAGGCCTCTTGTTTGCAATTCTTTTGTTTACGTTTGGCCTTTTTAAAATGCTAGTTGTTGCATTGTTTGTACTGGTAGGAGTTGCCATTGGTCAGATTTTTGACGGAAAGGCAACCATTTTGGCAAAGATTCGTTCCTTATTTACGGACAGAAATTAGATAGGAGAGAGCTGTGGCAGAAGAGCTTACTAATTCGCAAGAGACCACCTCTGAAGAAATTGTTCCTGCAGAAGAGACAACAGATGTTCCTTCCGATGCAGATCTTGAGGATACAGACTCTCTTACCTTTTCTGGTGGAGTTGTCGAGAAGATCGTCTCGTTGGCTTTACGTGATGTCCCCAACGTGGTGGGCGCTCGTGGAAACTGGCTTAACAGGGTTCAGGATGTACTTGGTGCATCTGATACGGCTAAAGGTGTCACTGTTGAGGTGCTGCCTGATAGTTCGCTAAATGTTACCGTTTCTGTTCTTATTAAATATGGTTCTTATGCGCCTCAGATTTTTGAAGACGTTAAGCATACAATTGTCGAGAAAATCACGGGTATGACAGGCCTTGAAGTTTCTGGTGTTAACCTGCGAATTGAAGATGTTTTGACCGAAGAAGAATACGATCGCCTAAAACATCGTCCAGAAGAGCCTGAACAGCTAGACAAAGAAGAGTAAAGCACGCTAAAGTTATACTGTTTTACGCTTTTATATTAATTGTTTTATTGTTTTGTCACTACAAGCTCCCTAAGCGCAAGGAGTTTTGCCATGAAAAGGCTTTCACGTTGGAGCATGGCGATTGTTGCTACGTTTGTGCTAGCACTCTCGCTCGTTGGAGGACTTGCAAAGCAAGCACTCGCAGACACCACCCCTGTTACCTCAGAGGCTGAGCTGCTGGCTGCTATTGCTGCTGCTCCAGCAGATGGTTCGCAGACTATCGTTCAGGTAAATGCAGACTTTACCATTACTGCTCCAGTCCAGGTTCCAGCTAATAAGAACATTAGGCTGATGGGTACTGGAACTATCACAAGTGCCATGACCGGCTCTACATTTCTATATGTTCAAGATTGCTTCTGGCGGCGCAGTTACTCTTGATGGTGCCACCATTGATGGCAACAACACTTCATTTGCCGTTGAGAACCGTGGTAGCTTTACCTTGCTTCGTGGCGTTATTAAAAACGGTAAGGCAAAACCTATACCTGGAAATAACGGCGTAGTTCTCACCACTGGTGCTGGTGCAAAGTTTGTTATGGCTGGCGGCACCATTCAGGACAGCACGGTTGACTAATGCTCTTGGTGGCGCAGTCACTGTTGCAAATGGTGCAACAGGTGAGCTTCGTGACGGTACTATTCAGAACACTACTCTTACCAATCAGTACTCTGGTAGCGTTATGGTAAGAAATGCAGATTTCACTATGACTGGCGGAACCATCACTGGTGGCGATGCTTCTTCTACCATTAATTCCTCTAGTGGCAAAACTTCTCCTAACATTAATTCTTCTGGTGGTCTAATGCTCTATGCCTTGGATCCAAACGGTGAGACAACAACAGCCACTATGAGTGGTGGATATATCACTAACAACAAGGCTGTTGATGGCGCAGGCGTCCACGTTTACGCAGGTAATCCTCAGCTATGGTGATTCTAAGTCAAAGGCAGACTTTACGTTCAACGGTGGCTCTATTACTAATAATGTTGCTTCTGAGTCCGGTGGTGGTATCTACGTAACCTGGAACGGCAACGCTGTTATGAATAACGGCATCATCAAGAACAATACTGCTGGCATTGCTGGCGGTGGCGTTGCTACCTACGACCAGTTCGTTGGCGTTGTTGGTGGTCAGAAGGTTCCTTACTCCAGGGTTGGTGCTCCATGGAATAACTGGCCAAACATTTATCGCGCCGGTTTTACCATGAACGGTGGCTCTATTGACGGAAACAAGGCCACCAGTAATGGCACCAACCAGCTTGGTGATAAGGGTGTTGGTGCTGGTGTTTATATTGCATCTGCTAACGCAACTCTTAATGCTGGCGAAATTATCAATAACACTGCAAATGACCAGGGCGGCGCAGTTTACGTTGCTTCTGTTCCTTATGTCCTTCATATCAATAACGCACTTATTAAAGACAATACTGCAACAGTTATTGGCGGCGGCGCATGGTTCTGCCCAACTGGTGATGCTGAGTTCCATTCTAAGAACGGTGTAGCATTCTTCAACAACACCGCTAACGGCGCTGGTGATGAGATTGCAACTGTTCGTGGTGCAGGTGAATCTGCTGGTGCAACTATTTCTGATTACATGCTTGGTGGCGCTTCTGCACACTGGACTAAGGATGGCGCTGTTACTATCAACCTTCCTTCAATCCTTGGTGAAGCTGATCCAGCTGCTGCACGTCATACTACTGAAGAAGTAAACAATATCGTTAACAACACCGATATGCTTGCTCTTGAATCCAACCCACGCCATGAGTCAATTGCTGCTGCACAGAATAAGGCTAAGCTGCTCATTTATGGCAACACTGCACAGCGTGGTGGTGGCATTGGTTCTAACGGTACCGTTATTACTGGTGAAGAGGGCACACAGGATGTAACTGTTAAGAAGGTTTGGGATACTTCCGCAAATCCAGATGCAGTTATTCCAGAGAAGCTCACTGTTTATCTTGTTGCTGATGGCTATCGTGTTGACTCCGTTGAGCTTTCTGCAGCTAATAACTGGGAGCACACCTTTACCGGACTTCCTGATAATGTAACTTTGACCTTTGAGGAGTCCGCTCCAACTGGTTGGACCGCTCAGACTCCTGAGGTTAACGGTAACGTTACTACCTTGACCAATAAGGCCGACGCTCCTGTGACTCGCGATGTTCCAGTAACCAAGGTTTGGAATGGTACAAAGAAGGATTCTGTAACCGTTCACCTGCTTGCTGATGGTGTTGACACTGGTCAGACCCTTGTCCTTTCTGAGGCAAACAATTGGACCGGTTCATTTGTTGGTGTAAATCTTTACGCAGCAGATAATCACGTCATTGCTTACACCGTTTCTGAGGATGCTATTGAGGGTTACACTTCTGAGATAACTGGTGATATGGCTAATGGCTTTACTATTACAAACACCGAGACTCCAGTTACCCCAACTCCAGAGAAGCCTGGTAAGAAGCGTAAGCACCGTACACCTGATACAGGCGATGCAAGTGTTGTAGCTATGGTTGCGTTTGCAACAGTTGGTGCTGGCTTTGTTGGTGTTGGAGCATATGCTCGCACTCGTAAAGATCAGTAAGCTACATACATACATCTTGTATGCAGATCCCCCGCTTTCATAAAAAGCGGGGGATTTTTGTCAGAAGGACGATTCCCTGTTTTAACTGGGGATGTTTACGTTCGCCGAATTTGCCAACCGTTTAACCAATAAGAGTGTTCTTCTCGCCAGGAGAGGTTAGAGAAGAACGACAATACTACTAGGTGGATAGTGAGTATCTGCATGAGTACCTTATTGGAGGTTGTTATGGAGCTCAAAGCTGATAAAAAGGTAATTGTCGAGCGTAATAACAAAGTTGTGTATGACAACGGAGACACAGTCGTTAAGGTGTTCAGCGGAAGCAAACCTTCTGCTGATATTATGAATGAGGCTTTAAACCTCACTCGTGCTGAGCAGGCCGGTATTAATGTTCCAGCTCTTGTAGAGATTAGTAAGGTTGGTAATTGCTGGGCTGTTTCAACCAGAAAAGTTGAAGGCAAAACAATAAGGCAGCTCATTGAAGAGCATCCAGAAAAAGAGGATGAGTATCTCAATAAGTTTGTTGATATTGAGCTGGCCATCCACGCTCATAAGGCACCACTTCTGACTCGCCAAAAAGATAAGTTCACCCGAATGATTAATAGCATTCCAGACATTCTTGATGAGGCTACAAGGTATGAGCTTCTGCTTAAGCTTGATGGTATGAAGCCTCACACTAAGGTCTGTCACGGTGACTTTGTTCCTTCCAACGTTATTCTCGCCGAGGATGGCGCTCCAGTAATTCTTGACTGGGCCCATGCAACACAGGGCAACGGTGCTGCAGACTGCGCTACAACTTATCTGCACCTGCTTCTTCATGGTGATGAGGAGCTTGCCGAGAAGTACATCAATCTTTATTGCACCAAGCAGGGCTGCACACGTCAGTATGTAAACGATTGGCTTGGCATTATTGCTGCAGCAGAGCTTGCGCGCGGTCGTGTAAAAGAAACAGAGTTCCTGCTTAAGTGGGTAAATGTTTTTGATGCAATGTAGTTGGTTACAAGAACTTTAAACTAGCTGAGAAGAGCCTCGTCAGGGGCTCTTCTTTTATTACACTTCGAACTGCTCAATAAAGTAACGTGAGGAGTTAGCTATGTACGATATTGATCCAAAGCAGACCACCGTAAAGTCAGAAAATAAGAAATCAAAGCTTGAGCGCATGAGTGCTGGTGAGTGGTGTGGCGGCTGAAGCTGACGCAGAAGCAGAGCGCAGCGTTTTGGCGTGCTAAGGATCTTGCCTGGGAGTTCAATCAGACTCGTCCAAGTGATAAAGAAAAGTGCCGTCAGATTTTGACCGAACTTCTCGGTGAACTAGGAGAGGGAAGTGCAGCAGTTTCTCCTTTTAATGTTGACTATGGCTTCAACATCAAGATTGGCCCACATAGCTTTATCAACCACGGTGCATACCTGATGGATTGTGCGCCTATCACTTTTGGTGCTCATAGTTTTGTGGGCCCTCAGTTTAAGGCATATACCGTTCAGCATCCTCTAGACGCCGAGGAGAGAAATGCTTGGTATGAGCGAGCATTGCCTATCACGGTGGGAGATAACTGCTGGTTTGGCGGAAATGTGACGGTGCTTCCCGGTGTGACTATCGGAAATAACTGTGTAATTGGTGCTAATAGTCTGGTTACTAAAGATATTCCAGACAATTCTCTTGTTGTTGGTTCTCCCGCAAAGGTCGTACGTCAAATTACCGAGGCAGATAAGCTGGGACTTAAAGACCTTTTGGGCTAGTTCTGTTAGGCTAGGAGCGCGTGGCTTCGCGGCATAGGATTTCAGAGTATTCGATTTCAGAGCGCACAAAAAATGCGCGATTTAAGAAAACGCTGCTAGATTAGGCCTTTTAGGGAGATTGTTTAACTATTTATTTGATGTTAGAGGCATCCACGCTATAATAAAAATACGGGGAGCTGGGAAATGGCCTGGCTGAGAGGCAGCACCTTATGCTGCGACCCATAAACCTGATCTGGGCAATGCCAGCGTAGGGAGCCAATGCCGTCCTTACGCACTACAAGAAGGAGGGCATATGAAAAAACTTTCTCAGTTTGCATTGCAAGCCATATCCCTTACTTCTTTTCTTGTGCTCTGGCAGCTTGTTATTGTTGCAGGAATTATTCCAAATTACCTTGTTCCAACTCCTGTTCAGGTTGTATTTGCGCTGGTCAAGGATTTTCAGCTTCTTCTGACACATACTGGGATTACGCTTCTAGAATCCCTTGTAGGTCTGGCTATTGGAGTGCTTATTGGCTTTGTGCTTGCAGTCCTTATGGACTTCTTCAAAACGCTGGACAAACTGCTCTCTCCACTTGTTACTATCTCGCAGACTATTCCTATTGTGACCATCGCGCCGCTTCTGGTGCTTTGGCTGGGTTATGGCCTTTTGCCAAAGATTGTTCTTGTGGCCATTTCAACGTTTTTCCCTATTACCGTGGCGTTGAACTCGGCATTTAAAGCAATTGATCCTGATATGGTTGACCTGATGACCACCATGGGAGCTAGTCGTGTGCAGATTTTTTGGCACGTCAAGTTGGCTGCTGCTGCACCACAGTTTTTCTCGGGACTCAAAATGAGTGTGACCTACGCCGTAATTGGCGCAGTAATTGCAGAATGGCTGGGAGGCGACGCTGGCCTGGGCGTGTATATGACGCGCGTCAGAAAGGCGTTTGCGTACGACAGGATGTTTGCGGCAATCGTGGTGGTGTCTGCGTTGTCGCTGGTGTTGATGAAGCTCGTAGAACTTGTCCAAAAGCGTGCACTGCCTTGGGATACCTCTCAAGACAGTGGAGAATCTGCACGATAACTTTGACGGAACTCAAAGAAAGAAGTGATTAACCGCATGAACGCATCTAATCGCAAGGGTATAACAAGAAAAGGCTTTCTAGCTGCGATGGGTTTCTCGACAGCAGGATCTTTGCGCAGGTTGCTCGCTTGAACAGCCTTCTGCTCCGTCCAACAGCAACAAGGGTGGTGGCGCAGAATACCGGCGGTACCACGGAGATTACGTTTGCGCTGGATTACACTCCAAACACCAATCACACCGGCATTTATGTAGCTCAGGAGAAGGGCTACTTTGACCAAGCTGGTCTCAAGGTAACCATTCAGCAGCCACCTGCTGATGGTGCCGACGCGCTGATTGGTGCGGGTGGCGCTCAGATGGGCGTTACCTACCAGGACTATATTGCTAACAGCCTCTCGTCTTCTAATCCGCTGCCATATACGGCGGTGGCTGCTATCATTCAGCACAATCTTTCGGGCATTATGAGCCGTGAAGAGGATCACATTGTTCGTCCGCGAGACCTGAATAACCGCACTTACGCAACGTGGAATCTCCCTGTTGAGCAGGCTACTATCAGGTCTGTTATGGAGTCTGACGGTGGAGATCCCTCAACGCTTAAGATGGTACCTTACGAGGTAGACGACGAGGTATCTGGCTTAAAAGCAAAGATGTTTGATGCTGTTTGGGTATATGAGCAGTGGGCTGTTCAAAACGCTCGTGTTCAGAACTTTGCGTACAACTATTTTGCCTTTGCAGCTATTGATCAAAACTTTGACTTTTACACACCAGTTATTGCGGTAAACGATGGTTTTGCAAAAGAGAATCCAGACGCTGTTAAGGCCTTCTTGAGCGCCGCAAGAAAGGGTTACGAGTTCTGCGTTTCTAACCCAGACGAGGCAGCAGAGATTCTGCTCAAAGCTGTTCCAGAACTTGACGCTGACCTGGTTAAAGCCTCTCAGAAGTTCTTGGCTGCTAAGTACATTGACGACGCCGAGAAGTGGGGCGTTATTGACTCCGCTCGCTGGCAGCGTTTCTATACCTGGCTCAATAACCAGCAGCTGCTTGAGAATAAGATTGATCCATCCGCAGGATTTACTAGTGAGTACCTTGGATAAGCAAACTACTGACATAACAGAAGGCGCAGCCGTAGAAGCTCCTGGCGAGAAGAACCTTGGAGCTGTAGCCGCATGCGAGCCGCAACAGAATGCTCCGGCGCTTGAAGCACGCAACCTTACGCTGGTCTGGGGAAATGGCCAGGTAGTTGCTCAAGGACATCTCAATCGAGCTGCAGACCGGGTACAATCACCTGCCTGGTTGGTCGCTCGGGTTGCGGTAAGACTACGCTACTCCACGCGCTTGCAGGACTTTTGCAGCCGCAAGAGGGCAAGGTGCTGCTGCATGGCTCCGACGTCACGGGACATCCGGGCCACATTGGCTACATGCTCCAGAAGGATTTGCTCATCCCAAGCAAGCGCATCATCGACAACGTAGCGCTTCCGCTTGAGCTGAAGGGCGTCTCGCGCTCTGAGGCACGCGCACGGGCCCAGGAGATGCTGGAACGCGGTGGACTTGAGCGCGTGGCACAAAGCTGGCCTCACGAGCTCTCAGGCGGCATGAGACAGCGTGTTGCGTTCCTGCGCACGGCACTCATTGGCTCAGACATTATGCTGCTGGACGAGCCCTTCTCGGCGCTTGACGCTCTCACACGGCGAGAAATGCGTGCGTGGCTCATGTCTTCCGTGAAGGAGTTTGGCCTCTCCGTACTGGTGATCACGCACGATGTTGATGAGGCTGTTGCAATGGCTTCTCGCATTTACGTGATGGCGGGAAGTCCCGCGCAGGGTGTAGTAACCAAGATTGTGGGCGTTATTGAGCCACAGGGCTGCACGGATGCGGAGAAGGCAGACTCTGGCAAAGGCGCTGGTCAAGCTACTGACCTGGCATCGTTTGACTTGAGCGCAGCGTTTTTGGCTGCCAAGCGAGAAGTGCTTTCATTGCTGGGATAGTTGTCCTTTACGTGCGCTGTGAACTGCCTCCCATTTCTTGGACATAAGAAATAGGAGGCAGTTCATATGCGGGTGATTATGATTCTGTAGCGTGTTAGCGCCGGCTTTTAGGCCTGACGCACAAAATAGCGCAGCTTTGATATGTTCTGCTGAAGAATTGACATGTTCCTAATCAAGATAGCCAGACAGCTAGGCGGTCGCACTACCCGATATTCATCTCTATGCATAAACTTCAGCTAATATGCTTAAACATGAATAGACTTATATAAGAAATTTAACTATCGATAAATTCTGTATCTACGGAACACACCTAAGTCAGATAATCTGCTCAGATGCGGGCATTTTACACATCTAATGACGATAATCTGCGCGTTAGAGGTATTTTCAGCGTAATGTATACGTCTTTTTAACAGATTATCTGACATAGGTGTGTTTTGAACTGCCTCCCATTTCTCGTGTCTAAGAAATGGGAGGCAGTTCACTGCGGGCTGGATGGGTTTCTCGCCTTGTGGTCTTGAACTGCGGGTTTCTCGCCTTGGATTTGATACAGAAAAAGACGTGAGAGCTTGTCCCTCACGTCTTTCTTGTTAGCTTGATTTGTGTGCACGTAAAACTTATTTGAGCAGCCTATTTACTCGCTGAACTCGAGGAATGCGCGGTATCCACGATATGCCTCAAAGATGTCGGCCTTGTTTGCAATCTCCCAAGGTGCGTGCATGGAGAGAACAGGAACGCCGCAGTCGATGACGTGCATGCCATATTTAGCCAGCATGTATGCGATAGTTCCGCCGCCACCAGCGTCAACGCGACCAAGCTCAGCGGTCTGGAACTGAACGCCGGCGTTGTCCATAATGCGACGAATCAGCGCAACGTACTCGGCATCAGCATCGTTGGAGCCAAACTTGCCGCCACTACCAGTGAACTTGTTGAATGCAAGGCCGTGGCCCATGATGGCAGAGTTCTTGATTTCAAAGCTACCCGTAAAGCTAGGGTCATAACCAGCAGAAACATCACTGGAGAGCATGTAGGAGTTAGCCATGCAGCGGCGCAGAGAAAGTGGAGACTCAAAACCGGCAAGTGCCAGGACCTCTGCCATGATGTTCTCAAAGAAGAGGGAGTTCATGCCAGTAGCGCCAACGGAGCCAATCTCTTCCTTGTCGGTCAGGATGGTGACGGAGGTACGTGCAGGAGTGTCGCACTCAAGCTGCGCAATCAGGGAAGGGTAGGAGCAGCTGCGGTCGTCGTGACCATAGCCCAAGATCATGGAGCGGTCAAAGCCCATGTCACGAGCAGGACCTGCAGGAACAATCTCAAGCTCAGCGGAGAGAAGGTCTGCTTCCTCAATGCCGTAGAGGTCCTTCAGGATATTGATGACGTTAGTCTTAACAGCTTCCTTTGGCTCATCGCCCTCTGCATCAGCGGGTTTCTCGCCATTCTGGCCCCAAACAAGTGGACGATTGCCAACAATGAGGTCAAGCATCTCACCCTCGATGACCTTGGAAGCAGTCTTACCAAGCTGCTCAGCACTCAAGTGGATGAGAAGGTCGGAGATGCAGAAAACAGGGTCCGTTGGATCCTCACCAACGCATACGTTTACGACGCTACCGTCTTTAAGTGCAAGAACGCCATGAATTGCCAGAGGAATGGTGACCCACTGGTACTTCTTGACGCCGCCGTAGTAGTGGGTGTCAAGGGTAGCAAGCTCATTGCGCTCCTCGAGAGGATTCTGCTTGACGTCCAAGCGAGGGGAGTCGATGTGAGCGCCAAGGATGTTTAGGCCCTCTTCCAGGGACTTGGTACCAATCTGGACAAAGATGACGGACTTGCCGCGAATGTCTGCGTAGACTTTGTCGCCAGCCTTGAGGGTTTTACCTGCAGCGATGGCGTCAGAAAGCTTAACGTAACCTGCTGCTTCGGCAAGCTTGATAGCGCTTGCGGCGCATTCGCGCTCAGTCTTGTTCTCGGAGATAAACTTTCTGTAGCCCTCGGTAAACGACTGGAGCTTGTCCAGGTCCTCCGAGGTGTACTTTTTCCATGCGTTTGTGGTTTCCATACCCATCCTTTCTGTAGCAAGCTCTGTGTGAGCTGCTGCTTGTTGTTGCTGTTAGGTGTGTTGCAGTGGTCGCGGTGCCGGCGACTGCTGCGACCGCGACTTAGTTGCCTCCATTGGAGCTGTTTGAGCCAGAACCGCTGGAGCCACTGTCAGAACTATTACCAGAGCCAGAGTTCTGATTGGAACCAGAATTGCTGCTTGAGCTGCCCGTTCCAGAGTTGTTGCTGGAAGAATTGCTCTCAGACGAGCTGCTTGAGCTGCTAGAGTCGCTGGTCTTTTCCGAACTAGACGAGCTGTCGGAGCTGGTGGTCTCTGATTTCTTGGAGTCAGTGCTCTCCGAAGAGGAATCCTTGGAATCAGTGGACTTGCTTGACTCGTCGGTCTTCTCGCTAGAAGAGCTGGAATCGTCTTTCTTATCCGTCGAATTGCTGGTATTCGTAGTTTTTTCCGTCACAACTGGGGTTGTGCTGACCTTTGGTCCCAAGCCAGATCCGTCGGTGATATAGCTGAGGAACATGGCATAAAGAATGACGGCAGAAATGGTAAAGATAATTGAAATAATGGTCACGATAGTCAGCGCTCTTACGCGCTTGCGAGACAGCTGTTGGTGTGCGATTTACCTGCGACGACTGCCCTGTGCGAGAGTCAGCGTTGGGATAATAATCGCGAGAAGGTGCATATTGTGCTCGAGGCATATATTGTGTGCCTTCAAGCGTTGTTTGGCTGCTGTTTGGATATGCCTGCTGGTTATATTCATCGTTGTCGCCAGCGCGGAACTTATGCGTGGAGCGCCTGATAACGTTCTGGTAAATCTGCGAAGCAAGCGCCGAGGCGGCGGCACCAACGGCCACGCCAATAATCGAGCCTGCAATACCAATCTGGTTTGACAGTACAAACGCAGTCACCGCGGCAAGCGATGTTGCCAAAATTTGGGTAATCGAGACGTCCTTAAGAAGGCCGGGCTTCTCGTCTGTTGCCTCATCTGTAGGCTGAGCAGGCGAAGCTAATCGAGTTTTGTCTGCATCAAAGTGCTTATAGCTCACAAGATGCTCCTTTCTTCGAACTGATAGCCTACCTCATTTTTGTGAAGAAGTAATGTTTCGTCGCTAAATCGCAACATCAGAGGGCATTAAGTTTCATCCAACATACAACTTCAGTGTCGGAAATGGCGAGAAGTTCTGTGAGTAACTAAGCGATTTTCTTATGCGCGTGTTTCTCGCCATGTATTTGTTAAAAACGACCGTATCAAAGGTGATGAAACAAGGTATCATTTATATGTATCAGTTTTCCGTCAAACGGAGGTTTAGCATGCTTGTAAGCGCAAAAGCCATGCTCCAGAGTGCCGAGAAGGGCCACTATGGCATCGGCGCATTCAACGAGAACAACCTTGAGTGGACCGCAGCAATCCTTGATGCAGCAGAAGAGCTTCAGTCTCCTGTCATCATTCAGTGCACCAGCGGCGCAGCAAAGTGGCAGGTAAGCTACCGCGTTGTTGCAGACATGGTTCGTCGTCTTGTTGAGGACAAGAACATCACCGTTCCAGTTGCTCTTCACCTTGACCACGGTTCATATGAGGATGCATTCAAGTGCATCGAGGCTGGATTTACTTCCATTATGTACGATGGTTCTCACGAGCCTGATTTTGAGACCAACCTTAAGCGCACCGAAGAGGTCGTAAAGGCAGCTCACGCAAAGGGTATTTCTGTTGAGGCTGAGGTCGGCGGCATCGGCGGCACCGAGGACGGCGTTACCGCTAAGGGCGAGCTTGCTGATCCTGAGCAGTGCGCAAAGATTGCTGACCTGGGCGTTGACTTCCTTGCATGCGGCATCGGCAACATTCATGGTATCTACCCAGCTAACTGGGAGGGCCTCTCCTTCGACCAGCTCAAGGCTATCAAGGAGCGCGTTGGCGATCTTCCACTTGTTCTTCACGGTGGCACCGGCATTCCTGTAGAGCAGGTTCAGAAGGCTATCTCTATGGGCATTTCCAAGATCAATGTCAACACCGATCTTCAGCTTGTCTTTGCTGAGGCAACCAAGAAGTACGTTGAGGCTGGCCTTGTTGACAACGGCAAGGGCTACGATCCTCGTAAGCTTCTGAAGCCTGGTCGCGAGGCAATCATCGAGCGCACCAAGGAGCTCATCCGCGAGTTTGGTTCCGACGGTAAGGGCTGGAACTAACTGCTGCGGTTTACGCTGGGCGCGGGCGTCGATGCGACAGCGCGTTCTTGCTGCTAGTTAAAGCAACGGACCTGGATTTTTCCAGGTCCGTTTTTTGTTGGGCGCGGTATGTGCGAAAGACGTGCACCTAGTACGCCCTTCTCGCGAGGGGCGGGTGATGTGTTTGATGTGAGCCTGAATTTCTCGCCAAGTCTGAACGATTTGCCGGATTTTCTCACCATGTCTGAGTAATTTGCCTGTTTTTCTCGCCTTATCTGAGTGATTTTGTTCAGACTTGTTAAACATTTCAGGCTCAGTTTCATGAAAGAGAAGTGCGCAAGCCGCTTGGTCAAGTTCGCATTTCGGACTAGCGTCAATTAACGTGTAATACTCATTTGCGTCATGCAGTATGGAGAAGAATACTCATTTAAATATGGAATTCTAATTTTGTCACTTATTTGTCACGAAATTGAGAAAATACATTTATTTAGCGGTCTAATCTTTGTAGCAGGACTTTTATAAGATGATATTTTAAGGTGTTTTTAATCTATCTGCGGAAATAAGGTATTAATCAAATATTCGTAGGTTTTTTGTTGTTTTGCTTATTTGACTTTTAGAAATACTATTCCCATATGGAATATTACCTTTCACATACATCTGCTCTACAAATTTATCGTGCTTTGCGAACACGGAGACACGAACTCTTAACTCATGGATTTAATGAGTATCTGAATAAGTTCAATTTAGATGCTAGACAATTACTGGCCAAAGATGATATTCCTTATCGCGATTTGGTTAGAGCTATTAATGCCGAGTTGCTAGTAGATTATGGTATTGAACTTAAAAATCCAGTCGAAATTACTGTGAGTAATAAAAAGAATTCTTGTGTTTATGAGGGAATTCATTTTCATGTGGATACCTGTGCTTCGTTTGGTTCTGTGATAAAACTGAATATAAACAGTTCTTCAGTTTTAATTTCATCTCCATTTGAATTGCTGTTTCAAATGGCTTCTAAATTGAGCCTGTTTGAACTAGTACTCCTCATTTCAGAATTCCAAGGACGTTTTGTTATTGATGCGTCAACAGGAGAATTGCAGTCAAATTGGTATACGCCTCTTTTTAAAAAGTCAGAATTACTTGCATATCTCACCAAAAAGAAAGGTGTTAGATCTTTTAGAAAAGTAAAGGCTGCGGCAGATTTGTCTGTTGAAAATGCAGCTTCGCCGATGGAGGTTAAACTGGCACTTCGAGCTTTATTGCCAGTGTATAAAGGTGGATATGCTATTCCATGCGTTGAGTTAAACAAAGAATTTGAGATACAAAATATGTCAGGTATCAAATCTCAAAAGAAAAATCGTGCAATCGATCTACTTCTATCCAGCGGTGTATCAAATGCACGAGGTACTCAAAATGTAGCACTTGAATATAACGGATCTGTTCATGAATCGATTGATGCCGCAGACAGGGACTACAAACGAAATAACGAACTTTTAGCTGCTGGTATAGAAGAGTTTGTAATTAGCAAAAATGAATATGACGATATCGTTTTTATGGATAATCTATTTACGGTCATTCGCTCTAGGCTAAATCTACCAAGAAGACATACATCTTCAAAACAAAGGCAAATTGAAAGAGAGAAAAGAATTAAATTGTGGAAAGAGTTAGAAAAGATTTAGAAATACTAACTTGAATCTACGATAAATTCTTCAAGCCTAGGAAATCGTTCAAGCCCTAGGAAATCGATCAAGCCCTAGGAAATCAGAGCCTGAATAACTTACCAAGTCTGAGTAAAATCGCTCAGACTTGGTGAGAAAAACCGGCAAATCACTCAGACATGGTAAGAGAATCCGGCAAATCGTTCAGACATGATGTGATTTTCAGGCTCACGCTCGGCGCACTCCAAGTGCGTCTTTCTCGCGAGAAACCCGGTGTACTCCAGAGCTCTCTTGCCATGAAAGCCCACCGCACACGACAATAAAACCGCAGCTTAAACTTTTACTCAGCGGTAGGGTTGTCGGCGGGGGAGACGTGCATGTTGCCTTCGTTGCGGGCGATGTCCGCGAGCGTCTTGCTGTCCAGGAAACTGGAGGTCATGCGGCCAAGGTCGCGCCAAATGTTGATGGTGGTGCAGGACTCCATCTGGGGACAGAGGGTGGTGTTTGTGCAGCTCAGACAGCTGGCAGGCGCAAGATTGCCTTCGGCTGCGCGAAGAATCTCGCCCAGCGTGTAGTCCTCGGGCTTGCGCGTGAGTCGATAGCCGCCGCCCTTTCCACGCAGGCTCTCGACGTATCCAGCCTTGTGCATCAGCGCAATGACCTGCTCAAGGTACTTGCGCGAGATATTCTGGCGCTCGGAAACATCGCCCAGCGAGACCCAGCCGTCGTGAACGGCCAGGTCAGCCATTGCGCGAAGCGCGTACATTCCCTTTGTAGAGAACATTCCGGCCACGGTTACTCGCCGTCCTTGGCGCTCGCGGCGCCGTCCTCGGTGGTAGACGCACCGGCTGCGGTGGAACCGCTGTTGTGAGCCTCGAGCATCTCCTCGAGCGTGTGCCATGCCAGCTCGGCACACTTAACGCGCGCAGGCATGTGTGCGATGTCGTGCAGAATGTTGGCGTCTTCCAGCTGGCCAAGCACGGCCTCGTCAGTCTCTTCTCCGCGAATCATGCGCCCAAAGAGTTTGCAGAGCTCAATAGCCTCTTCTGGAGTACGGTCAATCATCAGGTCGCTCATGATGTCGGCCGACGCCTGAGAAATTGCGCATCCGCTGCCCACAAAAGCAGCCTCGGCAATCTTTCCGTCCTCAATACGCACGGAAAACGTCAGCTCATCGCCACAAGAAGGGTTAACACCCTCGTGGGAGACGGTTGGGTTGTCCATCTGATATTTGTAATCGGGGTGAGAAACGTGGTCCATAAACTCAGCGTTATACAGGTCGTTTGCTGCCACTTATTTCAACTCCTTGTTTTATTTGTTGCTGACCGCACTGCCAAAGATCTTCCATACCTGGTTAAGACCCTCGATCAGCTGGTCAATGTCGTGTTTATCGTTGTAGAACGCAACGGATGCGCGGCACGTGCTGGATTCGTGCAGCTCAATCAAAAGCGGCTCGGCGCAGTGATGCCCAGCGCGAATGCAAACGTTGTTCATATCTAGGATGCTCGAGACGTCGTGTGGATGAACGCCGCGCACGTTAAACGCCACAGCGCCCACGTGGTTTTGTCCCAGCTTAGAGCCAACGATATCTACAAAGTCCAGCGTGCACAGTTGCTGTACCAAGTACCTGGCGAGAAGTTCTTCTCGCTTCTCGATCTTTGCCATGTCCAAGCCGTTGAGGTATTCGATAGCGGCACCGGTAGCATAGATACCTGCGGCGTCCTGCGTGCCTGCCTCAAACTTCTCGGGAACAGGAGCCCAAACGGCGCTGGTTTCGGTGACGGAATCAATCATCTCGCCGCCGGTAAGGAACGGTGGCATGGCATCAAGCAGCTCGGCACGACCCCAGAGCACGCCAATGCCCATAGGTCCACACATCTTGTGTGCCGAGAAAGCCAACAGGTCGCAGTCAAGATCGCGCACATCAATAGGGATGTGAGGTGCGGATTGGGCGGCGTCGACAACCATGTAGGCGCCCATAGTGTGAGCGCGCTTGGCAATGGCCTTGATGTCATTGCGGGTGCCCAGCACGTTGGAGACGTGTGTGACAGACACAATCTTTGCGCGCTCGGTAATCTTTGACGCAATCTCTTCAGGCGTAATCTGGTACTGCGAATTCATGCGCAGGTACACCAGGTTAGCGCCGGTAGCTTTACAAATCTGCTGCCATGGGATGATATTGGAATGGTGCTCCATGATGGAAATGACCACGTCATCGCCTGGCTTGAGTGCATAGCGGCCAAGGCTTGAAGCAACCAGATTAAGCGCCTCAGAAGTGTTGCGCGTAAAGATAATCTGCTGGCTTTCTGGCTTGCCGTTTTTATCGACAGCTCCAATGAACTTTGCAATTGAAGCACGAGCTCCCTCGATAGCTGCGGTTGCTTCCACACTCCAACGATACAATCCGCGCAGAGCGTTTGCATTCATGGTCTCGTAGAAGCGAGACTGCGCCTCAATAACCGCGCGTGGGCGCTGAGAAGTAGCAGCGCTGTCCAAGTAAGCTACCTCGGGGTTTGCTGCCAGAATTGGAAAATCTGCCTTGTAAGGGTTATCGGTAATCTGAGCAACTTCTGCGTCGGTCATTACGCGACACCACCTTTGCTGGAATCGGCTTCAGCGTCGGAATTCCTGCCATCACTGGCAGCCAGGGAGTTGCCAGCTGCATCGTCACTAGCTGCAGCTTCGTCATAGTCGTGAGCAATTTCTGCGCCCAGCTCAGCCTCGCAACGCTCAACGGCCACGCGGTGGGAAATCTCCTCAGGCGCGTTGATGATGGCGTCTTCAAAAAGAGCGCGTATAAACAGCTGCTCAGCAGCCTGGCGAGAAAGTCCTCGAGCTGCAAGGTAATCAAGCTGCTCAGGGGAGACGGATCCGATGGTAGCGCCGTGGTTACCAGCAACATCGTCCTCATCGCAGAGAATAACAGGCATGGTCTTGTTGACAACGTCGTCACCAAGAATCATGACCGTTTCAATCTCGTTGCCCTGGGCATCCTTTGCACCGCGGACAAGATCGATGGTTGCGCGAAGCGTCTTCTTAGCTGCCTCGTTAAGGACGCCAGACTCGGTGAGCTGCGCGCGCGTAGAGGTACCACGCATGCGTACTAAGTGGTTGATATCAAGCGTCTCTTCGTGAGTAGCGTGATAGCGATTGTTAAGGTCAAGGCGAGCTCGAGCGCCAACTAAGTTGGCGGTGAGGCCAAGACCGATGGTTGATCCACCCAGAGCGTACTGCTTAACATCAACAGCAGCGTCCTGGTGAATCTCAAGGCCAACGCTTTCAAGGTGCTGCTGGCCCTCATTGACGCCAAGCATCTCAATAAGGTGCAGCTTAGCACCAGCCTCAACCACAATGCGGGTGAGCGCAGCGCTGGTTGGAAGTGCGCTGTCGTTCGAGTCGCTGCCTGCAGGCGCGTCGCCGCCGTCGCTCGCATCGCCTGCAAACGCAGCGATAACTATGGTAGCCTCGGCACCTTCGCGCACAATGATGCCGGTGTTAGCGCACTGATTTTGCGCAGCAGAAACAGCAACAACAATAGGATCTTCTCGCTTGGTACGAGCGGGAACGTTGTAGAAATCAGACTTGAATGCCTGTGACTCTACGTAGTCAGTAACCTCCTGACCCATTCCACACTCAATGCGCTCAAAAAGGCGAGGCAGAGGCAGGTACACTTTGCCTGCATCAGCGTGATCGGGGACGGTAACTGACAAGTGAGTTAGCGCGTAGACGGTTCCATGTCTGAGCTGCAGGAACGTTGGCGCGATTAATCAAAATGTTATCCATTAGCCAATCGCTCCTTCCATCTCAAGTTTAATCAGGTTATTCATCTCAACGGCGTACTCCATAGGGAGCTCCTTTGAGACAGGGTTTGCAAATCCGTTTACTACCATGGTGCGAGCCTCAGCCTCAGAGCAACCACGGCTCATCAGGTACAAAACGGTGTCGTCAGAAATACGGCCAATAGTTGCCTCGTGGCCAATCTGAGCAGTTGCATTGCGAACATCCATCTCTGGGATGGTGTCGGAGCGGCTGATGTTATCCAGCATCAGAGACTGGCACGAGAACGCCACGCGAGCGTTTTCTGCCTTGCGTCCAACGGTAACGGCAGAGCGGAAGGTGTTGACGCCGCCGTCCTTGGAGATGGACTTAGTGTCAACGTTTGCCGAGTTATTGGAGCCGTTGATAATCACCTTGCAGCCTGTATCCAAGTCCTGCGTAGCGCCTGCAAACGTAATACCGGTGAACTCGCAGTTAGAAGAATCGCCGTTCATGATCGTAGAAGGGTAGAGGTAGGAAACGTGGCTACCAAAAGAGCCCGAGACCCACTCCATCTTTGCATTGCTACCAATGATGGCGCGCTTGGTGTTGAGGTTGTACATGTTCTTGGACCAGTTTTCGATGGTCGAGTAGCGCAGACGAGCGCCGTCCTTAACAAAGAGCTCAACAGCTCCTGCATGAAGGTTTGCTGCGTAGTACTTAGGTGCGGAGCAGCCCTCAATAAAGTGCAGGTCAGCGCCTTCCTCAACAATAATAAGTGTGTGCTCAAACTGGCCAGCGCCCTGAGCATTCAGCCTAAAGTAGCTCTGAAGTGGGTAGTCCAGAGTGACATTCTTAGGAACATACACAAAAGAACCGCCAGACCACACGGCATAGTGCAGCGCCGCAAACTTGTGGTCTGAAGGAGGAATCAGCTTGCCAAAGTACTCTTTAACAACAGGCTCCCACTGCGGATCATGCAAAGCATCCTCAATGGTGGTGTAAATAACACCCTGCTCAGCAACTTCCTCACGCATGTTGTGATAGACAATCTCAGAATCGTACTGAGCACCAACACCAGCAAGGCTCTCTGCCTCTGCCTGTGGAATGCCCAGACGATCAAAGGTATCCCTAATATCCTCAGGTACATCGTCCCAGCTATTTGCCTGCTGAGTCTTTGGCGAGACATACGTGGAGATATGATTCAAATCCAGACCTGCAATAGAAGGTCCCCAGTTGGTAGCCATCTGGCGCTGGTGATAGGTTTCCAGGGCCGACAACCTCATCTGGAGCATCCACTCGGGCTCTTCTTTTTTCTCGGAAATAGCACGCACAATTTCTGGCGTAAGGCCATCATCGTAGCGCTCGTAACCCTCTTCGGACTTGGTGAAGTCGTAGAGCGAGCGGTCTACGTCAGCGACCTCAGATCGCTTCTTCTCGCTCACTAGTTAGCACCGCCCTCATCAGTCTGGTTCTCAAAACGCTCAAAGCCCTCGTGGTCAATCTGGTTGATGAGGTCAGCAGGACCGTCTGCTACCAGGTGACCCTTAACCATAACGTGAGTGCGGTCAATCTCAAGGCGCTCAAGAATGCGGGTGTTGTGAGTAATGATGAGCAGCGAGCCGTCACAGGTCTCGCGATAAGCTTGAATGCCCTTTGAAACAACGGAGAGTGCGTCAACGTCCAAGCCAGAGTCTGTTTCGTCGAGAATGGCAAGCTTAGGTTGAAGCAGCAGAAGCTGGAGCATCTCAACCTTTTTCTTCTCGCCACCAGAGAAGCCAACGTTAAGCTCACGCATCAAGAAGCCCTGGTCAAGCTCAAGCTGATCAGAAATCTGACCAACACGCTGACGGAACTGACGAGCGGTCATCTTAAGCTCAGGGCGCATCTGCGTAATGGTACGCAGGAATGAATAAAGAGGAACGCCAGGAACCTCAACAGGTGCCTGGTAGGAGAGGAAGATGCCCGCAAGGGAGCGCTTATCTGCAGCAAGCTCAGTTACATCCTCGCCGTTAAAGATAAGAGAACCTCCAGTAATCTTATAGGTAGGATCACCCATAATGACGCGGCCAAGTGTTGATTTACCTGCGCCGTTAGGTCCCATCAGAACGTGAGCCTGGCCATCACCAATGCTCAGATCAATTGAATGCAGGATGGATTTCTCCTCGGTACCTGCGGAAATTCCGTTTACACGGAGTAGCTCAGTTGCCATAAATCTCTCTCCAAATATCTCTACGTGCAAGCACGCGATACGTTTGTGACTAGCTATTCGGGTAGCTCTAGGGCGAGCAAAACCTTGTGCTAGTGCGGTTTTGTGGCAAAGACAAACGCCAATGTCACCGATGTTTTTGTCATACCCCAAAATCCGCTAATTCATACTAAATGGTAGGAATTAAAAAGCAACCCTCACATACGCACTTTTTCACGTTTTCTAGAAAATAATCGGATTTTTTCATCGGTTTCAAAAGTTATAAAAGCTTTTCTGCGCCAGAGCTGTCTCTCATGGGTAAACTAGAAACGTCTATGTTTGTAACAAGGAGGATTCATGGGTCAGAGAATTCAAGGTACCGAAGATCTTTACGGCGGCTATATGCGCTCTTGGGAGCATATGCAAGATATTGCCCGCCATCTGTTTGGTACTTATGGTTTTGACCGCATTGAGACTCCTGCACTTGAGCAGGTAGATACCTTTGTTCACGGTATTGGTGAGTCAACAGATGTTGTACGCAAAGAGATGTTCCGCGTTTTTTCAGGCGCGCTACTTGATGATTTGCTAGCTGCCGGCAATGAGTCCGGTCTTAAGCCTCGTCAGCGTATGGCTATGCGTCCTGAGGGAACTGCAGGTGTGGTCCGTGCTGCCGTTGAGCACAATTTTGTGCCACAGGGAGGAACTCCTGCAAAACTTTGGTACGCCGAGTCAATGTTCAGGGGAGAGCGTCCTCAAAAGGGCCGTCTGCGCCAGTTTCACCAGGTAGGTGTCGAGTGGCTTGGAGCCTCTGATCCGGCTGCCGATGCAGAGTCCATCATCATGTTGATAAAGTTTTACGAGCAGATGGGTTTCTCGCCAGCTGATATGAAGCTTATGATTAACTCCATGGGTGACGCGGAGTGCCGTCCAGCATATCGCGAGAAGGTCAAGCAGTTCATTCTTGATCACAAGGATGAGATGTGTGAGGACTGTCTTGAGCGCGCGGAGATTAATCCACTTCGTGCATTTGACTGCAAAAACGAGAGCTGCCACGCGGTTATGAAGGATGCTCCACTGATTTCTGACAACCTGTGTGATGATTGCCGCACTCACTATGAGCAGGTCAAGGCATATTTGGATGCTGCTGGTATTTCGTATGTTGAGGATCCAACGCTTGTTCGAGGCTTGGATTACTATACGCGTACTGTCTTTGAGGTAGAGATTCCAAACGCTGGCGTTGGCGCTATCGGTGGTGGCGGTCGTTATGACGGTCTTGTTGAGCTTGAGGGCGGAAAGCCAACCCCAGGCGTTGGTTTTGCTGTTGGCTTTGAGCGCATTATGCTGGCGCTGGAGGCTCTTGGTGTTGCAGCTGAACCTGCGGCTCCAAGCTGCGTGTATGTTGCTTGTGCAGGTGCTGAGCAGGCTCCTGTTGTATTTGATACCGTGCTGGCATTGCGTGAGGCTGGTATTAGATGCGAGGCTGATCGTACTGGTCGTTCGCTGAAGGCTCAGTTTAAGCAGGCAGATAAGATGGGCGCAACGCTGTGCGTGGTCATTGGTCCAGATGAGGTTGAGGCTGGTGCAGTAACTCTTCGTGATATGGAGTCTCACGAACAGGTACAGGTGCCTGCTGATCAGCTTGTTGCTGAGGTTAAAGCAAGACAGTAACAATAACAGGACTAGAAGTTAAATTTAAACCTCTCATGTCTTAGGCATGAGAGGTTTTTATTTAGGCAGTAAATACCGTTTGTAGAATAATAGAAGCCGTTTACGATAGTTATCAGTGAGATCGATTAAACGTAAACGATTAAAGTTCATACTAATACTGTAGAAGCATATTTATAGCTTTATAACTAAAAAGCACCTTCATTTATTTGTAATTCAAAGAAATTGTAGGTGAAGAAATGAAAAGAGCGTACCGCTTCATTGTTTCTGTCATAGTTGTCTTAATTGCACTTTCTTCGCTTTTGGTGGGAAAAGGGTTTTTAGAAATTTTTATTTCTCGAAAATTCGATTCTTGGCTCTCTAATCAGTCGCAATTTTATACTTCGCAGATGTCTGATGAGACAAAAGAAACGTTTGTGTCAGTTGTTAGGTCTTACGCACAAACTCACAAGATGATTCTTATAACTAAGAAAACTGAATCAATTACTGAAGGACCTAGGATATTGACCGTTGGCGTGCTGTCTTCTCCAGGCAGTGAGGCTAACAGTTTTGATTCTTTTGATATTCTTGGTACCCAAGTTATAAATAGGCAAAAAATCAATGAACTCCTAGGACATTCTCCAGAGTCATATCTTGGCTACGGAATGGATACTAACAATAAGGTTAGTGACTTGCCGTATGTTTTGGGCTCAGTTTATTTCAAATTAGATCAAATTACTCCTGGCTATAATCTGGGAAATTCTTGTGCTGTTTTAGGCCTTTCTCCTGAAGAATTTGATGAATTGGCTAATCAGATTTCAGTAGCTACTGGCCTACATAAAGAAAAATTTATTACTAATTATTCAGGATCAGCGGTTGAAATTGGACTCTTCTACTACGTTGCTGGGGTAACTTTTATAATCTTGAGCATATCGTTTTGTTTACTGACGTATTACAACTCGTTACAAGAATTAAAGAAACTCGGTGTTCACGTAATGCTTGGCTGGAGTAAGAGCGATTACGTCGTTCATCATTATTTTTTCTATTGTGCTTTAGCAGCTGTTTTACTGCCATTAGCCTTTATGTGGACAATGGTTAATTGCTCCGGATTTGATATTACTGGCAGTTTTTTACTGTTTACGTTTACCTCGGCAATGCCATCAATACTTGTAGTTGTGGTTTCGGTACTAATTTCTGCTGCTCCACTTCTAACAATCCGCCCTGTAGATGCAATTTTAGGAAGACTGTCGCAAAAGGGTCTGTACGTTCTAACGGCGATCATTTATGCACTTTGTTGTGTAGTAGTTTTTGCTGGTTCTACGTATATGGATGCTCCTATAACAATGTACTCAAATCTACTATCCACTCAAGAAAATTGGTCTGTATATAAAGATTGGTATATTGTCCGAAATCATGTTTCTCAAGGTAATTTTTTCAACGGCAGGCCAATGGATAAAAGTAAGGAATTATTTGATTGGTATAAAACCCACGAGCACGATACAGGCGTGTATATTGCTCATGTAAATCAAATAGGTGAGCCAACGCTAAATGCCTATGAAGTAAATTCATCGATTTTGAAGCCATTTGATGTTCTGATTGCATCCCCATCTTATCTAAAAGAAATTGGGGTAGCGTTGACTGATGAACAAGTTAAAAAAGCGGAGAATGGAACAAGGATTTATCTCGTTCCAAGCTCGTACTCAGAAGAGCAAAAATGTCTGCTAAGAGAACTTGTGGCTAGAAGTGACAAGATATTTGAGTCAGATATCGTCACACCCTATATGCAAAATCCTTCATCTGAATTTATTGAATACGATGCTAGTGGGGGATTTTTTACCTGGTCGACAAATATAGACAGCCCTTCTATAAGCACAAATGTTGTAATCAAAGTGGTAACGTCAAATAACATGGTTCCTACTGAATCAGAAAGTTTAGTGGCTACGGGGCTTGATAATAGTTACATAAAGTTATCACCTGAGGCCGCTGCAAATTTGTTGGATTCCAGCGGTGTTGTAGAGCTCTCTGATGATGGTTTTGGAACACAGTTCAGTTCGATAGAGAGCTTTATAAAGGACTACAGAAAATCTCTGCAGGAGCTCTTCCTCTTATTCGGTGTTGTAATTGTGCTTATGTTTGCAGCAATAACGGTGATTCAAATAAGTATGATTTCAATTGTTCAGAGATTACATGAGAGAAAAATTGCTGTTGAATGCATGTTGGGATTTGGCATTTACAAGCAATACATAAATATTTTCCTCGTAGTGAATCTCATTGCACTTGTTGGAACACTTTGCATGATTGTCATAGGTTCAACTCTTGGAATAATAATGGGCTGCTTGATGTTATTGATTTCCAATTTGACTATCAGTATTTCTGCAAATAGAAGCACCATGAGAATTGTTCTAGAGAATCTCTCTAAGGAGTAGTTATGAAAACATTTCTACAGGTAGATGCTCTCAATAAGTCATTTGGAAGCAACACAGTTCTTCATAACATTTCATTTGAGATAGAAAGTGGAGAGTCAGTGGCTCTCGTGGGCCCTTCTGGGTGCGGAAAATCAACGCTTCTTAATATCATCGGTCTTCTCGAGACGCTGGACTCAGGCACAATAAACCTTGAGGGAAGAGCATATCCTTCGATCAATAGTAAAAAAGCAACACTTATGAGGCGCACTGAGATCAATTATCTATTTCAGTCTTTTGCTCTCATTAATGACTGGAAAGTAAGCAAAAATCTCTTACTTGCGCTTCAATACACCAAGCTTTCAAAGCAGGAACAAGAGCGTCTTATTAGAACTGCCTTGGAAAACTACGGGATTGGCGAGAAGTTCGATGCAGTTGTAAATGAGCTTTCTGGTGGAGAAAAGCAGAGAGTAGCAATTGCTCGAGCAATGATAAAGCCAGGTAATTTAATCCTCGCTGACGAACCAACCGGATCACTTGATAAGGCTATGGCTACTATTGTTATAGACAGTTTGCTAGACTCCGTTCATGCAAACCATAAAACACTTCTTATGGTCACACATGACATGGGTATTGCCCAGCGTTGCGATCGAATTATTGAATTACCAAAGCATCAATAGAAGTATTAACGGCGTAAAACACGTCTAGCTTAGCAATGTGTATGAGGAGCGTTAAACAGCGCAGTCTTAGGCAACTTTTACAGCAGGAAGGCTTGCAGTCGCATCCGTTGTATCTTCGTCCTGCACACGAGGCCATGAGCAGCTGCGGACATCGTCAGAGGTAAGGCCAAGCCAACGAGCACGATGACCGTCAATTTTTGCTGGACGGCGATGGAGCCACAGAGAAATTCCCAGAGTCCAAAGAGGCAGCAAGTAAAGGAAGCTCGCAGCTAGAAGACTCATAGAAGGTGCGCCAATTGCAGAGAGCACCGAGATGTTTGAGATGGACCACGGTACCAGTGGAGCAAGAATTACAGCGCTATTCTCGATATCCAAAGCAAGGGCGCTGGAAGAGTTTTCTGCGTTCTCACACAGATCGTTTGTCAGCATAATAGCCAGCGTCTGGTTGCAAGAAACCATTGAGGTAAACATGCTGGTAATCAGAACGCCAAAGAAAGGCGTGGAGTTATCGGAGAGGTCAGCTACCAGCTGGCACATACGGCGAAGCAGTCCAGTTGTCTGGAAAAGACCAGCGTAGCTTGAAGAAATGGTCACGATTGTCAAGACGTTCATCATGGAGAAGACGCCGCCACCATTCACCATGTTTGCAACGGTAGCTCCTGGAGCGCGAAGGCCAAAGAGCAGAATGACTGGCAGGTCCGCAAGAGGAACGCGCTGGATGGTGACACAGAGAATGCAGGCAAGTACCAGGCTGGATGCCATGGTAACAATGACATCAACCTTAAGAAGCGAGAAAACAATTACAAGAAGTGCTGGTGTAAGTGAAATCAAAGAAAGCCTAAAGGAACGGCTCAGAAGACCAGTAACATCGGGGATAGTTCCCGTGTTTGCCATAAAGAAGTCCCAAGCCACGTAGATAACACATGCAGCAATAAAAGGCACCACGCTGGTACGAAGCATGCGGTTAATGTTCTTGGATAGATTGGTATCGGTGAGCTGTGAAACAAGGATTGCGCTGGTAGACATAGGGGAGCAACGATCGCCAAAGTAGCTACCTGCAAGAACAGCGCCACCAATAAAGAACTCGCTTGCTCCAATTGCCTTACCAATAGACATGCAGATGATACCCATGGTTGCAGCAGTACCAAATGCGGTACCCAAAAGCATGGACATCATGGTGCAGAGTAAGAATGTTGCCAGAATAAAGACAGATGGAGAAATAAGAGAAGCAGAAATGCTGACAATCTCTGGAATGGTTCCAGCTGCACGCCATGCTGCACTCATAGCACCAACAACAGCAAACAGCGCAATGATTGTTTTAACTTCCCAGACAGATTCAAAGGCTGCTAAAAAAGCTTTTTTGCAGAGATTTTGCGAGAAAGTCCGTAACCAAAAAAGAGGAAGAAACCAATGGTCAGGATAGATGTAAGGGGAAAAGATAGGGCTGTACCTACGATGAGCATCACCGCAAAGGCACTTAGTACTATTAGCTCTACCATGCATCCACTCCAAACGAATTTCTTATGTAAATAGAGTAGGCAACTAAAAAGTTGAAGTCCAACTGTTTTCAATGGTTATAATTACAAGTAATTTTTGTAATACAGTGGGAGCAAAAATGAACTTTCAAACTATGGATTATTTTGTTGCCGTTGCAGAAGAAAAGAGCTTCACCAAGGCGGCTGAACGCCTGAGCGTAACGCAGCAAACGCTCTCGGCAAATATTGCGGCAGCAGAAAAAGAACTTGGCTCTAAGCTGCTAGAACGTACGGTCCCGCTGTCGCTCACGTTTGCGGGAGAAGAGTTCTTGCGTTATGCCCGTAGGTTTCAGGCTCAGCGTCGCGCTATGGATCAAGAGTTTCTTGATATTGCGGGCAACGAGCGAGGTCGTCTGCGTGTTGGTGTCACCGCCACACGAGGCCACATCATCATGCCGCGCTCCATTGCCGCTTTCCAAAAACTGCACCCAAACATCTCCATTGAGCTTGACGAGGGCGAGAATGACGAGCTTGTTGAGTGGCTGTCCGAAGGTCAGCTTGACTTGATTGTTGCAACCGTCAATTCCACATCTTATGACCTTGTTGTTAAAAAACTGTTTGACGAGAAGATCGTTCTGGTTGTCTCTCAAGCGCTTCTTGAGTCTCTGTATGCAGATAAGGTTGACTCAGTTGTCTCGCAAGTTAAAAAGACGGGAAAGCTCACTGCCCTGGAAGCTTGCCCCTTCTTAACGGTTGGTAAACGAGATATCGCAGGTAGTTTTGCTCGCCATGCGTTTGCGGCATCGGGCATATCTCCCACCATCAAGGTAATGTCCAGAAACTCCGAGACGCTTTTGGCTCTTGCTATGAGAGGCGTTGGCGCGTGCTTCTTGCCATCTGAGCTGGTAGCCTCGTCTTATTACGACTTTGAAACGTCCGGTCTTCACATCATTGAGCTGGGAAAAGAGATGTCGTACTCGGTTAGTGTTGCCTGGCGCCGCACCGACCATGTGTGGAGCACAATCGAGTCATTTGCCCAGGTTCTCTCTGAGCAGCGCTATGTAGTTAAGCGAGGTGAGTAGCGTGGATGCTCTTCAGTCTGAAAACAATCTTGAGGTTTTGTATCAGGACGACTATCTACTTGCCGTGAATAAACCGGCGGGAATTATCGTTCATGCGGACGGTACCCATGAGCCCTCGTTAACTGAGCTAGTTTGCGAGAAACTCCACGCACTTGAGAGCTCAAGCCAGATAGACCTTTCCCAGGTCCAAGCTCTGAATCGCCTTGACAGAGAGACTACGGGCATAGTGCTTTTCTCGCTCAAAAAAGAAACGCAGCCACAGTTTGACCAGCTTATTGCCTCCAAGGAGCTTTCCAAAGAGTATCTTGCAGCTGTTAAGGGAGCATTTGAACCAAATAAACTGCTGATAGATAAGGCAATTGGAAAAGATCGGCATGATGCTCAAAAGATGAGAGTCTCAGCAACAGGCAAACCTTCTCAAACGGAGGTACGCCTCATTAAGGTTGCATCGTCAGCACAAGGTCAAACTCAGAGCTTGTTACTGGTCAATTTGCTGACAGGAAGAAAGCATCAAATTAGAGTGCATCTCTCGTCACTTGGATTTCCTCTGGTAGGAGATGCGTTATACGGAGGAGTGTCTTCTTTGCAGCGCGGAGCAAAAAAGAAGCATAAAGCGCAGCCGTTAATGCTGCATGCATATCGCGTTGGATTTATTCATCCAGTCACGAGCGCAAAAATTGTGATTAAAACGGATATTCCAGAGCGATTTTCTTATTTTGGTGTCACCGAGGTGGACTTATAGTACATACTTTGTGGTAGAGACATACATTCATTTTGTGCAAATACGTTACCCAGACGTGCATAAAGTGAACGAGGAGGGGGAGAAATGCCTGGCACAATGCGAGGTGTCTATACCAACCTGACTGAAATTCGCAGGAAGGTATTTAAAGAGGTTTCAGCGCTTGCGTATGAAAAAGCAGACAAGAGCGTTGATGAAATTGCTCGCCAGATGGAAGAGCTGCCTTACAAGATTATTCCTGGTGATATTGCAACATATCGCGAGAGCGTCTTCTTGGAGCGCGCCATTGTTGGTGAGCGTATCCGCATGACTATGGGCATGCCTATGCAGGGCGTTGATCAACCCAGAGCAAATATCCGATGGCTTGGAAGAGGCTTCTCGACCAGAGGTTTATTACCAACCACCGCTGATCAACATTGTCAAGTTTGCGTGCAACGCATGCGAGGACAACGTGTATCGCGTTACCAATGCATGCCAGGGTTGTCTTGCACATCCTTGCCGAGAGATTTGTCCTAAAGAGGCAATTAGCTTCGTAGATAAAAAGGCATACATTGACCAGGAGAAGTGCATTCAGTGCGGTATGTGCTTCAAGGTTTGTCCATACCAGGCTATTCATCACCATGTACGTCCATGTGCTGCTGCTTGTGGTATGGACGCTATTGGCTCTGACGAGCATGGTCGCGCAGACATTGATTACGAGAAGTGCGTTTCTTGTGGTCAGTGCCTGGTCAACTGCCCCTTTGGTGCTATTGCCGATAAGAGCCAGATTTTCCAGGTTATTCAGGCTATCAATGAGGGCTATACCGTTGTGCCAATTGTGGCTCCTTCATTTGTTGGTCAGTTTGGCAAGGGCAGCGTTGGTCGTCTTCGTGAGGCATTCAAGGAGATGGGATTCGCTGAGGCAGAAGAGGTAGCAACCGGTGCTGACCTCTGTACCGTTCAGGAAGCGGAAGACTTTGTCAAAGAAGTCCCAGAAAAGCTGCCATTTATGGGAACAAGTTGCTGTCCTTCCTGGTCTGCGATGGCTAAAAAAGAGCACCCAGAGCATGCTGATGCTATCTCTATGGCTCTTACCCCAATGGTTTTGACTGCTCGTCTGGTAAGAAAGCAAAATCCAGAGTCCAAGATTGTCTTTATTGGACCATGCACTGCTAAGAAACTTGAGGCACTGCGTCGTTCCGTTAAGTCAGAGGTTGACTTTGTTCTGACCTTTGAGGAGCTTGCAGGAATGATGGAGTCTAAGGGTATTGACTACACCAAGCTTGATGACGACAACTCCGACTTTGAAAACGCCTCCCATGACGGTCGTGCTTTTGCAGTGGCCGGTGGCGTAGCAGGCGCCGTAGTTAACGTCATCCACCAGAAGTACCCTGATAAAGAAGTACCTATCATGGCTGTTGACGGCCTTGCTGAGTGCCGAGCTATGCTCAAGGATGCCGCTAAGGGTAAATATCCAGGTTATCTTCTTGAGGGCATGGCTTGCCCAGGAGGATGTGTCGGTGGCGCTGGCACGCTGAGCGCAGTCAACCGTGCTGCCGCAGCAGTTAAGCGTTATGCAAAGACTGCTTCTTCCGAGCTGGCTTCTGCTAATAAGTACAACGATCTTATTCCAGAGCTTGCTGGCACGGTCTCTGCTGAGGTTGAGATTGCTGAGGTTCTTGAGGTTCAGAAGCCTGTTGAGTAGACAGGTTCTCTCAAATTAAACGTAAAACGCCGGTGCACTGCATCGGCGTTTTTTATAAGAATGCAGATTAATAAGGCAATCTACCAGGTAATAAAAAGGACCTGCGATTAACAGGTCCTTTAAGTTTTAGCTGAGAGATAGTCAACAAAATGCTGATTATTTTGAATTACTCAGATTTTTCGTTTTTCATGGATGCATAGAACGTTGCATGCGCAAAAACGTCTTTAATGGTTTTTCCATTAATAAAAGGAAGAGCGAGAAATTCGTCTACCGTTGGAACTAGTTCAGAACAATCTACAAAGTGGTTTTTTGAGTTTCTGATGCTGGTGTCTTGAGCTCTCCATGCCTCAAAGTTGACATCAGTGAGGTAATAAACCTGGTGTCCGACTTGCATGTACACAGAGTGATTACTGTGCAGGTACTCTACCAGGTCTTCGTAAGAAATCTGGAGAACCTCAGAACTTTTCTTGCCCATGATGCAATCCTTTCCACGTCGCTTGCGCGCAAATTATGGACGCACTTTTATAGACTATACCGCCCTCAGAATACGCTTATTCAGATGAATTGAGAGGCATAGGCAAGCGGACGTTTTTTCTCGCTCAACGGCAATGAGCGGATGGTTGCAATTTTTAGTGCTACTATTTGAGAATTTCTTGCACCATTTCTTCTGCGGTATCGCAAAGCGTGGTAGCACCTGCAGCTAGAAGCGTTTCTTTATCTCTAAATCCCCAGGTAACACTTATGCAAGGCATGCCGCTGTTGTGTGCTGTTGCAACATCAACCTCGGAGTCTCCAATATAGACAGCATCTTGAGGATCAACGCCAATTTGAGCAAGGGCGTAATGGACAGGCTCGGCATCAGGCTTTCTTTTAAGGTCATCTCGCTGACCCAGAGCAAAGTCAAATCTACCTGGGAAGAAATTGCTCATTAAATCTGCAATAGCAAAGTCTGGCTTGTTGGAAACAACAGCGCATTTAACACCCGACGCTCTGAGCGTATCTACCGCATCAAGTATGCCAGGGTAGGGCGCAGTGTTATCCAAACTATGGTCAGCGTAGTGCTCTTTAAAGCATGCAAGCACACGCTGGTATGTTGCATCATCGGTACCTTTTGGTACAGCATCGCGGATAAGCTTTGCAACGCCATTTCCTACCATCTGACGGACCTCATCAACGGTATAGGTAGGCATGTTGAACTGCTCAAGAGCGTAATTTGTTGCCCATGCAAGATCAACAATAGTGTTCAGAAGTGTTCCATCTAGATCAAAAACAGCGGCTTTATAGGCCATGAAAGCTCCAAGTTCTTCTCGCCTCGTAGTGAGGCCTGTGTGTATCAGCTTCAGTCTAGCGTAAAAACGTGAATGTAAGTTATGAGTAATGTGCCATCAAGATCAAAAACGGCGGCTTTATAACTCATTTGTACTCCTTTTAATAAGGATACTAAAGACTATGTCTATAATAAGTTTAGTTTTATTTTGTCTAAAGAAAATACTTTTTCGCTAGAAGACTGTCTAAGAATACTCAAAGAGTATATAGAGAAGGAAAGATAGAATGAAATCCATTAAATTTGATGATGTATCATATCATTATCATAATTCCGATAAAGGAATTCGGAACTTCTCTTTAGAAATCTCTAAAGGTGAATTTATAGCGGTAATTGGTAAGAATGGTGCAGGTAAATCAACTTTTTTGAATTTGGTTGCTGGACTATTAAAGAAGTATGACGGAAAAATTATTGTTGAAGAAGAGATACCCTTTAGAGATGTTGGAGTTTGTCTACAGAAACAATCAATCGATTGGTATTTAAATGTCTTTGACAATGTGTACCTTGGTGCAAGATTAAGTGGGCAGACATCTAGCGATGCTAAGGAAAGTACTCATAAGATCATAAATTTTCTTGGATTGTCTGAGTTTGAAAAATCTTTACCTGATGGCTTATCCGGAGGACAACAGCAGCTCCTGCAGGTTGCAAGAGCGTTGGTTCATAAACCAAATTTTCTTATTCTTGATGAGCCAACCTCCGGGCTGGATGTAATCAAAGGGGATAATTTATTTAAATATTTAAGAAAAGAATGTGATAACAGAAACTGTACGGTACTTGTTTCCTCACATGATCTTGGTTTGTTGGAGGAGTATTGTGATCAGGTTTTATTAATAGAAGATGGTAAATTAAAATTTTTCGGTAAAATTTCCGACTTCTTTTTACAGTACTCTTATGAAAAATTAGCGCGAATTACTTTTGATGGATTGTTATCGCTTAACAATCAAAGTGATTTAATGTCTTGTTGCCCTTGTTCGATTGAAGAAAATGAAATAACAATACGTGAAGATTATTTTCTTAAGCTGCCTGTTCTTATCGGTAAGTTACAGGAACTTGTTTCAATAAAAAATATTACTTTTAATAATTTGACACTGAGACAAATAATTTTGGAAGGATCTGATAATGAATTTTAAAAAAGAAAGTTTTGGTCTTTCATCATTTGTCATCGTTGTAGAAACAGAGCTTAATGCACTTAAGTCAAATAAACACATAATATATAGCAGCTTATTGACTCCAATTTTGTATTATGTTTTTTATGCAATAGGAATTCAGTCAACATTTGGAGATATATATTTTCATGGACAGTATATGTCCTTTTTGTCATTTGCATTTGCTGGCATTTTGATTATGTGCTTATTTCAACAAATGAATCAAAGTGTCTATAGGTTGGTTATAGATAAGCGATGGAATATTTTGCCAATTAAACTTGAGAGTGGTATTAATCCTGAGTGTTATGTGTTGGGCATTTCAACACTTCCTTTTGTAGTAACACTACTTCAATTAATCAATGTTTTATCTATGAGCAAGAACGTGCCGTCTACACGTTTTTGCCGTCTTGAAGGCGCTTTCCGATTTGGCACAGGGAAGCAAAGACGAAAGGATAAAAATGGATTGTTCCTCAGAAACCCCCCAGAATTATTCCGCTCACGCAGCTGTTGATTTGCACAGCATGCATACGCATACCTGCGGAGAGCTTCGTGCAGAGCATATCGGTCAGACCGTTACGCTCACTGGTTGGGTTTGGCGTCGTCGTGACTTTGGTGGCCTGATTTTTGTTGACCTCCGTGACCGCGAGGGTTTAACTCAGATTCTGTTTGACCCAGATGTAGATGCAGAAACATTTGCAACTGCAGAGACTATTCGTCCTGAGTGGCCTGTTTTGATTTCTGGTACGGTTCAGCATCGCTCTGAAGGTCAGACTAATGAGGCTCTTGCTACCGGTGAGGTAGAGGTACTTGCTTCAAAGATTGAGGTTCTTAATACCGAGCGCTGTTCCACCATTCCAGATTGAGAACCACATTGACGTTAACGAGGACCTTCGCTTGAGGTACCGCTATGTTGACCTGCGTCGTCCACAGATGGCACAGAATCTTCGTATGCGTTCTGATTTTGCATTTGCGCTTCGTGAGGCATTCCATAAGCGTGATTTTACCGAGGTAGAGACTCCGGCGCTGTTCAAATCTACCCCTGAGGGCGCTCGTGACTTCCTGGTTCCATCCAGAATGCAGGGCGGAAACTTCTACGCACTGCCACAGTCTCCACAGCTGTTGAAGCAGCTGCTGATGATTGGCGGTATTGAGCGCTACTACCAGATTACTAAGTGCTTCCGCGATGAGGATCTTCGTGCAGATCGTCAGCCTGAGTTTACGCAGGTTGATATGGAGATGGCATTTGTCCGCGAGGAAGATGTCATGGCCGAGCTTGAGGATATTCTGGGCGATGCATTTGCAAAGATGGGCATTGAGTTCCCAGCTCCACTGCGCAAGATTCAGTACTGGGATGCAATGGATACCTACGGCTCCGATAAGCCTGATACCCGCATTGGTATGGAGCTCCACGATGTCTCTGAGGTCTTCAAGCAGTCCAGCTTTAAGCTCTTTAGCTCTGCTGCTACAACAGAAGGCCAGTACGTCAAGGCAATCAACGTTAAGGGCGCAGGCACCTGGCCACGCTCTCAGGTAGATAAGCTTGCCGAGGTAGCCGCCGGCTTTGGTGCCAAGGGACTTGCATGGGTCGCCTTCAAAGAGGACGGTTCCGTGGGAGGTCCTATCACCAAGTTCTTCTCGCCAGAAGAGCTTGAGGCACTGCGTGCAGAGATGTCTGCTGAGGCAGGGGACTTGATTCTCTTTGCTGTGGGCGGTCGCCTGGAGACAGATGAGATTCTTGGTGGTATGCGCCTGCATATGGCAAAGGTCCTGGATGTACCACGAGAAGGTCATGATTTCCTCTGGGTTGTTAACTTCCCACTGTTCCACTGGGATGAGGAGACTCAGTCTTACGCTTCTGAGCACCAGCCCTTTACGCTCCCTCGTGAGGATGAGCTTGACCTTCTGGACACTGACCCTCTGGCTATGGGCTCGTATACGTACGACTTTGTTATGGATGGCTTTGAGGCTGGCGGCGGCGGAATGCGTATTCACAATGCTGAGCTGCAGCTTAAGATTCTGGAGAAACTCGGCTTTACTGAAGAGCGTGCAAAGGCTCAGTTTGGCTTCTTGATGGAGGCTCTGACGTTTGGCGCACCTCCAATGGGCGGCTTTGCACTTGGTCTTGACCGCGTATGCATGCTGCTTGCAGGTGCCGATTCCATCCGTGATGTCATGGCATTCCCAAAGACTACTTCCGGCTCTGATCTGATGTCGAGCGCTCCTTCGCCTGTTTCTAATGAGCAGCTCAAGGAGGTTTCGCTTCAGACGCTTCCAAAAGAGGCATAAGCAAACCAAGCAAAGCAAGACAGTAAGATACGTGGTGTTTTAACAATGAATGATGCTTCTGTAGAAGAAAAGGCTCCATCTGCTCGTGCTGAGTTAAAGGTCATCTTGGACCACTTTGGCGCGTATAAAAAGGACTTTGTTATGTCGGGACTCTGCGTGTTTGCAGAGTCCCTACTCGAATTAGTGATTCCTGTACTCATGGCCCAAATTGTTGACCAGGGTATTTTGCAAGGCAACCTTCAGACTGTTTTTGTAAACGGTACCGTTATGGTTGTCTTTGCTCTTCTCGCCATGTTTGCTGGTATTGGCTATGCACGCTACTCAGCAAAAGCAGCCATGGGACTAGGTGCCCAACTTAGGCAAGATGAGTATCGCCGTATGGAAGAGTTTGCTTTTGCAAATCTTGATAAATACGATTCATCCTCTTTGGTCACACGACTGACGTCAGACGTCACCATTATTCAGAACGCCTTTGCAATGGGTACTCGTCCGTTTATGCGTGGACCAATTATGCTGGTCATGGGCTTGGTTATGGCGTTTATTATGAGTCCAGAGCTGGCGGTAGTGTATTTTGCTGTGTTGCCTTTCTTGGCTATTGCACTCTTCTTTATTGTGAAGCGCGTTGGTCCTTTGTACCGCGTTATGCAAAGTGCAATGGATAAGCTTAACGAGGCTCTGCAGGAAGACTTTGCGGCTGTGCGCGCAATCAAGGCATATGTCCGAGAAGGATATGTCTCCGAGCGCTTTGAAAAAGTTAATACGCAGTACGCGCAGACTGCTACAAAGACCTTTGGCACTTCCGTTTTAAACCTGCCTATTTTCCAAGCATCAATGTATGTCACTAACGTGGCTATTCTTTGGTTTGGCGGCCAGATGATTATGGCTGGCAGACTGGGCGTTGGTGAGCTCACGGGCTTCATGAGCTACGTACTGCTTATCATGAACTCTCTTATGATGATTTCTGGCGTGTTCTTGCTTACTGCTCGCGCCATTACCAGCGTGCGTCGAATCGGAGAGATTCTTTCCGAGGAGCCTGCTATTGAGTCTCCAGAGCACGGTCTTGACTGACGTTAAGAATGGCGAGGTTCGTTTTGAAAACGTGTCCTTCAAGTACAGCCAGAGCGCTGAAGAGGACGTTCTTGAAGACATTAACCTCTCGTTTGCGCCAGGCTCCACCGTTGGTATTCTCGGCGGCACCGGCTCCGGAAAAACCACTCTTATCCAGCTGATTGCTCGCTTGTACGATGCTACTGAAGGCACCGTGTTTGTTGGCGAGAATGACGTCCGCTCCTACAATCTTGTTTCACTTCGTGATGCAGTGTCTGTTGTTCTTCAGAAAAATGTGCTGTTCAGCGGTACTGTCCGCGACAACCTGCTCTGGGGAGATCCTAATGCAACTGATGAGGAGCTGCTTCACGCGTGTTCTATTGCATGTGTTGATGAGTTCCTTGACAGGATTGGCGGCTTGGACGGAGACCTTGGTCAGGGTGGCGTTAATGTTTCTGGTGGCCAGAAGCAGCGTCTTTGTATTGCGCGTGCGCTTTTGAAGAAGCCAAAAATCATCATTTTTGATGACTCTACCAGCGCAGTTGATACAGCAACTGACGCAAAGATTCGCGCAGGCCTTAGCTGAGCTTGCTGACATGACTAAGATCATCATTGCCCAGCGTGTGAATTCGGTTATGGACTCAGATCAGATTGTCGTTCTTGATAACGGTAGGGTCCATATGACTGGCACTCCATACAGAACTTCTCGCCAAGAGCCCTATCTATAGAGAGTTGTATGAGTCGCAGATTGGCGGTAGTCAATCAGACATTGATGCTGCTGGTAAGGAGGTGTCACATGGCTAATCGCGCAGGAGGAGCACGTCCTCAGAACATCGGACATACCATTAGAGTGTTTGTCTCGTACTTAGGTCATGCTAAGAAACGCCTTATGTTGGTGGCACTTCTTGTTTCTATCAGCGGTTTAGCGGCGCTTCTGGGTACCTACATGATTAAGCCTGTTGTTGCAGCAGTGGGCAGGGGAGATGTGAGTGCATTTACTCACCTTGTTGTATTTACAGCGGTTGTGTATGCAATTGGCGCTCTTACCAGTGTTGGTTACACGCAAATTATGGTTCGTGCTGCTCAGAGGATTGTTTTTGACATCAGACGAGACCTTTTTGAGCACATTGAATCGCTGCCCCTAAGATTCTTTGACCAGCGTACCCGCGGCGATATCATGAGCTTCTTTACAAATGACGTGGATACCATCTCAGAAGCGCTTAACAACAGCTTTGCCAACCTTGTTCTGGCGTTTATTCAAATGGTTGGCACGCTTGTACTGCTCATTGTTCTTAACTGGCAGCTGACGCTTATCACTATCCTCTTCGACGTATTAATTGTGATATATGCACGCTATGCAAGTAAGCGCTCTGCCAAGCATTATTCGGTGCAGCAAAAGAGCCTTGGTGTTCTTAACGGTTTTGCAGAAGAAACTATCTCTGGTCTCAAGGTGGTTAAAGTTTTTAATCACGAGGATGCAAACTTTGCTGATTTTCTAAAGGTCAATGAGGAGTTACGGCACTCCGGAACAAGTGCTCAGGGTTATGCGGCAACTATGGTCCCTATTACGGTTTCGTTGACGTATATCAATTACGCCGTGGTCACCGTGGTTGGTGCTCTGCTTGCCGTAAACGGACACGCGGACGTTGCAAGTCTTGCGTCCTACCTGGTCTTTGTTCGCCAGGCAGCCATGCCGTTCAACCAGTTCACGCAGCTCTCCAACTTCCTGCTCACCGCTCTTGCCGGAGCTGAGCGCATCTTTGCGGTTATGGAAATGACTCCCGAGGTTGATGAAGGCAAGGTTGACCTGGTCCGCGTTAGTGGTTACGAGTCAGGAGAAGAATCCTGGGCTTGGGTCAAACCATCTGGCGAGAAAACCCCTCTTGCTGGAGATGTCCGCTTTGATGATGTTACCTTTGGATACGACGATGATCAGACGGTTCTTGCAAACCTCACCCTGTTTGCAAAACCTGGCCAGAAAATTGCGTTTGTCGGCTCAACCGGTGCTGGTAAAACAACTATTACCAACCTCATCAACCGTTTCTATGATGTTCGTAGCGGAACCATCACCTACGACGGCATTCCAATCAATGACATCAAGAAATCTGCACTAAGGTCCTCACTGGGCATTGTTTTGCAGGACACACATCTGTTCACAGGTACCATTGCAGACAATATTCGCTTTGGTAAGTTAGACGCCACTGATGACGAGGTTATTGCTGCAGCAAAAATCGCAAACGCAGATAAGTTTATCCGTCGTATGCCTCGCGGCTACAACACCGTGCTTACCTCAGACGGCGCCAACCTTTCCCAAGGTCAGAGGCAACTTCTGGCAATTGCGCGTGCTGCTATTGCCGATCCTCCCGTGCTTATCTTGGACGAGGCAACTTCCAGTATTGATACGCGTACTGAGGCACTTATCGAGAAGGGCATGGATGCCCTAATGGCAGGTCGTACTGTCTTTGTGATTGCTCACAGGTTATCTACGGTTCGTAATTCGGACGCCATTATGGTTCTGGAGCACGGTCGCATTATTGAGCGTGGTACTCACGATGAGCTTATTGCAAAGCATGGAGAGTATTATCAGCTGTATACAGGCTCGCGTGAGCTGGAGTAGGGGCATTTTATGTTTGAAGCGTTAGCTGTGGCTCTTGGTGGAGCTCTGGGTAGTTTAGGTCGCTGGCAGTTGGGAGTCCTCTTTAAACAGTGGATTCCTAATCTGCCAGTTGGTACGTTTGCTGCAAATGTTGTTGCAGGTTTGATTATTGGCTTTGTAACAGGGCTTGATCTTGCAAGTCCACTTCAGCCACAGGTCAAGCTATTCTTAGCCGTGGGCCTTTGCGGAGGACTTTCGACCTTCTCGACCTTCTCAAATGAAACTCTTACCTTTATTCAAGCAGGCAATTGGGCTGCTGCAGGTGTGAATATTGCGGTCAATGTTATAACGTGCCTAGTTGCTGTTTTTATTGGATTGAAGTTATCGGCTATTGTGTCGTAAAACAATCAATTCAAACGTCTAAATTAAAAGCTAGATATCCTTCTTTTGGATACCTAGCTTTTTAATTTGCTTCCTTTTAAATACCGCTGTTGCGTTTTATTTTGTCATCTTAGGCAGTACAAAGAGCACGATTCCCATGGTAACAAGAGGAATACAAGCTACGCACACAAGTACAAAGAGTGCATTCTGAGCTCCTGTAAGGGTGCTTGTAGCTAAGTCTGTAGCTCCAAGCTGAGAAGCCGCTACAACGCCAGAAATAACGCTGGTGCCCATAGCGCCAAAGAGCTGCTGCATTGTGTTAATAACAGCATTTCCATCTGCCTTGCGGTCTTCCGGTAAGTGTCCCAAAGCTACCGTAAAATTGTTTCCCATCTGAAGTGCCTGGCCAATGGCAAAGATGGCAAAAATATATGTAATCATTTCTACGGTAAGTACGTGAACAAAGAGCAGCAAAAGGAGCATGCTGGTAAGGCAGCAAAGAATGCCTGTAACAATAGGCTTTTTAGCGCCTAGCTTGTCTAAAATCTGACCAGAAATTGGTGCCATAACTGCGCCAATAGCACATCCTGGAAGCATCTGAGCTCCTGCTGCGGTAGCGCCTGCACCCAGTACTAGCTGGGAGAAGTTAGGCAGAAGATATGACTGACCAAGAATAATAAATTGCAGAGCAACAATAGCAAAGAGCGAGAGCACAAAGCCCTTCTCGCTAAATACCTCAAGGTTAATGATAGGAATCTTTGGAGATTTATCCGATTGCTCCTGGTATTTAAAGGAGTTCTCGTGACGCACAAAAAGCGCAAGTGAACCGGCAAAAATCACCATTGCAAGCAAAACAGGAATGCTAAGCAGACCAAACGCGCTGGACTCGTCAATAACAAAGATGAGCGCAATAAAACTTACGGTAAGCAGCAGCCAGCCAAAGACATCAAAAGAGATCACTTCAGTCTCATGGCTTTGTTGGATTGAACTAATTCCCAGTACAAATGCCACAATCAAGAAGGGGAGAAGACCGGCAAAAATCATTCGCCAGCCAAGATGTTCTGCAATCCAGCCACCAGCTGAAGGTCCTACTGCAGGTGCAACGGCGGTAACTAAGCATGCCAATGCCCATCATGACACCCATGTTTTTAAGTGGGGCCTGTTCGGTGATGATGTTGAACATTAGTGGTAGCGCTAGACCGGTGCCGATACCTTCTAAAATGCGGCCAAGCAGCAATAACATAAACGTTGGAGCAGCAAATCCACAAAGAATGCCGCTGATGTAGAAGATCATGGCTACGGTAAAGATGCTTTTTGTCTTGAATCGTCTGTTTAAAAACGATGACATAGGCATGATGATGGCAAGAATCAAAAGGTACGAGGTAGTCATCCATTGTACCGTTGAGGTGCCAATAGAGAATTCCTCCATCAACGTTGGAAACGTCACGTTCATGGCGGTTTCTACGACAACTCCCGAGAAGGACATAATTCCTGTTGCAATTACAGAAAGAACAAGTTTTGCGTTGAGCTCTCTTTTAAACATTTAATCCCTTCTTTTCTCGGCGGTACATCGTAACACTATTCAATGTGGGTTTTATTACTGCGGGCGTATTCTTTGAGCTTTTAATATGTTTTTGTTTATAGAGAATTTCATTTCATATGTTATTTTTTCTTTTTATTGGAGTTAATAAGTGGTATAAATAACTTAAAGAGGTGATGAAGATGTCTAGTTCTTTTATTGCCAGAAGAACATATCTACCATCTAAAAATGAAATTTCTAGATTCTAATGATTTCTTTGTTTATATATTAAATGCCCTGTGGAGTGATATTTCTGGACATGAATTAATTACCTCAATAGTGGGCTTTTGATTATTTAGGAGTATGAGTTTATGGGAGCACCAGAAATAATAATTCTTATTGTTCTATTTCTAATCTTATCTATCATGTTTTTCTGTGGACGAAAGGCTCTAATTTGGCTTTCTCGCTATCTCAAAAAACTTGATGGTTTACAGGATTCTATTGATGATTTGAATAGAAAAATATAAGCAGCGATTTGATCAATTTAAATTAGAAAAACGGGGTGGTTTTAAACCACCCCGTTCTGCTTAGCAATATTGCGTGTTAGCAAGCTGTTTATTTAGCTTTGCCCTGGTTTGCAACAGCGTTAATCTTTGCCTCGATGACAGCTGGATCGCCAATATAGTGCTTGTCAACAATGTTCCAATCCTTGTCAAAGGTGTATGCGCAAGGAATGCCAGTTGGGATGTTGACCTCAAGAATCTCTTCTGGAGTGAGGTGCTCAAACTGCATAACAAGAGCGCGAAGGCTGTTGCCGTGTGCAGCAATAAGAACACGCTTACCTGCCTCAAGCTGTGGCTTGATCTCCTGCTCAAAGTAAGGCCATGCGCGTGCAATGGTGTCCTTCAGGCACTCAGTGTAAGGAAGGTCCTCTGCTGGAACATCGCGGAACATTTCCTGAACGTGAGGATCGCGCTCGTCGCCTGGCTCAAGAGCTGGTGGCTGAACATCAAAGGAACGACGCCAAATCTTTACCTGCTCCTCGCCGTGCTCGGCAGCTGCATCAGCCTTGTTGAGGCCCTGAAGTGCACCATAGTGACGCTCGTTCAGACGCCAGGTCTTATGAACAGGAAGCCAGTTACGGTCAAGCTCATCAAGAACATGATTCAGAGTGTGAATAGCACGCTTGAGCAGAGAGGTGTAGCAAACATCAAAGTCATAGCCAGCCTCTTTGAGAGCACGGCCGCCAGCTGCTGCCTCCTCGTGACCAGTCTCGGTAAGGTCAACATCGGTCCAACCAGTGAACAGGTTGAGCTTGTTCCACTCAGACTCACCGTGGCGAACAATAACAAGGTGCATGTACTGATCTTCAGCCATTAGGCTTCCTTTCTACGCGTCAAACTTTGTGCACCATACGTGGTAAACACCAAGTTTTTGGCAATACTTTACATACAGGTGCAAGACAAAACGCTTGCGAATAATATTCTACCGCACACCGAAAAATACGTGCGAATCAATGTCTAAAAGATTTTGCATATCGCGTGTGCCAACTTTGAACTGCCTCCCATTTCTTGGACACGAGAAATAGGAGGCGAGTTCAAAACACACCTAAGTCAGATAATCTGTTAAAAAGACGTATACATGACGCTGAAAATACCTCAATCATGCAGATTATCGTCATTAGATGTGTAAAATGCCCGCAATTGAGCAGAATATCTGACTTAGGTGTGTTCCGTAGATACTAAATTTATCGATAGTTAAATTTCTTATATTAGTCTATTCATGTTTAAGCATATTAGATGAAGTTTATGCATAGAGATGCATATCAGGTAGTGCGACCGCCTAGCTGCCTGGCTATCTTGATTAAGAACATGTCGATTCTTCGGCAGAACCTACCAAAGCTGCGCTATTTTGTGCGCCAGGCCTAAAAGCCGACGCTAACACGCTGCAGAATCATAATCACCCGCATATGAACTGCCTCCCATTTCTTGGACATAAGAAATGGGAGGCAGTTCACTTTGACTTAGAGCGTAGTTCTCAATTGTTTTGGTAAGAATTTAGATTCTGCAAATAATTTATGATTCAGCGTATGCAAGCATGCAATGAGGGTATAGTATGCCTTAGCTAACAAACTGAGGAGTATCTGTATGAGTCCTATTGATATTTTGGTTGTCCTTATCGTCATTGCTCTTGTTGCTCTTTGTGTCCGCTCTCAACTTAAGGGCGCAAAAGAGGGCTCTTGTTCCGGCTGTTCTTCATCCAGCAGCTGTGGCACTCATCACGGTGGAGACGGTCACTGTGGTGTTGCTCAGAAAATGATTTCTGACGTTGATAAGGCTTTTGACGCTTAATAGGTCAATTGTCACAATTTCATTAACAATTTTTACCATTCACCCGGTTTCAGGGAAGTGGAAACATAGCCGTAACAAGAATGTGTCATGGTAGTTACGATTCCAGTTTTCTGACCCGGGAGGACCGTATGAGTACGGATAAGAAAATTGACTATATTCTTCGCACGGTAGAGGAACGAGACGTTCGCTACCTGCGTCTTTGTTTTACCGATGTACTCGGCGGATTAAAGGCTCTCTCCATTTCCCCCGAGGAGCTAGAAGAGGCTTTTGTTGAGGGCATTGGTTTTGACGGCTCCAACGTTGACGGCTTTGCTTCCCAGGAGCAGTCCGATCTTCTCGCATTCCCTGACGCAGATACGTTCCAGATTCTTCCATGGAAGACAGATGACGGTGTAGTTGCAAACGTATTCTGCGATATTCAGACTCCTCGACGTGAGGCTTTTACAGGCGATCCACGCCTTGTACTGAGAAATGCTTTTATCAAGGCAGAAGACCTTGGTTATGTTGCAAATGTTGGTCCTAAGCTTGAGTATTTTTATTTTGTGAGCGGCTACTGAGCCAAAGCCTATTGACCAGGCTGGATACCTTGATTTGAATTCTGCTGATCTCAGCCATAGTCTTCGATACTCCACGTCTCGTGCACTTGAGAATCTTTCTATTCCTGTTCAGTATTCTTTCCATGCAGCTGGCCCTGCTCAAAACGGCGTTGAGCTCCGTTATGCAGAAGCACTAACTTGCGCGGATAACATTGTTACTGCTCGTCTGGTTATCAGACATATTGCAACACTTCACGGTGTGTTTGCTTCGTTTATGCCAAAGCCTCTTCAGGGAGTTCCTGGCTCAGCCATGCTTTTGAATCAGTCGCTTCTTGACCACGATGGCGAGTCTCTGTTCTGGGCTCCAAAGACTGAGAGCGAAGCCCACCTTTCTGAGCTTGCTCAACACTACATTGCAGGTCTTATTAAGTACGCTCCTGAGTACATGCTTATTACTAACCCAACGGTTAATTCCTATAAGCGCTTTGATCGTGATGCTATTCCTGCCTATGCAACCTGGGGTCGTAAAAACCGTTCTGCTATGGTTCGTATTCCTACGCATAAGCCAGGCAAGCATGTTGCCACCCGTGCCGAGCTGCGTATTCCTGATCCAACTGCAAATCCTTATTTGGCTAATGCTGTCACGCTTATGGCTGGCCTTAAGGGTATTGAAGAAGGCCTCTTGCTTCCTGAAGAGTTTGTAGGCGGAAATCCTGCCGATTATGGCGAGAAGCTCCCAATTAATCTTGGAGAGGCACTTGAGCGCTTCAAGCAGTCAGAGCTTCTTAAAGATGTTCTTGGTGAGCACATCTTCTCGTACCTGTGCGAGCGCAAGGCAGAGGAGTGGCGTGAGTATTGCCTTGCCGTTACTGACTGGGATACCCAGAAATACTACGCTGGTTGCTAAGCAACTATTCTGCTTGCGTTTATAGGTACCTTTGAACCCTGTTCTGATTTTTTCAGAGCAGGGTTTTTTGACGAGAAACCCTTGTTTCACGCAAAGAATGTAGCCTTCTTATTCGAATTGTTACCGTTTTATGAACTGAAAAAATTACTTTTACCTGGTCTTTATTGGATAGAATGATTAAATAGTAGTCATTTATACAAAGAAGTATGTTCTTCTCGCCATTTTTATGCAATAAAAATGAGAAATACGATGAAAATTATAAGTAGATTTTTCATATTTGCTTCCTATAATTCATTCCAATGAATTTCAGCTCAGATTTATTCAGGAAGAGGCAAATATGAAATCGTCACTGGTTACTACCGTTAAAAAGAATGCCCTAAAGGGCGTAGCTGCTGTTTTTATGGCATGTGCACTTGTTGGTCTTATGGCTTGCTCGTCATCTAAGCAAGAAAATGCGCAACAGGGTACTACTTCATCCTCTGATTCAAGCTATACGCTGGTAACTAAGGGTCATCTGACTGTTGTTGCAGAGCTTGGTTTCCAGCCTTTTGAGTATTTTGAAGGCAACTCAACCACTCCTGTTGGTTTTGACGTTGATCTTATTACCGAGATTGCAAAGAGGCTCAACCTCGAGGTCACGTACCTGCCAAACCAGAAGTTTGACACTCTCGTTCCAACTATTAAGCAGGGTGGCAAAGCAGACGTTGCTATTGCAGGCATTACCATCACTGATGAGCGCTCTCAGGAGGTAGACTTTACTACTTCTTACCTTGATTCCAATCAGTCCCTGGTTGTTAAGTCTGGTAGCACTGAGACCGAGCAGACGCTCAATGATGCCTCCAAGAAGGTTGTTGTTCAGACAGGCACCTCTGGCGAGGACTGGGCCAAGGAGAACCTTCCAAACGCAACTATTGTTTCTGTAGACGACGTTGCTGCAGCAATGGCAGGAGTTCAGACTGGTCTGTACGACGCAATGGTCATTGACCTACCTGTTGCTTCCAATCTGATTAGCACTTCATATTCTGATCTGACAATTGCAAAAGAGATTCCAACAGGTGAGCAGTATGGCATTGCTGTTTCCAAGGACAATCCTGCACTGACCGAGGCAATCAACAAGGTTCTTGCAGACATGGAGAAGGACGGAACCATGACTGCTCTCAAGACCAAATGGTTTGGCTCTAACATCTAGTTTTACCAGCTCAGCAAAAGTGTTTGAAGTCAGATTTGGCTTCAAGCACTGCTCTGTTTTAGTATCAGCGCTTAGGCATCTCAAGCACTAAAGGAGTTACACGTGATTGCACTTTTGCACAAAACTATGTCAGGACAGCAACTGTCCTTGTGCATGTCATCTGCGAGTTTCAATGCTGAATCTACGCCTCAGAGTCTGGCTCATGTTTCGGCTGAGCCAAAGCTCTCGCATAATCGCGCGTACTCCTCGCTGCTTGTAGTTCTTCTCGCTACGCTTCTTTTGAGTGGGCTGTTCTTTATGTCTCTGAGCGCGTTTTCTGTTCAGAGTGCGTTTGCTCTTACCACAAACAAGGCAACGGCTAAGTCAAACCAGACGGAAGGCAATGGCGTTATCGGTGGCAAAGAGACTCGTTTGACCTGGGAGGGAACAGTTGAGGACGAGCAGGTCTCCCAGCTGACCTTACAGCTCCCAGAGGGCTCCGATTTGCAGAGCGCAACTACTAAGGTGACCGTTCTTTCAGGTCTTACGCGCGAGAAGATCGAGGCAACTGCAAGCGTCCAGGGAACGCAGGTTGTGATCTCTTTTGCAACACCGGTGGACGCTCAAAAGCTGATTCGTGTAGAGATTTCCGGCATGAAGTTTCCTGCTGACGGAGGTTCGTACACTGTTGAGGGAACCTATACCACTGAGCAGGGAACTCAAAAGCTTGCTTCTTCTCCCGAAATCACCATTATTCCTAACACGCCTGTTCAGGCTCTAGTGAATTGGCTTGATGCTCAGCCTTGGGTTGGAAGCGTGGAACTCCAATCACTTTTTGGGCATGTTCTTAAAGCCTCAACTGATTGTTTCTTCAGTGGTAATGCTCTTTCCTGGATGGCTGGTTTGCCTTGCAATTGTAATTTGCGCTTATCCTGTAGCTATTGTGCTGGGAATGGGCTTTGCGCTGCTGAAGATTTCCAAGAATCCGTTCCTGCGTGCACTTGCGGTGGTATATATCAATTTGTTGCGTGGAACCCCATTTTTCCTGCAGATTTATATTCTGTTCTTTGGTCTTCCTATGTTAAATATCAATCTGGACGCCAATTTGCTTGGCTTTATTGTGGTCGCTATTAATTCTTCTGCGTATCTTTCAGAGATTTTCCGCGCGGGCATTCAATCAATTCCGCAGGGTCAGTATGAGGCAGCAAGCTCTCTTGGTATGAATCGTTTCCAGACCATGACGTTTATCATCATTCCTCAAACTATCCGCCGTGTTATTCCACCTCTTACCAGCGACTTCATTACTTCCTACAAAGATACCTCGCTGCTTTCTTCTGTAGGTGTTATGGAGCTGATGATGTTTGCTAAAAACCTCACCACCTCAACGGGAAACATGACGCCATATATGACGGCTGCTCTGTTCTATTTGGCAATTACTCTGCCTCTTATTAAGGTAGTTGGCAGTATCGAGAAACGCATGGAGCAGTCAGAAACAGGCAAAACAGCAAGTGTCGCAGCTAGTAAGACTCAAGCTCTTTCCAAGGAGGAAAACTAATGTCTTTCTTTTCTTTCAAAAAGAAGTCGAACACAGAACATCCTGCCTTGGATGCTGAAGTTGCTGCACAAGAGGCATTTGAGCGTGATAAGCCCCTTACTAATCATACTTTTGAGGCAGGTGAACATCCTATTGTTCGTATTGAGCACCTCAATAAGTCGTTTGGATCAACGCATGTCTTAAATGACGTTAACCTGACTGTTTGGCCAGGTGAAGTTGTGGTTGTGCTTGGTCCTTCGGGCTCCGGTAAATCCACTATGCTCCGTTGCATCAATCTGCTGGAGACTCCTTCTGCAGGCCATATTCTTATTGAAGATCAAGAGATTACGGGTACAAACGAGGCAGAGGTTAACGCCCTTCGTAGAGATGTGGGAATGGTTTTCCAGCAGTTCAATCTGTTTGGTCATTTAACGGTTAAAGAGAACGTAATGATTGGTCAGATTAAGGTTCTAGGAAAGTCAAAAGAGGAGGCAGAGGCAGAGGCACTAAAGCAGCTTGAGGCTGTCGGCCTTGCCGATAGAGCAGACTTTAAGCCTGGTGCGCTTTCCGGTGGACAGCAGCAGCGTGTAGCAATCGCTCGCGCCGTTGCTATGCATCCAAATGTGCTTCTGTTTGACGAGCCTACATCCGCGCTTGATCCCGAGCTTGTCCGTGGTGTTTTGGATGTCATGCGTGATCTGGCAAAGAACTCTGGTATGACCATGATTGTGGTAACGCATGAGATGGGTTTTGCAAAAGACGTGGCAGATCGCGTGGTCTTTATGGAAGAGGAGTGGTAGTTGAACAAGGTACTCCTGATGTCATTTTCAACAATCCACAGAACCCTCGAACAGCTGAGTTTATTGGCGCAATTGCGTAAAACCCATGCTTTTTACAATTAATACGCTAACGTAAAAATATTTTAGGGCGAGAAGATCTTCTCGCCCTAATTGCAGATAATGAGGTATATCTGCTCTTTATTCGCAGCTTGTGGTATGCTTTATAAGATTAAGCTTATCCTAGGGGGAATCGATGCATCACAAGAATATTCTTCTTGTATCTGCAACGACACGCTTACATGAACGTATGCGTGAACTTTCGCATGTCATTGATGTGTCTATTGCTCTTGCAAATGCAGCTTCATTTCTCGCAGGCAGCGGCTTCTGGTCACACGTTTGACCTTATCATTCTTGATCAAAAAGAACTTTCCCAGGATGTTATTAGCACGGTAGAGAATTATTCTGCGCAAAATGGTGGAATTGCTCGCCTGTTTGTTGCTGACCTTGATAATCTTTCTAAGTTTGTTCTGCCTGTTCAGGGCAAGAGCGATTTTATTTTGTCTACTGCAACTATCCAGGAGTTTAGCCTTAGGTGCTCGCTGCTTTTGTGGCCAGGTACCGAGAGCACTTCTAGAGATTTGGTTATTGTTGACAACATAAAGATTAACCTGGCTACGTATCAGGTTTATATTGATGAATCTCCTGTTGATCTTACGTATATGGAGTATCTGCTGCTGTCATTCTTGGCAACCCATCCGTCTCGTGCATACTCGCGCGAGGCTCTTTTGCAGCGTGTTTGGGGCTTTGAGTACTGTGGTGGCACTAGAACAGTAGACGTTCACGTAAGGCGTGTTCGCTCAAAGATTGGTCCTCAAGCAGCTGCTCATCTTGAGACGGTTCGTGGCGTAGGCTATCTGTTTAGAGCATAATCGCAGGTACAAACTGCGTTTAATGGGATCTGCAAACTTCTTTCTTACGAGCAGGACTCCCGCACGTCTTTCTCATAATGAGAAACGAATTTTTGTCCGGTATAACGGGTAGAATACACATATTGAAAAATTGGTGTTTAGCGCAGAATTATTTGCGTTAGCTGTTTGCATCAAAGTGATGTTAAGGAGGATGTCTATGGAGAACCAAGCACATGGTTTAACCACAGATTCCGCTGTTTATAAGCGTTTCTCGCCAGTTAAGCAGACTGGATTTATATCTATGTTCAAAAGCTCAAGTGTAAAAAGAACAGCTTGTGCAATTGCTTTTGCCGTTGCTTGTGTTCCTACCATTGCTTTGGGAGAGGGAATTTCTAAGCTTCCTGCAGTATCTGGTCAGGCAACTATTTCTCAAGCAGCGACGTCTCGTCCTGCTGCAGAACCAACTGATACTAAGACGGCAGAAACGGTAGCTTCTAAGGTTTTGCCTTCGGTTGTGTCCGTTAAGGCTACCAGTGATTCATCAGGCTCAACCGGTTCTGGCGTTGTATTGAACACAAATGGAGACATTCTTACCAATTACCACGTCATTGAGGGTATGGATACGTTCTCTATCTCCGTTAATGATAAAGAGTATGAGTGTACTGTTGTTGGTACAGATCCAACCTCTGACCTGGCCGTTCTTCATGCAGATCTTAAAGGAGATAGCCTTACTCCAATTGAGATTGGCAATTCCGATAACTTGGCTCCTGGTAGTTGGGTTATGAGTGTTGGTAGTCCATTTGGTCTTGATCACTCTGTTTCTGCAGGTATCGTGTCTGCTCTTTCTCGTGGAGATATGCTTGAGACAGAGGGTGGAGAAACCACTATTTATGCAAACCTCATCCAGGTTGATGCAGCTATTAACCCAGGTAATTCTGGCGGCGCTCTGGTTGACTCTAATGGTCAGCTTGTGGGTATTTGTACGTTGTTCTCGTCAGATACCAAGTCATTTGCGGGTATTGGCTTTGCAATTCCTTCTAACTATGCCATTGATATTGCAAATCAGATTCTTTCTGGCCAGCAAGTTAAGCATGCCTATATTGGTCTTTCTATGCAGACCGTTACTCCTCGAGTTGCAAAGCGCAATGATCTCTCGGTAGATTACGGTGCATATGTAGCAGGCCTTCTTGATGATAGTCCTGCAGAGGGTGCTGGTATTAAAAAGGGTGATGTTATTGTCTCTATTGGTGGAGAGCGCGTAGTTTCTGCTGATGCAGCTATTATTGCCGTTCGCTCTCACAAGATTGGAGAGACCGTTCCTGTAGAAATCATGCGTGGAGAAGACCGCCTTACCATCAACGTCACGCTTGGTTCTGATGAGACGCTTTCTACTAAGAAAGAGAAAGAAAAGAACAGCAAGAACGAAACAAATAACGATACTGATGATAAGCAGGATCGTACTGAAGATGATGATGATTCCTATAGGTATTATCGTCAGCAAAACTATTGGGAAGAATTCTGGGATTACTTCACTAATCCTTATGGAGATAAAGACGTTGATTCCGATAATCCATTTGTGAACTTTGTTGAGAGCGTTACTAACAGCATTGCTCAGGTAATCTACGGGATTTTTGGTTAACACTCAGATCGCGTTTGCTGTGTTTGCGTTTGTTTGTTCTGCTATGAGTTAGGGGAGTCTCGTGGATTTACTTGTGCTGTTAGTTTTGGCTGTAGTTGTCATTGTGCTTATCGTGAGCCTTGTCACACTTTCCTCTAAGCTTTCGCAAGTAAAGACGCTGCAAGAGCAAAGTCAAACATCATCTGCAGAGCTTATAAGAAGCTCCCAAGAGTTGGATCGTCGTGTTACGGATAACATGACAAAAATGCAAGAGCTTATGGATACAAAGCTTGAGAAGGTAAGAGAGGTAGTTGATCAAAAGCTCACCTCAACACTGCAAAATCAGACGAAGCAGACTGATCAGCGTATTGCTCAGCTTGATGCTCGCTTTGATGCTTTTCAGCGTCGTGTGGATGACAACATGAAAGCAACTTCCCAGGCTTCAACTGAGCAGCTTGGTAAGGTTAGAGAGACTGTTGACAAACAGCTCAGCGACATGCGTAAAGAGAATGAAGCAAAGCTTGAGCTTATGCGTCAGACCGTTGACGAGAAACTCCAGAAAACGCTTGATGAGCGTATGACTCAATCGTTTCAGCGCGTATCTACGCAACTTGAGCAAGTTCATCAAGGCCTGGGAGAAATGCGTGGCCTTGCAGAGGGCGTTGGAGACTTAAAGAAAGTTCTCTCTGGCGTTAAGACTCGCGGAATTGTTGGAGAAATTCAGCTTGGTGCAATTCTGAGAGACATTCTTTCTCCAGAGCAATATGAAGAGAATGTTGCCACTGTTTCTGGTTCTTCTGAGCGCGTCGAGTTTGCTGTTAAGTTGCCTGGAGAGTCAGGGGAGACCGTTTGGCTTCCTATTGATTCTAAGTTCCCTGGAGATACGTACGAGCACCTAGTGGATGCAATCAATGCAGGAAATGAAGAGGCGATTGCTGCCGCTAAAAAGGGTCTAGAAGACTCGAATTAAGGCAGAAGCAAAAGATATTTCTACAAAGTATATCGCTCCACCAGAGACAACCAACTTTGCTATTTTGTTCCTTCCTTTTGAGGGACTTTATGCAGAGGTAGTCAGTCAGACAGGTCTTCTTGAGCAGCTACAAAGAGAGTATCGCGTTAATGTGTGTGGACCTTCCACTATGGCTGCGCTTCTTAACAGTCTTCAAATGGGATTCCAATCTGTTGCTATTCAGAAGCATGCCGACGAGATTCAGCGGGTTTTATCGGCAGTTAAGACTGAGTTCGAGACGTATAAAGGTCAGCTAGAAAAGGCTCGATCACAAGTGCAAAAAGCAGAAAAAGCTCTGGATACCATTTTGACTACAAGAACAAATGTTATGAGTAGAAAATTGAGAACCGTTACTGCATTAGAAAATCTCGATGAAGCTCAAAAAACATTGGGGATTAGTGACATGGTAGATGATGGAGATGAGGAAGAGAAGTAAGTAGATTTCTCTTTTTTGTTAATTGATAAGTTGTTCAAGATACATTAAAAAAGAATATAAATTTAGTACGGTCCGAGAGGAGATGAAAAATGATCCAGCGGGAATCAAATCTTGACCATGATACTTTGCTTCCTCTGAATGTAAAAAAGGTGAGTAGATCTTACAGGATGAAAGAAGGGAAACGTATAGTTTTAGATAATGTATCGTTTTCTGTTCATTTAGGGGAAATAGTTTGTGTACTCGGACCGAATGGCGCTGGAAAGACCACTTTAGTAAAAATTGCTTCATCGCTTTTACTCCCAGATTGTGGAGAAGTAGAAGTATGTGATGTAGACGTTCTTAAATATCCTCGCAAGGCTTGTAAGAATATTTCTTTAGTTCTTGGTGGAGAAAATGGGTTTTATCTTCACTGCTACTGCTATTAATAACTTAAGATATTTTGCGCAAGTGAGTGGTGTTCCTTTTGATGAGCAAGAATCAAGAATTAAAAATGCCCTTCAACAAGTACATTTAGTTGAATTTTCAAATCAAAATGTATCAACTTTTTCTAGGGGAATGAGACAAAGGCTCCATCTTGCAAGAGCTTTAATTTCAGCTCATAGTTTAATTCTTCTTGATGAGCCAACATCTGGTTTAGATCCAAATAATGCGGCAGATGTCAGGCAGCTTATCGCTGAGTTACGTCATATCCCTAGTGGTATTTTACTTACGTCTCATAGCATGAGAGAGGTTGAATTATTAGCTGATCGCGTGCTTGTTCTCAAAAAAGGAAAGTGTATTTTTCTGGGCAGCTTAGAGGAGTTAAGACAGAAAGTAAAAATAGAGGGCGTATACACGTTTATAACTGATTGTCTTGATGAATCTCAAATTAAAATTTTAAAGGAATGTTCTGGAATCGCATCAGTTGAAGTTCTTGAGAAGTTTGATTCAATTTATGTGGATGTGTCAGGAAATAAGAAAATGGTTTTTGATTTATGTGTCGATGATTTTGGTTGGAAGAAAGTCAATGAAAGACGTGCCTCACTCGAAGAGGTGTACCTTGCTGTAATGGGAAAAGATAATGAAAGATAGTGTTAATTCAATTTTTGATATGCGCTCAGAATTACGGATGCTACGCTTTCATACGAGTATGTTTTTAACGACTCCATTCTTTTTAATAAGTGTTCTTGGATCATGTTTTAGCTTCTCTTTGTTTAAGATTTTTTCAATGATTCAGGGGTCTGGTAATCATTCATTTTGGGTTTATTCATCTATCGCAACTATATGGGCTTCTACAATTCTCTCAACAGGTATTATTGGATATCAGCGTTATCAGGGAACTTTGGATTATTTGTTTATAAGTCCGAAGGGAATTGCTAATATTTTTTATCCAATTATTTTTTCTGCAACTACATTAGGTTTAGTTCTTGGAGTACCGTGCTCTATTCTTCTTAGCTTATTTTTTGATGTTCCTATTATTCTTTCTATAAATGAGATATTGGCACTATTTTTTTCAACGGTTGCATGCGCCTCTTCATCTTTGGTTTTGTCTTCTTTATATGTTTTAACAAAAAATGCTTCATCATTTGAAAGCCTTATTTTAACTGGTATATGGATAGGGTCTGGTATAGTTTTACCAATAGAAAACTTTCCATTACCAATGCGTATAATCGCATACTTACACCCTTTGACTCCAGCAGTAAAGTTAATTACCTCAGCTACTGTCCAAGATTTTTTCTTGTATTCGGTTGTTTGTTTGATTCTTTCGATTGCATATGTTTTTTTAGGACGGTTTCTAATTCAATTAGCATTTTCAAATCTTCGCAAGGATGGAGATTGTTCATAATTATGAAAAAAATTACTTCATATATCTATCCTGCAATTTGTATATCATTGACTTCTTTATCCAGCTACGGCTCTATTTTAGCTTTTTGCATCCAATTTTTTATTGAACCTATTTTTTCATATCTATACTTTATTCTGTTTGGTATGCAGCTTTCTGCTTCAAGTATGTCACTGCTTGTAGGAATTTTAACTTTATCAGCATGGCTTTCTGCAATGCAATGTTCGGCCAATATTATTGTTCAAGATCGATTTGCTAAAACAATTTTTATGTATTTAATTTCTCAAAACCGTGCAATGGTATTCTTTTTAATTAGATACATAACAATTACTGTTATTTGTTTTATGAGTTCTCTTATAACCTCAGTTATTGTTCTTTATATTGCAGCAGCTGATGTTCTGGCCCTACTTGTTCCTTTATGCATATCCCTTATTCTTGCTTCTCTTGGTGGCGCTATATTTGGAGTATTTTCTTCAGTAATTGGTTTATTGTTAACTGATGGATTTGCTGTACTAAACTTATTATCAATAAGTATCCCCATACTTTCTGGAGCTGTTATACCACTTTATTTATTTCCAAACCCTTTGATTTCTATCTGCAAGTGCATTCCGATTTCATGGATTGTTGAAAGTGTCGGATTATTTTTGAGTTTTAATACAAGTGATGCGTTTCTATTGTGTGGTTATGCGTTGTTCTTAGAACTTCTATGGATATTGATAACGCTTGCTTTCATCTCTTTTTGCAACAACAGACAGAGAATTACTGGTCAAATAGAGGGAATGCATTTGTAAATACTGTATGAAGATACCCATAAGGGGTAATTTCCTTCGGATATTAATAAACCATAAGGGTATTTGAAGGAGGTTTTATGGGAATCATGGGTAGATAAAAACAGCGGCTTCGGTCGCTGTTTTTTTGTTGCATAAAAATACCGTATGGGGGTATACTGTTTACAGAAACTAATACCCCCTTAGGGTATGTAAAGGAGGACAGATGGCTCAGAAAGACGGCCAATCACAAAAGACATGCTGTCATTGTGATCACAAGGCAACCCCTCGCTCAAGCGAACTTAAAAGTGGGGTTTCTCGCCGTATTAACCGTGCAATCGGCCAGTTAAATGGCATTAAAACAATGATTGACGAGGATCGTTATTGCGGAGACATTCTTATTCAGCTTGCGGCAGTTGAGTCTGCGGTTAAGGCCGTCTCAAGAGAGGTAATGCAGGATCATCTGGAGTCTTGCGTAGTTGACCGCATCCAGTCGGGTGATACAGAAGTTATTGGTGAGGTTATGGACCTCTTTAAGCGTTTTATGTAAGGTGGCGTTATGGATCAGAAAGTTTTTGATGTACAAGGAATGACATGCGCAAGTTGTTCTGCGCACGTGGAGAAGGCAGCAAACTCTGTCTCTGGTGTCTCTGAGGCACGCGTTAATCTGCTTAAAAATTCTATGGAAGTTGATTATGACGGTAATCCAGATACCCTCAAGCAGATTTCTGACGCAGTAAGCAAAGCAGGCTATGAGGCAACACCTCGTAGCGACAAAAAAGATTCTGCTGCAGCTACTAAGGCAGATGCTACCGATGCTTCAGAAAAGGCGGTAAAGCAGAAGAGAGTTGAGCTTATTTCCTCAATGGCGTTTGCCATTCCACTGCTCTATCTTGCCATGGGTGAGATGATAGGCGCACCTGTTCCATCTGCTGTTTCTGGAATGAATGGCATGATGAACTTGGCTCTTACTGAGCTTTTGCTTTGCATTCCTATTCTCTTTATTTGTCGTCACTATTTCATTGGCGGATTCCGCGCGTTTTTGCATGGCTCGCCTAATATGGATTCGCTCATTGCGCTGGGTTCAGCAGCGTCGTTTGCTTACAGTGTTGTTAGCCTGTACCAGATGGCAAATGCTTTTATTGCAGGAGATGTTGCTGCAGCTCACCAAGCAATGCACGGCATGTACTTTGAGACCGCAGGTGTGATTCTTGCTCTGATTTCCCTGGGCAAGTTCTTTGAGGCGCGCGCAAAGGGTCATACCACAGGTGCAATTAGCGCACTTATGAACCTTGCTCCAAAGACGGCTATTCTCGTCAAAGACGGTATTGAGCAGGAAGTTCCTGCAGAGACCGTTGTGGTGGGAGACGTTCTTGTGGTAAGGGCAGGTCAGTCGATTCCTGTTGATGGCCAGCTCATCGAAGGAGAAGGATCTGTCGATGAGTCCGCTATTACCGGAGAGCCCGTTCCTGTAAGCAAGGTTGTTGGGGACTCCGTAACAGGCGCTACGGTATCTACCGGCGGCTGGTTTAAGATGCGTGCCACCGCTGTTGGCGATGATACAACGCTTGCAGGCATCATTCGCCTGGTTGATGAGGCAACAAGCTCCAAAGCACCTATTGAGCGTCTTGCTGACAGCATTGCTGGTATCTTTGTACCTGTTGTCATTGGAATTGCGCTGGTAACGTTTGCAGCATGGTTTGTTTTTGTAGCTCCTGGTGACTTTGCGGTTGCTCTCTCGCACGCTGTTGCTGTTCTGGTTATTTCCTGCCCTTGCGCACTTGGTCTGGCAACGCCTACCGCCATTATGGTGGGCACCGGCCTGGGCGCTTCAAATGGCATTTTGGTCAAATCCGCCGAGGCGCTTGAGGGCGCGGTTAGAGCAACCGTGGTTGTTCTTGATAAGACGGGAACGCTCACTGAGGGCAAGCCAAGCGTAACTGATGTTCTTTGTGCAGGTAGTACCTCCGAGAATCAGTTGCTCGAGTATGCATATGCGCTTGAGCAAAAGAGTGAGCATCCACTTGCGCAGGCTATTGTTACGTATGCTCAAGAGAAGCTTGGAGAGTCTGCAGGCAGCTCTCTTGATGTACAGGAGTTCTCACAGGTTGCTGGTGGTGGCCTTATAGCAACGGTTGGCGAAAAACGCCTTGTAGCAGGAAACGCTCGTCTTATGGAGCAGGAGGGTATCAGCACACAAGAGCTGACTTCCCAGGCTCAGCAGCTAGCTGAACAGGCAAAAACACCGCTGTACTTTGCACTTGAGGGCAAACTTCTTGGTGTCATTGCTGTAGCCGACAAGGTTAAGCAAACTAGCGCATCTACCATTGCTCGTCTTCGTACTATGGGCGTTAAGTCCGTCATGCTTACTGGCGATCAGGCAACAACGGCAAACGTTATTGGTAAGGAGCTTGGTGTTGACCAGGTTATCTCTGACGTCTTGCCAAGCCAAAAAGAGTCTTACATTAGGCAGTTCCAGGATGCTGGAGAAAACGTTGTCATGGTTGGCGATGGCATCAACGATGCTCCAGCGCTTGCGCGAGCAAACGTGGGAATTGCAATTGGTGCAGGCACCGATGTTGCTATTGAGTCCGCTGACATTGTCTTGATGAAGTCTGATCCAGCTGACGTTGCCACCTCAATTGAGCTCTCTCGAGCCACCATGACCAACATCAAAGAAAACCTGTTCTGGGCACTGTTCTATAACACCATTTGTATCCCTGTTGCTATGGGCCTGTTGTATCCATTTGGTATTTCGCTGAACCCAATGATTGGTGCAGCCGCCATGGGCTTCTCGTCAGTCTTTGTTGTATGCAATGCACTGCGCCTGCGCACCTGGAAGCCAAAGAATACCAGCTCAGCAACCCGCCAAGACGCTCATGACACAAAACCAGTCATTGACGTTCAGCCTAAGTCCACAAACGACGCATCCGCGTCACAGAAGGAGGAATCTTATATGGAGAAGAAACTAAACGTAGAGGGCATGTCTTGCCAGCACTGTGTTGCACACGTCACACAGGCTCTTGAGGCTGTCGAGGGTGTCTCTAAGGCAACTGTTTCACTTGACGAGAAGAGCGCTGTAGTTGAGCTGTCTTCTGATGTCGCTGATAGCGCATTGGTTGACGCTGTTGTTCAGGCAGGATATGAGGCTACTATTGCCTAAGGTAGGCAAGTAGACGGTCCTTCTCGCTAGAATCACTAAATACCGCACGTGCAGCATTTTTTGCAAGCTCACGTGCGGTATTTTTGTCTAGACCGCAGTGCTGCTGTAAAAGCTCAAACTCGCGCGAGAGGGTGGTGTTGGAGACAGTCATGTTGTCCGTGTTGACAGTAACCGTCAGGCCAGCATCAAGCAGTTGCTCAAGCGGGAAGCGCTCTATTGACTCAAAGATGCGCGTCTGAACGTTGCTGGTAGGGCAAATCTCAAGGGCAACATTTGCAGCTTTAAGATCCCGGATAACGCCCGCGTCCTCCAAGGAGCGAACACCGTGGCCAATACGTTGTGCGCCAAGTCGAAGTGCAGCCTTGATGCTTTCTGGGCCAGCTGCTTCTCCCGCGTGGATAGTAAAAGGAACGTCTTTTCTTTGTGCTTCTGCAAAAAGTGACGAGAAATTCTCTGTGGCAAAGAGCGCTTCTGCTCCTGCTAAGTCTGCTGCTACGACGCCATTTCCAAGGTACGCTGCAGCCAGATCAATTGACTCTTCATTTTTGTGCTTAAGCTTTTCACCTGTGCCACGCATAGCGCAAATAAGGTATGCCGTGTGGAGCGCTGACTGTGGATGCTCTGCATAGAAGTCAGCTCTACCAGCAAGAGCAGCCTCAAGGACTTCTTGCTGAGAAAGACCTCCTGCAGTAAGACTTCCTGGTGCAAAGCGGGGTTCAGCGTAGAGAATGCCCTCCGCGTCCAGCTGCTCGTGAAATGCCTTTGCAATCGTGCGGATGCCCTGTGCAGATTGCATAAGCTTGAGCGGCAGCTCAAATGTTGCAAGATACTGGTTAAGATCCTGGCAATGAGCTGGGACTTGCATCTTTTCTTGAAGCTCAGCCAAAGAGAAATCAAGTCCCGCTTCTGCTGCAAGTTGAGCTGCGGCAGGAAGTGGAATTGATCCATCAAGGTGGACATGCAAATCGATAAGAGCACAGGAGCTCATAGCGCCTCCTACAAGAAACGTATGCTATGGCGCAAAGAGCGCAAACTAGATAGCTACATCATACGGTAGGGAAGTGGCGTTTTCCAAATCGTTTGCAAGTTTTTCAAACTGGTACCCATTGACGCGCTCTAGCAGGCGCACCTCATCAGGCAAAACGTCATAGTGAATCTGCGAGCAAATAGCACAGGCAATAGATCCAATGGTGTCTGTATCTCCACCCATCTCCGCGGCTATTCTCGCCGCTCTAGAGACCTTACCCTGAGAGAGCTTTACCACCGCTAGAACTGCAGGTATGGTCTCTATGGTTTCATAACCACAGCCGCAGTAGTCGTAGATGTCTCTTGATGCTGCTAGGGGAGCCTCAAGGTTTTTGGCGCCCTCGCAGAATTCCAATGCCATGATGCACTTTTGATACATGCTAGGCATAGGCATTTGTGTACCAATTTTTGTGTAGAGAGCTCGGTGTCCGTAACTTAAAGCAGTTTCAAGAGCGTCCTCAACCGTAAACGAGTTTTCAGAAAGACCTCTGCTTATGGCGGCCACAATCATTGATGCGCCCATGATAGCTACGTTGGTTCCGTGCGTGGGAAGCGCAAGATCAGTAACGCTGTTAATGAGCGCATGTTTGTCTTTCCAGCTCACAATTGAAGCCATCGGCGCACATTTCATGGCGCATCCGTTAGTGGTTCCAAGGCGACCGCATGTTTTAAGCGAGTGGCCAGAAAGTCGATTAGCTAACGCAGCTCTTGTGGAAGGGCCAACTACCTGAGCAGCGTTTGGCTCTGTTGCCACATAATTTTCTAGCGCATCAAAGTAGCGGGATTGGTTAAAAACTCCCTGGTTATCAATGATGTTTTTAGTCAAAATGATTGCGTTTGCGGTGTCATCTGTAGTTTGACCTGCGGTAAAAGGTCTTCCAAAAAAGTCATTTTTAGGTGGACTTGAAAGACTTTGAACTCCATCAGGAAATGCAAAATCAATTTGGTGTGGTGACATCATCTCTGTTGGCATGCCATAGGCGTCACCATAGGCAAGGGCCGTAAGCATCCTATAGAGTTTGATTTTTCTTGCCGTATTCATGTTACTCACGCTTCTTCATGCGAGAAGAACGCGATGTTTTGGCTCTGCAGAGACTATTTTTACCTGCAGAGATAAGCTTCTCATAGCAGCGTGCCATGATTGCTCCCCTCAATTAGATATTCTCTGTCTTTGCAGGTTTTTTCTTTACTGTGCCGTAAGGAATGCCTCACTCCTTAGATCCTTACTTTCCCAGCTTGTAGTCGCAATACAAGCTAGATAGCTCAGACAGAAAATATCTCCCCCAAGTATGTTTAAAGATATCAAATATTTAAGTATTACTACAGGGGGTAAGGCTTATTAATCGGTAGGCGGTAGCTGAAGAGAGTTTAGAGGTTTTGTGCTCACAATAGTGACTACATGCTGTCTTATATTCTCTCTAACGCACTGAGCCATTGCTGGGTAAAATGGTTTGTAGCAATCTGAAAGGAATGGACATGCCCGCAATTTTGACTCATGACTTCTTTGGCAAGGATGCCTTTGATATAGCTGCAGGCAAACTTGGTTTTTCTACGATGGAGGAACGAGAAGCTTTTCTGTTGGGTAACCAAGGTCCAGATCCACTGTTTTATTTAGCAGCAGATCCGCTACTACATCGCTATGCCAAATACGCATCAATCATGCATAAAGAAAAAACGCCTGAACTCCTTCTTTCTATGCGAGACGCAATTGCGCCTCTGCCACTCAAAGATGTTGCGGTCGCTCGCGCCTATATTGCGGGATTCCTCTGTCACTATATGCTTGATTCAACCGCTCATCCCTTTGTTTATTACTGGCAAAACATGCTTACCTCTCAAGGTGTAGAGGGCTTGGATGATTCTGCTAAAAATCAAGTACATGCAGAAATCGAGAAGGACCTTGATGAAGCAATTCTTTACGCCCATCTTGGTAAAACGGTAGCTACGTATAGGCCGTATAGTGAGGTTTTGAAGGGCGTCGCTGCATACGCTCTACGTTTTGGATAGAGTGTTTTTCTTTGCGTTACTATGGACGTATGAAAAACCTACCGATACCAGGATTTTCTCGTCAGCTGCTGTTGATTTTAGGATTATCCAGCACCTTGCATATTCACCAACAGGTAAGAAGAGAAAGCTACTTGGTCACCTTGAACGCACCTTTGGTACAAATAGGTTCTCTTTGATTGAGGCGCTCTCTCACGGGGCAAGAGAATCTTCTGATTCTGATTTTGATAACAGAGCGGGAAATGAGTGGACTGATCCTTTTACGGGAGAGGTGCGCAAAGAGAGCTTCTGGGATTTGTATGACCATGCATTGGCAAATGTGCCGTATGCACTTGACGTTTTCTTCTCGCCAGACTTTAATCTTGATACTGCAAAAGAGCTTACGCAAAATCTGAACTTTGATGGTCAGACGCTTGCAGATGAAGGTTCGACAGAATAGGTTTTTGTGGCAACGTACGTTTTTTCTGATATTCACGGTCATGTAGAGCCGCTTAGGCGTGCTCTAGAGCGTATTAATCCAACTGAGTCAGACGTGTTCTATTGTCTTGGCGACATGATTGACCGTGGCCCTAGCTCGCTTGCCACTATAAAGACAATTCGCGAGCTTCCTAACTGTACGGTTTTAATGGGCAATCATGAGCAGCTTGCGCTGCAAGCGTTGGACCCAGAAGCCGATATTGAAGCTCAGTTTATGTGGCAGATTAACGGGGGAGACGCAACACTTGCTGAGCTCAAGATGCTTTCTGAAGAAGAATATGGTGAGCTGATTGACTGGTTGCAGGCGCTTCCTTTGTACGCCACCGCTGAGGTCCAAGGTAGAGATTTTGTTCTGGTGCATGCGGGTGTAAAGTCTAATGGTGTTCCCTTGCCAACCGCCTGGGATAAGACTTCTTTGGAGCAGTATTTAAGCAAGCAATCTGAAAACGATCTTTTGTGGATTCGTGAAGAGTTTTGGCAATATCCTACGGATTTCCACACGTCAGAAGCAGCGTATCCTATTGTAATTTGCGGCCATACACCTACTCCTTTGTTAGCAAGCTTTGGTGCAAAAAACTTGAACCGCAGTGCCACCACTCCTGATGGTCTTGCGCAATGGGTCCAGTCAGATGGCGATAAGTGGGGAATTGACACGGGCACTACAGGTGGAGCCGGCTATGGCCAAGTAACTGTGCTGCGCCTTGACGATTTGCAGGAGTTTGTTGAGCCGCTGCAAGAAGGCGAGTAGCTGTGGCTGCGAAGATATCCCAGCCTGCCGGCGATGCTGCCAAAACTGCGCTTACGCATGTAAAGAACACGCTTGACCCTATCATCTTTCCCAATTCTCGCGTGTTGCTTTTGGGATCCATGCCTAGTCCCAAGTCTCGAGAAATTGGCTTTTACTTTGGCAATCCTCAGAATAGATTCTGGCGCGTAGTTGCCGCGTTATATGGCGAGAAACCCCTCAAGTCCATACCTGAAAAGATTGATTTCTGCAAAAGACATCATCTTGCTCTCTGTGATGTGCTTAAGGCTTGTGATATTAAGGGCGCAAGCGACGCTTCTATTGCAAATCCAGTTCCACACAACATTGGCGCTCTTATTCAAGATTCATCAATCTGCGCCATTTTTACACTTGGTGGGACGGCAACAAAATTTTATAAGCGCTACACCGAGCAACAAACTGGTATTTCCGCACGTCAACTGCCCTCTACAAGTCCTGCTAATGCACGTATGTCAGTTGATGATTTAGTGGAAGAATTTTCCATTATCAAAAAATTTACCAATTGTGAGTTGACAATATCCTAGTTGCGGCTAGGATTATACGCATGCGAATTATGGCTACGACATACACTGCACTTTGTGCATGCACCGCGATGTGTCTGGTGCCCGGGTCACATACGACCAGGGTGTAATTGTCGCTGAGCAAAATTTTCCTGGTATAGACTCGGGCGTAAAGCTATTTTGTAACTCTTGTGTGAGTATTCACACATCCCGAGAGGATTTATTCGCATGGACTGGAGCTTCATAGGGGAACACCTCCCACTGTATGCAGAAGCTGCAAAAATAACGCTTTCCATCTCTTTCTTTGGAGTTGTCTTCTCGCTTATCGTTGGTTTGATAAGTGCTCAGATTTCGCTGTCAAAAATTCCTGTTTTGAGTCAGCTCAATGCTCTCTACGTTGAGCTTTCTAGAGGAACACCCCTGCTTATTCAGCTGTTTCTTATCTACTTTGGCCTGACTAAAGTTGGGCTCAAAATGGATGCAGAGGTAGCAGCTGTTGTGGGCCTAACATTTCTTGGCGGTTCCTATATGGCTGAGGTGTTTCGCGCAGGCTTTGAATCAGTTGCAGCTATTCAGTTTGAGTCTGCACAGGTTCTAGGTCTCTCCAAGATTCAAGCGCTCCAGCACGTTATTCTTCCACAGGCACTTTCTGTAGCAATTCCAGGCCTTGTTGCTAACGTCATTTTCTTGATTAAGGAATCTTCCGTTGTTTCCGGCATTGCTCTTGCAGATTTGATGTACGTAACCAAGGACATTATTGGCATGCAATACGACACTACAGAAGCCCTCTTTATGCTGGTAATTGCCTATGTGATTATCCTTGTTCCTATTTCTTTGCTTGGCAGCTGGCTAGAGAGGAGGCTTGACTATGCCCGTCGATAACATTTTGCTGCAGGAAGGAGTAATAACGCGCCTTCTTGGAGGTCTTGCAACAACGGTGCACATTGGCCTTATCTCTGTGGCACTTTCTATTCCTCTTGGTATTCTCGTTGGACTTTTTATGACATCCAACAACAAGGTTGTTCGCGCAATTCTTCGCGTTTACCTTGAGATTGTTCGTGTTATGCCTCAACTGGTGTTGCTCTTTGTGGTGTACTTTGGCACTTCTGAATGGTTTGATGTCAACTTTGATGGCGTTGAGGCATCAATTGTGGTCTTTACCTTCTGGGGAGCTGCCGAGCTTGGGGACCTGGTAAGAGGAGCGTTGGAGTCAATTCCAGCATCTCAGTATGACGGTGCATTTGTACTTGGCCTTTCTCGCCAACAGACGTTCTTTAAGGTCATTTTGCCTCAGGCTTTCAAGCGTCTTTTGCCACCAGCCATCAATCTGATTACGCGCATGATTAAGACAACGGCGCTTTGTAATTTGATTAGTGTGGTTGAGCTGCTCAGAGTTGGTAGTCAGATTGCTGATTTTTATCGCTTCAAGTTCCCAACCGACGGAGCACTTTGGATCTATGGAGCTATTTTCTTCCTGTATTTTGCCGCCTGCTTCCCACTTTCGTATCTTTCACGCAGGCTTGAGAGGAGCGCCTCACATGAGTAACACCGTTTTAGCAGTTAAGGACCTCACTAAGGTATATCCCTCAAGCGAGAAACCCGTGCTTGATAAGATTTCGCTTTCCATCAATAAAGGCGAGGTAGTTGTGGTGTTGGGACCTTCCGGTTGCGGTAAGTCTACGCTGCTTCGTGCCATTGTTGGCCTGGAAGATATCCAAGGGGGAGAAGTACTTCTCCACGATCAGGTAATTTCTGGTCAGAAGAGGGAAAGCGCTGCAACAGGCATTGGAATGGTTTTTCAAAGCTATGACTTGTTCCCTAACATGACGGTTTTGAAAAACGTAACTCTGGCTCCTTTGGTGGCGCAGAAACGTTCAGAGGCTGAGGTTTTAACTCAAGCAGAAGAGCTGCTACGTCGAGTAGGACTGTGGGAGAAGAAGGATGCCTATCCATCAGCGCTTTCTGGCGGTCAAAAGCAGCGTGTGGCCATTGTACGTGCTCTGATGACCAATCCTGAGGTGCTTTTGCTGGATGAAATTACCGCAGCTCTTGACCCCGAGATGGTTCATGAGGTTTTGCAGGTAGTTATGGAACTGGCAGAGCAGGGAATGACCATGCTGGTGGTAACTCACGAGATGCGCTTTGCTCAAGCAGTTGCCGATCGAGTCATCTTGATTGATCAAGGACACATCGTAGAAGAGTCGTCCGATGCACAAGAGTTTTTCTCGGCACCTAAAACAGAAAGGGCACAAGAGTTTTTGCGTACCTTTGAATTTGAACGTGTACATAAGTAAACAACGTGTTTTTGCACGTAGATGATGTAGTAATTGATACAACTTGTTAGGATTTGAAATGAACTTCTTTGAAAATACTTCCGCTTCTCTTTCTCGCCGTGCTTTTCTTGGTGCAAGCGCACTTTCTGCTGCAGCTCTTCTGGCTGCTTGCAAGAAAAAGGATTCTGACGGAGCTCAGGGTGGATCTTCTGATACAGACTCAAAGTTTAGAACCCTTGATGACATAAAAAAGGCAGGCACAGTAAATATCGGCGTTTTCAGCGACAAGGCTCCTTTTGGTTATGTTGATGCAAACGGCAATTACGCTGGTTACGACATTGTTTTTGCAGAGCGCCTTGCAAAGGATATGGGCGTCAAGATCAACTACATTGCCACTGACGGACAGAACCGCGTACCTTTCTTGCAGTCCAATAAGGCAGATATCATGCTGGCAAACTTTACGGTAACCGATGACCGTAAAGAAAAGGTTGATTTCTCCCTGCCATACATGAAGATCAAGCTGGGCGTTGTTTCCCCAGCTTCTGCACCAATTACTGATGTTTCTCAGCTTGATGGAAAGAAGCTTATTGTTTCTAAGGGAACCACAGCTGAGGTTTGGTTTGCTAAGAACGCACCAAAGGTTGAGCTGGTCAAATTTGATAGCTATGCTGATGCGTATAACGCACTGCTCGACGGCCGCGGTGATGCTTTCTCAACCGATAATACCGAGGTACTTGCATGGATTAAGTCTAACCCTGGCTTTGTTGTTGGCATTGATGACCTGGGCGACTCCGATACTATCGCTGCCGCGGTTCACAAGGGCAACTCTTCGCTGTTGGAGTTTATCAACAACGAGATTACCGGCCCTCTTGCAGAGGAGAACTTCTTCCACAAGGATTATGAAGAGACCCTTGCTCCAATTTACGGTGACGAGGTAGATCCAAATAACATGGTCGTCGAGGGCGGCAAAATCTAAGTTCTGGGCTTAGTCCGTCTTTACAGCTCAATTACACCCATTTCGCGAGAAGGCCTTGCAGCTTGTAAGGTCTTCTCGCGTTTGTAGCTAAATTGTTAATTTGTACAGTACTTTTTAAAAATGATTCTTTGTGCTGATAAAGTAGGTCAACTATTTTTTGACCGACTAGGGCAAAGGAGCTGATAATGGCAGCTGAACAGCAAAAAGCAACTCGTAAAATTGGTGTCCCCAGGTTCCCTGGCGATATTATGCTTTATCCACTTTCTGTGGGCCTACTGCTTCACTCTTTTTTCCCTCAGGTTCTAGAAATTGGTAGTTTTACCACAGCTGTTGCTAAGGGCGCCCCTGCGATTGTTGGTATTGTTCTGCTGTTTGTTGGTGCCTCAATTGACCTTAAGACGGTTCCAAAGGTTCTGAAGACTGGTCTGACCATTCTTATCCCTAAGCTTGCCATTGCTATTGCTTTTGGTCTTTTTGTTGCCAAATTCATGAACGATAATTTCTTTGGTCTTAATGCACTTTCTATCATTGGTGGCATTACCTTCTGTAATGTTGCTCTGTACATTGGTATTACTGCTGAGTATGGGACTCCTGATGAGCAGGGTGCTGCTGCTGTTCTGTCTCTTGTTGCTGGTCCTGCGGTTACCATGATTGCCCTAGGTGCAGCGGGTGTTGCAGCAATTTCTCCTACCGCACTTGCGGGTACCCTTCTTCCTCTAGTCCTCGGTGTTGTTCTTGGTAATCTCAGTCCTTTTATCAGGGGGCTTTTGGTTCCTGGTATTAACCCTTGCATTGCCGTTGTTGGTTTTGCGCTTGGTTGCGGCATGAGTGTTGAGAACCTTATTACTGGTGGTCCATCAGGTATTCTCTTAGCAGTACTTTGCATCATCACGGGTATTCTTACCATGCTTGTTGAGCGTCTACTGGGCGGCTCTGGTAAGGCAAGTCTTGCTAGTGCAACTATTGCAGGTACCGCAACAACCACTCCTGCTGCAGTTGCTTCTGTTGATCCAACGTATACAGCTCAGGTTGTTGCAAACGCAAACGCTCAGCTTGCTGCCGCGGTAGTTATTACTGCACTGGTAGCTCCAGCATTTACTGGTTGGCTTGATAAGAAGCTGGCTAAGAAAAATGACGCCAGTGCGGTACAGACTTCAGAAGAAGTAGCTGCTACTGAGTAATTAAGTAAGCCTTATATAATGCATATGAAAAACCCTCTTCTGTGCAGGCAGTTCATATGCGGGTGATTATGATTCTGCAGCGTGTTAGCGTCGGCTTTTAGGCCTGGCGCACAAAATAGCGCAGTTTTGGTAGGTTCTGCTGAAGAATCGACATGTTCTTAATCAAGATAACCAGGCAGCTAGGCGGTCGCACCGCTTGATATACATTTCTATGCATAAACTTCATCTAATATGCTTAAACATGAATAGCGTCATATAAAAGATTTAACTATAGGTAAATTTCGTACCTAAGGAACACACCTAAGTCAGATATTCTGCTCAATTGCGGGCATATTACACTTCTAAGTCAGATATTCTGCATGATTAAGGTATTTTCAGCGTCATGTATACGTCTTTTTAACAGATTATCTGACTTAGGTGTGTTTTGAACTGCTTCCTATTTCTCGTATCTAAGAAATGGGAGGCAGTTCACAGAAGAGGGTTTTATTCACCGGTTAAAGAAAATAAATGATGTGGCTTATCTCGAATATAAGCGCAAGTATGAGGAAAACTAAGAACAAAATTCTTACCCCTTTTTTGATACCGCTTTTAAAAAAGACATAAAAATCGATAACCTCAGTCAGAATTAATACTAGAAAAAATAGTAATGGTGGAATAAGTCCCTGTTTCCACAGTAGCCGCATTCCCTGATAAGCCAGAAAACTGACCAATATTACAATACGAACTGTTTTTCTAGAAATCGGTTCTGAAAAATTAAATATCTTCTCGCCAAACATATCTGTTGCCTCCCTATGGACAACAAGAGCAGTTTATTTGTTACTAAAGATTGTAATACTGTCTGATAACCTCGTAATATATAACTATAGTAATTTAACTTGTGATTGGAGGTGCGTATGGAAGTTGGGGAGTGGAGTATTAGTTCGCCAGCATCTAAGTTTTTACTTGGTGCACCATGGTCAGAAAAGCTTGCTCACGGATGGGTTCATCCGCTGCGTATCTCTTCCAATCAGCTTAGAGTCATTGGCTCTTGTTCTTCTTGGCACCCCGGTCTTTTTAAACAGATGGCAGCGTGTACTTCAGATATTCAAGTTGCTTTTACCACGGACAGCTCAGAAGTGGTACTTGATCTAAATATTGATGAACTTCCTAAGGGAGCCTCGTCTGTTTTACAGCTACTTAAAGCCACGTATTTTAAAAAGCTCAGCTCTGTATTTGTGACAGTTGATGGCAAACCTTACAAGAACTTCTCGCTGGATGATGCAGGTGAACATACACTTTCTATTCATCTAGAAACAGAAACCTCTGAAGATGACCTTGCTAGACTTCCAGGTTTTAATGACACGCATCACGTGAGTGTTTACTTGCCCTGTTTACAGAGCGCTTCCGTTAAAAATCTCCGTGGCAATGGCACGTTTTTCTCGCCCGATGAAGCCTAAGAAAAAGCTGGTGGTGTTTGGCGATTCTATTGCGCAGGGTTTTGTTATTGAGCGCCCAGACCAAACTTGGCCACGCTGTCTTGCTAAACGCATGAAGCTTGAGGTGGTTAACCAGGGAATTGGTGGACAAGTTTATCAGCCTGGCTCATATACGTTTATTGAGGATGCTTCTTTAGTGGTTGTTGCACTTGGTAGCAAATTATCGATACGAAAAATGCATCAAAGTCGCAGGTAACATACGATATTCAAAATTCGCTCTGGCAGATTTCTCAGATGTATGCAGATACGCGTGTGGTGGTTCTGACGCCTACTCCTCATTTTGAGGATGCGTATCCCACACACCCTTATTCTTGTTATGCCGAGATTCCTCAAATAATTGAAGAAGTTGCCGGTAAGTTTGGTTTGCAGTGCATCTCTGGAGAAAAGCTGTTGCCGCAGGAGAAGAAATATTTTGCTGACGATGTGCATCCAAATTCTAAGGGAGCCGCACTGTTGGCAAAAAATCTGTTTGAAGCCTTAAAACAACCAGCTCAAGATAGCCTTTTTTAGACGTCAAGCCTCCCTAGAAGCTCTCTCAAAATTCAACACGAGTTTTTGTCCGGTGAAACTTCTACACTAGAGGTGAAAAACATCTAGAGAGGATACACATGAATATTACTAATCCTTTTGCACCTCATTTGACCGGGCAACTTTCAGAAGAAACTCAGGCCCTTGTAGCTGAGCAAATAGCTAAGGGCACCTTAAGTCCTTACGCGTGCAAAAATGAAGACATCATTCGCCGAGATTCCACCCATGATCAGGCATCACTTTTGCGTCCCGCTTTTATGCGAGATGTCGAGAAGATTATGCATACTCCTGCATATAACAGACTAAACGGCAAGACACAGGTCTTCTCGTTTCGTTCGCATGACGATATTACGCGCCGTGGTCTTCATGAGCAGCTTGTTTGTAGGGTTGCTAAAGATATTGGACGTGCTCTTGGCCTTAACCTTGATTTGATCGAGGCAATTGCTCTTGGTCATGACGTGGGGCATACTCCTTTTGGTCATGCAGGGGAGTATTTCCTCAATGATATTTATCACGAGCAAACGGGACGTTGGTTTTTCCACAACGTACAGAGCGTGCGCGTGCTTGACGGCCTCTATGCAAGAAACCTCTCTTTACAGACACTTGACGGAGTAATCTGCCACAACGGCGAGTTTGAACAGCAGATACTTCAAATGAGTGATCTTTCAACTTTTGATGAGTTTGATAAGGTGGTAGAAGATTGCTGGGAGAGAGGTCCTCAGGCTATTGCACACCTGCGTCCTATGACGCTTGAAGGTTGCGTCATGCGCATCTCCGACATCATTGCGTATGTTGGAAAAGACAGACAGGATGCGCTTCGTGCTGGCGCTGCAACAGAAGAAACGTTTGATGATGGCCTTGGTGGCGCCTATAACGCATGGGCTACCTCTGCTTTTGTTGCAGACATTGTTCAGAACAGCTTTGGCAAGCCTCAGATTTCTCTCTCTGAAGAGGCATTTAAAGAGATGAAACGAGCAAAGCGCGAGAATTACCAGAAGATTTATGGTGCATCAGAAGCCAATGGTGATTTCTCTGAGGACATTAAGCACCTGTTTGAGAAGTTGTACGAATACGAGTTGTCCTCGCTTAAATCTGGTGATCAGAGTCTTGCAATCTTTAAGCATCATATTGAGCCAGTGAGCAGACACCTTTCTAGGTACGGTCATACGTATGACTGGAAGAGTGACGTGCATCGTACTGTTGTTGATTTTATTTCCGCAATGACTGATGACTACTTTGTAGCTACCTGCGAAGCGCTCTTCCCAGAAGCTCAGGAGCTCTTTCCAAAGAGAAGCTACTTTGCAGAAGGAGTACGCGCGTAAGGTTTACCACTCAGTCACGGTGTGGCAAACGGACACGTAAAGAGCATTTGTGTTGAGCGGGCTTCTCGCCAAGCTTTTATGTTTGAGACGGGGTAAAATAGCTGCATGGATACTTTATTTTCTGGCATGGAACGTGCCGCTAAAAAAGCTAATGCACCACTTGCTGCCCGCATGCGTCCTACCACGCTTGATGGATACGTGGGTCAGGAAGATGCGGTTGGTCAGGGCTCCTGGCTGCGCAAGGCAATTGAGCACGATACGCTCTCGTCCGTTTTGCTGTACGGTCCAGCAGGCACTGGTAAGACCACGCTTGCACGCATCATCGCTCATACAACGCACGCAGAATTTGTGGAAGTATCCGCAATTACGGGTACTGTTAAAGATCTTCGCAGAGAGATTGAGGCCGCAGAATCAAGGCTTTTAACAGCAGGTAGAAGAACTATTCTGTTCATTGATGAGATTCATCGTTTTACGCGCTCTCAGCAAGATGCTCTGCTTCACGCAGTAGAAGACAGAATAGTTGTACTTATTGGTGCTACTACAGAAAACCCTTACTTTGAGGTTAATAGTGCTCTGATTTCTCGCTCTCGTGTAGTGGAGCTGCATGCATTGTCAGATGAGGCAATCGATGAGCTTATTCAGCGCGCACTTGAGTCAGAAGATGGTCTAGCAGGCGCATTTGTCCTGGAAGAAGCCGCTCGTAAAGAGATTGTGACGCTTGCGGGTGGAGATGGTCGCGCAGCCCTAACTTCTCTTGAGCTTGCCTCTCAGATGGTTGATGTTCCAGAATCTGCTGACAACAAAGCATCTGAGCCGCTTGTTATTACCAAGCAGAACGTTCTTGAGGCAAATCCTCGTCGCGGACTTCCCTACGATAAAGCAGGAGATATGCACTATGACATTATCTCTGCGTTTATTAAGTCCATGCGAGGTTCAGACCCAGATGCGGCACTGTATTGGCTTGCGCGCATGATTGATGCAGGTGAAGACCCTAAATTTATTGCTCGACGCATTATGATTTTGGCCTCAGAAGATATTGGCAATGCCGATCCTCAGGCGCTACTCATTGCACATGCAGCATTTAGGTCAGCTGAGGTCATTGGATATCCCGAGTGCAGAATTAACCTTGCGCAAGCAGTTATTTATATGGCGCTTGCTCCAAAATCTAATGCTGCAGAAGCAGGTATTGATGCCGCCCTCCATGAGGTTAGAACAGGTCCAAGGCGAGAAGTTCCAAGTTACTTAAGGGATCGTACGCGCCCTGGTTCTGAAGAGTACGGCAACTACCTCTATCCTCACAATTATCCTGGCGGGATGGATTGAACAGCGTTATCTTCCAGAAGGACTTGAACGTGGTGCGTTCTTCTCGCCATCTCCAAGAGGTTGGGAAGCGTGGAGAATTGCAGCTACAGAGCGTGATCGTCACGAGGAAGCTTAGGATTTTGAATTAGTTAAGTGGGAGCATTAAGAAGGCGCTCCTCGGGTAGAATAGAAAGAACTGTAACCGTTAGCTTTGAGGGATGGCATAGATGGATTACCTACAGATTGCCCTTGTAGTCTTAGCCGTAGTTGGTGTTTGGGCCATTGTCGAGGTCGCTCTGACCCTAAGAACAACAAGAAAGTCAATTACTGAGATTACACTCTCGGCTAACAATACCATTGAGCAGATTCAGCCTGTTATTTCAAAGATTGATGGCATGGTTGATGAGCTTGATCCAACTATTAAGCAGCTACCTGCACTCATGCAGAAGGTTGATGAGGCTGCAGAGAACGCTAATACCTCTCTTGAGAGCCTCAATGTGGTTCTTGGTGATGTAGCAACCGTTTCTGGCGCAGCATCAGCCGTAACTGCAACAGTCAGCAAAGCTGCAAGTGATGCTGTCACAGGTGTTGTTGAGTCTGTTTCAAAGCTGGGAACTGGTCTTGGCGGATCTTTGAATCCCTCTAAGCTTGCTGAGGTTGCTCAGGCTCGCTTGAGCGGTGCGACTGCTTCCGCACAACAGAGCGCACAGCGTGCTCAGGAGTATCTTGAGGAGCTTCCTCTGCTTTCTCAGGACAAGGCAAAGCATTCTAAACCAGCTCGCACTGAGCAGTTCTATATCGAGTACGGTTCTGAGTCTTCTCAGAAGTCTGAGGAGTAGATTGTAATGGCACAAAAAATTGTTGAGCTTTCCGCTCCAGCAGATCCAACATTTGCTCGTTCAGTCAGAATGATGGCTGCTAATCTTGCTGTTTTGTGCAAGATGAACGTTGATGAGCTTGAAGATGTCAAAATGGCCGCAGAAGAAGGATTTGTCTTTGCTTGTGGCACTCAGAAAGAATCTGTAGATATTACGTTTACCCTCGAAGACAATACTATGGCTATTGATTTTGACTTGGGTGATGAGGATCCAGTTGAGTCTGAGGCAGATAATTCTCAGCCACTAGAGCTTGTAGAGCTACTACTCTCCGCTATTTGTGATGAGTTTGCGCTTAGCGATGACGGTTATACGCTTCATCTTGTAAAGATTTCTGGCGGTGCACATGCCTAAACCTGAAGCAAACGAGGCAGTACAGGCATCTGCAGAAGAGCAGAAAGCCGCAAGAAGAGCTGCTCGCCGTGCTTCTAAAGGTACCCCGGCCTGGGATAAAGATAGAACACGAAAGCTCTTTGCCCAATATAAAGAAACAAAAGACCCTGAGGTAAGAGACCAGCTTATTGTGAGTCACTTAAACCTCGTGCGCTTTTTGGCCTCCAAGTTTAAAAACCGTGGAGAACCTCTTGATGATTTGATTCAGGTGGGAACCATTGGACTTATCAAGGCAATTGATAGGTTTGAGCCTGATCGTGGTCTTGAATTTACAACATATGCAACGCCAACCATCATGGGAGAAATCAAGCGTCACTTCCGCGATAAAGGCTGGTCAGTACGTGTTCCTCGTCGTTTGCAGGAGCTTTCGTCCAAGATTAATCAGGTCACTGATGATTTGACTAAAGAGCTGCAAAGAAGCCCTTCAATTGAAGAGATTGCCCAGCGCCTTGATACTAACGTTGAAGAGGTTCTTGAGGCTATGGAGTCTTCTAGCGCTTATAGCTCTGTTCCTCTTGAGGGAGGCGGCTCCGGCGCTGATGGCGACGAGACTCCTTCAATCATTGATCAGTATGTGACCGAAGATGAGGATCTTGCTGGTTCTGATGACCGCATTGTTCTTGAAGAGGCCATTAGAGACTTCTCGCCACGAGAGCAAGAGATTATTCGTATGCGATTTGTTGAAGGCCTTACTCAGGTAGAGATTGCGGAGAAACTTAATATCTCTCAGGTACAGGTTTCAAGGCTGCTTCGTCGCACCTTAAAGCGTATCCAAGAAAAGATTGACCCAGAAAGCGTGAACCGTTAATGGATCAAAAGCATCAAAATTTTTCCGATTCAGCTCAAAAATGGAAACAACGTGGCTTAATGGTGTGGACAGTCATTGGTCTGGCTGCATTGTTTGCACTTGCACTGTATGTTCTTGGCATCCTGGGACAGGCTGTTGAGCTGCTCGCCATTGGCTCAATTATTGCGTTTGTCTGTAGCCCTGTTACTAATTGGCTTGAAGACAGGGGAGTGCCTCGTGGCATTTCCGCTCTTATCGCGCTTGTTCTTACGCTTATTGTGCTGGTAGGATTTTTGATTTTGATTGCGCAGCCATTGGTATTTGAGCTCACTACGCTACTCAGAAACGCTCCTTCGTATGCAAGTCAGATAGGAGCAATGGCAAGGGAGTTTTGGCAGAACTTTGACACTCAAAGTAACCCTGCTGTTAGACAGACGGTAGAACTTGCAATTGAACAGGCATCAAGTATTGGAATATCAGTTGCTTCTGGTATTTTGAGTTGGCTTTCCACATCTGCTTTAGGCAACATCTCTTCTATGGCAAACCAACTCATGGTCTTTTTCTTAGGTCTGGTTCTTGCCTATTGGCTTGCCAAAGATTATCCAGTTATTGTCCGTGAGATGGCTATTATTGCTGGTCCTCAAAAAGAGAATGAGTTCAGACTTATTCTTGCAATCTTAAGTAGATCTACCAGTGGATATATGCGAGGCACTATCATTACCTCTGCGGTTAATGGCATTCTTGTGTACTTTGGGTGTCTGATTTTAGGCAACCCTTATGCTGCCCTCATTGGTATGGTCACAGGAATCTTCCACATTATTCCTGTAGTTGGACCGGTTTTCTCGGCAGGCATTGCACTGATTCTGAGCATTTTGGTAGACCCCATCATGACCGTGTGGACCATTGTTATCTTGATGGTTGCTCAAAACGTTGTTGATAACGTGCTCTCACCTTTGGTTATGGCAACTAGCGTCAAAGTCCACCCGGGTCTTTCGCTCGTTGGCATTGTTATTGGTAGTGCTCTTGGCGGAGTGGTTGGAACTATTCTTGCTATTCCTTTGACGGCAGCTCTAAGAGGTATTTTTGTGTACTTCTTTGAGAAGTATTCGGGCAGACAGATCGTCTCGCCAAATGGCGCGCTTTTTAACTCTACGCAGTATGTAGATGAGTCTGGCGCTATTCTGCCAGAGTATGATGCCCTCGATGACCCAAAGTTCTTTGAGGAGTCGCGTCTTGTTGATCAAGACACTACGGCTCATGTGCGCAGCAAGTCTCCAGCTCCCGCTCCCAAGATTCTTGGACATGATTTTTCTCAGTTACTTTTTAGGAATACTCAAGAAGTTACTAAGGAACCAGATAAACCATCGTCAGATGCGGTAGACTCAGACAGTACAAAAGAGTAGTTATTTGAATACGGAGAAGTACTTTATGGCTGACTATAAAACAATGACAACAGCAGAGATTCGCGAGGACTTCCTAAGCTTCTTTGAGAGCAAGGGTTGCAAGCGCTATCCTTCTTCATCTCTGGTGCCTTCTGACCCTTCACTACTTCTTGCTAATGCTGGCATGAACCAGTTCAAGGAATATTACCAGGGCATCAAGACTATGAAGGAGATTGGCGCAACTTCCTGCCAGAAGTGCCTTCGTACTAACGATATTGACAACATTGGTGACTCTCGCCACCTCTCATTCTTTGAGATGCTGGGTAACTTCTCCTTTGGCGGTTACACCAAGCGCGACGCATGTACCTGGGCAATGGAGTTTATCTCTTCTCCAGAGCACCTTGGTCTGCCTCTTGATCGCCTGTACTTTACTGTTTTTACTGATGACGATGAGGCAATTGAGATCTGGAAGTCTCTTGGCGTAGCAGAAGATCACATAACCCGTCTGGGCGAGGAGGACAACTTCTGGGCAGCTGGTCCAACTGGTCCTTGTGGTCCTTGCTCTGAGATTTACTTTGACCAGGGTCCTGAGTTTGAGGGAGAGGCTCCTGGAGACGATGGCGACCGTTACCTTGAGTTCTGGAACCTCGTCTTTACTCAGTTTGATCGCCAGGAAGATGGTTCTCTACCTGAGCTTCCTCACCGCAACATCGATACCGGCATGGGTCTTGAGCGTATTGCAGCTATCATGCAGCATGAGGGCACCAATTACGAGGGTGACATTATGCGTACCCTCATCTCTTTGGGCGAGAAACTCTCTGGTAAGAAGTATCACTCAACTGATGAGATTGACCGCAGCCTGCGTATCCTTGCAGACCACTCTCGTGCAGTTACCTTTATGATTGGTGACGGCATTCTCCCTGGTAACGAGGGTAGAAGCTACATTCTTCGCCGCCTGCTCCGTCGCGCTGTCTACCACGGCCGCTTACTGGGCATCCAGGGCACCTTCATGGCAGAGTACGCACATGAGGTTGCTGTTCTGCTTGGCGCAGAGTATCCAGAGCTTGTCGAGAAGAGCGCTCTTATCGACGGCATTCTGACTGCAGAAGAGGAGCGCTTTGGCGCTACGCTTGACGCAGGCGAGTCTAAGCTCACTGCAGAGCTTGAGCAGCTTGAGGATGGCGCACAGCTTTCTGGTGAGGTTGCATTCCTTCTGCACGATACCTACGGATTCCCTATTGATCTTACTCGTGAGATTGCTGCAAATGCAGGTCACGTTGTTGACATGGACGCCTTTGATGCTGCAATGACTGAGCAGCGTGAGCGTGCTCGTAAGTCTGCTAACCGTGATGCCTGGGGTAATGCTCAGAGCATTTGGGTTGCACTCTCTGACCGCCTTGATGAGACCGTCTTTGACGGCTACGACAACAATGAGCTCTCCGGCGTTCGTGTTGTTGCTCTTGTTCAGGATGGACAGGAGGTTGAGTCCGCTTCTGCTGGCTCTGAGGTTGAGGTTGTACTTGACCGCACGCCTTTCTATGCAGAGATGGGCGGCCAGGTAGGGGACACCGGCAAGCTGACAGCTCCTGGTCTCTACGTTCACGTCACTGATACCAAGCACCGTGACGGCGGTCTTGAGTCCCACGTTGGCGTGGTAGAGGAGGGCACCATCTCTGTTGGTGATTCAGTCACCGCAACCATTGACGCTGGTCGTCGTGAGCTTATCCGTCGCAACCACACCGCAACTCACCTGCTTGACGCTGCACTCAAGAAGGTTCTGGGCGACCACGTGAACCAGGCTGGTTCTCTTGTTGCTCCAGATCGTATGCGCTTTGACTTCACGCACTTTGAGGCTCTTACCAAAGATGAGCTTGATCGTATTGAGGGTATGGTCAACGCAGAGATTTTTGCCGCTAAGCCTGTTGTTACTCAGATTATGAGCATTGAGGACGCAAAGGCCGCTGGTGCTGTTGCACTCTTTGGCGAGAAGTACGGCGATGTCGTACGCGTTGTCTCTGCTGGTGCAGAAGACACTCCATTCTCTCGTGAGCTCTGCGGTGGTACTCACGCACGCAACACAGCAGATCTTGGCCTCTTTAAGATTATCTCTGAGAGCTCCGTTGGTTCTAACTCAAGGCGTATTGAGGCTGTAACCTCTATGGGCGCTATTGAGTACGTTGATGAGCGCTTGGCTCAGCTTGATGAGGTTGCTGCAGCTCTGAAGGTTCGCCCTTCTGCTGTTGCAGACCGTGTTGAGCAGCTGCAGCAAGACCTGCGCACTGCAAACCACAAGCTTGAGGCAGCTCTTACTGGAGCAGGCAGCAATCAGGTAGCAGAAGCACTTAAGTCTGCTGTCCAGCTTAATGGCTATAGCTGCGTAATTGCTAAGCTCGAGGGCCTTTCTGGTAAAGAGCTCCGCTCCGCATGGGATGGCATCCGCGATGCATCTGACGGCCAGCCTGTTGCTTGCGTCATCGCATCCGCAACCGCTGACGGAAAGGTTTCCCTGCTTGCAGGTGCCACTGATTCTGCAGTTGCAGCGGGCTTCTCGGCAGGAGACATTGTAAAAGAGATTGCAGATCTTGTTGGTGGCCGCGGTGGCGGTAAGCCAGCAATGGCGCAGGCAGGTGGCTCAAATGCTGCAGGAATTGATGCTGCGCTTGAGGCTGCAAAAACAAAGCTTGGTGCGTAACGTTTGCGCGTTTTAGCTTTAGATATTGGTGAAGTTCGCATCGGGGTTGCTGTAAGTGACCCCGATGGTGCTATTGCGTCACCTGTTTGCGTGTTACCTGCGCAAGAGGTGCTCTCACATGCACGAACGTTTAAGGCTGTGCTTGAAGATTGGGAGCCAGAGCTGCTTTTATGTGGTCGTCCTAAAACGCTCGCCGGCGAAGATGGACCACAGGCCCAAAAAATTACCGCTCAAGCTGAGCAAATTGCGAAGAACTGCCAACTTCCATTAGAATTTACTGACGAAAGACTTTCTTCTGCGGAAGCAAAGAAGATTCTTCGAGCGCAAGGTTTATCTGAAAAAGCCATGCGTGGAAAAGTTGACATGGTTGCTGCTTCGCTCTTTTTGCAATCATGGCTTGATGCACAGATGAATAAGGGAGACTAAATGCCCACCCTATCCAATGGTTCTTCTCCGCGTCGTCAGGGCGCACATTTTTCTTCTCCTGTTCCAGAGGGACAGGTTCAGGAAGAGCAGGCTCAGCAGGAACAGATCACGCAGGCATCTGTTGAGGCTACAGGATCGCTGCCTGCACTTTCCGGTGGCAAGCTTTCTTCAAGAAGCGCTCAAGTCACTCATATGGCAAAGAACAAGCAGGTAAAGCATAGAGATAAGAAGGCTTCAAAGCGCTCTCGCATTTTTGCGGCACTTATCGCTTTTATCATGGTTGCGGCCCTTGGCATCTTTGTATGGAAAGTAGCGCTTCCAGAACTTTCTCGTGCTAATTCCGATACGCAAGAAATTACCGCAGGTCAGCAAGTTACCATTACTATTCCAGATGGTGCTGGTGCGCAGGAAGTCGCTAAGATTCTTTTTGAGAACAAAATTATTGCCACTAAGAGTGAGTTCTTAAACCAGGTAAAGCGTCAGGATGCTGAGCAGAAAATTAAGAGTGGTATTTATGTTATTACCACTGGTACCAAGCCAGCAGACATCGTACATCTGCTTATTTCTGGCCCTAATGCTCCTGGTAGTGGCTTTGTCGTACCAGAAGGCTATACCGTTTCTCAGGTTGCGGATTTGGTTCAGGACTACTTTGGTATTTCTCGCGATGATTTCTTGAATCAGGCAAAAGCATCCAATTATGTTGCCGACTATCCGTTCCTTGCAGGTGCGGTAGATGCTAATGATTCTCTTGAGGGCTACTTGTTCCCCAAGACCTATACCTTTACAGAAAGCAATGTGACTGCCGATACGGTCATCCGTGCCATGCTTGATCAGTTTGAGACAGAGACAGCTGATCTTAACCTGGACGCTGCTCGCATCACGCTTAATAAGCGTTACAACTTGAATCTTACAAACGAGCAAATCATCATTATGGCATCCATCATTGAGCGAGAAGCCCTGACTGATGATGACCGTCCTAAGGTTGCATCTGTCTTCTACAACCGCCTGTACGATGATATGTACCTGCAGAGTGACGCAACTCTTGCTTATTCCCTGGGTAGGGAAGCTACCGCAGAAGAGCTCAGCTCGATGACAAGCGACCCATATAACACCTATGCGTTTAAGGGTTTGACTCCTACGCCTATTTGCTCTCCAGGTTATGCCTCTATTAAGGCGGCTATGGATCCAGCAGCAACCAATTATTACTACTTCTGGATTACCTCCGATGAGCACGTCTTCTCTGAGACCTATGACGAGCATCAGCAAGCTATTGAAAACGCACGCGAGCGTGAAGCCGCAAGCAAGCAATAGTTGGTGTCTATGAGCTTGATTAAAGCAACACAATACGTTTCTGCTGTTGAGCATATCTCTATAGAGAATCTTGTTCAGCAGGGGATTAAGCTTGTGCTCTTAGATCGCGATAATACCTGCGTGCCCCGTGACACCAAAGTTGTGCCGCCAGAGGTATCTGCTTGGTTTGAGAAGGCTCATGCGGCTGGATTAACGCTCTGTCTCATCTCCAATAACATTCACCTCAATGAGGTCCAGCGTAGCGCTCACGAGCTGGGAATTGAAGGAGAGGGCTTTGCGTGCAAGCCGCTGCCTCGCGCTTTAACTGCAGCTATGAAGCGCTTCTCGGCAACTAAAGAGCAAACCGTGATGGTGGGAGACCAAATTTTTACCGATGTAATTGCTGGTAATTTGGCTGGTGTTTCAACTATTTTGGTAAAGCCGCAGTCTACATGAGGATCTTTGGTACACCAATATCATTCGTCACGTCAGAGCGCCGCATTTTAAAAAATGTAACTTTTACGTCATAACAAGACGGCTTTAGTTTACTTGCTCCAACTCGATGATAGAATCATCTTGAAAGGCTGGAGGAGTATGGAGCTTCGCGATTCAAGATACGTCGTACATGAGGGCTGTGATCATATCTTTTTTGTAGGCTTTCTGGGTGCCGGAAAGTCTACACTCGCGCGTAATTTGGGCGAGTTGTTTCACCGCCGCTATGTCGATACCGATCGCCTGGCAGAACGCATAGCAGGTAAATCACTGGCAGAAATCTACGAAGATGACGGTGAAGAGCTTTTTAGGCAGGCAGAAACTGAGGTTTTGCAAACACTTAAGTCTAAGAAGTCACTGCTGGTAAGCTGTGGCGGTGGAATTGTCGAGAAGGACGTCAATCTTGCGCTAATGCGCGAGATGGGAGTCATTGTGTTTCTCGATGGCGATCTTTCTGACTCGCTTCGCCAAATTCAGCGCACGGATAGGCGTCCTGATCTGGGAAGCTTTGAAAACGCTACTCAGCTTTATAGACGGCTGCGTCCACGTTATGAGGCTGCTGCTGATATTACTATTGATATTCGTGAGAAAACGTTTGAGCAGGTAGCCATTGATTCTGGCAAGCTGCTTTGGGAAAGAGGTCTTCTATGAGTGACAATGTCCAGACTGAGCTTGAAGAGGAATTGCCACCTGTTCAGATTAAACAGTGGGTTTCTATTCCTGGTGGCTCTATTGCACTTCGTTCTGGTGCAGGTGTTCTTTCAAACTTTGGTACTGAGCTCAGAACCGCAGTGGGAAGACCTCATCGCTGTGCTTTTCTTGTCAGCAATCAGGCAGACGAAGACCTTGCTGAGCTTCTGCGTAGAGACCTCACCACCATTGGTTTTCTCGTCACACGTGTAGATGTAGAAGATGGCGAGGCAGCAACTACCGTGGCAACTGAGGCACGGGTATTGTCTGCTCTGGCAGACATGCACCTGACAGCTGATGATTTGGTAGTTTCCGTGGGACACGAGGGCGTTATTTCTCTTGCTAACCACGTGGCAAACAAGTGGTGTGGGGGAGTTTCCCTTGCTACTGTTCCCCTTGATTTAGCAGCAGTTATTGTCTCGTCTATTACTCCTCGTGCACTTGATACTGATGCTGAACATCAGCGTCTTGTTACCACTAAGCCTTGTGCTCGTTTCTGCTTTGCAGATCTTGAGGTTATGGATCTCTGCGATGACAACGCTAAGGTTGCCCAGGTGTGCATGGTTGCAACAGCTATGTCTGATAACGAGGCGGAGTTTGGCCGTATTTGGGATAGGGCAGATAACCTCTCCTCTGGAGTTGCCGATATCGTTGCAGAACAGCTGGCAGAGTCTACTAAGACTCGTGGCCGCCTGTCTGATTCTTCAGCTATCGCCATTCAGCAGTCTGTGCCTTATGGCTGGGTTTTTGTGGAGGCGCTTCGTCCGCTTATCCCAGCTGACCAGCCTCTTTCTGCACTGTATGCAGATGCGCTGCGTTTTTCGGCAAGAATTGCAGTAGCTAAAGAGTCTCTTTCCTTTGACGATATGCTTGCTCAAGATGAGATTCTTGAGCGCTTGAATATTGGCTTTGTTACCTGTGACATTACTTCTGAGCAGCTTATCGAAGCTCTCAAACAGGAATGTTTCCGTTCTACTAATCGTTTTATGTTGCTGATTCCAATGTCTATCGGAAGGGTAAGATTAGCTTCGGTCGACGAGGAACTTCTCGCCGAGCATGCCCGCGCTTGGTGTGAGGCTCACGCTTCGCATTAAAGCGCCGCATCTTGCAGTAAGGAGCCTATTTGCTGAAGCGACTCCACAAGGTGCAACTTTTTGTTGTAAACATCTCGAGAAGGGATTTGAAATGGCAGATTTACAGGCAGCAGCAAAGCGCGTTGCGCGCTTTCGCGAGGTAATGGCTCAGAGGGGTTACGACGCTGTTGTTCTACGTCACAACCCAGACCTTCGTTGGTTGACTGACGCTGAGCGTGTCTTTGACTTTGAGCAGGCACATACTGCATTTATTACGCAGGATGAGCTCTTCATGCACACTGACTCTCGTTACTACAACACATTCCTGGAGCGCCTTGGTGCTGATTCTCCATGGAAGTTTGACCAGGAAGTCACTACTCCTACCGAGTGGGTTGCCGCTCATATTGCTGAGGCTCGTGCTCGCGTAGTTGCTATTGAGGACACCGTTGATCTTGCGTTCTTTGATGGTCTTGAGCAGGCATTGCGCGATCGTTCTGTTGCTGCTTTGCTTCCACGCATGCATGGCGATATTGCTGAGCTGCGTATTGTTAAAGACCCAGCTGAGATTGAGCTTATGAAGCATGCTCAGTCAATTACTGACAAGGCGTTCCTCCACATCTGCGAGTACATTAAGCCAGGTCTTACTGAGCAGCAGATCCGCGCAGAGCTTGAGAACTACATGCTCTCCAACGGCGCAGATGCCCTGTCCTTTGATTCCATCATTGCTTCTGGTCCTAATGGTGCTAATCCTCACGCACAGCCAGGTGAGCGCGTAGTTCAGACAGGCGACATGATTGTTATGGACTATGGCGCAGGTTACCTGGATTACCACTCAGATATGACCCGTACTGTTGTTGTTGGCGCACCTTCCGAGGAGCAGCAGCACGTCTTTGACGTTGTCCGCAAGGCAAACGAAACTTGCGCAGCAGCTATTCATGCAGGTGTAACTGGTTCTGACATCCATAACCTTGCAGTTAAGGTTATCTCTGAGGCTGGCTACGGTGAGTACTTTGGTCACGGTCTTGGCCACGGTGTTGGCGTTGAGATTCACGAGCGTCCATTCTTCAACCCTCGCTGGAACAAGGTTATTGCAGCAGGTTCTGTTGTTACCGATGAGCCTGGCATTTACCTGCCTGGTAAGTTTGGTATCCGCCTTGAGGACTTTGGCGTTGTTACTGAGGACGGCTACGATGTCTTTACTCAGTCCACACACGACCTTGTGTCTGTTGGCTGCTAACTAGACGCGATATACAGAATTTTTACGGCCAGAAGCTTTGGGTTTCTGGCCGTATTTTTTACCGTATCTCCTAGGGCGAGAAGACCTTCTCGCCTAAAAATTAGCTTATAAAACCTAAAAAATTTAAAAAGAGTTAGGTTAGTGGAGGTATGTTTTAGACTTATGTAATAAAATCAGAAAAGTAATTGTTATTTTCATTGTTATGTTTACAGTTTCATTTGTTTTATTAGGTGGAGAAGAAGGAGGTAGAAGTGGTTAGTATCGTTCTAGCCAGCCATGGCAAATTTGCCGAGGGTATTAAAGATTCTGGCAGCATGATTTTTGGACCACAGGAAAGCGTTGTAGCTGTAACGCTTACTCCTGATATGGGTCCAGATGACCTGCATCAGAAGATTCTCGACGCAATTGCCACGCTTGAAGATCAAGAGCACGTTTTGTTCTTGGTTGACCTATGGGGTGGCACCCCCTTTAACCAGATTTCTCGTGTTCTTGAGGAAGAAGGTAAAGAGGATTGGGTTGCCGTTACTGGTCTTAACCTCCCAATGCTTATTGCAGCATATGGCTCTCGCCTTGGCGTAGATACCGCCGCCGAGGTAGCAAAAGAGATTTACTCTGAAGCTCGTATGGGCGTCAAGATTAAGCCAGAAGAGCTTGAGCCACAAGAGGCAACTCCTACTGATGTTCCCGCCGCTCCTGCAGCACCTCAGGGAGCAATTCCTGCAGGCACCGTTATTGGTGACGGCAAGCTTAAGATTGTGCTTGCACGTATTGACACCCGTCTTCTGCATGGTCAGGTTGCAACTACGTGGACAAAGATGACCAAGCCAGACCGCATTATTGTCTGCTCTGATGGTGTTGCTCAAGATGAACTTCGCAAGACCATGATTGTTCAGGCTGCTCCTCCAGGAGTACATGTCCACGTTGTTCCTATTAAGAAAATTATTGAGATTGCTCACGACACTCGTTTTGGTAATACTAAGGCAATGCTTCTGTTTGAGACTCCTCAAGATATGCTTCGTGCTATTGAGGGTGGCGTAGAGATCAAGGAAGCTAACCTTGGTTCTATGGCTCACTCTGTTGGCAAAGTTGTTGTTACCAACGCAGTTGCTATGGATGAAGACGACGTAAAGACTCTTGAGGCTATCCGCGAGTGTGGTACAGAGTTTGATGTCCGTAAGGTTCCTGCAGATAATGCAGAGAACTTTGATGCAATGCTTAAAAAAGCTAAGTCCGAACTTGCTGATCGTAAGTAACTAGAAGGAGGTAGAAATGACACCTATCACAATACTGCTTGTCGTAATTGTTGCTCTTCTTGCTGGCATGGAAGGTATTCTTGACCAGTGGGAGTTCCATCAGCCCCTGGTTGCTTGTTCTCTGATTGGCCTTGTGACTGGTCATCCTGCTGAGGGTATTTTCCTTGGTGGTTCTCTTCAGATGATTGCTCTTGGTTGGGCAAACATCGGTGCTGCAGTTGCACCGGATGCAGCTTTAGCATCTGTCGCATCTGCAATTATTATGGTTTTGGCACTGAATGGTGGAGATACTGACACCACCGCTGCTATTAACACTGCTATTGCCCTTGCAATCCCTCTGTCCGTAGCAGGTCTGTTCCTCACCATGATTGCTCGTACCATTGCAACTGGTATTGTCCACGCAATGGATGCAGCTGCCGAGAAGGGCGATTTTGCTGCAATCGAGCGTTGGCACATCGCAGCCATTTTTATGCAGGGCGCACGTATTGCTGTTCCTGCAGCTGCTCTTTGCTTTATTGACCCAGCTATTGTCACTGACGCCCTAAACGCAATGCCTAAGTGGCTTACTGGTGGTATGGCAGTTGGCGGCGGTATGGTTGCTGCTGTTGGTTATGCAATGGTTATCAATATGATGGCTACTCGCGAAGTTTGGCCATTCTTTGCACTGGGCTTTGTTCTTGCAGCTATCAACCAGCTTACCCTTATTGCTCTTGGCGTCATTGGCGTTTGCCTTGCTATTCTCTACATTGGTCTTAAAGACCTTGCTAAGCAGGGTGGCGGCGCAGGTGGCGGATCTGGCGATCCACTCGGCGATATTATCGACAACTACTAATTCTGAAGGAGTGTGAAACTAATGGAGAATAAGATTCAGCTTTCTAAGAAAGACCGTATGTCTGTTGCTCTTCGTCATCAGTTCCTTCAGGGTTCTTGGAACTACGAGCGTATGCAGAATGGTGGTTGGGCATTCTCAATAATTCCTGCCATCAAAAAGCTCTATCCAAACAAAGAAGACCAGGTAGCCGCTCTTAAGCGCCATCTTGAGTTCTACAATACTCATCCTTATGTTTCTGCGCCAGTCATGGGTGTTACCCTTGCACTGGAGGAGGGACGCGCTAATGGCGAGCCTATTGATGACGTTGCAATTCAGGGCGTCAAGGTAGGTATGATGGGTCCTCTGGCTGGTGTTGGCGATCCAGTCTTCTGGTTTACTGTCCGTCCAATCCTTGGAGCACTTGGTGCCTCCATTGCTCTTGGCGGCTCTGCACTTGGCCCTATTCTCTTCTTTGTCCTGTGGAACGTCATTCGCCTTGCCTTCCTCTGGTACACCCAGGAGTTTGGCTACAAGGCAGGTGCTTCAATTTCTTCCGATCTTTCTGGCGGTATGCTAGGCAAGATTACTGAGGGCGCTTCCATTCTGGGTATGTTTATCATTGGTGCCCTGGTACAGCGTTGGGTTTCAATTTCCTTTACCCCTGTTGTCTCTACCATTCCACAGCAGGCAGGAGCATACATTGACTGGACAAGTATTCCTTCAGGAGTAGAGGGAATGTATCAAGCATTGAAGCTCTACTCTGTTCTTGGACCAAACGGTCTTGATCCAGTCAAGGTAACTACGCTTCAGAACAACCTTGATTCGCTCATTCCTGGACTTGCTGCTGTTGGTCTGACGCTGCTTTGCTGCTCACTGCTTAAGAAGAAGGTCTCTCCAATTGCCATTATTCTGGCTCTCTTTGGTGTTGGTATCGTTGGTCGACTTCTTGGCTTTATGTAATGAGTAGGAGTACGTAGTAGTACTCAACTTCGCACGAATATGGGTCGCGCTCTATAATGGGTGCGACCCATTTTTTGAAAGGATTGTATGGCTCAGTCTCAAAACAACACAGTCGATTTCACCGCAAAGGCAACGTCATTTCATGGGCTTGCTACGTATGGCGATATCCTTATTGGCAATAAGGCCTTTGAGTTCTACAACCAAAAAAATCCTGAAGATTACATTCAGATTCCCTGGGACCAGATAGATCATGTGGCAGCTTCGGTTATGGGACGCACCAAAAGCATTTCTCGCTTTGCTATCTTTACTAAAAGCAATGGTAACTACTCGTTTTCTACGCGAGACAATAAAGCAACATTGAGGGCAATTCGCACCTATATAGGGGAGGAGAAACTCGTGCGTTCTCCAAACTTCTGGTTTGTCTTTAAGCATGGACTCATGGCAATTCCACAGCTTCCTCGCCTTATTAAAGAGAGTTTTATTAAAAAGAAGTAAGCAAATTTTGCATTTTCACAAGAGCCGCCAGCACGGAAGGCGTGAAACTGATAAAATCCAACATGCATATACGTGTCGCGGGTAGTTTGAAAATTCACGTTCTTCTCGCGACTTTATCGAGTGAAAAGAGTTAGACGTGGCAACTATCAGCACCGCAGATTTTAAGAACGGCCTTGGCCTTAAAATTAACGATAAGTACTACACCATCGTTGAGTTCCAGCACGTAAAGCCAGGTAAGGGCGGCGCTTTTGTCCGCTATAAGATTCGTGACCTTCGCTCTGGCCGCGTTATTGATCAGACCTGCAACGCTGGTACCAAGTTTGAGAACGTTCTTCTGCTCACCAAAGAGATGCAGTATCTCTACAACGACGGTGAGTCCTTCTACTTCATGGACAATGAGACTTACGATCAGGTAGCTGTCCCTGCTGATTTCATTGGCGAGAAGAGCGTCTGGTTCAAGGAGAACGATAACGCACAGCTTCTCTATGCAGACACTGAGCTTCTTGGTGTTGAGCCTCCAATGTTCATTGAGGCAGAGATCACTGAGACTGACCCAGGCTTCAAGGGAGACACTGTTCAGGGCGGCACCAAGCCAGCAACTATTGAGACTGGTGCAACGCTTCAGGTTCCAATGTATCTGAACCAGGGTGAGCGCATTAAGGTTGACACCCGCGACGGCAAGTTTGTTTCTCGCGTTTAATGCATATGCTTTGGGCGCATAAACGCCCAACAGGTATTGAGTAATTATTTCAAAGACAGTTTGTCTTTTTTAGGGGGTAGACATGGCTGAAACAGAGCTTCGTATAGCAGGCATCGGCATCTCAAAAGATGTAATTTCAACGGTTGTCTCCGGCGCAGCTGGAAGTGTTGAAGGTGTTGCCTCCGTTGGCGGAAACGATACACTGGCATCCAACCTTATTAACGTTTTTACCAGCAGAAGCCTTGCACCAGAGAAGGCTGTTGAGGCAGGCGTAGAGAACGGTCAGCTTCATCTTGGAGTTCACCTTACCGTTTTCTATGGCTATCCTTTCACAAAGCTTGCTTCTGAGGTAAGACTTGCTGTTGCAACTGCCGTAAATGAGCAGATTGGCGTCAGCATTGCTTCCGTTGATGTTTACATTGACAGCCTTGTTTTTCCTAAGGAGTAGGCTTGAGCGTTAAGTTTTTTGGACGTACCCGCGCCCGTAGCCAAGCACTACAGCTTTTGTTCCAGGCTGAAGCCACTAATCGCAGCGTTCTTGAGGTCCTCGACGGAGACTACACGCTCTCCGAGGGACCTCTTGACGAGTATGCGCAGTCACTGGCAGTAGGAGCAGATGGCATCAGAGATGATCTTGATGACATCATTGCTGCTTACTCAAAAGACTGGGCAATTGATCGCATGCCTTCTGTTGACCGCAATCTTCTAAGAATTTCTCTCTACGAGATTCTGGAGGTTCCAGAGGTTGACGTTGCTGTTGCTATTAACGAGGTAGTTGACCTTGCTCGCGCCTACTGTGGTGACGATTCTCCTCGTTTTATTAACGGTGTTCTCGGCCGTATTGTTGACGATGTTGAGGCTGGAGAAGACATTTATTCTCTGTGCCATAAGCAGTCTGCTGAGCAGGACAATTCTGAAGAAGAGCCAGTAAGCTCTGTGGAAGATGCAGAGTAGCTATGGCAAAAATCGATACGTCTGAATATCAGAGCTTTGACCAGATAACCGCAAGGCTTGATTCGATTGTTGATCAAGTTCGCGATAAGAACGTCTCGCTGGAGCATTCTCTTGACCTCTTTGATGAGGCAATTGCTCTAGGTTCAAAGGCTGTCAACATGGTTGACACCACAGAGTTTACGCCAGAAGAGGAAGAGCGTCTGATTCAGGCTCAGGCAGCAGGGGATGCAACTGACGCAACCGGCGCAGCAGCTACCACTGATGAGCAGGCTTCTTCTGAGCAGGTTGAGGCTTCAGCTGCAGATGAAACGTCGTCTGATGACGCGGTTTCAGAAAGCGATGAGCACTAGTGGCTCAACGCATTTCTCGCCAAAGGCTCGATAAAGAGCTGGTTAGGCAAGGATTTTTCAAAGACACTCAAGCTGCATTGCGCGCAATTCTTGCGGGCGATGTTTCTACGAGTGACAGAAGACTAACCTCAGCAGGAGAGCTTGTTCCTGAGGGATTATTTCTGCACGTAAAAGGCGCTATTCCGTACGTGAGCCGAGGCGGACTTAAGCTCGAGCGTGCCTTTGAAGTTTTTGATTTTACGGTTCAAAATAAAAAATGTTTAGATATTGGCTGTTCAACTGGTGGTTTTACCGATTGCCTGCTTCAAAATGGGGCTGCTTCGGTTACCTCGGTTGATGTTGGCTATGCACAGTTTGATTGGTCGCTCAGAAAAGACAGCAGGGTTGAACTGCTCGAACGTACAAATATTACGTCCCTGCCAGAAATGGGTTACTCGCACGTTTTTGATGTTGCTGTGTGTGACGTATCGTTTACATCAATCTTGTCAATTCTTCCTTCTGTTTTAGACGTTCTAGCTCCTGAAGGAGTTTTTGTTACGCTGGTCAAACCGCAGTTTGAAGCTAAGAGGGAAGAAGTGGGCGAGGGCGGTATTGTGACTGATACTTCCGTGCGTCTGCAAACGCTGCAAAAGGTTTCCGATGCGTTTAAGGAAGCTCATATGGGTCCTTTGGGCGCGTGTGAAAGTCCTATTCACGGCGCTAAGGGTAACGTGGAATATTTACTGTTTGGTCAGCTTGAGGCAGGTTCGTATTGATTTAGATCTTGCTTCAGTGGTATCGAGTCATTCTGTAGAAATAGTGAAATAGAACGAATGTTCTATTTTGTAGTATTGTTCGTAGTTTTTTAGGTATACTAAGTACATCGAATCAGACGTGTTAACTGTTTCAGTTGTGCAATCAAGCAAAATCGGGAGAGTGGTTTGCGTGAAGGTACTTCTTGTTCCAAATTATTCAAGAGAAGTTGCTGTTTCTGGTGCACGTGAACTTGAAGAATGGCTCTTTGAACAGGGCTGTGATGTTCAATGGGCACACGATAAAAAGCTTTTCCCGGATAAAGTTGTAGATTGTTCTGATTGCCAGCTTGTTATTTCTCTTGGTGGAGATGGAACGCTTCTGAGGGCCGCCAAAATTGTTGAGTATTCTGAAATTCCAATTTTGGGCATCTCTTATGGTCACCTTGGCTTTTTAACCAGTGCAACTCCTCATCAAATGATTGAGATGGTAGCTGATGCTCTTGCTGGAGAGCTCCACGTATCTAGAAGAGCAACACTTGCAATAGAAACAGAATATGAGCTTCCATCTGGAGAAACTTACGTCGAGAAGACCTTCTCGCTCAATGATTTTGCTGTTTCTAGAGGTGGAGCAGGCGATATGGTTGAGTTTACGGTTTCTGTATCAGGCAACCATATTGATAAGCTTCGCGGTGATGGTTTTGTTGTTAGTACGGCAACTGGATCCACCGGTTATGCTCTTGCTGCTGGTGGTCCTATTGTTACACCAGAGTTCTCGGGAATGGTTTGCGTGCCAATCGCACCACATACTATCTTGGCTCGTGCATTCCTTACCTCTCCTTCTGATGTGGTTGAAATTACCATGTCAAAAGATAGACCAGCAACATGTCACTTCTTCTCTGATGGACAAAACATTAAACATCCAGAGGAGGGTGTGGCTACCAAAGCTCGTATTAGCCGTGGACCAGGAGATATCATTCTGCTTGATAGAAGTGCTGATAGTTTCTATCGTTCAGTTTCTCGTGTATTTTACGGTAAAACTGGTCAGTAAGCAGGTCGCATATGCTTGATGAACTTCGTGTGCAAAATGTCGCACTTATTGAAGATGCTTCTCTTGCACCCGCCTCAGGTTTAACTGTTTTAACAGGAGAGACAGGTGCTGGTAAAACCGCTCTTTTATCTTCCATTAAGCTTTTAGTAGGAGAGCGCGCTGATGCTTCTGCAGTAAGAGAAGGAACAGACGCTCTTAGGGTTGAGGCACGCTTTTTTACCTCGCCAGAAGATCAAGAGGGCATTGTTGTCTCTAGAAAAGTCTCTGCTGATGGTAGAGGCAGGGTAGAGATTGATGGCCACATGGCATCAGTTAAAGAGCTGGCTGGAGGCATTGGAACATCAATTGATCTGTGTGGTCAGCATGAGCATCAAAGACTGCTTGACGTAAAAAATCATGTCAGCATGTTGGATGCATGGATTGGATCAGATATTCAATCTTGTCAGACAGAGTATGTAGAAGCTCTTCATGCTTACCATGCTGCAGTCGCTGAACTTCAACGAGTTATTGAAGTAAGTCAGTCTAGCAATGCAAAGATTGATGAAGCGGCATTTCTTGTCCAAAGAATTGATGAGGTCTCTCCTAAAGAAGGAGAGCTAGAAGACCTAGAAGAGCAACTTCCTCGGTTTGAACACGCAGAGGCTCTCCTTCAAGCTGCAGGAGGAACACACGAGTTACTCTCAGGAGATGAGGGCGTTATTGATTCTCTCTCTGATGCAGTTCAGATGCTTCAGAGTGCTTCAACGTTTGATGCTACGCTAGGTAACTATGCAGAGTCTCTTTCAAGTGCACTTATAGAGATTGAGGATGTTTCTTCAGAGCTCAGAAGCTATGTTGGATCTCTCGATTTTGATGAAGAAGCACTTGAAGAGATGCAAAGTCGTATGGCTCGTCTTCAGGGTCTTATGAGAACGTATGGCCCTGGCATGAAAGACGTATTTAAGAAATACCAGGCAGCTCAAAATCTTCTTGAGGTTACAAGAGACACAGAAAAGCTTGTCCGTGAGGCACAGGCAGAGGTAGATAGGGCAAAAGAGACTCTTACCGTAAAGGCTCAGGCACTTAAAAAGGTTCGTGTTGCTGCAGCTCCAAAACTTTGTGATGCTGTTACTAAGCAAATGAGTCATCTGCAGATGGGTTCAGCTCAGATTGAATTGAACTTTGAAGATCTTCCTTTTGAGCAGTGGAATAAAGTTGGTTCTACAAAGATTGAGCTTATGTATAAGCCTTCAGCTCAGATGACTGCTCGTCCGCTTAGAAAGATTGCCTCTGGTGGTGAGGTTTCTCGCGTTATGCTTGCATGCAAAGTGGTTCTAGGAGAGTCTGACGTCTGCGATACGCTTGTATTTGATGAAGTTGACGCTGGCGTTGGTGGAGCTACTGCCGTTGCTCTTGCAGAGGTTTTAGCGCAGCTTGCTAAAACACATCAGGTGATTGTGGTAACTCACCTGCCACAGGTTGCTGTTATGGCCTCTAAACAGTATGTAGTCTCAAAGACAGAAGAACATAACGCACTCCCAATAACTTCTCTTACAGAGGTTTCTGGTACTCAGAGAGAAGAAGAGATTGCACGCATGCTTTCAGGCTCTATAACTGAGGCTTCTTTGGCTCACGCACATGAGCTGCTGTCAGAAGCTCGCTAGATTTTTCAGAACTACATGGACATAACAATGTATTTGTTTGGAGATTAAATTTCTCGACACTATGGGCCTCAAAGCGGAATAATATAAAGACCCGTAGAAATGTAATTGGCTAATCTTACCTACGGGAGTAATCCATGACCAAGCACATATTTGTAACAGGTGGCGTTGTTTCCTCTCTTGGAAAAGGAATCACTGCTGCATCTCTCGGCCGACTTCTTAAGGCTCGTGGCTATAAGGTCATGATGCAAAAAGCTGACCCATATCTCAATGTTGACCCAGGCACTATGAGTCCTTTCCAGCATGGTGAGGTTTTTGTCACTGAGGACGGTAAAGAGACTGACCTTGACCTTGGTCATTATGAGCGCTTTATTGACGAGAATCTTACCAGGGAGTCTAACTTCACCACTGGCCTCATTTATCAGTCTTTGATTCAGCGTGAGCGCGCTGGAGACTTCCTTGGCGGTACAGTTCAGGTAATTCCTCATGTAACTGATGCAATTAAGGCTCGTTTTGCTCGCATTGAAGAGGTTACTAATGCTGATGTAGTCATCACAGAGCTTGGTGGCACTATTGGTGATATTGAGTCTCAGCCTTTTGTTGAGGCAATTCGCCAGTTTAGAAAAGAGCGTGGCGCAAGCAACGTTGCTATTATTCACGTGAGCCTTGTTCCTTATATTGCTGCTGCTCATGAGGTTAAGACTAAGCCTACGCAGCACTCCGTAAAAGAGCTTCGTTCCCTTGGTATTCAGCCAGACTTTATCGTCTGCCGTTCTAGTCATTCCGTGGATGAATCTATTCGCGAGAAAATCGCTAATTTCTGCGACGTCGATGCAGATTGCGTTTTTGAGAACAATGATCTGCCTTCAATTTACGATGTTCCAGCACATCTGGCAGCACAGGGATTTGACAAGAAGGTACTTGAGCGTCTTGGTCTTGAAGTTCGTCCAAGTGATCTTGGCAGCTGGGAAGCATTTACTACTGCTATGCACAAGGCAAATGCACTTGAAGACGCAACAAGAATTTATGTTGTCGGCAAGTATACGCAGCTGCCTGATGCTTACCTTTCTGTTATTGAGGCACTTCACCACTCTGGTATTTTCTATGGCAGGCACGTTGATATCCGCCTGGTAAATGGTGAAGAGCTGACAGAAGAAGACGTAGAGCAGGAGCTTGCTGGTGCGGACGGCATTTTGGTTCCTGGCGGCTTTGGTCTTCGCGGCGTAGAGGGCAAGATGGTTGCTATTCGTCGTGCTCGTGAGCTCAAGATTCCTTACCTTGGTGTTTGCCTTGGTATGCAGATGGCTGTTACTGAGTTTGCTCGTGACGTCTGCGGCATGGAGGGCGCAAATTCAGCAGAGTTTGGTCCAGATACTCCATATCCTGTCATCGATCTTATGCCTGATCAGGAGGATATTACTGACAAGGGCGGTACCATGCGCCTTGGTTCTTATCCTTGTAAGGTTGTTGAGGGAACTCTTGCACATGAGGCATATGGCAACAACTTGGTTTACGAGCGTCATCGTCACCGCTATGAGGTAAGCAACGTATTCCGTAATCAGCTTGTTGAGGCTGGTTTGGTAGTTTCTGGTGTTTCTCCAGACGATCGCCTTGTAGAGATGATTGAGCTTCCAGAGTCTGTTCACCCTTGGTTTGTTGCAAGTCAGGCACACCCAGAGTTTAAGAGCCGTCCAACTCATCCTGCACCTTTGTTCCGTGAGTTTGCACGTGCAGCAATCGCTCATCATGAGGGTGTTGACCGTCATGATGTAAATCAGACTCTTTAAGCAGAATTTTTACTAGGGAAGAATACTTATGGACCTCGCTCAGGCGCGTACAGAATTTTTAGCGTACGTTGCTGTTGAGCGAGGTCTTTCTGTAAATACGCTTGATGCCTATACCAGAGATTTAGAGGGTTATTTGCTTTGGCTGAATGGCAAAAAGATTACTTTGCCCAACCAGGTGACTCGCTCTGATGTTGAAGAGTACATAGGCTCTCTTAGAGATTTAGGTATGGCTCCAGCTTCGGTTGAGCGCCACACTGCGGCACTTAGAAACTTCCACAAGTTTATGGCTGTTGAGCAAATTTGTGAGTCATCTCCAGCTGAAGATTTACCTACCGCAGCAAGAATTCAAAGGCTTCCTGATGTTATTTCTCAAGAGAAGGCAGAAGAGCTGCTTGATCAGCCGTTTCCTAATTCGCCTCTAGGTATTCGAGATAGAGCCATACTTGAGTTGTTGTATGGATGCGGTCTTCGTGTGTCTGAGCTTTGCGATCTTGAGGTACGAGGAGTCCTTCTAGAAGATGAACTCTTGCGTGTTTTTGGTAAGGGTTCCAAAGAGCGCGTAGTTCCTGTGTTGGGCTCTGCGCATCGTGCACTTAAAACATACCTTTATGAGGCTCGTTCGCTTTTGCTTAAGCACGGCCAGGTATCTGAGGTGTTTGTAAATGCTCGGGGTGGACGCATTTCTCGCCAGTCGGTACATAAACTGGTGGCAAATTACGGCAGGGTAGTGGGGATTGAAGGTTTGCATCCTCACACACTGCGCCACAGTTTTGCCACACACCTTCTAGAGGGCGGCGCTGATCTTCGCTCGGTGCAGGAGCTTTTGGGACACGTTGATATTTCAACCACGCAGCTCTATACGCACGTAGATAGGTCGCACATTAGAGACGTGTACCTTGAGGCTCACCCAAGAGCTCACGTTCATGTGGACAAATAATCGCGCTTGACGCAAGCGTGGGACAAGCGTGGGACAAGCGTGGGGCAAAGTGGTGACTGTGTAAAAGCAAGGCAAAGGTTTCGTTAGGGCAACGTGTGATTTTCGCCACGAGTTCACCACAATTTCCTCAAAAATTTTCACTACATAAAAAATTTAATAAATCGAGCTTAAGACTAAGAAAATCCGTTCTTTTGTAGTTCGGATTTTTTTAAACACTACATATTGTGGTCTTGCTCTATCAATTCACATCTTTGTTAAACCCCAGCTAGACCATAAGAAAAATACTTGGTGTTGGAAAGTGTTTTCTAGTGTGTGTAAGTGTCGGAATGAGTTATATTTATTTCACGTTCAATCGACGGACTATGCCCAAGCGTTGCCGCGCACACACAACACAAACACAGCCCGCGCGGCAAGGGGCGCCAACGTGAAAGGGGGAGACATGCTTACTGGTCAGTATCAGCGTTCGCTGGACTCCAAGATTCGCGTGACTCTTCCTGCACCTCAGCGCAAGCAGCTTGGCGATGTTGTCATCTTGCTCCGTCGACAGGACGCGCTTTACGGCTACTCACCTGAGGCGTATGAGGCTTGGATTGCAAGTCTGAACCTCAACCCAAGGAACCGCGACGACGTCACAGCACTTCGCATGCTGAACGCAGCAGCAACAACCGTCGACATTGACTCGGCCGGCCGCGTTGCTCTGGGAAAGATTGACGAGTCCGATCCACAGGCTAGGGAGAAGCTCCAGCTTGACCGCGACGTCACCATTGTCGGTAACGGCGACCACTTTGAGATTTGGAACACCAACAAGTGGAACAGCCTCTTCTCGGCAGATGACCGCGTTGCAACGCTCGAGGACCTCATCTTTGGCGCCTAGTGAGGCGAGAAGATCGTGAAGGTAGAAGACGGTAACTTGAAAGTCGAATATCGGCACCAACCAGTAATGCTTGCAGAAGTGCTGCGCGAGCTGGACCCCAAGCCAGGTGAAGTTGTTTGCGACTGCACCTTGGGAGGAGCGGGCCACACCGTAGAGATGGCAAAGCTGATTGCTCCAGACGGTCTTTCCATTGGAATTGACCAGGACGCAATGGCTCATCAAGCAGCAGCTGCTCGCCTGAAGCAAGAAGTACCAAACGCGGAGTTTTTGCCGCTTAAGGGAAACTTTGGCGACCTCGATGAACTTCTCGTCTCTGCAGAAGTCCCCGGAGTTGACTGTTTCCTCTTTGACATTGGTGTTTCTTCTCCTCAGCTTGATATCCCAGAGCGAGGCTTTTCGTACCACGAAGATGCCCCGTTGGATATGCGAATGGACCCGGGCAAACAAACTCCAACTGCACAAGAGGTCATCAACACCTATAACGAAGCCGACCTCGCCCGAATCCTTCGAATTTACGGAGACGAGAAATTTGCCTCACGCATTGCACGACGCATTGTGCAAACGCGAGAAAAGCGTCCCATCCAAACGACGCTTGAGCTTGTTGAGGTAATCAAGGCGGCAATTCCCGCAGCAGCACGTCGTCACGGCGGACATCCTGCCAGAAAGACGTTCCAAGCACTTCGTATTGAAGTAAACCACGAGCTTGAGGTTTTGGAACGCGGACTTCGTTCTGCAATTGCCTGGGCTAATCCAGGAGGCAGGATTTGCGTTATCTCGTACCACTCGCTTGAAGATCGCATTGTCAAGCACGTGTTCTCCGAGCTCAGTCAAGGTTGTATCTGCCCGCCAGACCTTCCGGTTTGTATGTGCGGTCAAGTGCCGATAGTTGACGTGATTACGCGCAAACCTCTTGTGGCCACTCCAGAAGAGATAGAGCGCAACCCAAGGGCGAGAAGCGCCCTGATGAGGGTAGCGGTTAAACGCGACCCAGAGAAATGAAGTACCCCATAGCACTTGTTGCTTGTTGTTAAGAAGTTTTTGAAGGGATTGAAGTTTAATGGCACGTTACGGATCAGAAGCTGTAGCACGCACAACTCAGTTTGAGCATGAGTACGCTCCTGAACAGAGCACTCGCACATCTTTTGAGGTTGTCCCTGGTGGCGGCCTTGATGCTGATGCTCGCCGTGGCGTAAGCAGCCAGTTCATCCAGCGTGTCAAGCTTATTGCTGTTGCTGCAGCACTCTTTCTGACACTTGGTGTTGTCCGTATTGGTATCTCTACCGCTACGGTTTCTACTCTTCAGGCTAATAACGTCATCAGAAATGAAATGCGTGCAACAACTGCAACTAACGATTCCCTGCGCGTTTCTCGCTCCCTGCTTGCAAGCACTACACGCATTGAGCGCATTGCTACTCAGAATTACGGTATGACTCTTGAGACAAATCGTCCTGTTGTAGATGTAAGCAACAACGCTTAGGCGTAAAATATACGTTGTGAGTACGCAGAATCGACATACTCGCGCATCGCGCAGAAAAACTCCTGAGGCCTCGTACGACGAGGCCTCTCGTGTGCATTTTCGTGGTCATCGTGGTAGCAGCGGTGGCTCGGATGGTGTTGGCCCTGAAGGTAGACTCCGTCGCGTAGCAGCTGCTATGGCCATTATGGTGGCAATTGTTGTTCTTAGGCTTGCTTGGCTGCAAATCTTTACGGCAGCAGATCTTGCAAAGGGCGCCGAGAATAACCGCACCAACGATATTGTCTTGCACGCTCGTCGCGGCACCATTTACGACCGCAACGGCAATGTCTTAGCCATGAGCGTTGACTGCAAAGACATCTATGCCAATCCTTCAGAGATTAAAGACGCAAGCTCCGTAGCTCAGATTTTTGCCTCGCTCTTAGGCGGAAGCCCTTCAGACTACCTTGGAGACCTGCAGCAAGACACCACCTTTGTCTACGTGCGTCGTCGCGTTGACACTGATACTGCTTCTAAGATTGAAAAAGCACTTGACGAGAAAAACCTCAAGGGCGTCTATTTTGTTAATAACACCAAGCGTGTCTATCCCTATGGCAACGTTGGCGTTCAGATTCTGGGCTTTGTAAACGCAGACAACGAGGGCGCTTCTGGCCTTGAGTATTACTACAACGATATCCTTGCAGGTACTAATGGCCACATGATTGTTGAGACCGGCGCTGGTGGTACGCCAATTGCGGGCGGTACCTCAAACATCACTGAGGCACAAAACGGCCAGGATATTGTTCTTTCCATTGATATTGAGCTGCAGAAGAAGGCAGAAGAGCAGCTTACTGCTGCAGTAAAAGACTTTGAGGCCCAGCAGGGTGGCTCAATTATGGCTATGAATCCTCGTACCGGAGAGATTTATGCCGCTGCCTCGTACCCTCTGCCAGATTTTAAGAGCGATAACGGCGTTGACTACGAATCCCTCAACCTCAAGCTTGTCTCAAGTATCTATGAGCCAGGCTCCGTATTTAAGGTAATCACCACCTCAATTGGTATAGATGACAACCTCTTTGGTCCAAATTCAACCTTCAATATCCCAACCGAGCTCAAAGTTGGCGATAACAAGGTTACCGACGACGATTGGCGTACCAGCGCCATGGACATGAGCGTAAGAGAGATGCTCAGGCGTTCCTCTAACGTTGGTATGGCCTTCCTTGAGACGCAGCTCATAGGTGATGAGCGCTTTGCGGCAGGAATTGATAAGTTCGGCATCGGACACGCCACAGGCATTGACTTCCCAGGTGAGGCTACAGGAATTGTCCGCTCTCTGGACGAATATGAAGGCCCAACTGGCGGAAACATGGCGTTTGGTCAGGGTCTTGCAATCCCATTTATCCAGGTCATTCGCGCATATACCGCTGTTGCTAATAAGGGAACCATGGTGACTCCGCACTTTATGGTTTCTAAGGGCGGTCAAGAGGTTACCTGGCCTACTAAAGACGTTATTTCTGCTTCCACAGCTTCAGCCGAGCTTGACATGATGACTACTGTTGTCAAAGAGGGCACCGGTGTTCGCGCAGGTATCTATGGCTATACCGTTGCTGGTAAAACAGGTACCGGCCAGCAGGTTGTGGAAGAAACCGGCTCGTACGGCGAGAATTCCGGTTTTGTTGACTCTTTCTGCGGTATCGTGAATCCTTCAGAATCTGATCTGATGGTTTACGTTGGACTTAACGATACCCACCAGCTTGCATCGCAATCTGCCGCTGTGGTCTTCTCGCAATTTGCAAAAGACGCAGCTACACGCCTTAATATTCAACCAATCAATAACTAGGAGAGCTCATGGTTAAGCTTTCGGTTGAACAGATAGTCGCAGCTACAAATGCACGACTGCTCCACCGTGGAACCCGCGAGGTTGCGGGCTCGGCCGTCATTGACTCTCGTGAGGTCCAGGAAGGCTCGCTCTTCGTGGCCTTCGCTGGCGAGAAGGTCAATGGAAACTCCTATCTCTTATCTGCTGCCCAGGCGGGCGCTGCTGTTGTAGTGGCATCTGAGCCTGTAGCAGACAATCTGCTCGACAACCTGGCCGCCACAGGAGTCAGCGTTCTTGAAGCCGCTGACGATGACTGTGAGGCGTTCCTGCTGGCTCTTGCCGCTGCTTGGCGAGAAGCCCATCCAAACTGGCTGGTTGTGGGCGTAACTGGATCGGTCGGTAAAACTACCACCAAAGAAATGCTTCGTCGCGGCATCGGCGCAACCCGTCGCGTACATGCTACCGCTGGCAACCACAACAACCTCATTGGCCTGCCACTTACAGTACTTTCTACTCCAGAAGACACCGAGGTGCTTGTGCTTGAGCTGGGCATGAATCACGCCGGTGAGATTACCAGGCTCACCTCGGTTGCTCGTCCAACGGTGGCGGTCATTACCAACGTTGGTACCAGCCACATTGGTCTTCTCGGCAGTCAGAGAAAACATTGCGCGCGCCAAGGCAGAGATTGTCTCAGGCATGCGTGCATTTGGCTCAATTGAGCCTACGCTTATTCAGGCTTCGGCAGGGGACTACACCAAGTTCATTGCAGACGAGTTTGCTCGTCCTGCTCACGTTGTTTGCAAGACAGTGGGCGCAACAGAGGCTGACGTCATGAGCGCGCAGCAGGTCACTCTTGACGAGGAGGGCCTTCCAACTGCCACTATTGTTGCTGCATCCGGCTGGTCACGCACGGTAACCCTTGAGGTACCTGGGCGCGTTGTTGTCGACGACCTTCTTTTGGCACTTGAGGCTATAGAGACGCTTGGTCTTGACCTTGACGCTGCTGCAGAGGCTATTGAGCAGATGCCTGCCACTCGTATGCGTCTTTCGGTACTTGACGCAACCTGTGGTGCCAAGATTATTGACGATTCTTACAACGCAAGTCCTAACTCAACAGCTGCAGCGCTTGACGTGTTGATGCAGATGCCAGCGGAAGGTCGCCGCATTGCTCTTATCGGAGAGATTGGTGAGCTTGGACCAGAGGAGAAGCGCCTTCACGGTTATGTGGGTGCCTATATTGCTGCTAAGAACCCAGACCTTGTTGCCTTTGTAGGCACGGGAGCCGCGCGTGAAATGGTTGAAGCTGCGCGCGTTATGGGATTCTCGGAAGATAAAATTGAACAGTTCAGTGATGTCAACGAAGCACTTACCGTGCTCGGACCAGTACTTGCGCAAGGAGACGTTCTTCTCGCCAAGGCATCGAGGTCTGCCCAGCTTGATATTTTTGTAAAAGGAGTTACTGAGTAATGTTTTACCAGACTATTTACCCAACATACCAGGTGTTTGTGGCGCTTGGTGTCTCCTGCATCATCACGTTGGTCTTAATGCCACTCTTTATCAAACTGATGAAGAAAGAGGGAGTGGGTCAGCAGGTTCGTGCTGACGGCCCTCAGCAGCACCTGGTCAAGCAGGGTACTCCTACTATGGGCGGCGTCGTTATGCTGGTAAGCATTGTGCTGACCTGTATTGCGCTTGCTCAGTGGAACACCGACCTCATTCTTGCTATGGCAGCTATGCTGCTCACGGGCTCGCTTGGTCTTCTGGACGATATTGAGTCTGTTGCCCATGGTAGAAGCCTTGGCCTTACCGCATCTCAGAAGATGGCTGGACTTATTACCATTTCTGTTGCATTTTGCCTGGCAGCAGTTAACATTTGGGGCATTACGCCCATTATTGCGTTCCCCGGTGGTCTTGATATCAACCTGGGCATCCTTACTACTACCGTCAATTTAGGCGGAAACATCATTTCTATCCCTTGGCTGTATCTCTTCTTTGTCTTTTTGCTCATGGCAGGCCTCTCCAACGCTGTCAACCTGACCGACGGCCTTGATGGCCTGGCTGGTGGCTGCGTTATGGTTGTCATGATTTTTATGGCTGCAGTAGCTTTCCGCTATGGCGAGAGTAGCCTTGCTGTTTTTGCCGCATCTATCGCAGGCGCTTGTATTGGTTTTTTGTGGTTTAACAGCTATCCTGCAAGCATTTTTATGGGAGACACCGGCTCTCTTGCCTGGGGTGCTGCCTTTGCGGCTCTGGCTGTTCTTACCAAGACCGAGGTAGTTTCCCTGGTCATGGGCGGTCTTTTTATCATCGAGGCACTGTCCGTTATCATTCAGGTTGTCAGCTACAAGGCAACTAAAAAGCGCGTATTCTTGATGGCTCCACTGCATCATCACTTTGAGAAACTTGGCTGGAACGAGACAAAAGTAGTCTTTAGATTCTGGATTATTTCCGGCGCATTTGCTGCTCTGGGCTTTGCTCTGTACTTCCAGCTTCACTAAAGATATTGCTCTAGAAAGGATCGCTTGCGTGTCGCTTCTAGAAACACTTGGAAATGTATGTGTTCTTGGTTTTGGTAAGACCGGCGTCTCTGTCTGCACGTATTTGCTGCAGCAGCCAGAGGGTCGTGTGTCTTCCGTAACTCTTGTGGGCGGCGCAGATGCTACTGTTGGCGAGAAGGTCCAAGAGCTTGCAGACTTAGGCGTACAGGTACAATGCGGCTCTGATCAGGTTGAGGGCACCTTTGACCTGACTATTGCATCTCCTGGTATTCCAGATACCTCTGAGCTGTTCTTGAGTGCAAAGGCAGCTTCTCAGCAGATTATGGGCGAGCCAGAGTTTGCCTATCAAGAGAGTCCTTCACAGTGGATTGGTATTACCGGCACAAACGGTAAAACTACTACCACAAGTTTGACTCACGTCAATCCTGCAGTATGCAGGTCTTGATGCAAGCGCTGTTGGCAATATTGGATCTAACTATTACTGACCAACTTGCAGAGAGAAAGCCTAAGAGCTGGTTTGTAGCAGAGCTTTCAAGCTTCCAGCTTGCTACTACTCAAAAATTGCATCCTCACGTTGCGATGCTTTTAAACATTACGCCGGATCACCTTGAGTGGCATGGTTCGCTCGAGGCATACGCGGCAGCTAAAGAGAAGATTTTTGCCAACCTTGATGCAAATGACCTGGCAATTGTGTCTGATTTAGACGAGTTCTGCCTGGCCGTGTCTTCTCGCCTTGAGGCTCGCGGCATTCCTGTATGTCATCTTGCTCAGGCAGATCCCGGCACGCAAAATGCCGCCTTTGTACGCAATGGTGCGCTGGTAGTAAGGCTATCTGGTAAAGAGATGGAGCTTGTAGCAGCTGATGCACTCCACATTAGGGGAGCGCACAATGCACTCAACGCTCTTGCTGCAGCTGCATGTGGCCTGTTCTTGGGACTTGATATTGTTTCTATTAGGCATGCCCTGTTGGACTTTATGCCGCTTGAGCACAGAATTGAGCCAGTTGATACGGTTAATGGTGTTTTGTACGTTAACGATTCCAAAGCAACAAACACTGATTCAGTTGAAAAATCATTAACTTCGTTCCCAGGTAAAGACATTATTTTGCTACTTGGCGGTCACGATAAGGGCACAGAGCTTGATGAGTTTGCTCAGAAGGTGTCCGCTACCTGTGCATACGCAATCTGCTTTGGAGAGGCAGGTCCTCGCTTTGCAGAGGCGCTTCGCCGCGTTTCTGGCGGCCATGCAGAAGTGGTAGAAGAGCCTCATATGCATGAGGCTTTTGACCGTGCGGTAGAGCTTGCTCGTCCAGGTTCTGTAGTGCTTCTCTCACCAGCATGCTCATCATTTGACGAGTTCACAGGCATGGCTCAGCGTGGTCGTGTCTTTAAACAGCTGGTGGCAGATCTTGCTCAAAAAGAGAGCGGTCGATAATGGCTACCAGCAGAAACAGAACAGGGGAGCGCGCGCAGCAACCACGTACTTCTCGCCAGAAATCTTCCGAGGGCTCGCAGGCTAAAGGCCGCTTTGGTGCTATTCCAGAGCGTTTTATGCAGCCTCGTCTGGTACTTCTGGTGTCAACGGCTATTCTTGTGTGCTTTGGCCTGGTAATGATTTATTCCGCATCCTCAATTTCTGCAATGACTTCTGAGGATATGGGCTATAACCCCTTCTACTACGTGCAGCGTCAGCTTGGCTTTGCTGCGGCAGGAGTTGCGTTAGCGTTTATTGTTTCTCGCATTGATTACCGCGCAGTAGTAAGAAACTTCCAGGTACCTATCTGGGTTGTGACCATTGGAATGCTGGCAATTATTTTTACTCCTATTGCTGGCGCTGATGCATATGGTGCAACCCGTTGGATTTCAATTGGACCGTTTTCTTTCCAGCCGTCTGAGTTTGCAAAGATTACCATCTTAATTTCTGTCTCGTATTTGGCTCAGCAGTACTTTATTGATCAGACCATAGATCAGATGGAGTTCTTTAAAAAGTTTGCTATTGCTGCGCTTGCGCCACTGCTTCTTATCTTGGCCCAGCCAGACAAGGGCTCCACACTGATTATTGTGGGAACGCTTTTGGTCATTGGCTACCTTGCTGATGTTGACCGAAGGGTTCTGGCAACTATTGCTGTTGCTGGCTTTATTGGCTTTGCCTTCTTATCTCTTAAAGATGATTATTCTCGTGCTCGCGTTGTGACTATGCTCAACCCTTGGGCTGATTATTACGGTGCAGGTTATCAGCTTGCTCAGGGCTTTTATGCTTTTGGCTCTGGCGGTATTTTTGGTGTTGGCTTTGGTTTTTCTCGCCAGAAATATTCGTATCTGCCTATGGCTCACAATGACTTTATTTTTGCGGTTATTGGAGAAGAGCTGGGCTTTATTGGTGTTTTAGGTCTTTTGGCTGTATTTGGCGCCCTGGTATGGGCAGGCTTTAAGATTGCTCGCTATGCACCAGATTTGACCGGTAGGCTTATTGCTGCAGGTTGTACCTCTATGTTTATCATCCAGGCCTTTGTTAACATCGGTGGTGTTTTGGGCCTTTTGCCTCTTTCTGGTAAGCCTCTGCCGTTTATCTCATACGGCGGTTCAACCATCATGTCTAGTATCTTGATGGTTGGACTTTTGATGTCTGTTTCAAGGCAGTCAAGGCTTCCAGAAACCGAGTACGATAGGCAGCGCGCTTCTTGGAGCATAGCTGAAGAGCAGGATACCTTTGATGCTCCAGGTTTTGCTGGTCTTACCATGGTTGACGGTGGGGTAGGAGTAGGCACGCCACTCCCACGTTCTTCTCGCCCTAAGAGCAGCGCACAAAGCTCCGCGCGCCCATCACGAGGCGTTTTGCGCTCAAGAGATGACGACGCCCCTCAAGGCCGTATTACGACAGATGCCTCCGGAAGGCGCAGAATTGATTTGGGACCTTCTGCATCGGACAGGCTTCGTGGAAATAACACTAGGCCTCGCCGATAGCTGATTTCTAGGAGATGGATTGCATGGCAGAACAGAAGAAACTCTCTGTTGCAATTGCTGCAGGTGGAACCGCTGGTCACATTAACCCAGCTCTGGCTCTAGCTGAGGAGCTTCGTGAGCGCGGCCACCAGGTTACGTTTTACGGTCAGCCCAACAAGCTTGAAGGTACGCTGGTACCTGAGGCAGGATTTGAGCTGGTACCTATTCATGTAAATGGCTTTGATCGCAGACGTCCTTGGACGCTCATCAGCGCGGCTTACAATCTTGAGCGCGCAAAGATGCAGCTGCACAAGCGCTTCAAAGAGCAGGGTGCACCTGATGTTGCTATTGGTTTTGGCGCTTATGTTGAGCTGCCTTTGCTTCAGCTTTGCGCAAAGCTCCACATCCCCTATTTGATTCACGAACAGAACTCAGTAACCGGTCTTGCTAACCGTGTATCTGCTGGTAAAGCGTCTAAGGTGTGCATTGCGTTCCCAGAGGCTCGCAAGGCTTTTGAGGGCCACGTCAAGGCTCAAGACACTATTGTGGTTACCGGCAATCCTGTACGTAAGAGTGTTCTTTCTGCTGACAGAGCCGCCTCGAGGCAAGAGCTGGGTATTGCAGACAATCAGACATTGCTGCTTATCTTTGGCGGTAGTTTGGGCGCACGTAGCATCAACGAGACGTTTGCTGCGCTTAAGCAGGAGCTTCTTTCCCGTCCTAACCTGCGCATCATCCAGTCAACAGGTCAGAAGCTCTACGACGAGGTTGTCTCGCTTATGAAGCTTTCTGACGAGGAGGCTGCTCGCTGGGAGGTTAAGCCCTACATCTCCAACATGGGTGCCACCCTTGCTGCGGCTGACCTGGTAGTTTCTCGCTCTGGAGCATCCTCTGTGGCCGAAATTGCAGCCCTAGAGCTCCCTAGCATTTTGGTGCCGTACCCTCTGGCAACAGCAGATCATCAGACTACTAACGCACACCTGTTGTCGGACGCGGGAGCAGCTATTCTGGTGCCAGATAACCAGGTGGGCACCACGACCTTCTCGACAGCTCTGTTTGAGCTGGTAGATAACGCGGACCAGCGCAAAAAGCTTTCTGAGGCAGCTGCTACACTTGACCAGCGCAGCGCCGCATCTCTTGTGGCTGACGCTGTGGAAAGTGCCGTTTGTGGCGCATAAAACATTCGGTTTTGCGTTAGAGTAAACATGTCTTGGTATGTCCAAGACTCAAACGATAACAATACTTGGAAAGGCTCTCTTATGGCAGATTCCATGGGCGAGAAGACCATCTCGCGTGCACATTTTATTGGAATTGGTGGAGCAGGTATGAGCGGAATTGCGCTTGTTCTGCACGAGCGCGGCTGCACCGTTACTGGCTCCGATCTAAAGAGCTCGCATTATGTTAGAGAGCTTGAAGATGCAGGTATTCAGGTAAGCATCGGCCACACTGCAGCCACTATTGACGCTGTGATGCCTGATGTCATTGTTACCTCAACCGCAATCCCAGAGACAAATCCAGAGGTCATTCGCGCACGTGAGCTTTCCATTCCTATTTGGCCTCGCGCTAAGATGCTCTCGTATTTGTCGCGTGGCCGCAAGACCATTGCTGTTGCGGGCACTCACGGCAAGACCACCACATCTTCTATGGTTGCTACCATGTTGGATAAGCTGGGCGCTGATCCATCATTTTTGATTGGTGGCGTTGTTGAGGGCTACGACACCAACGGTAAAAACGGCAACGGCCAGTACTTTGTTTGCGAAGCGGACGAGTCTGATGGTTCGTTTATGTTCCTTAACCCTAACGTGGTTGTTGTCACCAATATTGAGGCAGACCACCTTGACCACTACGGCTCTCTAGAGAACATCGAGAAGACCTTCTGTGAGTTTATGAGCTTGCTTGATAAGGAAGAAACAGTTGTTATCAACGGCGATAATCCCCATTACGTTGAGCTTGCTCAGTCAACCGGTAGGCACGTAGTTACCTACGGCTTTGATTCAAGCTGCGATTTCGTTTGCACACAGGAGGAGAGAAAAGCTGGAATTGAGAATCCTCTGACCATCAAGACTCCTTCTGGTCAGACTATCTCTGTGGTACTTCCAGCTAATCCTGGTAAGCACAATGTTGCAAACGCAACTGCTGCAATTGCCGTTGCTGATGCTCTTGGCTTTGATCTTGACCAGGCCGCAGCAGCGCTTTCGCAGTTCAAGGGCGCACGTCGTCGCTTTACACACGTAGGCGACATCAACGGTATTACCGTCGTAGACGATTACGGCCACCATCCAACCGAGATTGCGGCAACCATGTCTGCAGCTCTTCCTCTTGGCTTTAAGCGCGTTGTTGTTGTCTTCCAGCCACACCGCTACAGCAGAACGCAGGATTTGGCGGATTCGTTTGCACATGCATTTGATGGCATTGACGTTTTGCGCGTCATGGATGTCTTCTCAGCAGGTGAGCTGCCTATTCCAGGTGTCTCAGGCAAGACCGTCTCTTCAAAAGTTCAAGCTGCCAATACTGTTCCTGACGTGCGTTATATCCCTTCTCGCCGAGATCTTATCGCCGACCTCCTTGATACGGTTAAACCAGGAGATCTACTGATTACTCAGGGCGCAGGTGACGTCACTCAGATTGGACCAATGTTTATCCGCGCACTCAAAGAGCGTCTTCAGAACCACTAGGACCTCTGTCGTGAGCTTGTTTAACACCTATGTAAGCCTTTCTGGGGCCCTTGATGCAACAATCAAGCAAGATGAGCCGCTGAGCCACCATACCTCCTTTAGGATTGGTGGTAAGGCGTCGCTTTTTGCTGCCGTTCACAGCCACGTGGCGCTAGTGCGTGTGCTTGAGGTGCTTGCAGCTAATCGAGTTGATTGGGTGCTTTTGGGCAAAGGTTCAAACATCCTTGTCTCTGATAAGGGCTACAACGGCTGCGTTATTGTGCTCGACGATGAGCTTTCTACCATTTCAGTTGGCGAGAATAACCTCATTACTGCAGGTGCAGGTGCGCTTACGGCACGCGTTTGCAATGAGGCCATGAAAGCGGGTCTTTCTGGCCTTGAGATGTGTGCTGGTATTCCCGGAACTATCGGCGGTGCTCTTTCGATGAACGCAGGTACCAGGCATGATTGGATTGGCAAAGCCGTCCGTGATTGCGTGGTACTTAAGCCTGGTAAGGGTCTTGTACGCTACGATGCCTCCGAGATTGAATGGGGTTATCGCTACACTACGTTTGCACCAGATGAGATCATTCTTGAGGCAACGTTTGCGCTGACAGCATCTAATCGTCCTAAAGTTGCTCTTGGCATGGATACCCTCTTGCAGCGTAGAAGAAATACTCAGCCAACTGGTCAGCTTTGCTGCGGTTCTGTTTTTAAGAATCCAGGTAGTAGGTCTGCTGGTGCACTTATTGAAGAGTGTGGTCTTAAGGGAGTTACTGAAGGCGGCGCACAGATTTCTGATGTTCATGCCAACTTTATTGTGAATACCGGTAACGCCACCGCCTCAGATGTCATTGCACTTATGCGCAGAGCACACGATGCGGTCCAAGAAAAGTTTGACATTGATCTTCAGCCAGAGGTTAAACTTCTGGGTTTTGGGGCATAGGGAAGATATGGCAGAAGATACTTCAAAGCAAACAACCCGCCGTAAGGGCACAAAAAGGGAGCCTTTATCGTCTGGTTTTACTCAGACGACAGGTGCTACTAAGCCTTCTTTTATGAGCAAGGCCTTTAAGCCTAAGCCAAAGGTTGAGGCTACAACTCCTGATGCCAAGCCTTCTGCTAAAAAGATTTCTGCCAAAAAGCCAAATAACGCTACAAAAACTGCAGCTCAAGCTCGTGCTGAGCGTATTAAACACAGCAGAAAGGTATCGTTTAAGGCAGTACGCACGGCCTTTATCGTTTTGCTTAGCCTTGCCCTTCTCGCTGGCATTGCTTTTCTCGTCCTACGTTCTTCCTCAGTCTTTGCTATTACCAACATTCAGGTTGAGCCAACAGAGCACGTTACTAACGAGCAAATTCAAAAGCTCATTGCAGTAGAAGAGGGAACAACACTGCTCAATATGGATGAGTCCCTTATTACCGAGGAGCTTCAGAAGGACCCTTGGGTAGCTTCTGCAACGTACGAGAGGCAGTTCCCTAATACGCTGCGCATCACCATCACAGAGCGCAAGGTCACGGCCATAGTGGCGCTTTCTTCTGGTCCGGTTGCATGGTATCTGGGCGAGAATAACGTCTGGCTTGAGGCAGATCAGCTTAACGTGCCAGAAGGAAAAACTACCGCTACCGTTGCGCTTGAGAAGGCATCCTCAGAAGGTGAGCTGCTGATTACCGATGTTCCTGCAACGGTTTCTCCTGTAGCAGGCACCACGGCAACAGACGCAGAAATTCAAGCGGTTATGCAGTATCAGTCTACGTTCTCGTCAGAGCTCACGTCACAGATTGTGAGTTACTCAGCTAGTAGCGTTGATGCGATTTCTGTCACGCTTACCAATGGTGTACAGGTTGCCCTAGGCTCTCCAACACAGATTGCTGACAAAGAAAAAGTGATTCTGGCAATGCTTAAGCAGTTCCCAGGAGAGCTTACGTACTTGAACGTAAGAACACCTGCAAGCCCAACCTATAGGCGAGTTTCTACCGGAAATGTTCAGTCTGGCTCTGGTGTTTCGTAGGTAAACGCGCAAACAACGTGTGCCGTTAGGGAATAGTTTCCTACCGTTTACCAGGTTTCTTCACAATTTCTACATATTATTTGACTTGTATGGGTCAGTTGTGCAAATATACCCCGCTTTGCATGAAGCGTAAGCCTTAACTTGAGGTTTAGGGTTTTATACAGCGGTTCTGCGAGCGCATAAACGTAGCCTAAGCGCAGTCGCGCTCCGGGACAAACGGGCACAAGCGTGCCTCAAGGAGGAAGACATGATTAAGGACACCGATACCCTTAACAACTATCTTGCTGTTATCAAGGTTGTTGGCGTTGGTGGCGGCGGAACTAACGCTGTCAACCGCATGATTGAAGAAGGCATCCGTGGCGTTGAGTTTGTTGCTGTAAACACCGATGCACAGGCTCTTGCAATCTCCGATGCTGACATTAAGGTTCACATCGGTACTGACATCACCAAGGGTCTTGGTGCTGGCGCTAACCCTGAGGTTGGTAAAGAGGCAGCAGAGGATAGCCGCGACGAGATCAAGGCTGCACTTGCTGGTGCTGATATGGTCTTCATCACTGCTGGCGAGGGTGGCGGTACTGGTACCGGCGCTGCTCCAGTTGTTGCTGATATTGCAAAGAATGACGTTGGCGCACTGACCGTTGGCGTTGTTACTAAGCCATTCTCCTTCGAGGGCCGTCGTCGTTATGGTTCTGCAGCTGACGGTATCAAGACTCTTTCCGAGAATGTTGATACGCTCATTGTTATTCCAAACGATCGTCTGCTTGATCTTTCTGAGAAGAAGACCACCATGCTTGAGGCATTCCGTATGGCTGACGATGTTCTATGCCAGGGCACCCAGGGTATTACCGACCTCATCACTGTTCCTGGTCTGATCAACCTCGACTTTGCAGACGTTTGCACCATCATGAAGGGTGCAGGTAGCGCAATGATGGGCATTGGTATTGCTGCTGGTGATAACCGCGCTGCAGATGCTGCAACCGAGGCAATTTCTAGCCGCCTGCTTGAGAGCTCCATCGAGGGTGCAACCCGCGTTCTTCTCTCTATTGCTGGTAATAAAGACCTTGGTATTCAGGAGATTAATGAGGCAGCTGACCTGGTTGCTAAGAACGTTGATCCTGACGCAAACATCATCTTTGGTACTGTTGTTGATGAGTCCCTGGGCGATCAGGTTCGCGTAACCGTTATCGCAACCGGCTTCAATGACTCTAACGTTCAGCAGCAGCTTCCAACCCTGAACACCCAGAGCGCAAGCCGTCCAAGCCGTCCTGCTCAGCCACAGCCAACTCGTCCTGTAGCTGCTCAGCCACAGCCTGCTCGCACCAACAACTCTTCTAATGAGAAAGAGTTTGATATTCCAGACTTCCTTAAGCGTAGCCGCATCTAAACATGTGCGCGCTGAATAGACAGTGCTTACACGGCGTGACCCTGCTCATGGATCCTGAGGTTCCATGCGGGGTCACGCTCGCATTTACTGAGCGTACTGGCGGTTTTTCAGAAGGGGAGTTTGCATCCCTCAATCTGGGCAGCAGGTGCGGAGACAATCTGCAACAGGTGCAAAAGAATCGCCAGCTAGTCTTAGAGGCTCTTGGAGCAGGCGAGCACTTCTCGCGACTCCTTATTCCTCATCAGGTGCATGGAAGCAACGTCGTCTGCCTGACTTCCAATACATCAGAGGCTTTTGAACTGGCTAAAGCTGAGGCAGAAGCTGGCGCAGACGCCATAGTATGTACGGTTCAAAATACGCCTGTGATGTTGGCGTTTGCCGATTGTGTGCCCGTAATTCTTGTAGCTCCCGGCGGATTTGCGGTGGCGCATTCTGGCTGGAAAGGCACAATTGCCCGCATTTCTGCGCGCGCAACCGAGGCGCTTTGCCAGGCAACTGGCGCCAAGCCCTCTGAGGTCAAAGCCTATATTGGTCCGCACATTGGCAGCGCTGACTACGAGGTTTCTCCAGAGCTCATTCAGATGTTCTCACAAGAGTTTGGCACCGGCGTTGTAGACCGTGCATCTGGCGAGAGGTACTTAGATCTTGGATATGCTGTCAGAGCTGCACTGGTAGATGCTGGTGTACGAGCGTCTGCTGTCGAAGAGGTTACTGACTCAACCGCCTCTACAACTGAGCGGTTCTTCTCGTACCGAGCAGAGCATGGTAAGTGCGGAAGGCACGCGGCTGTTGCTTACATGGCGTCAAAGTAGGGTAGAAGACGTTTAGTGCTATCGGAGAAGGCGTTTAGGTCTACGACAAAAGTCGTTAAACGTTACGTAAGATGTTGATGTATTCACCGCAAGAGATGATGGCTATGACGTACGATTCAGACGAATATCTTGAGTTTATAAAGGCTCGTAGAGCTCAGATTGAGTCACTTGTGGCGGATGCTGCAAAAAAGTCTGGCAGAAGCGCCTCTGAGATTGAAATTGTGGCTGTCTCCAAAACCGTTCCTGTTGAGGCTGTCCTTGCAGCTTATAAGGCAGGCTATAGGGTTTTTGGCGAGAATCGCCCACAAGAGCTGACACATAAACTGACGTGTTTGTCTGAAACTCCTTTTGCGTCTGAGATATCTTTTGACATGATTGGCAATCTTCAAAAGAACAAGATTAACCAGGTAGTTGGTAAGGTTCGCTACATTCATTCAATTTCTTCCGAACATCTTGCAGAGGCGGTTTCAAAGCGTGCTGAGGTAAAGGGTGCTGAGGAGTCTGTTTTACTTGAGGTAAACGTCTCCGCTGAAGCCTCAAAATCGGGTTTCTCGCCAGAAGAAGTGTCTGAGTCTATTCAAAAGATTGTTGAGCTTCCTCACATTTCTGTTGTGGGTCTGATGACTATGGCACCAAAAGATGATCCAGAGCACGCAAAGAGAACATTCTCAGGACTTCGAGAATTGCGTGATCGCTTGAGCCAACAAGTTGGTTTGAAGTTAGATGTTCTTTCTTGTGGCATGAGTGATGACTTTACGTATGCCATTGAAGAGGGTTCTACGACTATTCGCCTGGGTCGAGTATTGTTTGACCCAGCCTATGCGTTGAGTGGGCACTAAAATAGTTGCAAGTTTTTGATACAGTAGTAAGAAGTTACGTGCGTTACAGAAAGGCACAATGATGAGCATTCTTGATACGCTAAGAGCAAAGCTTCGTGGTGGTCAGGACGATGAGTACTACGACGATGAGTATTATGGCGACGAAGGCTATGACGAGGTAGATGAAGCTTCTCCTCGTTCGTACGATGACCGTGCACAGCAAGGCTCTTCCAACAGACTACTGGGTAATCCATCCAGGCCAGAAGCAGAGAGTGTTTCTGTGTATACACGCTCTGGTAAGCCAATCAGCACCAATCCAGCCGCTTCTTACAATCCTCAGCAGGATATGCGCTCCCGTGCTTCTGCGTATGCATCTCGTCAGGAGCCTTCCGGATACACTCCTTCTTACGAGCACACCGTAAGCCCAAATCTTCCAACTCCTGGTGATATTGGTCTTCGTCCTGTGAGCCGTACAAGTTATTCCGGACAGCTGCCACCATATGTTCTTCGTCCTGTTTCTTATGACGATGTTCAGTCGGTAGTTCGCCGTGTTCGTACTGGTCAGCCAGTTGTTCTTATCTTTAAGAACACCAACATCGAGGTTGCTAAGAGAATTTTGGACTTCAGCTTTGGTCTTTCTTATGGCCTTGATGGTGCTGTTGAAGAAGTTGCTGACCGCGTTTTTGTTGTACTTCCTCATGGCGTCTCTTTGACGCAGGCTGATCTTGATAAGCTTGCTGATGAGGGAGAGATTACCAGGTAACTGGAGGTTTTTGTGTTCTCGTATTATGTTTTAAACGCACTCTATACCTTGTTTAGGATTTACAGCGTCTGCATTGTGATATGGTGCCTGTCCTCTTGGATTACCGTCTCAAATGATTCGGTTAGAAACATTCTTAAGGCTATTGGCAAAATTGTTGAGCCATATCTCAATGTGTTTAGGAAGGTGATTCCTCCAATTTCTGGCGTCGATCTCTCGCCGATTGTTGCACTTTTTGTGCTTAATCTTGTGGAACGTTTTGCCATTTCGACGCTGGGCCTTATACTAATATAGGAAACTAGTTTGTCTTTAATTACAAACTGAGTAGTTATGATGTGTGGTACGTCTACTCGCAGACTGAAAGGGAACAAAGATGGCAATCACACCAGCAGACATCGAGCAGCAGACATTCTCTCCTGCTGAGACCGGCTACAATCCAGAGGAAGTTGACGCATTTCTTGAGCAGCTCTCTTCTGAGGTTGATGCAATGCTTCAAAAGATCGCTGATCTTAAGGGCCGTCTGACCAGCACTGAGCAGCAGCTTGCTGCAGCACAGGCTCAGGTTGCAAACCTTGAGGAGAACGCAAGCGTTCCTTCTGTTGAGGAGACAAACGCAGCTGCTATCGCTGCATCCGAGCACCAGATTTCTCAGGTCCTCATTGTTGCTCAGCAAAGCGCAGATAAGCTTGTTGCAGACGCTCGTGCAAACGCTGAGCGTATCCGCAACGAGGCAGACCAGAAGGCTCGTGAGGTTATCCGTCAGGCTCTTGCAGAGAAGCAGACTGAGCTTGATGAGATTGATCGCCTCAAGCAGTCCCGTGAGGACTTCCGCGCTGAGTACCGTAAGCTCCTTCCAGCACTTCCTGGATGATGCAGACTCTGTCTTCCCAGAGACCGTTCTTACCAACAACGCTCCAACTGGTTCCCAGAATGCTGCACAGCCTGCAGCACAGCAGACTCAGGTTTCCGCACCTGCACCTGCAGCTGGTGACTTCAACGATCTTGACTAAGTCTTAGTCACTTCATTTGAACTGATAAGCGCTCAGCTCTGCTGGGCGCTTTTTTGTTATAAGTCGTCTTGAGCAGTAGTCTTACAGTCCAGAGGTAAGCTCATGGTTAAACGCTTGCTTTTGTTCTATATGATGCACATCCTTTCTGTTTTCTCGCCCCTGATAGCGAGCGGGTACGCCTTGGCTACGCGCAGCTTCTGCACTTGTGCTTGCGGTAAGCTCAGGGAGCCCTTGCCAGACACGCTTTGGCATCCAATGAGCGCGCAAATCGTATCCTCTTTCTGCAGGTCCGCGACCTTCTAGACCAACTCCTTCATAGAAGCGCCTCCACATGGCTTGCACGTATTTCTCATCAGTTGCAAGGTCTGTTCTAGAGAGCAGCTCTTCTAAAGAAGTGTCATCAAGCTGAATAGTTCCAAAGGTCTTCATTTCTGGTGCATAAAAACTGACTATATGGTGAGCTGGATCAACAATAAAAAACCGTTCTGTACTCATCCGTTTGACAAAGTAATTGCAGGTTAGTGGCACTACGTTTGCATTAGGCTGAAACACAGACATAAAAGAGCCGTCTGACATGCGAGAAAATCGAACAAATTGACGCGTGTGCTCTCGCTCAGTTTCTACCTGCCTGGCTAGTGCATTAAATTCTGCTACGGTTGGGTCAGCAATATCTTCAAGCGCTCCAACACCATAGGAGAATGCAAGACGGATGTACCTATGCACAATCTCTGGCATAGCATGAGCATCAGAAGCACATGCGAGAACAATGCGACGTGTTATCTCTCTTGTTCCTACCTTTTTTTCTAGGCCTGTAAGAACTCGTCTAGCTAAGGCAACTACTGAGTCATCAGAGGGGTCTGGTCCACAGAGAACATGCTCCCCAAGACTAGGCTGACAAAAACTTTCTCTAACAAGACGTACGTGTGCTGGGTTAGCATGCGAGAGATAGGTGAGCCCTACAGCCCCTACAACGCCTTCTAAGCTTGGATTGCAGGAGATAACAACCTTCTGAGGCTTGGAGAGTCTTGTAAGCCTCTGAACAAGCGAGACAAGCTCTACACTTTGATTAGAAGAGCCTGAGTTGAGAGGACTCAATACGACGTCTTGTTTTGTTGTACGAACTTGCTTTGGCATCAGCAATTACCCTCTGTTTAATCAATTCTTGGTCAAGTGGGGCTGAGGCATCTCTTACGCCACAGCAGGTGAGAAAATGGTGCGATCGTTTGAGCTGTATTCCCAGCCGTTTAAGATCATCAAAGGTGAGACGAGACCGTTTTCTTGCAGCAATAATTCTTCGTGCACCGGTAGGGCCAATACCGGGCACCCGTAAAAGTATTTCTAGTGGAGCATCCATAATCTCTACGGGAAATTGATTAAGATGTGCCAGCGCCCAGCCAAGCTTTGGATCAATTTCTAAATCAAGCCAAGGTGCTTCCGGAGAAACCAGCTCATCAGGAGAAAACGCATAGTAGCGCATAAGCCAATCAGCCTGGTAAAGGCGGTGTTCTCTGCGGAGGGGAACAGGAGTATCCAACTCAGGAAGACGATGGTCTTCTATAACAGGAATATAGGCAGAAAAGAATACTCGTTTTAACTCAAATTGCTGGTACAGCGCTTGAGACAAGTGCAATATTTGATTATCCGATTCTGGAGAAGCTCCAATGATAATTTGAGTTGATTGCCCAGCAGGCGAGAAGGACCTCTTGCCTGAAGACACCCTTGATGAGCGCATAAAGGTATTCTTCAAGCAGTTGGAACGTAGAGCTAAGCCTTCTCTTATGATTTGTTTCTGAGTAGGAATAACAATGCCTTTAGATTTGCCAGCAGACTTCACAATGCCCTTTGATGCATTTTTAGCTTCAAGCAATTGCCTTTCTTCAGAGACGCGTAGGCGGTGAATGAAAGACATGGGTTTAGTAACCGTTTCTGCGTTTTTGTGAGGGCAAAGTTTAGTAAGTGAGGTTGAGCTAGGTAATTCCAGATTGACGGAGAGTCTATCTGCTAAGCGGCCAATAGCATCAATAAGATCTGGATCTGTTCCGGGAATTACTTTTGCATGAACATAGCCGTTAAACAGCAACTCATTCCTAAGGTAGGAGAGGCATTCAATCATGAGTTCTGTGGTGTGGTCTGGCGATCCTATAACACCTGAGGAAAGAAAGAGCCCCTCTATGTAATTTCTTTTATAGAAATCTACGGTAAGCTCTGCTAATTCCTGTGGTGTAAAGGTGGCACGCTTGGTCTGTGCGGACGACCTATTGACGCAGTAAGCACAGTCATAACAGCAAGCATTAGAAAGTAAAACTTTTAGCAGCGTAATGCAGCGACCATCAGGGGTAAATGAGTGGCAACAGCCGGCCGCTGAGGCCATTCCTACCTTTCCTGCCTGCGGATCTCTGTCTACACCAGAAGAAGTGCACGCCGCGTCAAATTTGGCTGCATCTGCAAGTATGGCGAGTTTATCAAGAGTATCCATGGCAGCAACTTTCTACTTGAAAATAGAACGTCTGTTCGTATACTTAGACTATCACGAATGGGGAAGAAGTAAAGAAAAATCTAGAACAAATGTTTGTCATTTTAAAACCGCAGAAAGGATGTGAATGACGTGTGAAGGATGTATACTTTTCCCATCAGCAACTGCGGAAGGAATGGCCATGAGCATACAGAAAAACGGCTCTTCACCATGCCTTTCTCGTCCTGTGAATTTACAGATTCCCACGTATGCCTTACGTGCATTAGAAGTTCTTGAAGATGCTGGATTTGAGGCGTGGATTGTAGGTGGCTGGGTACGAGACGCCCTACGCGGCTCATTTGCCCATGATATTGACATCACAACATCGGCAACGTGGCAGCAGAGCAAAGCGGCTTTTGTAGGCTGCAGACATTCCTGTGCATGAAACAGGTATTGCATATGGAACCGTTACTGCTGTTGTCGAGAAGCACCCTATTGAGGTCACAACGTATCGCTGTGACGGAGAATATCTTGATGGTCGTCGTCCTGATTCTGTGCAGTTTGTCTCTCGTATAGAGGAAGATCTTGCTCGTAGAGACTTCACTATTAATGCAATGGCATATCACCCAAAGAGGGGATTGCTTGATCTTTATGGCGGTCAAGAAGATTTATCTGCACGTGTAATTCGCGCTGTTGGGGAGCCTAAGGTTCGCTTTACAGAGGACGCTCTTCGTATGCTGCGTGCCTTGCGGTTTGCATGCAGACTCTCGTTTTCAATTGAGGAGAAGACACATCAGGCACTTACTGAGTGTGCGCTGCTACTCTCTCAGGTTGCGTCTGAGCGCATTGGCTCGGAAGTGGCTCAAATTGTTGAGGCTGGCCATATTGCCCATGCTATCAAGCTGGGTTTTCCTGTTTTAACGGTAGCAATTCCAGAGCTCTTACCGTTGCAAAATTTTGATCAAAGAAGTCCGTATCACGCCTATGATGTGCTGGAGCATACTGCTCGGGTATGCTCTGCAACAGAGGCGTTTACAGCAGGGTGTGCTACTCCAGCTCTTAGGTGGGCGGCGCTTTTGCATGATATTGCAAAGCCAGAAATGTTTAGCGTTGACGCAGATGGTAGAGGTCATTTTTACGGTCACCCAGAAAAAGGTGCGGTTGTAGCAAAGGCTTTGTTTAAACGCTTAGCTTTATCGCAGCATTTGAGCAATGAAGTTTGTGCTCTTGTGGCATTGCATGACTATGATGTGGATGTTACAACCTCGTCGCTTAGGCATATGGTTGCCCTGTTAGCCGAGGCAAGTAAATCGGACGGCATTGCTCTTGCGTATGACCTTTTGACGTTAAAGCAGGCAGATGCTCTGGCAAAGGCAAATCCTTATCGTAGCTATGCGGTAACGCTTGAGGCTATGAGGACCCTTCTCCTACATGAGGCAAAACGGGGAATTGCTCAGCGTCCACAAGAGCTGTGCGTTTCGGGCGCAGAAATTATGGAAGTGCTCTCGCTTCAGCCAGGACCTGCTGTGGGCGTATGCCAACGTAAGCTCTTTGAGCTTTATTTAGCAGGTCAAGTGGAGAATAGGAAAGAAGATCTTCTCGCCATTCTTGCTCAGGGTAATTGGTAAAAATAATAAAGAGTGCCAGATTTAATCAATAAAAAAGTAAGGGCTTTGTATTTTTATAGGTTCGGTAAAACGGTATAGTAGGCATAAAAATTATCAGAGAGGCGTCATTTTATATGACGGATAGTGTCGTATGGGGGAGTTCATGGGCGAGAAGCGCGATTATATTACGTTAGAAGTCATACATCACAATGCTTATGAACAGCAGCCTACAGAAGAACCCGAGACTCCAGCGCCTTCTATTTCTCATATTCGTGCCGAAGCTCGTACTAAGAAAAGCGCAGCTACACGTAAGCGTATTATGCACGAGACAACCAAGCTCATGCTTGCTCGTGGAAATACCAACTTCAAAATGAGTGAGATTTCTGATAGAGCTCGTCTTTCAAAGGGCGCGCTATATTACTACTTTTCTGATAGAGAGGCCCTTTTGCAGGCAATCTTTGACGAGAGTGTTGATGAGCTTGCAAAAGATATTGCGCATACCATTGGTAATAAGCCCGCCTCAAAAGAGACGCTTCATGCAATCATCGCTCAACTTGCTGCTCATATTTTGCCTGACTCACCTTTGGTTTTGGCTTTAATTAACAAGCTTGCAAGCTCTGAGCAGGCGCTTATTACCAACATTGAAGGACCGCTTTCTCGCGTGGTTGTTCTCCTTACTAACCAGCTTGAGATGGGAAAATTGCAAGGCTTTATTCGCCAGGGTGTTGATTCAAGACTTGCTGCCTGTTCTATTACGGGTGCATTGGTTCTCTCGGCCATTGGCCTGATGGGAGAGCGCCACGGTGCGGAGGGTTCTGATGAGCTTGCACAGAATCTGCTAGATATGACACTTGCTGGTATTGGAATAGACGAATAATAGACGAGTAATCAAACGCGTTTTTGCATAATGCCAGTTTAACTATGCAATTTAAAGAGCGCCCTTGTGGTGCTCTTTTTTACAATTTTCTTGACTGATCCTGCTCAAAAGTGTCTTTGGTGGGTATAGTAAGAGTGGTTGCGCGTAGAAGAACGCAAATATTCTGCGTAAGCAGAGAAGCCATGCGTGAAAGGACAGTTCATGGCACACAAAAACTATTTGTTTACCTCAGAAAGTGTTACTGAGGGACATCCAGACAAGGTTTGTGATCAGATTTCTGACGCAATCCTTGATGCAATCCTGGCAAAAGAGGCGGAGCTTGAAGAGCGTGGGTACGTTTCTCCAAGTGGTGTTCCTGCTTGCTTGGACAACGTTCGTTGTGCATGTGAGACTTTTGCTACTACAGGAACTATTGTGGTAGCAGGAGAGATCCGCACTCAATCCTACGTTGATGTCCAGGAGATTGTTCGTAATACTCTCAGAAATATTGGCTACGACCGCGCTAAGTATGGTTTTGACTGCGAGACCTGCGGCGTTTTAAGCCTCATTCACGAACAAAGCCCCGATATTGCTCAGGGCGTTGATCAGTCCTATGACACGCAGGCAGGACGTACTACCGATCCGCTTGATCTTATCGGCGCAGGCGATCAGGGTATGATGTTTGGCTTTGCCTCTAATGAGACTGATGTTCTTATGCCAATGCCAGCTTACCTGGCTCAGCGTCTGGCTCAGCGCCTTTCAGAGGTGCGTAAGTCTGGCGAGGTTGAGTACTTGCGTCCAGATGGTAAGACTCAGGTTACCGTTCGTTATGAGGACGAGAAACCCGTTGAGGTCACAGCCATTGTTGTTTCCACGCAGCATGCTCCAGAGATTGAAGACATGTCCGTCATCAAGCAGGATATGATCGACCACGTTATTGCACCTGTTATGGGTGAGGTCAACATTGCTTGGGATAACGCAGACATTTACGTTAATCCAACTGGTCGCTTTGTTGTTGGTGGACCTATGGGAGACACAGGACTTACCGGTAGAAAGATTATTGTTGATACCTATGGCGGCATGGGTCGACATGGTGGTGGCGCCTTCTCCGGAAAGGATTGCACCAAGGTAGACCGTTCAGCAGCATACGCAGCACGCTGGGTTGCCAAAAACGTCGTAGCAGCAGGCCTTGCAAAGAAGTGCGAAGTTCAGCTTGCCTACGCCATTGGTGTTTCTCATCCACTGTCTATCATGGTTGATACCTTTGGCACTGGCATTGTTGACGATGCTGTTATTGAGCAGGCTATCGAGAAGGTCTTTGATCTTCGTCCTGGTGCCATTATTAGAGATCTTAAGCTGCGCCGTCCTATCTTCTCTAAGACAGCAGCATACGGACACTTTGGCCGCAAAGACCCAGACTTCACATGGGAAGCAACTGATCGTGTTCAGGAGCTTAAGGCCGCAGTTTCTGCACTTCAGGCATAACGTTCTTACAAGGTAATCTTATACAACCTCATAGAACCTTCTTCCAGCACCACCTCAAAACCTGGGGTGGTGTCTGTTATTTGCGTGATACCTCTGAAGGTTCCAGGTTTATAGGTACTGGTAACAGCGTTGGAGTAATCAACAACGTTGTTCAGAATAAGGACGTATTGTACGTTAAGGTCGCGTACCGTCTGAAGCACTTCAGGGTCGCTCGCAATGCGATTAAGGCGTTTACGAAGAATTGCACTTGCAGGACGTTCTGAAGCGTCATAGCCGTTAGGGAAGCGCCAGAGCACGTGTAAGTCGTTAGTGCCATACGCCCAGAGACTGCCATCTTGAGGTAGGTTTGCAATAACAGCACCTGCAGGAACGGTAAGCTCCACGCGACGTAAAAACTCCAATTCTTCCGATGTCAAAATGTAGTGATCGCCATAGGCCTTCTCGGAAGCCTGTTTAAAGGCAGTAGCGGCAGGAATTGGCTCTTCCGATTTAAGGTTTGGCATAGGAACCACATAGTTGAGTACAACTACACATGCAATGACCGCTCCCGCAATCAGAGGTTTAGCCCAAACAGTGCAAAAGACGCAGGTCTGAGCTTTGGTCTGAGCCTGAGAAGTTTTTTCTCTCCAGGAGACAAACGTTTCCAGCGCAGCTTCGGCAAGGGTTGCTAGGCCAAGTGCTGCCAGCGGAATTGCCATAATGACGCAGCTTGCCGCAATGCGGAATGGATCGGTATACCAAAATCCTGAGAGATATCCCTTCAGAGGAACGTCAAACGTAATAATAAAAATGCAGAGTATAGACAGGTACATAAAGGCAGATACCATCCATCGAGCCTGCTTGTGCTTAAACGTCCAGACGGCACCTACAAGCACGCAGATTGAAAGTATCGGTTGTGGAGAAACAAGCTCTCCACCTGCGTACGACTGTCCAACAAAGTCCATGCCAAGGGCGTGCAAAATAGCATCTTGCAGGCTCGAGTAGGCGCTCCACCAGAAATTGAGAGCCACGCCTCGAACAATCAAAACGTAGTAGAAAACAGACCAAATAACCAGCGCAAAGATAAAGAATACGTATGCCAGCGTAACAGGCTTGATTTGTTTTCCAAAGAGAACAACTCTGCGTTTTGACTCTCCAATGCGCGCAAAACTCCAAGGTAAAAGCACAACAATTGACGAGAAAATCGTGGAAGGATGCAAGATAAAGAGGGTAATCAAGCCAAGAACAAATATGACAATAAGCCAGATAAGGTCGTGTTTTGGTGTTTTTGAGCGAGTCATCTGCATAAAAATCCACCAAATAGAAGGCATTACACAGAAGGCTACGGTGTTAGGAAAGATTGGTCCATAGATGAGAAGCGACCAAGGGAAAACAAAAAATGCTAGGCAAACAAAAGCTCCACTGATAAGCGCAATGCGATGTTTAGGAAGAACTTTTGCAATAAGTGAGCAGATTGAGAGCGGAAAGATAATTGCTGCACTGACAAAGTTGAGTGCATTACCTGCAATAGGAACGGTTGTAGAAACAAGCTGCGTTGTTAGTGCAACAATGATGTTCCAGCCTGAAGGATAAAATCCCGAAGTCCCCGGTTCCCAAGGGGTAATTGAAGCTTCTACGGTGCTGTAGAAGTCATAGTGAATTGATGAGTACTTTTGAGACTCAATCATTGCCTGCGTGACATCTAAGTGATGCACAATATCCCAGCCCTGAACAAAGGAGCTGGCAGACGGCAGGGTAGGTAAGAAGAGAAGTCCTACGGTAAGAAGACCAATTGCAACGTACAGAAGAGGCATCCAGAAGGGGAGTTCTTCGCAGATAAATGCTGGTACAGGGCTAGTTGATTGCTTGTCAGCGCGTATTGCTTCGGATTTGTTGGGTTTCTCGCCTCTGTGATGTTCTTTGTGTTTAGGAGCAACATAAAAAACGTAGCCATTGACCAGAGCTGCGATAAGCAGCGGAACAAGAACCATTACAGACAAGGGGATGGGGATGTTTAGTGCGCTAAAGATTTCTCCCTCAATAAAGAAGAGTGCGCAGCTTACTAAAGGAGCACTAACAAGTGCCCAGGGCTTTGGCATGCCGGAAGCATGCAGCAAAATGACGCCCGGCACATAGAGCAGGGCAACAATGACAACTACACTTTGGAAGAACTCAAGCCACATCCTGATCCAATCAAGGTGTTAGTAAAAATTCTTATACTTCTTGGTCACACGACTGGGCGTGACAGCCACTTTGAACAGACTGGTCTATTTTACGATAGAAGCAAAAGTGGTGTTGAGATAAACAAAAAGGACTTCCGAAGAAGTCCTTGAACATTTGGTAGCCCGTACCAGATTCGAACTGGTGATCTCCGCCTTGAGAGGGCGGCGTCCTGAACCGCTAGACGAACGGGCCATGTATGACTGGGAGGACATGGCTGGGATAGAGAGAGTCGAACTCCCGTTGACGGAACCAGAATCCGCTGTCCTACCACTAGACGATATCCCAAGATGTCATCCGTGCGCATCAGCGCGAGAAATAACTATAAAGGAGACTCGTCAGAGATGCAAGCAATAATTTCAAGAAATTCTGTTTGCAGCAAAAAATATTATACAAAACGCATCTCTAAGCGCAAGGAACGTCTCTAGTATTTGAGCTGAGCATGCGTTCTGCATCAATAAGCGCCTGGTCAAGAGGGGCACAACCGGTACAGCTTGCACAAGCAGTAGGGGCGCTTGGAGTGGCGGCAAGACCGCCTTTAGCTGTTTCTCTGAGAGAAACAGGAAGTGCAGCGCCCACTTCTGCCATAGCGTGAGCAACCTCATCAAACGGAATTGGGTTACCAACACCGGCTAAAGCAAGCTGAGAAGAGCTTACGGCGGCAGCTACGCCAATGGCGTTTCTATCTTGGCAAGGGTACTCAACCAGTCCTCTGACAGGGTCACAGACCAGTCCCAGAAGGTTAGAGATAGCAATAGAAGCTGCGTCCAAGCACTGCTGAGGAGTGCCACCCAGAAGCTCGGTCAGAGCAGATGCGCTCATGGCAGCAGCGGAGCCGACCTCTGCCTGACAGCCACCCTCAGCACCCGAAACACTCGCGTTGGTGGTTAGGATAGCTCCAATAGCACTTGCATTCCAAAGCGCAGAGATAACCTGCTCGTCGGTAGCACCAATCTCTTCTGCTACCGAGATAAGCGATCCCGGTACAACGCCGGACGCGCCTGCAGTAGGAGCGGCAACAATAACGCCCATGGTAGCTGAGCGCTCAAGAACGGCCATAGCGTAGGCAACGGCTCGTGTCTGCGTGGTGCCCATAAGTGCACTGGAGATTGCAGCTGGGGTATTAGCCACGGTCTTGGCCTGGCCGTTGAGCAGACCACCAATGGACTGACGAGGCGTCTTGATAGTGTCGTGAACCTCATCGCGCATGATTTCTAGAACGTGAGCCATCTCGGCGTCTACGTCGGCATCTGGTCGCAGGTCCTTCTCGCGCTGGCGCATAATCTGGCCAATGGAGGCTCCCGTCTTGGAGCACCTGGCGAGAAGATCTGCGCCGTTGTCAAAGGCTCCTGAAAGCACGTCGTTTGTGACCTGTGGAGCTGCTCCTGGAATGGAAACCTGAGCGGCATACGAAACGTGAGGTGCCAGCTGGAAGAGGTCGAGGACTTTCTGCTCAATAGGCTCGTCAATCTCAAAGACAGTGTGGGCAAAGCCGCCACGCTCTGAGCGGAAGGTGCGCATAGTTGCAACATTGATGTTTTGCGTGGCCAAAATAGTAGTGAGAGCTGCAAGAACACCGGGTTTATCGCGATGTGAAACAAAAATGGTGGGCATATCGCCAGACATGCGAATGCGTACGCCGTTAACACCAGAAATACGAATACGACCGCCACCTACGGACTCGCCCATAACAGAAACATGAACGTTATCTGTACCGTAGAGGTGAATTTCTACGGTGTTTGGGTGCAGAGTCTCGTCGTCGCCCTTCTCAATAACGCTGTAGTTGAGGCGCGCTTCTTCTGCCAGGGTAAGTGCTTCACGGACGCGCGTATCGTCTGGAGCAAGGCCTAAGATTCCTGCAATCAGAGCATAATCAGTGCCGTGACCAAGGTGGGTATGAGAGAAGGAGTTGTAGAGCCAAAACTCAACGCGCTCCAGCTGCTTTGGTGCAAGCGAGCGTGCAACCAGAGCAATGCGCAAGGCTCCTGCTGTGTGCGAGGAAGAAGGACCCACCATAATGGGGCCTAGGACCTCAAACGCAGACATAGAAATCATAGCTACTCCAAAACTAAACAAACGATAACGATAAAAGAGCTGCAAAACCATCTGTTTTACAGCTCTTGTGTGGTTTTACTTTTGATACCCACTTACGCTTGGAAGAATACGCGGCAGGCACGCATTCACGCGTTATTTGCAAAGCTCCAGAGCGCGGTCAAGGCGAGCAAGGCAAACCTCACGACCAAGAAGCTCCATAGACTCTCCAAGAGGAGGGGAGACCATGTTGCCGCACTCAGCAACACGAATGGACTGGAAGACAATGCGCTTCTTAAGGTCAAGCTGCTCTGGAAGCACCTCAAGGGCAGCGTCAATTGCTGCAGCCTTCCACTCGTCCTCAGAAACGCCCTCAAGAGCAGTCTTTGCAGCCGCAAGGACGGTAGCACTCTGAGCAGCGTCTTTGGTAAGACCCTTCTCAACGCTCTTCTGATCAAGGGTGACGTTTGCGCCTTCATACAGGAAGCGGGACTTCTCAATGACGTCTGGGCTTACTGTGGTACGAGGACGAAGAATCTCGGAAAGCAGGTCATACCAACCTGGACGAGTTGCGTAAATCTCTTCCGCATCAGTTGCATTGCCCTGAACAGGCTCAAGACCTGCGCCCACAAGCTCTGGAATCAGAACAGTCTTTGCAAAGGTCTGGCTATCCATATTGGCAAGATACGTTGCATTAATCCAGTTCAGACGCTCTGGATCGGACTTAGCAGGGTTCTTGGAAACGTGATCCAAAGAGAACTGAGACGCCAAAACATCGCGAGGCACAATGGTTGTCTCGCCATCAAGCGACCAGCCGAGAAGAGCCAGGTAGTTGACAAAGGCATCTGCAAGATAGCCTTGGTCACGATACTCCTCAACAGAAGTTGCTCCATGGCGCTTGGAGAGCTTCTTGCCGTCAGGACCCAAAATCATGGAGATGTGTGCGAAGGTTGGAACAGGTGCGCCCAGAGCCTCGTACACCATAATCTGGCGAGGAGTGTTGGACAGGTGGTCATCGCCACGAATGATGTGAGTAATGCCCATGCCAGCGTCATCAACAACGGTGGCAAAGTTATAAGTTGGGGTGCCGTCAGAGCGGAAGATGATAAAGTCATCAAGCTCGCGAGCGTTAAAGGTTACGTCACCGTGAACAGCGTCGTGGACAATGACATCGCCGCGGTCCAGAGGAACCTTGATGCGGATGGTATAAGGCTCGCCAGCATCAATGCGGCGCTGTGCCTCTGCAGGATCAATGTTTCTGCAGGTACGCTGATAGCCCTGGAAGGGGTCGTGGCGCTCTTCAGCAGCCTTCTTGTCTTCAGCAAGCTTCTCTGGCGTGCAGAAGCAAGGGTATGCCTTGCCCTCTGCCAGCAGTTTATTTGCTGCCTCACGATACAAATCAAGACGCTCAGTCTGGCTATAAGGACCGCAATCGCCGCCCTTGTCTGGACCCTCGTCCCAATCAAGACCAAGCCACTTCATGGCGCGCAGAATGATCTGAGTATTCTCTTCAGTTGAGCGCGTAGGATCTGTGTCATCAATACGAAGAATAAACTTGCCACCATTTGCGCGAGCAAAAGCCCAGTTATAGATAGCAGTACGCGCACCTCCGATATGCAGCTTGCCTGTTGGGGATGGCGCAAAACGTACTCTTACCTGCTTCTCTGACAAAACTCCTCCTTGGCAGTTATTTTCTAGCGAGAAAATTTAGTTTATGCACTCTTTAGTATAACGCTTGAACACAAGTGGCCGACAACGTTGCCTAGTCTTCAAACATATTGTGGTCTGCAAACTCTGCTTGAACGGTACGAATCATAAGGTCTACGTCTTCAAGTCCCAAGTGACGTTCCTTCTCGTCTGCTGCAAGCGTATGCCTACGACGTGCCCAGTTCTCAAGCGCGGCAGGGGAAGACTCACGCGGAAGAGACCTAATCTCTGGGTCCAGGCGACGGCAGATGTCGCGGGAGTCAATAACAATAATCTTGCCCGCTTTTCTAGCCTCAGCGTAACCGTCAATGTTGAACATGAACCAAGAATCCTCAAAGGCAGCGTTATGTGCCATAAAAGGAATCTTTTTCATAGTTGCCAGCAGGGCCTCTTGGGCTTTTTTGTCGTCTCTAAATGATTTCTTGCCCTCAACATCTTTCCAGGTAATCTGGTGAATATCGGCAAGAGGGACGCCTTTTTCTTTGTACATCTCTGGGATGCCAAAGTAGGCAGTGTGAGGCTCTACGGCAACGGTGTTGCGACCAAGATTCCAGAACTCAAAGCCCACGTTAACAATGTATCCCAGCTCAGGGAAGCGCGACGTAGTCTCAATATCAATGCCCAGCACCGTGCCAGAAACGCTCTTCTCGACATACGCAATTTGCAAGTCGTTAAGAAGCGGACCTGCGGTTTTAAAGACAGCCTTAGGACGACGACGCTGCATCTTTGCAACGGCAGCCGCAAGGTCGTCGTTTGAAAGACCGCGAGAAAGGCCAACGCCTCGATGGTTTCTGAGCCTCTCCACGCCGTAGGTATCGCAGAGCGAGCGCGTTCTATCAGCAAGCTGCTGAATGACAGAAAACTCTACAGGCTCTTGGCCAAGTGGCGCTTCCTTCCAGGCATCAAGCAGCGTTTTAATGGCATCACAGTTTTTGTTGACCTCGCCGATGATGGACTGATCATCAACAAGAAGGCCAGGTATGACAAACGCATTAGCGTGCTCAATAGCTTGATTGATATCCATACACTCTCGCTTTGGTGGGTGAGAATTAGTTCAACATATAAGTATCTACCCTGAAGCGCGTATTCTTTGCGTCATTTTCTAGAAAGTGCGCGCCTCACTAAAAATGCGTGCTAGGCTGTTGAGTGCAACACAGTTCTATGAAAGGTTTTACGCATGTCTGATTTGAATGAGTCACTTGCTCTTTCTGAGGAGCTCCTTGCTTTTATTACGCAGAGCCCTTCTATGTTTCATACCACACAAACCATCAAAGAGTACCTGTTAGAGAACGGTTTTACCTATCTTTCCGAGGGTTCTTCTTGGGACGTTCAGCCTGGCGGCTCTTACTTTACCACGCGCAACAATTCTTCAATTGTTGCCTGGAAAGTTGGCGAGAAGTACCGTGAGCCCCAAACCTCAAGCGCTGATGCTCCTTATCACTTCCAGCTTGCTGTTGCCCACGGCGATTCTCCAACCTACAAGGTAAAAGCTCAGCCAGAGCTTACCGGTGACGGCAACTCGCTTCGTCTGAACACCGAGGCATACGGCGGCATGCTTGATCACACGTGGTTTGACCGTCCTTTGGGTATTGCTGGTCGTGTGCTGGTCAAGGTAGGAAACAAGGTAGAGTCCAGGCTAGTCAACATTGAAGACGACGTTGTCATGATTCCAAGCTTGGCTATTCATCTTGAGCACAAAAATGGTCTCTCGCCAGAGTTCAACCGCGCTAAAGATTTGATGCCACTCTTTAGTGCTGGAGAGCTTAATCCTGGCGCCTTTAACGCCCTGGTAGCAGATGCAGCAGGCGTGTCTCAAGAGGACATTCTTTCTCGCGATTTGTTCTTAGTTGATCACACGGGCGGCCGCATTTGGGGCGCTAAGAAGGAGTTTGTTTCCGCTGGTCACCTGGATGACCTTCAGTGCGCCTTTGTAGCACTTAAGGCCTTCCTTGCTTCCTCAAATGAGCAGGACATCTCTGTGTATACCTGCTTTGATAACGAAGAAGTTGGTTCAAACACCAAGCAGGGCGCTCAGTCCACATTCCTTAAAGACACCTTGCAACGCGTAAACGCCACGCTTGGCTTTACACAGGAAGATTACTACCGAGCGCTCTCGGCATCTTTGCTGGTAAGCTGCGACAATGCGCATGCGGTGCACCCCAATTATCCCGAGAAGCACGATGCAGTCAACAAGCCGTATCTCAATGGCGGCATGGTTATCAAGGAAGCAGCACGTCAGTCGTACTGCACCGATGCGTTTAGCCGCGCCATTGTCGAGGCTATTTGGAAGCAGCAAAACATTTCTTACCAGGTCTTTGCTAACAGAAGCGATATGCCAGGTGGATCAACGCTGGGCAACCTCTCCAACATTCAGGCCAGCATGCATGCCGTTGACGTGGGTCTGCCACAGCTTGCTATGCACTCCGTCTACGAGACCGCCGGTACCAAAGACACGCTTCTGGGATACCAGGCTCTCAAGGCGTTCTATGACACCTGCGTCTGTATCACCGATGCCGATTCGTTTGAGCTGAGGTAGTACCTGGCGAGAAACCCCGTGTACTAGCTATACTTACGTACATCGCATACAACACATCACTTGAAGGAGCTCCATGTCAGAAAAACAGCTTACTGCTCATGATATGGAGCTCCTAACTTGTGCAGGTATTTACGTTGAACCTCAGACACTGAATGGCCCTGCGTTGGTATTTCCTATCTCAGATGGTGAAGGTGGAGAAATACGTGTGTTGTGGCAGGGCGGCGCCTATGAGAGTGCAACGTACACAGATTCTAGAAAGAATCAGCTGGTATTTCCTTATCTTGAGCTGTATGACTTGCTGTTTGAAGCTGCGTGTCCCGTGCATTCAGTTTTGATGCTGGGTGCCGGCGGCTGCTCGTATCCTCGTTATTTAGTAGCTCATCATCCAGAGGTTTCTTGCGACGCACTGGAGATTGACCCTAAAATTGCAGACTCTAGCTCATAGCTACTTCTTTGTGGATGAAGCTATTAGAGAGAGCAATGGTAGGCTTCAGGTACAGGTAGCTGATGGCGTTGAGTATATAAAGAGCCTAGCTACCTCTGATAATAAGCGCTATGACGCTATCTTAAATGATTGCTTTAGCGGAGAAGTTCCACCTGCAGCTATGATGACCAGTGAGTGGATGAGTCTGGTAGCACACTGTCTTACTCCTGGCGGAAGATATCTCACAAATGTAGTTTCTGCACAGGTAGGAGAGGGAGCGCATCAGCTTGAGGAGCTCATGGATGCTGCTCGCACAGTGTTTGAGCAGGTAGAGGTTGTACCTTTGGATCCAGAAGCAGACCCAAGAGAGTCAGATAACCTTATGCTCGTTTGTCAGCGCGCTTAAGTGCGGTGAGCGCTAGCGCAAGACAACTGCTCATCAGTACAATGCCAATGCCAAAGAGCACCAAGAAACCGTGGGCTGAGCCATCTACAATCAGGCTCCAAATAATGAGCGCACAAGCAGAGACAAAGCTGCTTACACCTGCAATTCTTGAGTAAATAAGAGTGGAATCTTTTTTACCAAAGACCGCACGTACCAAAAGTGGCGAGCCGACCGTTGTAAGGGCATAGGCAATTCCAAAAAGGAAGGTTCCTGCCAGCAAGAGTGGCAATACTGGAAGCTTAATCCCCAACATAAGTAAGCCAACAATGCCCGAGAAAATTCCTACAAAGCAAGCAAGCTTCACGGAGATATCGCTTAAAGCACCTAGAAGCACTTTTCCAATTGCTTGACCCAGCATAGTTGTTCCAGCAAGAAGGCCTGTGGCAGCGGCAATGGCAGGAGCAGTTTCTGCAAAGGTTGCTGCATAGCTTGGGAAGTACTGAGAGATTTGCTGGTTAAAGGTAATGAGCGCGTAAAACGCAGCAACCATATAAAACTCTGGATATTTCATTGCGTCATCAGCAGAGATGTCGGTTGAAGAAGTCTCTGCAACCTCAACGTTTTTCTCGTCAGTAGAGGAGAAGGTAAGAGGGGTAAGGCCAAGGTCTTGGGGTTTCTCGCGCACCACAAAAAGGGTGAAGGGGAGTGTTCCTACAAGCATAACCAGGGCAAAAATCAGATAGCAAGCGCGCCAACCTTCAGGGCCAGAGGAGATAATGGCGGATCCAATGGGGTTAAAGACAGTGCCACCAATGCCGGTGAATGCAAAGCAGAGGCCCATAAAAGTACCAACGCGCTGGTCAAACCAATCGTTAATGAGGGCGGGGACGCACAAGAACATGAGTGCAGGTACGCCAATGCCCAGTCCCACTGCGCAGAGATAAAAATGCCACATTTCTTGAGCTGCTGACATGGCTCCATATGAGATTGCGCAGATGATAACGCTTGCAGAAAGGACCAGGCGCGTGTCGTGCGTTTTGTAGAACTTGCCTATGAATGGCAGAGCTACTGTCATGGCAATACAGAGTACCGAGAAGACCGCAGAGAAGGCAACGCGGGGAACGCCAAAGTATTGTGAAACTGGTGTGATGAAGATGCCAAAGCACGTAAGGATAATGGCGCACGGCAAAAACATGATGACAATACAAGTTGCAACGATGGCGTATGCATATTTAGTGCCTAGTAAACGATGTAGCACTGAGGCTCCTCTCTTTTGGCCAGAAATAGTGTAGGCGATGTGCCTTAAAAAGGACACATCGCCTACCAAGTCGCACAAATTTTTTGAGGATACTCGAGGACTTTACGCGCGCAAGATCTTAGCTGTCAGAACCTCTGCGGTTCTCGCCCTCAAGAGCACGGATTGGTCCGATGTCCTGAGTGGTCTCAAGAGCGCCCAGGTAGTTGCCCTCTTCATCGCGAACAGCAAAGTAACGGACGTAGAGGAACTTATCTCTGACCTCAAACCAGAACTCGGAGGAGTCGCTACGACCGCTCCTGAACTCGGTGAGGATGCGACGAACAGCTTCCTGGCTCTTTGGTGGATGGCAGTCATATACGTCGCGACCAAGGCAGCTCTTAGGACGAGGGAAAGCACGGGTGTCGCCGTGGCTGAAGTAACGTGTCTTGTCATCTGCATCAACAAAGGTAATGTCAAGCGGAATAGTTGCAAAGACAGCCTCAAGCTGCGGAATGGTGAACTCACCGGTAGAGAGCTTGACCTTACCGTCAGCAGAAATTGCTTCCTCTTCTGCTTCAGCGTTATTCTCGTCCATAGCGGCTGCGGCTTCCATCTCTTTAAGCTTGTCGTTTGCAAGCTCAAGAGGATCTGCGTGCCATGAAGGAGGATTGACGCCAAATGCGTGACCAAACTCGTTCTCTTCAGCGGCAATCTGGGTCCACTGGGTAGCAGTTGAGGTGCTCAAGAGAAAGCGGAATGAGGACGTTTTCTTCCTTGGATGCCATGGACTCAGCACCCTCAATAGCCTCATCCAGATAGTCAGCAACGGCTGCCATAAGGCCTGCATCATACTGGCCGTACGCAGTCTCGAGCAGAGCCTCTGCACCGTTAACAGCGTTTCTTACCTCGTCGTCCTTACCCCACATAACCTTTGAAGGACCAGTGATATCGTGGCGCTCAAGGTGAGGGAAGAGCAGCTCTTCCTTGCGCTTGTAGTGAACAAAGACCTCGTCAAAGGCGTCCATATCAGCCTTTAGAATTGCTGCAACGCCAGCGCACTCTTCGTTGCTGGAAGACTCAGTAAGCGTACGAGCACGCTTAACATCTGGAGCAACGCGGTCGTGGATAAAGGCAAGAATGCGGTCGTTCTCTTGGCGCATGGTCCAAACAGGATGGCCAGGGGTCTCTTCAACAGCACCTGTTGGTGCGCAAGAAACCTTGCCTTCAAAGAGTGCAGCATGAACGTCACAGAGCTTCAGGACCTTCTCCATAGGAACGCCGCCAGCAATGAGCTCCTGCTCAGCGTTAGAAATCTCTGAGCCAGAGACGTCCTTGAAGTTACGGGTAAAGTCCTCGCGAACAGCCTCGATGTCCTCGCCGTCGTTGAGGCGCTCAAGATACTGGGCGATAAGAGCTTTGCGCTCCTCAGGAGTCTGCGCGATAGGTGCGTTCTCTGCCTCTGCGGGTTTCTCGTCAGCTGGGGTTTCTGCTGCTGCAGGCTCCTCATCACCAAGAATGGTAAAGCCGTGAGCGCGGAAGATTGCTTTGAGCTCCTCAAGGTCTACGCCTTTGTGGTCGCAACCTTTAGGGATGGTCATAAAGCGTCCCATGGTCTGCAGACGGCCTGGCTCGGTAATCTCGGCAAAGCCATTTTCTGCCATAAGGCCTTTAATAACGGGATACTTAGTGCAAATCTCATAAACGGATTTGCTTAAATCAAGAACCTGTGCCATACGGGCTCCTCTCGGATAGGTTTAGAAAGTCTACTATGGCTTACTTTATACCCAAAGTGTGACAGGACTTCCATATGGCTTTTGTTGTGGTTACAACAAAACAGAAATTATTCTTTACTCTTTAGGGTGAAAGACAGCAGAACCGGGTTGTGATCAGAGTAGGCAAATTGCGTGTCAATGTTTCTGGCGGTTGCAACAACGTTATCCGAGACAATCCAGCCATCAACTGTGGTGGTGTATGTCTTGTCCTTCTCGTATGGGATGTCATCTCCGCGGCAGGTAGGAACGTTGGTAAGGTTGTCTGGAGCTACAACGCTAAAGCCTTCTGGCAAATCAGAATCTTTGAGTTCTGCTACCCAGTCTGGTACCTGCTGAACAGATGGATAGAGGTGTAAGCGAACCCAAAATGGCATGGTTCCAGTCGCCACCCGCAATAACGTAATTACCCTTAGCGCGCTCCTCAGACATTATTTTGGTCAGAAGTGCAAGCTGCTGCGCGCGACTGGTGCCACCTTTGTCGTAGGCAGACATGTGACTGTTAATAAGTACCAGCTCATGACCATCGCTTGTGGGATAGCGCGTAATCATAAAGCAGCGATCTAAGTCAAAGAATTTTGTGGGGAAAGACTCATCAATGGGGTAGGTACGACGAGTTGCGCTTGAAGCAAGTACGTTTGAAAGCGTCAGAATACCCGAGTTGGAGGTTCCGTGGAACTCTGTGAGTGGATAGGCGAGAAACGCGGTGTGGAAGTTCTGCGCAAAATATGATGCGTAGGATCCAAAGCGGCTCTCTGCTTCAGAAACTTGATTCACATGCCAACTCCTGTCAGATGAAGTATCAATCTCTTGGAAAAGAATAAAGTCAGGGGCTGTACCACCATTCAGAGAAGAAACGGTGTTCAGGGCACCGTTTGTGGTGTAAAGCACGGAGTTTCTGCTGACAGCACGGCCGTGAGTTCCCACGGTGCGTGTGCCATCCTGCATGATGCCTTCATCCATAAAGAAGGTGTAATCAGGGGTGTAAGCACCAAAGCCAATGTTGTAGGTCGAAGCTGTGTAGGTTTGGCCTACCTGTACTGTTGTAGCCTCAGGAGAAGCACCTTGATTGGATACGGGAGTATTGTCAGGAATGCGATAGTAAGTAAACTGCAGGTAGAGAACGTATCCACCAAGAATCAGTAAAGCTAGAACAAAAAGCCCGCCTACAAATTTGAAAAGTGGTGCAAGAACCCTTTTTAGAAGGCCAGTAATAAGCTTAAAGCCAAGAGACAAAACTCTTTTCATGCGAACCTCGTATCAGTCAAGTGTCGTATGATTTAAATGATAACTATTATGGATTGAAAGTATGTTGAGGAGTTTGTATGTCGCTATCAAGAAATACAACACTAGAGCTTTTCAAACCCTCTGGTATCAGGCGTTTCTCGGCACTTGCTGCTGCAACACCAGGATGTATTTCTTTAACTATTGGAGAGCCGGGAGAAGATACTCCAACCCCTATTTGCAACTTAGTAGACAGAGAGCTTGCAGCTGGAAACACGCATTATCCACCCAATGTTGGTACTCTTGAACTTAGGGAGGCCATTGCTGCCTGGGAGTCTGCACGTGGTATGAAGGTCGGTCCAGACGGTATTGTAGTTACCGTGGGAGCTGCGGAAGCCATTTCTGCAACTATGCTGACCCTGATGAATCCAGGAGATGAAGTTATCATTCCTGAACCAGCGTATCTGGTATACAGAACACTCTGCCAGCTTAATCGTGGTGTAGTTGTGCCGCTTGATACCAGCGCCAATCATTTCCAGATTGATGTTGAGCAGCTTAAATCAAAGATTTCAGACAAGACAAAGCTTATTGTTTTGACTTCTCCCAACAATCCTACGGGATGTGTTTATACAAAAGAGTCGCTTGATGCGGTGGCAGAACTTGCCCGCAAGCACGGCTTTTATGTTTTGTGTGATGACGTTTATAGAGAGCTTGCCTATGTTGAGGACGTTCCACGTTTTGTTGAGCTCTATCCAGATTTGTCTGATCGCTGCATTGTGACAAATAGTTTCTCCAAACCATGGGCAATGACGGGCTGGAGACTTGGTTGGGTTGCTACCTCTGATGAGCTTGCGACAGATATTGGAAAGGTTCACGCCCAGCTAGTGTCTTCTGTTCCTTCATTTTTGCAGCCAGCTGCTCTCTATGCGCTTTCTTACGATGTCACGCCTATGCGCACAAACTATCAAAAGCGCAGGCAGATTGTGCTTTCTGCACTTGAAGACATGAATCTTCCTGTTGAAGAACCAGAAGGTGCCTTCTATGCATTTCCCTCAATCAAGGAATTTGCCCTTGATTCTGAGGCGTTCTGTGAGCGAGCAATCAAGGAGTTTGGTGTAGCACTGGTACCTGGTGTTTTCTTCGGCGCCGAGGGGTACGTGCGTATTAGTTACGCTGCCTCAGACAAGAATCTGACAGAAGGCCTTTCTCGCCTTAAGACTTTTGTTAATACTTTGCGAGAAGAACAAAACTAGCCCAAATACAGAGCTTTCTGTGGTAGGGTTTTACTGTCAATAGAGGAGCGAGCACGATGGGTTCTGGGTTAGTCGGCAGGCAGTGACCCCAGAAGGAGGCGAGGTTCGCCGAACTTGGCAATCAGGCGTGGTTGTCAGGTGGGCTTGTATGAAATACATGCAAGACTGTCCGAGATTTCGGGGGTGCTACTTTGACGGTGTATTGCGCCCCCAATTTGAGGGGGAGCTTTGAGTAAGAAACCGTTTGTTTCTGTAGATGCCCTAGAGGCAATCACTAAGACGTATCCAACGCCATTTCACCTGTATAACAAGGCAGAGATTGTTCGACGTGCAAAGCTGTTGCAAGAGGCTTTTAGCTGGAACGCTGGCTTTAAAGAGTACTTTGCGGTTAAAGCTACGCCAAATCCTTACATTGTGAGACTGCTGGCAGAGCTTGGCTGTGGCTGTGACTGTGCAAATGCTACCGAGCTCACGCTTGCAAAAGCCTGTGGAGTTGCCGGTCAAAACATTATGCTCTCGTCAAATGACACTACGGTGCTTGACTTTGCTCGCGCTCATGAGCTGGGAGCCATTATTAACTTAGACGCTGGTGGCGATATGCTTACAACGCTTGAAGAAGCGGTGGGAAGCAACATGCCGCAGGTCATGTGCGCACGCCTTAATCCTGGTGGCGTGTTTGAATCGCAAAATGGCATTATTGGAAATCCCGATGATGCTAAGTTTGGCATGACAGAAGAGCAGCTTTTCCAGACGTTTGCGTATCTTAAGACCAAAGGTGTTACTGAATTTGGCCTTCATGCATTCTTGGCTAGTAACGCTCAAGAGGAAGATTACTATCCAAACCTTGCGCGCGTCCTCTTTAAGCTGGCCGTTAAGCTGCACAGAGAACTTGATATTCATATTGGATTTATCGATCTTTCTGGTGGCATTGGTGTGGCGTATGAGCCAGACCAGGTTGAGCCTGACGTCTTGGCCATTGGTCAGGGTGTAAAGCGCGCCTTTGAAGAGGTTCTAGTTCCCGAAGGTATGGGAGACGTTGCCATTTACACCGAGCTTGGACGCTGGCTTTTGGGCCCCGCTGGTGCGCTTGTTACCCGCGTTTTGCACCAAAAAGAGACGTACCGCCACTACCTAGGCGTAGACGCGTGTGCGGCAAACCTTATGCGTCCTGCAATCTACGATGCCTATCATCACATCACTGTTATGGGCAAAGAGGATGCCCCTGCAACTCATACGTACAACGTTGTGGGCGGACTTTGCGAGAATAACGATCAGTTTGCAAAGAACCGCCAGCTCCCAGAGGTTGACTGTGGGTGACCTCTTGTTCATTCACGATACAGGCGCTCATGGTTTCTCGATGGGCTATAACTACAACGGCCGTCTGCGCTCCGCTGAGCTGCTGCTTCTAGAAGATGGATCCGTGCAGCTTATTCGCCGCGCCGAGACCGAGGCTGATTACTTTGCAACGCTTGCATTTGATGGCTCCGATTTTTCTGATCTTGCGCAACAAACAACTATAAACACCACACGTTAGAGGGCGAGAAAAACTATGGACATGAAGAATTTGACTGGTGCAATCACCGCTTTAGTAACCCCATTTGATGCTCAGGGAAATGTTGACTTCGAGGCACTTGAGCACTTTGTAGACTTCCAGATTGAGCAGGGAATTGACGGTATTCTCGCTCTTGGTACTACCGGCGAGTCCTCAACCATGACAGATGAGGAGGACATCGAGGTAGTTAAGGCAATCCTTGCCAGGGCTCAGGGTAGAGTTCCTGTTATTGGCGGTGCTGGCTCCAACTCTTCTGCTGAGTCTTTGCGCAAAGCAGAGGCCCTAGAGAAGGCGGGTGTTGATGGTCTGCTGCTGATTACTCCTTACTACAACAAGAGTAACGAAGAGGGCATCTACCAGCACTTCTCGTATGTACTCGACCGCGTTGATGTTCCTTGTATTTTGTATAACATTCCTGGTAGAACGGGCTGCTCAATTTCTGAGCGCAATGTCCAGAGGCTTGCGGCACATCCAAATGCATGGGGCATTAAAGAGGCTTCTGGAGACATTGCATACGCAACAAAGGTTGCTCGTTATTTGAGCGATGACTTTACTATGTGGTCTGGAAATGACGACATGATTGTGCCTCTGCTTTCTCTTGGTGCTTCTGGTGTCATTTCTGTTTGGTCTAACCTTGATCCAAAGATGGTTCATGACCTGGTAGTTGCATGGCACCGCGGAGAGGTCTCTCTTGCTCGCGAGCTTCAGCTTCAGTATCTTGACCTGGTACACGCTCTCTTCTGCGAGGTTAACCCAATTCCTGTAAAGGCCGCTCTGGCTCGTATGGGATTTATGGAAGAAAATTATCGTCTGCCTCTGTGGAAGATGACTGATGAGCACGCAGAGGTGCTTGAAAGCGCTATGAGAAAGGCTGGTCTTCTTGATGCCTAGTGCAGTAGTAATTGGTACCGGCAAGATGGGAAAGCTCATTGAGCAAACCCTGATTGCTCACGGCTTTGAGGTACTTGGTGCGTTTGGTCACGAGAATATCAATCAGCTGAATACCGTTGAGCAGACGCCTGATGTGGCTGTGGATTTCTCTGGCGTTGCTGCCTTTGATGCTGTTGTCGGTTTTGTACGTGAGCGCGGGTGCGCACTTGTTTCTGGCACCACGGGTTTCTCGCCAGAGCAGCTTTCAGAGCTGAAGCAGCTGGGGGAGAGCGTGCCGGTGATCCATGCGGCAAACTATTCGGTGGGCGTTGCCGTGTTGAGGCGCGCGGTTGCTATGGCTGCTGAGGCGCTTGATGGTTGGGACACCGAGATTGTGGAGACGCATCATAACCAGAAGGTTGACGCTCCGTCCGGCACAGCAAAGCTGCTGCTCGCCGCTATTGATCCTGAGGGAACTCGCCCCGTTGTTTCTGGTCGCGAGGGTTTCTGTGGAGCTCGCTCCAAAGACGAGATTGGCGTGTTTGCCCTGAGAGGCGGCACGGTGGCCGGTACTCATGAGGTTCATTTCTTTGGACAGGATGAGGAAGTTTGCCTGACTCATCGCGCAACGTCTCGTCAGATTTTTGTGAACGGTGCCGTCGCGTGTGCTGAGAAATTGCTTACAAAAAGCTCCCGGTTTTTATACCTTTGAAGAGTTGATTTTTGGATAACCGCATGTGCTGACCTGTATAGGTCAGCATCTGTTTGATTAGGAAAGGACGCGCATGGACGCCCAGGAAATTATTAACTACATTGCCACTTCAGAGAAGAAGACCCCCATTAAGCTTTACGTCAGAGAGCGCGAGGGTGCTTCTGTGTCTTATGGTTCTTCTCGCGTGTATGGTGAGGGCACCTCAAAGGTAGTCTTTGGCGATTGGTCCGAGCTCAAGAGTGTTGTTGAGCAGAATGCAGACGCATTTGAGTATTTTGATATCGAGAATGATCGTCGAAACTCCGGTGTTCCTCTGCTTAACATGAAGGACGTAAACGCACGTATTGAGCCAGGTGCACTGATTCGTGAGCGCGTTGAGATTGGTAACAATGCCGTCATTATGATGGGTGCTGTTATTAATATTGGTGCTGTTATTGGTGAGGGCACCATGATTGACATGGGCGCTGTTCTGGGTGGACGTGCAACTGTTGGTAAGAACTGCCACATTGGCGCCGGTACTGTTCTTGCTGGTGTTGTTGAGCCTGCATCTGCTACGCCAGTTATTGTTGAAGACAACGTTCTTATTGGCGCAAATGCCGTGGTTATCGAGGGTATTCGTGTTGGAGAGGGCGCTGTTGTTGCAGCAGGTGCTGTGGTAGTTGAGGACGTTCCAGCAAACGCCGTGGTAGCGGGATGTCCTGCACGTGTGATAAAAATGAAGGACCAGAAAACAGAGGGCAAGACAGCTTTGGTTGATGCTCTCCGCACGTTGTAATCGAGGTTACATGCCAGACGGCTCCAAAAAAGCACAGGGTTTTACCACCAACATTTCCTGCGTACACACAGAAAATTGGGCAGAGAAAAAAGAAGATTCTTGGTTTACCTACGAACTTCTCGCTGAAGATCCCAAGACGCATGCGCGCGCCGGCATCTTCCATACGCCTCATGGTGATATTCCAACGCCTATTTTTATGCCGGTTGGTACCAAGGCAACCGTTAAAGGTTTGATGACCGATACCGTCCGTGACCTTGGTGCCAAGATTATTCTGGCAAATACGTACCATTTGTCTCAGCGCCCAGGAGATGAGCTGGTGGCGCAGATGGGTGGCCTGCATGATTTTATGCAGTGGCATGGACCAATTCTGACGGATTCCGGCGGATTTCAGGTCTTTAGCCACGAGGAGTTTATGAAGCTCTCTGATGAGGGTGTTAAATTCCGTGCGGTTGATTACGACGGTGCCTGGTCATATTGGACGCCAGAAACTAACATGCAGATTGCCCAGAACCTTGGTGCAGACATTGTTATGCAGCTTGATCAGTGCGTAGGCTATCCTGCCGAGCGCAGAAAAGTTGAGCGTGGTGTTGAGCTTTCAAGTGCATGGGCCGAGAGATGCTTCAATGCTCATACCCGCCCTGATCAGGCACTCTTTGGCATTGTCCAAGGTGGCATGCATCTTGATTTGCGTAAGCGCTCAATTGAGCACCTTGAGTCCATTGGTGATTTCCCTGGTTATGGCATTGGTGGCTATTCCGTTGGAGAGCCTCACGAGGTCATGTTTGAGACGCTGGCTCCACTTTGCGCCGATTACATGCCACGCAATAAGCCTCGCTACCTGATGGGCGTTGGCAATCCGTCTACGCTTATTCGCGGCGTTGCCTGCGGCATTGATATGTTTGACTGCGTGCTTCCAACGCGCACCGCTCGTATGGGCACCGCGTTTTCCCATGAGGGCCGCATGAACCTTAAGAACGCAAAGTACTTTGCAGATGCAGGCCCTATTGATGCCAAGTGCACCTGTCCTGTCTGTACGGGCGGATATTCTCGCGCATACATCAATCACCTGGTCAAACAGCACGAGATGCTGGGCGGACAGCTGCTTTCTATGCACAATATTTACTTCTTGCTTGAGCTGATGCGTCAGGCGCGAGAGGCAATTCTTGCAGGTACCTACAGCGATTTTGTTGAGGAGTGGGAAAACTCTGACGGCGTGGTTGATTTCTAAGTTCGCCTGGCGAGAAACCCGTCTACTTGATAGCCCTGCGCAAGCAACTTTGATTTAAATTTTTTATGACTAGCTCACTAATTTGTGGGCTAGTCATTTTTTGTCCGGTGACACGGGTAGAATGAAAGAGATAAACATTCGCGGGTGCCCAAGGTGCCCCTGGCTGGCTCTGCCGCCACAGAAAAGAGGACATGATGCCCGGCATCGAGAAAAGCACTCGTTGGAGTGTTCTTACACAAGACGTATATCTAGAGTCGCTGTTTAAAAAAGAATTGCACGTTACTTCACTTGTTGCTCGTGTATTAGTAGCACGTGGATTTACTGATGTAGCCGCAGCTCGAGAGTTTCTCTCGCCATCCTTGCAAAGGGATTGGCTTGATCCACAGTGTATTCCTGGAATGGCTGAGGTTGCCGCCCATGTTCATAAGGCAATTGTTGAGCATAAAAAGATTGCCGTTTTTGGTGATTTTGATGTTGATGGAATGAGCTCAACATGTCTGCTTACCCTGGCTTTACGTCGATTGGGAGCAGATGTTTTGCCGTATATTCCGCATCGTTTTGGTGAGGGATACGGACTTTCTAAAGAGGCTCTTGCAAGAGTTTTGCAAGATAGAAAGCCAGATTTAATTATTACGGTAGATAATGGCATTGCTGCTGCTCAAGAGGTTGCTTGGCTTTTGCAGCAGGGGATTGATGTTGTTGTTACTGATCATCATGAGCCCGCAGATCTGGTGCCCCAGGGTGTTCCAGTCACCGACCCAAAGCTTGTTGAGGATTGTCCTTCTAGAGAACTTGCTGGTGCAGGCGTTGCCCTTAAGCTGGTGCAGGTTTTAGGACAGCTTCAAGATCAGCCTCAGCTTTGGCTTGATTACATTGATGTTGCTATGTTGGGCACACTGTCTGACATGATGATGCTCAACAAAGAGAATCGTGCGCTGGTTTCTGAAGGTGTGAAACGCCTGCAGAAAGGTCTTCGTCCAGGTCTTGTGGCTCTAGCTGCTGTTGCTGGTCAAGATATTGCCCAGATTTCTGCAGATAATCTGCCGTTTTCTATTATTCCTCGCCTTAATGCGGCAGGACGCATGGGTACTACTGATATTGCGCTTGACCTTCTTCTTACAGAAGACGCTGAAGAGGCAACCATTCTTGCTGGAAAACTAGAAGAGATTAATGCTGAGCGTCGTGCTATTGAGGCAAAGCTTACCGATGAAGCACTTGAGCAGGCAAAAGAAATCTACGACGGCGGCCGCGCAATTGTGCTTGCCAAAGAGGGCTGGCATGAGGGCGTAAAGGGCATTGTTGCTTCAAGAATTGTTAATCGCTATCACGTGCCTTGCATTCTGTTTACCATCCAAGATGGAGTTGCTCGCGGTTCTGGCCGCTCTGTTGGCTCCGTTGATTTATTCCACGCCGTTGAACAGTGTGCAGACCTTACCGTCCGTTTTGGTGGTCATCAAGGAGCTGTTGGCGTAACGGTAGAAACATCAAAGATTGACGCATTTAGAAAGCGTTTATCAAAGGTTATGGCAGAGCTTCCAGAAGAAGAGTTTGAGGCTTCAGGAGAAGTTACTGCCCTGGTAAACCTTGATGAAATTACTATCAACTCCATTGACGCCCTTGAGGCACTGCAACCTTTTGGTCAGGGTAATAAAAAGCCGCTCTTTGGCGTCAAGGGTGTAGTGATGAAGAATCGCTCACGTGTTGGCGCAGGCGGAGCTCATCTTTGTTTTATGGCTTCAAATGGCATCTCCTCAATTTCATCCATTATGTTCAGGACGCCTCATGTTGAGGCAGCAGCTGAGTATGACGGTGCTGTTGATTTGATTTTTGAGGCAGTTAACGAGACCTGGCAGGGTAGAACCAAACCAAAACTCATGGTCAGAGATATTCTCTACAGAGACTTTACCGATGAAGATGACGGCCCCATTGAAGCAGATCTTCTCGGCAGCGCTGCTGACTTGCCCCTTGTGGTTACCAAGGAGACTACAGAGGCTGATGAGGCCTCCCAAGAGCAGGCGCAGCAAAAGCGCCGTGAGCTGGAGAGTCTTTCTTCTGAGGAGCTTACCCAGACCCTGGTCACGTCCATGATTGGTTCAAGAGAACTCTTGCCTCTGCAAAAGAAAACACTAGAGGCTCTCTCTCAAGGAACGTCTTGTCTCTCTGTCATGGCAACAGGTAGAGGTAAATCGCTTATTTTCCAGGTTCATGCTGCTCGTGTTGCGCTGCTGCAACATAAAATGAGCGTGTTTGTCTACCCGCTGCGCGCCCTCATCAACGACCAGGTTCAAAGCATAAAAAACACCTTTGAGCCTCTAGGAATTTCTGTCGAGGTACTCAACGGAGAAACAGACCTTTCCAGCCGAGAAGACCTGTTTGCTCGCATGAGAAACAATGAGCTTGATATTGTGCTGACTACTCCAGAGTTCTTCTCGCTCCACGCTGATCAGTTTGCTCGCGGCGCAAAACATCTCGTTTGTGGTGTTTGATGAGGCACATCACGTGGGCATGAATGCTTCTGAAGGCAGACTTGCATATGCACAAATGCCACAGGTACTAAAGATGCTTGGGAGTCCGCAGGTACTTGCCACAACAGCTACGGCTACCACGCAGGCAGCTCAGAATATTTGCCAGCTTCTCTCTATTGAAGCAGAGCATGTATACAAAGACAAAACGGCTCGTACTAACCTTGAACTCAAGGACCTTCGTGGTGCTAAGGATAGGGAATGTGCGCTGCTTTCTCTTGTGTCCGATGGTACAAAAACGGTTGTCTACGTCAATTCAAGGGAGCAAGCGCAGGCACTGACGCGTATGCTACGCCATCGTATTCCAGAACTTGGTCATAAGATTGCGTTCTATCATGCGGGTCTAACACCTCAGATACGTAAGAACGTTGAGCGCGCTTTTAGGCGTGGAGACGTTTGTTGCATCATTGCTACCAGTGCATTTGGCGAAGGCGTCAATATCTCTGATATTCGCCAGGTTATTCTGTATCACCTGCCGTTTGGTCGCGTTGCCTTCAATCAGATGAGCGGACGCGCAGGTAGAGACGGTAAGCCTTCTGTAATTCAGATGCTATTTGATGCGCATGATATGCGTGTTAACGAGCGCATCCTTTCTTCTCATGCACCACAGCGAGAAGCCCTGGTAGCTGTCTACCGCGCGCTTACGGCACTGCAGCCAAAGCTTGGTGCTCAGACAGCTGATTCAGCACTCACTGATGAAGATATTGCGCAGATGGCGCTAGAAATTGACCCGCGATCTAAGGCTGACGAGCAAACCGTTCGTGTTGCACTTGACGTTTTTGCTGAGCTAGGGTTTATTAGCATTGAAGGATTTGATCAAACGCGAACAATCTCCGTCAATAGTCAAGCTTCGCACATGGACTTGCTGGAGTCTGCACGCTACGCTGAGGGGCTTAAAGCGCACGCTGAGTTTGAATCATTTGCTCAGTGGGTACTTTCTGCTTCACCAGATGAGCTGGCAGATGCTATAACAAAACCCATCGTTCCAGAAATTGGTTCAACGTTTGATGGGGGAAGGGAGTCCTCTGATGAGTGACGAGAGGACCAAAAAAGAGGCCAAGACGCCAGGCGCGGATAATTACCGTCTGCTTGAGGGGGCCGTGCGCACATATTTGCCTGAGGAAGCTCAGGCAAAGATTGCTGCTGCATATGCCTTTGCTGCTGACTATCACAAAGATCAACGTCGTCGTTCTGGCGAGCCTTATATCAACCACCCAGTTGAAGTGGCCCTTATTCTTGCGCACGATCTTCATATGGATGAAGACACCATCTGTGCTGCCCTTATGCACGATACCGTAGAAGATACGTCTGCTTCACTTGATGAAATCTCTTCTCGCTTTGGTAAGTCAGTCGCTGAGCTTGTTGACGGTGTCACAAAGCTTACGTCCATCGAAGTCAGTTCAATGGACGAGAAACAAGCGCTTAACCTGCGCAAAATGTTCCTTGCCATGTCAAAGGACATCCGCGTTGTTATCATCAAGCTTGCCGACCGTCTTCACAACATGCGCACGCTGGCGGCACTTCCACCGGATCGTCGTCTGTTTAAGGCGCGAGAAACCATGGACGTGTATGCGCCACTTGCTGACCGCTCTGGGTATCTCTTCGGTTAAGTGGGAGCTTGAGGATTTGTCCTTCTTCTGGCTTAGAGCCAGAGGAGTATCAGCGTGTTGCGCGCATGGTCTCTGACTCTCGTGCACAAAGAGAGAATGACCTCAACAACGCTAAAAAGACTCTGACTGATGAGCTTAATGCTGCCGGTCTTACTGACTTCCAGATTACGGGACGTCCTAAGCACCTGTGGTCCATCTATCAAAAGATGGTCCGCAAGGGCAGAGAGTTCTCCAACATCTACGATCTTATCGCTCTGCGTGTTATTACTAAGAACGTAGGCGATTGCTACTCGGCACTTGGTGCTATCCATGCACTGTGGCATCCAATGCCTGGTCGTTTTAAGGACTACATTGCAACGCCAAAGGCCAATCTCTATCAGTCTTTGCACACAACAGTTATTGGCCCTGATGGACGCCCTATTGAGATTCAGATTAGAACCGCCGAGATGCACGAGGCATCTGAGTACGGTATTGCTGCTCACTGGCTGTATAAGGAGCAGGGCAATTCAAAGGGCAAGATGTCCTCTGAAGACAAGCTTATTGACTCAACCATCAACTGGATTCGCCGCAGTCTTGACTGGGCCGTTGAAGACGATATTGACGATCCCCACGAGTTCTTGGACAACTTGCGCGTAGACCTCTTTGAGCATGAGATTTTTGTCTTCACGCCAAAGGGCGAGGTCATGAGCTTGCGCGTCAATTCAACACCTCTGGACTTTGCTTACGCTGTTCACACTGAGGTGGGCAATCACTGTGTTGGTGCGCGCGTTAATGGCTCCGTAGTTCCACTGACGCATACGCTTCAGATGGGTGACCGCATTGAGATTTTGACTAACAAGAACGCTCGTCCTTCTCGCGACTGGATGACGCTGGTAAAGACGCCGTCCGCACGTGCAAAGATTCGCAAGTATTTCTCGCAAGAGAACAAGTCTGACGATGCCGAGCGCGGTCGTTCTGAGCTTGCAAAAGAGCTGCGCAAGCGTGGCTATGGCATCAGCGCTACGCGTACCGTTAAGGCGCTTGATCAGCTCACCGAGCAGTTTGATTATCGCAGCGTAGATGACCTGTTTGCGGGAATTGGTGCAGGTAATCAGTCTGCTAAGCAGGTTGTCAATCGCGTGAGTGAAATCTTAGAGGAGAAAAATCCCGAGGTTGTTACTGAGCAAGAGCGTAATGCGGCGCGCCTTCAGGAGAAGAACAAGGCAATTGCAAACGATCAGCCTTTGGTTCGCTCCTACGTTATTTCTCGTACCGCCAAGGGTAGTCGTCCCAAGAAGTCTAACTGCGGCGTTGTGGTAAACGGCGATCCAGATTTGCTTGTTCATCTGGCACATTGCTGCAATCCTGTTGCAGGTGACGATATTGTGGGCTTCATTACACGCGGTCGTGGCGTTTCTGTTCACCGCGCCAATTGCCCTAACGTTAAAGACCTGCTCAACGATCCAAAGCGTATCATTCCTGTTTCTTGGGATGCCAGCGGCGCTACTGAGTTTAGGGTAGAGATTGTCGTTGAGGCAACGGACCGTATGGGCCTTCTTAAAGACGTCACGGTTGCGCTGTCTGACGCTGGTGCAAACATTCTTTCTGCAGCTACACAAGTGGGCGAGCAGGGCGTAGTACGTATGCGCTTCTTGGTTTCTATCTCTGATACCAGCTTGCTTGATACCTTATTTGCATTTGTAACTCGCGTGCCTTCTGTCTACGACGCTCGTCGTATTATGCCAGGTGAAGGCGCTAATCAGATGAGAAGGAGACTTTATGGCTAATCAAAATGAGGGCTGCTCTTGCGGCCATAATCACGAGGAAGAGCACGGACACGGTGGCTGCTGCGGTCATCATGGCGAGCATGGTCACGGCGAGCACGGTCATGGCGGTTGCTGCGGCCATCACGGTCATGGTGGTTGCCATCACGCAAAAGACCAGATTGGTGTCTTTAAAGTAGGTCCTCTTGAGACCAACTGCTACATTTACGTTTCTGGTAATGAGTGCATGATTATTGATGCCGGTGCATCGGGTGCAGAGATTGCTGCACAGCTCTTGAACCTTGAGCTTAAGTACATTGTTGCTACTCACGGCCATGCTGATCACGTTGGCGGCGTTAAGGCTTTGAAGCTTGCTGTGCCTGGCGCTCAGTACCTAATCAACGAGGCAGATAATGAGCTTGCAAAGAGGGCTCATAACTCAAACGAGATCTATGATGATGCTCCAGAGCCAGACGGTTTTCTCCACGAGGGAGATGTTCTCTCTGTTGGAACTGCACAGTTCAAGATTATGGAAACTCCTGGTCACACTCCTGGCGGTATTGTTTTGGTGGGAGAGGGAACTGCTACTGGCGCCGTTTTTGTAGGCGATACGCTTTTCCAGGGTTCTGCAGGAAGAACAGACCTTCCAGGCGGCAACTTTGAAACACTTAAGGCTTCTTTGAACCGCATCAAGACAGAGCTTGATCCAACCTCCATTATTTTGTCAGGACATGGAAATCAAACGTCTCTTGAGGCAGAGATAGCAACTAACCCTTTCTTGCAGGATTAAATCAGCTACAACTTTGATGATTTAGCAAGACAGATTTGCATAGGTGCGGTATAGTACCTATGCAAACTTTTTAGCCCGAGTGGCGGAATGGCAGACGCGGAGGTCTCAAAAACCTTTGAGGAAACTCGTGTGGGTTCAAGTCCCACCTCGGGCACCAGCTAAAAGTTTAAGCTAGATGTGAATTTCTCGTCATATCTAACTTGGTACTTGTAATGTTTTCTCGTTAGAGGTAACCTTACAAGGTACTTTTGAAGCGGGATTGAACGTGAGTCCCCACCTACACAGCGCAAAAGCAGCTGTCTGGTCAGACAATTTAACCTTCGCACGTCACCTGTGCGTATTGTCTCCCAGTTGCTTGTGCACTGGGTTTTTTATTGGCGGACAAGCAATTGTCCAAGAGGGAAGGTGTACAAGATAGCCAAGAACGATGGTCCTCGCATTAATGAGGAAATCACTGCTCGCACGTGCCGTCTTATTGACGCTGATGGTAGTCAGCTTGGTCTTTTTGGCGTCAATGATGCAATGAAGAGAGCTCGTGAGCACGGTCTTGATCTCGTAGAGATTGCTCCAAATGCCGAGCCTCCTGTATGCAAGATTCTTGATTACAGTAAGTTCAAGTATGAGCAGGCTCGCAAGGCCAAGGCAGCTCGCAAGAACCAGGTCAAGATCGAAGTCAAAGAGATGAAGTTCCGCCCAAAGATTGATGTGGGCGATTACGAGACCAAGAAGGGTCACGTACTGCGCTTCCTCAAGAAGGGAGCACGCGTCAAGATTACCATCATGTTCCGTGGACGCGAGATGGCTCACCCAGAGCAGGGCCGTATTGTACTTGATCGCCTTGCTGAAGATTTGAAGCCTTTTGCCACAATTGAGCAGAAACCGCTCATTGAAGGCCGTAACATGCACATGCTCGTTGCTCCAATCAAGGGAGCGTTTGACGAGAAGCCCGAGGGTGCTGAGGATGGCACCACACAGGAGGAGAAGTAGTATGCCTAAGATGAAGACGCACAAGGGTTCGGCTAAGCGTTTCCGCCGCACCGGTACTGGCAAGATTATGCGTGCTAAGGCTTTTAAGAGCCACATTCTTACCAAGAAGTCCCAGAAGCGTATCCGTGGCTTCCGTAAAGAAGCTGTTCTTTCCGCTGGCGATGCAGCAGTAGTTTCTCAGCGTATGGGCGCTAAGAACTAAGCGCGCCACCCACCAGATCAAATAACAAGGAGTGATTAGATATGGCAAGAGTTAAGCGCGCAGTTGCTGGTCGCAAGAAGCGTCAGACGCTCGTCGAGCGCACAAAGGGTTATTATGGAACTTCCTCTCGTACCTTCCGTGGTATGAAGGAGCAGGCACAGCATTCTGGTCAGTATGCTTACCGTGACCGTCGTAACAAGAAGCGTGATTTCCGCGCACTGTGGATTCAGCGTATCAACGCTGCAGCACGCATCAACGACCTTTCTTACAGCAAGTTCATGCACGGCCTCAAGCTCGCTGGCGTTGAGCTTGACCGCAAGGTTCTCGCAGAGATTGCTTACTCTGACGAGCAGGGCTTCGCAGATCTTGCAGAGATTGCTAAGAAGGCTCTCGCTGAGTAACTTCAGTTTGAGGCTTCAGCCAAGCGATTTCTTCGCAGCTAGATAGCTACACCCCGTACATCCCGGATGTGCGGGGTTTTCTTTTGGCGAGAAACCTGGTGGGACCATGGTGCTCCGTTGAGGTCCCGGCGAGCCTGATTTTCTCGCCAAGTCTGAATGATTTGCCGGCAAAGCGCACCATGTCTGAGCTCTTTGCCGGTTTTTCTCGCCATGTCTGAGTAAATGCACTCAGACATGATGCAGCTTTCAGGCTCAAAAATTCAGGGCCGAAACGCCTATCTTTGACGCGCCTGATTTCATCAAAGAATCTGTAAATTTTGCCTAAAAATGCAAAAGAAACTGTGGATTTGCCTGATTTTGTCAAAGAATCTGTATCTAAAGTACAGATTCTTTGCACTTTTTAGGCGCGTGAGCTGGTTGTTGGCGCACCTGGCGAGAAACCCGTGCAGCCGCAGCCGCAGCCGCAGCTCACGCAAACGGAACCGCGAGCACACGGAAAGACAATTTGTGAGCAGCTGTTTTCCCAGCTTATTCGCTCTTGTGGTCTCTGTGAATGAGCTCTTCGATGTGCTCGTGCTCTTCCTCGTGGAGTTGCTTAATCTCTTCATCGAAGCCTGGATCTTTAGGGGTAATGAGTTCGTCTTCACCAGTCTTTGGATCAGTATGGTGAAGCAGAACAGGCTCAAAGAGGTGCAGGTACTTTGCAAAGAAAGCAGACATGGTAAGCAGCATGACAAAAATTGCAATACGAGGCAGCGTATTGACCTGCGTCATAATGAGCGAACCAACGCACAGAAGGGCAGTCCAACCGTACATCAAAAGAACTGCTTGGCGCTGGTTATAACCGTGAGCCATTAAGCGGTGATGGATGTGTCCACGATCAGCTGTGGCAAAACTGACGTGCGCGCGGGTACGGCGAACAATCGCGGAGAAGGTATCGATGATCGGAATACCTGCAACGACGAGAGGAACAATGATGGTTGTGAGTCCTGCCCAACGAGTGACAGACAAAAGCGAAATTGTTCCCAGAGCAAATCCCAAGGTTAGCGAACCAGAATCGCCCATGAAAATAGTTGCGGGATACGAGTTGTGAACTAAAAATCCAAGTGTGGTGCCTGCGATTGCTGCACTTAAAAGCGCTGCATCGAAGCGACCCGCCCAAATGGAAAGCACAAACATAGTGGTAGAGGCAATGCACGTAATACCTGAAGAAAGTCCGTCAAGGCCGTCGATAAGGTTGATGATGTTGGCGTAAGCAACCAGGTAAATGACGGTTGCTGGGTAGGCGAGCCATCCAAGATCCACAAAGCCGTACGCGGAAAACGGATCAACAACGTTACCGATAATCAGGCCGCCCGCAGCCGCGATGCTTGCTGCAATTATCTGACCAGCGAGTTTCTGAATAGGCTTGAGAGAAAAAATGTCGTCGAGCAAGCCGGTCAAGAAAATTACCGCAAATGCAGCGCCAACAATCCAGAAGTTGACGTTGAGATAATAGCGAGAAGAAAGGGTGATTTCTGCATGTCCAATAATTGCTTCAACGCCATAACGCACCAGCATAGCAACGGCTAACCCAAAGAAAATGGCGACGCCGCCCATGCGAGGAATAGGTTTTTTATTGACTCGACGTGCAGAGGGTTTATCGACAACTCCAAGCTTCCAAGCTAGTTGACGAACGGCAGGGGTAATCAGAGCTGAACCAAGACCAGCTGAGAGGAAAACACAAAACATGGTTACCCAGAGGTTCAAGCCGCTTACCCTTCAATAAAACAGTATTTAACTGCTAAAATCCATACTATTTAATTGTGCTGCTCATTAAAAAACAAGTCAAGACTTTAATCTCTTTATAATCTCTTTATAGTAAGAATTGTCCTTTTCCCGCGGTCAAAACTGGGTGAACCGACAAGTTTTTTCAGGGAGCCTAATCTCGTGTTCAGTACAGGCATCCTTCGTTGTTAAGGAAGCTGGAACGCTCGAGCGCGGCGCCCACCTTATGAAGGTGGGTTCATAGATGACTGCGGGGAAGGATATTTTTGTGCCTAGGCAGTCTGTGTTTAAATTGTGATGGCTCGCGGAAGAGTCGCGACGGCTCACGGAAGAGCGCTGACAGTCCGCGGAAGAGCCGCAATGGTCCGTGGAAGCGTTGCGCGCCTCCTCGCAAGCCTACAGCCGCTCATTCTGCCCGCATAATCATTGACATACCTGCCCCTGATTGCCACAATAAGTACCGCAACGGGGATATAGCTCAGTTGGGAGAGCGCTGCCTTCGCAAGGCAGAGGCCGAGGGTTCGAATCCCTTTATCTCCACCATGACTTTGACGCGCGCAGAGACCCTGCGCGTTTTTTATACCACCATCTGCCTGGGCAGATACGACGGGAGGCGAGAAACCCTTGGGTAGTGCACCATCACCTCATACCCTTACGTTTTCTGCCTACGACGTCTGTGAACTCTGCCCAAGGCGCTGCCATGCTCAAAGAAACGCTGGTAAAGCGGGCCTTTGTGGAGCTTCAAGCACCATTCGTGTGGCTCGTTCAGCGCTGCATTTCTGGGAGGAGCCTCCTATCTCGGGCGAGGCCGGATCGGGTGCAATTTTCTTCACAGGTTGCCCGCTCAGATGCGTGTTCTGCCAGAATCACCAGATCTCGCAAGAGGGTTTTGGCAAGCCAGTCACAACTGAGCGCCTTGCTCAAATGATGCTTGAACTGCAAGCTCAGGGTGCGCTCAACATCAACCTTGTAACTCCTTTGCACTTCTCGCCACACATAATTGAAGCAGTGACGCTGGCAAAAGAAGCGGGACTTGACGCTCCCAATAGTGTGCAATACCTCGGGATATGAGCTGCCAGAGGTCGTACAGAAAGTTTCGAGCGTTATTGATATTTGGCTGACGGACGTCAAGTACGCAGATCCTGCGCTTGGCAAAAGAGCTCTCGTACGCAGCAGATTATCCAGAGATGTCTATGGCGGCGCTTGAGGTTATGTATGACTCGGTTATGAGTCGTGGAGGTCGCAAGCTGGACGATGACGGTCGCATGCTGCAAGGCATCATTGTGCGTCACCTGGTCATGCCCACGCACGCAGACGATTCCTGCGAGGTGCTCAACCGCGTCTGGAATCTTTGTCATAATGATGTAGACGTATCAATCATGAATCAGTACACGCCGAATGAGCGCATGCGTGCAGCTGGCGGTCCGCTTTCTGAAACGCTTTCTGACGAGGAGTACGAGTTGGTGCTCTGTCATGCGGATGACCTGGGCTTTGAGAACCTGTGGTGGCAGGAGGGCGGAACCGTCTCCGAGAGTTTTGTGCCAGCCTTTGACGCAACAGGCGTTGAAGGTCCCGCGCTCAAGCTCCGCTCGGCTCGCGGCAACGCCACCGACGCTTCAACCCGCACTACCACCAGCATCCCCGATACGCAAACCGAGGAGTAACCATGTCTGTCGAGAAGCCCGAAGAGCTCCAAACCACCCCAGCGCCACAGGCGGCTGCACTCACGGATGCGGAGCGCGCCGAGCTGGAAGCGCTCCGCGCAGAGAAAGAGCGCAGGGAGCTCGAGGCTCTTCGCGCAGAGAAAGAGCGCGCTGAGCTTGAGGCGCTTCGTGCCGAGAAGACCCGTGCAGCCCAAGCAGAAGCACAAGCCCAGACAGAGGCAGCCGCCGCCGAAGATGCTCAACTTGTTGCAGCTCAACAGCGTGCCGCACGCAAGGCAGCTCAGCAGGAAGCCGAGCAGATTCGTCGCATTCAGGAGCAGCGCGCCAAGGGACGCGCTCTTATGGAGCCCGATGAGGACGACGAAGACATTAAGATGCCTCTGGGGCAAAAAATTGTTATTGGAACTGTGGTAATTCTCGCAGTTATCTTTGTTGTAAGCCAATTTATTTTGTAGGACTGCTACTCTAGATATATCGTCTCACCGTCAGTTTTTGACCAATCGAAAAGAGCAACTATGTCACTCACTGATCGTACCAAACCCTCAGACGTTAGCCTTAATACAGACTTGTATGAGCTCACGATGGCTCAAGGTTATTGGGAAGCTGGTCTTGTTAATGCAGAGGCATGCTTTACCGCATTCTTCCGCGAGAACCCCTTTAATGGTGGATTTGCAATTTCTTGTGGTACTGGTCAAATTGCTGACTTAGTTGAAAACTTTATTTATGAAGACGACGATATTGACTACCTGGCAAGCATTAACTCTCCTGGTGGCGGTCGTCTCTTTAAGCCAGCATTCCTTGAGTTTTTGCGCAACCACAAGCTCAATGTAACCATTGATGCAATCCCCGAGGGAGAGCTTGTTTTCCCACGTGAGCCTATGGTCCGCGTTGAGGGTTCTATTGTTGATTGTCAGCTCATTGAGACCGCCCTGCTTAACTTGGTCAACTTCCAGACTTTGGCAGCAACTAAGTGTGCTCGCGTTATCAAGGCTGCTCAGGGCAATCCAGTTTCTGACTTTGGCCTGCGTCGTGCGCAGGGTCCAGACGGTGGTCTGGCAGTTGCTCGCGCTTCTTATATTGCGGGTGCTTCAAGCACTTCAAATGTCCTTGCTGGCAAAATCTACGGCATTCCTGTTTTTGGTACCCACGCACACTCTTGGGTAATGTCGTTTGATACTGAGCTTGATGCCTTTAGGGCGTTTGCAAAATCTAGCCCAACTAACTGCTCACTTCTGCTTGATACCTATGATGTTCACGAAGGCATCAAGAACGCCATCATTGTGGCAAAAGAGATGGAGGAGCGCGGCGAGCGCTTGAATGCTGTTCGTATTGACTCCGGAGACCTTGCGCGCCTTTCTAAGGAAGCTCGTAAGGCTTTTGACGAGGCTGACCTTCCTTACATTAAGATTTCTGTTTCAAATGATCTTGACGAGTACACCATCCAGTCGCTCTTTGCTCAGGGTGCACCTATTGATGCCTTTGGTGTTGGTACCAAGCTTGCTACCTGCGATCCTCAGCCTTCGCTTGGCGGCGTCTATAAGCTAACCGCTCGTCGTCAGTCTGCTGATGAGCCTTGGACTCCTGTTATCAAGCTGTCCGAGATGGCCTACAAGCGTACCGTTCCTGGCATTCAGCATATTCGCCGCTTCTACGATGCAAACGGCTGCCCTGCAGGCGACATGATTTTTGACCCAGATTACCTGGTCACCAAGAGTCCAGAGTCTAAGGCAACTGTTGTCGACATCATTGACCCGTACTCCACCCACAAGCTTGAAGGAACTTCTCGCGAGCTGATGGTAAGGCTGGTAGAAGGCGGCAAGCGCGTAGGGGAGAGCGAGTCTATTGAGGTTGCTCGCGATCGCTGCCACGCTGCGCTTATGCGCCTGGATGCAGCGTATACACGTTTCTTGAACCCTCAGATTTATCCTGTGGGTCTTGAGCGCGGTCTGGCCAATTTGCGTCACGAACTTGCTGCTCAACATCAGGTAAAATCTTCCGAGGAAACCGAGTAGTCCTCTAGAAGCTACGAAACCAACTACACAATCAATCACGTACTTACGCTGCACACGTGCACTGAATTTAAAGGAGAACCATGCGCGAGAAGATCGAGGAACTTGTACGTCAAGCCTTGGCAGACGCCCAGGCTGCGGGTGAGTTGCCTGAATTCCAGATTGATGACGTGGGACTTGAGCGCCCACAGGACTCATCAAATGGTGACTGGTCTTCTACGGTTGCAATGCGTTCTGCAAAGCTGGCACACAAGGCTCCTCGTGATATTGCTGCAGCTCTTGTGGCTCATATTGCTGCAGATGCTCAGATTGAGCGCGTTGAGGTTGCAGGTCCTGGCTTTGTAAACTTCTACCTGTCTACCGCTGCGGGCAATGAGATTTTTAACACCGTTCGCGAGCAGGGCGCCGATTTTGGTCGTTCTACCTTTGGTGCTGGTCAGAAGGTCCAGGTAGAGTACGTTTCTGCAAACCCTGTTGGTCCTCTGCATATTGGTCATGGTCGCTGGGCAGCACTGGGAGATTCTCTGAGCCGCATTCTTGCATTCGCAGGCTATGAGGTTGAGCGTGAGTACTACGTCAACGATCATGGCTCTCAGATGGACGTCTTTGGTCACTCCATCTCTAAGCGCTACCTGCAGCTTATTGACATCATGCAGAAGCGCGACATTGACGCTGATGCGGCTGCTCAGGTGCTTGGCTGAAGATCGCAATGCTTACGTTGCAGATGAAGACGATGCTCATCCAGAGGAGCATCCATTTACTGACGAGTTCATTAACTCTCTTGGCGGCAATGCATACGCTGGAGACTACATTGTTGACCTGGGACTTTTCTTCCTCAAAAATGACGGAGAGGTCTGGGCAGACAAGTCCGAAGATGAGCGCATGGTTGAGTTCCGTGAGCGCGGTTACAAGATGATGCTTGAGTCCATCAAAAATACCTGCCACAACGCTCGCGCTGACTTTGATGTTTGGTTCTCTGAGCGCTCTCTGTACGTTAAGGACGACCAGGGTAAAGACGCCGTTGATCGCGCGCTTGATGCTCTTGATAAGCTCGGCTACCTCTATCGTTCTGATGAGGGCGCGCTGTTCTTCCGTTCTACTGATTTTGGTGACGATAAGGACCGTGTACTCATCAAAACAAATGGCGAGTATACCTATTTTGCTTCCGACGTTGCGTACCACTGGAACAAGTTCCAGCGTGTCGACCACGTTATTGATATTTGGGGAGCAGATCACCACGGATATATTCAGCGTGTTCGCTCTGCTGCAACAGCTCTTGGTTACCCAACTCAGTTTGAGGTTTTGCTTGGTCAGCTGGTTAACCTGCTCAGAAACGGCGTTGCCGTCAGAATGTCTAAGCGCAAGGGAACTGGTATCCACTTTGACGAGCTTCTCGCTGAGGTTGGTGTTGATGCAACGCGCTACACCCTTGTTTCAAAGTCTTCCAACCAGATGATTGACTTTGACATTGAGCAGGTAAAGCGTCAGGACAGCTCTAATCCTGTGTATTACGTTCAGTATGCTCACGCTCGTATTTGCTCTATTTTGCGCCGCGCTGCTGGCGTTGACCTTGATGAGGCAAAGGCGCTTGGTATGGACGCTGTTGCAGATAAGGCTATTGGCTCTGAGGTTGATCTTGGGCTGCTCTCTGAAGACGCCGAGCAGGCTCTTGCTCGTAAACTCTTTGAGTTCCCAGGTCTTGTTGAGGGTTGTGCTCGCGATAGGGCACCATTCCGCATTACGCATTATATTGAAGAGCTTGCTGGTCAGTTCCACGCATTCTATACCGTTTGCCAGGTACTTCCTTCTGAAGGACGCCCACTGGACGCAGAGCTTTCTAAGGCTCGTCTTGCTGCGTGTGATGCAACTCGTCGCGTACTTGCAATTGCTCTTGATCTGATTGGTGTTTCTGCTCCTGAAGCAATGTAAACGATAGCTAACTATGTTGTTTTGTCATGATACCGTGCAAGTATTGAATACCTGCACGGTATCTTTAGTGAATTTCTCCAGATAATTTACATATTTCTCCGTTATGTAAAAAATTTTTTAATGTATAAAAGAGATAATAAAATTAATATTTATTACTTAAATTTAATATTTCAGCATATAAAAGCCTATTTTGATGTCATATAAGCACCATTTTCTAACATATTTCTGACTAACTATTGTTTTGTCCCCACGTTAACACGTGTTTTTTAGGGGTATACTCATTATGCGAGCAAATAGTAAATGGTTCGGGCATAAGAGTGGAGGTCTCTATGGAACTTCGCGAGTACATGTCCATTCGCAGGTCTTACAACTTGGTTAGAAGAGTGGTGCCTGCTAACAGACGACTCACGTTTGAAGAGTTTGCTATTTTGTGTCGCCTCAATGTGAAGGGCGCCCCTGTTAAGACTTCAGAAATTGCCGAGTATCAGAGTGCTCTTCGTCCTACGATTACTCATCGTACCTCGCACCTGGCAAGGCTTGGTTTCATCAAGAGAGATGAAGGCGCCATTGATCGACGCAACGTAGTGTGTATCATCACAGAAAAGGGTGTAGAAGCAGTTGAGGAGCTGTCCAAGCTTACCTGTGCTCGTATTGCACCTGGCCAGGCGCTTTCACGTACTTCGTTTGAGCGCATCGTCATGTATGTTGACGCTATGGGAGCTCTGTATTGCAGGGCAGCAGATATGGTTCTTCTTGCAATTCTAGATTCTCCTAAAGACGCTCTTTCGATTACAGAGATTGTTGACGCGCTTGGTCTTTTGCAGCCAACGGTTTCTATGTCTCTTACTGCTTTGGCAGAAAGTGGCCTGGTACAGCGCAAACATGATGATGCTCTTTCAAGAAGAGTAACTATGGTTGAGCTCACGCCTCAAGGCAAGACCTATATCAAAGAAATCGTTCAGCAAATTGAAGACATTATTGTTAAAAGAAAGAGCCGTACAGCTGTTTAAATGATTTATGCAGATTAAAGAAATCTAGAAGATGGGTTTCTCGAGGTTTAAGGGTTAGTGGTTATAAATCCCCATTTGCCCGTTTTATGGTGAATTTTATTTATTTTTTCATCATAAGGCGGGCATTTTCGTGGTATATTCCTTTTGGATTTGCACCTATTTGATTTTGTTTGTTATCCCTTCATCATATTTCTCACGTATTTTTACAGATTATTTTGATGAGCAAACAGAGAGGTTTGTACATGTCGGACGAAACATCTTCGGTCCAAAATGATTCTTTAAATGATGTAGAAAATACTCCAGCACCACGTAGACGTGGTAGACCTCGCAAGAGTGAAAATAGTAATTCAGAAAATTCAACTTCACAAAATACCAATTCTGAGGTAACTGAAGAAAAGGCCTCTAATTCATCTGCTGCAAAGCGTCGTCGCGGTCGTCCAACTAAAAAAGAGACTGAGGCGCGTCGTGCGGTAGAGGCTGTTGTGGCAGAGGCTATGAACGCAGCAGGCATTACAGAGCCACCAAAGCGCCGTCGTGGCCGTCCTAGCAAAGAAGAGATGGAAGAGCGTGCTCTTCATGAGCGTGCCCTTGAAGTTGCACAGGCAGAGGTTTTGGCTCAGGTCCAGGCAGGTGGCAAGGTTTCTTCTGACGTTGTAGACACTGATCGCCTTACCAAGATTGTTCAGGATGCAACTCAGCCTTCTGCGGAGGTAACCCCGGCTCCTGCCTTTACTAAAGCAGAGGCAGAGGGTGCAGCTGGCCAGAATGACAATGCGGCTCAGAAGAACTTTGCTGAAGAGCAGGGTAGTGTTGAGCAGCAGGATGGTGCAGCTCAGGAGCAGGCTTCTGGTGCAGTAGCAGATTCCGATGCAGCTCCAGCAGAGCGTCCAGGACGTTCTCGTACGGGTGCAACACGTCGTCGACATCGTAATGCTGAGCCAAAAGAAGCGGCTCAGGAGGGCGAGAAGACACAGGAAAATGCACACGCCAACAACCAGGAGCGTCCTTCTCGCGATCGTAGACAGAACAACCAGCGCAACAAGAATCGCAAGCAGGGCCAGGCAAGCGAGCCATCGCTTTCCAAAGAGGCTCTGCAAGAGATGAAGCTTTCTGAGCTTCGCGCTAAAGCAACTGAGCTGGGCATTGAGTACGCAGGCGTTCATAAGTCTGATTTGATTGAGCTTGTATACGCTGCATCTGCAGCTGCTGAGGGCTTTAAGACTGTTGAGGGTATTCTTCAGATTAGCAACGAAGGCTACGGCTGGATTCGTACGGGCAATTACATGGAAGGCGATGACGACGCCTTTGTCCACCAGCAGATTATTAGAAATCTTGGTCTGCGTCCGGGTGATAGCGTCTTGGGCATGGTGGGACCTGCTCGCGTAAATAGCAAATATCCACCACTGCTTAAGGTTACCCAGGTCAACGGTGGGGAAGTTGAGGGTCTTAAGGACCGTCCTCGCTTCAAAGACCTGACTCCAATTTTCCCAGATCAGCCTCTTACAATGGAGCACGGTAAAGACTCCATTACAGGCCGTGCAATTGATCTGGTGGCTCCTATTGGTAAGGGTCAGCGTGGTTTGATTGTCTCGCCTCCAAAGGCAGGTAAGACCACCATTTTGAAGCGTATTTGCCAGTCTATTACCACCAACAATCCTGAGGTCCACCTCTTCTGCCTCTTGGTAGACGAGCGCCCTGAGGAAGTTACGGACATGGAGCGCTCCATTAAGGGCACCGTTGTTGCTTCAACTTTTGATATGCCAGCAGAGAATCACACCGTTGTCTCGGAGCTTGTCATTGAGCGAGCAAAGCGTCTGGTTGAGATGGGCCAGGATGTTGTGGTTATCCTGGACTCCATCACACGTCTTGCTCGTGCATACAACCTGGCTATTCCTGCATCTGGTCGTATTCTTTCTGGTGGTGTTGATTCCGCAGCTCTGTATCCACCAAAGAAGTTCTTGGGTGCAGCTCGAAACATCGAGAACGGCGGCTCGCTCACTATTATTGCGTCTGCCCTGGTAGATACAGGCTCCAAGATGGACGAGGTTATCTTCGAGGAGTTCAAGGGTACTGGTAACATGGAGCTCAAGCTTGATCGAGACCTGGCAGATCGCCGTATCTTCCCAGCTATTGATCCTGTTTCTTCTGGTACTCGTAATGAGGATCTGCTTATTAAGCCAGAGCTTCAGCCTATGGTATGGGGCGTTCGCCGTATTCTTGCAGGCTTCAATAACACTGAGCGTGCAACTACTGCTCTTATCAGTGGTCTTAAGCAGACCGACAATAACCAGGACTTCCTGATTAGATCTGCAAAGAAGGCTGCACAGTCTGACTATCCACAGAATTAGTCAGATTTAAAGATGGCTCAAGAAGTGCTTTCCAATCTATGTTGGGAGGCACTTCTTTTTTCTCGTCATTTTGTTGAATAACTGCCGAAGAATTATGAAAAAGTTTTAAAGACGCTGTAAAAAATAACGAATTACGCTATAGTCATTTCTAACAGCACAATTATGTGTTGCAGCGGATTATACAAAGATGAAATGAAGCCCACCCGTTGCTCACGTCGCCCGTATTGGGTTTAGTAGCATATGCAAATTTAGCGTGTGTCTTCATACATCTTCTTAGCGTTTGTAGGGGGAGTTTGTATGACAGAAGGTAGGAATCCGGCAGTAGTCGCCGGCCTGCTCAGTGGACTGGTTCTGGTAGCAGAGCCAGCATCTGCGTATGCCCTTACCGCTAATGAAATTCGTCAAACGCCTCTTGGTGCAATCTTTACAGGCATTGGAGTGGGACTTGCTGCGGTTGCTGTCATTTCTGGCACTGCCTTAGTTGTTTCTCGTGCGGTAAATCGTGGCGAGAAAACCGATGGGGCAGAAGCAAAGAGCCAGTCAGCTGCAACGTTCCAGAGCTCAGATGAGGCTCTATCTTCAAAGCAGGTCTCAGCTGCATCGAACTTCTCGCCAGAAGAGAGCATTGTGATTCCGCTGGACTCTTCAAGGCGCTCGATTGCTGCGTACAAGCCAAAGCACATGAGGGCTTCTCAGTGGGATATGACTGGTTCCATCCGTGTTCAGTCTGCTGAGCTGCCTGTCCAGCCTGCCGAGTCACCTGCAAAGAAGTCACAGGTTGTAAGCACGGCTGCAGAGGGCGTTCTTCCCGTTCGCGCAAAGAAGGCTCCTGCGCACTCTACAAACGACTACGCGCAGATTGCAGAGAACTACACCAAGCTTTTGAGCTGGCGTGAGCGTACCGTTGCGCGAGCAAAGGGTGCTGCTGCCGTACTTCTTGAGCGCTTGGGACAAGATCCTATGGACGGTCTGCCCATTATCGAGCGTGCTGACGGAACCGTTGGTGACGTTGGTACAGCTTGGTGGACTAAGGCTGTGGGCGAAGAGTCCATTACGCGCGATTTTGGTATTGCTGAGATTGGTGCCGAGGCTATTCCTGAAGACTTTACCAACCATGCTGCTGATATTTCTAGCCGTATCTCTTACGTTGACCAGGGAGTCTTCCCTGAGAAGCGTACGATTGACGAGCTTGAGCATGCTGATGATTGGACGCTTGCACTGGCTGCAATGGACGAGCATTTAGCTCGCCATGATCAGCAGCAGATGCGCAAGTATCATCCAGTGCAGCTGCCGCTCATCGGTCAGGCCGCTGCTGAGGCTGAAGTTGCAAGCTCGGTGGAGTTGTCGGGTGCAAAACCCGCTGCGTCTCACAAGGTTGCCGCAGCTCAGATGCGTCCTTCTCGCGAGCCAAACTACGCTGGTGTGGTTGCACAATCAACCGCAATGCCGCTGATCAAGGCTACAAACGATACGTCATCGCATGTTCAGGACATCTTTGACGCGGTTGAGCGTGAGATGGCAGCTGAGCTTCAGGCGGCTGATGAGAGACCAACGCGCGAGCTGCTTCGCCTCATTGAGGGCGGCACCAGCAAGATGAAGAAGATTTCTTCGCTTGATCTTGGTGAGAAGACCAGCGCAGACAAGGCCTCTTACAAGCCTCGTCACTTTGCTGGTGAGCTTCCGCTGGTACGTGAGGCGTAAGTAGCGCACGTAGACCAGCTGCGGGTAGTCAGAAGACAACCGCGCAACCGTCGCGAAAGGCTGGAGCTCGTAGAAACATCCGGTTTCTCTAAAATTATTTCAAGTTAGATAACATTTTTTGGCTGTGGTTCTTTTTTAAGGGCTGCAGCCATATTGTGTTGTGTCACATATTCAACGCTATGGAGAAAAGGAGATGAATATGGCACATAAGCTAACGCGACGACGCTTTTTGGAGGTGGCCGGGACCATTGCGGGGTCGTTTGCTCTAGCAGGTTGTTCGCCAAAGAACCAAGACCCTAACTCCATTTACGTTGGCGTGATGGGTCCATTTACCGGCGACGTTGCTCAGTATGGTCTTGCTGTGCGTAGTGGCGTTCTTCTGTACCTCAAGGAGTTCAACAAGAAGGGTGGCGTTAACGGACGTCAGATTGTCCCTATTGTCGAGGACGAGAAGGGCGATTCAACCGAGGCCATTCTTGTTTATAACAAGCTGCTTGACGAGAATGTCTGTGCAATTCTAGGCGACGTTACCTCAACGCCAACCATTGCACTGGCACAGAAATCGGTTCTGGACAACATTCCTTGCGTAACGGCATCTGCAACAGCAGAAGATGTTGTTGCTCACGGCAATAACATGTTCCGCGCTACTGTCACCGACCCATTCCAGGGCGTTGTTCTTGCAGAGTTTGCTAAAAAGCAAGGCTATCAGCGTGTAGGAACCATCTTTAACTCTGGTGGCGATTACGAGATTGGCGTAAACAACGCATTTGTCCAGAGGGCTCGTGAGTTGGGCATTGAGGTTGTATCCCAGCAGGGCTATCCAACGGGAGCTGTTGACTTTAACGCCCAGCTTACCAGCATTATTGGACTGGATCCTGATGCCATTTTGGCTCCAAACTATTACCAGGATAACGGCAAGATTGTGACGCAGGCTCGTCAGCTTGGCTGCAAAAAGCCTTTTATGGGCGCAGATGGTTGGGCAGGCATCATTGGCGGCGAGCAGGACTATGCTTCTGCGGCTGACCTTGAAGGATGCTTCTATTGCTCTGCCTTTGTTGCTTCAAACCCAGATGAAAAAGTTCAGCATTTTGTTAAGGCTTATACCGAGGAATACGGTGAGGCTCCAACTAACTTCTGTTCTTTGGGCTATGACGCAGCAATGATTCTTTGCTCCGCTCTTAAGACTGTCGAGAAACGTGGTTATACCTATAACTCTAATGAGTATAGGCAGGCAATTATTGATGCTATTGCATCTGGTGTGGTCGAAGGTGTTACTGGAACCCTTTCATATCAGGGAACAGGTGACCCAGTGAAGTCTACCTTGATCATTACCTTTAAAGATGGCAAAGAGTCCATCTATGACACGATCAATCCTTCATAGAAAAGAGAACCTCAGATGTTTTTGACTCAGGTGCTCAATGGACTTCAATTGGGCAGTATTTACGCACTGGTGGCGCTTGGTTACACAATGGTGTACGGCATCATCTTGCTTCTTAACTTTGCACATGGTGACATCATCATGTTTGGCTCCTACGTTGCTTGGATTGCGCTTGTTCAGTTAGGACTCAATCCTGCAATCGCCGTTCTTCTCGCCATTTTTGGCTGCGTTGTGCTGGGCGTTCTTATCGACAAGGTTGCCTATGCACCACTCAGAGAAGCTCCAAGGCTTTCTATTCTGATTACCGCAATTGGTGTTTCTTACCTGCTTGAGAATGGCGTTCAGCTACTTCTTGGTGCTGACGCTAAGGTTGTTCCAAGCATCATTGACCTGGGAACTGTTCAGGTATTTGGTTCGACGCTCTCCGGCACTGCACTTTTGACTGTTGCCGTTACTATTGTGGCAACCGTTGTTCTGACCCTTTTGGTTCAGAAGACTCGTCTTGGTAAGGCAATGCGTGCCGTTTCTGAGGATATGGGCGCTGCTCGTCTGATGGGCGTCAACGTCAATAGCACTATTAGCTTTACCTTTGCAGTTGGTTCCGCTCTGGCAGGCATTGCAGCTATTCTGTACTCCATGGCATACCAGCAGGTTTCTCCTACCATGGGCGTCATGCTGGGCACCAAGGCATTTGTTGCAGCAGTTCTTGGCGGCATTGGCTCCATTCCTGGCGCTGTTATTGGCGGCCTTATTGTTGGCTTCTCCGAGGTCTTTGTTGCTGCCTTTGGCCTGTCTGTCTGGCAGGATGCAGTAGTCTTCTTACTCTTGATTCTTGTTCTTGTTGTGAAACCAACTGGCCTGCTTGGCCGACCAGTTACCGAGAAAGTGTAAGGAGGCTCACATGACTAAAATGTATCCACGCGATAATAACCACAACCCCGTAATTGTCACTGGTTTTGGTGGAAAAGATGGTCAGCGCCGTGAGCTCACTATGCCTGCTCGCTATGCCATCAATGCAATTCTTGTTGCACTCTTTGTCTTTGGTGGAAACTTCCTGGTAGGAGAGGGCCTTATTTCTCGCTATCAGACCGTTGTTTTTGAGCAAATTGGCGTGTATGTTCTGATGACCGTTTCTCTGAACATTGTTACTGGTTATCTGGGACAGCTTCCTTTGGGCCACGCTGGCTTTATGTCCATTGGTGGTTATGCCTGCGCAATCTTTATCATTCGCATGATGCCACTCTTTGGTCTGGATGCTCAGTCCATGGCCTCAGGCTCTACACCTGCAGTGATTCTCTTTGTTGTGGGCTCTTTTGTTCGGCGGCATTTGCGCTGCTCTGATGGGTGTGGTTATTGGTATTCCAGCACTTCGTCTTCGTGGTGATTACCTGGCCATCATTACCTCTGGGCTTTGCAGAGATTATCCGCGTTGTCCTGGTTAACATTGACTCTGCTCTTGGCTTCAAGCTCACGGGCGGTGCTTCCGGCCTCACGGGTATTCCTGCTTATACCGGCTACCTGAACACCGCAATTGTTGTTTCGCTTGCCATCTTTGCTATTCATACTCTTATGAAGTCTAGACATGGACGCGCTATTCTCGCCATCCGCGATAACGAGATTGCTGCAGAGGCATCAGGCGTTAACACCACGTATTACAAGACCTTGGCCTTTGTTTTCTCTGCATTCCTTGCTGGTATTGCAGGCGGCCTTTACGCGGGCTGCATCGGCGTTATGGCGCCTGCTAAGTTTGGCTTCATGAAGTCTGTTGAGATTCTGGTTATGGTTGTTCTTGGCGGCATGGGCTCTATGTTTGGTTCCGTTGTGTCCGCAACTGTCCTGACCGTACTCCCAGAGGCTCTACGTGCCTTTGCTGACTACCGCATGGTTGCTTATGCAATCGTTCTGATTCTGGTCATGATCTTTAGACCAGAGGGTCTGTTTGGCTCTTATGACTTCTCGCTGTCTCGCATTATTGAGCGAGTCATGAACAGAGACTTCCCTTGGAACAAGGATGACTCGGACGAGCAGACAGACGTGCAGGTCAACGCGAAGGCAGGCGCTCAGGCAAACAAGCAGGCGGATACGCAGGTAGAAGCCTCAACTGATTCGAAGGAGGCGTAAGAGCGATGGCAACTAAAAACACTACAAAACTTATCAGGCAAGAGTCTCCTAACCTCATTCCTGAGCGAGACCTCGGTGCAATTCCAGTTCTTCAGGCTGAGCACCTGGGCATTGACTTTGGTGGCTTGACGGCTGTTAACGACTTCAACATTGCTCTTGGTCCTACCGAGATTTCTGGCATCATTGGTCCTAACGGTGCAGGTAAAACAACTGTTTTTAACTTGCTTACCTGTGTCTACAAGCCAACCCGTGGTACCGTAATGATTGACGGCTATGACCTTGCTGGTAAGAGCGTTGTTGAGGCAAATCACATGGGCATTGCTCGAACCTTCCAGAATATTCGCCTGTTCAACAACATGACTGTTATGGAGAACATTCAGGTTGGTCAGGGAAGCCACATGACGTCTCACTTCTTGGAGGACGTCTTCCGCCTTCCGGCTCACTGGAAGCAGGAAAAAGAGAGCGCTGATAACGCTCGCGAGCTGCTGCGCATTTTTGGCATGGAGAATCTTGCAAATACCCTTGCAGGTAACCTGCCTTATGGCGCTCAGCGCAAGCTTGAGATTCTTCGCGCTCTGGCAACGCAGCCTAAGATTTTGCTGCTTGACGAGCCAGCTGCAGGTATGAATCCAGCAGAGACCGACGAGCTTATGGAGAATGTCCTTAAGATTCGTGATGACTTCAAGATTGCTGTTCTTCTCATCGAGCATGACATGAAGTTTGTTATGGGTATCTGCGAGGGTCTGGCCGTTCTTGACCACGGCAACATCATTGCAAAGGGTACGCCAGAAGAGGTTCAGAATAACCCTCGCGTTATCGAGGCATATCTTGGAAAGCAGGAGGTGCGCTAATGGCCGCTGAAACTACAAACATCCAGGCAGCTGGCGCAGGAAAACCCCTGCTATCCGTCAAGGATCTTAACGTTTCTTACGGTGCAATCCACGCAGTTCAGGGTATCTCTTTTGACATCCACGAGGGTGAGATCGTCACTCTTATTGGCGCAAACGGCGCAGGTAAATCAACTACGCTGAACACCATTGCTGGTCTGGTAAAGCCTGACTCTGGCACCATTACCCTTGACGAGAAAAACCTTGTAGGCCAGCGCGCACACAAGATTGTTGAGGCTGGCCTGGCGTTGTGCCCTGAGGGCCGCCGTGTGTTTTCTCGCATGAGTGTTGCTGAAAACCTTGAGATGGGCGGCTATACGCAGCCCGATTCCCAGAACGCTAAGACCGTCAAGATGGTCTACGAGCATTTCCCACGTCTTCGTGAGCGCAAGAATCAGCTGGCAGGAACGCTGTCTGGTGGCGAGCAGCAGATGCTTGCTATGGGTCGTGCTCTGATGAGCAGGCCAAAGCTTTTGATGCTCGACGAGCCTTCCATGGGTCTGGCTCCTATCCTGATCGAGGAGATCTTCCAGATCATTCGCCAGCTCGGCGATGCAGGAACCACCATTTTGCTGGTTGAGCAGAACGCTAATATGGCACTTAAGGTTGCTGACCGTGCATACGTTCTTGAGCTTGGTAAGGTTGCTAAGCATGGCACCGGCCAGGAGCTTCTCCACGACGATGACGTTCGCAAGGCTTACCTCGGCGCATAAACGCAACTTACGGTAAACGTGCTGCTACGGCAGACCGCGACACTGCGGTAAACGCGACTTAAACGACAACCCGGCTCCCACACAACGTAGGAGCCGGGTTTTGTTGTCATGTCTGAACAGTTTGCCTGAAAAGCGCACCATATCTGAGCTATTTGCCGGTTTTTCTCGCCAAGTCTGAGTAAATTTACTCAGACTTGATGTAGTTTTCAGGCTCGCAAAATTTGGAGCGGCGCAGCCTATCTTCACGCGCCTGATTTCTTCAAAGAATCTGTAACTTTTGCCTAAATACGTTAAAGAAACTGTGGATTTGCCTGATTTCATCAAAGAATCTGTGCCTCAAATACAGATTCTTTGCACTTTTCAGGCGCACCTGGCGAGAAACCCGTGTTGTCGCAGGCGTACTGAGCGCTGCATTGACCGAGCGCAGTTGTCACGTTAAATCTCGTCGAAAGTGTTGTGGTGTTGCTGACCGTCGTCCAAGGTAAGGACGGTACCCAGAAGTGCTGGCTCAAGAATCTGAATCCAAAGATCGCCTCTGACCTGCTTGGCATTCTCAGCAACAGCGCGAGCTGTAACAGGGGAGTCGCAGATGGCAACCATGGTGGAACCTGAGCCCGAGATAACAAAGGCGCAAGCACGAGCAAGCTTTGCTACCTGCTTAAGCTCCTCGTAATCGGGGATGAGCTCCTTGCGATACGGTTCGTGGATCTTATCATTGCAAGCTGCTGCCAACAGTCCGCCATTTCCTGTTTCAAGTGCGTGAGTGACAGCAACGGTGCGCCCCATCTGGTAAACGGCCGTTTCGAGTGAGACTTTCTGCGGAACCACCTTGCGCGCGTCTTCGGTGTTGACCGTGTACGGCGGTGCAATTGCAACAAAAGAGAGACCGCGCGCTACGAGCCTTCGAGTACAAACGGTATGACCACCCTCAACAAATGACGAGGTCAGGCCACCGTAAATTGCAGGAGCAACATTATCTGGATGGCCCTCAAAATGACAGGCAAAGTCGAGCGCACGCTCAGGATCCCAGCCGCCATGAGACTCGGTCATCGCGGCTGCAATACCAGCAATTACGCAGGTAGAACTTGAGCCAAGTCCACCAGAAAGCGGAATAGGCGAGTCGATAGTGATGTGCTTAGGAGTAGGCTCTTCGCCCAGCTTTTCGCAGGCTCGAACATAAGACGTCCAGACAAGGTTGTCATCGTTTCTGAACTGCTCTGGGCAGCCATCAATGATGAGCGTAGGGGATTCCCTAAACGTAATCTTTGCGCGCAGGTTAAACGCAAGACCCAGTGTATCGTAGCCGACGCCAATGTTTGCAGAGGTAGCAGGTACAGATACGGTCAAGATGGTGTTGTCGAGCATGTAGAACCTGCTTTCTCAGAGTCTAACAAGCAAAAATACGCCCGCATGCTTCGGAAACGTACGAAGCAAGCTGTTCCTTCTCGCGAACGTCAGTATGAATGATAACGTTATCATTCAGCGATGAAAGCTGGATTGGCGGATTAGTGCCCGTGATTTCGGCGAGCGTATGCATGCACGCAAAGTCATCCAGGCCAGCGGTCGAGTGGCCCAGCGCGGCAAGCACGTCGGACGAGAACTTATACGGGCTAGCAGTGGACAGACAAACGCGCACGTTACCCGCCTGGCGAGAAACCCTGTCAAGCACGTGCTTTGCGACGGCTGTGTGAGGGTCAATCAGCACACGACAATTCTCCCAGGTAGAACGGATAGTCTCACGTGTCTGGTCGTCGGTGGCAAAGCCAGCATCAAAGGTTTCGCGGATGGTGTCCATCACCTGAGCAGGAACCGTGTAGATACCCTTGGTTACCAGCTGGTTCATCAGATAGCTGACAAGCTCAGTGTCTTTGCCGGACGCAAGATAGAGGAGTCGTTCAAGGTTTGATGAAACCAGAATGTCCATCGATGGAGAGATGGTCTTTTCAAATGCACGCCTGCGATCGTAGATGCCTGTTTCCAAGAAATCAGTCAGCACCTTATTGCTGTTAGAAGCCACAATGAGGCGATCAACAGGAAGTCCCATTTCTTTTGCAAAGTAACCTGCGAGGACGTCGCCAAAGTTGCCGGTTGGCACGCAGAAAGTAATTTTTTGACCCTGAGCGATGGCGCCCTTGGCAACAAGCTGGGCATATGCGTCAAAGTAGTAGGTTACCTGTGGGGCCAAACGACCAATATTGATGGAGTTTGCGCTGGAAAGTACGGTGCCTTTACCGGCCAACTCATGCGCCAACTCCTTGTTAGCAAAGATTGCTTTAGCGGCGTTTTGAGCGTCGTCAAAGTTTCCCTTAACAGCGCAAACAGCTACGTTAGAGCCTTTTTGAGTCACCATCTGCAGAGCGTTGAATATCCGAGACTTTGCCTTCAGGATAAAAGACGGTGATGCCCATGCCGGGTACGTCTTTGAAGCCCTCAAGTGCGGCTTTACCAGTGTCTCCGGAGGTAGCGGTCACAATCATGATGTTCTTGCCGGCGGTGGCAGCCACGTACGCAGTACCCTCAGCGTTGACAGCGCCAGCTGCGTCCGCGTCCTCGCGAGCAACACTCATCAGGCGGGGGAGCATCTGAAGCGCAACGTCTTTGAAAGCCGACGTTGGACCATGGAAGAGCTCAAGCAGCCAGTCTTCTCCGATAGCAGAAACAGGCGTGATAGCCTGGGTGTCCCACTGAGAGCCATACGCGCCCTCAATACAGCGAGTCAGCTCTTCAGCAGAGTAGTCGTCCAGCAGAGCAGAAAGTACATCGAAAGCAGTAGCTTTAAAGCCCTGAGAACAAACCTTTGCAAGATCGAGGGGTTTCTCGCCAATTGAATCTTGGATATAAAGGCCGCCGTCGGGAGCAATTCCCTGCAAAATGGCTTGTTTAGCCAAAACGGTATGGTCAGAGCTTCTTGTGCTGTGATATGCGACGGCCATGAAACCACCAATCTTTAGAACGTGCCGCGTGTTGAACGGGTCGCGCTGCGCTTGTTGCACGCGCCATGTTGCGCGTGTTGTGCGCGTGCAAATTGTGCGTCTCGCGTGTTGCGTTTCTATTATTTTAACAGTGAGAAGTAAATGTCGCTTGTAACATAGAATTGTTCATAGCATTATGAAGACGAGAAAAACTGTCGATTAGATTCTGTCTAGGTTTTTGGTAGTTTTTGTCTATGAGATTGTTATCAGTGCAGTCACCTTTGCGTGCGGTTGTCCTTGCTCTGCAATTAGCCTTGCAGGCAATCGGTTTTCTCGCAAAATGACTGCTAGATTTGGAGTTATATGCAAAACGTTGCCCTACTTGGATTTGGAACGGTTGGTGCTTCAGTTGCGCGCATTCTTGATGAGCGCGTTTCTGACGTTAACCTGACGTCCATCTTGGTTAGAGCTGGTAAAGAGCACGTTGACCCTCGGGCAACATCTGATTTTGATGCGCTCTTGTCTGACCCTGCGCTCGATACCGTTGTTGAGTGCATGGGCGGCCTCACGCCAGCCTATGAGTACATCAAAGCTGCGCTGACTGCTAAGAAAAATGTAGTCACCTCAAATAAAGCCGTGGTATCTGCTCATTTTGAGGAGTTTATGACACTTGCCGCTGAAGCGGGCGTCAACTTTAAGATTGAAGCATGCGTGTGCGGTGGCATTCCTTGGATAGCAGGAATTCAGAAAGTTCGTCGTATTGACGAGATTTCTGCGTTCTGGGGAATCATGAACGGCACCACCAACTACATCGTTTATTCCATGCTCAAAGACGGAACGGACTTTGCTGAGGTTCTGAGCAAGGCTCAGGAGCTGGGTTACGCCGAGCGAGACCCGTCAAGCGATATCGACGGCATTGATGTTCGCTCTAAGACTATGATTTCTGCATCTATCGCCTTCGACGTAATCTGCACAGACCAGATTCCTATGTCTGGTATCAGAAACTTAACTAAGCGCGATCTTGCCATGTTTGGCAGTCACGATATGACAATCAAGCTCTTTGGTCGTGGTGTTTCTGACGGTTTATCGTATGCGGTAGCTGTTGAGCCAGTTGCGGTTTCGCTCTCAACCATAGAGGCCAACGTTCCAACTAACTTTAACGTTGCAACTGCCGTGGGAAATACCATTGGCGAGCTCAAGTTTTACGGTCAGGGTGCCGGTGGCGACCCAACGGCAAACGCCGTCGTGCAGGATATTATTGACTGTGCCGCGGCTCCTGCTGGGGGTCAGCAGACCTTCTCGGCAGGTCTTTCATATAATCCTGAGCTGCTTGTTTCCGATTACGTGTTTAGGACGCAAGCTGACATTCCTGGCGGTTCGTTCTGGGAGCCAGGCGCTCAGCTGGTTAAGAACTTAAGTGCCGAGAAGGCCCGTGAGCTCTCTTACCAGCGCACTTTCGCAAGACCCTACAACCTTTATGGCTGCACTTGAAAAGAGGAATTAGAAATGATCAAAATTGCAAAATTTGGCGGCTCAAGTGTTGCTTCTGCAGAGCAGTTCAAAAAAGTTAAAGCTATTGTTGAGGCTGACCCTGATAGACGCTTTATTGTTTCGTCTGCAGCAGGAAAGCGCCATTCGACTGACAACAAGATTACTGACCTTCTACTGCTGGTAAATGCCCATATTGAGTATCACGTTGACTGCACGTCTTTACTTGCAGACATTGAGGCTCGCTTTGTGGAGATTGCTGATCAGCTGGGAGTTGCATGGCCTGTTGCTGAGGAGTTTGAGAAGTTTGCTTCAAACATTAAGTCCTTCTCGCCAGAGTATGTAGTAAGTAGGGGCGAGTGGTTTACCTGCCAGATCCTTGCTGAGTATCTTGGCCTGCCCTTTGTTGATGCTGCTGACGTTATGCTGTTCCATCATGATGGCACCATTGATATGGAGCGCACTGCTTCTAGGCTTAAAGAGGTTGTTGCTCGCAGCGGCTCGTTTGTGCTGCCTGGCTTCTACGGTGCTACCGTTGACGGCGCAATTAAGCTGTTCCAGCGCGGTGGCGGCGATATTACCGGCGCCATTGTTGCTCGCTGCTTAGACGCAGATTTGTACGAGAACTGGACTGACGTTTCCGGCTTCCTGTCTGCAGATCCTCGCATTGTTCAGAATCCACGTGCTATTGGCCGCATTACCTTTGACGAGATGCGCGAGCTTTCTTACATGGGTGCTTCCGTTCTTCAGGAAGAGGCAATTTTCCCTGTTCGCGAGGCAAACATTCCAATTCAGATTAAGAATACCAACCGTCCAGAAGACACGGGTACGGTTATCCGTGAGACCGCGGATGGCGATACAAACGAGCACTTGATTACAGGTATTGCAGGCAAGAAAGACTTCTTAGCTATTCATGTCAAGAAGGCTCACATGTCCAACGAGGTTGGCGTCATCAGCCGCGCACTCAATATTGTTGAGCGCTACGGCGTCTCTGTTGAACACATCCCAACAGGCGTTGATTCGTTTGGTATTGTGGTAAATGCCTCCGACGTAAAGGATACGGTTTATTCCATCATCAGCGATATTCGTCGCGAGATTGAGCCTGATGACATTACGATGGTAGACCGCTTAGCTCTTGTTTCTGTTGTTGGTCGTAATATGTCTAGGCGTTCCGGCACCTCTGGTAAGATCTTTGGCGCGTTGGGCAATGCGGGCGTCAACATTCGCATGATTACGCAGAGCTCGGAAGAGATTAGTATTATTGTGGGCGTCGATAATGCCGACTTTGATCGCACAATTGGCGTCATTTATAACGGATTTGTTCGTGACGAAATGGTTTCGAGGTAACTATGACTTTTGATCCAAACGGTAAGGTCGTTGCAATTCTTGGTGCTACCGGCGTTGTTGGTGCCCAGATGATGCAGTGCCTTGAAGAGCGTAATTTTCCTATCAAGGAGCTGGTGCTTCTGGCATCCGCTCGAAGCGCTGGTAAAACTATCGAATTTGCTGGCCAGCAGATTGTAATTCGCGAAGCAACACCAGAGGCTTTTGAGGGTGTAGACATTGTCCTTGGCGCAGCTGGCGACGAACAGGCAAAAGAGCTGCTTCCTGAGGCAGTCAAGCGTGGATGCGTCTGCGTTGACAATTCTCATGCATTCAGAATGGACCCAAACGTTCCGCTGGTAATCCCAGAGATTAACGCTGAGGATATCAAGAACCATAACGGCATCATCTCTAATCCAAACTGCGCAACCATTATTGGTCTGGTACCTCTGTATCCTCTGCATAAGGCAGCAGGTGCAAAGCGTATTATTGCATCAACCTACCAGGCTGCATCAGGCGCTGGCCTTCCTGGTCTTACGAGCTTGAAGAATCAGATGGCTGACGTTGTTGCAGGTAGGGAAGTAACCGAGACCGCTCCTTTTGCATACCAGCTGGCAGTCAACCTGATCCCACAGATTGGCGGCTTTGATGAGGTTGGCTACACTTCCGAGGAAATGAAGATGCAAAACGAGGGTCGCAAGATCATGCACCTTCCTGAGCTGCGCGTTAACTGCACCTGTGTTCGAGTTCCAACGATGCGCTCTCACTCTGAGTCCATCACTGTTGAGTTTGAGCGTCCTTTGAGTCCAGATGAGGCTCGTGCAATTCTTGAGGATGCTCCAGGAATCAAGGTTGTGGACAACCCAGCAGAGCTTCAGTACCCAATGCCTCTTGATACTTCTGACCAGGACCTTATCTATGTTGGTCGTATTCGCGAGGATCTTTCCGCTGATAAAGACACTAACGCGCTTACGTTCTTCTGCTGCGGAGACCAGATTAGGAAGGGTGCCGCAACAAACGCTGTCCAGATTGCAGAATACCTGCTGTAATATTGCGTGAGCGTCGCTACGCGCACGCACGACTTTCGCCGTGACGCATCATTTTCGTTGACCAAGTACCCGTTCGATTCTATTTCGTGGAATCGAACGGGTATTTTGGTGCTTCCAAGTGAAATTTTTCAGCGATAGAGTGCCATTCGGCAGCAAAGTGGTAAAAAATGCGTTTAGTTGGGGTATCCAGAAATGCTCTAATTTTATGCAAGCTCTCTACCAGCAATTTTACGTGGACAAAATTTTGGAAATTATCACAAAATTTCTGAACTGGGAAAACGTAAGTGCCAAAACTCCGAAGTCCAAAAATAATCCCCAACTAAACGGGTTTTTTACCCAAAACAGTACCTCTCGTTTGATATATCAATTTCTTGATTAGTTTTCCTGCATATTGGCAAGTGTTTATGCAAAAATCAACTATCTAAATAGTTAAAACTTTTATTCGAACAGGTATTCTACTTTTACAGTAGCCATACAGTTTGGGGGCAAAAAGGGGGCAGCTGCAGTATAGGCCTAACAAAAAAGGTAGACGGCAAGCCATCTACCTGGAGTTTCTGGTGCCTCCTGCGCGATTCGAACGCGCGACCTGCGGTTTAGAAGACCGACGCTCTATCCAGCTGAGCTAAGGAGACATATAGCGTCGTTCATTATAGCAATAAGGATTGCAAATACGTTGCGCCATCAAAGATTTTCTTATCAGAAGAATGACAAAGGAAAAGAAAAGTGGCTACACTAAAAGCAGCTACACTGGTTATAGGCTTACGTGAATGGAGACACTATGTCTTACGATTTTGAATCCCGCGTTGATCGCGCTGGTACTGGTTCTAGAAAATGGAACGTCATGTATGACGTTAATCCTGATGTAGCTCCTGGTATTCCACCGTTTTCTGTTGCTGATATGGAATATCACACAGCTCCAGAGATTGTCGAGGGCCTCAAGGAATACATCAACGACGCAATCCTTGGCTATTCCATGCCAACCAATCAGATGAAGCAGGCTGTGTGCAAGTGGATGAAGACTCGCCACAATTGGGACGTAAAGCCAGAGTGGCTGCTCAACTCTTCAGGCGTGGTACCTGCGCTCTTTGCATCGGTTGCCGAGTTCACCCAGCCAGACGAGGGTGTCATCCTGTTTACGCCTGTCTACCATCCGTTCTACATGGCAGTTGAGGAGAATAACCGTGCGCTGGTAGAGTGCCCGCTTGTCCTGTCGGAGGGTCCTCACTACGATATTGACTTTGACCTGCTTGAGAAACTTGCCGCCGAGCCAAAGAACACCATGGTCATCCTGTGTTCACCCCACAATCCAAGCGGTCGCGTGTGGACCAAAGAAGAGCTCACGCGCATCGCAGAGATTGCGGTTAAGCACAACCTCATCGTGGTCGCTGACGAGATCCACCACGACCTCATCATGCCAGGCTCTACGCATACCGTCTTTGAAACAATTTCCGATGAGGTCGCAGCGCGTACCATTACCTGCACAAGCGCTTCAAAGAGTTTCAACCTGGCTGGCACGCAGTTCAGCAACATCATCGTGAGCAATCCAGAACTGCGCAGCCGCCTCGAGAAGCGCCTGCAGGCCCGAGAGACCACCTCATGCAATCCAATCAGCTTCAAGGCCTGTGAGCTGGCTTATAGCAAGGGTGGGGCATGGCTGGACGCATGCATCAAGGCTGTTGACGATAACCAGAAATTGGTCCTGGACTTCTTCGCCACCAAGCACCCTCGCGTGAAGCTCGCACCAATCACGGGAACTTACCTCCAGTGGCTCGACTTCAGGGACCTTGGCCTTACTCCAGAAGAGCTCGAGCATCTGTTGCAGTTTGAGGCCCAGGTCTTCTTCACCGACGGCGTCTTCTTTGGCAAGGCTGCCCAGGGTTTCAAGCGTTGGAATTTGGCAGCCCCTCGTGTGGAGATTGAGGAAGCGCTGGATCGCCTGGATGCAGTACTTACGGCTCATGGTTTCTAGACACAGTCTGCAGCTTTAAGCGGACTGATTGCGGTTTCTTGACACCGCACTACTGACATACCGCCATATATCTGCTCGTATAGTGCATGAGATCACCTGCGGAGAAGCTCGTTCTTCTCCGCATTTTGTTTGGCGAGAAACCCGTTGCACCGGCAGATTTCTAAGAAAATCAAAAAAGAGTTTGAAAAATCTGCGTTTCTCGCTTGCATCTTTTTCTGATTCTGTAATAATGATTTAGCTGCGTTTCATGAGGTGGCCAAATGGTGGGAGTAGCTCAGTTGGCAGAGCGACGGACTGTGGCTCCGTAGGTCGAGGGTTCGAGCCCCTTTTCCCACCCCATTCGAAACGTTAATTGGATCGTTAGCTCAGCTGGTAGAGCAGGGGACTCTTAATCCCAAGGTCCAGGGTTCGAACCCCTGACGATCCACCATTTGAATTTCAAACCCCGGCTTGCGTCGGGGTTTTTATTTTTTTGTGAGTCGCTAGTTTCTAATTGTTTGTTGCGAGTGATTGCGTCATACTGAAGTCTCCATGATTTTATTGTAGTTCGGAGGACTCGCCGTGATTTACACAATGACGCTTAATCCCGCGCTTGACTATGTCATGCATCCAAACACATTGGACATGGGCTTTACTAACCGCTCCTCATCAGAAGAGCTGCACTGCGGTGGTAATGGTATTAACGTCTCTACGCTTCTCAATGAGCTTGATAAGGTCACCGTTGCCATGGGCATTGTTGGTGGCTTTACTGGTGAATACCTGCTGAGTGATCTTGCAGCGTCAGGGAATTCCAAGCAACTTCGTCAAGCTGGATTCAGGCTTTACCCGTATTAACGTCAAGCTTAACGGCATTGTTATGACCATGGTCAACGGCAATGGTCCACGCATTCCAGAGAAAAAGGTTGATGAGCTGCTGGAGCGCATGGATGTTGTTGGCGCAGGTGACACCCTGGTTCTTACGGGATCTATTCCAAGCTCACTTCCAGAGGATATCTATACTCGCCTTATGGCTCAGCTTGCAGGTCGCGGCATTCAGTTTGTTGTTGATGCTCCTGGTCAGCTGCTTATGGAGGCCATCAAGGCTCAGCCATTCCTGATCAAGCCTAACAACCACGAGGTTGGCCGTATCTTTGATGCCAATCCAGAGACCCCAGAAGAGTGCATTCCATTTGCAAAGAAGCTCCAGGATGGCGGCGCTCGCAACGTTATCGTTTCTTGCGGTGGCGCAGGTTCTCTGCTTCTGGACGAGTACGGTACTGAGCACATTGTTCCAACTGCTAAGATTCGCCTGGTTAACGCAACTGGCGCTGGTGACTCCATGGTCGCAGGCTTCTTGGCAAAGACCACCGCTGGCTACGATTACGACACTGCGCTTATCTACGCTTCTGCTTGCGGTACGGCAACTGCAGCAAGCCGAGGAATCGCAAAGCGCGCAACCATCGACCGCGTTGTCACCGCTCTTTACAAGAAGATGGGCCGAGAAATGCCTGCCTCTATTGCAGAAGAAATTCAGCTTGCTCGCCAGAAAGAGGAGAGCCGCGAGGGCAAGTCTTCTTGGCTTGCAGATTCTGAGTAGTAATCGCAGCTAGAACGCATAGTTCTTTTGGCGAGAAACCCTCAGATGGTTCGCTCTTTCCGCGTGGAGTAAACGGAGCGTCTTTACTATTGTGAACGTACAAACACTTGGCAAGAAAGATTTTCTCGCCAAGTGTTTTTTATTGAAATTTATTTAAAGATACTCACAACGTAACAGGTCAAAAAAATGTTACCCTGTAAAAAGACAGGTTTGTTTCTGCGACTATTGTCCTGTGAGGATAGGCTTGCAGAACGTTATACACCGCTAAGCGGACAATGATAGGAGCATGTATGTTTGAGGGAGTCAATGCATCCAACGGAATCGGCATCGGTACTGCTCAAGTTGCCGTAGATCCAGACCTCACTTTTACTCCGCACACTGTTGAAGACACTGCTGCAGAGAAGGCTCGTTACGCAGAGGCTGTAACTAAGTTTATTGCACAGACTAACGCACAGATTGAGCGTATGACCAAGACAGTGGGCGAGGAAGCCGCTGCTATTATGGGTGCCCACATTGAGTTTGCTGAGGATGAGGGCATCAAAGAGGCCGTTAACGGCGCTATTGATGGCGGTACCTGCGTTGAGCAGGCTGTAAGCGACGCCTACGATATGTACTACAACATGTTCCTTGGCATGGAGGATGAGCTCTTCCGTGAGCGCGCAGCAGACGTTGCTGACGTCAAGACCGGTCTTCTCGCTGACCTTCTTGGTAAAGAGGTTGTTGACCTCTCAACGCTTCCAGAGAACTCCGTTATTGTCTGCCATGAGCTGACTCCTTCTATGACCGCAGACATCGATAAGGACCACGTTGCAGGTATTGTTACCGAGACTGGTGGTCGTACTTCTCACTCCGCAATCATTGCTCGTGCTCTTGAGATTCCTGCAGTTCTTTCTGTTCCTAACATCACTTCTGAGGTTGCAACTGGCAACGCTATTGTTGTCGACGGCACCAACGGCAAGGTTGTTGTTAATCCTTCTGAGGCTGAGCTTGCTGAGTACAAGGCTCAGGCTGAGGCTTATGCTGCAGAGAAGGCCGCTCTTGAGGCTTATCGTGGCAAGGAGACCGTAACTGCTGACGGCATCAAGGTTCTGCTTGTTGCTAACATCGGCAACCCAGATGACGCTAACGGCGCAGTTGACGCTGACGCTGAGGGCATTGGTCTTTTCCGCTCCGAGTTCCTGTTCATGGACGCTAAAGAGCTCCCAAGCGAGGAGGAGCAGTTTGCTGCTTACCAGAAGGTTGCTCTTCGCATGAAGGATAAGCCAGTCATTATTCGTACGCTTGATGTCGGTGGCGATAAGGAGATTCCTTACCTCAACATGAAGGCTGAGGAGAACCCATTCATGGGCTTCCGCGCTATCCGTTACTGCCTCAACAATGCTGAGCAGTACAAGGTTCAGCTCCGCGCTCTTCTCCGCGCATCCGCATTTGGCGACATCAAGATTATGCTTCCTCTTGTTACTACTGTTGACGAGGTCCGTGAGGCAAAGGCTCTTGTTGAGGAGTGCAAGCGTGAGCTTGACGCTGAGGGCGTAGCTTACAACAAGGACATTGAGGTCGGCACCATGATCGAAACCCCATCTGCATCTCTGATTGCAGATAAACTGGCTCGTGAGTGCGACTTCTTCTCCATTGGTACCAACGACCTCATCGGTTACACCATGTGCGCTGACCGCGGCAATGATCGCGTTGCCTACCTCTACGAGGTCTACCAGCCATCCGTTCTCCGTTCCCTCAAGTTCCTCATCGGCGAGGGCAACAAGGAGAAGATTATGGTTGGTATGTGCGGCGAGGCAGCTGCAGATCCACTGCTCATCCCAGTCCTTCTTTCCTTTGGTCTGGACGAGTTCTCCGTCTCTGCACCATCTGTCCTGCGTACCCGCAAGACCATTGCTGCTTGGACAAAGGCTGAGGCAGATGAGCTCACTGCTCGCGTTATGGAGCTTGATACCGCAGCTGAGGTTAAGGCTCTGCTTGAGCGTGAAGCTCGCTAAGTTCTAGTCGTAAAGTCTTAGCTACACGATACAAATTCAGGGGCATCTGCACTGGCAGGTGCCCCTGTTTCTTTAACGTTAAACCTTTTGGCGAGAAGATCGATCTTCTCGCAATGCGCAACCAGCAAAGCCCGAGCCTCGAAGCGCGACCTACGGCGCAGGAGTCGCTCTGTGCGCTAGGGAACAATCACGGAAAGTGCAGCGGGAATAACCTCAATGACAAACTGTTCTGCAAAGGGAAGCACTTCTCCGTCTACCTGAATAGGGACGGGCTTGTGGAAAGTTACCACTGCTTGCTTGAGGTGACGCTCCTCAATGATGCGGGAGTTGACGTGTTTACCAGCCCTTGCCAGGCCAAACAGAGCCAGTAGGTGAGGAATGATAGGCACTTTAGTGTTGTAGCAGACGGTAAGAAGGCCATCGTCAGGCTGCGCATGCGGGCAGACCTTAAAGCCGCCGCCATACGTAGGGCCAATCTGGAAGGCCATGATAAGCGCTTGAAGATCAATGTCCTTCTCGCCATCAAACGAGACGGTGCAAGGGTAACCCTTGCTACCTGCAGCCATAAACTTGAGACCCGAGGTTAAGAAGAGCGCCTCGCCCTCGGTAGAGGAGTTGTTCGCGCGGCGCTTTGTGGTGTCGGCTGCAATAGCTGCATCAAGTCCAAACGACATGGTCTCCATGAAGTAGACGTCGTTGATGCGACCAATCTCTAGCTGCTTAACCTTGCCGCGAACCAGCTGTGCAAACGCGCCTTCGGGGTCGTTAATTTTCATGCCCAAGGTGCGTGCATAGTCGTTTCCCGAGCCCATAGGGATAATGCCAAGTGCTGGACGCACCTCTGGCGATAAGGTCATGAGGCCGTTGACCACCTCGTGGATGACGCCATCTCCGCCAAGTGCGACAACCGTGTCAAAATCTGCGGCTTCTGCGGCCATGATACGAGCGTCTCCCATAGCTGTGGTGAGCTTGAGTTCGTATCCATCCGTTGCTGCTGAATAGCTGGTAAGGAAATGACGGGCAAACTCTGCACCAGCTGCGCCTTTACCGCTATGAGCAGCCGGATTAGCAATGATAAGCGTGCGTCCAAGAGGGGATTGAGACATATTGCACCATTTCTACAAGCGCTGCTGTTGAGCGCGCTGTTACTAAATAGTCTTGTCACCACATATCAAAATAAAATAGTGGAGAAAACAGTTCAACAACGTTTCAAGTTTAAACGGCTTTGTCTGTCTGTGCTAGGATAAACCATACAGAAATCGGTAGAAAAGGATAGCGCGTGAGCGAGTCTTCAACACAAACTAATAATGCGCAGGACACAAGCGTAGTTTCTGCAAATACTAATAGTGCAAGTCTTGTTGCTGTTTCTGCTCGAGATGCATGGTATCCAACACATCAGCGTGACCAGTTCATTTTGCGTCAGCTGGTAAGTAAAGACTTTAAGCTCAAATATCGCCGTTCCATTTTGGGCGTTGTGTGGTCAGTTTTGAACCCACTTTTGATGATGACCGTTATGGCAGTTGTCTTTTCTACGTTTTTAGGCAACCGCGCCGAGGATGTTGTGAACTATCCTCTGTATCTTATTCTTGGTAACACAGCGTTTCAGCTGATGAACGATGCAACCACTATGGGAATGCGTTCAATTATTGATGCATCTAGCTTGCTTAAGAAGGTTCGCATCAATCGTGTTGTTTTCCCTGTTCAGAAGGTGCTTTTTGCGGTTGTAAACTATCTTTTCTCGCTCATTGCTGTTGGCATTGTTATGCTTGTCTTCCGCATTCCGCTGACAATTTATTCATTGCTCACACCTGTTGCTTTGCTTCTTCTGGCTTGTTTTTGCATCGGTCTTGCAATGCTTCTCTCGGCCCTTGCAGTCTTCTTTAGAGACGTTATCCACCTGTGGAGCGTTGTAACCACTGCTTGGATGTATGGTACACCGCTCTTTTACTCCGTTAATATCATGTCGCCTTGGATGCTTCAGATTGAGCGCTTTAATCCAATGTTCCACTTTGTAACATTTATTAGAGACTGCCTTCTTTTCCAGAAGTTTCCTGCAACAAGCACCATTTTAGGCTGCCTTGTTTCTGCAGTTCTTGCCCTCGTAATTGGCTATACCGTTTTCCACAAACTAGAGAAGAAATTTATTCTGCACATTTAACCGCAGATTATCTTTTTGAAATAACCTTGTAGCAGAACGTTTCTGGATGACTACGAGTTTGTGTGAAGCCAAACATAACGCCTTTTGAGTTGAATGAATGGCTTTCCACCACTGCAACGCAGTTAAAATCTCCAAGCTCTAAATGTTGCTGGTCTTCTTCAGTTGCCAGCTCAACACTGATGGTTCTTTTGCTCTTTAGAATTTTCATGTGAAGCGTGTTCTCTAAATACGCAAAAATCGAGGTTGCCGCATCGTCTTTGCCTAAATTTCCCACTGCGGATGCCAAGAGATAATCGTTATCTATTTGGCGAGAAGATCCGTTGAGTTTGCGGATTCGAACAATGTGAATAAGTTCTTCTCCCGCCCTAAAACCAGTTTGATGAGAAATGTCATCTGTGCATGGTACATGCTCAAAGACAATGACATCCGTATCAGGTATAAGATGATTTCTATGGGCATATTCTTGAAAGGACTCAAGTCCTTCTAGTGAGCCAATAACTTCACTTGGTTTTTTCTGCCATATGACACGCACGCCCCTGCCATGAATTGGTTGAAGGAGCGCTTCATCCGATAGGAGAGTAAGTGCTCGTCGAACAGTGTTTCTTGAGCAAGAATATGTTTTGGTCAGCTCCATCTCGGTGGGTAAAAAAGACTCATAGGCGTAGGTACCGTCTAAGATTTTATTTTTCAAATCCTGATAAATCGTATCGAATCGTGCACTTGGCATAGTATTTCCTTAACAGGCTGCTGAAGTTCAAAGTTACGTGTTCAAACTACTCTTGATTAGATAGTAGCTTTATAAAAATGAAACAAACATAAAATGGTTCCTTTCATACCATTTACCGACAATTTCATACCGTTCGGAAGTGAGTTGTTTAAACAACTTGATACTACAAATATACTTTTCTTTGTAGACGTAAGCAAAATTGTTTTGACAGTGTGTCAAAGCATGGCTTATGAAAATCATGAGAAGAGACGTCAACCTAGCAAAGGGTTAGGAGCGCTCTCTAAGGAGGAGTCTTATGTCTGGTATCAATCGTAGGCAGTTTGTCACCTTAAGTGCGTCAGCTCTTTGCTCACTGGGTCTTGTTGCTTGTGGCGGAAATAACCCCTCAAAGCAGGGAGATTCTGATTCAGCAAAAGGCTCAGTTTATTTTCTAAACTTCAAGCCTGAGTCTGATCAGCAGTGGAAAGATCTTGCAGCTAAGTATACTGAGGAAACTAAGGTTCCTGTAAAGGTAGTAACTGCTGCTTCTGATACTTATGCACAGACATTCCAGTCTGAGATTAACAAGGATGCTTCTGTAGCACCAACACTGTTCCAGACAAATGGTCCTTCTGGTCTTATTGGCGTAAAGGACTACTGCATTGACCTTAAGGGTGCCAAGATCCTGGATGAGCTCACTAATGATGCTCTTAAGCTTCAGGAGGATGGCGTTGTCTACGGTGTTGACTACGTAGAGGAAGACTACGGCATTATCTACAACAAGAAGCTGCTTGAGAAGGCAGGTTATAAGGGAGACGATATCAAGGACTTTGCTTCCCTAAAGAAGATTGCTGAAGATATTCAGGCTCGCAAGGCAGAGCTTGGCGTAAAGGGCGCATTCACCAGCGCTGGCCTTGATTCCAGTTCTGACTGGCGCTTTACCACACACCTTGCAAACCTTCCTTTGTACTATGAGTTCAAGGATACTGGTGATCCAGAGGCTAAAGAGATCAAGGGAACCTATCTTCCTAACTACAAGCAGATTTTTGACCTCTATATCAACAACGCTACATGCAGTCCAACTGAGCTTTCTGGCAAGACTGGCGATGACGCTGTTGCAGAGTTTGTTAACGGTGAAGCAGTCTTCTACCAGAATGGTACCTGGGCATACAATGACATCAAGAAGCTTGGCGACGATGCCCTTGGTATGATTCCAATTTACATCGGCGTTAAGGGTGAAGAGAAGCAGGGTATGTGCTCTGGCGGCGAGAACTATTGGTGCGTAAGCTCCAAGGCAGACGACGCTTCCCAGAAGGCAACGCTTGACTTTATCTATTGGTGCGTAACTTCTGATACTGCTACCACTGCAATCGCTGAGGAAATGGGCTTCACCATTCCATTCAAGAACGCAAAGGCAACTAAGAATGCACTTGCAAACATTGCAGCTGAGTATGCAAAGAAGGGCAATGAGCCCGTGGCTTGGGACTTCATTTACATTCCTTCTCAGGAGTGGAAGAACAACCTCTCCAGTGCGCTTAAGGGCTATGCAGCAGGAACAGAGGGCTGGGATGCTGTTAAGTCCGCATTCGTTGATGGTTGGAAGACTGAGAAAGAGGCTAACGCATAGTAGTCCTTCTAGTAATGCTTTGATTGGTGAGAGACGAGAAGAGAGATCTCTCTTCTCGTCTCTTGTTATTGGAGGGTATCTCTATGGCTAAGATGTTGAAGCGGTGGTGGCCATTATTTGTTCTGCCCACAGCGCTCTCTTTTTTGTTTGGCTTTATGATCCCGTTTGTTCAGGGATTCTATCTTTCATTTTGTAAATTTATTACCATCAGTGATGCTAAACCAGTTGGTCTAGATAACTATGTAGCAGCTTTTTCTGACCCACAGTTTGCTCATGCTTTTTGGTACACCGCATTATTTGCGCTTGTCTCAACAGTTCTTATTAACGTGTTGGCGCTTGCAATTGCACTCGCTTTAACTCGCAAGAATCTTAAGGGCACCAATTCATTTAGGACTGTCTTTTTTATGCCAAACCTTATCGGTGGCATTGTTTTGGGTTACATCTGGAATATTTTGATTAACTGTGTGCTCTCTATTGTGGGCGAGCAGCTTCTTGCGCTTAATAGCATTGCTGGATTCTGGGGAATGATTTTCCTTACCCTTTGGCAGCAGGTTGGTTACATGATGATTATTTATATTGCCGGCCTGCAGTCTATTCCAAGTGACTATCTTGAAGCAGCGCGAGTTGATGGAGCAAATGCTTGGCAGACACTTTGGAAGGTAAAAATTCCAAACTTAATGTCTACTATTACTATTTGTCTTTTCTTGACGGTAACAAATGGCTTTAAATTATTTGATCAGAACCTGGCACTTACTGCAGGTGAGCCTAAGCATGCAACCGAAATGCTTGCTCTTAATATTTACAATACCTTCTACGCTCGACAGGGAGCAAAGTGGATGGGTATCGGCCAGGCTAAAGCTGTTATTTTCTGCATTCTAGTTATTTGTATTGTCATGATTCAGCTGAGAGCCACCAGGTCAAGGGAGGTGCAGCAATAATGAAGCGCGATCAAATCATTAATAAAATTCTTGCTGTATTCTTTACCGTTCTTTCTCTTGCATGGATTTATCCAATGGTTATGATCTTGATGAATTCATTCAAGGAAGAAACAACTATTACTACATCTACGGCATTTGATTTTGTTACATCAGAGAACTCTGCAGGTTTTGCTAACTACATTGCCGCTTTAGAGAAGCAAGGTTTCTTAGCAGCCTTTGGATATTCTCTAGTAATTACCATCACATCTGTTGCACTGATTTTGGTGTGCTGCTCAATGTGTGCATGGTTTATTGTCCGTGTAAAAAATCGCATTAGCAACATTTTGTACTACCTGTTTGTTTTCTCGATGGTAGTGCCTTTCCAGATGCTTATGTTTACGCTGTCCAATATGGCAAATACGCTTGGATTTAATACTCCTTTCAATATTTGCTTTATTTATTTGGGCTTTGGCGCTGGTCTAGCAGTATTTATGTTTGCTGGATTTGTTAAGACCATTCCACTTGAGATTGAAGAAGCTGCAACTATTGATGGTTGCAACCCACTTCAGACGTTCTTCCATGTTGTTTTGCCTATTATGAAGCCAACGTATATTTCTGTTGGTATTCTCGAAACCATGTGGGTCTGGAATGACTATTTGCTTCCATATCTTGTACTGGATAGGACTAAATACCAAACTATTCCAATTTTGATTCAGTACTTTAGAGGTGGATATGGAAAAGTAGAGATGGGTCCAATGTTTGCCTGCATCATGATGGTTATTATCCCCATTGTCATTATGTATTTGCTGTGCCAGCGCTACATCATCAATGGTGTCATTTCTGGCGCGGTAAAAGGCTAAATCTCAATGTATTGCAGCAAGCTATAGGCATTTCTGAAAGGTTTTATCATGGCAGAAATCGTTTTAAAGAATATAAAAAAGATTTATCCAAATGAGAAAAAGCGCAAGTCTCTCTTTGGTAAGAAAACTGAACAGAAAAAGAGCAACCTTGAGGTAACTGAAGAGGGCGTTGTTGCTGTTCAGGATTTCAATCTCACTATTAAAGAGCACGAGTTTGTAGTTCTTGTTGGTCCTTCAGGTTGTGGAAAATCTACTACGCTGCGTATGATTGCAGGTCTAGAAGATATTTCTGCTGGTGAGCTATATATTGATGGAAAGCTTGTCAATGACGTTGCGCCAAAAGACCGAGACATCGCAATGGTCTTCCAAAGCTACGCCTTATATCCTAATATGACCGTCTACGACAACATGGCGTTTACCCTTAAGCTTAAAAAGGTTGATCCTCAAGTCATTGACGAGAAGGTCCGTGCAGCTGCAGAAACACTGGGCATTACGCCATATCTTGATCGTAAGCCAAAGGCTCTTTCCGGTGGTCAGCGTCAGCGTGTTGCAATTGGTCGCGCGATTGTCCGTGATCCAAAAGTCTTCTTGATGGACGAGCCACTCTCAAACCTTGATGCAAAGCTAAGAAATCAGATGCGTACAGAGATCATTAAGCTTCGTCAAAAGGTCAATGGAACTTTTGTCTATGTTACACACGACCAAACAGAGGCTATGACCTTGGGTGATCGTATTGTCATTATGAAAGATGGCTTTGTTCAGCAAATTGGAACTCCTCAAGAAGTGTTCAATAGGCCCGCAAACCTCTTTGTTGCTGGATTTATTGGCATGCCACAAATGAATTTCTTTGACGCACATCTTATCCGCGTGGACAATGAGTTCCATGTAGAGACAGAAAGCATGTCATTTGATATTTCTCCTGAGATGGCCAATCTGTTAGCACAGTCTTGGGTAGCTGCCCCTGCAACAGATGTTATTGTTGGCATTAGACCAGAGCAGATTTATCTGACTGAGCCAAATGAAATTGGCGCCTTCAAGGGCAATCTTGAAGTAAGCGAGCTTATGGGTTCCACAGTTCACCTTCATGTTCATACTGATGACGGCAACTTTGTTCTTATCGTTCCTGCAACTGAGCTTGCAAAACGAAACCTCAACATTGGCGACCAGGTATGGTTTAAATTTGAAGATAACGCCGTTCATCTCTTTGATAAGAACACGCAAGATAATCTAGTTAAGTATTAAAGCTTTGTACTGGCTTATCTTGAAAGAGATAAGCCAGTACTCTTTTTGCGAAAGAGGCAACTATGGGACGAGCAAGCGGAGTACTTTTGGCCGTTTCTTCTCTTCCAAATTCATATGGGATTGGCACGTTTGGCAAAGAAGCCTACGATTTTATCGATTTTCTCGTCAGAACTAAACAAAGGTATTGGCAGGTCTTACCTCTTACCACTACCAGTTATGGTGACTCTCCTTATCAGTCGTTTTCTGCAGCAGCAGGAAGTCCTTACTATATTGATCTAAAAGATCTTGAAAAACTTGGATATTTGAAGTCAGATGACTTTGAAGATGTTTCTTTTGGAACTAAGCAAAACTTGCATTGATTATGGTGCGCTTTTTGTAAACCATCGTCGCTTGCTTAATCGTGCTTTTGATAGGTTTATGCAAGATATACCTGCTGATTTTGAGAAGTTCTGCCACGATCAGGCAGAGTGGCTTGATCCTTACGCGGAGTTCATGTCTTTGAAGGAAGAGTTTGGTCATAAAGCCTACTGGGAGTGGCCAAAACAATACCAGCAAAGAAATGAAACAACTGCACAAGAGATTAAGAAACTGCAAAAGTCAGTTTTGTATCACAAGATGACTCAGTATTTCTTCTTTACTCAATGGGCAAAGGTTAAGTCTTATGCCAATAAAAGGGGAGTACTTATAATCGGTGACCTTCCCATTTATGTCTCGCGCGATTCTGTAGAGATGTGGGCACAGCCAGAACTGTTTAAAACGGATGAGACGGGACAGCCCATTACGGTTGCGGGTACTCCTCCCGATCAATTTTCTTCTACCGGTCAATATTGGGGAAACCCCATTTATAACTGGGAGTATATGAAAAAATCGCACTACGCATGGTGGGTTTGGCGAGTACAGACAAATCTTGAGATGTTTGATGTGCTTCGAATCGATCATTTTAGAGGCTTTGAAGCATACTGGGAGATTCCTTACGGAGCTGCAAATGCCACAGAAGGCAAATGGACTAAAGGTCCAGATATGGAGCTGTTTGAGGAGCTAGAAAAGCAGCTTGGAAAGCTCCCCATCATTGCAGAGGACCTAGGTCTGATTACACCAGAGCTTATTGTCATGCGAGAAAAAACTGGTTTCCCTGGAATGAAAATCTTACAATACGGATTTGACGGAAAGCATGATTCAAGAGATCTTCCTCACAACTACACTGCAAACACCATTGCATATGTAGGAACACATGACAATCCAACAGCTCGTGGTTGGTACGAGTCACAGGCTACTGATAGAGAGCGTGAGCAGGCAGATATCTACCTGCATCGCTCAAAAGACGAGCCAATTGGTGAGGCGCTTTCTCGTGGAATCGCAGCTTCTGTGAGTGACACTTGTATTCACACCATGCAAGATCTTCTCGGCTTAGACGATTCTGCACGCATGAATATTCCAGCTACCGTTGGCGGTAACTGGTGTTGGCGTATGAAGCAAGGGGCTATCACGCGTCACACAGAAGATTTCTTAAGAACTATCACTGAGATGTACTTCAGGGTGTACAAAGAGGAGAAGTAATGAACTTAGACACCTTATCTCTTCAACAATTTGGTCAGCCACTGTCTGAAATTACTGACAGTCAGATTTTTGAATTACTGCTTCAGGTGGTTAAGAGTAAGTCAGACGCTCTACCATTTAACAATGGTAAGAAGAGGCTTTACTACATCTCTGCAGAGTTTCTGATTGGAAAACTGCTTTCAAATAACCTCATTAATCTGGGAATTTATAACGAGGTAAAAGAGCAGCTCTCCAAGGCAGGCCATTCGCTCGAAGACATCGAAGAGATTGAAGTTGAGCCTTCACTCGGTAACGGTGGTCTTGGTCGATTGGCAGCATGCTTTATCGACTCCATGTCAACACTTGGTCTGCCAGGCGATGGTGTAGGCCTTAAGTATCATTTTGGTCTTTTTCATCAGCAGTTTTTAGATAGACAGCAAACTGCCGTTCCGGATGCTTGGCTTGCTGATGATAGGTGGCTTGAAGACGAGAAGACATCATTTACCGTAGAATTTAGGGATTTCTCGGTGACATCTGAGCTCTATTCCATTGATGTTTTGGGATATGGCCGAACAAAGAAAAACAGACTTCGTTTGTTTGACCTGCAAAGTATTGACGAATCATTAGTTTCTGATGACGCTATTGATTTTGATAAGACTGCATTAAAGAAGAATTTAACGCTCTTTTTGTATCCCGATGATTCTGATGAAGACGGTCAGCTTCTTCGTGTGTATCAACAATATTTTATGGTTTCAAATGCTGCACAGCTGATTGTTAAAGAGGCGGTTGAGCGCGGCAGTAATGTTCATGACCTCGCTGACTATGTTGTGATCCAGATTAACGACACGCACCCCACAATGGTAATTCCAGAGCTTATTCGTATCTTGACTGAGAAATACGATATTTCGTTTGAAGAGTCTGTAGACATTGTTTCTTCATTGGTCGCGTACACAAATCATACGATTTTGGCAGAAGCTCTTGAGAAATGGCCTCTTAAATTTATCGAAGAAGTTTCTCCAAAGATTGCTTCGATTATCAAAAAGCTTGACGAACACATCCGTAGTACCGTTGCAGATCCAAGTGTACAAGTCATCATTGATAAGAAAGTTCACATGGCTAATCTTGCCATTCATTACGGCTTTAGTATCAATGGCGTTGCAGCGCTTCATACTAAGATTTTGGAAGAGACAGAGCTCAAGCCATTCTTTGATTTGTACCCAGAGAAATTCTCTAACAAAACTAATGGAATCACTTTCCGTCGCTGGCTAATGAGTTGTAATCCCGAGCTTGCCGAGTATCTTGATGCGTTATTAGGAGATGATTGGAGAACAACCGCTCATCTCGAGGGGCTTTTAGAGTATCGCGATAACGAAGAAGTCCTCAATCAGCTGCAGGAAATAAAGCAAGCAGCAAAAGATCGAATGGTCAAATTTTTGCTGGACAATCAAGATGCAAAAGTTAATGCCGACTCCATTATTGATGTCCAGGTGAAGCGTTTCCACGAATATAAGCGTCAGCAAATGCTATTGCTTTATTTGATTTGGAAATATTTTGATATTAAGTCCGGACACCTTCCAAAGCATCCTATTACTGTCATTTTTGGTGGTAAGGCTGCACCAGCATACGTGGCTGCTCAAGATATCATTCATGCAATTCTTGTTCTCTCATCTTTGATTGCAAACGATGCAGATGTTTCACCATATCTTCAGGTGATAATGATCGAGAATTACAACGTTACTGCCGCTGAGCACGTTATTCCAGCAGCAGATATCTCTGAGCAGATTTCACTGGCTTCCAAGGAGGCTTCTGGAACTTCCAACATGAAGTTCATGCTTAACGGCGCTGTTACCGTTTGCACAGTTGATGGTGCAAATGTAGAAATTGCCGACTTGGTAGGCAAGGAGAATATCTACACGTTTGGTGCTTCAAGTGATGAGGTTGTAAGCCTTTATGAGCACAAAGGTTACAAAGCAAAAGAGTTTTATAAGAAGCCCCAGATTAAACCACTCGTTGATTTCTTAATTAGCCCAGAGTTTATTTCTCTTGGTAATGAGGAGCGCCTGGAGCGTCTTCATAAAAACTTGTGCTCAAAAGACTGGTTTATGACACTGCTTGATTTGGAAGCATACATTTCAACAAAAGAGCACGTGTTCGATGATTATGAGGATAGGAGAGCGTGGCTCCAGAAGTCCCTTGCAAATATTGCCATGGCAGGAACGTTCTCATCTGATAGAACTATTGCCGAATATAACAATGAGATTTGGCACCTTACTCCTGACAAGTAAAGACACGCAGTACAAACCAGCAAATCAGTTGTTTTAACCAGTGGCTGTTAAACAAGCATTTTAAACAAGCGGTCTAGACCAGTAGTCTAGGCCGCTTGAATGTGTTCCTCTAGCGATTTAATGAACGAAAATATCATCTGTTTTGGTCTCATCTGCATAAATGACAAGAAATGAGCTATGGTATATACATAAATATTCACCCTTCACGCTGAAAGAAGGATGTATGAACAGCACTTCTGTTAGAAGCGTTAGAAGCACTCGATTTTCTCGCTTTACGGTTTTAGCAATTCTTATGCTATTTGTGGGTACAATTTTGGCGTTTGCTCTGCCACACACAGCATTTGCTGCTGACCCAACAGTTTATTCCGAAGATGTGGACGGCGCTCCGCTTGACGGTACGCAGACCGTGGCAAATCCATTCCCTGACTTTATTTCAGATGCTGAAATTCAGGCAGAGATTACTGCTCAGGCTGCTAAACCGCGAGAGGACCGTACAGGTGTCATCGCGCGTTATTACTGGGTAAAGCCTGATGGAACTGCGCTCAAGCTGGACATGGATCCAACTAAATATTCTGTTGCGCAGATGATTGCTGAGGGCGGAGAAATTCGTGCGTACTACGTCCTTCTCGGCGATGCAGAGAATCTGATCAACTTCCCACACAACGATCCAAATGGTTATGGCCTGCGCAAGGTGGCTGTCTCGGCTCATGCTGCCGTTGATACCTACAAGCCAATGGATGCAACAGGTGCTCTTTCGGGTGGTGGTCCAAAGACCAATTTGATGTTCACTGTCAAGGTCAATGGTCAGTCCATCATGGGTGGCACTTCATATGAGGAGCCCGCTGCTGTATTTACTGCACCAGTCACAGCTCGTCAGTACATTGAGTTCTCCGCGCCACTGAACATCTCTGATAGGTCTTATCAGCTGGGAATTCAGGGTGGTATTAAGAAATCTTGGGGAGGCACTCACGCATACACCAAGCGTTATCCTGCGCGAGTTATTGATACCGCAACAGCTGTGTATCACTATGTCGACGACCTTGCGTACAGGCAGCTTAATGGTCTTGGCCTTAGTGACCCTATTGCGCAAAGAAATGCTGGTCTTCCTATTTATGGTAACGGCGCAGTAAGTGTTCTTGGTCTTGATGATCTTGCTGCTACGTATACAACTTCTGCAGCGTTTGAGGATCGTCAGGTGTCTGCTCGTTACAACACAAAGGGTCATGTCGTGTACATGCCTGAGTATGCTGGCGTTACTGCAGATGACTCTGTTGCCGGCGGTAATAAGTTTGAGACTGATCCTTCAACCAATCTGTTGCTGACCACTGTTCGTAAGTCGGTTGACGAGATTAAGGCTGCGGGACCTGGTGATTCTTACGTCTACATTGCAAACGATATCGATGTCCCAGAGGGAACATCTCTTGCAATTGGTACGTATAACTCTGGCCCTCGCGATAATTCGGTTTTGGCTCCTGGCTTCAACGCAGACGGTTCTGTAAACCGTACCAGGCAGTATTACCTCACGTATCGTGCAGTTCCTTCTCCTTTGAAGCTTGTGAAGACTGACTCTGATGATGCCTCCAAGCCTGTTGCCGGTGCAACTTATAGCCTCTATAAGGCTGACGGCACACTGGTCAAAGAGGGAATCACTACTGGCGCTGATGGTACTTTCACATCCGGTGATATTCTTACAAAGACAGAGCTAACCGCACTGGTTCAGAACACTGCGGCAACTGCAGATTTGCTGACTAAGGGTATCTATCAGGATGGAGATAAGTTCTATCTGACGCCAGGCGATTATTACCTGGTTGAGACCGCGTCTCCAGAGGGATATGAGCTCAACACAAATCAGATTCCATTTACCGTAGCTCCTGCAACATTTAATGCTGCAGATGAGACTATTGTTCCTGCGGAAGTTGCTACTGCTGATAAGCCAATAACTCCTACACCAACCCCAACGCCAGATCCTAATCCAGAGCCAAAGCCTAAGACTCCTAAGAAGAAGAGGTCTAACCTGCCAGATACTGGCGATGCAATGTCCATTGCAAGCGCACTTGCTGCTGCAGGTATTATTGCTTCCGGTCTTGCATACTCTGTAAAGGTTCGCCGTTAGTTATTGGCTTACAGATCACAAGCGCAAAAGAGGCTGTGCTTCGCACAGCCTCTTTTTTGATGAGGGAAGTTTGGCATAGTTGACGCTTAGTTTGAGGTTGACCTGCACGCTGACCTGCACAGTCTGTGCAATTGATGCTATCTAAAGACAGGTATATCTTGCAAGTGGTAAAAAATGCGTTTAGTTGGGGATTTCATTTTTCTGCATACAACGTTTGCCCAGATAAAAGTTTTTGACGCGATAAAAAATCGTCTTAGTTGGAGATAAATCGGCCAATTTTCAGTTTTCATCTCCAACTAAACGGGTTTTTTACCTTTTTCGGCACATAATTTTGAGCTCAAAAATTACGTATTCATAGAAATGAATTTAATTGCATGAATATTCAAATTAATAAATCAAAAGTTGATTACGACAAGTAAAGAGGAAAATTGCTAATAAAATGTTTGGGAAAACAGGGGAGGCGCATAAAAAACAGGGGAATGACGCAGAAAAAGTTACTAATACGCTTAAAGGTTATCAGCGTGCTCGCCAAACACACAGCAAGAATAAGCAGAGAGCGAGCTGAATAAGCGGAATGAGCAGAATAATGCTTAAAGCAGACTAGTGATGGAAGAAAAATAGGAAATTTTATGGAGCGGCGGACGGGACTCGAACCCGCAACAGTCAGCTTGGAAGGCTGATGCTCTACCAATTGAACTACCGCCGCAAGGGTAAAGCAAAAAGAAAAAATGGTCGGGGTGACTGGATTCGAACCAGCGACCCACTGCTCCCAAAGCAGTTGCGCTACCAAGCTGCGCTACACCCCGAGCCGAGAGAAAAGTATAGGTGACAAATCGCCCAAGAGCAAGAATAAATTGCAATCTTTTTGAACTAATTTTTTGTCTATCAGATTTTTCTATTTTGTTATGTAATCGAAACATTGGATGACTATGCTATTCGTAACCACTTCGAAAGGGGTTTCATGAGCTATTCATCTAAGGTAATCGCACAGCTTGAAGAGCGTTACGCAGATCAGCCTGAGTTTATCCAGGCAGCAAAAGAAGTTCTTACCACCATCCAACCTGCACTTGATGCTCATCCAGAGTTCGAGAAAGCTGCCTTGCTTGAGCGTCTTGTTGAGCCAGAGCGCATTGTTATGTTCCGCGTCCCTTGGATTGACGACGCTGGCAACGTTCAGGTTAATCGCGGATACCGTATCGAGTTTAACTCCGCAATTGGACCTTACAAGGGCGGCCTTCGTCTCCATCCAACAGTTAACCTGTCTATCTTGAAGTTCCTCGGCTTTGAGCAAATCTTCAAGAACTCCCTGACCACGCTTCCAATGGGCGGCGGCAAGGGCGGCTCCGACTTCGATCCAAAGGGCAAGTCTGACCGCGAGATTATGGCGTTTTGCCAGTCCTTTATGACTGAGCTTGCTCGCCACATTGGTCCAAACACCGACGTCCCAGCTGGTGACATTGGCACTGGCGCGCGCGAGATTGGCTACATGTTTGGCCAGTACAAGCGCCTTCGCAATGAGTGGACCGGCGTCCTGACCGGCAAAGGCCTCTCCTTCGGCGGCTCCCTTGCTCGCACCGAGGCAACCGGCTACGGCGCGGTTTACTTCCTCACCCACATGCTTGCCGAGAAGAACGATTCGCTCGCAGGTAAAACGGTCTGCATCTCCGGTTCCGGAAACGTTGCTACCTACGCTGCCCAGAAGGCACAGCAGCTGGGAGCAACCGTGGTGACCGTTTCTGACTCCTCAGGTTATGTCTATGACCCTGAGGGTATTGACGTTGAGCTGCTGAAAGACGTCAAGGAGGTTCGTCGCGCACGCATCAAGGAGTACGCCGACGCACGTCCTTCCGCAACTTTCTTCCCAGGTGAGCGTCCTTGGGGCCAGAAGTGCGACATCGCCATGCCGTGCGCAACTCAGAACGAGCTCGAGCTTGCTGACGTGCAGAAACTTGTTGCTAACGGTGCCAAGTACGTCGTTGAGGGCGCTAACATGCCAACCACCCTCGAGGCAACCAATTACCTCATCGAGAACGGCGTCTTCTTCGCACCTGGCAAGGCTGCAAACGCAGGTGGCGTAGCTGTTTCCGGTCTTGAGATGTCCCAGAACGCCGAGCACCTTTCCTGGACGTTTGAGGAGGTAGACTCCAAGCTTGCAGGGAATTATGGAGAGCATCTACACTGCTGCTTCAGAGGCCGCAGCAACGTATGGCCACCCCGGCAACCTGGTCTTTGGCGCAAACATCGCCGGCTTCCTCAAGGTTGCAAATGCAATGATGGCGCAGGGTGTCTGCTAGTTCGCATAACACTTGGCGAGAAACCCGATGTTGCAGCACGTATTTGAGTTAACTACATCGTTGGCTTTAACGTAAGATTTAAAAGGACCTTGGTCTCCCAAGGTCCTTTTTTGTGCTGCTCATTGATAGTATTTTGGTCCCGTCTTGCGCTCTTGAAATTACCTAAGCTCTTGAAACAAACTCGTTTTCTTCGATGAAAAAGCGCTTTGGAGCATCAATGTTTTTGCTGATACCTACGCGAGGTGAACTCCCAATTGTTTCTCCTGGTAACAGGGGAGCAAAGTCCAATACAAGCGGCTCAACTGTCAGGTCATGTCCGTAGAGCCCCTTGTCAACACCAAGTGCAGCACACACCTTACCTGGCCCGTTGGTGAGGTCGCGCAGCTTGAGCGGGTGCTTACGCGCACGTTCCGCTTGCTCTTTACCAGCACGTCCCGCCTGTGCCTCATCGCAGCCGATGCCTGCACTTGCTGTCTGCAGTCCCTTGTGCGCACGTCCCGCCTCGCGGAGCTCGCGCATCACCTCTACACCCTCAAGAGGCTCAACGGCGCGCACTAAACATCCGCTTCCAAAACCCTCAGGTCCGCACACCACATTGCAGCAGTGATGCATACCGTACGAAACGTACACGTACAGATGGCCTGCTGGTCCAAACATGGCTGCGTTGCGATCGCTAGGCCCGCCAAACGCATGGCTTGCAGGGTCGTCTTGGTCGTACGCCTCGGTCTCCACAATTCTTGCAACTAGTTTGTGTTTCTCGCCATTAAGCGTAATTGTCCTTGTCAGAGTGCATCCCAGCAGCATCGGCGCGGCCACATCTGAGGGATTCTCTAGAAAATCTGGAAACATGCCATCTCCTTTATTGGTTATGCGCTACAATACTACCAACCTTTAAGGACGGTGCGAGACACCGGCAAGGCCCATAGCGTTGAGTGCGCATGTTCGCTGTTGAGCCTCCACAAGGAGTGCTCTTTTTTTATGGCTCGGCATGCTCCTACGCAGATCGGAGAGTATATGAATCCACTGGCAAGTGCCACCTCGCAGCCTCGCGCGCTGCTTGTTCTCGAAGACGGAACAACCTTCGAGGGGAGGTGCTGTGGTGCTAGCGGAGAGACCTTCGGCGAGATTGTTTTTAACACGTCTATGACCGGCTACCAGGAGATTATCTCCGATCCAAGTTACGCCGGCCAGATTGTCACGTTGACCTATCCGCAGGTAGGCAACTACGGCATCGATCCTGCGGTCATGCAGCGAGACGTTTTGCACTTGCGTGGTTTTGTCGTCCACGACATGTGCTACGAGCCAAGCAACTGGACATCCAAGCAGAGCCTTCCAGAGTTTCTGCAGGAAAACGGCGTCGTTGCCATCGAGGGTATCGATACCCGCGCGCTGACCATGCACCTGCGCGACTTTGGCGCACAGAAGGCAGCCATCTCCACCGAGGACCTGGATCCCGACCATCTGCTCGCGCGCGTCCAGGCGTCGCCCAGCATCTCCGAGCACAACTTTGTCCCCGACGTCTCCGTTGACGCGTCTCACGTGGTCTCCGCTACGTCCAAGAGGCGCTTCAACGTTGTCGCGTACGACTGTGGCGAGAAGAACGGCATTCTCCAGGGTCTTGCGGCAAACGGCTGCGAAGTTACGGTTGTACCGTGGAATACACCTGCTGAGGACGCCTTAGCCTACAACCCAGACGGCATCTTCTTCTCCAACGGCCCTGGCGACCCAGAGCAGGTTGATGCTACGCAGGACGCCGCTCGCGGCGTACTGGGCAAGGTTCCCGTCTTTGGTATCTGCCTGGGCAACCAGATGCTCTCCATTGTCGCAGGTGCAGATATCGAGAAACTCAAATTTGGTCACCACGGCGGCAACGAACCAGTCATGAATCTTCTAACCGGTAAGGTTGAGATTACTGCTCAAAACCACAACTATGGTCTGGTTTTCCCAAGCTTGGGCAAGCTCATTGCAGAGGAGTCTGGTGGAATCTCCGAACACTTTGACAACCTCTGCGAGTGGTCCGCAAGGCGTATTGCCCCTGTTGTACAGACAAAGGAGTTTGGCCGCGTCCGACTCACACACGTAAACCTTAATGACGGTACTCCAGAGGGCATTCAGTTCCTGGACATTCCAGCATTTTCTGTCCAGTATCACCCTGAGGCAAGCCCAGGACCTCACGATTCATCCTACTTGTTCAAGGCGTTTGCACGTTTGATGGAGGGACAGTCTGACTACCTTGCCATTGACGTTCGTGAGGGGAGGCGCTTCTAATGCCAAAGCGTACTGATATTAAGAAGATTCTCGTCATTGGCTCTGGTCCAATTGTTATTGGTCAGGCTTGCGAGTTTGACTATTCTGGCACGCAAGCATGCCGCGCCCTTCGCAAAGAGGGCTTTGAGGTTGTTCTGGTTAATTCAAACCCAGCAACCATCATGACCGATCCAGAAACTGCAGATAGAACTTACGTTGAGCCAATCACCGTTGAGTCCGTAACCCGCGTCATTGAACGCGAGCGTCCTGATGCGCTTCTGCCAAACATGGGCGGTCAGACTGCTCTGAACTGCACCATTGGCCTTGGCGAGGCTGGTGTCCTTGACAAGTACAACATCGAGGTCATCGGCTGCAACCTGGAGTCCATTCGCACCGGCGAGGACCGTGAGCTCTTCAGCGAGGCAGTCCAGGACATTGGCCTAGAGGTTGCTCGCGCAGACATCGCTCACTCTATGGAAGACGCCCAGCGTATTGTTGCTGAGCTGGGATATCCTGTGGTTATTCGCCCAAGCTTCACCCTTGGCGGTGCAGGCGGCGGCATTGCACACACCCCAGAAGAGCTTGTAGAGATTGTGGAGCAGGGTCTCTTGCTTTCTCCAGAGCACGAGGTACTGGTAGAGGAGTCCATTGAGGGCTGGAAAGAGATTGAGATGGAGGTCATGCGCGATACCGCAGGTAACGGTATTGTTGTCTGCTCCATCGAGAACCTCGATCCAATGGGCGTCCACACGGGAGACTCCATTACCGTTGCTCCAGCTCAGACGCTAACTGATGAAGAGCTCCAGAACCTCCGCGACTACTCCATCGCCATTCTCGAGCGTGTAGGCGTTGCCTGCGGCGGCTCTAACGTTCAGTTTGCGGTCAATCCAACTAACGGCCGTGTCATTGTTATTGAGATGAACCCTCGCGTCAGCCGTTCTTCCGCGCTTGCTTCCAAGGCAACTGGCTTCCCAATTGCAAAGATGGCTGCGCTGCTCTCTGTTGGCTACACGCTGGACGAGATTACCAACGACATCACCAAGGCAACCCCCGCTGCCTTTGAGCCTTCTATCGACTACTGCGTGGTTAAGGTTCCTCGCTTTGCCTTTGTCAAGTTCAAGGGCACCAGCCGCGTTCTGACCACCCGCATGAAGTCGGTCGGCGAGGCCATGGCTATGGGCAGGACCTTTGAGGAGGCTCTGCAGAAGGCACTTCGTTCCTTGGAGCAAGATCGCGCTGGTCTGGGTGCCGACGGCCATGATGTCTTTGACGAGAAGAACTTTGATGAGCTGGTCAGTAAGCCAACACCAGAGCGTATTTTCTACGTTGCTGAGGCTCTGCGCAGAAACTGGAGCGTTGAGCGCATCCACGATATGACTGGCATTGATCCTTGGTATCTGCACCGTATGGCAGGTATCATCAATGCAGAGAAACGCATCAAGGAGCTGGGACTATCTGGCCTCACCACCGATAACATGCTTGCTGCCAAGCAGCTGGGCTTCTCGGATGAACAACTTGCACACCTTACCGGCACTAAGACAGACGTTGTCCGCGCTGTGAGGGAAGTGCTGGGTGTTCGTCCGCAGGTTAAGACAGTTGATACCTGCGCAGGCGAGTTTGGTGCAACCACGCAGTACCACTACGTCACGTACGAGAAGGGTAATGCCACAGAGTACGTCGAGGCAAAAAAGCCACGCGTTATGATTCTCTCCGCTGGTCCTAACCGTATTGGTCAGGGCATTGAGTTTGACTACTGCTGCGTACATGCTGCATATGCTCTTCGCGAGCAGGGCTATGAGACGGTCATGGTCAACTGCAACCCAGAGACGGTCTCTACAGACTATGACACCTCTGATCGCCTGTATTTCCAGCCTCTGACCTTTGAAGATGTCATGGACGTCATTGAGGTTGAGAAGCCAGAAGGTGTCATTGTTACCCTTGGCGGCCAGACGCCAATCAAGCTGGCACGCGCCCTCAAGGACGCCGGCGTTCCTATCATGGGTACTCAGCCAGAGGCAATTGACCTGGCAGAAGACCGCGACCGCTTCGCAGCCCTTCTTGACCGCCTGAACATTGCCTGCCCTCCTTCGGCAGTTGCTTCTACCATGGACGAGGCTCGCGACGCTGCACGTCGCATTGGCTACCCACTGATTGTCCGCCCAAGCTACGTTCTTGGTGGTCGCGGTATGGCCATTGTCTACGACGACTCCGACCTGGTTACCTACATGGAGTCCGCGACGCACGTCACGCCAGACCGTCCTGTCTACCTGGATGCCTTCCTCGAGGACGCCATTGAGCTGGACGTTGATGCTCTCTGCGACACCGAGGAGTGCTACGTAGGTTCCGTCCTGGAGCACATCGAAGAGTGCGGTATTCACTCTGGCGACTCCGCTTGCTGCTGGCCGCCCTTCTCGCTCTCTGAAAAGATTGTTGACCAGATTAGGGCCATCACCAAAAAGCTGGCACTTGCCTGTGGCATTCGAGGCCTCCTGAACATCCAGTACGCCGTCCGCGACGAGCACGTCTTTGTCATCGAGCTCAACCCTCGCGCTTCTAGAACCGTGCCATTCTCGTCTAAGGCAACTGGCGTCTCCCTGGCCAAATACGCATCTCGTATCATGGCTGGCGAGAAGATCAGTGAGCTCAGAGCACAAGGTCTGCTTCCAGACGAAAATCGCACCGTCGATTACTACGCGGTCAAAGAGGCGGTCATGCCTTGGTCTAGATTCCCTGGTGCTGACTCAATCCTTGGCCCAGAGATGAAGTCTACCGGCGAGGTCATGGGCATTGCCCGCACCTTCCCAGCAGCATACGCAAAGACTCGCGAGGCAGTTGAGAACAAGCTTCCTGAGCAGGGATCCGTCTTCATCAGTGTGTGCGACCGCGATAAGCGCGCCATTGCTCCTGTTGCTATGGCTCTGGAGAACCTTGGCTATGGCATCTACACCACGGGCGGTACCGCAAAGACGCTGCGTGCGGCTGGAATTGACTGCACCACCGTCAATCGTATTTCCGATGGTCATCCAAACGTTGTTGACCTTATGCGCGATAAGACCGTCAGCTTCATCATCAATACACCTCATGGTCACGAGGCTCACAGCGATGGCACCAAGATGCGCGCAGAAGCTGTCAGCCAGGGCATTACCTGCGTCACCGCAATGTCTGCTGCTACCGCTCTTATCCAGGCACTTGCTGCGGCAAGAAAGAGTGAGCCCGAGACCTTTGCACTACAAGATCTTTAAAACGTGCTTGGAGAATGAGCTTTTCACTTGAACAAGACCGGTCTTGAAAAAGGCCGGTCTTTTTTCGTGAGGGAAGTGTTTAGAATACGAAGTTCTCCTAGTGAAGAGCGCAAAAGTTTGTTATTATTGCAAGGCTGCATAAATATGCGGGCGTGGCGGAACTGGCAGACGCGCTAGATTTAGGTTCTAGTGGACTAAGTCCGTGGGGGTTCGATTCCCTCCGCCCGCACCATGCAGAAATTTGGTTAAGAGCTGGTACGCCAGCATTTTTTACGAGACACTGGAGGAACGTTGAACATCACCGTTACCGCAGATAAGCCAGTTGACGAGAAACTCACCGTCAAGGTTACAGTTCCTGCTGCAGAGGTAGACGCTGCTATTAAGCAGGCTTACAAGGACATTGCAAACAAGTATTCCTTCCAGGGTTTCCGCAAGGGCCGCGCACCTCGTCCTGTCATTGACGGCATTGTTGGCCGCGAGGCAGTCCTTGCTCAGGCAACCAACGATCTTCTCGGCGCAGCAGAGCCACAGCTTCTTGAGGAGCTTGACCTTGTTCCTGTTGGCCGTGGTGATTACAACCAGGATGCAGACCTTCCTGTTGAGGGCCAGGATTACTCCTATGAGGTAGTCTTCAATGTTCGTCCTGAGGCTAAGCTTGATTCTTACGATGCCCCTGCAATCAACATGCCTCCAAATGAGGCAACTGAGGCTGAGGTTGATCACCAGATCAAGCAGCTTCTTTCTTACCAGGCTAAGTTTGAGAACACCAAGGAGAAGCGCGCTGTTAAAGAGGGCGACACCATTGGTGTAGACATCAAGAACATTGAGGGCGCTGCTCACATGGAGGGCGAGGACCGCGTTCTTACCCTTAATGGCACCCAGGCTCCAAAGGAGCTTGAGGAGGCACTCATCGGCATGAAGCCAGGTGAGGAGAAAGAGGTCAAGTGGACTCACAGCCACACTCACGGCGATGAGGTTCACTCCCACGATTACGACATCAACGTCAAGGTTGTTGCTCACAAGAAGTCCGTCACTCCAGAGCTGACTGACGAGCTTGCAAAGAACACCTTTGGTTATGACACTGTCGAGAAACTCCGCGAGGCTGTTAAGTCTGAGATTGAGTCTGACAAGAAGAATTCTCTTCCAACTCTTAAAGAGGACCGCGTTGTTGAGGCTGTAGGCAAGCGTCTTCAGCTTGAGGAGGTCCCAGAGGAGTACAAGAACGAGGTCTTCAACGAGATTGCTCAGGAGTTCCTGAACGGTCTTCAGCAGCAGGGTATGAGCCTTGATATGTTCCTGGCTGCACGCGGCATTAAGACTGATGACTTCATCTCTGATCTTCGTGTTCAGGCTGAGGAGCGCGCACGTCAGTCCCTGGCTCTTGACGCAGTGGCTGCAGAGCTCAAACTTGAGGCTACTGAGGATGACATCCGCGCAGAGTTTGAGCGCGCTGGTGTTCCTAACGTTGAGTCTGCAATTGAGGAGTGGCGCAAGGCTGGCCGTCTTCCTGCAATCCGCGAGTCCATCCGTCGTTCTAAGGCTCTTGATTGGCTGCGTGACAACGCAACCGTCACCGTTGTCGACGAGATTGCTGAGGCTGCTAAGGAAGAGCAGAAGGCAGAGAAGAAGCCTGCTAAGAAGGCTCCTGCTAAGAAGAAGGCAGCTAAGAAGGACGAGGACGCAGAGAAGGACGCTGAGTAGTCCGCAACTGGTTGGGTTTCTCGCCAGAAAGACTGCGCCAAAAGTTGCAGTTACTTTGAATTTTTCATACCCCGGGTTAGAGACATGCTTCCCGGGGTATGTTTCTAAGGAAAGACCTTTGAAGGAGGATTATGCATTATCCAACAAACATTCCAACCATTCCGTATGTTATTGAGCAGACTCCTCGTGGTGAGCGTAGCTATGACATCTACTCCAGACTGCTCAACGATCGTATTGTTTTCTTGGGTGAGCCGGTAACGCGCGATTCTGCAAATCTTGTTATTGCACAGCTTTTACACCTTGAGAGTCAGGATCCAGACAAGGATATTTCTCTCTATATTGACTCTCCTGGTGGAGACGTTTATGCAGGCCTGGGCATTCTTGACACTATGAACTTCATCAAGCCAGATGTTTCTACCATCTGCGTCGGTATGGCAGCATCAATGGGCGCTGTTCTTCTTGCAGCCGGTGCAAAGGGTAAGCGTCTTGCGCTTCCTAACTCTATGGTTATGATTCACCAGCCATCCAGTGGTGTTCAGGGTCAGCAGACTGATATTCAGATTGTCGCAGATGAGACAAAGTGGATTCGCCAGCGCATCAATGAGCTGCTTTCGGATTATACTGGACAATCTATCGAGAAGGTCAATGTAGACACCGAGCGCGATAATTATCTTCGTGCACAGGAGGCTTGTGATTACGGCCTGGTTGACCGAGTTATCTCTTCTCGTAACGACCAATAATTGTTCTTGTATTGAGGGTTTAAGTTATGGCTAAAGACCAGGACTTCTCGCCTTTTGGCGGATTAGATGAGATGCACTGTTCTTTCTGCGGAAAGAGTAGGTCGCAGGTAAATAAGCTTATCCAGGGCCCAGGTGGAGTCTGCATTTGTGACGAATGTGTCTCTACCTGCTCGGATATGATTGATGAGTCCCTTGGCTTTGATGAAGAGTCAGAGATTGAGACTCACTCTGATGAGCCTGTTATTAAAGACCTGCCAACTCCGCATGAGATTTACGATGAGCTGTCCCAGTATGTAATGGGTCAGGAAGACGCCAAGCGTGCTATGTCGGTAGCGGTGTATAACCATTACCGTCGTATACTTTCAGGCAATGATGAGCCTCAGGAGGGCCAGGAGGACGTTGAGATTGCAAAGTCCAACATCTTGCTGTTAGGTCCAACTGGTACTGGTAAAACGCTGCTTGCTCAGACGCTTGCTCGTTTTCTTGAGGTTCCGTTTGCTATTGCTGACGCAACAACTCTTACCGAAGCTGGCTACGTTGGTGAAGATGTCGAGAATATCCTGCTTAAGCTCATTACTGCCGCTGATGGCGATGTTGAGCGTGCTCAGGTAGGCATTGTCTATATTGACGAGATAGACAAGATTGCTCGTAAGGCCGAGAACCTCTCTATTACTCGTGATGTTTCTGGTGAAGGTGTTCAGCAGGCACTTCTGAAGATTCTTGAGGGTACCGTTGCAAGTGTTCCTCCAACAGGAGGCCGTAAGCACCCTCAACAGGAGCTTATTCACATTGACACCACCAACATCTTGTTCATCTGCGGTGGCGCTTTTGTTGGCCTGGATAAGATTGTTGCTGACCGTATTGGTAAAAAGGGAATTGGCTTTAATTCTGATGTTGCTCAGAATGTCAAAGAGGGCGAGTCTGACCTTATCGCCAAGGTAATGCCTCAGGACCTGCACAGGTTTGGCATGATTCCAGAGCTTTTGGGTCGTATTCCTGTTATTACTTCCACTCGTGAGCTTGGTGAGGAAGATTTGATGAGTATCCTCACAGATCCAAAGAATGCTCTTACCAAGCAGTACAAGCGTATGTTTGAGCTTGAGGGCGTAGACCTAGAGTTTACTGAGGATTCACTCAGAGAGATTGCTAAGAAGGCTTTAGCTCGCGGCACCGGTGCTCGTGGTCTGCGTGCAATCTGCGAGTCTACGCTGCAAGAGACCATGTTTGATTTGCCATCAGATTTGGATATCACAAAGGTTGTGGTTACTCCAGAAAGTGTTGGCGGAGAAAACGCCCCAGAAATTATCAGGGGCAAAAAGAAATAACTCGCTTAGCAATAAAAAAAGGAGGTCGAAAGACCTCCTTTTGTGTTATAGATTGCCGCCACCAAGTTTGTTGTATGACGTAATAAGTTGGGTGCGGGTCTTGGTGCCTGGTGGAAAGACGGTATCAAATAAAGGCATCAAGCCGCGGAAAAGTACGCCGCTTTGCACACGGTGAGAAAGACCTCTTACCGTACGTCTTGACTCTTCAAGCTGTGAGCGGAGCTCCTCAAGGTAAGGGGAGCGACGAGCATAGAACCAGAAAAGGCCTGCAAGATCTGAGTTTGGATAGAGCCAAGGCCTGTTGTCTGGTCCTGCAAAATGCGCAATGCAGATATTCTTGCGAGCCTCTTCGTATTCTTCTCGCACGTCTTTTGGTGCCTGAGCAACAATATGATCACGGCGGAGGAATTGCCAGTCCACCAGGTAATTCCACTTCATATTAATGCGGAGATAATGGCCGTTCACAAACCTGTTAAGGACATCTTGATCAAGCCAGCGCCATGCGCGCATGGTTGAGACCTTCAGAAACTCTTCAGGAGAAATTTGCTCTCTAATCTCTTCCAGGTTCATCAAAATGACGCCTGCCTGGAAGTAATCGTGAGGATCATCCATACCCAGCTCATTTTTGAGGTAGGGACCAACTGTGGCGTCATAGCCATCAATCTGACCAATAGTATCAGCGTCGCGTGTAGCGCCTACCAGGTATCCTGTGACATCGATATCGTAGAGTTCTGCAATATCGGTATTAACCACCAGGTCAGAGTCAAGATAAATGGCTTTATTGACGTTAGGAAGCAGCGAGGGAGCAAGCAGCCTGTAGTAAGTTTCTGGTCTAAAGTGACCATGATGAGGAAGCTCAATATCACCAAGAGCAGCGTCCACATCTAAGAAACCAACATGGACGTTATCAACAAGCTGAGCCTGACGAGTAAGCGTAATCATGCTGGTAGGAGTGAGGTCACGAGTCAAAACAATGATGTCGTAGCGACGCTCTGGATTGACATTCTCAATGATAGATTGAATTGCTACAGACAAATACGGCACAAAGTTATCGCTGCAGGCAAATACAAGCACAACGTCATTAAGAGCAAGTCCCAGCTCATCGGATGAGCTTGCAAGCATTGCTCCAGAAAGTTGTGCCCTGCCTGTTCCAACAAGGCGTTGTGTGGGTATTTTACGTAATCTTCTCATACGTAAGACTTTAACACTTAGACGCCAAAAACGCCTGCTGCGTTTGTCATTACTTCGGTTTGCACAGAGTATCCACGAGCCTCGCTTAGACCGCTCAGCGCGCGCTTGAGGCTGTCCACAATGTCTGCCGAGCCAATATTCGTCTGATCGCTGGAAGGAAGGTCAGTCTCGGTAAGCAGCTTATCTTTTGGATAAACCTTGGCGTATTCACGGCCGCGCTTGGTCTTTAGGCTCAGCTCACCAACAGAGAACCAACAGCCAAGCTTAATGGCCTTCTGGAGCTCGTCTGAGCTGCCGCTAAACCAGTGGATGATAGGAATACACGCTTGAGCCGCTCCTGTCTGCTCAAGAATATCAAGCACTGCATCAACACTTCTCACGGTGTGCATCGAGAGCACCCGAGGTTGGCTGTTGCGAGATAGCTCTGCAGCGCGAGTGCAAATCTTCGTAAAGGCTTTAATCTGCAGCTCTTGCAACCCATCAACACAATAGCGAGAAGAAAAATCTAGCCCAACCTCACCAAGGTAAGGCGTCTGCTCCATAAGCCCTAGCAGGAGCTCTATATCTTTTTCAGTGACGCGACCGTCAGAAATATACCAGGGGTGTGCCCCCAGTCCCACACGGATGTTGTCTTGCGAAAGCTGAGGAGCAAGTTCCAGGTAGTCGTGAGGAGTAACGCCGCAGGTAAAGAGACCTAATCTAGCCTCACTAGAACTTCTCGCTACATTGAGTGGAGAGTCCATAAGGTTGGCGTGGACGTGCGCATCAAAATACGTGAGGCTACTCATAAGCAAGCCCTGAAAGATGCAAGATGACGTCCGAGGCAATCATTTGACCCATAATAGGAGGGTAGTAGGACATAGTGCCTAGCTTGGCAGATTTGCCCGTTGCGCCTTCTGGTGCAAAAACTGGTCGCGCTGGCTCGGGGGAGTAGAGCACACGGAAGTCAGCAAGGCCGCGCTTCTTAGACTCTTTTCTCATCACCCTTGCAAGAGCATCGGTATGCGTTTTTGAAAGCGTAGTAATCTCCAGGAGTTCTGGGTGGATTTTATTACCGCCACCCATGCTGGAGATGAGGTAGATATCGTTTTTCTGGCACCATGCCACAACAGCTAATTTGGCAGAAATGGTATCGATAGCATCAACTACAACATCTGGTTTTGGAAGAGCAGAGAGCTGCTCGTCAACGTTGTCTTTAAGCAAAAACGCGTCAAGGGTGACTACGTGAGCGTCTGGATTAATGTCCAGAATCATCTCTTTGGTAACGTCAACTTTTCTTTTTCCAATGGTGCTCACATAGGCAATAGCCTGCCTATTTAGGTTGGATGCTTCTACTGCATCAGCATCCACTAAAACAAACGAGCCTACACCGCCTCTGGCCAGCGCCTGAACACAGTTTGAACCAACGCCACCAAGCCCTAAGACCATGACGCAGGAATTTTGAATCTTTCCAAGGCGGTCTTTTCCTAGAACAAGTTCAAGTCGAGCAGTGGCTTCAGGAATTGTGGCAGACATAGAGCTCCTCATAAAAAGTATCTGCAGATAGTATAGCTTGTTACTTCACTTACGCTTCAAGAAGTGTAGACCGATAGTAATTTTAACTAATGGTAAGAAAGCACCCCATAAGTCGTCTTTTATTAGTAGAATAAATGAAGCAAATTTTGACGATGTTGTCAGCATATGAAAGGCAAGATTACTGTGGAAGAAATGCCCAAGAATTATGATCCTCAGGCAGCTGAGCCTGAGCTCATTGAAAAGTGGATAAAGGCAGATTGTTACGGTCGTAGCAAGGGAACTGAAGACCGTACAGTAGTTATCCCTCCACCAAACGTTACCGGCATCCTTCACATGGGACATGCCATGGATGACACCATCCAGGACACCTACATTCGTTATTCTCGCATGCGCGGTTATTCAACTCGTTGGATTCTTGGAACTGACCACGCAGGTATTGCAACTCAGACTAAGGTTGATAAGAAGCTTAAGTCAGAGGGTATTTCTCGCCTGGAGATTGGTCGCGAGAAATTCCTGGAGGCTTGCTGGGATTGGACGCGCGAGTACGGCGGAACCATTGTTTCTCAGATCAAGCGCATGGGCTGCTCCATTGATTTTAATGACGAGAAGTTCACCATGTCTCCTGAGTACACTCAGGCAGTGCGTAAGGTCTTTGTTGATTGGTATCATGACCAGCTCATTTATCGCGGTAAGCGAATCGTAAACTGGTGTCCTCATTGCGAGACTTCTATCTCTGACGATGAGGCGGAGTACGCTGACGAGAAGGGCCATCTTTGGTACCTGCGTTACCCACTCAAAGAGCCTGTTAATGGCGTTGAGTACATTACCGTAGCTACTACTCGTCCAGAGACCATGCTGGGTGATACTGGCGTAGCTGTTTCTCCTCAAGATCCAGAAAAGGCAGATCTTGTTGGAAAGACCGTTATTCTGCCCATTGTTGACCGAGAGATTCCAATTTTCTCTGACTGGCATGTTGACGCAGGCTTTGGTACCGGTTTTGTTAAGGTAACTCCAGCTCATGACCCTAATGACTTTGCTATGGGTCAAACTCATAACCTTGAGCAGATTAACATCTTTGATGAGCACGCTGTTGTTGTTGACGGTTACGGTGAGTTCTCTGGTCTTGATAGAGATCAGGCTCGTGAGGCTATTGTTTCTTGGTTTGAAGAGCATGGCCTGCTTGATCACGTTGAAGACCTTGATCACTCCGTTATGCATTGCTACCGCTGCGGCACAACTCTTGAGCCATGGCTCTCTGAGCAGTGGTTTGTTGCCGTTGATAAGCTCAAAGAGCCTGCAGCACAGGTAGTCAAAGACGGTCAGGTTACCTTCCATCCAGAGCGTTGGACTCAGACCTACCTCACGTGGATGGAAAATCTCCGCGACTGGAATATCTCCAGGCAGCTTTGGTGGGGACATCGCATTCCTGTGTTCTACTGCGATGATTGTGGCTGGCAGGATGCGCTTATGGAAGACACTGATGTCTGTCCAAAATGTGGCGGTCATCATGTTCACCAGGATGAGGACGTTCTGGACACCTGGTTCTCTTCTCAGCTGTGGACCTTTGCTACACAGGGTTGGCCAGATCATCCTGAGCTGCTTGAGGGCCATCACCCAACACAGGTCCTGGTAACCGCTCGAGACATCATTGCGCTTTGGGTTGCTCGCATGATTATGAGCTCGCTCTACTTCACCAAAGAGATTCCATTCCACGATGTCTATATCTACGCAACCATTTTGGCTAAGGACGGCAGCCGCATGTCCAAGTCAAAGGGTAACGGTGTAGATCCTATGGATCTGATTGCTAAGTATGGTGCAGACGCAATGCGTTACAACCTGCTTACGCTTATTACAAACAACCAGGACGTCAAGTTTGATGCTGTTCTGGATAAGAAGACTCGTGAGCTTATTGAGTCTCCAAGAACTGACCAGGCACGTTCTTTTGTTACTAAGATTTGGAATGCAAGCCGCTTTGTTCAGATGAATCTTGATGGTTACACTGCCGGCATGCCAAAGGCAGAAACGCCAGAAGATGCATGGATGTTCTCGCGCCTTGCAAAGGTTGTTGCAGAGACAACCGAGCAGCTTGAGACTTATGGCTTTGGCGAGTATGCCCGCAACATCCAGTCCTTCTTCTGGAATGATGTCTGCGACTGGTACATTGAGCTCTGCAAGGGTCGCCTTCTGGATGGAACTCCTGAGGAGCGCTTGCAGGTTCAGCGCAACCTTGTCTTTGTCCTGGACGTCAGCATGAGGCTTCTGCATCCTGCCATGCCATTTGTTACCGAGAGCGTTTGGGATGCTCTTCCTGCATCCGGTCTTCTGAGTCACGATGCAGAGTTCCTGATGATCTCTGAGTGGCCAGACCCACAGAAACTTGCCAACTTTGTTGACGAGGCAGCTGAGCATAACTTCTCGCTTGCTAAGACTGTTGTTTCTGCTGTTCGTTCTTCTCGCGCTCGTTATAGGCTGTCTCCAAAGACAGACCTTGCTGTTGTGGTCAAAGCTCCAGCACAGGATGTTGCAGCTCTGAAGGAGCAGGCAGCATTCATTCAGAATGTTGGCCGTGTAAGCGCGCTTGAGGTTGCCGAGGCTCCTCAGAAGCCCGCTGGTTCTGTTTCTGTTACCGACGCTGGCCTTGAGATGTACGTTGTTCTGGGCGAGCTTGTTGACCTTACTGCAGAGGCTAAGCGCCTTCAGAAGGACCTTGAGTCTGCAAAGAAGGAGCTTTCTGGTGTGGAGCGTACCCTTGCTAACGAGGGCTTTGTTGCTAAGGCAGCGCCTGAAGTTATCGAGAAGAAACGTGCACGCGCAGAAGAACTTACTACGCTTGTTGCTCAGCTAGAGCAGCAGATTGCTGACTTCTCATAGGTAAAACTTGATGCGGTGTAACAGCCGCATCATGTGTTTAGTACGTGCATGCAGTCCACTTTAGGTTAGGAACAACATGTCTGAGGTTAAATCCGATATCGAGATTGCTCAATCATCCGAGATGCTTCCCATCTTTGAGGTGGCAAAGCGTGCGGGTATTCCAGAGGATTTGCTGGAGCCTTATGGTCGCTATAAGGCAAAGCTTGATGCACGTGCTTTGGCAGATAAGTCTCTTCGCGGCAAGCTTGTGCTGGTAACTGCCATTAACCCAACGCCAGCGGGCGAGGGAAAGACCACTACCTCGGTAGGTCTGGCAGATGCCTTGACCAGCTTGGGACAGTCTGCCATGTTGGCCCTTAGAGAGCCTTCTTTGGGTCCCGTCTTTGGCGTCAAGGGTGGCGCTGCAGGCGGTGGATATGCCCAGGTAGTTCCTATGGAGGACATTAACCTTCACTTTACTGGTGACTTCCACGCTATTGGCGCTGCAAACAATCTCTGTGCAGCCATGCTGGATAACCATATCAAGCAGGGCAACAGCCTCAACATTGATCCACGCCGCGTGGTGTGGAAACGCTGTGTTGACATGAATGACCGCCAGCTCAGAAATGTTGTTGACGGCCTTGGTGGCATTGCCGATGGCATGCCAAGACAAGACGGCTTTGATATTACCGTTGCCTCCGAGGTCATGGCTGTATTCTGCCTTGCTTCGGGCATCAAAGACCTTAAAGAGCGCCTGGGCAGAATGGTTATTGCCTACACCTATGACCGCAAGCCTGTTACCGTCAGCGATATCCACGCAGAGGGCGCTATGACAGCGCTGCTCAAAGATGCTATTCAGCCTAACTTAGTCCAGACGCTTGAACACACACCTGCTCTTGTCCACGGCGGTCCTTTTGCCAACATTGCTCACGGTTGCAATACGGTTGAGGCAACAAAGACTGCTCTTCGTCTTGCTGATTACGTTGTTACCGAGGCTGGTTTTGGTGCAGACCTTGGTGCCGAGAAGTTCTTGGACATCAAATGTAGAGCTACAGGTCTTGCTCCATCTGCTGTTGTTTTGGTGGCAACTGTTCGTGCTCTTAAGTACAACGGAGGCGTTGCAAAAGCAGACCTTAATCAGCAAAACGTTGAGGCGCTTAAAGAGGGCATTCCTAATCTGCTTCGTCACGTTGACAACATCCAGACCGTTTATGGACTTCCTATAGTTGTTGCCATCAATGCATTCCCAACCGATACCGCTGAAGAGCTTGCTTTGGTAGAGGAGGAGTGCAAGAAGCGTGGCGTAAACGTAGTGCTGTCTGAGGTTTGGGCAAAGGGTGGAAAGGGTGGTCAGGCTTTGGCAGAAGAGGTCATGCGCCTCTGCCAGACTGAGTCTAAACTCACCTTTGCTTACGATGTCAAAGAGTCTTTGAAGCAGAAGATTACTGACATTGCCACTAAGATTTACCACGCCGATGGCGTTGAATTTGCTCCAAGTGCCGCTAAGCAGCTTCAGCAGCTTGAAGAGCTTGGCTTTGGTGAACTTCCTATTTGTATGGCAAAAACGCAGTACTCATTTACTGATGATCAGACTAAATTGGGTGCTCCAGAAAACTTTAAGATTACCGTGCGAGAAGTTCGTGTTTCTGCAGGTGCAGGCTTTGTAGTCTGCCTTACGGGCTCTATCATGACCATGCCAGGACTTCCAAAGGTTCCTGCTGCAGAGCACATTGATGTTCTTGATGATGGAAGAATTGTGGGTCTTTTCTAATGTCTTATCCCTCTTCACCTGAAGAAGTAGCGTTTACAACCTATAGTGCAGATGCTTATGCTCAACATCTTGCTGCTAAAGAGCCTATTCCTGGTGGCGGCAGTGCTGCCGCTTATGTAGGTGCGCTTGCCGTGTCTCTGGCTTCAATGGCTGGTGTCTACGCACAAGGAAAACCTGCCTATGCTCAGCATGAAGATGATCTTGCAAAATATATTGCCCGAGCTAGTGCGCTCCGCCAGGACTTCATGGAGTTGATGGACGAGGACTCTCGTCAGTTCTTGCTAGTTTCAAGTGCGTTTAGCGTGCCCAAGGATGACCCAAAACGTGCAGAAATTGTTGAGGACGCCCTTAAAGAGGCAGCTCAACCACCGCTAAAGGTTATGAGAAAAGTGTGTGAGTCCATTGAGCTTCTTGAAGAGATGCTTATTAAGGGTTCCCGTATGCTTTTGTCTGATGTGGGTTGCGGTGCTGCTCTTGCACGTGGCGCTTTGATTGCAGCTTCTCACACGTTGTTTGTAAACACTCGTTCTATGCATGATACGGCGTACGCTCAAACGCTGCTTGATGAGGCGGATAAGCTTCTAGACACCTATGTATCACGAGCTGACGCCGTAAGTGATGCAGTGAGTGCACAGCTGAGACAGGAGGCATAACATGAGCTCGGAGACTACTTCACAGGAGCTTCGTGGTGCTCCTGTTGCTAAAGCGATAACTGAAGAACTTGTTGCTCAGGTCCAGGAACTTCGCGCACAAGGCGTAACTCCTAAGCTGGTTATTGTTCGTATAGGGCAGAAAAGCGATGACCTTACGTATGAGCGTGCGGCATATACGCGTGCAGAGAAGGTAGGTTTTGAAGTTGAAACCATTGAGCTTCCTGAAGATGCCACACAAGAGCAGGTAAATGCTACATTTGACCAGGTTTCCGCTGATGCATCGTTGCACGGTTGTCTGCCTATGCGCCCATTTCCTGCTGGAATTGATGAGCATGAAGCACTTCAGCATCTAGCTCCAGAAAAAGATGTTGATTGCGCTACCGATTCTATGCTGCTGGCAACGTTTTGTGGGACTCCTGATGCACTTGGACCTTGCACCGCAGAGGCGGTTCTCGCGCTTCTCGATTTCTACCAGGTGCCTCTTGAGGGAGTGCCTGTTGCAGTTGTTGGTCGCTCTAACGTTATTGGTCGTCCGGTAGCTGCGCTTTTAAGCGCCAGAAACGCTACAGTAACGGTGTGCCACAGCAAGACCAAAGACCTTGCTGCTACGCTCAAGCAGGCAGAGGTTGTAGTTGTGGCTGCAGGTCGTGCGCACCTTGTTGGAGCTGATTGCGTAAGAGCCGGTCAGACTATCATTGACGTAGGCATTAACTGGGATGAAGACGCTCAAAAGCTTGTTGGCGACGTCAATACAGAGCAGGTAGCACCACTGGTGAGCGCTTATACTCCCGTTCCTGGCGGTGTAGGCAGCGTAACTACAGCAATTCTTGCTCGCCATGTTGTTGCTGCAGCTCAAAGAACGCTTGCATAAGAATGAAAGGTAGGTTGCCCCGTGGCAGCAGAGAATAACTATAAAGAGCTTGACCAAGAGCGTGTAAAAGCCGCAGTCACTGAGTTTTTGCTTGCTATTGGCGAGGATCCAGAGCGAGAAGGTCTGCTTGATACACCGGACCGTGTTGCTCGTGCTTGCGTGGAGCTCTTTGGTGGTATGCAGGAAGATCCTGCGGCTCATCTGCGCAAACAGTTCCATGAAGAGGGCAATAAAGAGATGGTTATTGTCCGCGACATTCCTTTCTCGTCTACCTGTGAGCATCACATTTTGCCTTTTGTGGGCAAGGCACACGTCTGCTACATTCCACAAAATGGTCGTATTACCGGTCTTTCTAAGATTGCTCGCTGCGTCAGCGGGTATTCTCGCCGTCTGCAGGTACAGGAGCGCCTCACAGGTCAGATTGCAGACGCTATGGTAGAAGAGCTTGATCCTTTGGGCGTTTTGGTGGTTATGGAGGCCGAGCACACGTGCATGAGCATGCGCGGTATTAGGGCGTCGGGCGCTTTGACCACCACGTCTGCGGTTCGCGGTATTTTTAAGACTAACGAGAAAACCCGTGCAGAGGCTATGCGTCTGCTTGGTCTATAAGAGGTTTGTGCAATGAGTTATTCCGTTCCTTTTTCTGTGCCTGAGCTGAGCTACGAGCAGTCTTTAAAGGTGCTTCACGATACAAAGAAGTTTGGTATCCAGCCTTTGCTGGAGAGCGTGGAAGACATACTCAAAGAGCTGGGCAACCCTGACCTCTGCTTTAAGAGCGTTCAGATTGCAGGCACTAACGGTAAAACGTCTACCTCTAGATATACGGCAGCCCTGCTTAAAGGAGAGGGCCTCAAGACCGCTTTGTACACGTCTCCCGAGCTCATCAGCTATACCGAGCGTATGGAGATCAATGGCACACCTGTTTCTGAGGCAGCCTTTGCTCACGGCGTCTCTGCAGCTCAGGTAGCAGGGGAGCGCGTCAACGCTCAGCGAGCTGCTGTGGGCGAGCGTCCTTATGACATCACCGAGTTTGACCTGCTTACTGTCGCAGCTCTAGTGGTCTTTGCCGAGGCAGAGATTGACGTCTGCGTACTTGAGTGCGGTATGGGCGGTAGGTGGGACGCAACAAGTGCTGTTCAAAACATCACCTCAGTTGCCATCACGGGCGTTGGCCTGGACCACACGCGCATCTTAGGCGATACCCTCGAGGCTATTGCTGGCGAGAAGGCCGCCATCATCAAACCTGGTCGTACCTGCGTTCTTGGCGTGGGAACGACAACTCCTCAGAGCGTTCAGGACGTATTCTTGTCCCAAGCAGCTTCTGCGGACGTTGTTCCAACCCTTCTTGTGGCTGACAAGCCAGAAGACGTAGAAGGTGAGGTTTCTGCTGGTCAATCGTCTGACCATCCAGAGCTGCCTCATGCACATTTCTTCATTACCAAAAAGCCTAAGAGCATCGGTTTTCCGCTTGAGCTTACGGTTGTGACGCCGCGTGCAACCTACGAGGATCTTGCCGCACTTAAACCAAGCTATCAGGCAGCAAATATTGCCCTGGCAACCTGCTTAGCTGAGGATTTTCTCGGTCGTCCACTTGATGCCGAGAAAGCGTTTTTCTCCACAACCAGGTGCCCTACACCTGGCAGGTTCCAGCTGCTTCAGCCAAAGCCTTTGGTGCTTATCGACGCAGCTCACAACCCTCAGTCAATCGAGACGTTCTTAACTGCTATTCGCTCAATTGAGCCAGAAGTTGCTAATCGACCTATGCTTTTGACTGCAGTTTTTGCAGATAAAGATGTTAAGGGCATCGCAGAACTTCTCGCCAAAGAGTTCCCTGAGGTAGCGGTAACCCAGACAGACAACGAGCGCGCCATGGATGCAGATGAGCTTGCTGAGCTGTACAAAGCCTGCGGCGCTAACGTGGTTGCTGTCTACAAAAGTGTCCCTGAAGCAGTGGACGCCTTGCGCGAGAAGGGCTTTGTAGCATGTGGAACAATTTCACTTGCTGGCGAGGTTGCTGCACAATTTAGTGATGCTTTGGTAAAATAAATTTATCTGCGACATTTCGCTCCATTTTGTGGCGGTTTGTCGTACGATTTAGGAGAGAACAAAAAGCCAGCAGAAGGGGCTGTCAGATGCAGGAGATTCTTGATCAGATTATTACACCTGAGGTACGCATGGTTATTTACCTCATGGTCATTTGCGTCGTAATGCTTTATATCCTTTCCATCATCTACGTTATTCGCGATGCTCAGCGTCGTGGCGCAGAACCTTGGTGGATGTGGGCAGTCATTTCTGTTGTTCCTGTTGTTGGTCTGCTTGCATACGTTATTTTGCGTCCAAGCAGCTACCTCATTGACCGCGAGGAGCAGGACCTTGATATTGCCCTTCGTGAGCACCAGCTGTCTCACTACGGCATCTGCCCTAAGTGCTCCGCTCCAATCGACCGCGATTTTATCGTGTGCCCAATCTGCAATACGCAGGTTAGAAACGTTTGCCCAACATGCCATCGTCCACTGAACGCAGACTGGAAGGTTTGCCCTTACTGCCGTACTCGCATTCAATAACGTTTGGTTTTGTTCTTTATGATGGCAATCTGGTGTTTTACAACAGAGACTATGTAGGCGTCTACTCCTAAGCTCCCGTGTGAGCAGAGTAGGCGCCGTGCCTGTTTCTATGAGTATCTACCTCTGAGGGGTTTTACATGAAGGTTTTATATAACGACGGCCATGTGGGCGAGATTAACAATCCAGCTGAAGAGCTTGAGGTTATTCGCCACGATGCAGCTCACCTGCTTGCTCAGGCTTTGAAGCGTCTGTACCCACATGCACAGTTTGCCTATGGTCCAGCAACCGAAAATGGCTTCTACTATGACGTTGATCTTGGAGACACCAAGGTTAACGAGGACGATTTCCCAGCTATCGAAGCTGAGATGAAGAAAATTGTCAAAGAGAACCTCAAGATTGAGACGTTTGAGCTTCCTCGCGATGAGGCTATTGCCTACATGAAGGAGCGCGGCGAGTCTTACAAGGTTGAGCACATTGGCGATCTTGCTCCTGACGCACACATCACCTTCTACAAGCAGGGTGAATACGTTGACATGTGCGTTGGTCCTCACATGCTCTACACCAAGGGTGTTAAGGCTTTTAAGCTGACCAGCATTTCTGGTGCGTATTGGAAGGCCGATAAGAACAACAAGATGCTCACCAGAATTTATGGTGTTGCGTTTGGTTCCAAAGATGAGCTTGCTCAGTATCTCAAGATGATTGAAGAGGCCGAGAAGCGCGACCACAGGAAGATTGGTCGCGAGATGGAGCTCTTCATGATGTCCGACTTTGGTCCAGGCTCTCCATTCTGGCTTCCAAACGGTATGGCTCTGCGCAACGCTCTGACCGAGTACTGGCATGAAATGCAGGCTCGCTTTGGTTACCAGGAGGTTCAGACTCCACTGATCCTCTCGCGTTCCCTTTGGGAAACTTCTGGTCACTGGGATCACTACAAAGAGAATATGTACACCACCACGGTAGATGAAGAGGACTTTGCCATTAAGCCTATGAACTGCCCTGGTGCTTGCTTAATTTATAAGTCCAAGCCACGTTCTTATAGGGACCTTCCTATGAAGCTGGCTGAGGCTGGTCTTGATCACCGTTACGAGATGAAGGGTGCTCTGCACGGCCTGTTCCGTGTTCGTGAGTTTACTCAGGACGACGCACACCTCTTTATCCGCCCTGATCAGATTACTGAGCAGGTCACGGATGCATCTCACCTCATTACCGCTTACTATGCACAGTTTGGCTTCCCATACCGCGTTGAGCTTTCTACACGCCCAGAGGATTCTATGGGTTCTGACGAGGATTGGGAGCGCGCTGAGCAGGGCCTTCGTGACGCACTTGAGTCTATGGGCATTGAGTACGTGGTCAACGAGGGCGACGGCGCTTTCTACGGTCCTAAGATTGACTTCCATCTGACCGACTGCCTTGGTCGCTCTTGGCAGTGCGGTACCATCCAGCTTGACTTCCAGCTGCCTCACAACTTCCAGCTTGAGTACATTGACTCCGACGGCACCAAGAAGCAGCCAATCATGATTCACCGCGCTGGCTTTGGTTCCTTCGAGCGCTTCATTGGTATTCTGACCGAGAACTACGAAGGCAAGTTCCCTGTCTGGCTGAGCCCATGCCAGGTCAAGGTCCTTCCTGTTTCCGAGAAGTCTCGTCCTTATGCACATGAGGTTGCCGAGAAGCTTGCAGCCGCTGGTATTCGCGTTAAGGTCGATGACCGTGACGAGAAGATCGGCTATAAGATTCGTGAGGCTCGCTCACTTGACCGTGTTCCTTACATGCTCATCCTTGGTGAGCAGGAGGTTGAGGCAGGAAACATTTCTGTCCGCGATCGCTCCAACGAGACTCACGTCGCAGAGCTTGACGAGTTCATTGCTCAGGTTGTCAAAGAGAATGCTGAGCGTGTTGGTTAATAGGGTTTCAGACAAAGTACGGGTTACGGGCGGTACCGCACAGGATGGCGCAGGTGGCACGAAGAGTGTCGGCGCAACCGACGGCGTTACGCAAACCGTAACCGATGTTGTCACGCAAACCGCAACCGACGTTGTAGCTGAATACGTAAAAATGACAGGGGCAGGCCGTGCGCGGCTTGTCCCTGTTTCCTATGTAGACGAACTTCTCGCCACACTGGTTTCGGGCGGTGCAACCGTCGTGGAGCCGCTTTCCGGCGTGCCTGTTGAGGTGTGCGACATCAAAGGCAGAGCCGCAGCAGGAGAGCTGCTGGTGGCAGACGTGCGTGCGATTGGTGCAGAATTCAGCCCCGCATGTCGTCTGGGAGCAGAGCTTGCGGTGGCCGCGGATGCTCGGGTGCCGGGATATGTTGTCGTGTGCATGCGGAAGTGCTGCATACCGTGGGTAGCAGAGGCGGTTGAAGCCAAGGCGTGTCCTGCAGAGGACGTGACGGTGGCTGCCACGGGAGCGGAAGAGCAGGCGAGTGCACGGGTTTCTCGCCACGCGGCGAGCGACGCGGCGCAGGTGGTTGCCGCGTACCTGGCGTGCCATCCGCGCGTCGAGGCGGTGCGCTATCCGGGCCTCAAAGACGGATCCGAGCTTTGCGCGCGCAACGTCGCAGCTAGTGGGTGGATTTGGCCCGTACGTGGATTACATGTGGAAAGAATCGCCAGGTGAATGGCATAGATTTACAGCAACGGATGAAGACGCCAGAACGCAGATTATAAATTTTGAGAGACTCGGTTAACGGTAAGCATTTGATTAGCAGACCTTGGTATAATTTGAACTAATGTTCCTAAACAGAAGGGGATTTTATGGCAAAGAAGGCTACTCAAATTGAGGATGTTGATACTTTGCTCAAGCGCCTCGAAGAGATGCGCGAGGCACAGGCAGAGTTTGCAACATTCACTCAAGAGCAGGTCGATAAGATTTTCTATGAAGCTGCTCTTGCGGCCGAGAAAAATCGTATCCCTCTTGCTCGCATGGCAGTTGAAGAAACTGGCATGGGTGTAATGGAAGACAAGGTTATCAAGAACCATTACGCAGCAGAGTATATTTACAACAAGTACAAGGACATGAAGACTTGTGGTGTTGTAGAGGATGATCCAGCTGCAGGTTATCGAGTTGTAGCCGAGCCAATGGGTATCGTAGCTGCAGTTATTCCAACTACTAACCCTACTTCTACCGCAATCTTCAAGACACTTCTTGCCCTGAAGACAAGAAACGCCATTATTATTTCCCCACATCCACGCGCTAAAGACTGCACTATTGCCGCAGCTCGCATTGTTCGCGATGCTGCCGAGAAGGCCGGCTGCCCCAAGGGTATTATCGACTGGGTTCCAGTTCCTTCCATCGACCTGACCGCAGCAGTTATGAGCAACGCCGACATCATCCTGGCAACCGGTGGTCCAGGCATGGTTAACGCTGCTTATTCTTCTGGTAAGCCAGCTCTGGGTGTTGGTGCAGGTAACACTCCAGCTATCATTGATGACACCGCAGACATCAAGCTTGCAGTTAACTCCATCATTCACTCTAAGACCTTCGACAACGGCATGATCTGCGCTTCTGAGCAGTCTGTTACCGTTCTCGACAGCGTCTATGACCAGGTTAAGAAGGAGTTTGCAGACCGCGGTTGCTACTTCCTCCAGGGTAAGGAACTCGATGCAGTCCGCAAGACTGTCATTATTAACGGAGCTGTTAATGCAGGTATCGTTGGTAAGTCTGCTCACTTTATCGCTAAGACTGCCGGTGTTGAGGTCCCAGAGAAGACTAAGATTCTTATTGGTGAGGTAACCTCTGTTGAACCTTCAGAAGAGATGGCTCACGAGAAACTCTCTCCAGTTCTTGGCATGTATCGTGCAAAGACTTTTGACGAGGCAATTGCTAAGGCAGAACGCCTTGTTGCTGACGGTGGCTATGGTCACACTAGCTCTCTTTACGTCAACATTAACGAGAAAGAGAAGATTGCTAAGCACCAGGCAGCAATGAAGACCTGCCGTATTCTGATCAATACCCCTTCCTCTCAGGGCGGCATCGGAGACATTTACAACTTCAAGATGGCTCCATCCCTAACCCTTGGCTGCGGCACCTGGGGCGGCAACTCCGTTTCCGGCAACGTTGGCCCACAGCACCTGCTTAACTACAAGTCTGTTGCAGAGAGGCAAGAGAATATGCTTTGGCTTCGTGTACCTGAGAAGGTCTACTTCAAGAGGGGCTGCATGCCTCTTGCTCTCCGTGAGCTCAAAGAGGTCTACAACAAGAAGCGCGTCTTCATTGTCACAGATCAGTTCCTTTACAAGAGTGGCTTCACCAAGACCATCGAGGAGACTCTGGATTCCCTGGGCATTGTTCACTCTTCATTCTGGGACGTTGCTCCAGATCCAACTCTTCAGTGCGCTCTTGAGGGTGTAGCTCGCATCCGCTCTTTTGAGCCAGACTGCATCATCGCAATTGGCGGCGGTTCTGCTATGGACGCAGGTAAGATTATGTGGTCCATGTACGAGAACCCAGAGGAGAAGTTTGAGGACATGGCGGCGGACTTCATGGATATCCGCAAGCGTGTCTACAACTATCCTAAGATGGGCAACAAGGCATTCTTCGTTGCTATCCCAACTTCTTCTGGTACCGGTTCCGAGGTAACTCCATTTGCCATCATCACTGATGCTGACAACGGCGTTAAGTACCCACTTGCAGACTACGAGTTGCTGCCTAACATGGCAATCGTTGATACCGACAACATGATGAGCCAGCCTAAGGGCCTGACCTCCGCTTCTGGTATTGACGTTCTTACTCACTGCCTCGAGGCATTTGTCTCCATGATGGCATCTGACTACACAGATGGCATGGCTCTTCGTGGTATGAAGCTGGTCTTTGAGTACCTGCCACGTGCTTATGACAATCCAAATGATGTCGAGGCGCGCGATCACATGGCAAACGCATCCTGCCTGGGTGGTCTTGCATTTGCTAATGCATTCCTCGGTGTCAACCACTCTATGGCTCACAAGCTGGGCGCATTCCACCATATTCCACATGGTTGGGCAAACGCAATCGTCCTTACTCGCGTAATGCGCTACAACGCAGCTGAGCGCCCAACAAAGATGGGTACCTTCCCACAGTACGATCACCCACACACCCTCGCACGTTACGCTGAGGCAGGTCGTTTCTGCGGCGTTACCGGCAAGGATGACCGTGAGGTCTTTGAGAACTTCGTCAAGAAGATCGAGGAGCTCAAGGCATACATCGGCGTCAAGGAGACCATCAAGGACTACGGCGTAGATGAGAAGTACTTCCTCGATACCCTTGATGAGATGTCCGAGCAGGCATTCGATGACCAGTGCACTGGCGCAAACCCACGCTATCCACTTGTCTCTGAGATTCGTGAGCTCTATCTGGATGCTTACTACGGTCGTGAGCCAGGCTTCTACGAGGACTAATCCTCGCACCCGCGCGCCGCGTCGCTAGCACGTCCACCCCGGAGCGCCCACCGCGGAGCGCGTAAAGCACAAAGCAAGAGCCGGTTACCTAAACACCAGGTAACCGGCTCTTTTGTTAGCTTTCTAAACTTTTCGTCTAACTGCTTGATGGGTAAATTTAAATGAACCCATGTTTCCAGATTCACAAAACACATCTATGTCACTTAATCTGTCAAAAAAGGCTATACATTGCTCCAAAAATGCGTGTTTAGTGCAGAATATCTTAATTTGATGTGCTATTGACATTGAATTTTGCAGATTATCTGACTTTGCTGTGTTGTCACATAGGGCAATTTAGGGATAGTTAAACTTTATATATTAGTTCATTCATAAATCTGTATATTGAATCAAGTTTATTCATCAGAATGAATTGCTCATGAGAATACTGGCGCAGCGTCCGTTTGATCCGGTACAGATTGCTGTCTCCCAAGTCTTTTTTAATGCTCAGGAACATATTTTGCATTGCCAGCTGATTCCTGTAGATATCCGCATTTACAAAGTACTCTTTAATACTCACCGAGTTCAGTTCATTAGTTCTTTGATTATCTTTTCTTTGCTGGTAGAAGTCATCATGATACGCACCGTTATATTCGATAGCCACTAAATTTAATCCAGACAAATTTGACTTAGACATCTTGCCAAAAAGTAAATCTAATCTTCTTTCCTTAGCTTGTAACTCCGAGTTTATCTGGTCTTTTATTACATACGATTTATTCAGCGCAAGCGGCATTTGATTAAACCCGCCTTCCCGATATGGAAGAGCTGATCTAAGCGCCATTTTAACCTCCATGGGAGAGGCAGCATCAGAAAAGAAATACTTCATATTTCGTTGTGTTGTTCGTAAGCCAGGTGAATAGGAATCGAGCGCGCTCAATAGAGATATGAGCTCGTCCGTAGTCAATAACGGCGTATTAAATTCGCAGAGATCACCGTTTGGGAGATGACCATAACTAGCCATCATTAAATTCGCAAGCACAAATTGATGAAGAGGACTTTTATTCCTAGAGAGCAAGCAAACAGCTAGGGGAGGCGAGACACAATACACATTTTGTCCAAGCTCAATAAGGGAACCTGCTGGCAAAAGGCATTTGAACTGGTGAGATACTCGCTCATCGCAAAATCTTGTTCTTGAATTGTTTCTTAATAGCTCATGTGTAGTTTGCCCTAAGACAATGCCATACGCTTTCCTCAGAAAACAAAGCTTTTCATCGTATATCTCGGTTGAACACGCCGAATACGTCGCGCGCAAATCCCTTGTTGTCCGTTGCAACAAAACATCTTCATTTCCGCGCGTCTTAAGTTGCGCACAGATTTGTAGTGCAGTTTCATGCGAGAAAATAATATCCATTCGTTCCTCCTTAAATTGAGTAACGAATATAACAGCAGGATTTTTCAGCAACCTGTCAGCAGCTTGACAGACTTCCGTTTCTTTTCTGTCAAAACAAGACAAGTCCTCTCATACCTGCAGGTAAAAGAGGACTTGATAACAAAGCAAATTAAAGTTCAAATGAAACAGTCTGATCAATCAACACAAAACTAATATGACTAATCAAAATGTCAGCTAAACGTGCTTGTAGGTAACAAACTTGAAAGCGATGCCTTCTGGAGTCACGCCGCCATCTTCCTCGTTACAAACTTTCCACGCAGGGTCTTCGTCCAGGTTGGGGAAGTACGTGTCCGCCTCAACCACGGTGTCGTGCTTCGTGATGTACGCGTAAGAGCACTTGTCGAGAAGAGCGCGGTAAATTGAAGCCCCACCAATAAGCCAAACCTTCTCGGGAACTTCATCCGCAACTAAACGAAGCGCTTCCTCTGCCGACGACACCACCTCAACACCTTCGACCTGATAATCGGCATTTCTAGAAATGACAATGTTGCGGCGACCTTTAAGCGGTCCACCAGGGAAGCTCTCCAGCGTCTTTCTGCCCATGACAACCGTGCAACCGCGCGTGTGCTCAACAAAGTACTTCATGTCGGCCTTGTTGGGGATGAGAAGATCTCCGTCGCATCCGATGCCCCAATTGCGTGTTACAGAAACAATTGCGTTCATGTGGTTCTCCTGGCAAGTATCGTCTTAAATGAAATGATGATCTTAGCTTGAGCGTCCGCTCGGGCGCGCCTACAACAACGCCAACCGCGTCCGTTCAGGCGTGCCTGCAGCGCCAGCCGTGTCCGCAGCAACTGCGCCTAAACCGCAATCGGAATGTTCTTGATCTGTGGACCGTGCTGATAATCCTCGACAATGAGGTCGTCAGTAGTGAAGTCGTAGAAGTTGGTGACGTTAGGGTTCAGGCTCACCTTTGGCGCATCAAAGGTGGGGCGAGAAATCAATTCTTTAACAATGTCAACGTGGCGATCATAAATGTGAGCATCGGCAATCATGTGAACTAGCTCACCAGCCTCCATGCCACTGACCTGCGCAACCATCATGAGCAAGATAGCGTACTGGCAAACATTCCAGTTGTTAGCTGCAAGAATATCCTGGCTACGCTGAACAAGCAGCAGGTTAAGTGTAGGCTTGTCCTTACCTGCTTCCTGAGTAACGTTATAGATTGCGTTGAACGCGCAAGGGTAGAGGTTCATCTCCGAGAGGTCAGCAAAGGTATACAGGTTGGTCATAATACGACGGCTGAACGGATTCTCCTTGAGGTCCTTGAGCACGCGATCCATCTGGTCATAGTCGCCATCGGAGTAGTGAGAAACCTGTCCAACCTGATAACCGTAAGCCTTGCCAATGGAGCCAGACTCATCAGCCCATGAATCCCAGATGTGTGAGTTAAGATCGTTAACGTTGTTGGACTTCTTCTGGTAAATCCACAGAACCTCATCCATGGCGCTCTTGAGCGCAGTGCGACGAAGCGTCAGTGCTGGAAACTCCTCGCGTAAATCATAGCGATTGCAGACGCCAAACTTCTTGATTGTGTATGCGGAGGTACCATCTTCCCAGGTAGGACGGACCTTCTCGCCCTCAGTGGTGGTGCCGTTTTCAATAATGTCGGAACACATATCAATAAAAATGCGATCTGCTTTGCTCATATTCAATCCTTCAAAATACCGTTCAAAATGGAATAAACACCTGCTAGTTGTACGTATAGCAAGTCTTTTCCAAGTACATTACCAGTTGCTGTCAGTATAAGCGCTGTAGGGATCCCCAAAAAGCGGGCTTGAGGAAGTCTGATTGCTCGAAACACAAGAACGTCCCAGTCCCGAGAGCAGCATAATAACTATAAAAAATAGCAAGCCTGCAGGGAAAGGAGAGCCGTCAGGCATCTGCGACGGATCGTTTGGGTCAAAGTCAGGGCCCTCGCCGCCAAATTTATGCCTGTTGTCCCTGGTATCTTGGTTGTCGTCTTTCTTTGCCATCAATCCTCAATCAAACGCTTACACTTTGATGATACCCGTCGTCGCCCAAGGATTTCATGGCGAGAAACCCCTCTTTTTGTCACTTCACATTCTCTGCAAAGTATTCTGCACACGACGACTTGTTCGCGCCTGCAGCTCGCTTATACCTGCAGCATCCGCGCTCGTAGCGCTTGCGCCCGCGGTTTACGCGTCCACAGCTCCTACAGGTGCTGCGACGCAAAGATGTCGTTCCAGAACGTGCCAAGCTGCTTGATAAGCTCAATGTCCGCGGGAAGCCACTGCACGTCAAGCAGCTTGTTTTGCGCAAGCCAACGAAGCTCCGAGTGAATCTCTGGGTCCGCGATAGGCTCCTCAGACTCGCCCAGCGTGCAGATATAACAATCCATATGCAGGTCAAAGGTGGGGTAGGAGTAAGCTACCGTGTCATAGAAAAACGCTGCCTGCACGCTACAGTGCAGCTCTTCCTGAATTTCTCGACGCAGTAGCCTGCTCTGAGGTCTCTCCAGCCTCAACTTTTCCGCCAGGAAACTCCCAGAAACCAGCATTATTCGCATCAGCTCTGCAAGCGGCAAGAATTTTGTTGTCCTTATAGAAGATAGCTGCAGCTACATTGACTGTTTTGGCCTCGGCCATGTTATCCCTCCAGCCTGACTGTCGCAAAGACGGTGGAACTCTCTGCATCTTTGAGCACTACCGAGAAACCCGTCTCATCGGTGTATACCTGGGGAGTAATGGTGTCGCCCAAGTGCGCCTGGCTCCTGTACTGCACCACAATGCGGCGCAGCTTGTGAGAATAGCCAAGGGCCACAAGCGTGTCAACAGCCATGAGCACGTACTGAGCATTATTAACGTGCTTGTTTGTATCCAGGTGCTGCTGAGAAACATGAATGGCTGGACCATCAACAGCATTTCCATCAAGTGCAATTTTTCGAGGAGTTGGTGGCAAATCTACGCGAGGCTCACCAGTAATGTAGACGTTTTCGCTTTCTGGAACACGAGCCGCCTTGCCTTCATTGATATCCATCAAATACCAGGTAGAGTCCGCTTTTACGATGGTTGCGCCGTCTGCATCATTAATAACAAACGACCTTGATGCTTGAAGACCCTTCATCTGATATGACCAGGTACCTACGCAGATCTTCTCGCCAAACTGGGGAAGACGGTCAACTTGGATTTGCCACGTTGCCAGAACCCATGCGTATCCCTCGCTGGTCAGTTGCTTAAAGCCGCGGCCAATATCTTCTGAGTGGAACGTCGAGCAGTCCTGCAGGATAGTTCATAACGCCTACCAGGGAAAGCTTTCCGGTCTCATCGCACTCGCTGTATCTAACTCTACTTTCAATGGTGTACATACACATCCAAACTCGAAATCAGCGTTTGCTGAGGTATTACAGTATGTCGAGAAGCCCGTCTAGTTGTCCCATGGGAACGAACCCGGCAAGTGGTCTCTGACTTTTTGCGTGGTATCGTCAAGTTTCTGCTTAGTTACCTGGACTTTTTGTGAAACCTGTTGAGCCTTTTAGGGGTTGCAATAAGAGTTGCATTCTGGGCCGCCGCATTTGCCTTTTGAGCTGCTGCGTTTGCTTTCTGCGATGCGTTTTGCGCTGCAGCGCTTACTTTCTGTGACGCATTCTGTGCGGCTTCTTCAACCTTCATTGATGCATCTTGAGCTGCGGCTTCAACTTTGTGATGGGTAGTAGGTCCATTCCAAAGAAGGCTGGCAACCGTGTCCAAAAAATAAAGCGTAACCACAATAAACGCCACAACCGAGACAGTATGCTTGGAGAAAATCATCAAAATATTAAGCATCGTTGGGACGAGTACAAAAACTGAGGTAACAGAAAACGCACCAAATACCGCGCTGGCCTGGGGACAAATTCGACCATGCAAGTTGAACTTAAACATGGAGTAGTCCCACCACTTCTTTTTAAAGCGACGCTCCAAAAAGAGGCCGGTCGAGTACTCAATAACGGTGGCTAATAATCCGCCAATAATAAAGACAATAATTGGATTAGAAATCTGGCCTAGTACCAGCCATCCCGCAATCGCTCCAATGCCATAAATAGGGCAGGTAGGACCAAAAAGAAAACCGCGCTTAGTAAACTCGCCCTCAACAACGGAGCAATAAATGGTCTCGTACACCCAACCACCAAAAGAGATCAGCGCAAAAATTATGACCATCTGAGGCAGATACTGCACAAAGAGCTCAATATTCTTATCGAGTGCAAAGAGTGTACGTAGCGTTTCAGTCATGGTACTCACGAGAGGTTTCCGTAATCCATGTAGTCGTTAAACTCATCTGACTCACTGTTTGTTGTACCTTGAAAATCGCTTTCAGGTGTCGAGAAACCCGTTGGGCAGAAACCCTCTTTTTTGTATGGATTGCCTATTAGTGTTTCTGCAGTTGAACAAGCTTTATCGCAAGTTGTTACAATCCAAGCTTCTTTGGTATGAGGTGGAATAGGAACGAGAGGAAACATGTGATGCAAGATGATGTCTTCCTCAACAGGGGTTAAATCAGGGAAATCCTCGCGAGCATTATCAAGTGCATGGCGAGGGTGCGTAAATCCGTGCCAGTTGTCTGGCGCGGCCTCGTGATCGTGCCAATCATAGAGGTAGTAGTCATGAAGAAGCGCGCCACGTACAAGAGCATGCTCGTCAACTTTGATGCCAGCGTTCATGGCAAAGGCAAGGCTGCTATAAGCAACCGCAATAACGTGGTCGAGCGTGCTGGTAGTTCCATGTTGTGTAAAAGTTGCGAGCTGATAGAGTCTTCCAGACTTCAGAATAGGAGTCGAAAGCTCATCGAACCTCTCGCGAATTTTAGAAACGTCAACCAAAAAATATCCCATCAACTGTGCGCACACATTAGAAAATCGTGAGCGTACCTTAGCAATGTATCTATAAAAGATTAGTTAATCTGACGGTTACGTGCAATCTTTTTGGCTGAATGTTACGAAAACGAAAGAAAAGAAAACGCAAGCTTTGGCGGTGCTTATTGTGCTGTTTAACTGCTCTTATGCTTTCTTACTGTAGGGGCTCATGTAGTCCACTACTACGTTTACTGCGCCAGAAAGACACCTAGCAGAATAGGCGTAGATGTCGTGGCAGGTGACCTCGCCATTTACTTCCAGTGGCATAGGTGCTGTTGATTCAACGGTAATTTCTTTGCCGCTAAAGCTATTGAGGTAGGGCCTGCCAAGCGAGTCTCCCGTGCGATCAAAGAAACCAGAAAGCAGTGGGCGTACCAGTTTTGCAGTCATGTGAGTCTCAATGACAATAACCTCAAGCAAACCGTCATTCATACGATTACCAGGGGCTAATTCAATTCCTGCTTGCATCATGGAGCTGTTTGCAATAAGGCAGCCAATGCCCTGAAGCTCATGTACTTTGCCGTCAACGGTAATTTTGAAGTCGTGAACTGGCGGCATAAGGTTGGCTAGGGCCGCAGTAAAGTATGCGGCTTCTCCAAAGGTTTGTTTGTGGGGGATAGCTGAACGCATAATTTCTGCGTCAAGGCCTGTACCGGCCATTAAAGGAACTCCAGCTACATGGGTTTCTCCCGACACTGTGGTCCAGGTAATCTCACCCAGATCAAGCTGTGCGGTCTGAAGGTTTCTGCAGGCCAGCGCCAGTGCGTTAGGTTCAGGAGCGTTTCCAATATTTGCAGCTAGAAGATTAGCGGTTCCAGAAGGAAAGACAAGAATAGGTGTCTGGCATCCTCTAAGGCCGTAGAGCAGGCTAGATACGGTTCCATCTCCGCCCGAGAGCACCACTACGTCAAAATCTTCAGGCTGAACAGAACTCAGAACCTCATCTGTGCGCCAATGGCTTTCAACTAAGCTTTACCAGGCATTCGTCGCCACACTTCAGAAGAGCGCGCTCAAATTCAAAGATTGCATCAGAGCTAAAACCCGAGCAAGGATTGTGAATGATGAGGGTTCTCATATATCCTCCGAAGATTTGCAACAAGCTGGTATATCATTTTGATACGTATGAGTGTATCTCTTTACGTCAGGTACTTAATCGGCAATTGGATGGACGCATTGTATATAGCAACCTCAGAAGAACTTTCCGCATTTTGTGAGCGAGCAAAGACCTCGCATATCCTTGCAGTTGATACGGAGTTTCTTCGCGAGAAAACCTACTTTCCCAAGCTTTGCTTGGTGCAGGTTTCTACAGGTTCCGAGATTGTCGCAATTGATCCGCTGCTTATTGATGACCTTACTCCTCTTAAAGAACTCCTGGAAAATCCGCAGATTGTTAAGATTTTCCATGCGTGCTCACAGGACCTTGAGGTCTTACTAGAAAAAATGGACTGCGCATGCGCACCTGTTTTTGATACGCAGGTAGCAGCCGCATTTTTGGGTATGCGCCAGCAGGTGAGCTACGCCGGGTTGGTAGAAAATTTTGCTAACGTTAAGCTTGCTAAAGCTGAGTCTTTAACAGACTGGTCAAAGCGACCGCTTGATAAAGAACAGCTGGTATATGCCGAGGATGACGTCAGATATCTTCCTGCAATTTATCATCAGATGATCGAGAAACTCATCAAGCTTGACCGTTTGAGCTGGGTAAAGCCAGAGATGGACCAACACACCAATATTGAGCAGTATCGTCGAGATCCCTATCAAGCATATCTTCGTTTGAAGCGTTCTGGCTCGCTTACACGCAGACAGCTTGCCATTGCTCGAGAGGTTTGTGCTTGGCGAGAAGATACTGCGGCTAAAAGAGATGTTCCACGTAAATGGGTGCTTTCCGACGAACTTATTATTGAGATTTGTCGTCGTGTGCCTACAACACCTGATAGACTACGCAAAATTCGCGGTACCGAGCAGATTTCTCAAGGTGGGGTAGTGCATCTTTTGGATGCAATCAAACGTGGTCAAAAGACTCCCGCTGATCAGTGTCCAAAAATTGAGCATCACGCTCATCCTTCAGCTGGTTCTGAAGGTGTTGTTGAGCTCATGTATGCTCTTATCAGGATTGTCTCAGAAAAAGAAGGAATTGCATCTCCTTTGATTGCCAATAAAGACGATCTTACTGATCTGCTTTTGGACAAGGTTGATGCAAGACTTAAAGCTGGATGGCGCTATCAATTAGTGGGCAAGCAGCTTGTTGGACTACTCAATGGCGAGGTAGGACTTACCGTCAAAAATGGTCGAGTAGAGCTGTTGTAATTGAGGCGCTTTAATCTAAGGCAAGTGTGGTTGCTCATTCAAATCCTGACTTTTTGTCCGGTGAGTTGGGTATACTCATCTTTATACATAGATAGGAGAAAAATATGTATTACTCTGGTGCGTTTATCCCATACGTTGTTCTAGTAGTTGCCTCGTTTGGTGCTCGGATTAGGCACTCAGTGGTACATCAAGCATGAATTTAAAAAGTATTCTTTAGTTCCTTCAGGGTTTAATGCCACTGGCGCTTCTGTTGCTCGCGCCATGATGGACACAAATGGAGCAGCTAATGTTGGTATCAAGAGGATTTCTGGTGAACTTACCGATAACTATGATCCACGTGACAATTGCCTGCACCTTTCTGATGCAAACTTCTCAGAGGGCAGCGTAGCTTCCGTTGCTGTTTCTTGTCACGAGGCAGGTCATGCAGTTCAGACAGCCAAAATGTATATGCCATCTCGCGTTCGTTCCGCTCTTGTTCCTGTTGTTAATTTGGCATCTGCAGCGTGGATTTATGTCTTTCTTGCTGGTGTCTTGCTCAATGTTTCAGGCATGACTGTGCTTGCAATTTGGCTCTATGCATTTACCTTCTTGTTCCATATAGTTACGCTTCCTGTAGAGATTGATGCCTCAAGGCGTGGATTGGCCTTTTTGAAGGCAAACGCTCCCGCAGGCTTTGACTACAATGGCGCTAAAAAGGTACTAATTGCTGCTGCTCTTACTTATGTAGCTGCTGCAATGGTTTCTGCACTTCAGCTTTTATATCTACTTGGTTCTTCTAGAAACAGGAACTAGTAATGGATCAGATTCAAGAGAAAGAAGATTCTGTTCTTTCAGTATCTGATGCAGTGCTCTTTGCAAAAAATGAAGTTGCCTCAATGCCATCTATGACGGTAGTGGGAGAGGTTTCTGGATTTAGAGGACCAAACTACAAATCTGGTCATTGCTACTTTGACGTAAAAGACCCTGTTAGCTCTATGGCGGTTATTGTCTGGTCAAAGATTTATGCTGCTAGCGGCATTACGCTGCAAGACGGCATGAAGATTCAGATGACAGGAAAGTTTGATATTTACGCTTCAAGCGGCAAGCTTTCTTTTCATGCTCGCACTATTCAGATTGCCGGAGAAGGAGACCTTCGCCAAAAGGTTGCCCAGCTTGCTAAAAAGCTAGAAAAAGAGGGTCTTACTGATATTTCCAGAAAGCGTTACATTCCAGAGTTCTGTACACGCATCGGTGTAGTTACGTCACTTTCTGGCAGCGTCATTGACGATGTTAAGCGTACGCTTGCACGCAGAAATCCTCTTGTAGAGCTTGAAGTGTCTGGCTGCGCTGTTCAGGGTACTCATGCACCTGCAACTATCATTAGGGCGCTTCAGGTGGCCGCAACTACACGTCCAGATGCAATCTTGCTAGTGCGTGGTGGAGGCTCATTTGAAGACCTTATGTGCTTCAATGACGAGGGAGTGGCTCGTGCTATCGCTGCATGTCCTGTACCCGTCATTACAGGTATTGGCCATGAGCCAGATACCACCATTGCAGATATGGTTTCTGATAGAAGAACCTCAACGCCAACTGCTGCTGCAGAGTCTGTGGCTCCCGCTATTAGTGAGTTACAAACTACGTTTAACAACAGAATTTCTCGCCTTGGAAATGCTACAAGAAAGATTTTGCAGTTCTATAAAACGGGACTTACAACTGTTGAGCAACGCTCTAACTTGGCAATGAAAAATGCTCTAGCAAGTAAACAGTACCAGCTAGAGAAGCTATCAGATCGTCCTTGTCTGAAAGACCCTGCTTATATTATTTCAACAAGAACTGAAGACCTTAATCAGACTGAGCAAAGGCTTATGGATGCTCTGCCAGCGCTTCTTGCAAAAAAGAAAGAGACGCTTTCTGTTGAATCACAAAGGCTAAACAGAGCTAGTGCTGCCATGCTCCATCCACATGAGGCTTTGCTTTCTTCGCTTGCAGGAAAATTAGACGCACTTTCTCCTCTAAAGGTTCTTACAAGGGGATATGCGTATGTCCAAGATGAAAAAGGATCTGTCATTAAAACGGCCAAAGATGCCTCGGTTGGAGATTCATTGCTGGTCAAAATGACGGATGGAACAATTAAGGCAACTGTTTCTGATATTGAGCTTTCATAGATAAGGGGAACAACATGGATACTAAGAAGACTGAAGAGCTTACTTTTAAAGATGCTTCTATTGAGCTTGAGCAGATTGTTCGTAAGCTTGAGGGCACAGATTTGGAGCTTGAGGAGTCTTTGGCTCTGTATGCTCGTGGCGTTGAGCTGGTAAAGGATCTTCGCGGAAGGCTTGATACTGCAGAGCAGAAGGTTAAGGTTCTGCTTGATGAGTCTCAGGCAGGAGCTGCAATTACTGATACAACCGCAGCACCTTCTACTGCATATTTAGACGAGTAAAGGAGAGGTTATGTCTGATTGCATTTTCTGTAAGCTTAGCTAACAAAGAAATCCCTACAGAGTTTCTCTATGAGGACGAAAACGTTGTAGCTTTCGATGACCTAAATCCTCTTACTGCCTGTGCATGTTCTCGTTGTACCAAAGGCCCACTACGACAACATCATTGATGGTATTCCTGCTGCAACGCTTGAGAGTGTTACTAAGGCTATAGCTGCGGTAACAGAAAAGACAGGAATTAAGGAGACTGGATTCCGTGTTGTTACCAATACCGGAGAAGCATGGCGGACAGTCAATCAACCACGTCCACTTCCACATTTTAGGTGGCAAGCAGATGGACGATTCAATGGGCTGTAAATAAAAATATTCAAGTTTTTTGCTCGTCTATTTAACTCCGGGGTATCTTGGGGTTTATGATGTCATGCGGTTATGTTTGTTTGAAGTAGGAGAGGAAGACTTAGTAGTCTGTCTCTGCTTCACGGAAAGAGGAGTCACATGAACGTACTGGTTATCAACGCAGGTAGCTCATCTCTTAAGTATCAGCTTCTTGACGTTGACACCCGCGAGGTTTACGCAAAAGGAAACTGCGAGCGTATCGGTATCGAAGGTTCTTTTGTTGGTCATGAGGAGCTTGGTGGAGAGAAGCAGAAGCTTGAGGTTGCTCTTCCTGATCACAAGACTGCTATTAAGCATGTCTTTGACATCCTTAAGACTATTGATAAGCCAATCGATGGCATTGGCCACCGTGTTGTTCAGGGTGGTTGGTACTTCCCAGAGTCTGCTGTTGTAGACGATAAGGTCCTGGCGCAGGTTCGTGAGGTTGCTCCACTTGCTCCTCTTCACAACTATGCAGAGGCTGACGTTATTGAGATTTGCCGTGAGCTCTTCCCAGAGGTTGGCAATGTAATCGTCTGTGATACTTCTTTCCACTTCAATATGCCAGAGAAGGCACATCGCTATGCTCTTCCTCGTGATGTTGTTGATAAGTACCACGTTCGTAAGTACGGCGCTCACGGTACTTCTCACCGTTATATTTGGCGCGCAACCAATGAGTTCACCAATGGTCAGACTCACAAGCTGGTAAGCTGCCACCTTGGTTCTGGCGCTTCTCTTTCCGCTATCGAGGATGGCCGCGATCTTGAGACCACCATGGGTCTTACTCCACTCGACGGCCTTATCATGGGTACCCGTTGCGGCACTATTGACCCTGCTACTGTCTTCTATCTCTCTCGCGTTGGTGGTTACTCCATCGATGAGATTGACACAATGATGAACAAGCAGTCTGGTCTTCTTGCTCTGTCTGGACACTCCGATTCTCGTGATATTGAGGATGGTGCTCACGCTGGCGATAAGGACTGCCTGCTTGCACTTGATATGTTCTATTATCGTACGTCTCAGCTCATCATGGAGATGGCTCAGGCTATGCACGGCTTTGATACCATGGCATTCTCTGCTGGCATTGGTGAGAACTCCGACGAGATGCGTCTTGGGGTTGTCAAAGAGCTTGAGTGGATGGGCGTCAAGATTGATGAGGAGAAGAACAAGGTTCGCTCTGGTGAAATCCGTGACATTTCTGCTCCAGATTCAAAGGTCCGTGTCCTGGTTGTTCCTACCAACGAGGAGTACATGATTGCTCTTGACGTTCAGGAGCTTCTGGGTAAGTAAGCTTTACTTACAATCCAAAAAATTTAGTAACTCCCGCACTCAGTGCGGGAGTTTTTTTATGGAGATATAGATAGTTCTTTGACATCAGTACTTTAGAACTTTATATTTTTAAGGAGGAGTTTAGTGTTTCAAAGATATGTTGTTATTTTGTGCAGGTTATTGTGTGCGAACTAATAAATCTTTGAACTATCCGTGAGGAGCATCATGCAGTCTAAGGGTTTAGTTAGCAGGTCTTTGAGCTTTGCAGTTATGTTCGTGCTCACTGTATTTGCTGCGCTTACGGCATTCAATACTCAAGCACAGGCTATTGAGTATACGCCAAATATTTCAAATATTAGTTATACAAGCTTGGGTGGCAGTAACGTACGCGTTAGTTTTGATTATGCACTCAACAATAATGGTTGGCCAGCACAGCCAGGTGACACATTTACCATTAGGATTCCTGCGGAACTTGAAAATAATACTCCAGCTCCTTTTGAGGTTATGGGTGTAGATGCAAACGGAAATAGTATTTCTGTTGGTACTGCAACTCCTACCAGTAACCCTAATACTATGACTGTTACCTTCAATAACAATATTGCGGGTCTTCTTAACGTTCATGGTCAGATGTCTTTTTCGCTTAATTGGTCAAACGATATTGCTCAACGAGGCAGTGGAAGTACAACGCTTTACATTGGAGACACTCATCTTAACATGACGTATGGTGGCTCTATTGCCGCAATGGATCCTGCAATTACCAAGTACAACAGGACTGGCGCAACCGCAGAAACAACTTATACTCTTCCTTCTGGTGCAACTATTGAGACCGGAAGCGATTACTATGTGACCAGTTGGGTTGTTAATATTACTCCAAGTGATATTACTCAGGTTGGCCTTTTTAATACAACAATCAAGGATCAGATTGTAAATCCTTATACCGTTGATGCATCAAAGCTTACTGGTACTGGTGTTAATCCTTCAGACGAGCTTGCAGGCCCATATCTTAAGCACTCTTTTGTTCTCCACCTTATTAACGGTGCTGTTCAGACTCTTTCTGCAGATCAGATTCTTCCTGCAATTACCTTTACTCCTAATGGTTACACTCTTGACTTTGCTCGCCTTAATGATCAGGTTAACTTTGCTGGCTTTAATCCACTCATTCAGGACTGCTGGCTTGAGTACAAGACTATTGTTCCAGCCAATGCATCTCAGGTTGACAACAGAGCAACTCTCGATTTTGACGGCAACATTCTAAACTACACTCGTGAGGGTTGGTGGATTAATCCTCGTGGTACTGGTACTGCAACTGGCGATCAGCAGGTAAGCGTTTCTGTATCTAAGGTTTGGGAAGATCAAAATAACGCTGACGGCACTCGTCCTACTTCAGTTACCGTACACCTTTATGCAGACGGCGTAGATACTGGTAAGAGTGAGGTTCTCTCTGACGCAAATGGCTGGACTGCAACATTTAGCAACCTCGATAAGAATCAGACTGGCACTACCACAGCCATCACGTACACCGTTGTTGAGGACGAGGTTGAGGGTTATACGGCTGAGGTAACAGGTGATGTTACCAGTGGCTTTACTATTACTAATACTCACATTCCTCCAACTCCAACCACTCCACCTTCAGAGACTCCTAAGAAGCCAAAGCAGCCAAAGAAGAAGGAGCCTAAGCTTCCTTCAACTGGTGATGCTTCCTTTGCTGCAGCGTCTGTAGCAGCTGCGTCTTCTGTTCTTATTGCAGCTGGTGTTCTTGGTAAGAGGCGCGCTCAGTAACGCACGCTACAACAACGTAAGTTAAACGTAAAAGAGCCTGTGAGATTTATTCTGAACTGCCCCCATTTCTTGGACATAAGAAATGGGGGCAGTTCATATGTGGGTGATTATGATTCTGCAGCGTGTTAGCGTCGGCTTTTAGGCCTGGCGCACAAAATAGCTGCAGCTTTGGTAGGTCTCTGCTGAAGAATCGACATGTTCCTAATCAAGATAGCCAGGCAGCTAGGCGGTCGCACTACCTGATATGCATCTCTATGCATAAACTTAACCTAATATGCTTGAAAATGAATAGCGTCATATAAAAGATTTAACTATCGATAAATTCCGCATCTACGGAACACACTTAAGTCAGATATTCTGCTCAATTGCGGGCATTTTACACATCTAATGACGATAATCTGCATGTTTAAGGTATTTTCAGCGTCATGTATACGTCTTTTTGACAGATTATCCGACTTAGGTGTGTTTTGAACTGCCTCCCATTTCTCGTGTCCAAGAAATGGGAGGCAGTTCATTCACAGGCTCTCTTTTTGTTCAAAGCGTTTCTCGCTGTCTATTAGGCTACAAAATGAAATGCGTCACGAGGTGTTTTATCGTGTCCAACTACCTTGCCGCAATACACAAAACCAGCATGCATAAGTGTCGTAGTCATAGCGACATTTGCTTCATGAGTATCTGCGCGAACGTTTGAATAGTTTTCGCAAATCCAATTGAATATAAAAGAGGCAATTCCGTGACCTGTATATTTAACAGCCACTCGGTGAATAACAACGTAATCCAGGCTGTTTATCCAAGCGCCTTCAGCAATATTGACGTATGCCTCGTCAGGACCGGGTAAGAGCGAAAAACAACCAATAATTTCTTCAGATGTTTCATCTTCAGCGACTACAAAAAGACCACATCTTTCATAATCAGCAACAGCGTCTTCTAAAAGAGGATAGTTCTCATTCCATTGAAACGTGTTATTTTGCTGATACATAGTCTGACGACCTATGTCGTACAAATCTGCAACAGCGCAGAGGTCTTTAGCAGCAGCTCTTCTAATGTGCATTAGAAGACCCTGATATTCAATGTTTTAGCTATACTTTGGCCAGGCTCAAGGCTTATGATGCCTGGTTTATGCTCAAAGACACCGTCGGTATCAACAGTATCTGCAATGCCGCACCATGGCTCAAGAGCAACAAATGGACAACCAGGAGCAGCACTCCAAATGCCCAGATAATCAAAGCCTTCAAAGTCCATCTGAATGCCATGAATCTCAGACGAAGCTTCTGCATTAACCGTCAGCGTAATACGCCTATCGGGAACATCCTCAAGTGTGATGGTCTTCTTGCGATCAATAAGTTCCCAAGACAGAGGAAGCGTGTTAGAGTCCACGATAAGCCTTTGTGGAGTTGTGTAGTCACAAAGTCCATCGTCGGTAATAGAAGGGCCGTAGCTGGTCCAGGAGCGCGTAAATAAGAGGTGATACTGGTCCAAAGAGGCTGCCTCAACTCCCGGTACAGGAATGTTGAACGCAGGATGCGCACCAAGGGTAAATGGCAGCTCAACGTTTCCCGTATTGGTGACCTCATACGTTTGCGTCAGCGTATCACCAGCTACCGAGAAGATCAGCTTAAGTTCAAAGTCATAGGGATAAGACTTGCGAGTCTCTTCGGTACTTTTTAGCTGGAGCGTTACAGAAGAGGGACTCTGCTCGACAACCTCAAACTGGTTGAGGCGAGCAAGTCCATGACGTGCAAGAGAGATGGTGCCTTCCGCAGACTCTGCCTTGCTGTCTTTTAAGACACCAACAATGGGGAAGAGGATGGGAGCACGTCTTGGCCACCAGTTGGCATCTCCCTGCCAGAGGTATTCCGACTCACCTTTACGCAAGCTCATGAGCTGTGCGCCCATGGTGTCAATTGAAGCGGTAAGAGAGTCGTTAGAAATAGAAATAATTTCAGACATAGATGCCTCCAGCTAAAGAATAAGCCAGCCTCTTTTGAGACTGGCTTAGTATATCAAGTGAGAAGGGCAGGAAGACTAGTTGTTGTCTGCCATCTGAGCCTGAACAGCAGTGATTGCAACAACACCAACAATGTCGTCAGCGGAGCAACCACGGGAGAGGTCGTTAACAGGACGAGCAATGCCCTGAAGGATTGGACCGTATGCCTCAGCACCGCTAAAGCGCTGAACAAGCTTGTAACCAATGTTTCCAGCCTCAAGGTTAGGGAAGACCAGGATGTTTGCGTTTCCTGCAACCTTAGAGAATGGAGCCTTGAGCTTACCAACCTCAGGAACAAGAGCTGCGTCAAGCTGAAGATCGCCGTCGAGTGCAAGCTCAGCGTTCTTCTCGTGAGCAAGCTTTGTGGCCTCCTGGACCTTCTCGGCAGTTGCGCCACCAGCAGAGCCCATGGTGGAGTAGGAGAGCATAGCAACGCGAGGCTCATCACTCATAAATGCGCGCCAAGAATCAGCGGAGGCAAGAGCAATCTCGGAGAGCTCCTCTGCAGATGGGTCAATGTTGAGTCCACAGTCAGCAAAGAGCAGGGTGCCCTCCTCGCCAAAATCAGTAGAAGTGCTCATAATAAAGAATGCAGAAACAAGCTTGGTACCAGGAGCGGTCTTGATGATCTGCAGTGCAGGTCTCAAGGTGTTTGCGGTGGAGTGGCAAGCACCAGAAACCAGGCCGTCAGCATCGCCCATTTTGACCATCATGGTTGCAAAATAGGTAGCGTCGTTCATCTGCTTGCGAGCTTCCTCAATGGTGACGCCCTTGCGAGCACGAAGTTCAGCAAACTTCTGAGCATAGGCCTCATGGCGCTCGTCAGTAGCAGGGTCTACCACCGTTGCGCCTGGAACATTAATCTGCTCAGGATCGCCAAGAATAATGACCTTTGCAATACCTTCTGCAACAATCTTCTTTGCTGCATCGATGGTACGCTGGTCCTCGCCCTCTGGAAGAACAATAGTCTTTACGTCGGACTTAGCGGTTTCTTTCATACGGTCAAGAAACTTGCTCATGTGTCGTGCTCCAATCATATTTTGACATCTGTGCCTCGTTGAATTTTGCACTTCTCAACTTGTTGTTTGCACAAAAGCTAGACACAAAAAGCCAAGAAATGCATTTTCACACTAGTTGAACATTTTACGCCTAACGGCAGAGCTTTGCGCCCCGCATGACTCACTTTATGGCCACGTGTTAAAATGAGTGAAGTTTCACATACAAATCCTGCGCACTTAGGCGCACATGGAGGTTTACATGTCTATCAATCATGGTCTTCCTGCTGGTTTTAACTCCGACAACTACGACGTTATTGTTGTTGGAGCGGGCTATGCAGGCGCAGTTGTTGCTCGCCGTATGGCAGAAAACTGCAACTCAAAGGTAGCAATCTTTGAGTGCAGAAACCACATTGCCGGTAACGCTTACGATCGCCTTGATGACGCAGGCGTTCTTGTTCACGAGTACGGTCCACACATCTATCACACCATGAGTGACCGCGTTCACCAGTTCCTCTCGCGCTTTACTGATTGGACTGACTACCAGCACAAAGTTCTGGCTAACATTAACGGCCAGCTGATGCCCGTTCCTTTTAACCACCAGTCTTTGAAGCTTGCCTTTGGAGAAGAGCGTGGCGAGAAACTCTATCAGAAGCTGGTTCTTACGTTTGGTGAGAACGTCAAAGTTCCTATCATGGAGCTCCGCGAGAAGAACGATCCAGATCTGGAAGAGATTGCTGATTACGTTTACGAGAACGTCTTCCTGCACTACACCATGAAGCAGTGGGGAAAGACTCCAGATCAGATTGACAAGTCCATTACAGGCCGCGTTCCAATCTTTGTTGGCGATGACGATCGCTATTTCCCAGGTGCAACCTATCAGGGCATGCCAAAAGAGGGCTACACCAAGCTCTTTGAAAACATGCTTGACCATGACTTGATTGATGTCTTTTTGGATGTTGATGTTCGTGACATCATGAAGCTCAGCGCTTCTAACATCAGCGTTTGCGAGAAACCATTTGTGGGCGAGGTAATCTACACCGGTCCTCTGGATGAGCTTTTCAACCTTGATCAGGGCGCTCTGCCTTATCGCACGCTTGATATGCAGTTTGAGACGCTTGATCAAGACCAGTTCCAGCCTGTTGGCACCGTTAATTACACTACCAGCGAGGACTTTACTCGTATCACTGAGTTTAAGAACATGACTGGTCAGGTTCTTCCTGGTAAAACAACCATCATGCGTGAGTACTCACATGCATATGTTCCAGAGAGTGGCCAGACCCCTTATTACGCTATTCTCGAGCCAGAAAATCAGGAGCTCTATCGTTCTTACAAGGAGCGCACTTCTGGCATTTTGAACTTCCACGCAGTTGGTCGCCTTGCTGAGTATCGCTACTACGATATGGATGGCGTTGTTGCTTCTGCACTGGAACTTTCTGACGAGCTTATTGCTCATCAGGCATAGGGAGCTTGCATGAAAAAGACAATCACCTTTGGTATTCCATGCTATAACTCTTCGGAGTACATGGATCACTGCATCGAGTCAATTCTTGAGGGCTCTGATTACGCCGATGACGTGCAGATTGTTATTGTTGATGATGGCTCTGTAAAAGACGATACTGCCGCTAAGGCTGATGCTTGGCAGGAGCGTTATCCAAACATCATCAAAGCAGTTCATCAAGAAAACGGCGGCCACGGCATAGCTGTTATGAAGGCCGTTTCTCATGCTGATGGCGTGTATTTCAAAAATATTGACTCAGATGACTGGGTAGATGGCGATGCTTTAAAGACCTTCCTTCAGCAGCTTCGTACTTTTATTGCTTCCGATAATCCTGTTGACCTGGTTCTTTCCAACTACGTTTACGAGCACGTTGAGGATAATACTCAGAACTTTGTAGACTATCGCGACGCTGTTCCTACCAACAAGATTATTGGTTGGGACGAGATTGGTCGCTTCAAGCTGTCTCAGTACCTTCTGATGCATGCAATTACGTACCGCGTTGAAGTTCTGCGCTCTGCAAACATTCAGATGCCTGAGCACACTTTCTATGTAGACAACGTCTACGCCTACGTTCCATTCCCTAAGGTAAAGACTATCTACTACGTTGACGTTGACCTGTATCGTTACTTCATTGGTCGAGACGATCAATCAGTTAACGAGAAGGTCTTAACAAGCCGCGTTGATCACTACTGGCGTGTTGCTCGTAATATGATGCACGCATATCACATCTACGACGACATCTCTTCTCCACGTCTTCAGACGTACATGATGAGCTACTTCACTATCATCATGGCTATCTGCTCAGTCTTCTCTAAGATGAGCGACCGTGAGGACGCTATGGACCAGCTTGAGGAGCTCTGGGATGAGCTTCGCGCTTATGACAAGAAGATGTATCGCAAGGCTCGCTACGGTCTTGTAGGCACCGCTACAAACCTTCCTGGCAAGATTGGTAAGACGGTCACTATTGGTGGCTATCGTGTAGCTCAGAAGGTTGTTAAGTTCAACTAAACGTTCTTTCAAATCTAAAAGTAAAACCCTCGCATCCTGAACTGCCTCCCATTTCTTGGACCTAAGAAATGGGAGGCAGTTCATATGCAGGTGATTATGATTCTGCAGCGTGTTAGCGTCGGCTTTTAGGCCTGACGCACAAAATAGCGCAGCTTTGGTAGGTTCTGCCGAAGAATCAACATGTTCCTAATCAAGATAGCTAGGCAGTTAGGCGGTCGTACTACCTGATATGCATCTCTATGCATAAACTTCATCTAATATGCTTAAATATGAATAGACTTATATAAGAAATTTAACTATAGATAAATTCAGTATCTACGGAACACACCTAAGTCAGATAATCTGCTCAGATGCGGGCATTTTACACACCTAATAAAGATAATCTGCACATTAGAGGTATTTTCAGCGTCATGTATACGTCTTTTTGACAGATTATCTGACTTAAGTGTGTTTTGAACTGCCTTCTATTTCTCGTATCCAAGAAATGGGAGGCAGTTCATTCGCTGGCGATACGAGGGTTTTCATTTATAGAAGCAGCTTTAGTGCTTACGTCCTGCTAGGGCATGCTCTAGATAGTCATGATTGCCGGTAAATTTAACCAGCTCGCGAGAAAGCAAAGAGACGGGGAGCCCCACGACATTCTCGTAATCTCCCTGAATGCTCTGAACTAGATAGCGACCATTTCCCTGAATGCCGTAAGCTCCAGCCTTGTCCATTGGCTCGCCCGAGGTAACGTAGGCAGCAATCTCGTCTTCAGAGAGTTCAAAGAACGTGACGTCAGTAGTCTCCACAAACGCTACGGCAACAACAGAGGGCGCTCCGTTAGGAGAGGGGGACTTGAAGGCCTTAAAGCGGCGCAGAGCAACACCAGTGGATACATGGTGAGTTTGACCAGAAAGCTTAGAAAGCATATATTTTGCGTCTTCAACATTTCTCGGCTTTCCAAAAACTTCACCGTCGTCTGTCCAGACAATGGTGTCTGCTGCAAGAACAATCTCATTGTTGAGCTGCTCAAAGTTAGGCTGCTCCATGAGTTTATAACATATTGCAATGGCTTTTTCTTGAGCCAAGCGCTTTACAAGCGCAAGGGGCTTCTCGTCCTCTCTACAAATTTCGACAATATCAGCAGGCATTACCTGTGGATCTATTCCCATAGACTGCATAAGCTCAAGGCGCCTAGGGGATTGTGATGCAAGAATCATGTGTGTTCCTATCATTTGAGGTTTTGCTGATACTGTACCCAAAAAGAAGCCTGATAGGCGAGAAACCCATCAGGCTTACATACTAAGAAAGAAAAGCTAAGCTAAAAACTAGTCAAGCTCAATAGCGGTGACTGGGCAGCCGTCGCAAGCCTCCTGTGCTGCGTCCTCTGCAGCCTCAGGAACCTCTTCCTCAATAGCGTGAGCAAGACCGTCGTCGCCGATCTCGAATACCTCAGGAGCAGTGCTCTCGCAGAGACCGCAACCGATGCAATCCTCATTAACTGTTGCCTTCATAATACATTCCTCTCCGTATCTCGAGCCCCTTACTCGAGTAATACTTATCTTGCATTCAAGACTACTTGATTGCAATGTATTTTTTACACGTTTCTTTGCTGTTATGCAACAACAAAGGCGCAGATAATTGAAAGAACATTACTTGAAGTAGTAAGTGCGCATTTGACCTGCATATATAAAAGTTTAATTTTTTAGAATTTGATACATTTTAACGGGATCGCCACTTAGGGTACGAACCTAATACTAAGGGGTACGAAAATTTAGTATGTGGTAAAAATCAATAAGCTCACAGCGTTGTTCATCCTAAAATTAAACTAAGAAGCATTACGCGTTACAAAAATCTTGTTCTATCTGGCAGGGTGCTTTTTTATGCAACATTAGGCGAATCTCCATTACCGCATAAAATTTTTGACAAACAAGTTAGTTTCTGGTAATTTTCTCCTTACCGAGAATAATCTCGGTAAGGAGAGGAAAATGATGGTCAGAGAACGATTAGATCCGGAAATGCGTAAGGAAGACATTCAAAAGGCTGCTATGGCACTCTTTTCTTCTAAGGGCTTTAACAATACGACGATGGATGATGTTCGTGAAAAATCCGGTTTGTCAGCCGGCGGGTTATACCACTACTACAAAAATACGGCAGAAATCCTCTACGACATTATGGACAGAGGAAGCAGGATGCGTGAAGCAACGGTAACAAACACGGTTCAACATATGGGGAACAAGCTTACACCACATATCTTGGCTGAAGTTGTCGTCGATAAAATGTTGGCGAATAATTCTTTTACGTCTATCTATGTCATGTTTCTTGGTGAGATTAAGAAAAATGAACAGCTTAATGCATTATATGAAAAACTCAAGAGGGATTCTATTACTTACTTTAAGAATTTTATGAATGGGTACGACTGCGGATTGCTTACTGATGATGACTATGAATTTGTAACGAATCTCATCAATGCAAGCTTATTATCCTGTGAAATTTTAGATACGCGTGAAAATTTTCTAAAGAACAGGCAACACTTGGTATCCATGCTTGAAGGTTATTTTACTCGTTCGACTTTTCAGTAAGCGGAAGTTTCCGGACTCTAAAATATTCCATCAATTTCCGCATTTCATTCATTTACTAAGGAGGTTTTTTGATATGAACTTATTGAAAAAGTACATCGCCAAAAATAAGACCGGCTACTTTTTCTCGGTTCTTTTTGCCGTTTTGGGTGTACTGGCAGGACTTTTTACCTATGTGCTCTTGAGCAAAATGATCGTTGCCCTCATTGCAGGGAATACAGATTTTGCTTTTTATACTAAAGGAGTCCTCAGTATTCTCGCGCTGCTGTGCGCAAAAGAAGTTTTTATGGGTATTTCCACCACGATTTCTCATACAGCAACCTATGGTGCTTTGTGTGAAATCAGGCGAGATATCATGGACAAACTTTTCAAAATGCCGTTAGGAAACATTTTGAATTTAAGCACAGGAAAGCTAAAAGATGTCATCGTGAATCAAGTTGACAGCATGGAGACAACCCTGGCTCACCTGATTCCTGAAATGACCGCTAATATTGTTGGCCCGGTTTTACTTCTTGTTTACATGTTTGTACTCGATTGGCGCGTTTCGCTCTTGGCACTGGTTCCTCTTGTGATCGGTATGTTTTTTATGGCCGGCCCGATGAAGCGCATGCCTAAAATGTTTCCCAAAGCAGTCAAAATCGGTCAAGACATGAACAACTCGATTGTGGAATATATCAACGGCATCGAGGTCATTAAGTCTTTTAATCAAGGCGATACATCCTATAAAAAATACAGCGATAATGTTTATGCCAAAGCAGATTATTACTGCAAGTGGATGGGCTCGAACAACAACGACTATGCGGTGAGCATGTCGCTTGCACCGATGGGTATTTTAACCATTATTCCGTTTGGTCTTTTCTTCTGTATGCAAGGTAGCCTAAGCGGCGCACATCTTTTGATGTTGATTATTTTATCGTTTGGCACAATATCAAATATCATGCAGGTGATGTCTTATGAGGACGATATGGGTCGCATCAAAACCATTGCCGGTGAGATTGAAAAAGTTCTCAACTCAAAAGAGTTATCCCACGCAACCGGTACACAAAACATTTCACGCTATGACATCACTTTCGATCACGTGAATTTCTCTTACGATGACAACAAACAGGTTATCAAGGATGTCAATCTGCACATCAATGAAGGTAGTGTTAATGCACTAGTCGGGTATTCTGGCTCAGGAAAATCGACCGTTGCAAAGCTCCTCGCCGGATTTTGGGATACCGATAGTGGCACCATAACAATTGGTGGCATAGCTCTCACGGATATGTCTTTAGAACAGCTGTCGGATGCTATTTCTTATGTATCTCAAGACAATTATTTGTTTGATATTTCCATCAAAGATAATATTCGCATCGGCAAAAAAGATGCAACGGATGAGGAAATTATAGAAATCGCTAAAAAATCGGGCTGCCACGATTTCATTATGAAGCTCTCACAAGGCTATGAAACGGTTGCTGGAGAAGGCGGCGGGCATCTCTCCGGCGGTGAGCGCCAGCGCATCTCTATTGCACGCGCCATGCTTAAAGATGCACCGATTGTCATTTTGGATGAAGCTACTTCCTATATCGATCCAGAAAATGAAGCTATTTTGCAAGATGCCATCGCCACATTGGTAAAAGGCAAAACGCTCATTATTATTGCCCATCGACTGAAAACCATTGCAGATGTGGATCAAATATTTGTAATCAATGATGGATATGTTGAAAATCACGGAACACACGATGAACTCTTAAAAGATTCTCCGATTTACCAAGAATTGTGGAGTGCAGCCATGCGAGGTGAAGAAAATGATTAATACATTTAAGAAGTTATGGAAATTTGCAGAGCGTGAGCAAGGAATGATCCGCTCTTCGGTGATCTGGAGTTTTTTGGGTGCGATTTTTAACGTTTTTCAATTTATGGCCATCTATTTGGTCATTGCGGCGATTATAAAGCAGGAAATTACGTGGCAGACGATTGGTATGTGCAGCGCATTCTTATTGCTTTCCTTACTGGGTATCATTATTTCCAAGAAAAATTCCATGCTTAAGCAAACGCATGCCGGCTATTTTACAGCCGCAAATAAGCGTATCGCTATGGGAGAAAAAATCAAAAAAGTGCCAATGGGCTTTTTCAATGATTTTAGCTTAGGAAATTTAACGGCCATTGCGACGACAAAGTTGGACAGTCTCGAAACTTGGGTGCCCACACTTTTTATTATGGTATTCGGCGGTCTGCTTGTAACCGTGGTATTTATCCTGTCCCTTTTTATGTTGCATTGGAAAATTGCACTCATTGCTATCGCTGGGTCTTTGATTTTCTTGGCAGCTGCCGCTTTAATGCAGCAAAGATCTAAAAAGAGTTCGGATCGAGTTTCTGTTGTACAAAATGATCTCACGAAAGAAGTGCTGGCAACCTTGCAAGGTATGCAGATCATCAAGTCCTATAACTTGGGCGGACAAAATAACAACAAGCTGGATCAAAGTTTTGAAGAAACAAAAAAATCGACGTTGAGCCTTGAAAAGGCCGTTACACCTTACACGGTACTGCTAAAAATCATCATTGCGATAACGATTTCGGTTATGATTGCCACAGCACTTTCATGCTTCTTTTCGGGAGAACTTTCTTTGGACTATACCATCATGACGCTGGTTGCCAGTTTTGTGATTTTTAATAGTTTATTGGCTTCTGGTAGTGCTATGGCCATGCTTAGAACCATTGACAACGCGATGGATTCTTATGATTATGTCAATCAAATGCAAGATATGCCGGAAGGTCATATCAATGATGCACTTCAGCAACACGATATTGAATTTAGAAATGTTTCCTTTGCCTATGGCGAAAAACCAATCTTAAATAATGTGTCTTGCTATATCCCTGAAAGATCAATGACGGCTATCGTAGGGCCGTCTGGTTCAGGAAAAACAACTTTTTGCAATTTGATCTCACGCTTTTGGGATGTCAATTCAGGAGAGATTCGCCTTGGAGGAAAGAGCATAAAAGATTACTCCCTTGAATATCTCATGAATAATATTTCGATGGTCTTCCAAGATGTCTATCTTTTTGCCGATACGATTGAAAACAACATTAAATTCGGATGCCCAAATGCCAGCCGCGATGATGTGATTGAGGCGGCAAAAAAGGCCCAGTGCCATGACTTTATTTCTGCCTTGCCCGATGGCTATCAGACCATGATCGGAGAAGGTGGAACAAGTCTTTCCGGCGGTGAAAAACAGCGTATCTCCATTGCCAGAGCAATACTGAAAGATGCACCGATTATCATCTTTGATGAAGCTACTGCAAATGTTGATCCGGAAAACGAAGACAAGCTGAAAGCAGCCATTGAAGCCCTTACTCAAAACAAAACCGTCATCATGATCGCGCACCGCTTGAAGACGATTCGTAATGCGAACCGGATTTTAGTACTGAACAAAGCAGGGATTGAGCAGTGCGGCACACATGATGAATTGATGCTGCAAGGAGGTCTTTATCGAGATCTTATCGAATCGAGAAGCAAGGCGGAAAGCTGGAGATTCGCAAATTAAAGTTTGGAACTAACAACAACATCTTTGACATAAAAATTGGTATATGCAATTTTAGGTTATGAGATCATGATTCCGATTACTCTGATTGCAGGGATTGTCTGCGAGCTGATTATCGGAAAGATACATGTCATCTACCTTTTCTCCAGAACAAGCAGCACATGTGGAGACTGTAGCGTTGCTACAAAAGGCCAATACCTGAAAATCCTTCATTGGTAGCTGCAAAGCTACTAATGAAGGATAAATTTGCAGAAATAGCTGCCAAGGAAACTTATAGAGCAAAATTAATTAAGGGAAATGTTTATAACTGGAATACAGTAATAGGGGATGGTCGCAGAATCATCCTCTATTTTTTGTGCAAAAACGAAGAACTTTGTATATTGCATTTTGATATTAGGCTCCCAGTTTCAGTGAAGAATCACAGTCTTCAACATCATAATGATGGAAAGAAAGTCTATTTTGACAAAATACCTCTATATGATTATAACTATGTTCATAGTTATATAGATACTAAACTTCAGATACAAGTTACAAAAAATAAGGAGGTATGGTTATGGCCACAAAAAATATTTATGTTGCAGAAGCAGATCTACACTTATTTGATGATGCTGCCAATTACACCGGAAGTGTTTCTGCCGCTGTGATACAGGCACTTCAGGACTTTCTAAGTGTTCAACACAACAAAAGCGAAGGATATGACAAGATTGAGTTAAACCTCTATGAAAAAGGGGTAAGAAGAAAGGTAATGTTCTATGGTATGGAGATTACTCGTGTAGAACGTCCGGTAGACGGTGGAATAAGGATTGACACGATTTATAAAACTGCAAAAGGGCAGCTTGCGGTAGCAACCAAGGTTCGCAAGGAGCTTCCGAATTGGGCGAAAGGAAATCCACACGTATGGGAAAACCCGCAGTCTTGGTCACATGATTTTTGGAATCTGGGGGACAGAGTATTAAACGTATATCCGGACACAGAGAGCCTAAAGGAGAAGGATGCGTATCTTGCCGAGTGCTGCGAATCTTCTCTTTCGGAAAAGCCTTATGAGTTTTTGGATATTTAGATTAGGTATAAATACTAGATTTATAGAACTACAACAAGCAAATAATGAGATAGCTTTGTATTTATAAAAGACACCCCCTAAAAAGAAAAAAATCCAGCGTCAATTCACGCCGGACTTTCATTCACGTTCTTCCGTTTCGTAAGTCTACAATAAGCCCTTATTTACAGTGTTATTCTAAGCGACAGCCACCAAACTTTGTATCATTTTGAGAAATTCATCCTTCATCAGCCTATGCATGAATCGTGCTTAATTAACATTTCCCACTTCACACCCTGGGTGCAAGGTGGATGCACTTAGCTCTTTTTTGAGCATGATAATTTCGCTAGTTCTGTACTCTTCAACAAATCCATTCTTTAAAAACATCGTGACTGATGGATTGTCTATGGCGATATCATCATAGAGCTGCTTAATACCGTTCTGTTTAGCCGCATCACAGAGCAGATTTAATCCATTGTTGCCGTAGCTCATTTTTCTATAAGGTGCGTAGACTATGACGTCTGCAAGATAAATATTCTTATCGCTATCAAAGTGATAGGCGACCTCTCCAATAAAATGACCGTCGCTATCCTTTAAATACCTGTAATAACGTTTATTCTCATGCTTTACAATCCAAAAATCATACCAGCCATGCCAAGTCTCTTTTGGGAAAGGAATTGTACCTCCCCATGCATGGTTATATGACATCGTTTCTTCATCTGCCATCATCTTCTGACGAAACCAAAGATCTTCTAATGACGGTATATAAAGAGTAATAGGACTTTTACATTCTTCTTTCATCAGTAGGTCCACGCGTCCTTTTCTTGTCTGTTTTTGGAACCACATTTGATGCTCTTAAATGTCTTTTTCAGCCTCTGCTTGAGTCTCCGCTTTAGCCTCCACCGTATCAATTATTGCGGACTGTTCATTTTGCACTGTGCTTGTGTAGAAGGAGCCAGACAGTCGATCAAACAAGAATCGTTTGTTCATCAGCATCAGTACAACGGTAATGATAAAGAAAAGAATTAAAGCCGCAAATATAATGGGAAAGAGTGCAAGGAAAAGCATCGAGTCTGGAGTCTTATTAAACTCATTTGTCAAAAACAATAGGCCGTCAGGAATTAGATAGAAATAGCTTGTAATGAACAATCCTCTAAGCATAGTGCGAGAAATTCTTTGTTTCTCGTATGAGAGCTTGAAACGCAATAAAGCGCTACCAAGCGTTTTGCCATTAAAGAGTGGGATTACGGCAAAGTAGAGAGCAATAAAGAGCGAAAAAGGGATTGTGGTGTTTGAGAAGTTATAAGGAATAGCCACAATACATGTGTCAATGAGTAATGAAAGACCTACACGAATTTGGGAGACTTGCGAGCCTGCCTCAAGCGCTTCTTCGTCAATTTTGTCTCTAGAAGGAAGTAGCCACACGGCTAACGCTCCAAGAGCATATCCAATGCAACCACCTGTAGTGTTTTGAATAATATCGTCAATATCGGCAAGGCGATATGGTCCTGGATATAAGAAATAAAGACCAGAGAGCTGAGTTAGTTCAAAGAACAGACTGAGAAGCGCAGTAAGTAAAAGCGTCTTTTTGAAGCTGCATTTAAAGTAATAACGAAGATACATTCCAAAAGGTATGAGCATCAATACGTTAAAGGCCGGTACGTAAAACGTTGGATCCTTAACTGAAAGAGCCCACGTTACAGGCTTAGAAATCTCAAAAGGGCTTTCTTTTAAGAAATCAAAAACAAAGGAAAAGGGAACCATATTAAGCATTTGTGTGTAGGTGGTATGAACCGTATCTGGATCTGGCAGGGGCAGAATTACCAGGAAGTACATGGTAAGTAAATACAAGACAAAGGAATATACAATCAAAGTCCTAAGCTTATTGATAGAGCCGTATTTGCGATAGTTGATAATCATATAGGGCAGGGTAATAAAAAATGCCAAAACAGGAAAGACGAGCATGGCAATTTTGATGGAATTTATATATCCCATTGCATCTCCTGAATAACCCTATTTAAATCCGCTCAAGCAGGCAAACGTTTTCCACATGGAAGGTCTGTGGGAATAGGTCTACTGGTGTGACGCTCACAGGTTTGTATGAGCCAATCTCAACAAAGCGTTTAAGGTCACGCGCAAGTGTTGCAGGGTCGCAAGAAACATATGCAATAGCACGTGCAGGCTGTTCAGAAAGCTGCTGTATCACTTCAGGAGCAAGTCCTGCGCGAGGTGGGTCAACAATAATCACGTCAGCATCTGTATCAGGGAATTCTCTACCTGCGTCTCCGCCTACTGCGTCAACGTTATCAAGCTTGGCCAACTCAAGGTTGCGACGAAGATCTCTTACTGCTGGACCATAGGCTTCAACAGCAGAAACAAATCCTGCACGCTTGGCCAAGGGAAGTGTAAAGGTGCCCGCTCCACAATAGAGGTCCATTGCCTCGTCATCTGACTGAACATCCAAACCAGAAAGCACAAGCTCAACGAGTTTCTCGGCGCCCTTGGTATTGACCTGGAAAAAAGAAGGAGCAGAAAGCTGCATCTTCTGGCTGTCAATCAGTTCGCTCCATGAGCCGGTGCCACTTAGACGCTCAACGCCTACAACACGGCGAGCTTTACTGGGACCTTTGGTCATAACGCGAACAACACTTGTTGCCTTTACTGCATCGCTCAAAACACGTGCCACTTGCGCGCGTGGGAAGCCGCTCGGAGCGGTCCAGAGCGCCACTTCAAGTTCTTTAGTGCGTCTAGACACTCTGATGCCAATACGTTCTATATCAAGCTCGTGAGAGCCCGAGAGGTAGGAGAGGGCGCCGCTTACAGCGCCGACTGCCTTCTGGTTGCTCTTATCCAACAGTGGACAGTCTTTAATGCGAACAATATCTTGCCCGTTAGGCGCATACACGCCTACCAGCGTTTTATTGCCGTTACGCTTAAATGCAAGTTCAATTTTGTTGCGGTATCCCCACGGCTCACCAGGAGAAACAATATCTTTTACCAGTTCAGAGACATCGTCGTGTGAAAAGTGCCCAATACGTTCAAGAGCAGAGATCACGCCGTTGCGTTTCTCGACAAGTTGCTGCTCGTAGACAATGTTGCCCCAAGGGGTGGCACCCGTGAGTGCTACAAATGGATTGGGGTGAGGGTCTCTGAACGCAGAAGCTTCCAAAACCTTTACAAGTTGTGCGCGAGAAAACCTATCTGTGTCCTCGGTAATCTGTGCGCTGACAGTATCTCCAGGGACGGCGCCGCCAGAGATGAAGACTGTTTTTCCATCTGGAGTATGAGCGATGGCATCTGGACCGTAGCTCATGCGTTCAACATGTAAGGTGAGTTCAGACACTTAGTAGACCATTCCCATTACTTCGCGGACCTCATTGAGCGTGGCGTTAGCAATAACATTTGCACGAGCGTTTCCGTCGTGGATGATGTCGCGAATAAGGTCTGGCTGAGCAGCAAACTCTGCACGCCTCTGACGAATCGGCTCAAAGTAGGTGTTAACGGCATCAATGACGTAAGTCTTGAGTGCTCCACCGCCACCCATGCCAATCTCGTCAGCAATCTCTTTTGGATCACGGCCAGTACAAATACCAGCAGTGGTGAGAAGCGCAGAAACGCCAGGACGATTATCTGGATCAAAGGTAATCATGCGCTCGGAGTCAGTCTTGGACTTCTTGATAAGCTTAGCAGTCTCTTCAGCTGTCATAGAAAGCGAGATAGCGTTACCGTAAGACTTGCTCATCTTGCGGCCATCAAGACCAGGAATCAATGGGGTAGAGGTAAGAAGACCAGAAACCTCTGGGAACACCTTGCCGTAGCGCTCATTAAAGCGACGAGCAATCTTAGAGGTAATCTCAATGTGAGGCAGCTGATCGCGACCAACAGGAACAACATTTCCTTTGCAGAAAAGAATGTCGCATGCCTGGTGAACAGGATAAGTGAGGAGAAGACCGGTAAGAGCATGTCCAGATGCTTCCTGCTCTGCCTTTACAGTTGGATTTCTATGAAGCTCAGACTCGGTAACAAGCGAGAGGAACGGCAACATAAGCTGATTGAGAGCTGGAACTGCAGAATGTGTGAAAATCATGGTCTTCTCTGGATCAATTCCGCAGGCCAGATAATCAATAACCATATTGTAGACGTTGTCTGCAATATGCTCAGTGGTGTCTCTGTCTGTAATGACCTGGTAGTCAGCAATAATAATATTGGTATGAACACCAAGATTTTGGAGTCTTACGCGCTCAACAATAGTGCCAAAGTAGTGGCCAAGGTGAAGCCTTCCAGTAGGACGGTCACCAGTAAGCATGTTGTACTTTCCTGCATGCTCGGCTAAATCCGCCTGGATTTCATCAGAACGGCGTACAGCTGCTTCATAACTGCCCTCATTTGGCATAAAAACTCCCAAACTTTCAAGTTCGTGTGCAGCGCCTCACTGAGACGCCCGCGTTTCTAGTCAACAGTGCTTATTCTATCGCAAAGACGGCCGAGCGCCTTTGAGGCTGGCGCGGACTTCTTTCCAGTTTGGATAGAACGTGGCGAGAAGCGCATAGAATTCGCGGTTGTGTCTACGAACGTAGAGGTGGGTGAGTTCGTGAGCGATAACGTACTTCAGAGCCTCTTTGTCATATGCGGCAAGCTCAAGGTTGAGCGTGATGGCTCCTGTACATGTGTTGCAAGATCCCCAACGGCTTTTCATGCGGCGTATTTTATACCGCGAGGCTTGCTTTTGAGCTCTTGTTTCCATGGCAGCGGTAAGCTCAGGCAGGACCGTGCGCATCTCTTGAGCGAGAAACTCATCAAATGTTTTACGAACGGCTTGCTGTGAAGCTTCGGAGGCAAGGTCGTCCAGGTAGCGGTTGGGAAGCGTGATAACAACGTCGTGTGCAAAGATGCGCGCCGCCCGCTTTGGTCCGTTAATGATGCGCAGGTTGTATGGGTGTCCCCAAACGCTCACCGTATGTCCGGAGGCTATGGGAGTGGGAACTTGGAGGTTCTTCTCGCCAAGTAAAGAGGCGCGAGAAAGAGCGGTGCGAATCCAATCAGATTTGGATTCGACAAAGGCGATTGCAGCCGCTTCGGAAGTGTGCCACGGATAGCTCACGTCAACGCGACCTTCTCGACTAACACGCAGATTGATGTTCTTGACGGCCTTGCGTGTGAGCTGTACGGAAATGCCTGCTATCTGTACGGTTTTTGCGGTCACATGAGTCCTTACCATGATTTGGTTGATGGTTCGTAACATAGTATTACACGCATGTGACGCAGGAAATAGGGGAGGCAGTATGGATAGATTGGTCCTGCGCGCCAGAAAGCAAAGCTTACAGATTATGAACTTAGTGTGTTGATACTATAAAAAAATTGCGATATTGCCCTATAACAGTGCGATTTGTTTTCCGATAGATTATATATAGATTGTGAGGATTTATTTATAAAGTTATTCGGGGTTATTCAGGAGGCACCATGAAAAGAAAAGGTGCAATTTCAAGGATTATTCTTGTGGCGCTCGTAGCATTTTCAATGTCTATGCCGACTCCTGCGCTTGCGGAGATGAGCGCAGAGTTTGGGAGTACTCCGGCACAGGGGTTTGCAGAAGTAGTCGGTACCACGGCTTCTGCACAAGCGGAGAAGAACAACGGTTTATCTACTGAGTCATCCGCTGAGCCGAATGAACTGAAGGATGATACTGTCAAGCATGAAGAAACTCGCACGGAGGCAAACTCCACATCAGAGGCACCTGCAAGCGATTCTTCCGAAAGTTCCACCAACTCTCAAACAGAACCTGAAAAAACTCAAGTCCAAACTCAAACCAAGGAGGATTCTCAGAAGAACCTTGTCCAAGAGACTTGGACAACAACTGCTTCTGACGGCACTCAGATAACGGTCTCGGGAAAGCTCCCTTCCGGCGGTAGCGTGTCAGCTGTTCCGACAAGTGCCTCCATTAAAGGTCAGACAACACTTCTCGCCTTTGATATTACCATTCGCGATGCCCATGGAACAAAATGGGAGCCGGCCGGCTTTCCAATCGCCGTAAACATTTCCTCCTCCAGCATTTCCGGCAACTCCGTCTCGGTCTGGCATATTTCTGACAGTTCATCCGTAGAGCAGGTGAGCAGTCCTACACCCGCTGCAGGCTCCGTGTCTTTTACGGCAAAAGGTTTTTCGGTCTATGCCGTAACTACGCCTGATACGCACTTCACAATAACCTATCGTTTTCATGTAATAGATGCATCCGGTACCGATTCCATTGTGTCAACTCAGAAACTCTCTGATGATGAGCGCTTGATAGAGCCTGCTACTCCATCCGGAGACGGAACGTTCCGCGGATGGAAAACTTCTTCGGGATCTACCTTTACTGACTTTGGTAAGACTGCCGCAGAGCTTAACGGCGCTGCCCTTGATGCTGCGGCTGAAGCATCCCCGGTTGATTTGTATGCATATTTCACTGCATCCAATCGCTATGTCGTTTACTTCATGTCTGTTACCGATTCAAACCGCGTGCTCAGTGCGGTGACGTATGCGGATGGCGACACCATTCAAGGTAGCAGCATTCTTCCGCTCGTAAACACCGGCAATCCTGAAACGCAGGCCGTGGGCTGGTCTCGCACAAAAGGAGCAACCCAGCCGGATGCAAGTCTCGGTACCGTCAATGGTCAGGATGTCTATCTTTGGCCTGTTGTCAAAGCCGGACATAGCATCACCTTTGATAGCGCCGGCGGATCTTCCGTAGCCACCGAGTATGTTGATACTGACGATGTAACCGTTGCGCCGAGTAATCCAACAAGAACCGGATATACTTTTGCAGGTTGGAAGACTTCCGATGGTGCAGCCTTCACTTTTGGCTCAAAACTTACCCAATCTATCCGCCTTACCGCTTCATGGACGCCGAACGCCAATACGGTCTATCATGTGAACTACTGGGTGCAAAAAACTACTGATCCTTATAATGCGGCTTCAGCCGACAAGACCTATGCTTTATATACCGTCCAAGGTTATACGGCCGCTACCGACGCTACCGTTTCTCCTGCAACTACAGATGTTGCATCAAAAATTGCCGCTATCAATGGCCAGTACTACGGTCATTTGCTCCTTGATACCGAACGGAGCGACAGCTCGGCTACGGTTTCCGCAGATGGTAGCACAACGCTAAACGTGTATCTTGATCGCTCGCTGGTACGTGTTAATTTTTACAATAGCAAGACTGACTATACCAATGACACCGATAAAACAGGGGTTGAAAACTACTCAGGCAATGCTGCCCATACGTTCTTAGGGCTCTACGGCGCAACATTTACGCCTATTGAACCTGAAGCAGGGTATCGCTGGGATGACGGTAATCTTTGGTATGCCAAGAGTCCTTCTAGCTTTAATTCACCAGGCAGCAGAAATCGCACGGCAAGCCGTTTTGATTTTTATCCTAATAAGGTAAATCTGACCAAAGACTTTGCCATATTTACTGACAATGCAGACGGGAACGGCTACAGTGCATATACTGCTTCTTGGATACCTGCCGATGGAACATTTAGTTTCAGTACAAACCTGGCAATGTTTTCTTACGTCAAGTACGGCTATTACACGCCTACCGGAACTCCTAAAGATCCGAAAGATCTAAACCTTGATACCGACGTTACTCAGTGGTTTGATATTTCTAAGGGAGAAGGTCCTGCGATATATGATGCTGCCAGCGGAGACGTTGTTTTTAAGCCTCTTCCTACAAAATATCTTGTTATGGTCAGAAAGCGCATTACCTATAATCTGACTCTCAAAAACGCGGCAACTTCCGTTACCTCTGAAACCACAATCTCATCTGAACAGCGTAAATATGGAGCTTCGTTAGCCGACATCTCAAACTCAACGCCAAGTCGTCCTGCCGGATTGCCACAGTACTACCGGTTTGTCGGCTGGTATCGAAATGCTCAGTTGACCATGCCTCTCACCTCTGATAACTCCATGCCCTTAAGTGATACCTCTCTGTATGCCAAATGGGAGCCGGTACCCGTTAATGTCACGTATGTGTACAACAACGGAACACCCAACAAGACCGTGTCAGTACCCGCGCAAACAACCCTCGATGAACCAACGGGGGTAACGCGCGATGGCTATGTTCTTGTTGCATGGCTCCGAAACGATGGAAAGCCGTATCGTTTTGGAAGTCCCGTGACGGAAGACATTACCCTTACGGCAAAATGGGTTCCGATAAACCAGGCCCACACCATCACCTATGATCTTGCCGGTGGTACAGGCTCTGTTTCAGATCCGATGCACTATGCCGAAGGCTCTGATATTCGTGTGCTTGATGCTTCCGGTGTGACTCCTCCTGCAGGCTCCCGTGGATTCATTTGCTGGGTTGCAAGTGACGGAACACGCTACTATCCGGGGGATTTGATTCCGATGGGAACCTCGGATATTTCCCTGAGCGCCGTGTGGGCAAACTCCAATGCCGTACGTCTTGCGTATGATCTCAACTACGAAGGCGCTCCCGGTCGTACATACTCAGATTTCGTTGAGTCAAACGATACTCTTACCATTGATGCGGCAGATCCGGTGCGAGCAGGATATCGCTTCTTAGGCTGGTCTATCTCAAAAGAGGGTGGTACACTGCTCCATCGGGGCGATAAGGTGGAAGTTGACACCATAAATGCAGAGGGAAATGTACTTTATGCTCAGTGGGAACGTATTGATGAGCCGACGCCTGCTGAAAATAAGACTGCTTCAACAAAGGCTCCCGGTGCACTTCCCGATACGGGAGATAATTCGCCGGCCATGTTTTTCTCGCTTGCTGCTACCGGTCTGCTTGTGTTTGTAGCATCTACTCTGCATCGTCGTCGCACAGAGTCTCAGGCATAGAGCCGCGATTACGATTCAGTGGTTACGGAAAAGCAGTAGTAAGAAGATAGCGATAACAGTTGAGAAGGGCACAGCAAAACGCTGTGCCCTTTTTGTGATATGCCTGTCAACGTCTGTGTCATTGTTGTTTAACGGTGATGTTTAGTCATATTGCCTCAACTGCACATATTTTCCCTTTGCAAATGCTTGTTTCAGAGCTGTAATGCCAACGGCGAGAAGCAAGAGAGCAAACGACCATACTGTCAGAACAATAATCGCAGTCATAGGTTTCAGATTGACACCTTTTAATACTTGAAATGTTGGCCAAATCCCAAGATAACCAACAATGTTTCTTACATCAAAATATGTCATGGGAAGAAAACGAATCAGGGAGGTATTGAAATCTCTTACCGAGAAGTACCTCGGATAGAGAGGCAAATATACCAACTAAATTGCTACCAGTAGCTAAATGGGCTGCTGGTAGTTTTATGAAAGTCGTTTGCGTTCAAGGGCACGAGCAATAAGGATTTGTTTGCGCAGCTCTGGAATCTTTTTTCCATCCATGGCAGGAGTATCAGAAAGCTTGTAAGGAATGCCCAGCTCTTCGTACTTTTTTACACCCATAACGTGGTAGGGAAGCACGTCTAATCCAATAACATTGTCCCAGTGAGCAATAATCCTACCAACACCTGCAAGTTCTTCTGCTGAATCAGTAATTCCAGGCACTACAACATGTCTGATAAGCACTTTAATGCCTCTACGATTAAGCTCATCACCAAACGCAAGCGGTCTTTCTGAGCCAACTTCGCAAAGACTAATGTGGCCCTTTGGATCAGAGTGCTTGATGTCAAGAAGCACTAAATCAGTGTTATCAAGCACTCGTTCAAATTTCTCTGGAGTGTCTGGATTATAGGCAACGCCAGAAGAATCAAGACAAGTATGAATACGCCCACGAGGATCATTATGCGCTGCCTCAAAAAGAGCTCCGACAAACTCTGGTTGGGCAAGAGGCTCACCACCAGTAGCTGTAATTCCACCGTTTCTATAAAAAGCTCTATTGCGGTTAAAAGTGGTAAGAATTTCTTTTACTGATTTTTCTGTTCCAATACCAAATTGCCAGGTATCGGGGTTATGGCAATAGGCGCAGCGCATGGGACACCCCTGGGTAAATACAACCAGGCGAGTTCCAGGGCCATCTACGGTACCGAAGGTCTCAATAGAGTGGACCCGCCCACAAACTGTGAGCGGGTCATTGAGATCCATGTGAGTATCAGAACAAGACATGGACAAGAAATCCTTAGAGAGCGTCGTGGAAGGTACGAGAAATAACGTCGTCCTGCTGCTCTTTGGTAAGGGAGTTGAACTTAACAGCGTAACCAGAAACGCGAATGGTCAGCTGAGGATACTTCTCTGGGTGTGCCTGAGCATCAAGAAGAGTGTCCTTAGTAAAAACGTTAACGTTGAGGTGATGACCGCCCTTCTCGGCATAGCCATCAATCATGTTTACCAGGTTGTCAATCTGCTCGGAAGCTACTTCGTTGGACTGCATGTGTTTCTCCTTACGAGTTTGTTGGCGAGAAGAGACGTGTAGATAGATCTTCTCGCCAGGGCTTGTTATTTACGATCCTCAGCACCTTCAGCTGCGGATGGATCTGCCTCACAGGCGCAATCAATCTTGTTCTCAATCTGAATATCAAGATTCATATCAGAGAAGTCGATGTGCTCAAGGTCTAGCTCGCTACCGTGGAAGTAGACGTCAGAGCCCTTACCAAGAGCATTAGGAATGATAGAGAAGGTATTAGAAATACCGTCTTGTGCGTCGTTGAATGGAAGCTTAGCAACGGATGCCAGGGATGCAACAGCGCCGTGGGTATCACGGTGGTGCATTGGGTTAGCGCCAGGAGCAAAAGGAACGCCCGCACGACGGCCATCAGGAGTGTTGCCGGTAGCCTTACCATAAACAACGTTAGAGGTAATGGTCAGGATAGAAGTGGTTGGAACAGAATCACGGTAGGTGTGGTTCTGGCGAATCATGTTCATGAAAATCTCAACGATGTCATGAGCAATGGTGTCAACGCGGTCGTCATCGTTACCATACTTAGGGAAGTCGCCCTCAGTGACGTAATCGGTAACAAGGCCGGTCTCATCGCGGACAACCCTTACCTTTGCATACTTGATTGCAGAGAGGGAGTCGGCAACAACAGAAAGGCCTGCGATGCCTGTTGCAAACCAACGGTGAACATGCTCATCGTGCAGAGCCATCTGGATGCGCTCGTAGCTGTACTTATCGTGCATGTAGTGGATTGCATTAAGAGCATTGACGTAAACGCCTGCAAGCCAGCGCATCATATCCAAGTACTTGGAGAAGACATCGTCGTAATCAAGGTATTCGCCTTCAACGGAACGGTACTTAGGACCAATCTGTTCGCCGGTCTTCTCGTCACGGCCGCCATTGATTGCGTAAAGCAGACACTTAGCAAGGTTGGCACGAGCGCCAAAGAACTGCATCTCTTTACCAACGCGCATGGAACTGACGCAGCAAGCAATTGCGTAGTCATCGCCATGATAGACGCGCATAAGATCATCATTTTCGTACTGAATGGAGCTGGTAGTAATAGAGATTTTTGCGCAGTAGCGCTTAAAGCCCTCTGGAAGCTTGGTAGACCACAGAACAGTCAGGTTAGGCTCTGGGCTGGTACCCATGTTTTCAAGGGTGCGAAGCCAGCGGAAGGAGGACTTGGTAACCATAGAGCGGCCATCAACACCAATACCACCAATGGATTCAGTGACCCACTGAGGGTCTCCAGAGAAGAGCTCGTTGTACTCAGGAGTACGAGCAAACTTGACCATACGAAGCTTCATAACCAGATGGTCAACAATCTCCTGAATCTCGGACTCAGTGAAGGTGCCACGAGCAAGGTCGCGCTCTGCATAGATGTCCAGGAAGGTGGTGTTACGACCAATGGACATTGCAGCGCCATTCTGCTCTTTAACAGCTGCTAGGTAGCCTAGGTAGAGCCACTGAACAGCCTCTTTGAAGTTCTCTGCAGGACGGCTCAAATCAAAACCATAAATCTCGCCAAGCTGCTTAAGCTCCTTGAGAGCGCGAATCTGCTCGGAGAGCTCCTCGCGATGACGAATGGTCTTCTCGTCCATGATGGAGCTGGTGCCGTTTTTCTGATTTGTCTTATCAGTGATAAGAGCGTCAACACCATAGAGAGCAACACGACGATAATCGCCGATGATGCGGCCACGGCCATATGCGTCAGGCAGACCGGTAATGATATGGGAGTGACGACATTTGCGCATGTCCTCGGTGTAGACATCAAAAACACCAGCGTTGTGAGTCTTGCGACGATAGGTGTAGAAGTCAACAATCTCTGGGTCAACCTCGTAGCCGTAGGCCTTGCAAGCAGCCATTGCCATACGAATGCCACCGTCTACCATAAGGGCGCGCTTTAGTGGCTTGTCAGTTTGAAGGCCAACAATCTGCTCAAGTGGCTTATCAATGTAGCCGGCCTCATGGGAAGTGATAGTGGAAACCTGCTTGGTATCCATATCAAGTACGCCACCGTTTGCGGTCTCTTGAGCAAAGAGATCCATAACATCCGCCCAAAGCTTTGTGGTAGCCTCAGTTGGACCAGCGAGGAAGGAATCATCGCCATCGTAAGGGGTGTAATTCCTCTGAATGAAGTCTCGGACGTCAATTGCTTTTTGCCAGTTACCACCGACAAAGCCGTCCCAAGCCTCCTGTGCTGGTGTTTCCTGCATAACACACTCCTTTTTACATGGATTTTTGAGTCCATGTTCATGCTGAGCGTGTTGAGTGGAGCATGGCCGCTCAGCAGTTTACAAATAGCAATCTTGAGACTAATTTTGACAGCAGGTATGTCTTTGGACAAATGACGTCAAATATTAGTTGCGACCTCTAACTTTACTCAATATGTAGTGCCAAACAAGTGACAAATACGCAATATTTTGACAAGTTAGAATCGGTTTACATTTGCGCAGGTCAGAAATTTGCTAAAAAGAAAGCTATATAAAAATTGTTGAGAATTAGTCACATTTATTGCGACAGGTGTCTGTTTCTTCTCCAAATGTCCACAAAAATGTTGTTATTCTTAGCTATAGGGGAGGCATGATGGATATTGTGGCATTTGAAAAACAACGCTTGCGAGAAGAATGTCTAGCAGCAAGAGAATCTCTTTCTGAGCAAGAGAGATGTGTGCTTGATGATTGCATTACTCAGAAACTTCTTGAGACCCCTGAATATTCAGAGGCGGCCACTGTTCTAACGTATGTTTCTGTCTCATCTGAAGTTTCTACGAGGATGTTTATTGAGTGCGCTCTACGCGATGAAAAAACGGTGGCGGTACCTCGTTGTCTACCTGGACATCGTTTAGAGTTTGTTGCCATCACTTCATTAGATCAGCTTGTGCCAGCTCCTTTTAATTTACTTGAACCATCAAAAGACCTATCCGCTTTAACAGAAAGCCATATGAACAATGCGATTTGCATTGTTCCAGCGCTTCTTGTTGATACAAAGGGATATCGTCTGGGTTATGGTGCTGGTTTTTATGACCGGTTCTTGTCAACGTATTCTGGTAAGAAAATTTGTCTTGCTTACCAGCATAATTTGAGTAAGACAATGCTTCCTCATACAGAATATGACGTTCCTGTGGATATGGTAATAACTGAATCAGGCGTGCTTGCGTGTGCATAAAAAATCTGCTGCAACTTTGCCGTTACAGCAGATTTGTGTTTCTCGCCAGATTGCTATAAGCGGTGGACTATGCTTCATCTTTGAGATGAGCCGCCATCAGCTGGATTGCCTCTCTGTAGCTGTCAATTCCTTTGCCAGCAACTGTCGCAAAGCACGCATCTTTTATATAAGAGATGCGTCTAAAGTCTTCTCTGGTAGAGATGTCTGTAAGGTGAACCTCAATCATGGGAATTTGCACGGCAAGCGCGGCGTCGAGCAGAGCAACTGAGGTGTGGGTATAGGCAGCAGGATTGATGATAATGCCGTCATAGCTGCCCAGCGCGTCCTGGATCGCATCAACAAGATCACCCTCATGGTTTGATTGATAGCAAACGCAATCAGAGAAACCTTGAGAGAGGGCTTCTTCCTTACAAGTCTCTATAAGGGTTCTGTAGTCAGCTTTTCCATAAATCTCTGGTTCACGAATACCCAACATGTTGATGTTAGGGCCATTAATGATGAGCAGGCGAGGGGCATCGAGGTCATCCTCATAGTCATCCTCAAAATTGTCTGCGTCTAAGTCAGAAACAAGGCCGTCAAAGTCTTCTTCATCCTGATCAAGAGTATTTTTTTGGGCAAGCAGAGAGATTAGCTCGTCCACCTCTTCATTGTGTTGAGCTGGGTTATCTGAGCGCTTCTCGTCTAACGAGCAAAAAGTCTTTTCTGGCTCACCCAAAATGTGATTAAGGGCATCATTTACCTGACCGACAAGATTGGGACCAAAAACTACCTCAAGACCGTTTGACCCCTTTCCCACAATGCCAAGAACACCAGTGGCCGTGGCCAGCTGTTCATGGTCGATAAGCGTCATGTCATTGATAGAAAGACGAAGTCGCGTCATGCATACTTCGTTGTGCATTAAGTTTTTTGAACCGCCTATTGCATTAAGAATCTCGTGAGCAATAGCATTGCTGTCCATTGGATATCTCCCCAAATACGACCAACCATAAAACACTTAACTGTTTGACTGGACGTAACATCCTTGAAGTTTTTGAATACAAACCTACGAGGTATAAGTATAGGGGCTTTAACGTGCCAAAATGACACGCCTCTTGTCCGTCCGGTGAGCGGTTGAAAAATAACTGTAAACGTTTTCTGTTATTTAAATGCTGTGGCGAGAAGACCTTTGGCATCAGCTTCTGGACTGCCAAGACAAGAAAAAGTTACGTCTGCCCATGCTTCATAGAGAGGTAGTCGCTCTGCAGCAAGTTCTTGTATGCCAACACTTTGTGAGAGTGGTCTTCCTGCAATAGTCAATTCTTCAAGAGGTCGAGTTAGATAGACAAGCTTTCCATTTTGACGGAGGAGCTGGTAGTTTGAAGGGGTGACAACTACGCCGCCTCCGCAAGAGATTACTGCACCGCTCATGCCAGAAATCTCTTGAATTACTTCATGTTCTAGACGCCTGAATGCTGCTTCACCGTATGTTTGTAGGTAGGTTGCCGCTTCGCAGTGAGCTTTCTGCTTGATGAGAAAATCAGTGTCTATCCAGGGACGATTCAGGAGTTTTGCTAGAGCTTTTCCCGTAGAGGTTTTTCCAACTCCCGGCATACCAATAAGCACGATGTTTTCTTTTGAAGCATGGAGCTCACGCGAGATGTTTTCTATCTGAGAGCCTGATACATCCTGTCCCAAAAAGAGTGAGCTTGCTTTAGCTGCTTGAGCCACCAACATTTTTAAACCATTTGCATTGAGTATTCCAAGACTTTCTGCGTCTAAAAGAAGCTGAGAGCGCAGCGGATTATAGATAAGATCAATCACGCATTGGAGGGATGTAAAAGCAGCAAGTTCCTCTTTTGAAAGAGGAGAAACACCAGCATGTGGGGACATTCCTACTGGCGTTGCATTGACAAGAAGATTAGCGTCATAGTGGAGTTTAAGTTGGTCATACGTAATTGCGCAGTCTACGAATGAAGAGCTTACGCGAGGGTTTCTGGAGACTCCTACAACATATGCATCGCCTTTTTTGAGCGCATAGCAAATTGCTTGACCAGCACCACCAAAGGCCCCAAAGACAATCGCTTTCTTTTGGCTCAAGTTGACCTTGAGGCTTTTTACCAGATACTCAAAGCCATACACATCGGTGTTGTTTGCTGCTATAAAACCATTAGCATCTTTTACCAGGGTATTTGCCGCTCCTACAGCTTGTGCATCCTCAGAAGCTGAGTCCGCAAGAGCGCAGGCATCCTTTTTGTAGGGGATAGTAACGTTTAAACCACGCCAAGGTTGATCTTTGAGAAAACCCTTCAGCTCAGAAGCAGAAAGCTCATGAAGCTGGTAGGGAAATGACCCCAACTTTTCATGAATTGCTGCCGACCAACTATGAGAGAGTTTCTTGCCAATAAGGCCGTAAGGAGCAAGAGGGGCTGTAGGGTTACTTGAGGCTTGTTGTACAGTTTTAGAGCTCACGAGATGTCTCCTGGACTGCCTTTGCAGCGTTCATCAAAACCTCAAGCAACTCTAAAGCATAAGGTTCAAGTTCATTAGAAACAGTGGTTTTAACCTGGTCTCTTTTGGCATTTTCTCTTGATGGATCAAGAACAGTGAGGTCCTGCTCTTTTTTGTAAGCACCAATCTGTTTGGCAACCGTAATCCTCTGCTCAAAGAGATCAAAGATTTGCGCATCAATTGAATCGATTTCCTGGCGAAGCGTTTCTAGCTGATTAGTCATTGTGATATCCGTTCTGCTCAGAGGGCCAGGAATATAAGGTGTCGAGAAGGGCTAGCGCAAAAGCGCTTTCAACACAGGGAACAGCGCGCAAAACTGCAGTTACATCATGCCTGCCTTGAACAATAAGCTGCTCTGGTTCCATAGTTTGAAGGTTTACTGAGTTCTGTGGTAGGCCAATGCTCGAGATAGGTTTTAATGCACATCTAAACCAGATGGGAGCGCCTGTTGAAATACCGCCCAGAATACCTCCAGCATGATTGGTGGTTGGTATAACGGAGCTGTTGCGCACCTCATAGGCGTCGTTATTTTCAGAGCCAAGGAGATTAGCAACTTCCATGCCGCTACCAAATTCTATGGCTTTAACAGCGGGAACACCAAAGACTGCAGTAGAGATGGTATTTTCAAGCCCATGGAAATGAGGGCACCCAATACCTGCAGGAACACCCGTTGCCGCACATTCTATAATGCCGCCAACAGTATTTTTCTCTGAGCGCAACTGCGTAAGGAGTGCGCGGGTTTTCTCGCCAGCTTGAACATCAAGGAAGGGAAGCGCTTGAGGATTAGCTTGGAGCAGCTGATCCATTTGGTAAGCAAGTAGCTTGCTGGCCTCAAGTGAGTTGTCTACGAGCTCAAGGGGAGTATCGCTGACGTCCTTTATTTTGACAACGTGAGCTGCAATAGTTATACCCTGAGCTCGCAAAATCTGGAGCGCTATTCCTCCCGCAATGCAGAGAGGGGCGGTGAGGCGCGCGGAAAAATGTCCTCCACCCGTTTGCTTGTACGAGTCTCCCCATTTTGCCCAGGCAGCAAAATCGGCATGTCCTGGTCGTGGGACAAGCTTTGTAGCTGCGTAATCTTGTGGACGAACGTTTGTGTTAGGTAGCTCCGCCGTGAGCGGGGAGCCATCTAGAATGCCCTCCGCTGAAATTCCAGAGATAAACTCTGGATCATCAGTCTCTTTACGCGGAGTATCCCATGGATGCGATGGAGATCTTCTTTGAAGGAATGTCTTGAGAGCTGCTAAGTCAACGGTAAAACCAGCAGGTAAACCTTCAATGGTGCAGCCGATTTTTGGAGCATGAGACTCGCCAAAAATAGATACTTTTACTGTTGTCCCAAAAGTTGAGGTCATCATTTATGACTCCATACTGTGGCAGACGCCACCAAGCTGCTTGAAGTGCTCAAAGAAGAGCGGATACGACTTATTGATTGCCTCGGCATGGGTGATTATGACAGGACCCGTTGCATACGAAGCCAAAATAGTTGCCATCATCACCATGCGATGATCATTGCACGAGTCCACAATGCAGCTGGCGGGCTGTTTTCCTCCCGTGATAATAAGCTCCGTTTGATCGTCAGAGAGCTCAACGGTCACACCAAATGCCCTAAGTACGCTGCAAATACTTTGAACGCGGTCGGACTCTTTAAGACGAAGGCGCTGAATATTGGTAAGTCTACTTGTTCCAGGGATAAACGCCGCTAATGCAGCAAGTACCGGAGCAAGATCGCACACCTCGGAGACAGAAATGGTAAACGGCCGCAGGTGATCCATCATACAAGCTGCACCTTTTTGCTGGCGAGAAACACGTGCGCCCACAAGAGATAACGCGGCTAAGATAGCTCTGTCTCCCTGGACACTTTGCATGAAGAGTCCTGTGACCTCTACGCCTTGCCCAATTGCACCTGCGGCAAGCCATGGCGCAGCGTTTGACCAATCTCCTTCGATTGAATAAACGCCTGGACAAACGTAGTATTGAGGTTCAATGGTATAGGTGCTACTCGAGGCATCAAACGCGGCGGTAACTCCAAAATCTTGCATGACTTGTTCGGTTATTGCCAAATAGTTTTTTGACTGGATAGGTCCTGTAATCTGAATAGCTGAAGAGTCACTCAACAAAGGTAAAGACAGCAAAAGTCCAGAAATAAATTGGGATGAGATATCTCCTGGCAGCTCAAACGAACCACTCGTAAGCTGACCTGAAACCTCAAGGAACTTCTCGTCCAACCAGTTAAAAGACATGCCATGAGCAGAAAGTTCTGAAATAAGCGGATCAAGAGGTCGTGAGAAGAGCCTTCCTTCTGCAGAAATTGTGGCGTTTACGTTCAGCGCACCAAGAAGGGGGAGTAAAAACCTGAGCGTGGTGCCAGATTCTTTGCAGTTAATTTGCACGTTTTGAGGGCGATTTTGCTCTTTTGCAGGGACAACTCTAAATCCCTGTTTAGTTCTAGCGATAGTGGTGCCTAAAGCTTTAAGACAATCAACAGTTACTTGAATGTCCTCTGAGATGTAAGGACAGGTAATGTTGGTAGTGCCGTTTGCAAATGAAGCGCAGATGAGCGCGCGATGAGCGCATGATTTTGACGGGATGGCTTCTACCGTTCCAAACAAATCATGAGGAGTTATTGAAACATCCATTTTTCACACGCTCCGTAACTAATTGCTTGATGTAAGAATACCGCAGTTGAGTGTCAGAGAAGGATATGGTTAAAATTGTTTGAAGATTAAAGGAGGAAGCAAGTGAATAAGCCTTTTAGCGCCGTAACTCAGGTTTTACGTGGCTATACGTACAATCAGGTTAAAGCTGTCGTTGAGGTTCTTATTGATTCTCCTGTACATAACGTTGAAGTAACCATGAACACTCCAGAAGCTGCTTCGTTAATTCAGAAGCTGTCCAGTGAATATGGTTCTGATATCAATATTGGTGCCGGTACCGTACTTACTCTTGAAGATCTGCGGACGGCTCATAAAGCTGGTGCTACGTTTGTTTTAGCACCAACGCTGCTCTCTGAAGAGATGTTTGACTACTGCAAAGAGCATGAGATTTTGAGTGTTCCAGGAGCGTTTTCGCCAACAGAGATTGCTCATGCATTTGCTCTTGGTGCTGACATTGTCAAAGTATTCCCCGCAAATGAGGTTAGCTATGGGTATGCTAAGAAGGTATGTGAGCCTCTAGGAAATTTGCCTCTTATGGCAGTTGGCGGCGTTACAACAGACAATATTGCTGAAGTATTTGCTGGTGGATATGCCTATGTAGGAACTGCAAATGGCATCTTCAACAAAAATGACATCTTAGCTGAAGATAAAACCGCTCTAAAACAGTCGGTATGTAAGCTTACAGAAGAGTTAGAGCGTCTAGGACGTTAGTCTTCTTTTGCCAACTCAATAAGCTGTTTAAGCTCTGCAAATGACTTACGCTCAATACGCACGTCACCAATACCATAGATAAGTGCCACATCAATAGAATCCGCATGGCTTTTCTTGTCATGAAGCGCCGTAGAATAAAGTTCCTCCACATTAAATGATGTGCTGGTAGGAAGCTCATAAGACTGCATAAGCTCAGTGATTCTCTTTGCGTCTTCATAAGAACAAAGACCAAGTTTAGAACAGGCTTTTGCCATCATGGCCGTTCCAGCAGCAACACAGGAACCGTGTCCAAGCTCAAAGTTGCTAAGCGTCTCAATAGCATGGCCAAGTGTATGCCCAAGGTTGAGCAATTTTCTTGATCCTGCTTCTTTAAAGTCTGCCTCAACAACTGATTTCTTTATTTCAATGCACGCTTGAATAAGCTCTTGTCTACACGATACGTCGATGACCTGCACGGGGTTTCTCGCCAAAGAGATTTTATTGAAGAGCTCATATCCCGAAAGTACACCATATTTAATGAGCTCTCCGCAGCTATCCTGTAAAAGTGGCACAGGGATAGAATTCAGAAGCTCAAGATCAACAATAACCGCCTTAGGGTTATAGAAAGCACCAACTAGATTTTTTCCAAAAGGCAAGTCAATAGCAGTTTTTCCACCAATCGAAGAGTCAATCATTGCCAAAAGCGAGGTGGGGATGTGTACGAGCGCACAACCTCGCACGTAGGTGGCTGCAACAAATCCCGCAAGGTCTCCAATGACTCCACCGCCAAGGGCGACCACAATGTCTTCTCGTGTAAAACGATGTTCTGCAAGAATGCCTACCAGCTGTTGATACGACTCAAATGATTTTGCATGTTCACCTGCGGGGACCATGGCAGTGGTAACAGAGTAGCCAGCTGACTCCAACGAGGTAAGTAGCTCTGTGCCAAAGAACTTGTTCAAATCTGGATGAGTGACCAAAAGAATCTTTGAACCTGAGGTGTGCGAGCGAATGAGGTCACCGGCTTGTGCAAGCAAGTGATGTCCTACATAGATTTGATATGAGTCAGATGTTAGGTCAACAGAAATAGTATTCATGAGCTCCTCAATTGCTGGTTAGCTTCATTTTAGCATGGGAAAATAACAGAAGAAAATTACGCAAACCGTTACAAAAGGCAGTAAGTAGGCTGGGGTATACTTATGCACCATGACTCCGTAGCTCAGTGGATTAGAGCGTTTGCCTCCGGAGCAAAAGGTCGTGGGTTCGAAACCCACCGGGGTCACCACGTGCAAAAAACCGGCCGTCACTGACTGGAGATTGTTTATATGTCATTGCAGGGTACTGAAGGTAAGAAAAGTGTACGTTTAGAAGAAACGTATGAAGGTCTGACATCAAAAGAAGTTGCAGAAAGAGTTTCTGCAGGTAAAGTTAACACTAATACAGACGTCAAAACTAAATCTATTGCTCAGATTGTTGCAGAGCACAGTCTTACGCTCTTTAACATAGTTAATGTTTTGATGGCGCTGCTTGTTGTTGTAACGGGACAGTACAGAAATGCACTGTTCATGACCGTAGTTCTTGCAAACCTGATCATAGGTATTGTGCAAGAGATTCGCGCAAAACGCATGATTGACCGTCTGTCTCTTATGACAGCTCAGAGTGTTTGTGTAATTCGTGACGGAAAAGATACCTTTATCAAACCAGACGAGCTTGTCATCGATGATCTTGTGCGTTTGAAGACGGGCAATCAAATTCCTGCTGACAGTATTCTTGTATCAGAGCACGTAAGCGTTGACGAAAGCCTTCTAACTGGTGAGGCAGAGCCCGTGCAAAAGACCACGGGAGACGAGCTTCTCTCTGGTAGTTTTGTCGAGAGGGGTAGTCTTGTTGGTAGGGTATGCCGTGTAGGTCAGGAAGGCTATGCTGCGCGTATTAACGCAGAAGCTAAGTTTGTAAAAGAAATCAACTCAGAGATTCTTACCACCATTAAGTCGATTATTCGCGCAGGTTCCATTGCATTGATTCCGCTGGGTATTGGTCTTTTTGTTCGTACCTATTTCATTGGTAACGCCGATTTAAATGAAGCGCTTCTTTCGATGATTGCTGCCGTTATTGGCATGATTCCTCAAGGACTCGTTCTTCTCACCAGCTCGGTTCTTGCTATTGCAACCATTAGGCTTGGCCAGAAAAATGTTTTGGTTCAGCAGCAATACTGCATCGAAACGCTGGCACGCGTAGATACCCTTTGTTTGGACAAGACGGGTACTATCACCACGGGAAACATGGAAGTTGCTCGTGTTTTGGATGCTTCATTTACGCCAATTACTGAGGCTGCGGGCGCTCTGCAAGCGGCTGTAAACGTTGTCGGCGCAAATAAAGATGATGCCAACGACACGGCTACAGCAATTCTTGCGTATGCATCCAAGCAGGGGATTCAAAGCGAACGTTCTTCTCGCGTCGTGGCGTTTTCTTCCAAGAGAAAGTACTCTGGCTGTGTGACTGAGGACGGAGAGGCCTTTGTTATCGGTGCAGCTCAGTTTGTGCTTGGTCCTGAGGCGGCAGACGTAATTGCAGGCTCCGATGCGTTTGCATCCATTGAACGCGTGCTGGTTGCCTGCCGCGTTGACGGCTTTGACCAAAACGACGCTTTGCAGGGAACGCCTCAGCTCCTGGGTTATGTGGTGCTCAGGGACCAGATTAGAGAGACCGCTCCACAAACCATTGCGTACTTCCTTGAGCAAGGCGTTGACCTGCGTGTTATTTCAGGCGACGACCCTCGTACCGTCTCTGCTATTGCTGAGCGCGCGGGAGTCCCTCATGCCGACGGTTGGGTAGACGCAACTACGCTGCACACAGAAGCAGATATTTCTGCAGCTGTCGAGAAGTACCATGTATTTGGTCGCGTTACGCCAGAGCAGAAGCGCGAGCTTGTTATTGCACTCCAGAATCTTGGCCACACTGTTGCCATGACCGGCGACGGCGTCAACGATATCTTGGCGCTGAGGCAGTCGGACTGTTCTATTTCTGTTGCTTCTGGTTCTGCTGCGGCTAGAAATGTTGCAGAGATTGTTCTGGCAGACAACGATTTTGCCCATATGCCAGAAGTTGTTGCCGAGGGAAGGCGCTCTATTAACAACCTCCAGCGATCTGCTGCGCTCATTCTTGTAAAGACGGTTTATACTGCGGCTTTAGCGCTCTATTGCATTATTGCGCCACCATACCCCTTTATTCCTGTTCAGATGTCGCTGCTTTCATTTGCAACCGTTGGCCTGCCATCGTTTGTGTTGGCGCTTGAGCCAAATCACGATCGCGTAAAGGGCAACTTCCTGGTCAACATTTTGCGCAAGTCACTACCTGCTTCTATTGCGGTAACTATCACGCTTGCGCTTCTTATGACTGCAGGTCATCTGTTTAAGTTGAACCTGTCTCAGGTGTCTACGATGGCGCTTATCACTACCGCAACAGTTGGTTTTGCGCTGCTCAGAAGGATTTCTTTGCCGCTTACCAAGCTCCGCATTGCACTTCTTGTTGTATGTATTGCCATTGTTGTTGGCGGATGTACAGTGGCGCAGGACTTCTTCCGTATTGCACCGCTTACCCCACGCATCTTGCCATACTTGGCACTTTGTCTGGTGATTTCCGTTATCATCTTCAACAGAATTTCCGAGCGTTACATTCACAACTATGCAAAGGATCGATTCTTTGACCTGGTTGTGAGATTAATGGGAGGAAAGTCAACTTATAGCTCTTCTGCTGATACAAACGATTAAACTGAAGCACAAGCAAAGAGTTGTGGAGGGTGTATGCGTTGTCCAAACTGTGGATCTGAGGTCGATGAAGGGGCTTTAACCTGCCCTCATTGTCAGATTGATCTAAGTTTGACCCAAAGGATTCCTGTTACTCAAGCTCACTGGTGCCCTCATTGCGGCGCCTTGGTGCCTGCTGCTGCAGAAAGCTGTCCAAAGTGCGGTCTTCCTTTGCCACAGGCAGTGCCCGCTGCTCGTCCCGCGCGAGCCATCAGGCCTACGCGCAACATTTCGCTCCCAGAGATTGACGCCGCTCCAGCGCCTGGCGAGAAACACGATCCACTCGCAGATGCAGACCCTAATGCATCATCTTCTGCTGCAGCAGATCCTACTGTTTTGCAACAAATGCCAGCCGACAACGCTGACCCAGACGCTACCAGCGCGTTTGCCTCGGTAAGTCGCAGACCAGCTCCTCGTTTTGAGTCTGCAATTCCTTCCGAGCCTTCAAAAGAGAACCTTCCTGAGGCAGAAGGAATCCCTCGTACACGCGTTATTCTGCTCTCAGCTCTTCTTGTCACAACGCTGGTAGTAGCTGCAATCTTTGTCATTACGCACCCGTGGGACCCTCAGGCAACCGATAATCGTGCAAAGGTTGAGGCTCCAGTCTCATCTACTCCCACTACCACTCCTGTTACGCATCTCACGGGACAAGATACCAGTGCAACTCAGCAAAATACAAGTTCGGATGCTGTTTTTGATGCACTTAATAGCGATTATCAGAAGCTGGGCGATCTCTCAAAGCGCCTTGATGATAACGAGAAAACCTTTGATCAGCTTGCCATTACTGGCTCTGATCAAGAGCGTGCTGATGCTCAGCAGGAAGCAGAGCAGATTTCGCTGGATATCAGTAACGTCATCTCTGACCTTTCAAGCCTTGACGACTCCAACGGAAACTATCGTCAGACTATTGAAAATCTTACTAAGTTGGGTAACTGGCTTCGCAATCGCTCTGATGCTTTGAGCGAGGGATGGAAGCGCTCTGTGGCTTCTTCTAATCCTTCTCAGGACAAAGAGCACATCTTGGCACCAGTTGATAACATCAGAGACTCAAGTGGTTCCAGCTCATACCAGAAACTTTTTGATGAAAATTACGTGAATTGGAAGCCACAAAAGCAGTAAAAATCTACCGTTCAGCTGCTTTAATTTCAAAAATCTCATCATACTGGTAAAATAATTAGGTTAGAAAAGAAGTTCTTTATTACTAAGGGTTTCTCGCGTTTTCTTCTTCTCTTAGATGTAAAGAAGCTTGGAGGAATTATGTTTGGACTTGATCCATTGTATACACCAGAGCGCCAGGTCACTGGTACTGAGGTAGCCGTCTTTGATACCAACAAGGGAATCATTAAGGTTCAGCTTGACGGTAAGGGCGCGCCTATTCATGTAGCTAACTTCTGCGAGCTTGCAGAGTCTGGCTTCTATGACGATACCAAGTTCCACCGTCTTGTTCCTGGCTTTGTTCTTCAGGGCGGAGATCCAAATACTCGTGAGATGAGTGTTGAGGACGTTATTTTTGGCAACCCTGGTCCTGATGGAATTCCTGGTACCGGTGGTCCTGGTTATCGCATCAAAGAGGAGTTCACCACTAATCCTAATAACTCCCACGTTGATGGTGCCCTTGCTATGGCTCGTTCTCAAGATCCAAATTCTGCGGGTTCGCAGTTCTATTTCTGTCTTGGTCCACAGCATGGCTTGGATTCCGGTTACACCGTATTTGGTACAACTATCGAGGGAATGGACGTCATTTCCCAGTTAAAGGTTGGCGATATCGTCAATTCCATTAGAATTGAAAACGCTTAAAGCCAAGTCGCACAAACTCTTGGAGGATATTGTGAATCAACAGGCATTTGAGTTAGGTAAATCTGCATATGATCAGGGCGACTGGTTTGTAGCTATCAGTCAGTTTGATGTGGCTAAAGAGCCAGGCGAGGTAAACGGTCAGATTGACCACCTGCTTGGTAACGCATATATGAAGCTTGGCCAGTTTGATTCTGCCGCTTCTGCCTATAAGTCAGCACTTGCTGATACGTCATATGGCAAGGTTGGCGCACTCTCCACAAACCAGGGCCGCGCTCTTCTGGCTGCTGGTAGGGTACAGGAGGCAATTGCCGCCCTTACTAACGCTGTCCAGGACGTCTCTTACGCAACACCATATAAGGCACAGCTTGCCCTTGGTTCTGCTTACGAGAAAATCGGTGATATTCGCAACGCCGGTATTGCTTACAGAAACGCTGCAGTAGACGAGAAGAACCCTAATCCTTCATCTGCACTCTGCAGTCTTGGTGCATGCTTTATGGGTCTGAACAGACCTGTTGATGCAGTTGAGGCATATCGCACTGCACTTGATTTTGCTAATCCTTTGGAGAACTCCAATAAGATTTATGCAGATCTTGGTCTTGCATATGTTGCAGCTAATCGCATGTCTGAGGCGGTTGATGCCTTTACTCACGCAACCGCAGATGGCAGCTTTGTCCTGTCTAATCAGCAGCAGTCTGCTTTTGATGCTGCTCGTAAGGCAATTACTGCAATGACTTCTGGTAAGCCATCTGAGACCGATGCCTTCCTTCAGGCAGCTGGCTATGGTGCCTACGATCCACTGGATCCTACAGGTATGTCCGGCGAGCTCATTCCTTCTGCAGAAGACACTGGCTTCTTCCAGATTACTGAGCAGGAGATTATTGAGCAGGATAAGAAGGACAAGAAGATTAGGCGTAAGCATCGCCATACCGGCCTTAAGGTCTTTATTACTATTCTTATTTTGCTTATCTTGGCTGTTGGTGGCGCTGGTTATGCTTACTATCGTGGCTATGGATGGCCAACCCAGCAGTCTGTTGTTCAGGATATTTTCAACGCTAAGGCACAGGGCACCGATATTGGTCGCTATGTCTCTAGCTCTGTTTCTAGCACCACGCTTCAGCAGATTTCTAACAGCCTGCCATCAAGCTCTGCTGTCACCATCAACGGTGTTGACCAGAGCATGACTCACTCAACAGTAAACGCTTCTGTCAGTCTTTCTAACGGCGGAAACGTTGACTACACCATTGAGCTTGTTCGTGATGGTATTGGCTGGAAGGTGGCAAGCGTTACCACTTCGTATGTCAGCCAGAACAATCAGAACTCCGGTACAACTTCTGGTACCAACGGTTCTAACTCGGGAACTACCTCTGGAACTAATGGATCTAACTCCTCAAATTCCTCCAATAGTTCCTCCAGCTCTTCAAAGTCTGGTAACTAGTACTAAACTGTTTTAACCGTTCTTTCTGCAGGATTATTACGCACACGCGTAGCACGTTTGATTGGATATCATGTCTATCTTCGATTCGCTCTTCGGAGAATATGGCGGAGACCTAGCCATCGATTTGGGAACTGCAAACACCCTTGTTGCAGTTCGTGGTCAGGGTATTGTCATCAATGAGCCATCGGTTGTTGCAATCGATAAAAGCGAGAGCCGCGTTCTGGCTGTTGGCGCTGATGCAAAGCGCATGATTGGCCGTACTCCTGGCTCCATCATTGCTGAGCGCCCTCTTAAAGACGGCGTCATTGCAGACTTTGATGTTACTGAGGTTATGCTTCGTTACTTCATCGAGAAGGCCCGTGAGCGCAAATATCCTTGGTCACCACGTCCACGCGTAGTTGTTTGCGTTCCTTCTGGCGTTACATCTGTCGAGAAACGCGCTGTTTTTGAAGCAACTATTCAGGCAGGCGCACGCCAGGCATTCTTGATTGAAGAGCCTATGGCTGCAGCTATTGGTGCAGACCTTCCAATTGAGGATCCTACAGGTTCTATGGTTGTAGATATTGGTGGCGGTACTACCGAGGTTGCCGTTATCTCCATGGGCGGTATTGTTGTCTCGCAGTCCATCAGAACTGCAGGTGACGAGTTCGACCAGACTATTCTTGAGCACGTTCGTGATGCGTATAACCTCTCTATTGGTGAGCGCACCGCAGAAGATATCAAGATCAAAGTTGGTTCAGCAGCTCCTCTTGCAGAAGAGCTTGACGTTGAGGTAAACGGTCGTGACGTCATGAGCGGTCTTCCAAAGACAGTTCGTATTGAATCAGAAGAGATTCGTCGCGCTCTTGATCGTCCTCTTGATGAGGTCACTAAGGCTGTTAAAGATGCGCTTGATGTGACTCCACCAGATCTTGCATCTGATCTTATGTACTACGGTATTTTGCTTACCGGTGGCGGCGGAATGCTTCGCGGTCTTGACCAGAGACTTCGTGAAGAGACTGGCGTTCCTGTTAACGTAAGCCCAACCGCTCTAGAAAATGTTGTTACCGGTTGTGCAAAGGTTCTTGAGGCTAACGCATTGTCCGGTGGATTTGTTCAGAGTGCAGGCCAATAAATATGCCATTGTCTCATCAGATCCAGGGTGCTTCAACAGGCCTTGGATCTAACAATAATAAGCATACGGGCGGCCGTAGTTTTATTATTCTTTCGCTGCTTTCAATTGTGTTATTGACGGTCAGCGCTCGTATGGGTACAGAAGGACCGCTCGAGATGGTTCGAGGCGGGTTCTCTACTATTACCATGCCTTTTAGAATGGCGGGTTCTGCTATTGCCATGCCTTTCCAGGGCATTGGTAACATTTTTAGTAACTTAACAGCAGATCAGCAAACGCTTTCTGACCTCAAGGCAGAAAACGAGCAACTGCGTTCAAGAAATGCAGAGCTAGAAGAGACAAACCAGTCCACGCAGCGTCTGCAGGGTCTTCTCGACCTTAAAAATACCTATAACCTGCAGTCTACGGGCGCTCGTGTCATCTCTGGTTCTACTGACTCGTTCAATAACACCATTGTGATTGACAAGGGAACTTCGTCCGGTCTGGCTGTTGGCATGCCTGTTGTCGATAGCGGCGGCGTTATTGGTCAGATTATTGAGTGCGGTCCTACAACCTCTACCGTTCGTCTTATTACTGACGAGAAGAGCGGTGTGGCTGCTATGGTTCAAAGCAGCCGAGCTCAGGGCATGCTTATGGGTTCCGCCTCAAGGCAGATTACCCTTAACCTGATCAACACCAATCAGAAGGTTGCCGTAGGCGATACAGTTGTTACCAGCGGTCTTGGTGGCGTATTCCCTAAGGGCCTTCCTCTAGGTAAGGTTACCAGCGTTGAGGCAGCTCCAGGATCGCTCTATTACACCATTGTTGTTGAGCCTTATGGAAATGTCAGCACTAACGAGGAGGTAATGGTTATCACGTCTCTTTCTGAGGAGCAAAAAGCTACCGCAGATGATATTGCAGAGGCTGATAAGCAAAACACTCCAACAGCAACTGATTCTGACAGTAAGGATAAAGACTCAAAAGACGGATCCACTACGTCTTCATCTAATGGTTCAACTGGCAGCGGTTCAACAAACAACACAACAAACACTCAGCAGAATGCAACAGTTGCTGCTCCAACGGGTAATACACAACATAACAGCGGAAGAACAGATTAAGGGGGATGCATGCAGGTTTCTGATAGAAATAAAAACACACGCAGCATCGCCGTTCTTGCTGTTGTTTGCTTCATTTTGCAGATTATGCTTACACCACAGGTTTCTTTTGGTGGGGGAGTCATCAATTTTGCACTTATTTTCTCGGCAGCTATTGCGCTGAGATATGGTGGTAAAACCGGCGTGATATGCGGCTTTATTGCTGGTCTTATTTATGATTTAACTTCTCCTAATCCTATTGGCCTCATGGCACTCTTGCTTGTGGTCAGTTCTTATTTCATGGGCCAAGAGGTAAGAGACAGAGTTTCTGGCAATTTTGGCACCTCTATGGGCTTTGTGGCGCTTCAGACCTTTGGCGTTACCTTTATGTACCAGCTCATCAACTCTTTGATTGGCTCTGGCGGCAACTTCTTTGAGGGACTGCTGTTTAAGTCTTTCCCCACCATGCTGTTCACTCTTTTGGCGGCTCTACCTGTTTTTTATGTGCTTTCGCATTCCCAAAGATCTCACTCTTCTTTGGGTGGAACAACGCTCTATCGCGGATCTCACCGAGCTCCACAGCGCCTTAAATAAGGGGATAGTATGAATTTCACCCTTGTTATCCTTGCTTGTTGCGCTGTCGCAGCAATTGGTCTGATCATCGTATACCTGACCTTTGGTAGAAAAGATTCGCCATTTACCTTTGATATTGGTGGCGGCGCGCCTAAGGCTTCCGGCGGCTCTGATGGCTCTGCCGAGAAAACCCTCTCGTCCAGGCTTATCGGATTTGCAATTGCTGTTGGCGGCATGTTTGCCGTGCTTATTGGTCGTCTTTGGACCATGCAGCTCTTATCGTCAGCTGACTATACTGAGCAAGCAGAGCGCAACCGTACGCGCACCGTTACCACCGCAGCGCCTCGTGGCCGTATTCTGGACAGAAATGGCGTGGAGATTGTTACCAACAGGCCAAGTCCAACGGTAGTAGCTCGAGCAGATGTTGCAGAAGACTACATTAAGCTGCAGATTCTTGCCAACCTTTTGGGCATGCCCATGCTGGCGGTGCGCAGAAAAATTATGGATACCTCTGATGGCGCTCAGGCGCTTCGCACGGTTTCGGTAGACGTATCTAGGCGCGTAGTTGCCTACATTTACGCTCATGGTGCTTTGCTTGATGGCGTTTCAATTGAGGAGCGCACGCAGCGCGCCTATCCAAACGGTTCTCTTGCAGCTCATGTTGTTGGCTACACCGGTACTGTTACGCAAGAGCAGCTTGAAAGCAGTAAAACTGCAGACGGTGGCTTTGTGTATGCCCATGGCGATATCGTGGGTCAAACGGGTGTTGAGTATCAGTACGAGTCCGCTCTTCAGGGTGTTCGTGGTGAGCAGACGGTATATGTTGACGCTGCTGGTAATGTATTGTCTCACTCAACGTCTATTGCTCCTCAGAGTGGCTCAGACGTTGTTTTGACCATTGATGCTAACATTCAAAAAGCAGCAGAAGCATCACTTGTCAGTGTTATCAACACGGTTAGATCTCAAGACTTCCAAGGTCGTAGTGCAAGCGTGGTGGCGCTTGATTGCACTAACGGTGAAGTCATTGCTATGGCAAGTTATCCAACGTATTCTCCTTCAATGTTTGTTGGAGGTATTTCCAGCTCTGACTGGGATACGCTTTCTTCTGAAGAGGCAAACTATCCGCTGATGAACCGTGCTATTGCTGGACAGTATCCATCTGGCTCTACCATCAAGGCACTTACTACCTTTGCTGGACTCAAGTACGGCATTTGCGATGGAAATTCCAGCTGGTATTGCACAGGTTTTTGGACAGGATTTGGCGAGCAGTACGGTATGCATTGCTGGCTGCTTTCTGGCCACGGCACCGTTAACCTGATTACCGGTATCACTAACTCTTGCGACATTGTTTTTTATGAGATTGGTAAGGGCTTCTTCTACAACAACGATCATCCCGAGGGCATGCAGGAGACATTCCGTGCCTTTGGACTTGGTGCTCTTTCTGGTATTGACCTTCCAGAAGAGGCGTCTGGTCGCGTTCCAGATGCAGAGTGGAAGTGGAATTACTTTACCAGCTCGCCTGATGATGCTCGTAAGTGGCAGGGTGGTGACAACTGTAACCTTGCTATTGGTCAGGGCGACTTGTTGGTAACCTGTCTTCAGATGGCAAATGCGTACTGTGGTATTGCAAACAGAGGTCCAATTTATAAGCCACATGTTCTGAAGAGTATTAACGCCAGAAACGGTAATGGCTCTGTTATTGAGTACAAAAACGAGGTCATTCTGTCGCCAGAAGAAAAAGATGAACACCGAGACATTGTTGCTCGAGGTCTTTACGGCGTCGTCTATGAGGAGTCCGCTTCTCAGACTATCCACTGGACCAACCTTGATGTCACGGTTAATGGTAAGACGGGTACTGCTGAGCAGCAGTCTATTGGCGAGCCAGTTGGTTGGTTTGTTGGTTATGCGCCTGCTGATAAGCCTCAGTACGTTGTTGCTGCCAACCTTGACTGTGCGCCTTCTGGCGCAGGTTCTGGTATGTATATTGTTCGAGACGTCTTTGGTGCAATTTATAATCAGCCAGACAACGTTGGTAGGTAAGGAGGCGAGAAACCCATGGCACTTGATTCATCTGCAGTTACAAAACAGAGAATGAACTCACCTTTTAGAAGGCGTGGAGGTATTCCTTCAGGCGGCCTTGCCAAGAAAGAGAAGCTTACTGGTAAGAATATCTTGAGTAATCTCTATCTAGCACAGCTTGTTCCCGCGGCACTTCTCGTCCTCATCGGTATTGTGGTTATTTGGACCGCATCGATGAACATTGCCGAAGCTAGTTTTCCTAGGCACCTTCTGGGTATTGGTCTTGGGCCTTGTTTTTGCCACGCTTATGTGGCGCTATGACTACAGAGCACTTGCAAATATGACAAACGTGCTGCTTGTTGGCGTTGTTGTATTGATGATTTTGCCTAAGGTTCCAGGCTTTGGCGTCTCGGTTAAGGGTATGACTGGTTGGGTTAATATCCCGCTTGTTGGCTTTAGATTTCAGCCGTCTGAGCTGGGAAAGATTGTCACAATCTTCCTTATGGCTTCGGTGAGTGCTCAGTATAACGGTAAGGTAGAAACACTAAGAGACTATGTAAAGCTTTGTGGAACATTGATGGTTCCATTCGGCTCCATTATGCTTTTGCCTGACCTGGGAACTGGCCTGATTATTTTGGTTATCGGAGCCACCATCATCATTTGCTCTGGTGCAAAACGTTCTTGGATTCTTGTGACCGTTCTTTTGCTCATTGCTGTTGTTGCTCTTGTTGTTGTGACTTCTATGATTCCTGGTATTCCTCACATTCTTAAGGAGTACCAGATGAAGCGTCTTACCGTCTTCTTGGATCCTTCCGTTGATCCGTCGGGAGACGGCTATAACCTGCAACAGGCAAAGATTGCCGTAGGTTCTGGTGGCTTTATTGGAAAAGGACCAGGTAACGCTACGCAGGCAAGTGGACGATTCTTACCAGAGGCACACACAGACTTTGTTTTTGCACTCTTCTCGGAAGAGTTTGGCTTCCTTGGTGCATTCATTATGCTTTCACTTTTTGCATGGATGATTTTTGCAACCATTCTGTTTGCCATGAAGACCGAGAATACCTTCTCTAAGCTGGTACTTGTTGGTTGTGCAGCCATGTGGTCGTTCCAGGTTTTACAGAATGTTGGCATGTGTATTGGTATCATGCCTATTACTGGTATTCCATTGCCTTTTATCAGCTTTGGATCAACATCGATGATTGCCCAGCTCGTTTCTGTAGGAATCGTCCAGTCTGTTTACAGACATAGAACAAAGGCGGCATAAGCCATGGCAAAAAGAAACAGCTTGGGCAAACTTGCTACCTCTGTATTACAAGAATTCCGCGGGTCGCTTTCATCTCTAGAGCCAACTTATACGCATATCTACGTTGATTCCCTTGCTTCTGAAGAGGTAATCCTGGCTGTACATTCGTATTTTATGCCAGAGAGAACAGATGCAACGGTGCGCGTCTCTAAACTTGCCGACGGTGTTTCGTTTGTTTCTGGAGGCATTGGTCGCACGGGAAAGAATGCTGCTATTCCTGATATTGCGGTGATTATTCCTACGCCAACATCACAGTACGAGGACGCCCTTACCATGTTGGTAAGTCATTCAATTCCTTGTGCGGTGGTTGTTGAGTCTGCAGTTGAAGCGCAACAAATTGCTGATACGCTCTACAACACAGGGCTTATTAGCATTGTTGCGGGCACCACTGAAGAAGTGCTCTTTGATCGACTCTCTTCATGGATTGCAACGGCAACAGAAAAATCAGTCTCTTTTGCGGCAGCGTATCCTCTTTGTAGAACTCAAGTGGTCAAACAGATAACTGCTGCTTGCGCTAAAGAAAATGCAGCTATTGGAGCTGTAGCGATTGTTCCTGGCTCTGATATGCCGCTGATGACAGCGCGCCAGATTAGACTGGCGCTTGATATTACCGCCGCCTATAACATCAATATGAGTGTTGAAACCATCGCCGAACTTCTCGGCGTTGTGGGTGCGGGCTTTGGATACCGTACGGTTGCACGCACGGTCGCAGGCACAGTTCCAGGGTTTGGCTGGGCGCTTAAGGCTGGCATGGGATACGCAGGAACTCACACTACTGCTCGCGTCATTCACGCGTATGCTCGCAAAATTGCCGAGAAACGCGATGGGGTAGCAGCTGATTCTTCTACCAAAACCGGCGCTTCGAGTGCTTCTACAGGCGCAAGCGCAACAGCAGATACAAATTCACAATCAAATACCGTAGAGATAGCAACCACACAGTCCCTCGCCAAAAGATAGAAAGTAGACTATCGTGCGTGTTAAACGAGAAAATCTCTTCCATCTCATTGAGCCCATGCTTCCGCATGTCGAGAAACCCTCAAGATACTTAAATCACGAGTGGGGAGCAGTAGAGGAGCAAGAAGGCCCTTTTCACGTTTGTATGGTTTACGCCGACGTGTACGAGGTGGGTCAGCCTAATTTGGGCATTGCCATTCTCTATAACGCTTTGAATAAGGCACCTCATATTTCTTGTGAGCGCGCCTATCTGCCTTGGACTGATATGGCAGCTTTGATGCGCAAACGCAATGTTCCTTTGCTTTCGTTGGAGGGTGCTGCGCCTTTAGCATCTTTTGATGTGGTGGGCTTCACCCTTGCGCATGAAATGATCGCTACCAATATTATAGAAACGCTTGATTTAGCAGGCATTCCATTGCTCGCTGAAGAACGTGATGAAGAGGACCCACTTATTTTTGGTGGCGGTCCTTCTGTTTGGAACTCAGAGCCAGTGGCCCCGCTCTTTGATGCAATTCTTTTAGGTGATGGCGAAGAAGCGCTGGTAGAGATGTGCGAGTGCGTGAGAACTTCCAAGCTTGACGGAGTTTCTCGCCAAGAGATTTTGCATAGGTTGTCGCAGATTCAAGGTGTCTACGTGCCATCGCTTTATCAGATTGTGCACGATAATACCTCAACACGCTGGGGCTATGCGGTTCCTAAAGAGGGAAGTAGCGCACCAAGCGTGGTCTTTAAGCGCTGTTTATCGGATCTTTCGGTGACTGACCCTGTTGCCCAGCGCATTGTTCCGTATACCGAGATTGTTCAGGATAGACTTGCTCTTGAGATTCAGCGTGGCTGTGCTCGTGGCTGCAGATTCTGCCAGGCAGGAATGACGTATCGTCCTGTACGCGAACGTCCTGCTCAGCAGATTGTGAAAGCAGGCGAGGAAGGCCTTCTGAAGAGTGGCTACGACGAGGTCTCGTTGACGTCGCTTTCTACAACGGATCACTCTCAGTGCGGCTACATTCTGCGCCGCATGAACTCTGATTTGCGTAAACGTGGCGTGCGAATCTCCATTCCTTCCCAGCGTATGGACGCGTTTGGCGCGGAGATGGCAGACGCCGTTTCTACCTCAAGGCGTGGCGGACTGACGTTTGCACCAGAAGCAGGCTCCCAACGCATGCGTGATGTCATCAACAAAAATGTTACCGAGGATGATCTTGAGTCCGCTGCAAGAAACGCGTTTGAAAACGGTTGGCGCCGCATGAAGCTCTACTTTATGATGGGCCTTCCAACCGAAACCGATGAAGACATTCAAGCCATTCCCGCAGTTGCAAAGCGTATTTTGGATATCGGTCGAGAAATTGGCGGCAAGGGAGTTACGGTTTCTGCTTCCGTTGCCGTATTTGTGCCCAAGTCCTACACGCCATTCCAGTGGGTTGGCCAGATTTCTCGTGAGGAAGCCCAGCGTAGACAGCAGTTGCTCTTGTCGTCAAACCACGATAGGGGACTCAAGATTGCCTACCACGATTCTGGAACGTCCCTGGTAGAAGGTGCGCTTTCAAAGATGGGCCGCGACGGTTTTGATTTGATTTACCGGGCTTGGAAAAATGGTTGTAAGTTTGATGCATGGACCAGTGAGTTTAATCTTGATGCTTGGAATGCAGCTGCAGAAAGTCTGGGTTTCTCGCTGTCTGATATTGCAACAGAAACCTTTGATATTCAGGCAAAACTTCCTTGGGACCACACGTCTCCTGGCGTCTCCAAGGGCTACCTACAGCGAGAATATCGTCGAGCAATGGACGAAGTCACCACACCAGACTGTACGTTTACTTCTTGTACGGGATGCGCGGTATGCCAGACCTTGAAGGTCGACAACGTTTTGATGGGGGTGCGCTCATGACGGATACGCAGCTAGAGAGCGTGGCTCCTGAGGTGGTTGAGCCGGCGAAGAAAGACTGGCGCGCTGGTAGGCCACAGATTCAGCCAGAGATTATGACGGAGCGCGGAGCAGAGATTTTTAGGCTTCGCGTGGCTTACAAGAAAGACGACCGCCTTGCGTTTCTAGGACATCTTGAGCTCATTGGGACTATTGAGCGTTGTGTTCGTCGAGCTCAACTGCCGTTTAGAGTGGGAAACGGCTTTGCAAAGCGCATGGGCGTGCAGTTCTCTCAGGCGCTTCCCGTTGGTGCTTCGTCTGAGGCGGAGTACTTTGACTTGAAGCTCACAGAATACGTGGACCCGGATGAAGCGTTAGAGAGGTTGTTGTCGGCAACGCCTCCCGCGCTTGCTCCGTTTGCTGCCAACTACGTTGATCGGTCGCTGCCAGCGCTTGAAGCATGGTTGAATGCCGCTCATTGGAGATGTGACATTTTGGGAGAAGGTCTTAGGTCAGACGCGTTGCGTTGGGGGTTTGAGGATCTTCTCGCCAAAAAAGAGCTTACGTACATGCGCGGAGATAAGCAAAAAGTGGTCAATTTAGAGACAACGTTTGCGGGCTATGACATTTCTGACAGCTCATCTGAAACGTGTATTTCATTTGAGCTTGATACACTCCAAGATCCAAGAGCAGCGCTTAGACCTGCAGTTTTGATTTATGAGGCTCAAAGAATTGCAGCTCAAGCTGGAGTGGATGGCCTACAAGGCATTGACTCGTTGAAGGTGTGCCGAGTCTCACAGGCACACGTTACAGAAAATGGACTCCTTGTGAAGCCTCTATAACATGTAGTTTTGTCTTGGAATTTTCTGAAATATGCAGTAGACTATTTCGAGTTGTGTTTCTCGCCGAGGGACATGGGACACCGACAGTTTCCCGCGGATGCCACAGGTCACGGCGGCGAAGATCTTTGCTCGGATCTTCAGAAATGCAAAGATAGTATTAATCGTTGCAAGAATCAGCAATGAAGGGTTACACACATGTACGCAATCGTAGCAACTGGTGGCAAGCAGTATAAGGTTGCCAAGGGCGACGTAATCAGCGTCGAGAAGCTTGATGCGCAGCCTGGCGATAAGGTAAAGCTTGATGTTCTTATGCTTAACGACGGCAAGAAGGTTGTTGCTGACGCTGCCACTCTTTCCTCTAAGAAGGTTACCTGTGAGGTTCTTGAGCAGTACAAGGACAAGAAGGTCCTTGTCTTCAAGTTCCACAAGCGTAAGCGCTATCACCGCGCCAATGGTCACCGTCAGAACCTTACTAAGCTGAAGGTTACCGCGCTCCCTACCGCTCGTAAGGCTGCTGCTAAGGCATCCGACGAGTCTGCAGAGTAATTGGTCACTTCTGATATTGAGATAGGCAGGTAGCATTTATGGCACACAAGAAAGGTCTCGGCTCTTCCCGCAATGGTCGCGACTCACAAGCACAGCGCCTTGGCGTTAAGATTTACGGTGGTCAGGCAATCAAGGCTGGCCAGATTATCATCCGTCAGCGTGGTACTCACATCACTCCTGGCGTAAACGTTGGTCGCGGCAAGGATGACACTCTCTTTGCACTTTGCGATGGCGTTGTTGAGTTCAAGAAGGGTGCTAAGCACGTCGTTAACGTCGTTGCTGCTGAGGCATAAGTTTTCTTGAACATTCGCAGTTCATTCAAGGGGTCCTTCGGGACCCCTTTTTGTTTCTCGCGGTATCTTACGCGTACCGTTCACAGTTTCTAATTTGTTTCTTAATGTATTTCTTGACACAATCTGGCAAAGTAATGGTATTCTTCTTACATTGCAATTTACGCTTTTGGGAGGAGGACATATCATGCGCGCTACAAGCACTCAGCAGTGGTGGTGGAACAACTTGTCTTTCTCCGGTCAGCGATGAGTTGCTTCTGCATACGCATTTAGAGGCTCTCGGGTGACCGAGAGCTTTTTTTGTGCGTACGTTTCTTGCTAGATCCGGATGGCGAGAAACCCGTTCAGTTGAAAGTTTTGTTTGTTCATTTTGTTTTGCGTTAAAGGAGTTTGTATGTCTACAGAAAATCTCAATCAGGTCAACGCCACAGACACAGAGACAGGATCTGCTGAGCAGGCACCACGTGTTGTTGCTGTTTCAAAGTCTGCAGGCGTTTTGGATGTAACTTCTCTTGTTCTTGTTGCCGTTCTTATTGCTGCTGGTTTTATTCTTAACCTGACCGTTGGTAAGGCAATTAGTGCTATTGGTATTGGTCCAGAGTTCATTATTGCATCGTTCTGCCTGGCAATCCTTTTGCTTAAGCCAAACGCTGTTCAGAGTCTGGTTATTGGTCTTATCGCAGCTACCGTTATTCAGCTGACCACCTCTGTTCCTGGTGCTGATTTTGTTGCAGAAGGTGTTGCTTCACTTGTTATGTTTGCTTTCACTAAGTCTGCTCTTGCAGATAAGCCAGTAATGCCTGCAATTGGTTCTTTTGTAACCACTCTAATTTCTGGCCTCATTTTTGCTGCCATTGCTATTCCAGCCAAAGGTGCAACTATTGAGCTTTTCTACGTAATGCTTCCTGTCATCGTGGGAACTGCATTCTTTAATGCTATTGTTGTTCAGGTTCTTGCGGCTCCTCTTAAGAAGGTTTTGGGCCGATAAGTTCTTAGATACGCACATATTTCCTGGAGAACACTGTGTCTATTATTGAAGTTCAATCTGTGTCATATAGCTATCCTGATAGCTCAGCGCGTGCTCTTAATGAGCTTTCGCTGAGCGTTCAGGAGGGTGACTTTGTAGGTATTGTTGGCCCTTCTGGTGCAGGTAAGTCTACGCTTGCTCTTGCGCTCTCTGGCGCCATTCCTCATCACTTTAGAGGTAATTTCTTTGGCAAGATTCTTGTTGATGGAATGGATACCTGCACGGTTGCTTTAACTGATATCTCTAAGATTGTGGGGTCCATTACCCAAGATATCAATGCACAGATGGTTGCTTCAATTGTTGAGGATGAGCTTCTCTTTGGTCTTGAGAACTTTGCTGTTCCTCACGCAGAGATTCCAGAGCGCATTACCTATGCTCTAGAGACAGTTGGTATTGCCAACCTTCGCTTTAGAGAGATTGCTTCTCTTTCTGGTGGACAGAAGCAAAAGGTTGCTATAGCAGCACTTTTGGCACTTCAGCCACAAGTTATGGTGCTTGATGAGCCAACAGCAGCTTTGGATCCAACGTCGTCTGAGTTAATCTTCCAGACGCTTTCAGAGCTCAACAAAACCAAAGGTATTACGGTTGTGGTAATTGAGCAAAAAGTAGGTCTTCTCGCCAAGTATTGCTCAAAGATTGCCGTTATGGACAAGGGCTCCATTTGTGCATACGGTAGCGGTGAGGAAGTGTTCTCTCAGGTAGATTTACTGCAAGAGGTTGGCGTTGATGTTCCTCGTTGCGTGCGCGTCTCAAAGGGCGTCCATGAGCTCTCTCATCAGTCTGAGTATGCTCACTTGTTATCTGAGGCGGACAGAGCTGTCTGCGATGAAACTGCGTTGTCAGTTCAGTCAGCCGCCAAGCAGCTTGCGTGCTGTGTAGGCGCTCTCCAGCATCGCAGCATTTCTCTTACAGAGGGCTCTCAACCATTAGCTACTAATGACGTTGAGTTAGCAGGGGAGACATATCTTCCAAAAATAGATGGCCCTGTGATTGCTGAATCGAGCGGGCCATTTGACAGGATTGGTGTTCTTCAAGACGCAGAGCAGCCAAGCGTTCAATCTGTTCTTGACGTTATCGATGCCACCTTCAAATATCAGGATAGTACTGATGGCGTTGAGCGCGTCTCTCTCAGCTTGCATCCTGGCGAGCTTGTGGCACTTGTGGGTCAAAACGGCGCAGGTAAAACAACTTTAACTAAGCTGGTAAATGGCCTGTTGCGTCCTCGATCGGGAGACATTCATATTAAGGGTTCTTCATGCAAGGATTGGAAGACGTCGCAGATTGCTCAGCATGTCTCAACACTGTTCCAAAATCCCGATTACCAGATTTGCAAAGAGAGTGTCCTTGAGGAGATTGCGTTTGGTCTTGAGCTCAAGGCTGTGTCTGCAGAGGATGCGCGCAAGAAAGCGCTTGAAGTAATTGATCGCATGGGGCTTGATGCGGATGCGTCGCCGTTTATGCTTTCTCGCGGACAGCGTCAGATGGTAGCGCTTGCGTCTGTGGTTGCCTGCGAGCCAGATATTCTTGTGCTTGATGAGCCAACTTCGGGCCTGGATTACAAAGAGTGTATGCAGGTCATGAATATGGTCAAATCACTGTGCGAGAAGGGCTGTGCAGTTCTTATGGTCTGTCATGACATGGAGGTTGTGCTGGACTTTGCCACAAGAATTGTCGTTATGGCTCATGGTAGCGTGTTAGATGATGGGGAAGTTACACAGATCTTCTCGACAGATGAGGTTTTGAAAGAAGCATATGTTGAGGCTCCTCAGATGATTCAGCTGTCAAAGCTTGTGGGTGCGCATGTAGATCCGTCATTTGCTGGACTTAACAGCGCTTCCGAGGTGCTTGAGGCATTGCAGCATCAGTTTGAGATTGCTCGTATTGCAGCAACGCTGAATGGTAAGGAGGCTCCTCGTGGGTAGTGTTATTGATTACACCGAAGGAACAAGCTTCCTTCATAAGGCAAATCCTGTGGCCAAGCTTGTGTTTGCGCTTGAGCTCTTTGTAGCCGCCTTTGCTGCTCAAGGAACGCTTGAGGTGCTTGCAGTACTTGCGCTCACTATTTGTGTGGGAGTTGTCTCACAGAATGCTCAGAAGACTTTTAAGCTGGTATTTGGCTTTGCTGTCTTAGGTCTTATCTTGTGCGTTGTACAGACGCTTGTTGCCCCTGCTGGTCAAACGCTCTTTTTATTCATCACGGTAGGTGGTTTGGAGCGCGGCTTTAACGTTGCCCTAAAAACAATTGCGCTGGCACTGCCGCTGCTTTCTATGCTTTCGCTTATGCGTGTAGAAGACCTCATGAATGCGCTGGTAGAAGTGGCGCATGTCCCATACCCCTATGCATTTACCATTGCAACGGTTTTGCGCTTTGTGCCTGTCTTTGCTTCCGAGATGAACCATATCATGGAGGCTCAGATGGCTCGTGGCGTTGAGTTTGATACCAAAAATCCAATTAAGAAGCTCCAGCTCACCATGCCTTTGATTGTTCCTTTGCTGGTAAGTTCCGTTAAAAAAGCTGATGCTTCGGCACTTGCGGCTGAGCAGCGAGGTTTCTATTTAAGGAACGCTTCATCTGCATTTAAACGCTATCCTTTGGCTCCATCAGACTTTGCTTTGATGATTTTTGGCGTTGCGAGTAATTGTTGTTATCCTCGTGTTCTCATAAGAACTTCTCGCGTTTTCACTGTGCTTCGCTGGTAAATGCCGTAACATTAAGGTATTAGAAGGAGGACACGTGGAAACTTTCACTGATCTTTGTCATATCAACGTTAAAGGTGGAGACGGCGGCGCAGGCTGCATGTCTTTCCGCCGAGAAGCATATGTACCAAAAGGCGGTCCTGACGGCGGAGACGGTGGTCATGGCGGCAATGTTGTCATTGTTGCAGACGCGCAGCTTTCGTCCCTGATTGATTACCGCTACAAGCATCACTTTAAGGCCGAGCGTGGTACTCACGGTAAGGGTGCTCGCCGTCATGGCTCTGACGGACAGGATTTGCTGCTCAAGGTGCCTCTGGGAACCGTTGTGCGCGAGCTTGATCCAGAAACGCAAGAGCCACTCTACGAGATTGCCGATCTTACTTCTCCAGGTGAGCAGGTAGTTGTTGCTCCTGGTGGCAATGGTGGCCGCGGTAACATTCACTTTGTCACCTCAGTGAGGCGTGCACCAGCATTTGCCGAGAAGGGCGAGCCAGCCCAAGAGCACTGGATTGAGCTAGAGATGAAGCTCATGGCAGATGTGGCCTTGGTGGGCATGCCTTCTGTTGGTAAGAGCTCTCTTATTGCACGTATCAGTGCTGCTCGTCCAAAGATTGCTGACTATCCTTTTACCACCCTTGTTCCAAACTTGGGCGTTGTTCGTGCTCAAAACGGTCAGTCATTTGTCTGCGCAGACGTTCCCGGTCTTATCGAGGGTGCCTCTGAGGGCAAGGGCCTTGGTCATCAATTCCTTCGTCATATTGAGCGCACAGCGCTTATTGTCCACATGGTTGACGTTACTGGTGGCTATGAAGGTAGAGATCCTGTAGAGGACTACCACGCTATTAACGAGGAGCTCAAGGCTTACGCTTCAAAGCTCGCTGATCGTCCTCAGATTGTGGTTGCAAACAAATGCGATATGCCTGGTACAGAAGATGCCATCGAGGCGCTCAGAAAAGCCGCTGAGGCGGATGGCAGGACTTTCTTTGCTATCTCTACCGTAACAGGTTTAAATCTTGATGATTTTGTTACTACCTGTGCTGCAGAAGTGGCAGAGCTTCGCAAAGAAATTGCCATTACTACGCCAACGGTTGACCGCAGTGAGGCTTGGGAGCATCAGCGCCTTCGTCGTGATAACAAACTTCGCATTGAGCGAGAAGAACGTCATGCTTGGCGTGTCTCTGGCGGTCAGATTGAGCGTATGGTTATTCAGACCGATTGGGACAATGATGAGGCTGTGGCATATCTACAGCGTCGTCTTGATCGTATGGGTCTTGAAGTACAGCTGGCAAAGGCTGGTGCTGTTGACGGCGATGAGATTCGCATTCTTGAGCTCACCTTTACCTATGAGGATCCAAATAAACCAAATACAGATGGTATAGAGATTCCTGATGAGGACGCCTCAGATCAGCAATTTGAAGATGTTGAGTTTGAAGAGGCTCCATCTGATCCGTCTCATGTAGCTGAGGCTTCTTCAGAAACTGAGTAGAGTATGGCAGCCGACGTCTTAAATAACATGCACCCTGGCCTGCCTCGTTTGGGACAGGATAAAAACCGCACCTATCGTCTGGGAATCATGGGTGGAACCTTTGACCCCATTCATAACGGCCACTTGGTAGCTGCTGAGCAGGCATATGATGACCTCGATCTTGATGTGGTTGTCTTTATGCCTGCTGGTCGCCCTGCGTTCAAACAAAATAAGGGAGTTACCAGGGGAGAAGACCGCTACTCAATGACGCTTCTGGCAACCTCAGATAATCCTCATTTTGTTGCTTCTCGTTTTGAGGTGGATTATGAGGGCATCACCTACACCGCTGATACGCTCAGAAGATTGCGTAAGGTATATCCCTCTAACGTTGAATTTTTCTTTATTACTGGTGCAGATGCAATTGCTGATATTGTCGCCTGGAAAGATGCACAGACCGTAGCTGAGCTTGCTCACTTTGTTGCTGCAACGCGTCCTGGTTATGAGCTGAGTCGTGCTCAAAAGGTTATTGCAGACTCACCTTATGACTTCAAGGTAACCTATCTTGAGGTTCCCGCACTAGCAATCTCATCAAGCTACTTGCGCAGTAGAGTTCAAAAAGGTCAGAGCCTCAGATATCTGACTCCTGATTCAGTTACGGGCTATATTCATAAGCATGGCCTTTATGGCGCTGATACAACACCGCTCAATTAAGTAGTCAAGCCAAAGCGACCCGCTGCTCAGATTGACATACGCTCGTATCAGGGCAGTGTCAAACAGGTAGAGCTCAGATTTGATTCAAAACTTTGTAGGACATAATGGAAAGAACACTTATAGCAAAAGATATTGTCTACACCGCAGAACAACAGGCGCTCATTGATCAGCTTGAGTCTGATCTGAAGTCTCATATGCACCACAAGAACCCCAAGCGCTTTGCGCATTCTATCTCTGTGGGACATTGTGCAGAAACGCTTGCGCAGGCTTATGGTGCAGATATGTTGAGCGCTCGTGTGGCAGGTATTTTGCATGATTGGGAGAAACTTCTTCCTGATGCAGAAACCATTGAACTGGCAGAGCGCTTTCGTATCCAGACAGAAGCTCCTTATCAGAAAATCGTTGGACTCTTACATGGTCCTCTCGCCGCAAAAACGCTACCAGCCATCTATCCTTGGCTTTCTGAGCAGATTCTCAGCGCCATTCAGAAGCACACTGCGGGCGACCGTCAGATGAGCAAGCTAGACAAAATCTTGTATGTAGCTGATCTTATTGAGCCTCTGCGTCCAAGCTTTACATCGGTCGAAGAAGCAAGAAACGTATATTTACGTGGCGGTTCTCTCGATGAGCTTTATGAGACGGCGTTTTGTAGCGTTATGATGTATGTGATTTCATCAAGGAGTTATTTGTATCCAAACTCAATTGCCCTATACAATGAGATGATTGAGAAGACATCTAAGTAGCTTGGCTACATGAGAAAACGGAGAAATTCATGGCTGTAACTTCACTTGAGCTTGCAAAGACTGCTGCAATTGCTGCAGATCAGAAGAAAGCTGAAGATATTCTTGTGCTTGACCTCACTGGTCTCAGTGACGTTTGCGATTACTTTGTTATCTGCACTGGTGGAAATGCTCGTTTAGCTGACGCTATTGTTGATGAAGTTCGCGAGAAGGTCACGGCAAACTGCGGCATTCGTCCAATTTCTACTGAGGGTCGCGACGGTCTCAATTGGATTCTGATTGATTACGGCTCAGTTGTTGTTCACGTATTCCAGCCTGAGGTAAGGTCCTACTATCGTCTTGAGCGACTTTGGGCGGATGCTCCTCGTGTAGAGCTGGATATTGAGGGTGCTATGACTTCTGATATTCCTTATGCTGATCTTCCAGAGGATGCTTTGGCTCCAGCCTTTGAGCTTTCTGAGGATGACCTGGTAGACAATCTTCCAGAATCTGCTGATCCTACTGAGTAGTGCTGGTGTACTAGATTTGTTCGTTTTTGCCTGTAGGCATGGTGTCAGAAACGCGATGCTCAAAGCGTAGGTCTCTACCATACTGCACAGCATCTGCACCAAATTTATCTTTGAGTTTATCGGTTACCTCGGAGAGATGACGTAAGTCACTCCGAGGTTTCTTTTTTGTTGTAGGTCCAGGGGCTGCAGCGTCAAACGTGTCATTAAATTGATCAAAAAGAGACGTTTGCACTGGTTTGGCATGCTCCTCATCTGAAAATGAGCTAATGCCAACGCCAAGCAGTCTTACTGGCTGACCTTCTTTCCAAATGGTATGGAAGAAGGCCAACGGCAATCTCTGCAAAGAGGTGCTCATCGTCAGTTGGAGTAGACATTCTTTTTTGAGCGGTATGAGACTCTGTTGCAGAGGCTTTTACCTTAAGCGTTACGGTATAACCTTGTAACTGTTTTCGGCGAAGACGTCTGCCTACAACACCAGAAATGTGTCTGATGGCTTCTTCTATTTCTTGTTTATCAAACAAATCTGTTTCAAAGGTTCTCTCGTTAGAAACAGACTTAACGTCACGAGGCTGGGCAGCTTCATGAACTTCAGAGACTTCTTTTCCTTGCGCGCGCAAAATCATCTTTGAAGCTGTATTGCCAACAAGGGAAGTGAGATACGTTGCATCTGCTCTTGAGAGCTCTCCAAGCGTTCTGATTCCTTGTTGATGAAGCGTCTTTGCCATAGCAGGACCAATACCGCTCATGGCCTCAATGGGCAGTGGCGCCAGAAAGCGACCTTCTGTACCAGGAAACACCGCAGTAAGACCGCGAGGCTTTTCTTGTTCAGAGGCAATCTTGGCAATTGTTTTGTTTGTTCCCAGACCAATGGAACAGGTAACACCTAGCGCAGCAACTTTCTTTTGTATGCGCTTACAGATCTCCAAAGGATTTTCTTTAGAGAATCTGCCTGGAGTGATGTCAAAAAATGCCTCATCAATAGAAACCTGCTCAACAAGGGGAGTCTCATCTTTGAGAAAACCCATAACAAGAGCGCTCATTTCTGAGTATCTGTCATAACGTCCTGAAGTCCAAATTGCATGAGGACAAAGCCTTACCGCAGTAGCTGAAGGCATGGCAGAATGAACACCATACTTTCTTGCTTCATAAGATGCGGTTGAAACAACGCCTCGTTTGTGGGGTGAACCTCCAACAATTACTGGTTTTCCGCGCCACTCAGGATGATCAAGTTGTTCTACAGACGCAAAGAACGCATCAAGATCTAGAAGGCCAATGGCTTTACCATGCCATTCAAAATCACACGATTTACGTGCGTTTTTATCTGATATGTCCTTTGATGTTTCCATAGAAATAGTGTATACTTTTTGTACAAATAGAACAAGTGTTTCATACATAAATTACGAGTACTTTTTGAAGAGAGCAAATTTATACTTTTCGAGGTTAATGCGTTGTTGTACACTTGTAACCCGATTTGTGGCTTTGCGGTGCAGCCCATCTAACATCCGAGGCACCGCTCGTATGGAGGAGTTTTCATTGGCAGTTAAGATTCGTCTGGCCCGTCACGGTGCCAAGAAGCGTCCGTACTATCGCGTAGTTGTCGCTGATGGTCGTATGCCTCGCGATGGTCGTTACATTGAAGAAGTCGGTCGTTACAACCCACTGACTAGCCCTAAGACGATTGATATCAACCTCGAGAAGGTTGACGAGTGGGTAGCAAAGGGCGCTCAGCCAACAAGCGCAGTTTCTCACCTCATTGAGATTGCTCGTACTGGTGCTCCAGTTGCAGAGAAGAAGACCAAGCTCTCCAAGAAGGCACAGGCAAAGGCTGCTGCAGCTGCAGAGGCTGCTGCTGAGGCTGCTGCCGCAGCTGCTGAGGAGTCCGAGGCTCCAGAGGCTGAGTAAATCGTGTCTGAATTCACAGAGCCCACTGAGGTAGACGCTGTCGATCAAGACATTCAGGAGATGCCCTCTGACAAGGTTGCTGATCTTGTCGAGTACATCGTCTGTGGTCTTGTCGATAATGAAGATGCTGTTGCACTCGACGTCACCGATCGCGAGGATGGAGCCTTGATTGAGGTTTCTTGCTCTGAGGAAGACGCTGGACGTGTCATCGGCCGCAAGGGTAGAACCATTAAGGCTATTCGTACTTTGGCTCGTGCTCTTGGCCAGCGTGTTGGCACCTCTGTTGATGTCGAGGTTGTAGGCTAATTTTGCGTAAACACTGGCGAGCAATTGCTCAAATTGTTAAAACGCATGGTAAAAGAGGGGAGGTTGTGACGGTTCCCGTTCACAGCCTTCCTTCTCTTATAGCTGAAGGCATGACAGTTGTTCCTGTTCCGCCTGCGCTTAAGGGACCAAGGAAGTTCTCAGTTGTCTCTGTTGAGTCAGATGATAGAGAAGGTAGTCTTGTCACTTTTGAAGATGTAACTACCATCTCTGATGCAGAAGAGCTTATTGGTAAAACGCTTCTGGTAGAAGAAGATTGTCTTCCAGAAAACTTTGGTCTGGTAAATGTTTCTCTACTTGTGGGTAGAGAAGTACGTGATACAGAACATGGTTCTCTGGGTGAAATTACAGAGGTTCTTGTTGGACCTACACAAAATGTGTGGGTAATTGAGGGGCCTTTTGGACAGGTGTTGATGCCTGCCGTAGATGAATTTATCAAAGATGCTCCAGCCGAGGGCTCCATTACCGTCTCAATTCCTCATGGCCTTCTTAGGTTAGGTGAGTAGCATGCGTCTAGAAACGCTCTCAGTATTTCCTGAGGTCTTCTCGCCCTATTTAAATGCTTCTATTATGGGCAGAGCTCAAAAGGCAAACATTTTTGAGTTCTATGCGCATGACTTGCGTGACTGGACGCATGATAGGCATCGTACGGTAGATGATGCTCCTTTTGGTGGTGGACAAGGCATGCTTATGAAGCCTGCTCCCATCTTTGAGGCAGTTCGAGAGATTTCTGATCAGGCAGATGCCAAGCCCCACGTGGTGTTTTTCTCGCCAGTTGGCAGGCCGTATACTCAGGCAATTGCTCAAGAGCTCGCTCAAAAAGAGCGTATTTTGTTTGTCTGTGGTCGTTATGAGGGCATGGACGAGCGCGTCTACGAGCTGGCAGATGACGTTATTTCTATGGGAGATTACGTGCTGACGGGTGGAGAGCTTCCTGCGCTTACCGTGATTGACTCGGTTGTGCGCTTGCTTCCTGGCGCGCTTGGCGATGAGATGAGCTCACAGGATGAGTCATTCTCCGACGATGGCCTTCTCGAGTATGCTCAGTACACGCGTCCAGCAAACTTTGAGGGGCGAGAAGTTCCTCCTGTGCTTCTTTCAGGAGACCACGGAGCGGTAGCAGTCTGGAGACGACAATCTGCACTTGCTCGCACTCGCGCGTGGCGTCCAGACCTCTTAGAGAGCGCTCAGCTCACTGAGAAGGACAGAGCGTATTTAGCAGAGCTTGATCAGCAATCTGGTGATGACGATGAGTAGTGGACATTCCAAAGTACTTGAAATTTTTGAATACCTGGTAATTGTTGCAGTTGCTGTTGCATTGGCGTTTTTTATTAGAACGTTTGTCGCTGAGGTATATGAGGTTCCAACAGGGTCCATGCTCAATACCATCCAGCTGGGGGATCGTTTGGTAGGAGAGAAGCTTACCTATCGATTTGGCGGTACTCCGCAAGCAGGTGATGTGGTTACCTTCACCAGTCCTCAGAATCCCGATACGCTTTTAGTTAAGCGCGTCATTGCTACAGCAGGTCAAACGGTAGATTTGCGCGACGGTGCTGTGTATGTTGACGGTCAGCTTATGGACGAGCCTTATACTGAAGGCAAGCCAACCTATTCTCTTGCGGATCGCGCAGGTGCCGTAATTCAGAATTATCCGTATACTGTTCCTGCAGGTCATATTTTTGTTATGGGGGATAACAGAACAAACTCGCTGGATTCCAGATATTTTGGAGCAGTTGCGGTTTCTACCGTGACCTCTAAGGCAATGTTTATTTTCTGGCCCTTTGATCATGCTCGCGGGCTATAGTACTTACGTCGGACATTTGAGAGAAAGAACATCATGGGCGCAACACCACTTACGTTTCAAGATATGATTTTGACCCTTGAACACTATTGGGCAGAAAAAGGTTGCACGGTCATGCAGCCATATGACTCCGAGGTAGGTGCTGGTACCTTCCACACCGCAACTATCCTGCGCTCACTTGGCCCCGATGCCTGGCGTACCTGCTATCCACAGCCTTGTCGTCGTCCTGCTGATGGACGCTATGGCGAGAACCCCAATCGTTTGCAGCACTACTATCAGTTCCAGGTTTTGATTAAGCCATCTCCTGCAGACTCTCAAGATCTCTATCTTGGTTCACTTGCTGCTATTGGCCTTGATCCAAAAGACCACGACGTTCGCTTTGTTGAGGACGACTGGGAGAGCCCAACGCTTGGTGCTTGGGGTCTTGGCTGGGAGGTCTGGCTCAACGGTATGGAGGTTACTCAGTTCACGTACTTCCAGCAGGTAGGCGGCATTGAGGTAGACCCAGTTCCTGTTGAGATTACCTATGGTCTTGAGCGTATTGCTATGTATGCTCAGGGTGTAGATTCCGTCTATGACCTGGTCTGGAGCTATCTGCCAGACGGCACTCCAATGACATATGGCCAGGTATTCCTTGAGAACGAGCGCGAGTTCTCAACCTACAACTTTGAGGTAGCCAACATTGAGCTTATGCGCGAGAAGTTCGACGAGTATGAGGCAGAGTGCCACAGCTGCCTTGAGCGCAAGCTTCCACTACCTGCGTATGACTGCGTTATGAAGTGCAGCCATGCATTCAACCTACTTGACTCTCGTGGTGCTCTTTCTGCTGTTGAGAGAGCTAACTATATTCTTCGTGTTCGCACTGTTGCTAAGGCATGCTGTGAATCGTATTTGGAGGAGGTTGCTTCTAAGAAAGCACCTGCAGCAACTACTCAGGAGGAGGTGGCTTAAATGGCTGAGGTTAGAGACTTCCTTTTTGAGATTGGTTCTGAAGAGATGCCTTCTGCTCCATTGCAGAAAGCTATTGCTCAGTTCAATAAGCTTGTCGTTTCCGGACTTAAAGACTCTGGCTTGTCATTTGGAGAGGTTAAGATCCTCTCGACACCTCGTCGTTTAACTGCCTATGTAAAGGACGTTGCTGAGGCTACAGAAGAGATTTCCGAGGTCAAGCGTGGTCCTAAGGCAGAGATTGCTTTCGATGCAGACGGTAATCCAACCAAGGCTGCTGAGGGATTTGCTCGCAAGTGCGGCGTGAGCGCTGATGCGCTGACTCGTCGTGTAGACACTGACGGTCATGAGTATGTTTTTGCAGAGCTCAATATTCCTTCAGTTCCTGCTACAAAGATTCTCTCTGAGCTGGCAACTTCTTGGATTTCTGCACTTGATTGGCCTCGTAGTCAGCGCTGGGGTTCTTTCCACGAGCGCTACGTTCGTCCTGTTCGCTGGCTGTGCGCTCTCTTTGGTTCAGAGATTGTTCCTGTTACGTACGCTGATGTAACTAGCTCAAACACCACCCAGGGCCATCGTGTCCTTGGTCCTGGTTACCATGAGGTAGCAAGTCCAGCTGTCTATGAGCAGGTACTTAAAGATGCTGGCGTTTTGCTTCAGGAGCAGAGAAAAGACGTTATTCTCGCCGGTATCAAAGAGGTAGAGGCTGCTCGTCCGGGCTCTCACGTTGATATGCCAGAGAAGGTCTTTGAGGAGGTCATTAACCTTACTGAGTGGCCTCAGGTTCTTGTGGGTACCTTTGACGAGGAATTCCTTAACGTTCCTTCAGAGATTATTACTGAGTCCATGCTTTCCAACCAGCGCTATTTCCCAATCTATGACGCTGAGGGTAAGCTGACTCGCGAGTTTATTGTGGTTTCTAATGCAGACCCATCTTGCGCCGAGCGCGTCATTGACGGCAACGAGCGCGTTGTTCGTGCTCGTCTCGACGACGCTAAGTTCTTCTTTGAGGAGGACTTGAAGCACACGCTTGATGAGTTTGCTCAGCGCCTTGAGACCGTTGTCTTCCAGGAGAAGCTTGGCACAGTTTTGCAGAAGACACAGCGTATGGAGGCTCTTGCTGCAGAGATTGCGCTCGACGAGACATCCAGCAAGGAAGAGGCAGAGCTTGCTGCTCGCGCTGCTCATCTTGCTAAGGCAGACCTTGTCAGCCAGGCAGTTGTCGAGTTCACCAGCCAGCAGGGTGTCATGGGTGGCTACTACGCAGAGGCAGCTGGCGAGAAGAGCGATGTAGCTGCAGCTATTCGCGAGCACTATCGTCCTCGCTTTGCCGGTGACGAGCTCCCAAGTGGCCAGATTGGTCGCTTTGTAGCTATTGCTGACAAGCTTGATACCATCTGCGGCATCTTTGCTATCAACGAGCCACCAACCGGCTCTTCCGATCCTTACGCTGTTCGTCGTGCAGCAATTGGCGTCATTGCGCTGGTCCGCTCTACCTCCAACCTTGACCTCAAGAAGCTTATTGCAAGCTCTCTGGAGCTTTACCGCCAGCAGGGTCTTGCTGTTGACGAGTCTGTTCAGTCCCAGGTTGAGCAGTACTTTATTGGCCGCCTTGCATCTATTGCTAAGGACGAGAAGATCTCTGCAGATGCTATTGAGGCTGTTAGCGCAATTGGCGTTATCAATCCTGATGAGTTCCTTCAGCGTGCTCGCGCACTTGATGAAGCACGTCAGAACGAGCCTGAGCTCTTTGAGGACCTTGCTACTGCTTATGCACGTGCAGCTCACCTCAGTGATGCTTCACTTGGTGCAGAAGTTGATACAGAGCTTCTCACTGAGCCAGAGATGTCATTGCTTGCTGCCTGCGAAGAGGGCCAGAAGCAAGTGGCTTCTGCTCTTGCTGGTGCAGACTATGCTGCTGCTGTTTCTGCACTGTCACAACTGCGTGAGCCAATTGATATTTTCTTCGACAAAGTGCTTGTTATGGATGAAAATGATACCGTTCGCCGAAATCGTTTGCGTCTTTTAAACAAGTTTGCCCAGGTATTTAGTAATGTCGCCGATATTAGTGTGCTTTCTCGTAAGAAGTAGGGTACGCTTAGACTGATAAATGTTTGTATCTTTCTGAATAGCTTGACTGAAAGGGTTACAGCATGAGCACACTTGATATTGACAACAACACTCTTGGTGATGGTCTGCCTATCGTCTATGTTTTGTCAGACTCTCGCGGAGAGACTGGTGCTGCAGTAGTTAAGGCTGCTGCTGCTCAGTTTGGCGATGATTCCGTAGAGATTGTAAGGGTTCCAAATATTCATAGCGTTGAAGACGTTCGCGCGTATTTCAACGAGCATGAAGATGAGGATCGCCCTCGTGCAGTCTTCCACACCTTTGCAGATGGCTCTCTCAGAAGAGAGATTCGTCGTGAGCTTGATCAGCGCCTCATCCCATCAATTGATCTTCTGGGACCAGCAGTAAACGTTATTTCTACGCTTACCGGTGAAGAGCCAAGCCATGCAATTGGCGCATTCTTTGAGGGAGTTACGCGCTAAGAGAGTGCTGACGCCTCAAAATATCAAAAAGTTAAATGAGCATCCATTTTGGGTGCTCATTTTCTTTATGGAGAATTTCACAATTTGCAATCATAAGTTTGTAAATAATTCTGTGAACGGTCGATATTGACCGCTCACCGTTATTTTGTTCAGATGAATCGCGTAGGTTGGTAACATACTATGAATGTGAGGACAGAACCAACTTTGTTTGGTTTGATGTCTTTGCGTTCAATTGTGTTGGTGCACGCTTTGCGTGTGACAGTTTGAGAGTTTGGAGTGTTATGTCCGAGAAGCACGTTTACAGCTTCGGAAAGGACCACGCCGGTAACGATGTTACTGAGGTCGCTGGCGCATCCGTAGAAGAGGCAAAGTGGATTGTTGGTGGCAAGGGAGCAAACCTTGCAGAGATGTCTAAGATTGGCCTGCCTGTACCTCCAGGATTCTCAATTACTTGCCAAACTTGCGTTGCTTATTCCAACAACGGCAACGTCTGGCCTGAGGGCGTCACTGATGAGATTGACGCGGCTATGGCTACCCTTGAGGAGCGCATGGGCAAGAAGCTCGGCGATGCAGAAGATCCACTGCTTGTCTCCGTTCGTTCTGGTGCACCATTCTCCATGCCTGGCATGATGGACACTGTTCTTAACCTTGGTCTTAACGATGAGTCCGTTCAGGGCCTCATTAAGCAGACTGGTAACGAGCGCTTTGCTTGGGACTCTTACCGTCGTTTTGTTCAGATGTTCTCTGGCGTTGTTATGGGCGTCTCTGGACAGCTCTTTGAGGATGCAATTGCTGCTAAGAAGGCCGAGAAGGGCGTTAAGCTTGATACAGAGCTGGACGCAAATGACCTTCGTGACCTTGTAACTTGGTTCAAGGGCATCTTTGCTGCAAACGTTGACGTTAAGGAGCACCCAGAGGTCTCCAAGAACGGCTACGCTGTCTTCCCATCTGATCCTTACCTCCAGCTCCGCCTTGCTGAGCAGGCAGTCTTTGGTTCTTGGATGAATGACCGCGCAATCCTTTACCGCAAGCAGAACAAGATTCCTGATGAGCTTGGTACTGCAGTTAACGTTCAGGTCATGGTCTTTGGTAACAAGGGTGAGACTTCTGCAACTGGCGTTGCATTTACTCGTAACCCTGCAGATGGTACTAACGAGCGTTACGGTGACTTCCTGATCAACGCTCAGGGCGAGGACGTTGTTGCTGGTATTCGTAATACTGAGCCTATTGCAGACCTCGTTAAGGTTCCTGCACTCAAGGAGGCAGGCGAGGAGCTCTTCCACGTCTTTGAGATTCTTGAGGATCACTACGCAGACATGATGGACATCGAGTTCACCATTGAGAATGGTAAGCTCTGGATGCTTCAGACTCGTGTTGGTAAGCGTACTGCTCTTTCTGCACTTAAGGTTGCAATTCAGATGTACGAAGAGGGTCGTATTACTAAGGAGCAGGCTGTTTCTCGCGTTGCTCCTGAGCAGCTCGATCAGCTTCTGCATCCACAGTTTGATCCTAACGCTGAGTACGAGACCATTGCTAAGGGTCTTAACGCTTCTCCTGGTGCAGCTGTTGGTGCTGCAGTCTTCTCTTCTGCAGACGCTGAGGCTTTTGCAGAGGCAGGCAAGCCTTGTATTCTTGTTCGCTGGGAGACCACTCCAGATGACCTCCACGGCATGGTTGCTGCAGAGGGCATCCTAACTTCCCACGGCGGCAAGACCAGCCATGCAGCTGTTATTGCTCGTGGTATGGGCGCTCCTTGCGTCTGCGGTGTTGATACACTTCGCATTGACGCTGCTAACAAGCGCTTCACCGTTGCTGATTCCGGCCTTGTTGTTAACGAGGGCGATGTTATCTCCATCGACGGTACCACTGGTGACGTCATCCTTGGTGCTGTTGAGCTTGTCCAGCCAGAGCTTTCTGGTGACCTCCAGACCATCCTTGCATGGGCAGATGAGGTCCGCCTTGACGAGTCCCGTGGTCGCGTCATTGGCGTACGTGCAAACGCTGATAACCCAGCAGATGCTCAGACTTCCGTTGATAACGGCGCTGAGGCAATCGGTCTTGACCGTACAGAGCACATGTTCCTTGGTGAGCGTAAGCACCTCATTCAGGACTTCATTCTTGCAGACTCTGAGGACGTTAAGCAGCTTGCTATTGAGCAGCTTGGCCGTGCTCAGAAGGGCGACTTCCTTGGTATGTTCAAGGTAATGGACGGCAAAGACGTTGTTGTCCGTCTTCTTGACCCACCACTGCATGAGTTCCTTGATTCCCCACGTGAGCTTGATGTTGAGATTGCTCATGATGAGGAGCAGGGTAAGGACGCCGCTGCAAAGCGTGCTCTTCTCGCTAAGTTTGACGCCTTCCAGGAGGCAAACCCAATGCTCGGCCTCCGTGGCTGCCGCCTTGGCCTTGTCTACCCAGAGCTCAACGTTATGCAGGTTCGCGCTATCGCAAGCGCAGCTGCAGAGCTCAAGCGCGTTGGTCTTGACCCTCGCCCAGAGATCATGGTTCCTCTGGTTGGCTTCGAAGAGGAGCTTATCCAGGTCCGTGAAGAGGTTGAGGAGACCATCAAGCAGGTTGCTGATGAGTACGGTGTTGAGCTCAACATCCCAGTTGGTACCATGATCGAGCTTCCACGTGCAGCTATCATGTCTGAGGAGATTGCTAAGCACGCAGACTTCTTCTCCTTCGGTACTAACGACCTCACCCAGACTTGCCTTGGCTTCTCTCGTGACGACGTTGAGTCTGCATTCATGCCTCTCTATCTTGAGCGCAAGATTGTTAAGACCAACCCATTTGCAACCCTTGATAAGGGTGTCGCAGAGCTTGTCCGTATGGGCGTTGAGGGTGGCCGTAAGGGTAATCCAAACCTCACCATTGGTGTCTGCGGTGAGACCGGTGGCGATCCAGAGTCCATCCACATGTACTACAACCTTGGTCTTGACTATGTCTCCTGCTCTCCATATCGCGTGCCAATCGCACGTCTTGCTGCAGCACAGGCTAAGATTCAGGCTAACGGTGGTCCACAGAAGATTGCTACCAAGTAGGTTTTCTTCTAGACACACTGCAACAAACTCTAGAGGGCGGCTTCGGTCGCCCTCTTTTGCTAGATAGCAATAACCTGCTATTATGTGATAAAGATGCAGGTACAAGGAGGGTCTATGTTATCCATTCAACGAGAAGATCTTGAAGCTCGCGAGCATCAAATCTTATCTCCTGAGGCGGCTTTTTCTGATCAAAGTAAAGGTCGCGCGATAGCAGAGGAGCCTGACCAGTACCGTACCTGTTATCAGTGCGATAGAGATCGTATTCTGCACAGCAAGAGTTTTAGAAGACTTGCTCACAAGACACAAGTTTTTCTCGCCCCAGAAGGGGACCACTATAGAACCCGTCTTATCCATACGCTTGAGGTTTCGCAGATTGCACGCTCAATCGCAAGGCCTTTGGGCTTAAACGAAGACCTTACTGAGGCAATTGCGCTTGGACATGACTTAGGTCATACGCCGTTTGGTCATATTGGCGAGAAGGCGCTTTCGCACGCCATTAGCCTGTATAGGGGAATGGATCCCGAAGCCCCAGAAAATGAGCGTATTTTTGCTCATAACCAGCAAAGTGCTCGTATTGTTGAGTTTCTGGAGAAAGACGGTCAGGGTCTCAATCTTTCTCATGAGGTTATTGATGGTATTAGATGTCACTCAGGCAATCTACGTGCAGAAACAGCAGAAGGAAGAATTGTTGCCATATCGGACCGTATTGCGTATGTAACGCACGATATTGATGACGCAAAACGAGCAGGACTTCTTTCGGAGGAGTATCTTCCAACTGAAGCTCGTGAGGTGTTGGGTAATAGCTCTCCTGAGCGAATTGAAAACATGGTTCACGATATTGTCTCTGAGAGCTCTCGCGTGGGGGACATTAAAATGACAGGCTCCATGTGGGGTGCCATGATGACCATGAGAGCATTCCTGTTTGCCAATCTGTACGCATCTGGGGATGCAAAATACGAAGAGCCTAAGGCGTATGACCTCATCATTGAGTTGTTCGATCATTTTGTAAATCATTTAGACGAGGTTCCTGCAGAATACAAGTGTCATGACTTCAATCATCCAGAGATTCAAGTAGCAGATTACGTGTCTGGCATGACCGATAGATATGCAACAAGAGTGTTTGAAGATCTTCGACTGCCTCGTTCCTGGGGTAAAAGAAGATATGTAAAGTAAGTTTTATCCAAACTAACCCTTGTACAGTGGAAAGTATTCACGTATACTTTCCGTCTGTGTGTTAACTATGTGTCGTTCGCAAGGGCGTCGGCACCTCTAGAGATGAGGAAACAATGGACTACATTCGCGCTATTGAGCGTCAGCAGATCCGCGAGGACATTCCTGAGGTCCGCGTTGGTGACAACGTAAAGGTTCACTATCGTATTGTCGAGGGTGACCGTACTCGTGAGCAGGTCTTCCAGGGTGACATCATTCGTCTTTCCGGCGAGGGTTCCCGTGAGACTTTTACCGTTCGTAAGATCAGCTTCGGCATTGGTGTTGAGCGTACTTTCCCACTTCACTCACCAAAGATTGCTAAGCTTGAGGTTCTTCGCCACGGTGTTGTTCACCGCGCTAAGCTCTACTTCCTGCGCGATCGTGTTGGTAAGGCTGCTCGTCTTCGCGAGAAGCGCTAATCAACTTCATATGCTCTTTAAAGCCGCCTCCGGGCGGCTTTTTTAGTACCATAGTCATGTGGTTTGGAGAAAACATGGCTGATTCTGCTAAAGACATAATTGCTCGTTTAAGCGACGCTCCAGAGGCTGAGGTATACGAACTTATAGCTCGTTATAGTGAAGACCCTCGTAAACAAGTTATCAAAGCGTTGGAATCAGCTAAAAAGCGTATTGAAAAAGAACACGTCGAGAAGGCCCGTGTAGAAGAAATGTATCGCTTTCAGAAGGAGCTTTCTGGAGGCGGATTTGTTGTTGGTGTTGATGAGGTTGGCAGAGGTTCTGTAGCTGGTCCTTTAACAGTTTGTGCGGTATGTCTGCCTGATGAGCCTATTATTTACGGACTAAACGACTCAAAAAAATTGACTGCAACTAAGCGAGAGATTCTTGCAGAGCAAATTCAAGAAATTGCTACAGCAATTGGCATTGCTCACATTGCGCCTCATAGAATTGATGAAGTTGGTATGGCACAGTGCCTAAGAGACGCTATGCTACAAACTGTCAAAAACACAGGTATTGAGCCTGACTGTGTCTTGATTGATGGAAATCCTATGCACATCCATCCTAAAGAGAAGACTCTTGTTAAGGGTGACGCACGTATTGCATCTATTGCCGCTGCCTCAATTGTGGCAAAAGTAACACGAGATGCTTTAATGGTGGCCTACGATGAGGAGTACCCTGGCTATCACCTGGCAGAATGTAAAGGATATGCTTCTGCTGAACACATTGAAGCTATTGGTGAGAGGGGACTTTCTCCTATACATAGAGCTTCGTTTTGTGGAAACTTTGTTAAGACGCAAAGACTGTTTTAATACACCTAATGTAAGTAATCAGATTAACTTGCAGATTTAAATAGACGCCCGTTCATTCCAAGAGGATTGAACGGGCTTTTTCTAGAGGCGCAAATTAATTACATCAGATTTTTTACTTTCGTCAGAATCATTACGCTGCTTGGACAGACAGTGGCCAAGTTAGTGTCAAAGTGCTCCTGCAAACTGAACTCTCCCACAATGAAAGGAGAGTTATGAGCAAGAAAGAAGCAAGTAAGCATGCAGGCGCAACAGCTAACGAGGTGGAGGAGAAGCCTGTACCACAGGAAGATCCAAAGACTCAGGATAAGAGCCCTCAAGAGGATGACGAACAAGAGAGCAGAATTCCGCTAGAAGAGATGTCTTCTCGTCAAATTGGCGAGAAAGGCGAGGAGATTGCCGCAAAATACCTCATCAAAAGAGGATACAAAATTATCCAAACTAACTGGACGTGTCAGATTGGTGAGGTTGATATTGTTGCTCAAGATGGCGATAACGTTGTGCTTGTTGAGGTAAAGACAAGACGCATCTTGAACAAAGATGACAGCATCATGCCTGAGCTTGCGGTAAATAAAGCAAAGCAGGAAAAATATAGGACGCTCGCGCTTATGTATGCAGCGCTTCATCCAGCGCTTACCTCAATTAGGTTTGATGTTGTTGCCATAAACTTGGTAGCTCCAAGTACGGCAAGCTTGAGGCATTTAATTGGGGCTTTTAGCTGGGATGAGCAATGAGCCAATCAACCATCTGCGTTCATACAGCAACTCTAAGAGGGATTGAGGCAATACCAGTAGATGTAGAAGTGGGCATTTCAGGTGGCATACCTGGAATTACTATTGTAGGTATGCCCGACAGCTCCATTATGGAATCTCGCTCTCGTGTACGCTGCTCATTAAAAGCTGCCGGATTTACCATTCCTCGATTGTTGGTAACAATCAATCTGACACCTGCGGATATAAAGAAGACAGGCACTGGATTTGATTTGCCTATAGCTGTTGCTATTCTTGCAGCTACTGGACAGATTCCTCAAGAGATTGTGCACAACAGGCTGTTTGTTGGAGAGCTTTCATTAAACGGGAAGATCTCTTCCGTCAGAGGTATGGCAGCGTATGCAATGCTTGCTAAGAAACTGGGAATGAAGCTCATTTCTTCTTCAGATTGCAATTTGTTTGGCTCTGATTGGAATCATGTTATTGGAATCCAATCGTTGCTTAATCTGAGCTTAAGAGATCCATCATTTTGTAAGCCTTTAGCTCAACGCCAGCACAAGGTAGACAACACAGTTCTGAGCGATAACTTAGATTTTGAAGAGGTTATTGATCAAGAATTAGTCAAACGAGCAATCGTTATCGCAGCGACGGGAAACCTAGGCATGCTCATGATTGGTCCGCCTGGCGCAGGCAAAACTATGCTTGCTAAAAGAATTCCAACTATCCTCCCAGAGCTCTCTAAAGAAGAGCGAGATGAGGTGCTTTTAATTCATTCAGTAGCAGGTTGTGAGACAGATTCTATTCAGGCCGGAGTAAGACCCTTTAGGTCTCCACATCACTCGGCTTCTGTAGCAGGCATGATTGGAGGAGGTAGACCTGTTATTCCAGGTGAGATTTCCCTTGCTCATAAAGGTGTGCTTTTTCTGGACGAGCTACCAGAATTTGCTTCTAATACGTTGCAAGTTTTACGTCAGCCTATTGAAGATGGATACGTTCGTCTTGCGCGAGTTGATGGCATTTATAAATTTCCTTCTCAGTTCCAGCTTATTGCTGCAGCTAATCCTTGTCCCTGTGGTTACTTTGGAGACAAAACACATACCTGCAAGTGCTCTCCAGGAAAGATTTCTACCTATCAGTCAAAAATTGGAGGTCCATTGATGGATCGAATAGATATTGTGTGTGATGTAGCTCGTCCTTCTTCTGATCGAGTTATTCAAGGTGAGCTAGGACTCACCTCAGCAGGCATGCGCTCTCTTGTTATCTCTGGTAGAGATTTTGCCTCTTGGCGAGAAACCCGTGAAGTGGAGAGCACTTCTCGCCAAAAGTACGTGGAGAGTTTTGATGAAGCAGCGTTGCAACTACTGCATAGATTTGCTCGAGGACTTCATTTAGGAGGAAGGGCAATTACCCGCACTTGCAGAGTTGCACGGACAATCGCAGATATTGCTCACCACGAAAAGGTGACAAAAGACGACGTATCTGAGGCTGTAGCTTATAGGTCTCGTTCTTTGGAGTAGTAATGAAGAGATGGGAGATTTCATCAGAAGATGAGGATTATCCAAAAGAGTTGCTACTACTCAACCATCCTCCTGAAGTGATATACGGAATGGGAGATAGAAGTGTTTTGCAAGCACCTTGTATGTCGGTAATTGGAGCTCGTAGAGCCACTCCATACGGAATGGCAATTGCAGAAATGGCTGGTAGATGTGCTGCCGATAACAATATTGTGGTGGTATCTGGAGGAGCGCTTGGCTGCGACTATACGGCGGGCATGGCTTCGCTTAGTGCTGGCGGAAAAACCGTTGTAGTAGCAGGTTGTGGCGCTGATGTAACGTATCCGACTACATCGCTAGATCTTTTTGAAGCAGCTCGAGAAGGAAGGGGAGCGGTTATATCTTTAGATAGGTGGGGAACACCACCTAGGCGCTTTGCGTTTCCCAGGAGAAATGCAGTAATTGCAGCATTAGGAAAAGTGCTTCTGGTAACGGAAGCAGGACTTTGTTCGGGCACTATGAGCACTGCTGAATTTGCTAACTCACTTGGAAAAACTATTTATGCAATACCTGGGTCTATCTTTTCTCCAGCTTCTGCAGGCACTAATAGACTAATTGCTGAAGGCGCTCAAATTATTCCTGACGAGACTTCATTGGGTCTTGCAATTTCTTTAGATTTTGATTGTCTGGTTCAGGAACAAATGAAGCATGATAAGAAATTAACACCACTTTTATCTGCTCTTATAGCTTCTCCTTCAAGACCAGAAGAGCTTGCATGGAGGTTATCAGAAAACGTTCTTACTGTGCTTAATTCTCTTACTGATTATGAAGCTCGTGGAATGGTAAAAAGATTACCGGATGGAAGGTATACTCCTTCTAAAGACTTTTATTTGGACTCGTAGTGTGTGATAGGTGAAAAATGACGCAAAAAGTTACTGTAGTAGGCGCTGGTTTAGCTGGAAGTGAATGTGCCTTACAGCTTGCTTCTCGTGGTATTTCTGTAGAGCTCATTGAGCAGCGCCCTGTTGTTTCTTCTCCAGCACACCACACAGATATGTTTGCTGAACTGGTCTGTTCCAACTCTCTGAAATCTACCAAGGAAGATTCTGCAGCTGGAATTTTAAAGTCTGAGCTTAAAAAGATGGGCAGTTTTCTACTTCGTATAGCAGAAGAAAACTCTGTTCCTGCAGGTGGCGCGCTTGCGGTTAATAGGGAAGAGTTTTCAAAAGCAGTAACTGAGCAGATTAAAAATCATCCCAACATCTCTGTGACTCATGCAGAGGTTACAGAGTTAACTGATGAGCCAACAGTTATCGCTGCAGGTCCTCTGTGTTCTGATAGCTTATATCAGGCCATTTCTAAGCGTGTGGGAACTGACAGGATGTCGTTTTTTGATGCAGCAGCGCCTATTGTGTCTGAAGAGTCAATCGACCGTTCAATTGCATTCTCTCAATCTCGTTATGAGGATTTGGGAATTGGCGATTACCTTAATTGTCCTATGAATAAAGAGGAATACGACACATTTGTAGAGGAGTTACTTGCTGCTAAGCGTGTTATTGGTCATGATTTTGAGCAATCCGATTTATTCCAGGCATGTCAGCCTATTGAGGAAGTGGCAAGAACAGGACATGATTCCATTAGGTTTGGAGCCCTAAAACCTGTAGGACTTATTGATCCCAGAACAGGCAAACGTCCCTGGGCGGCAGTTCAGCTTCGTGCAGAAAATACAGCTAAAACGGCATTTAATCTGGTGGGTTTTCAAACAAACCTTACCTGGGGAGAGCAAAAACGCGTATTTACGCTCATCCCAGGATTGGAGAATGCTGAGTTTGTTCGCTACGGCGTTATGCACAGAAACTCTTTTGTTGATTCTCCTCATGCGCTTGATAGGTCATTTGGAATTCCTGGCACTTCTACTATTCTTGCAGGTCAAATTACAGGTACAGAAGGCTATGTTGAGGCGATTGCCTCAGGCTTGCTTGCAGCGCTTAACATGTATGCTCGTCTGTTGGGCAAAGAGAAGGTTAAGCTTCCTTTAACAACCTCGTTTGGCTCTCTTGTGGGATATGCAACAAATCCAAACACCAAAGATTATCAGCCCATGCATGTTAACTTTGGAATTTTTGAGCCACTGGACGAGCACATTAAAAGAAAAGACGAGCGCCGTCAGAAGATGGCGGAGCGCGCTCATAAAGATTTTGATGAGTACATTGCTTCTCGCCACGAACTCTTTGATTGCGTAAAGCGTGATTAATGTGGGCATTTCTAAAGCGCAGATAAGTCACGTTGAACAATTTATTGAGTATTTAAGCAAGGTGAGGAATCTTTCTGAGAATACTTTGAGGTCATATCAAACTGATCTTTTAGCATTTGAGCAGTGGTGCAGCAGGGAAGGCGTTGAGGTAACTCAAGGTTGATCACAGAAACCTTCGCTTGTATTTGGCCTACCTCAAACAAGCTCAATATTCAGCTAAAACGCTTAACAGACACTTGTCTGCGTTACGTGGTTTTTATAAGTGGATGCAGCGAGAAAAACTGATTGCTACTGATCCTGCTCTTGCACTTAGTAATCCTCGAGCGCCACGCAATCTTCCACATACCATGACTGATTCTGATGTAAACAGGCTTTTGGAATCATGTGATACCTCAACAGCAGTAGGTCTGAGAGATAGAGCATTTCTTGAGTTCTTGTATGCAACAGGTGCTCGTATTTCTGAGGTAGCAACGCTCAAGCTTGAGCAGATTGATTTACAAAATGGAACAGTACGTCTCTTTGGTAAGGGTTCTAAAGAGCGAATTGTTCCGTTATATGAGTCTGCAATTGAGTGGCTTAAGAAGTACCTTAGGTCTTCTCGCCCTACGCTCTTGTTAAAAGACAAATCAGGGCGTGCACATTCAGCTCTCTTTATTTCTGTCAGAGGAAATGACATGAGCGCTGATTCTTTGCGCAAGGTTTTCTCGTCATATTTAGTGGCTGCAGGACTAGACAGCTCACTTTCTCCACATGCAATGAGGCATACGTATGCTACGGAGCTTCTTGGTGGTGGAGCAGATCTTCGTATTGTGCAGGAACTTTTAGGTCATGAATCGCTTTCAACTACACAGGTGTATACGCATTTGTCAGTTGATAGGCTCAAAGAAGCAGCAAAGGCAGCTCATCCAAGATCAAAATAAGCTCGTGCGTTGTTGTGGAAGATCTTGCACTTGGAAGCCAGATGTATTTGCGCAGTATTTGTAGAGGTTATGGTCTAAATTCTTTATAGACGTAGCCCTTGTTTTCCTGTTATACTTTCAAAAGTTGTGTAGAAGCACAACATGCTGTTACCAAACAGCACAAAATCGCACGTACGACTACTTGTTTGCCGTGGTGCCTAACGCTAAGCCAGGTGTTGGGTGGTTTTAACAAGGCTTGAACTCGTACGGAGGAACAACCAATGGAGGTAAAAATGGCTGCAAAGATTACTATTCAGACTCTTCTGGATGCTGGTTGCCACTATGGTCACCAGACTCGTCGTTGGAACCCTAAGATGAAGCCATACATCTTTGGTGATCGTAACGGCATTTACATTCTTGACCTTAAGCAGACCATGCTTGGCGCAGACGCTGCTTACACTTTCCTGAAGAATGTTGCATCTAAGGGTGGCCGCGTTCTCTTCGTCGGCACCAAGAAGCAGGCTCAGGAGCCAATCGCTACTGAGGCAGCTCGTGCAAACATGCCTTACATCAACCAGCGTTGGCTTGGCGGTATGCTCACCAACTTTGTCACCATGCGTTCCCGCATTAAGCGCCTTGAGGAGCTTGAGGCAATGGTAGAGGATGGCCGTATGGCAACTCTTCCTAAGAAGGAGCAGGCTCTTAAGAACAAGGAGCTTCTGAAGCTTCAGCTTAACCTCGGTGGCGTCCGTGATATGACTTCTCTTCCACAGGCTCTCTTTGTTGTTGATTCCAAGCGTGAAGAGAACGCAATCCGTGAGGCAAACCGTCTTCACATTCCAGTTGTCTCCCTGCTTGACACCAACTCTGATCCAGATGTTGTTGATTACGGCATTCCTGCAAATGACGATGCTATTCGTTCCATTTCTCTTATGTGCCAGCTTGCTGCAGACGCAATTCTTGCAGGTAGCGGCAAGGAGCAGATTTCTGCTGAAGAGATGGGCGCTGAGTCCGAGACCCCAGCTGCTGAGTAACTCTTAGCAACGGGTCAAATAATTTAGTTATTCAGTAGATTTTTGGGAGGAAAACATGGCAGAGATTACCGCAGCACTTGTTAAGCAGCTTCGTGATATGACCAGCTCTCCTATGATGGAGTGCAAGAAGGCACTCGTCGAGGCTGAGGGCGATATTGAAAAGGCAGTAGATATTCTTCGTACTATGGGCGTTGCTAAGGCAGTTAAGCGTGCTGGCCGTGACACCAACGAGGGCACCATTGCTACTTTCATCAGCCCAGACGGCAAGACTGGCGCAATTCTTGAGCTCTCCTGCGAGACTGACTTTGTTGGTACTAACCCACAGTTCACCGGCTTTGCTGGCGATCTTGCTGCAGTTGTCGTTGAGAGCAACCCAGCTGACGTTGAGGAGCTCAAGGCTGCAAAGCTTGGCGACGAGACTGTTGACGAGGCAATCACCGATAAGATCCACAACATCGGCGAGAACATGCGTGTTCTTCGTTTCCAGCGCGTTGAGGCTGCAAACGGCGCTCTTGCTAGCTACATTCACCTTGGTGGCAAGCTTGCTGACATTGTTACCTTTGAGTTCAACAAGCCAGAGACCGCTGAGTCTCAGGACTTCAAGAACTTTGCACACGATGTTGCAATGCAGGTAGCTGCAGCTGCTCCAGTTGCTGCTCGCCGTGAGGATGTTCCACAGGACATCGTTGATCACGAGCTCTCCATTTATAAGGCACAGGCAGCTGAGTCCGGCAAGCCTGAGGCTATTCAGGAGAAGATGGCTTATGGTCGTCTCGAGAAGTACTACAAGGAGTACGTCCTTACTGAGCAGGCATTTGTTAAGGACCCAGATATGACCATTTCTGAGTACGCAAAGCTGCTCTCCAAGAAGGTTGACGACGAGGTTAAGATTGTCAGCTTCGTACGTTTTGCTTTTGGTGAAGAGTAAGACTTTTTACTTCAATTATTTTGAGCCGGTTGTTTTCAACCGGCTCTTTTTTAACGCGATTCCTGCAAAACTTACGGTGTCGTTTGTTAAAATTATTACAACTATGGCAAACGGAGAGAGCGAGGAAGCTTTGTCTTCAGCTAAATACAAAAGAGTACTTTTAAAGCTTTCTGGTGAAGCATTGATGGGTGAGCAATCCTTTGGTATTGACCCTTCAATTCCAGAGATGCTTGCTAAAGAAATTAAGCCTGTTTGGGAGTCTGGCGTTCAGGTTGCCATTGTTGTTGGTGGCGGAAACATCTTCAGAGGCGTTTCTCAGGCAGCAGCTGGTATGGATCGTGCCCAGGGAGACAACATGGGCATGCTTGCAACCGTAATTAACGCTCTTTCGCTTCAGGATTGTTTTGAGCGCAACGGCATGGATTGCCGCGTTATGAGCGCAATTTCTATGGCTCAGGTTGCAGAGCCTTATATTCGTCGTCGTGCTATCAGGCACCTTGAGAAGGGCCGTATTGTTATCTTTGCTGCAGGTACTGGTAACCCTTACTTCACCACTGATACGGCTGCAGCTCTTCGCGCTTGCGAGATTGGTGCAGAGGCTCTGATGAAGGCAACAAAGGTTGATGGCATTTACGACTGCGACCCTGTTACTCATGCAGATGCAGTTAAGTATGACACCGTCACTTACAAAGATGTTCTCGCCAAAGAACTTAAGGTTATGGACGCTGCAGCAATTGCGCTGTGCAAAGACAATAAGATGCCAATTCTTGTATTTGACATGCAGTCTGAAGGCGTTTTCATGAAGGCAATTTCCGGAGAAGAAGTCGGTACCACTGTCGTTGAGGAGGACTAATGAGCGTTCATTCTGATAAAGCTAAGCAGTCTATGGAGAAGTGCATCGAGGCACTTAAGAATAACTTTGGTCGTGTTCGTACTGGTCGCGCAAATCCACATGCGCTTGATCACATCAAGGTTGACTACTATGGTCAGCCAACCCCAATTTCTCAGCTTGCAGCTATCAAGGTTCCTGAGGCATCTATGCTGCTTGTTGAGCCATGGGATAAGACCGCTCTTAAGAGCATCGAGAAGGCCATTGAGACTTCTGACCTTGGCATTACTCCATCTAATGATGGCTCTGCTATCAGGCTTCCTTTCCCAATGCCAACCGAGGAGCGCCGTCGTGAGCTTGCTAAAGAGTGCTCTCAGATTGCTGAGGAGGCTCGCGTAGCTGTTCGTAACGTCCGTCGTGACGTTAATGGCAAGATTGAGCGCGATGAGGAGCTGTCTGAGGACGATCAGAAGCGCGAGAAGAACGGTATTCAGAAGCTGACCGATACCTATATTGCACAGATTGAGTCTCTTCTTAAGACCAAGACTTCAGAAATCATGGAGATTTAAGTGCAGTTTGATACAGACAAGCTCGTCCAGTATTTCTCTGACGCACCAGAAGATATCAGTCTTTCTGATATCAATTTAGAAACTATTCCGTCTCACGTTTCCATCATTATGGATGGAAACGGTAGATGGGCTACAGCTCGCGGACTTGACAGAACCGAAGGCCATAAGGCCGGTGTTCTTTCTTTGCGTGAGGCTGTTACTACAAGCGTGCGCCTTGGATTGGACGTTCTGTCAGTTTATGCGTTCTCCACAGAAAACTGGAAACGTCCTCAGCGTGAGGTTGACTTGCTCATGCGTCTGTTTGCAGAGACGCTTCTTAAAGAGCTTCCACTGTTCCACCAAGAAAACGTTAAGCTGCGTTTCTTTGGTGACCTTGAGGCTTTGCCTGAGAAGACCCGTAAGACCTTCCAGCGCGGACTTGATGAGACTGCGCAAAACACTGGTATGACGTTTGCACTGGCTGTTAACTATGGCTCTCGTGCAGAGCTAACCAGGGCAGCTGTTCTTCTCGCCAACCAAATTTCTGAGGGCACCGTGTCTGCTGACTCGGTGACTCCAGCAGATTTTGAGAAGAACCTCTATACGGCAGGTCTTCCTGATCCAGACCTGTTGATTCGTACGTCAGGAGAGCTGAGGCTTTCTAACTATTTGCTATGGCAGCTGGCTTACTCGGAGCTGTATGTCACGCAAACTTACTGGCCTGACTTCTCTAAGTGGGATTTTTTGCGCGCCATTAAGGACTATCAGGGTCGCGAAAGGCGATTCGGAGGAGTGAAATAGTGGTGGACAATACGCGCGATTCCAGAAGGCCTACCTCTAGGATTCCTGCTGATGCTCAGCCTAATCCTGAAGAAACAGGTAGCGTTGGAATTGATAGACAGATTGAAAAGCTGGAGATTCGTCGCTCAATTAAAGAGCTACAACGATCCGCTGGTAACCTTATGGGCCAGCGAGTTCGTGGCGTTACCGAAAAGCTTTTGACCAGAACTCTGTCTGGCGTAGTCTATGCAGCTATTGTGCTTGCTGCTCTGTTTGTGGGCAAAGAAGCCACCATTGTTTTGATTGCTGGCATGGCATGGCTGTGCTGCTCTGAGTTCTTCCACATCTGCCGTATGGGCGGACGTATGCCAAACGAGCCTCTTGGCCTTGTCTTCTCGCTTGTTTTTCCCATAATTGCGTACTTTGGTCACGTCTTTCCGCTGGCATTTTCTCTGCTTTTGATTATTCTTTGCGGACTTTGGTATGTCTTTACACCACGAGCAAACCTTGCAGACGTGGCAGTTACGGCCTTTGGACCACTGTATACGTCGCTTTCACTTTCAACGGTAGTACTTCTGAGGTCCACAGAGTCAAGTTTTTCTATTCCTTGGATTACGCTTGCCGTCATGCTCTCTGTGTGGGCAAATGATTCATTTGCGTATTTGTTTGGATCCAAATTTGGCAAGCATAAACTGGCGCCAAGAATTTCTCCTAATAAGAGCTGGGAAGGCTTCTTTGGTGGTCTTCTTGGATCAATGCTCGTGTGGTTCTTGATTGCTGTGTTTGGCGCAATTGATATGAATCCACTGTTTGCGCTGCTTTTTGGCGTAACAGAAGGCATCTTCTCTGTTGTTGGAGACCTCTTTGAGTCTCGTATTAAGCGAGGAGTGGGCCTTAAGGATTCTGGTTCAATTATGCCTGGTCATGGTGGCCTACTTGATAGAACCGATTCGATGATTTTTGGAACTATGGCGGCGTTTCTTCTCTTCCAGCTTGCCGTGCTCTTTAGCCAGGTCAAGCTACCTATTGCGCTGCCGTTTGGAGCATAGGTTTTGAGCATTTTTGAAGATACCGCGCCTCGTGCTGTAAGGCATGAGCCTCTGCGTGTTGCTGTCCTTGGAGCTTCGGGTTCTGTGGGCATGCAGACGCTTGATGTATGCCGTCATTTTCCGCAAAAGGTGGAGGTTGCAGCCCTTGCGGTAAGGTCGTCGGTTGAGTTTGCCGTGAAGGCAGCAACTGAGTTCAACTGCAAATATGTTGCTTTTGCCGATGCAAGTGTCAAGGGCAATGCTCTTCTCGACTCACTGCCACAAGGCTGCGAAGTAAGCTTTGGCCCCGAGGCTGTTCAGGCGCTTGCTGAGCTGGATGAGGTTGACTGCGTAGTCAACGCAGTGGTGGGAGAGGCTGGCATTTACGCTGGTCTGGCCGCTGTGAAGGCTGGCAAAGTGCTGGCTTACGCTAACAAGGAGTCAATTGTTGTTGGCGGAGACCTCCTGATGCCTCTGGTCAAGCCTGGTCAGCTCATTCCCGTTGATTCCGAGCACAGTGCCATCTTCCAGTGCCTTATTGGCGAGAACCCCGCTGATATCCAGAGGATTTGGCTTACCTGCTCTGGTGGTCCGTTCTTCGGATATTCTCGCGAGCAGCTTAAACACGTTTCGGCCGACGACGCCTTGGCACATCCAACCTGGAAGATGGGTGCCAAGATTACCATCGACTGCGCCACGCTCATGAATAAGGGCCTTGAGCTCATTGAGGCTCATCACCTCTTTGACACTCCAATGGATAAGCTTGAGGTGTTGGTACATCGCCAGAGTCGCATTCATTCTATGGTTGAGTTTGTTGACGGCTCTGTTAAGGCGCAACTCGGAGCCTCTGATATGAGGCTGCCTATCCAGTTTGCGTTGAGCTATCCACATCGTTGGCCAGCAATTGCTCAGCCGGTTGAGTGGCAAGAAACCGCTCCTCTCACAGGCGATTATGCTGATGAGAAAACCTTTGGATGCCTAGCTCTTGCCCGTCATGCAGGAACTGTTGGCGGAACGCTTCCTTGCATTATGAATGCAGCTAATGAAGTTGCTAACCATGCATTTAGACGAGGAAGATGTTCATTTCTTGATATTGAGCGCATTGTTGCAGAGACTATGAATGCCTCTGAAGTTCAAAGGGTAGAAGACCTTCAACAATTGACGCTTGTAGACGCAGAGGCACGAGCTTTAGCCCGTTCTTTTGTGGGATAGGAATTTTGTGAATTTATTAGCTATTCTTTCACCAATTTTTTGGGGACTCTTGGTCCTCTCGCTCCTTGTATTTGTTCACGAGGCTGGTCATTACGGTATGGCTCGCCTGTGTGGCGTCCGTGTTACTGAGTTCTTCTTGGGCATGCCGTTCAAGTACAAGCTTTCTCATAAGAGCAAAAAATACGGTACTGAGGTTGGCGTGACTCCACTTCTTTTTGGTGGCTATACACGCATCTGCGGCATGGAAGGCGAGCTAGATGAGCTGCTTCCACAAGCTCTGATGAGCGTTCAAGAGGCGGGTTCACTTGAGGTTGGTGCTCTTGCAGCAAAACTTAACTGTGAGGATGAGCGCGCCTACAATCTGCTGTACACCCTTGCAGATTGGGGCTCCATTGAGCTTGTCAAAGAGTCTGAGTCAAACGAGCTAGCGCACACCACGTTTCAGACGCTTGCGAGAGATGCTGAGCTTCGCTGTGAGTATGATCGCGGTCACAACTTTGAGCTTGAAGGCTCTACAGTAGCAGGGGAGCCTCGTGTTCCACAGATGTCCGCTGATGATTTCTTTGCTCAAGAAAAAGCTCATACGTATGTTGGTGTAATTGTTCCCAAACGCCTGCTCATGATCTTGGGCGGACCCTTGGTCAATATTGCGCTGGCCTTTGTGCTGGTAGTTGGCTCTTTGATGTTTGTTGGTGTTCCTGCGGCTCAAAACAAGGCTCAGCTGGGCTCTGTTGAATCTGGCTCTCTTGCTGCTATTTCAGGCCTTACTGCTGGAGACACTATTCTTACTTTTAACAAGGTAGAGGTACATACCTGGGAAGACCTTACTGCTGCTATCAAAGATGCAATGTCTGCCGGTGGCAAGGATATCCCTGTCACGTATGAGCGCAATGGCATTCAGCTTGAAACAACCATTAAACCTGTTTTGCGTCCTGACGATAAAATCATCGGCGTGACACCTGTCATGACCACCTATCACTTCTCGTTTATTGACGCATCAGCTGCGGCTGTATCGTATGCCGCGCAGGTTGGTCAGTTTGCGCTCAGACTGCTCATCCCAACGCAGACCATGGAAGTTCTCAATCAGTCGTCTTCTGTTGTAGGAATTTCTGTAATGGCATCAGAAGCTGCTGCAGAGGGTTTCTCGACCCTTATTATGCTGGTAGCAGCTATTTCCATGTCACTTGGATTCATGAATCTTTTACCTATTCCACCTCTTGACGGTGGAAAGATTCTGATTGAGGTTATTCAGGTGATTATTAGAAAGCCTCTGTCTATCAAAGTTCAAAATATCTTGTCGTACATTGGACTGGCATTTTTCCTGTTTGTGTTTGTCGTTGCACTGAGAAACGATATTCTTCATTTACTTTTTAGGTAGTGATTTTATGTCTGAGATTGCTCGCACAAAGACGCATCCCGTTATGGTTGGATCTGTCCAGGTTGGCGGCGGTGCTCCCGTTTCCGTTCAGTCTATGTGCACTACTAAAACAGATGATCCAGATGCAACACTCCTTCAGATCAAGGGGCTTGCCGAGGCAGGGTGCGAGATTATTCGTGTGGCAATTCCAGACGCAAAGACCCTCGATGGTTTTGAAGAGATTTGCAAATACTCGCCACTTCCTGTTGTTGCCGATATTCACTTTGACTATAAGCTGGCGCTTGAAGCGGCAAAGCGAGGTGCGGCAGCTCTTCGTATTAACCCAGGAAACATTGGCTCCATGGAGCGTGTTGATGCTGTCATTGAGGCAGCTAAAGAGGCACATATTCCCATTAGAATTGGCGTTAATGCAGGCTCTCTTGCTAAAGAATTTGATACAAGACAAGATATGACTCTTGTCGAGAAACTCGTGGCGTCGTCAAAGTCATTTGTAGAGCACTTTTCTTCTCGCGGTTTTGACGATATTGTCTTGTCTGCAAAGGCTCACGATGTTCCCACTACGCTTGCGGTTTACCGTGCACTTTCTAAAGAGCTTCCACAGATTCCTCTGCATGTAGGTGTTACGGAGGCTGGCGCGTTGAGGCAGGGAACGGTAAAGAATTCTGCCGCAGTTGGCATTCTGCTTGAGAGTGGCATTGGTGATACCATGCGTCTGTCTTTGACGGCTGATCCTGTAGAAGAGGTTCATGTAGCATGGGAGCTTCTTGCAGCTCTTGGCATGCGTCGCATTAAGCCAGAGCTGGTGAGCTGTCCTACGTGCGGCAGGTGTGGCGTTGATATGATTCCCATTGCAGAGGAAGTTACCAAGCGCCTGGATGGCGTTCGTGCTCCAATTTCTGTAGCAGTCATGGGATGCGTTGTTAATGGACCTGGTGAAGCTAGGGGCGTTGACCTTGGTGTAGCTTGTGGCAAAGGTCAAGCAGTGTTGTTTGAAAACGGCAATCCAATTAGAAAAGTTCCTGAAGATAAGATTGTTGATGAGTTATTCGCCGAAATTGAGAATCGTTTTGGCAAAAAATAAGTAAACTATACGTATTACTTCATATTGAAAGGAAACTACCTTGAAGCACTGGATGCGCATGTCTTCTTTGTATGCACCTACGCTCAAAGAAGACCCAGCTGAGGCTGTACTTGCAAGTCACCGCCTGCTCCTTCGTGCTGGCATGATTAGAAAGACCGCCGCTGGTCTGTACTCTTATCTGCCACTTGCATGGCGCTCTCTTTTAAAGATTGAGGCCATCATTCGCGATGAGATGGACGGTATTGGTGCTCAGGAGATTCTTGTTCCTATTATGACCCCCGCTGAGCTCTGGGAAGAGTCTGGTCGTTGGGATGTCTACGGTGATGAGCTCATGCGTATGCATGATCGCCACGACCGTCAGTTTGCTCTTGGTCCAACTCACGAGGAGACCTTTACAGACCTCATTAGAAATGAGCTTAAGAGCTATAAGCAGCTTCCTGTAACGCTCTATCAGATTCAGGATAAGTTCCGTGACGAGCGTCGTCCACGTTTTGGTCTTATGCGCGGCCGTGAGTTCATTATGAAAGACGGTTATTCCTTCTCGGCAAATCAAGAGTCGCTGCAAGAGTGCTATGACCAGGAGAAGGTTGCTTACCAGAACGTTTGTGACCGTACGCGTCTTAAAGCTCTGCAGGTAGTTGCAGACTCCGGCCAGATTGGTGGAGACACCTCTGTTGAGTTTATGGCGCTGGCTGAGGCTGGCGAGGCAAGCCTGGTTTACTGCGATTGCGGCTACGCTGCAGATACTGAGGCAGCTGCTGCAAAAATCAACGTAGAAGAGCGTGAGTCTGGCAAGATGTGTGAGATTCACACTCCTGGTATTGGCTCCATTGATGACGTTGCTGAGTTCCTTCACGTTTCACCTGCAGCAACTCGCAAGGCTCTTGCGCTTGTTGACGGAAACGGTAAGCCAGTTGTGTGCTTTGTTCCAGGTACTCATGAGCTCAATGAGGTTAAAGCTGAGCACGTCTTTGGTGACTATCACATGATGACCGATGAAGAGCTTGAAGAGTATGGCCTCATCAAGGGCTTCATTGGACCTGTTGGTCTACCTGAGGGTATCCGCGTTGTTGGAGACCTCTCTCTTGAGGATACTCAGTGGTGGCTCTGCGGTGCTAATAAGGCAGACTATCACCTTGATCACGTTGAGCTTGGCCGTGACTTTGAGATTAACGAGTGGAAAGACCTTGTCACTTCTCAGGAGGGCGATATTTGTCCTGAGTGCGGCCTTCCTCTGCATGCCGCTCGTGGTATTGAGGTTGGCCAGGTCTTCCAGCTTGGCACCAAGTACTCTTCAGCCCTTAACGCTACCTTCACCGACGAAAACGGCGAGGACAAGCCTCTGGTTATGGGCTGCTACGGCATTGGTGTTTCCAGACTGCTTGCTGCTGTTGTTGAGCAATACAATGACGAGAAGGGCATCAAGTGGCCAGTCTCTGTTGCTCCTTATGAGGTTTCTGTTCTTTGTCTCTCTGACAAAGACCCAGAGATTTGGGATGCAGCAGGTTCTGTAGCTGACGCTTGCGTTGCTGCTGGTCTTGAGACTGTTGTTGATGATCGTGCAGAGCGTCCTGGTGTTAAGTTTGCAGACGCAGATCTTATTGGCTTCCCATGGCAGGTTATTGTGGGCAAGAAGGGCGTTGCAAACGGCATTGCAGAAGTCAAAGAACGTGCTACCGGCGAGCGCTTTGAGGTTGCCCTTGATGAGGTTGCCTCTTGGTTGGCCGAGAAGATCCTTCCAGAGCGCGAGCTTTAAAATATACAACCAATTAGAAAATTGTCGAGAAAAATAGAGCTTTGGTTTGCTATAGTATTTCCCGCACCACGTTCGGGGAATTAGCTCAGCTGGGAGAGCGCATGACTGGCAGTCATGAGGTCAGGGGTTCGATCCCCCTATTCTCCACCACGCATTCTGGCGGCGGCATCAGTCGCCGCTTTTTTCTTACGGGCTCATGGCGCAACGGTTAGCGCAGGGGACTCATAATCCCTGGGTTGGGGGTTCAAATCCCTCTGGGCCCACCAAATACACATGTGGCGAGAAACCCTTTGGTTTTCTCGCCATTTCTTTTACCGAAACTCTCTACCGTTCAATGATTCGATTACTTAATTTATATAAAAGACGGGTACAATAGCCAAAGTGATATTTGATAGATAGGGGATATATGACTCCTGAGACTCGCAAAATGAAGCTCTTCAGTCTGGCGCTTTTGGTTGGCGGACTTTTAGGTCTTGTTAATGTTGCGGTTCTTGTAATTGGTGCTGGTCCATCAATTGATTCCGCTCTTCTTTTGCTTGCAAGTATGATCTCGCTTCTAACTGGTGGTTATGCAGCTAGAGAGGCTAATGTACCTAATAGAGCTGCAGCTGCTTATCCCATGATTCTTGGATCATGCGTTGTATTAGCTGCTATTGTTGTTGGACAGTTGGTACTTAAACCATCTGTTACCTTGCAGTTTATTGAGCTGTTTGCACTTTTGGCAATGGCCAGCGCTATTGCCCGAGGATCTCATAAAGTTAAAAAGTCTCTTGAGGCAAAGTAAATTATTTTATTGTTCTAGCTCCTCTTGTGTACGTTTTTCTTTGTGAACTGACTTGTTGGGGGTTTGTATGGATCGTGGAACTAAGTTGATGATGGCGCTTTCCTCTATGCTTGGTGCGCTTGGCGTTGCCGGAATTGTCATCTTTGCCTTCTCAGTTGGCTATGGTCGTTTCTCTTCAAGCATGATTGTGCTTCTGCTGTGCAGCTTAATGGCAGTTTATTGCTGCTATATTCTGCAGAAATGCATTAGTCTGGCTAAAGACTTTGAGAAAACCCACGGCATTGTCCGTCTTGTAGCCGGCGTTGTGCTCATTCTCTTTACTATCGAATGGGTCTTTGTTTCGCAGCTTGCTTCTCAGCCAATGGTAATTGCACCAATGATCCTCCAGCTTATCTTCCTGGGAATTATTCTTGTTCAGATGAATAAAGCTGTGTCTACGTATTCACCTTCAAAAAAGTCAAAAGCTAGAAATTAGCGTCATTGTTTGTTATTATTGCAAGTCGTTCGGGCGATTGGCTCAGGGGTAGAGCACTTCCTTCACACGGAAGGGGTCGCTGGTTCAAATCCAGCATCGCCCACCATAGAAATTTAAAGGCCTAGGTAACTGGGCCTTTTTTGTTAGTACTTAGTTACAGTAATGACTAATATTCATTGCCAAGCACACATCTTAGAGCTTCCCTTATATACTTGAGCTCTAGGAAAGGGGAGACCATGACAGATTCAACTAACACCACCAGTGCCATTAATCCAGTCGAGCAGTTTGATATGTATGTTGCTCACGTTGGTATTAACGCAAGCAATGCGGATGAGGCAGAAAAGATTGCAAATCTGTTTACCGCTCTTATGGGACTTCCAACTATTGAGCAGCCACCTTCATTTTTTGCAGGGACCCTGGTAGAGGTCATGAAACAAAATGGCCGAGGCATAAAGGGTCATATTGGCTTCCACGTTAACAACATTCCTGCTGCCGAGAAATACTTTGCAGGTCGCGGCTTTGAAATCGATGAGTCATCTAGAAGGCTTAATCCAGACGGCAGTACGTTTTTGGTCTATTTCAAAGAAGAGATTGCTGGCTTTGCTATTCATCTCACCATGGATAAGTAGCGCTATTCCATCAAACTTATTGACGATTTTTTGGCGAGAAGATCTTTCATGTAGAAGGTCCTTCTCGCTTTTTGTGTGTGGTTGGATAGGGAATAGCTGTTTATAACTAATTCTAATTGTTGATGATATGAAAATTTAATAAATTGCAATTTAGAATGCAGTTTATATTCATTTTAATGATATTTTCTTTTATCATTTGAATTAGATATTTGTAATCCTTTATGGATTTGGAAGGTTTGAAGTGAAAAAGTTCAAGTGTGTAGCAGCGTCAATTTTAGTTGCACTATGCTGCGTAATTGTAATTGGAGTTCCAAAGCTTGCGCTTGCAGAAGCAGCAGTTCAAAATCAGCTCACGGTTAATGTTACTGATGACTATTATGGTCAACCTGTTGATGGCGTAACAATTACAGTGACTAATACAGTTACTGGTACCAACGCTACAACTATGATTACTAACCAAAACGGTAGGGCACAGACTAGCCTTGCTAACGGAAGTTATAAGGTTGAGCAGACAAAGTTCAAAGCTGGATATGTTATTGATCACACAGCTAAAAATGTGACTTTCTCCGGTACTGATGGTGAACACCAGACCATTAACTTTGAAAATGTCCATATTATGGGCCAGCTTTATGTTGGTGCTGAGAAGAAGGTACCAAGTAGTATTTGGGGTTCAAATGCTATTACTGATATCCAATTTGATATTGAAGATGAATTTGGAAATAGAATTGCCTCAAATGTTCCAGGTGGACAAAGCGTCACTGTACCAGTAACAGGAAGTTATACGCTTATTCCAAAAAATTATCCCACTCAATATGCATACAATACCGATGCAGTAATGTTTGACTCTGTCTTTGCATGTTCTTCATCCAGCAGCAATGGCAATCTACCTCTACATGCAGTAACGTTCCCTTATGATTCAGATACGCGTCTCTTTGAGCAAACAACTCACGCAACAATTAAATTGCCAACAAGAATTGGCAATATTGTCGTAAGGGTTGTTGATCAGTATGGAAATCCTATTGCTGGCGCAACTTTAAAGGCAACTCCTGCTTATGAAATAATTCCGGGTGTTCCGTCACCAGCATGTCCTCCTTCTTTAGGTGGATCTAATACACCTGATCCAGCTTATTTAACTGGTACTAGCGCTCCTCGTGCTATGACTCAGGACCCGTCAGCTCCCGGTGTCCCTTATACTCAGACGGGTGAGTTGGATAGGGATGACGATGATAATTATCTGCTCACAACTGGTCCTGATGGCACCGTAATTATTCCTGATTATCTTGTTGAGAGAGAATCTACTATTACTCAGCTGACCACTCTGGATGGTTACACTATTGATGATCCAAACCCTCAGGTTGGTGAGATTACTGGCTCTAACGAGACAACTACGGTTACGTTTGTAAATCGTAGGCCAGAGCCACCAACTCCAGAGCCACAGCCAGAACCTCAGCCTGAGCCAACTCCAGAGCCTACTCCTGAGCCTCAACCACAGACTCCGGAAAAGCCTAAGACTCCAAAGAAAAAGAAGGCTGTTCTTCCAGACACATCTGACATTTCTGGTGTCTCTTCTTTAATTGTTGGAATTACAGGTACATTAAGCTCTTTCGCTGGTGTTTCAATGTATCTGAATAAGAAGCGTTTCTAAGATAATAGGATTTATTGAATCTGTTTCAAAATTGATTTGAACTTATCAAGTGAACGACCTGTGCATTTGGCAATTTGAAAATGTATGGGGAGTTCACTTGATTTTTATAATGTGGTCAGAAAATCCTGCGGTTTCTTCAGTAAAAAATTTGAAATAATTGTGTTTAGTCTTGGATATTATCTTTAATTTAATGTCTAATTCCCTTACTATAGATAGAAGTATTTACAAGTATGATTCGGTTTGAAGGAATTGAATTGAAACGATATAAAAACATTGCCCTTGCTATTCTTGTTGCGTTGACGCTTGTTGTATCAGTTATCACTCCAAAGATTGCACTTGCAGATTCCAATGAGATTAGTGTTCTTGCTGTTGATAAATACACCCGTGAGCCAATTGAGGGCGTACATGTTGTAATTTATCAAGGTGGTTCTACTATCGTGGCCGAAGGTGAAACGGACGCTAATGGCTACTTTAACCCTTATCTTCCACTTCCTGACGGCGCTTATAGAGTTGAACAAACCACTTATAAAGCGGGCTATGTCCATCAAGTAGAATCTGTATCTTACGTTTTTGATGGCGCTTCGTCGGGTTTAGGTGATGTGGTCACTGCTGAACTGGAGAACCAGCCTCTCGGTAACATCATTGTTAAGGTTGTTGACACAGACGGAAATCCTATTGCTGGTGCAACTCTTAAGGCAACTGCTGCAAATAGTGAACGTTACGCTGTTCCAAACCCTTTATTTACTCAGACTGGTATTCTCACCATGGAGGCTGACGGTAGCTACTCTCTTACAACTGGAGCAGATGGTACTGTTGTAATCCCTAACCTTATTGGTGACACTTCCACTACCATTACTCAGCTCACCACTATTGATGGCTATCAGATTGACACCACGGTTCGCGTTGGTCAGATTACTGGTACAAATACCACTGACACAGTAACTTTTGTTGATCCTACAGCTCCAGCTACGGTTCCAGAACCAGATCCCGCACCTGCACCAGAGCCACAGCCTCAGCCAGAGACTCCAAAGGCTAAAAAGGTTAAGAAGTCCGCTCTTCCAGCGACTGGTGATAACGCTCTTACGCTTCCTCTGATTATTGGTGTTGCTGGCGTAACTGTTGTTGTTGCTGGCGCAGCTCTCTTCCTTCATAAGAAGCGTCAATAAATCTTCACAAGCCTAGCTTCATTTACATAATTTTGCACGTAAATCAAGTGAATGACTTATACTTATCCAGTTCAGATATGTATGAGGAGTTCACTTGATTGCTCTTGCGGATAAGATTTCTAAGTCATTTGGCGGTAGGGTCCTTTATTCAAACGCAACACTTCAGCTCAATGCAGGAGAGCGTTGGGCTTTGGTTGGCCCTAATGGTGCTGGTAAGACTACGCTCCTAAAGATCATCATGGGTCTAGAGTCTGCTGATGAGGGAACCGTTACCTTTGCAAAAGACGCTACCCTTGGATACCTTGAGCAAGAGACAGAGCTTATGGGAGACAGGACCGCCCTCAACGAGGTAATTGAGTCCGCGCATGAGATCAAACAGTGGGAGAGAAAAGTAAATGACCTCTCACTCAAGATTGCTGAAACCCCTGAAGGCGCTACGCTTAACAAATACTTGGAAGACTATGCTCATGCTATGGAGCGTTTTGAGCGCCTTGGTGGCTATGAGCTTGAAAGTAGAGCTCGTCAGATTCTTGCTGGTCTTGGATTCCCGGTAGAAGATTTTGACAAGCCCGCTAAAGAGTTCTCGGGCGGCTGGCAGATGCGTATCTCTTTGTCAAAGCTGCTTTTGCGTCGTCCTGATGTTCTTCTTCTGGACGAGCCTACTAACCACTTGGACTTGGAATCTGTCCAGTGGCTTGAGAGGTTCTTATCGTCATATGACGGTACGGTTTTGCTGGTAAGTCACGACCGCTCGTTCATGGATGCTTGCGTAACGCATGTTGCGGCACTTGAGAATCGTATGCTAGTCACGTATACCGGCAATTATTCCGGCTATCTTCATCAGCGAGAAGAAAATCTTGAGCAGCTTCGCGCTAAACGTGCAGCTCAAGAGCGTGATATTGCTCATATGGAGACCTTCATTGAGCGCTTTAGGTATAAGCCCACCAAGGCAAAACAGGTTCAAGAGCGCGTAGCAAAGGTCGAGAAGATCCGTGAAGAGCTGGTAGTTCTTCCAGAGCAGTCTCATCACATGCATTTTAGGTTCCCAGAGCCTCCTCGTACCGGAGATACCGTCATTTCTCTTGAGGGTGTGGCCAAATCGTACGAGGATAACTTTGTCTACGATAACGTTGACCTTAAGCTGTATCGCGGAGATCACGTTGCGCTTGTTGGCCCTAACGGTGCTGGTAAATCTACTCTTATGAAGCTTATTGCTGGCAAGCTTAAGCCAGATTCGGGACAGATTAGCCTGGGTCAAAACGTCACTGAAGCTTACTATGCACAGCACCAGCTTGAAGAGCTCAATCCTGCAAATACGGTACTTGCAGAGCTTGATACCGTTGCTGCTGGCTGGACTACTTCTGAAGAGCGTAGATTGCTTGGAGCCTTCCTTTTCCATGGCGATGACGTTGAGAAACGCGTGAATGTACTTTCTGGTGGCGAGCGCGCTCGTCTGGCACTTGCTAAGATGCTGGTTTCTCCAGATCCACTGTTGCTTCTAGACGAGCCAACTAACCACTTAGACATTGATTCTGTTGACGTTCTAGAGAAGGCGCTTGTTGACTTCCCCGGAACCATCATCTTGATTAGTCACGATGAGCACCTGGTCAGAGCCGTAGCTAACAAGGTTGTGGACGTTCGCGACCACAAGGTTACGGTCTATGACGGTAACTACGATTACTTCCTCTTTAAGCTTGCAGAGCTTCAAGCAGCAGCGCAGGGGGAGACGTCGAGTAAGACGGTATCCTCGTATGGAACATCGGGTGCAAGAGCGGTTAAGAATTCTGGTCCAGAGGCAGGTCAAGCTGCAGGATCTTCTCGCAATGTGAAGACTAAGGAGCAGCGAAGAGCTGAGGCGGAGGAGCGCAATCGTAGAAGTCGCGCGCTTAGGGAGACCAAGAAGCGTCTGGACGAGGTTGAGGCAGCGCTGACTCCTGCGCACAAACGCTACGATGAGCTCATGACGCTTATGGCTGATGAGGCTCTCTATAACGATCCTCAAAAGTTTGATGAGTGCATGGCTGAATACCAGGCACTTTCTAAGAAGATTCCTGCGCTTGAGGCTGAATGGTTGGAGCTTTCAGAAAAAATGGAAGCAGACATTGATGAGTAGGTAGTTTTGCCAATCTTGGGTAAAATTGTTTGTGCTACATTTGTAAGTCTTATGCTTGTAGAGTTATCTGTCGTGCCGTCTGTGTTTTTGCAGATGTTGAGATAAGGATTGTTGTGCCAACTGCTTTAACATCAGTTCCATCGCTTTTGACAACGCTTGCTGAATTTGCACTGGTAATCTTTGCCATTGTGGTTCACGAGGTTGCGCATGGCTTTGTAGCATACAAGTGCGGAGATCCTACCGCTAAAATGTCTGGCCGTTTGACGCTCAATCCACTGGCACACATTGACTTGTTCGGTACGGTTCTTTTGCCGTTTATGTTGGTATTGATGGGTGGTCCTAGCTTTGGTTACGCAAAGCCCGTTCCCTATAACCCCAACTACCTCAAAGATCGTCGTCGTGACGAGATTCTTGTAGCACTCGCAGGTCCAGCGTCTAACATTTTGCAGGCGTTTCTCGGCGCGCTCTTATTGCGTTTGCTCAACGCGCTAGCTGTTGCATTTGGTGCGGCACTAAATCCGCTGGTAATGTACTACGTTTCTTCGCTGGTAATCTTCTACATTCAGATCAACGTGAGCCTGGCAGTCTTTAACATGCTGCCTATTCCACCTTTGGACGGCTCTAAGCTGCTGTTATATTTTCTTGGCGAGAAAAACCGTCAAAAGTTCTACGCCATTGAGCCTTACTGTATGATTGCTGTTGTGGGACTCATGTTCTTTGCGCCTGGCTTTTTCTCGTCCATTATTGGGGGCATTTCTAACGTCATTTTGAGCCTGCTTGCGAGAATCATCTAATGTCATACAAAGTAAACACTGCAACATATTCTGGCCCATTTGACCTGCTACTTCAGCTAGTAAGTAGGCAAAAAGTTGCTATTGGCTCTATTTCTATCTCTGAGGTTGCTGATCAGTACCTGGCAGAAGTGGACGCCATGGAAGAGCTTGACCTAGATGTTGCTAGTGACTTTGTCCTTGTTGCGTCAACGCTTTTGGACATGAAGGCTCATGCCTTGGTGCCTCAAGATGTTTCACTCAAAAGCTCATATGATGAAGATGAGTATGATGACGAGCTTGACGGTCTTTCTCCTGATGAGGCGCGAGAAGTTCTTATTGCTCGCCTTATTGCCTATAAGCAATTCAGAAATGCTGGTGCTGCACTAGGTAGCCGCATGGAGGCAGAGTCGTACATGTTCCCACGCTCAGTGGGCCCAGATCCTGATTTCTTGAACCTCATGCCAGACTATCTTGAGGGCATTACCCTCAGAAGCCTTGCCGTCATCTGTGCGGACATTGACTCAAAACGTGAGACATTCTTGCTTGAAGCGGAACATGTGGCGCCAAAAAGGCTCCCAGTAGCTCTGACGGTAGCTTCTGTGGACCGACTCACGCGTTCTAAGGGCAAGGTGACGTTCTCTGAGCTCTTAGACGGTCAAGATACGCCAGAAATTGTGGTTGCAAACTTCTTGGCAGTGCTTGAGCTCTTTAAGCGCGGTCTTGTTCGTGTTCAGCAGGATGTCATCTTTGGCGAGATTGAGATTGAGCACATAGAGGGCGCAGATTCATACCAGCTTGATGAGTCGGTTCTTTTGGAACTAGAAGAACTATCTGGTGATGAGCCAGACCTTGAAGGATTTAACTTGTCTCAAAATGCGCTCCAAGACGTCCAGCAGACGCTTTTATCGCTAACCCATACGCCCGATGAAGCACAGAAAGAGGCGGAATAACTTATGGCAGAAGAGCTTACCTATTTAGATTCCGAGTCGCTCAAAGGCGCACTAGAATCACTGCTTTTGGTTGCAACAGATGCAATCACCACGGCCGACTTTTCCAAGGTCACCAATGCAGCTCCTGCCGAGGTTGCCCAAGCGCTCAAAGAGCTTGCAGAGGAGTACACGCGCTGCAACAGGGGATTTCAGCTCAGAGAGGTAGCCGGCGGTTGGCGTCTCTTTACGCACCCAGCTCACCATCAGCTGGTCAGCGATTTTGTGCTCTCCTGGGATACGCGTCGCCTTTCTCAGGCAGCGCTTGAGACGCTGGCGGTTATTGCTTATCACCAGCCCGTTACTCGTGAGGGCGTCCGTGCTATTCGTGGTGTTAACTCTGATGGTGTTATCTCTTCACTTCGCGAGAAAAACCTTGTGCGTGAAGTGGGCAAAGAGGCAGATAGGGGACAGGCCATTCTTTATGGCACCACTGCGCTTTTCCTAGAGCGCTTTGGCCTCAAGTCTTTGCGAGAGCTCCCACCACTGGAAGATTTTGCCCCTGATGAGGAGTCCAAGCAGTTTATTCGCGAGAGACTCTCTGGTAGAAGCTTTACTTCAACGCTTGAAGAAGCCGCAGAAGACATTGACGATGAGCGCTCCCTTTTGGGAGACAGCTACGATACGCAAGAGGATGCATAGGTCGTGGCAGAAGAGCGTATTGTTCCCATGCGCCTGCAGCGCTTTTTGGCGCGTGCAGGAGTGGCTAGCCGTCGAGGCTCTGAGCGCCTGATGACCTCTGGTCGCGTCACGGTAAACGGCCAGGTAGTCACCGAGCTTGGCAGTAAGGTTGATCCGCTGGTAGATGTTGTAGCAGTTGACGGCATTGTCTGCTCAATTGCCGAGAAACCCGTCTACTTGATGCTCAACAAACCTGCAGGGTATCTGACCACTATGAAAGATCCCCAGGGTAGACCAACCATTGTGGACATGGTTCCAACTGAGCAATACCCAGGACTTTTCCCTGTTGGACGTCTTGATATGGATACCACGGGTCTTTTGTTCTTTACTACCGATGGTCAGATGGCTCAAGAGCTTTTGCATCCTTCAAAGCATGTATGGAAGCACTATGTTGCTCATGTAGTTGGTACACCTACAGAAGAGCAGCTAAATCGCCTGCGCGAAGGTATTGAGCTTGAAGACGGCCCTGCAGCTCCTGCAGAAGTTGAGATTGTCTCCGACGATGCCAAGATGAAGGCACTTCTCGCCCCACAGGGTTTAGGAAAAACCGGTGGAGGAGAGCCAAACTCCCTGGTCAGCGTAACTATTAGAGAAGGCAGAAAGCACCAGGTCAAAAAGATGCTTCTGGCTATTCATCATCGGGTGCTTGCGCTCCACAGAGATACGTTTGGACCACTCCACCTTACAGGCGTTAAAGAAGGACAGTGGAGACTTCTTACAGAAGAGGAAGTTGCCGCTCTGGAGCGCACTATTGGTAGAGAGCCGGGTGCTTCTCCCATCATGCCTTTACATGCCAGCAAGTAACTACTAGTCGCACAATTACTAAGTACACGTCAAACAGCTCAAGCACGCCAGAGAGGAGACATAATGCAGCCATTTGAAGTTCCAGCTCAGGTTCATCGCATTTTGTTTATGCGCCACCCAGAGAGTGTGGCTAATACACAGCGCTTTTTCAGCGGCAGAAGAGACGTTGAGCTCACTGAGCATGGCATTGAACAGCGAGAACACGCTGTTCGTGCACTTGTTGCATTTCATCCAGATAGAATTTGGACTTCTCCTTTATCTCGCTGCAAAGACATGGCTCAGATGGCCGCCACCGAGCTTGGTATTCCTTGTGAGGTAAAAGATGACCTTGCAGAGATGGATTTTGGCATTTTGGAGAGCAAGCGTTTTGCTGATGCAGAAGAGATTTTAAAGCCTTATGGCCTTACGTTTCCCTGGGCTTCAGATGAAAACGGCCACTCCATACCTGCTCCAGAAGCGGAGTCATACGAGCAGGTAAGAAGCAGGTGTCGTAACATCCTAAACGAGCTCTCCAGTCTTTCTGGACGCACTGTTTGTATTTCTCACGGCGGTTATCTGCGCTCGATGATGGCAGAGATTTTTGGCATCCCAGGTAGTTCAAGCTGGAATGTACATCTTGCAAATGTCTCTTCAATCTTCTTTACTAGTACAGGCAGTTCTGATTTCAAACTTGGTGGATTTAACCTTGATCCAGAAGAGGTAATTCGTCGTTCCACTGAGCCAAGTTTTTACGATTTTCGTGACATTTGGGGTGTCACCAAGGGGGATAAGTAATGATTGTTGCTATTGACGGCCCAGCAGGCTCCGGAAAGTCTACGGTAGCTCGCGCCCTTTCTGATCGCCTGGATTTGATTTTTCTTGATACGGGCGCAATGTATCGCTCCGTAACCGTAGAATGCCTGCATCAAGGCATCGATATGACTGATACCGAGAAAATCATTCAGGTTGCCCGCAGCATTAGTATCTCGTTTGGCAACTCCGCAAACGGTCAGACCGTCTACGCAAACGGCTCAAACGTTACGACAGAGATTCGTACCCCAGAGGTAGATAGAAACGTTAGCGCTGTTGCAGCCATCCCTGAGGTTCGCGAGGCTATGGTCACGCTTCAGCGTCGCGCTGGCGAGAATGGCGATGTAGTCGCAGAAGGTCGTGACATTGGCACCGTGGTATTCCCTGAGGCAGATGTAAAGGTTTTTTTGACCGCAGATCCTGCTGCTCGTGCTCACCGCCGTGCCGTTCAGCGCCAGGGTGGAGATGCAGCCACCGGAAACGATGCCAAGGTAGACGCCAAGAGTGAGGAGAAGATCCTCGAAGACATCAAGGCTCGCGATAAGGCTGATTCTGAGCGTAAGGCAGCACCACTTCGTGCTGCAGAAGACGCCCACCACATTGACTCTTCTGCACTTTCTGTTGAAGAGGTTATTGCAGCTATTATTGCCCTGCATCCTGGACTCGGCAAAAGAGATGCCCGCAACCACAGGGCTTCTCACCAGGGCAATGGATCAGAGAGCAGCTCTTCTGATGACGGGAAGTCTCACACGGAAGAGCCTAAGCGCTCCGAGAAAAAGTCTTCTATAGCAGCGGCATCTAAGCGTTTGCGTCCTTTTGGCGGAAACTCGTTTGACGATTATTACGATACCGCGCTTGCTGATTTTCCAGCTCCAGCAAAGTTCTTTAAATGGCTGGCAGTCAGTGTGCTTGGACTGATTACAAAAATCTGGTTTAGATGGCGTTGGGACAATGACCAGCTCTTTGTTGGCGATAAGACCCCTCGCGTTCTAATCATGAATCATCCAACATTTTTGGACCCCATTGTTACTGTTGTTCACCTGCTTGTTCATGGCATTCCCGTTCGAACCATTTACAAGAGTGAGTTCAACAAGTTCAAGCCACTTCAGTGGGCGCTTTCTAGACTGGGCGGTATCCCAGTAGATCGCGGAACTGCCGATATGAAGGCAATTCGTCGTGCAACCACGGCACTTTCTAGGGGAGAGATGCTTCTCATTTATCCTGAGGGTACCAGAGTCAGAAGCAACACTGAACGTGGAGAAACCCATGGCGGCTTTGCGCTTATTGCACAGCTTGCCAAAGTAGATGTTCAGCCATTAGCAATTATTGGTGCGCTTGATATTAAGAAAAAAGGTTCTCCTCTGGTTAAGCCTGTAAAGGTGTATCTTCGCGCTGGTCAGAAGGTTTCTTTTAGTGATCTGACTTCTACAAAGCGTAAAGATCAGGCAAAAGAGATGGAAGAAGATGGCCATGGAGCGGGTATACGAACTAAGAGATGCAATGCTCAAAGAGCATCCCGGAAGGAATTAGTTCGTGCCTACTATCAAAATTGCCGATGAAGCAGGTGCTTGTTACGGCGTAGAAAGAGCTCTTCAGATGGTCCAGCAGGCCGTCAAAGATGCTCATGCGCCCGTGCGCACGCTTGGTCCGCTTATCCATAACCCTCGCGTTGTCACGTCTCTTAAAGACCAGGGCGTAGAGGTTGTTGATTCTGCCTCTGCGGCTAAAGGAAGTGCGCTTTTATTGCGTACTCATGGTGTAACTCCTCAAGAAGAGCAGATTGCAAAGGACGGCTGTGTTGACGTACTTGACGCAACCTGTCCGTTTGTAAAGAAGGCCCACGGAGCTGCAGAACTTCTCGCCAAGCAAGGCTATGCCGTATACGTGGTGGGAGAGTCTGGACACCCTGAAGTTGAGGCAACGCTTGCTCACGTACCAGGCTCTTTGGCTATTGACTCTGTAGAAGAAGTTGCCGCTCAGGCAGACGCTATGAGAGCTGCAAAGAAGGTTGGCCTGGTAGTTCAGACCACCATGAGCGCCGCTAAGCTCTCTGAAGTAGTTAACGCGGTGCTTCCGCTTGTTGACGAGCTTCGCGTCATGAATACTATCTGCGAGGCTACTGCGGGCCATCAAGACTCGTGCATGAGGCTTGCAAAAGAGTCTGACGTCATGATTATCATTGGCGGCAGGATTTCTGCAAATACCACTCGCTTAGCGGAGATTTCAAAGCTCTATTGCCCTGCAACCTATCACATTGAAGGCGCAGATGAGCTGCAGGCTTCTTGGTTTGAGGGAGCTGAGCATATTGGTATTACCGCCGGCGCTTCTACGCCGGAAGCTCATATCAATGCAGTTAAATCAGCTATTGAACAAATCGTAGGCGCCTAATATGGAACAGCGCGCAGACTACGGAAATACAAAATCTGGTGGACTTGGCGCACTGATCGAGTCCGTTGAAGAGGGTAGTCCTGCGTGGAAGGCCGGCCTTGAGCCGGGCATGATTATCGAGAAGGTCAATGGTGTAGTGCCAAAAGACCTGATTGATTGGCGTTGGGAAGCTGACGGCTCCCTCTGTGAGCTGGAAGTTTCTGTTCCTGGTGATGATGAGCTCTATGAGTGTGTGCTTGAGCGTGAATCTGGAGAAGACTGGGGCGTTGACTTTGTTGATGTGCTCTTTGACGGCATCAAGACCTGCGTAAACGCGTGTCAGTTCTGCTTTATGGCTATGCTGCCAGAAGACATGCGCCCTTCTCTTTCAATCAGAGATGACGATTATCGCCTGAGCTTCTTGCAGGGCAATTTTGTTACGCTCACTAACCTCACTGATGAGGATGTTGAGCGCATCATCTCTCACAAGCTTGAGCCTATGAACGTCTCGCTCCATGCAATTTCACCTGACGTGCGCCGCAATTTAATTGGTGCTCGCGCTGCTAGAGGCATTGAAGTTCTTGGGAAACTCATGGATGCTGGCATTGAGATCCACGGCCAGATTGTTTTGTGTCCTAACATCAATGACGGTGAAGAGCTTGATAAAACGCTTGATTGGGTGGAGGCTCACCAGCAGATTACCTCTTTGGCCATTGTTCCGCTTGGCTATACCAAAGACTCCAAACGCTTTACGCATTCGTATTCTGATGATGTGGAGCTGTCCCGTTCTGTAGTCAAAATTGTTGAACCCTACCAGGAGCGCGCGCGTGCGTCTTTGGGCATTACGCGCTTCCAGCTCTCTGACGAGTTCTACGTAGACGCTCAGCTACCTATTCCACCTGCGTATACCTATGACGGTTATCCGCAGTTCTATGATGGCATTGGCATGCTCAGAAGTTTCCTCGATGAGGCTGAAGAGGTCTGTAGCACTATGCGTACCGCTCTTGACGAGGCAGATACCTATCTTTCTGCTCGTTCTCGCAAGATTTTGCTGATTGTAGGAGAAGCTGCTCAGCAAACCATCCAGACCTTCTGTGACGACTGGTCGGCTGATGGCAACGTTTCTACTTTTGCTGTGCGTAATGATTTCTTTGGCGGAGACGTTAATGTCACAGGACTTATCTGCGCCGTTGATCTTCTCGCCCAGGTGCCAGAGGACTTAACTGATGTCCTGGTAGTACTTCCTGAGGTCATGTTTAACTTTGATAAGGTCACCCTTGATGGCATGTCGCTGGCCGATTTAACTGCGCAGCTAGAGGCTCGTGGCGCAAAAGTAATCATGTCAATTCCTGGTCCCACAAACATTGCTGAGTCGTGTATTAAAGCGCTCAAAGAGTGGGATTAGCCACGTATTGCTGGTATTATTAAACCAACTGAATGAAAGGTGAGACATGGCTAAGCCCATTGTTGCTATTGTTGGACGCCCAAATGTTGGTAAGTCCACGCTGGTAAATAGAATTGCCGAGAAACGCGATGCAATTGTGCACGAGTCCAGGGGAGTAACCCGTGACCGCTCATATCACGATGCTGACTGGAACGGTCGTGAGTTTAAGCTTATTGATACCGGCGGCATTGAGTCAATTAAGTCGCAGGATCGCTTTGCTCCACACATCCGTGAGCAGGCCCTTCTTGCATGCGAAGAGGCAGACGTTATCGTCTTTGTGGTAGACGGCTCTACCGGCGTTACCGATGAAGACGAAGAGGTAGCTCGCATTGTTCGCAAGAGCACCAAGCCCGTGTTCTTGGTTGTCAACAAGAAAGATAACCCTGCAACTGAGCAGGACGGTCTTTGGGACTTCTACGCACTTGGTTGCGGAGAACCTCTGCCTCTGTCTGCTTCACACGGTCACGGTACTGGTGACTTGCTGGATGACATTGTAAACGCTTTCCCTGAGGCTGATGAAGAGCCAGAGGATGATGGCATCCTTAACCTTGCAATCATTGGTCGTCCAAACGTGGGCAAGTCTTCGCTGGCAAACCGCCTGGCTAACAAGAAACGCTCTATTGTTTCTGATGTTGCTGGTACTACGCGTGACGCTATTGACACCATGATTGAATGGAAGGGAACTCCCATTCGTCTTGTTGATACCGCTGGTATTCGCAAAAAGAGCCAGGTACACGAGGACGTTGAGTACTACAGTCTGGTCAGAGGTCTGCAGGCAATGGACCGCGCAGACGTCTGTCTTCTTGTTGTTGACGCCTCTGTTGGCGTAACCGAGCAGGACCAGAAGCTTGCAAACATGGCCGTAGAGCGTGGATGCGCTCTGGTGCTCCTGCTTAACAAGTGGGATCTTATTGATTCTGAGGCAAAGCGCGATGAGGTAGCGGCTTCTGGAGCAAAGCGCCTTGCCTTTGCTCCATGGATTGCTTCTATCAACGTTTCTGCACTTACTGGCCGCGCTATTGATAAAGTACTTGCCGCTGCTCTTTCAGCTGCAGAATCCCGCGCACTTCAGCTTAAGACTTCCGAGCTCAACGAGCTTCTCGCCCAGATTAGAGAAGGCGGACACACGGTTTCTGACCGCGGCCGCCGTCTTAAGATTCAGTACGCTACTCAGACGGGCTCTAAGCCTCCTGTTATCTCGTTCTGGTGCAACGCTCCAGACCTTGTTGATGACAACTACGAGCGCTTTATTGAGAACAGGCTTCGCGAGAAGTTCTCTCTGATTGGTACACCTATTCGTTTGAAGTTCCGTAAGAAGGTCGAATCTAACTAATGTCTGGAATTGTTGTTGCTCTGATTTTTGGACTAATTGCATTTGGCCTTGGTGGCATTCCATTTGGCCTGATTATTGCAAGCGTTATGGCTCATGAAGACATCCGCAAGCTTGGATCAGGAAACATTGGCACTACCAATGTTGCTAGAAATGCTGGTAAAGCCGCAGGTATTCTTACGCTTCTTTGCGATGCAGGTAAGGGCATTGTCAGCGTCATGCTGGTTCGTTGGTTCTTGGGAGCCCAAGGATTTACTCCTCTGGTCTCGGGAAATGATCACGCAGAGGCTGAGCTCATCATTTCTTTTGTGTATGCCTGCTGTGTTCTTGGTCATATTTTCTCGCCTTGGCTTCATTTCCATGGCGGTAAAGGAATTGCTGTTGGATTTGGCGGTGGCCTTGCAGTAAATCCGCTTGCTGCATCTCGTAGCTCTTGCGGTGTTTATTACGCTTGCCGTACCAACTAAGTACGTATCGCTTGGCTCCATTGGCGCAGCGGTTGCCATTCCACTATTCTGCCTGCTATTTGGTATGGATCCCGTGGCAACCATTCCTGTATTTGTTGTAGCAGCTGCAGTTATTTGGGCACATCGCGAGAATATCAATCGTCTTAATGCTGGTAGCGAGTCTAAATTCTCTTTCGGCGATAAGAAAAAGGACAAGTAATCATGAAAAAAGTTGCTGTTATTGGTTCGGGATCATGGGGTACCGCACTTTCAACACTTCTTGCTTCAACTTCTGATGAGGTAATTATCTGGTCTAGAGAGGCCGATGTTACCGAATCCATCAATAAAGAGCACGTCAACTGCAGACATCTTTCTGATTCTGAGCTGCCACACAATATTGTGTCTACCACTAGTGAAGCTGAGGCTCTCACCGGTGTAGATGCTGTTGTTATGGCGGCTCCTTCTGCGTTTTTACGTTCTGTTTGCTGCTGCTTGCGCACCGTATCTTGACCCTGAGGTTGATGTTTTGATTCTCTCCAAGGGTATGGAAGCAGGTTCTCACAAGCTTATGCATGAGGTAGCTGCTGACGAGCTTGGAAATCCTGCAAGAATTGCTGTGCTTTCTGGTCCAAACCATGCAGAAGAGGTCATTAAACAGGGAATCTCTGCAGCAGTTGTAGCGTCTGAAGATGCCGAGGTTGCTAAGCGCTTCCAGGCACTGCTTTCTCGTCCATACTTCAGAACCTACATTAGCTCTGACGTGCGTGGCGTTGAGGCGTGTGCTGCCGCTAAAAACGTTGTAGCTATTGCCTGTGGTATTGCTGTTGGCCTTGGTAATGGCGATAACGCCCTTGCGGCCCTAATGACCCGCGGCTTGGCAGAACTTGGCCGCGTGGTATGCGCCATTGGCGGAGACCCGCTTACCTGTATGGGTCTTGCTGGTATGGGTGACTTGGTGGCTACCTGCACCTCTGAGCATTCTAGAAATAGAACGTTTGGAGAAGCCCTGGTTAAGGGCAAGACGCTTCAGTCATACCAGGAAGAAACCGGTATGGTTGTTGAGGGTGCTCAGGCCGTCATTGGTCTTTATGAGCTTGGTCAGCAGATGGACGTTGAGATGCCTATCACTTCAGCTGTTCACGCTGTACTTTACGAAGGCGCTACGCCAGAAGACATTACTTCTCGCCTTACTAACCGCCTTCCTAATGAAGAATTTTATGGAATGACTCGATAGGAGAGTTTAATGAATAACGTCCTGGTAGCACCATCTGTTCTGTCTGCAGATTTCTCCAAGCTTAAGAGTGAGCTTGATTCAATTGCAAACGCTGACTACATCCATTACGACGTGATGGATGGTCACTTTGTTCCTAATATCTCTTTTGGACCAGATATTTTCTCGTACTGCAAGAAGTCTTCTGAGCTGCCTATTGATGTCCATCTGATGGTTACCAATCCAGCTGAGATTGCACCTCTGTTCCTGGACCGTGGCGCTGACGTTGTTACCTTCCACTACGAGGCTGAGGTTCACGCTCATCGTCTTGTTCACCTTATTAAGGACTCTGGTGCTAAGGCTGGCATTTCTCTTTGCCCAGGCACTCCCGTAAGCGTTCTTGAGGATCTTATTGAAGACCTTGACCTGGTGCTTATCATGACGGTTAACCCTGGTTTTGGTGGTCAGAAGTTTATTCCTCACTCAATCGAGAAGCTCAAGGCACTCAAAGAGCTCTGCCGTAAGCACAACGTTAACCCTCTGATTGAGGTTGATGGTGGTATTAGTGCAGCTAACGCAGCTGATGTTGTAGCTGCTGGCGCTGATATGCTTGTTGCAGGTAGCGCTGTGTTTGGCCAGGAAGACCGCGGCTGCAACCATCGAGGCTATCCGCATCTGCTGGCGAGTCTGCTCTTACCGTTCAGGGCTAAACTACGCTCTCAAGCATTAGTTACGCCAGATCATCCAAGATTGAATCAACAGAAACACATTATGGATTACGTTTACCTAGACTATGCAGCTTCAGCACCAATGCGCCCAGAGGCGCTAGATGCCGAGAAAACCTATGAGGCTTCACCCATTGCTGGGGTGAACCCAAACTCTTTGCACTCGCTTGGTCGTCAAGCAGCGCGAGAGCTTGATGGTGCTCGTGGCGTTATCGCGCATGCGGTGGGTGGTAAGTTTAGGGCTCCTGACGTGGTCTTTTGCTCTGGCGGTACCGAGGGCAATAACCTCTCAGTTCTTGGTATGGCAGAAGGTATTCGTAACAAGGATCACAAGCGCAACACGGTGGTTTTCTCGGCAATTGAACATGATTCTATTTTGGATCTTGCGCCGGTTCTTCGCGAGAAGGGCTTTGAGGTTAGAATTGCTCAGCCTAACCGTCAGGGAAAGATTGAGGCTTCTGCCCTTGAGGGTCTTTTGGACCAGTCGGTAGCCCTTGTTTCCGTTATGTATGCCAATAATGAGACGGGTGTTATTCAGCCAGTTGTTAGATCTTGCGCGCGCTGCTCATAAGGTGGGTGCGCTTTTCCACACTGACGCGGTTCAGGCGTTTGGTCGCATTCCTCTTGAGGTAGCAGACGTAGACGCCCTGACCATTGCTGCCCATAAAATTGGTGGACCTCTTGGTATTGCTGCAGTGCTTATGCGCTCCAAGGTTCCGTTTAAAGCACAGAGTTACGGCGGGGGACAAGAGGCTGGCAGGCGTCATGGAACGCAGGACGTTCGGAGCGCCCTCGCTTTTGCCGCCGCTGCTGCGTGGTGCCTGGAGAACCTTACGCAAACGCAGGAGAGCGTTTCTGCGCGCGCTAATAAGGTGTATGAGACTCTTTGTGCTTCTCCCAAGATTAAGCCAACTACAGAGGCTTACGCGGGCAAAGATCACATGCCTGGTACGGTCAGCATTATGGTTCCTTCAATGGACTCAGAGACGCTTATCTTAAAGCTTGACCAGGCAGGTTTTGAAGTCTCGGCTGGCTCTGCGTGCTCTTCAGGTTCTCTTGACGCAAGTCATGTTCTCTCGGCTATGGGAATCTCTAGAAACGAGGCTCTGGGCAGCCTGCGCATTACCTTTGACGAGCGCGTTTCTGAGGCTGACCTCGATGCCTTCTGTGCAACGTTGCTGCAGATTGTTGGATAAATTTTTCACATACTAATCTCTGCATTAGTTATGTTCTGCGTCCGATACGTCCTTATTTACGGTAGACTAGATGAGTAACCGTATATGAGGAGGCCCTATGAGTGAGTCTGTAAATCTGATGCAGCTCCAGGATATTGATTTGCAGCTGCTAAAACTCGCATCCAACTTGGCCTCAATGCCCCAGGTTCAAAAGATTAAAAACGCTCAACTTGCAGAGAAAAAGATTGCTTCTCAGCTCAAGCAGGTACTTGGCGTAAAAAAAGACGTAGAAATTGATATTTCTGACCTCAATGAGCAGCGCGCCCACTATGTCCAAAAGACAGAAGAGGTCTCTGCTGCTGTAGAAACTGCAACCAATCATCGTGCTCTTAGAGACTTTGACCAGCAGCTTTCTTCTTTGGCAAAGAATATCGAGAAGTGCGATTTTAAGCTTGCAGCAAAGGCAGAAGAGCTTGAAAAGTGCAAGAAGGCTTACCAGACAGCTCAAGACTTGCAGGTAAAGCTTATGAAAGAACGTGAGAGCCTTTCTCAGTCTCTTGAGATTGATTCTGCAGCACTTCGTGCAGAGATTGTAGAGCTCTCTAAGTCTCGAGAAGAACTTGCAGCTCAGATTTCTGCGAACACGCTTGAGCGTTATGAAGCTGCACGTAAACGTTTTAAGGGCCTGGCAGTTGAGCACCTTGTAGGTAATGTTCCAAGCGTTTGCCGCGTCAAGCTGCAACCAAGTTCATTCCATGATCTTCAGCACAGCTCTGAGATTGCCGAATGCCCTTATTGCCACAGGATGCTTATTACTTCTACAGCGTTTGAAGAATAAAGGAATTTCTCGCCATGTTGGATAAAACCGCTCAGCCCTCTGTATGCCTTGTGGTATGCGGAGGCATTGCTGCATATAAAGCCTGTGAAGTGCTCAGAGGCCTTCAGAAAGCGGGCTGCGACGTTCGAGTTGTTATGACAGAAGATGCAACTCAGTTTGTTGGAAAGACTACCTTTGAGGCACTTAACGCATCATGAGGTGGTGCTTTCGCTCTACAACAATGTGGAGTCTTCCGTTGCCCACGTAGATCTTGCTGACTGGGCAGATTGCATGGTAGTTGTACCGGCCACCGCCAATATTATGGCTAAAATGGCTCATGGTATTGCTGACAATGCCGCAAGTGTAACGCTTTTAGCTGCTCATACGCCAGTTCTTGTGGCTCCCGCTATGAATACGCACATGTGGGATAATCCAGCCACTCAGGCAAACGTGGCACTGCTGCGTCAGCGCGGCATCCAGATGGTTATGCCTGAGTCAGGCCGTCTTGCCTGCGGTTATACCGGAGACGGAAAGCTTGCTCCGGTACAGCAGATTGTTGACGCTGTACTAAAGGTTCTTTCCGGTAGAGATAGCGCGCCAGTTACGCAAGATCTTGCAGGTAAAAAGATTCTTATTACCGCAGGACCAACTCACGAGAAGATCGATCCAGTTCGCTTTATTGCCAACTGTTCAACAGGAAAACTTGGCTATACCGTAGCTAAAGTTGCTGCTTGTCGTGGAGCAGACGTCACCCTTATCTCTGGCCCCACTCACTTGGAGGCTCCTCAAGGCGTCACTATTCAAAGAGTGGTATCTGCTGAAGATATGTACAAGGCGTGCGTAGACGTTTTTGACAATGTTGACGCTGCTATTTTGACGGCAGCTGTTGCCGACTACACTCCAGCTCATCCAGCAGATCATAAGCTCAAGAAATCATTAGAGTATCTTGAGTCTATTGACCTTAAAGAGACCACTGATATTCTCGCCAGCCTGTCTAAGGCAAAGAAAGAACAGGTTGTCGTAGGTTTTGCAGCCGAGACAAATAACGTCTTGGAGCATGCTCAAGCTAAACTTGAGCGTAAAGGTTGCTCCATGATTGTGGCAAATGATGTTTCTAGACCAGATTCAACCTTTGGTTCAGATACAGACCGTGTGGCTTTTGTGACTCCTCAAGGTGTAGAACAGCTTGAGACTTTGCCGCTAGCAGACGTAGCTTCAGAGCTTTTGAATCGTGTGGCCAAAATGCTTGAGGAGCGTGCATAGCGTGCAGCCAGAAGAACTATTTATTGGATGCCATCTCTCGGCAGGTAAGGGCTGGGAGGCAATGGGTAAAGATGCTCTTTCTATTGGGGCAACTACCTTTGCTTTCTTTACTAGAAATCCTCGTGGTGGCAACGCTAAAGCTCTAGATGAGGCTGATGTTGCAAAGCTCCGGAAGCTTCTTGAGGTCAATCACTTTGGACCTTTGGTTGCACACGCTCCTTACACCATGAATCTATGTTCGGCTAAAGAGGAAACCAGAGATTTTGCTCGTCGAGCGCTCACAGAAGATCTTGAGCGTATGGAGTATCTACCTAGGTAATTATTACAACTTTCATCCCGGTAGCCATGTGGGTCAAGGCTCTGACGTGGCAATTGAGCAGATTTCAGACGCGCTTAACGATTGCCTGTTTGAAGGCCAGCACACTACCGTACTTCTTGAAACTATGGCAGGTAAGGGCACTGAAGTTGGCAAAACGTTTGAAGAAATTGCTGCAATTCTAGATAAGGTAAACCACCCCGAGCTTATGGGCGTGTGCCTTGATACCTGTCATGTTCATGATGGCGGCTATGAGATTGTAGAAAATCTTGATGAGGTTCTAGATACATTTGACCAGATAGTTGGCTTAGAAAAGCTAAAGGCCTTACACCTTAATGACTCTAAGAATCCTCTTGGAGCTCATAAAGATAGACATGAACAGATTGGCAAAGGCTTCATTGGTCTAGATACCTTCCGAGCTGTAGTGACTAATCCGCGTATCAATACGCTTCCCATGATTTTGGAAACTCCTCATTCTGAGCTTTCTGGTTGGGGAGAAGAAATTGCGTTACTTCGTTCTTTTTTAGGTGATAACTAGTGGGAATTCTGGTAGGTTGCGAACAAATTTCTATGGAATGGCCTGGTAAGAAGGTTCTTACCAACCAAACCATTGGTGTTAATGAGGGTGACCGTATTGGCGTTGTCGGTAAAAACGGTGACGGCAAATCAACTCTCTTAGATCTTATCGCCAAAAGAATTGAGCCTGATTCTGGCAACGTAATCTGGAGAAGTGGCATCCAAGTAGGCTATATGGGCCAAAGTGATTCACTTTCTGATACACAGACGGTTTGCAGCGCTGTTGTAGGCGATACGCCAGAGTACGAGTGGGCATCTGATGCTCGCGTTCGTAAGATTATTGATGAGCTCATTGGTGACTTGGACTGGAATGGCCTGGTAGGAGAGCTTTCTGGAGGTCAGCGTAGACGCTGCGACTTGGCTCGACTGCTGGTAGGCACCTGGGACTTAATGCTTATTGACGAGCCAACCAACCACCTGGATCTTCACGCTATTCAGTGGCTTGCCAATCACCTAAAGAATCGCTGGTCAGAAGGAAATGGCGTCGCTCATTCTGGTCACCCACGACCGTTGGTTTTTGGACGAGGTCTGTGACCACATGTGGGAAGTCCATGACGGCGTAATTGACCCGTTTGACGGCGGCTATTCTGCCTACATTCAAGCTCGAGTTGAACGTGATAGACAGGCAGCGGTGATGGAAGAGCGCCGTCAGAATACGCTGAGAAAAGAGCTCAACTGGCTTGCTCATGGCGCAAAGGCACGCACGTCAAAGCCTAAGTTTAGAATTGATGCTGCCATGGAGCTTCTGGCCGAAGATCCTCCGCTTAGAAACACGCTTGAGCTCAAACGCATGGCAGTCTCTAGGCTAGGCAAGCAAGTTATTGAGATGCATGACGTCTCGTTTGCCTACAAGAATGCTGAGCAGACAACGGAAGCAGATCCAAATACGCAGGTAGACGCTTCAAACTCCCATGTGGATGTCATCAAGCATGTTGAATGGCTTATTGGCCCTGGTGACCGTTATGGCATTCTGGGCGAGAATGGCGCTGGTAAATCTACGCTTCTTGAACTGATGACGCAGCAACTACAGCCAACGTCTGGTCTGGTGAAGGTAGGAAAGTCTGTCAAATTTGGTTGGCTTTCTCAGCAGATTGATACGTTTGCTACAAAAGAGACGTGGACTGTTCTTGAACTGCTTGGCCAGTACAAGACAAGTTACCTAGTAAACGGCAAAATGCAAAGCCCTACACAGTTGCTTGAAAGCTTGGGCTTTGATCGCCGAGAGTTCACTAATCGCTTGCAAGACCTCTCCGGAGGCCAGCGTAGACGCCTGGCGCTCCTGTGCGTCCTTCTGGAAGAGCCAAACGTGCTGGTACTAGACGAGCCAGGCAACGATCTGGACACGGATATGCTTGCTGTCCTGGAAGACCTTCTGGACTCGTGGCCTGGAACCCTTCTGGTAGTCAGCCATGACCGCTTCTTGATTGAGCGCGTTACCGACGACCAGTATGCCCTCATAGACGGCCACATTCGTCACGTCCCCGGCGGCGTAGACGAGTACCTCAAGCTGGTTGATGCAGCAAAGCAAACGGCGAGAAGAGCGGAGGAGTTGTCGGGTGCACGCGGAGCCTCAGGTGCAAATGAGCCGCAGGTAGACGGGTCTTCTCGCCAGGAGAGCTCGGTACTGAGCAACGCTGAGCGCCGCGAGCTCAAGAAGCGCTTTGACTCGATTGAGCGTCGTATGGAGCAAGGCTCAGGAGCTGCCTGAGCAGATTAGGGAGCAGATGAGCTCCGCTGATGCTACCGACGCCCAGCGTTTGATGGAGTTGCAGCAGCAGCTTAATGACGCAGAGGCTGCGCTGATGGAGTTGGAAGACGAGTGGTTAACGCTAGCAGAGAAACTTGGTGAAGCGTAAATGGGAGAGTTACTCTCTAGGTTTGTGTGGCCAAAGTATGGTCGTAAGAGTTTTGTTGCCTTGCTCTGCAAAGCAGTTGAGGTCATTGGTGACCTGCTTACGCCGTTGATTATTGCACGCATGATTGACCTGGGTATTCACGGGGCAAACATGTACGACATTATTCGCTACGGAGTTTTGCTGGTAGTTATTGCTATTGTTGGCTTTAGTTTTACGCTTGTCTGTCAGAAAATTGCTTCCATTGTGTCTCAGCGCACAGGAACTGACCTGCGCAATGAGCTTTTCAAGAAGATTCAAGAGCTCTCAAGTGCTGATATTTCTGCGCTTGGAACAGACACGCTGGTAACAAGGCTGATCAACGACGTTAACCAGGTGCAGGTGACCGTTGCTCTGGGTATTCGTCAGCTGGTCAGATGGCCAATTCTTGCTGCGGGTTCCATTATTGCAACTCTTGTGCTTGACGCTAAGCTTGGTATGGTCTTTTTGCTGGCAACCGTACTGGTTGCAGCTATTTTCTTTTTTGTAGCACGTAAATCTATCGCGCTTTTTGCTGAACTGCAGAAACGCCTTGATACTGTTTCTTTATATATGCGACAAATGCTTTCTGGTATTCGTGTGATTAGAGCCTTTAGGCATGAGGCAGAGGAGAAGGAACAGTTCTCCGAGGCGGTTTTGGCTCAGACAAAAACGGCCACTGATGCTGCAAATTATTCGGCATTGCTAAATCCTGCAACCTTCCTTGTCATGTACCTGGGAATTGCCGTAACGCTCTGGCTGGCAGCTCCTCAGATTACCGCCGGAACGCTATCTCAAGGAACCGTGGTGGCTCTTGTCAGCTATATGACCAGTGCGCTCTTGGCTATTGGCTACGTTGCTAACCTGGTCATTATCATCACGCGTGGAGCTGCTTCTGCCACTCGTGTGATGGAGGTTCTTAACACCAAACCAGCGCTCTCTGATAAGGGAAACAAGCATCTCAACCTCACTGAATCTGACTTTGCCGGAACTGCTGTAGCATTCAAGGATGCCTCGCTTGTCTACGACGGTGGAGGAGAGCCTGCTCTTTCTAACATTAACCTCTCGCTTCAGGCTGGCCAGACGTTGGGAATTATCGGTGGTACGGGCTCCGGTAAGTCCAGTTTTGCTGCCCTCATCCCGCGACTCTTTGACACTCAAACCGGCTCTGTAAGCGTCTTTGGTCACGACGTCAAATCCTATACCTTTGAGCAGCTTCGTGCCCTTATTGGCTACGTTCCACAGCACACTTCCCTGGTCAGCGGCACTATCCGTACCAATCTCTGCTGGAAGAACCCAAACGCCACTGATGAGGAACTCTGGGCAGCTCTTGAGGTTGCTCAAGCAGCAGACTTTGTGCGCGAGAAAAGCGATCAGCTTGATAGCATTGTCGAGCGTGGCGGCAAGAACTTCTCGGGTGGTCAGCGTCAGCGCTTGACCATCGCTCGTGCCCTGGTAGGAAGTCCGCGCATTGTCATCTTGGACGACGCTGCTTCCGCACTTGATTTTGCTACGGACGCGCACCTCCGCGCGGCGCTTCGTAAGCTCAGTGCCACCACTACAAGCATCATTATTTCGCAACGTGTAGCAGCGGTAATGCAGGCAGACAAGATTCTTGTTCTTGACCATGGCAAACAAGTGGGGCTGGGAACACACAAAGAACTTCTCGCCACATGTCCGCTGTATAAAGAGATTTGTCTCTCACAGCTTCGTCCTGAGGAGGTGGAGTAATGGCCGATATGTATTCTGGCGGAAGCACCTCCGCTATTGCATCAAGCGCACCTGAGCATGGCAAGAGCGGCTCGGCGGACGCAATCTCCATGTCCGCGGCGGAAGTTACACGCCGACTAGCTGCATGTATTTCTCCTCACGGAGGTTTTCTGGTTCTTGCGGCAGCCTCTTCAATTGCAACCGTACTTCTGCAACTATGGGTACCTATTATTGTGGGCAGCGCCATCGACCAGCTCATCAGGCTGGTCCAGGGCGCCGAGGCAGCACTTTTGCCAACGCTCGCTCAGCTCTCACTGGTAGTTTTGCTTGCAAGTGCAACGCAGTGGCTTAGCTTCTTGGTCTACCAATAAGCTCACCTACCTGGTTACACGTGACCTTAGAGACGCAGCTCATGCTAAGGTTGCAAACCTACCGCTCTCGTACATTGACACGCATTCCCAGGGAGATTTGCTCTCTAGGGTAGTTAACGATGTTGATCAGCTTGGTGATGGCCTCCAGCAGGGCCTCACGCAGTTCCTCACGGGCGTGGTGACCATTACTGGAACCTTGTGCTTTATGTTCTATATGTCGGTTCCTATGGGCCTTGTAGTTGCTCTGGCTACTCCGCTCTCAATTATTGTTGCATCCGCCATTACCAAGTACGCAAGCTCTTCTTTTGGCAAGCAGCAGGGCTACCAGGGCCAGCTTGGCGGATACGCAGAAGAGATGGTCTCCAACCAGGAGCTTATCACCGCATTTGCCCACAAGGATGCCATTATTGAGCAGTTTGAAGCTATTAACGAGAAACTCCGTGTAGTAGGAGAGCGTGCACAATTTGCCTCATCTCTTTCTAACCCCTCCACGCGTCTGGTAAATAACTTCATTTACGCTCTGGTGGCTGCTCTTGGTTGTATTTGCGTTCTAACGGGAGTTCCTTCTCCGCTTACCATCGGTCATGTACAGAGCTTCCTCTCGTACGCAAACCAGTACATGAAGCCTTTTAATGCTATTTCTGCAGTTGTTACGCAGGTTCAGACCGCTTTCGCAAGTGCTCGTCGAGTCTTTGATCTTCTCGACGCAAAAGAAATCAAGCCCGATCCAGCCGACGCTGAAGTCATCCAGGACCCACAAGGCTCTATTGAATTTGATGACGTAGCGTTCTCCTATGATGCTCAGCATCCGCTGCTCAGGCATATCTCATTCAGGGCAGAGCCTGGCCAGAAGATTGCTCTTGTTGGCCCAACTGGCTGCGGCAAGACCACCCTTATTAACCTGCTACTCAGATTCTATAGCATTGATTCTGGCGCAATTAATGTAGACGGCCATAACACGCAAAAGCTCACCCGTGCATCGCTTAGGGAGCAGTTTGGCATGGTGCTACAGGATACCTGGCTCTTTAAGGGAACCATCAAAGAGAACATCCGCTATGCAAAGCCAGACGCAACCGATGAAGAGATTATTGCTGCAGCTCAGAAAGCTCAGGCGCACGAGTTTATCCAGCAGCTTCCTCAGGGTTACGACACCATGGTGGGAGAGTCTGGCGGATCCTTGTCCCAGGGTCAGCAGCAACTTCTGTGCATTGCCCGCGTTATGCTAGCTAATCCACCTATTCTGCTTCTGGACGAGGCAACGTCAAGCATTGATACGCGAACAGAGCAGCTGGTACAGAAGGCATTTGACACCATCATGAACGGCAGAACTTCGCTGGTTGTAGCCCACAGACTCTCTACCATCCAGGGAGCCGATTGCATTCTTGTCCTCAAGGACGGCTCAATTCTTGAGCGAGGTACTCACGATGAGCTTTTGGCCCAAGGCGGTTTCTACGCCAAGCTCTACGAGAGTCAGTTTGAGGGTACTAACGCCTAGGAAGTCTCAGATATCAGATGGACGGTTGGTTGTTTACAGCGGCCGTCCGTTTTTTGCGGCTTGATTTGCCACTTGTACACGGGGTTTCTCGCACTGTTTAGATAATAAAAAAGCCAGGAATATTCCTGGCGAGAAATTCTGGTCGGGTGGACTGGATTTGAACCAGCGACCCCTTGACCCCCAGTCAAGTGCGCTACCAAGCTGCGCCACCACCCGTTTGCTTTTGATACGATAGCATTCCAACATAAAATGAGCAAGCAATTCCCGGTAACCGTGAAGATAGAGTGGGCGAGACATGGACAACTTCTTTCAGCGTGCGTTTTCAGTGGTCAAGCAAATTCCAGAGGGCAGAGTTAGCACGTATGGGCAGATAGCTCGCATGATAGGGGAGCCAAGAAAGGCTCGCTATGTGGGATTTGCTATGCATCAAAGTCCTGGCGTTGCGGGCGGTGTACCGTGTCACCGAGTAGTCTTTAAAGATGGTTCACTTGCTCCAGGCTTTGCCTTTGGTGGACCTGATGCTCAACGAGAGCTTCTTGAAGCTGAAGGTGTGCGATTTCTAGACAACGGCAAGGTTGATATGAAGCGCTTCCTCTGGGAAGCATAAAAATATGAAACATTAAGAAAATCGCTTCAGATGGCTTCAATTAGGGATTTTTAATCTCTGAAATAATCGAAATAACTTATGACAATATATGTTATGTCATTTAATTCTTTGACTGCCTTAATATCAACCTGTGTTTTAACAGTTTCTGTGCGGTGTCATCTGTTACTGACATTCTTATAAAACGCTCATCAGAAGAATTTATACCATCAAGATTATCTTCATAAAGCTTCTGGACAATGGTATCAAGCTTTAAAATCTGCTATTTGGATATACCAGTTTATTGTGGCTATCACGAAGATGACGATTAGGGCCTTTTCTGCTCTACTTGGTTTCAAGTTCGATGAATTGATCTTCATGTTCACGAGCATATACGGTGATTTGTTGTAGTTCATTTAGCAAGATTTCTTCCACCTGCACATTGTGAATCTGATGTAAAGTAAAGCCTAACCTAACTGCAATAAAGTATATAAAAGAGTTCTACTTTAAGAAGGATATGGACTATATGGATGTTGAAGAGATATGACTTAACTTTAAGGTGGAGGGATAATTGAAATGATTAATATAAGAAAACTTGAATCAGAATTATGGGAATCTGCGGATGTATTACGTGCAGGTTCTAAGCTAACATCAAATCAATATTGTATGCCTGTGCTTGGACTTATTTTCCTACGCTACGCCTATAGCAGATACAAGATGGTTGAATCAGAAATCTTAAAAGGACGTCCATCTCGTGATGGTCGAGTTATACCTGTTGAAGCAAGTGACTTCGCGGCTAAAAGTGCGTTATATCTTCCTAAAGAAGCACAGTATGATTATTTGTTAAATCTTCCCGAAGATATTTCTTCTGCTGGACTTGTTAACAAAGACGGTTATAGCATGAATAGTTTAGGAGAAGTGGTTAACAATGCAATGCAGCTCATCGAAGATCAGAGCGAACAGTTAGTTGGTGTGCTTCCTAAAAGCTATACCGATTTCTCGGATGAAATCTTATCAAAGCTTCTTCGTATATTTAATAACTCTGCGCTTGATGAAATCGGTGGAGATATTATCGGAAGAATCTACGAGTACTTCTTAAATAAATTTGCCAAAAATATTGCATCAGATGATGGTGTTTTCTTCACACCTAAGTCTCTTGTAAAGATGATTGTTAATATTATCGAACCTAAAAGTGGGGTTTTACTCGATCCTGCCTGTGGCTCTGGCGGTATGTTCATTCAATCCGGGGATTTTGTAAATGCTGCAGGAATGAATGCTAATAGTACTATGACTTTTTATGGTCAGGAAAAGGTTGAATATAACGCCCAGCTTTGTCTTATGAATATGGCGGTTCATGGACTTACGGGTGTTATTAAATCTGGTGACGAAGCAAATAGCTTTTATCACGATGCGCACAATCTTGATGGTTGTTGCGATTATGTAATGGCAAATCCACCTTTCAATGTAGATAAAGTAAAAGCCGAATCCTGTGAAAGTGCAAAGCGTTTGCCTTTTGGTATGCCAAGCATTAACAAAAATAAAGAAGTGGGAAATGGTAACTATCTTTGGATTTCGTACTTCTACAGTTATCTTAATGAAACAGGTCGTGCCGGTTTCGTTATGGCATCTTCCGCAACTGATAGTCAAGGAAAAGATAGGGATATTCGTGAAAGTCTTGTAAAGACTGGCCATGTAGATGCGATGATTAGTGTTGGTAACAACTTCTTCTATACAAAATCCTTGCCTTGTTCTTTGTGGTTCTTTGATAAAGGTAAATGCGAAGCTATTAAAGATAAAGTGTTGTTTATTGATGCTCGCAACTACTACACTGTGGTTGACCGAACGCTTAACGAATGGTCTGAATGGCAGCTTAAAAACATGAATGCTATTGTGTGGCTTTATCGTGGAGAGATCAATAAATACTCTGCTCTTCTTAATGAATATCGCTCTGCCCTAGGTAGTGATAAAGCTTTTGAAGAACAGGTACATGAATTATCGGAGAAGGCAAAAGCCCTTCGCACAGAAGCAAAGAAAGCAGTTGAATCAGCTGAAAAGCGTGAAAAGAAAAAGACTCAAGAAGCCTATGATGTAAAACTTGCGGACCTTACCGATATGCTCACAATAGCAAAGGAGGCAAACTGGCTCTACGAAAAATTTGGTGACGGCGTCTATGTCGATGTCCTTGGTCTTTGTAAGGTGGCATCAATTACTGAGATTGAAGAAAAAGACTGGTCACTTACTCCAGGAGCATATGTAGGTGTTGCACCCATTAAAGATGATGGTGTGGACTTTAAAGAACGTATGGCGGAAATTCATCGAGAATTATTGTCATTACAGGCTGAATCGAATGACTTGATGGATACCATCTCACAGAACATGAAGGAGATGGGATTATGAAATATGGAAAAAGCAATTTGAAACAAATTACTGTAATAAGGACTGGCAAGTTAGATTCTAATGCTGCGGTTCTAAATGGTATATACCCTTTTTTTACTTGCGATCCAACAACACTTCGAATCAATACTTGGGCATATGATACGGAAGCTGTATTACTAGCAGGTAACAATGCAAGCGGAAATTATACAGCAAAATATTATAAAGGACAGTTCAATGCTTATCAGCGTACATATATAATTGAGAGTGCCGATAAAGAAAAACTTGATGTTAGATATTTGGCATATGCAATGAACAAAGAACTGAAATTATTAAAAACAATGTCTGCTGGGTCTACAACAAAATTTTTGAAAATTGGAATGTTACATGGTTTGGAGATATCTTTTCCTGACATTTCTATTCAAAGAAAAATTGCATCAATACTCGGTAATTATGATGACCTTATTGAGAATAACAAAAAACAAATAAAACTCCTTGAAGAAGCAGCACAGCGACTTTATAAGGAATGGTTTGTAGATTTGTGTTTTCCGGGATATGAAGATGTAGAGATTGTTGACGGTGTGCCTGAGGGGTGGAACAAAGAACTGATTGGAAACGTTATAGGTAAGGTTTCTCGTACAAAACAAATTAAAACTGCAGATTACCTATTAGAAGGTTCAATTCCTATTATTGATCAGAGTCGTGATTTTATCGCTGGTTATACAAATGATAGTGAGGCATTGGTAAATATAGGAACACCAGTAATTGTTTTTGGTGATCATACAAGAATTCTGAAGTACATTCAGTTCCCTTTTGCAAAAGGAGCAGATGGAACACAGTTGATTATTAGCGATAGAACTAATATGCCACAGTCATTATTATATTTGTCTTTGATTGCTGTAGATCTATCCAACTATCACTATGCTCGTCATTTTAAGTATCTAAAGGCAGAATCTATTTTAATTCCGTCACAAGATGTTGCAGATGAATTTGATAGATTGATTTCGCCATTTTTCTCTCAAATTCAAAAGTTGAGAGAAAAATGTTATAAATTAATTCAGGCTCGTGACCACTTATTGCCAAAACTTATGAGTGGAGAAATCGAAGTATGAAAATGGAATTGAAAAATATTATTTTTGAAGATTTCGATACTAGCAAAATTCCTTCCATGGGAAAGAAGCTAAATTCTATTTTTCGGTATAATGAGGATATTAACAAGACTTCATATTTAAACTGGAGAACGGGATTTGCACGCACAACAAGAAGTCAATTTGTCATCATAGGGGAAGCTTTTTTCTCCACGGCTTATAATTTATTACAACAATGCTTAGTAGATAATAGCGATAAGAAAGCAGATTCGTGGATATTCCCTATCATGTTTAATATTGTTCACGGTATTGAGGTTTACTTAAAAGCAATTAATGTCGCATTAAGTGTGGTATTAAAAAAGAATCGTGGTGTATCTGAAGGGGGTCATGATTTAAAAGCACTCTGCAGTACTGCGCGAAATTTAATCATTAAATATAAGCAGACGAATAAAAACATAACTACTTCTCAAATGTTTGAAGGAATTAAAGTTGTAGAGAAGTTTATATCTAATATTTATGAAAAAACCGATGATATGACTTTTGCGAGATATCCGCTTTCAAAGAACAAACAAGGTCATTTTTACATAGAAAAATTTGAAAACGAAGTGATTGATTTACAATTACTAAGAGAACAAACTGTTTATGTATTCAAAATTTTAGATTTTATTTATCAAATGCCAGAATTGGATTTAGAGATACTAGCTGACTCTATGGAAGAAATGATGGATTCTTATTAAGAAGGAAGTGCCAAATAATGAGCTATGATTATTCAGAGAATATCCTTGTTCAGGAAAGTGCCGGTAATTTACTGCGTGATGAATTAGGCTGGGATGTTCAATTTGCCTATAATACAGAAGTGCTAGGTAAGAATGGTACTTTCGGTCGAGAAAGTTATAAAGATATTCTGCTTACTTGCTATTTTAAAAAGGCACTAAAAAAGTTCAATCCGTGGATAAATGAAAATCAGATCATTGAGGCACTGCAGGTTTTAGAAAAGAGATTGTCTACTTCTTCACTGCTACAGGTAAACGAAGAAAAATATTTTTTAATTCGTGATGGTATTCCGGTTACAGTTAAAAAGCCAAATGGACAGACTGAAACAAAAAAGGCTGCAGTGATTGACTTTCAGAAACCTGATAACAACTATTTCCTTGCCATAAAGGAACTTAAGATTTATGGAGATTTATACCGTAGAAGAACTGACATTGTTGGCTTCGTAAATGGTATTCCACTTCTCTTTGTAGAACTTAAAAAGAATACTGTAGATGTTCAAAATGCCTATGATGATAACTACACTGATTATCAAGATACCATTCCTCATTTGTTCTATTACAATGCGTTCATTATGCTTTCTAATGGAACAGAGGCTAAAGTCGGCACGCTTGGCAGTAAGTTTGAGTTCTTCCATGAATGGAAACGTCTTGCCGAAGAAGACCAAGGAAGTGTTGCTCTTGAAACAATGCTTCGTGGTATCTGCAAGAAAGAGAACTTCCTTGATTTATTTGAGAACTTTATCTTATTTGACCATTCTGATGGTCATACCGCAAAAATACTTGCTCGTAACCACCAGTATCTTGGTGTAAACGAAGCTATGGAAGCTTATGCAGCAAGAAAGCTTAATGATGGTAAGCTTGGTGTGTTCTGGCATACACAAGGTTCTGGCAAAAGTTATTCAATGCTATTCTTTGCAAAAAAGGTACAAAGAAAAATGGAAGGAACACCAACCTTCGTTATCCTTACAGACCGGGATGAACTTAATACGCAGATCAGTGATATTTTTGAGAATTGTGGACTTCTTGGTAAGAATATAAAGGCTTCTCAATTTATTGCTACAAGTGGAGATGACCTCGTTAAGAAACTACAAGGAAATCCAAGCTTTATCTTCACTTTGATACAAAAGTTTAACAAACCGAATGAAAAACCTATATGTCCTAATCATGACATCATTATTATGTCGGACGAAGCACATCGTAGCCAGTATGGGATTTTCGCTGACAATATGATGAAGTTGTTGCCTACTGCTGCACGTATTGGATTTACAGGTACGCCATTACTTTCAAGTGACAATATCACTGCTCGTACTTTTGGTGGCTATGTATCAGTATATGACTTCAAGAGAGCCGTTGAAGATGGTGCAACTGTACCGCTTTACTATGAGAACCGTGGAGAAAAGATTGTTGATTTACACAATCCTGAAATCACGAACCAAATTCTTGATGCTATCGAAAATGCTGACCTTGATTTTGACCAACAGGATAAGCTTGAAGCTGAATTCGCAAAAGAGATACATCTACTCACATCCGAACCTAGATTGAAATCTATTGCTCGTGACTTTGTGAGTCACTACTCTGATTTGTGGACAAGCGGAAAAGCTATGTTTGTTTGCTTAAATAAAGTTACCTGCGTCCGTATGTATAATTATGTTCAACAATATTGGAAAGCAGAAATCAAAACCTTAAAAGCAAGTTTAAAAGATGTTAGTCAACAAGAGACTTTTGAACTTGAAAGAAAAATCAAATGGATGGAAGAAACTGAAATGGCTGTTGTAATCAGTCAGGAACAGAATGAAATCCAAACGTTCAAAAAGTGGAATTTGGACATAAAGACTCACCGTACTAAGATGGAAAAGCGTGACCTAGATAAAGAATTTAAGGATTCAAAAAATCCGCTCCGTGTTGTATTTGTATGTGCAATGTGGCTAACCGGCTTTGATGTAAAATGTCTTTCATGCCTATATCTTGATAAGCCTTTAAAGGCTCATACGCTTATGCAAACCATAGCACGTGCTAACCGTGTAAGCGAAGGCAAAAGCAATGGTTTGATTATAGATTATATTGGAATCGTAAAGGCTTTGAGAAAAGCTCTTGCGGATTATACTGTTAATTTAGGTGGTACCGCCGGTTCAGACCCTACAGTAGATAAAGATGAACTGATTGCTCGTATTATTGAAACTATAGGTAAGGCAAATGCATTCTTGAGTGAGAATAATTTTGATTTGGAAATGCTTATCAATGCCCATGACTTCATGAAACTGTCTTACCTACAGGAAGCAGCTGATGCAGTATGTGGTTCGATTGAGGATAAAAAAACATATACTACATATGCATCTGAATTGAATCGCCTTATGAAATATACTGACAGAGATGATATCACTAGCCACACTCGTAAGCAGTATGAAGCTATTGCTGCCATCTATGCTGAATTACAGAAAAAGCGTAAGCACATCAATACCACTGACCTTATGATTGAGGTTAATGAAATTATCAGCGCATATGTTGAGATTCATCATACGCTAACTATGGAGCGTGAAGAACCACGCAGATTTGACATCAGTTCGATTGACTTTGACCTTCTTCGCGGAGAGTTCGCAAAGGTTAAGAAAAAGAATCTTATTCTAAAGGATTTAGAGGAAGTAATCCAGCAGAAACTTGATAGTTTGCTTTTTGTTAATCCTAATCGAATTAACTACTACGAACGCTATCAGCAAATCATTGATGATTATAATAGCGAGCAGGATAGAGCCACAATTGAAAAGACATTCATGGAATTGATGGATTTGGCTAATCAAATGAGCCAAGAAGAACAACGCTATGTCCGTGAAGGTTTTGCAAGTGATGAAGAACTTTCTCTTTATGATATGTTGTTCCGTGATGATTTGAGCAAAACGGACATCAAGAAACTTAAAGAAGTTGCAACATCACTACTACAGAAAATAAAAATGAAAATTGCTGAATTTGACCATTGGACAGATAAGCGGGAAACAAAAGCAGCTATTGATAATCTTATTCGTGATACCCTTTGGGCAGAATTGCCGGAATGTTACGATGAGGTTAGTGTTTCTATGTATCGTCAGCAGATTTATGAGTATGTATATACTCGTTACAAAGCAGCTGCTTAATAAGGAGGGTCAGTACATAATGAATAACCTTTTTTCTTTATTAAGGAACAAAGAAATTATCGCTATTCTTGATGGTGACACTAAATATGGTGATTATGTACTCGACGATTGTACAACTATAAAAATATCAATGCCTTATCTATCCGGATCAGATTTGTGTGCTCTGTCTACTTTATTCGGTCTTCCTACAACATATTCTTGGAATGGGGGAGCATTAAGCAGGTGGCAATACCTAGATAATTTACTTGAATATTGTATTAAAAATAATAAGTGTTCTAGTCTATTAGCTCATCTGTTTTCATTAAGCCAATTTTCAAAAACATTGAACGGACATAGCGCGAATGAGATAAATGATGCACATAAAGTAATCGTATCCACAGTTATCGATAAAATAAATGGTCTACTATTATTTGGTGGAAATGAACTCGTTATTGTCGGAAATAACTATGTGATTCATCCAATTAGTAATAAAGTCGAAATAGATGTTCCAGCAATAAAAACTATAGATAGAGAATATATCAAAAGTATCTCTTCGCGAGCCATGAGAGATATCGAACAAAATAATTTTGATAGCGCAATAACAAAATCAAGAACCTTATTAGAAGAAACGTTTTGTTATGTAATTGAAAAGAAAAATGAGAAGCCCTCGGATAGTGATTCCATTGAAAAACTGTATAGACAAGTTAGAAACCTCTATAACATGCATACGGATGCTAACACCGATAGAAGGATTAATACTCTACTTTCTGGATTTAATAGCATTATATCTTCAATAGCAGAAATGAGAAATAAGGATAGTGATGCCCATGGGGTTGGTGCAAATAGGATACCTATTAAAGAGCATCACGCTAGACTTTTTGTAAACACGTCCATGGCTATGGCTGACTTCATTTTGTCTGTAGAACAAGAAAGCAAATAATCTCACATACTTTTTTGTCTCTTGAGTATAAGAAAACGACCAAACAGGAGTATTTCTACTCTTATATGGTCGTTATTTTTTGTCACCGCTTGAAGATGTCTCTTAAAAACTGTCTTTTCTTTTAGTCTCTAAGTAACGTCTTGCTTTAGTAAACTCTTTTTTTGTAAATGTAAATATATAACTAGCTTTTACGCAAGCGGCTTATATGCGTCATCAACATTGATGTGGCAATAACCACCTGGGTTCTTCTTCAGGTAGTCCTGATGATATTCTTCAGCAAGTACGTAGTTATCCAGCGGCTCAACCTCAACGGCAAGCTTCTGACCAAACAGAGACTCCTGTTCAGACATAATGCGTTCAATAACAGGCAAATCCGCGTCGTTTGTGTAATAGATACCTGTGCGATACTGTCTACCAACGTCGTTGCCTTGCTTATTGACTGAGAGGGGATCAATAACCCTAAAGTAGTAGCGGAGAATGTCATAGAGGCTTACAACGGTCTCATCGTAAGTGACATGCACTGTTTCTGCGTGATCTGTTGCCTTTGACCTCCTGATAGTTGGTATCCAAGGTCTTTCCGTTTGCATAGCCAACCGTAGTTGCAGTAACGCCCTTAATTCTGGAGAAGTACTCTTCAAGACCCCAGAAACATCCACCTGCTAAATAAATCTCTGCCATAAAAGCCTCCTAAGGCTGAATTGCTGTTATAAAAGTTTGAAGTGACTTCGCTTTACTTCAAAGACACCTTCTTTACTCAAAGAAGATATTACCGCGCTTAAGGCGCTTCTATCTACACCAAGATAATCGGCAAGCTGTTGGCGATTGTAGGGGATATCAAACTCCGATGAACCCGCAGCTTGTGAGCGTGTATTCAGGTACGCCATCAATTTGCCACGAATACTTTTGGAGCAGCATCTTGAATACGACGGCTCAGCATGATGTTTTTCTGCGCAATAGAAGCCATAAGGTTTCTGGTGATAATATCCACGCCACCGCAGATATCACACGTTCTGGTAGTAATCTGTCGCAGGTCAAGCAGCAGAATTTCCGATTTCTCGGTAGCAACTACCGAGGTCAAGAGTGGTACGTTTCCAAGAGCTGCATATGCCTCTCCAAAGGTTTCTCCTGTATGGAAAGCTCCCATCACAGAGATGTTGCCCTGAGCATCTGATCCCTCAACATGAATAGCGCCAGAGACAACAATGCCAAACTGATGAGCTTTATCGCCAGCGCATAGAATAATCTCTCCAGGCTCATAGGTACGCACCGTCGCACGTAGATGCTTCAGCAAAGCTTCAAGCTGCTCTGGCTTTACTCCTTTAAACACCACTGTGTTGAGCAAAAACGAAGGCTTAATATCTTGTACGTTCATCAACGCTCCAAAAATTTCATAGATAGAAATCGTTTTGTTGTAATTACAACATACCTTATTCCACATTCCTGTAATCATGAAACCCAGAAGAGCAAATCTCTTCTCGCTATATGGTTTTATGGAGAGGAAAAATAGTGGATAACAAGATGTTCTGTTTCCAGTGCGAGCAGACCGCTGCTTGTACTGCATGTACCGGCGCTGCTGGCGTTTGTGGCAAGCCTTTTGACGTTGCATTTGCTCAGGACGAGCTCACCGGCGCTCTGGTTGGCCTTTCTCGCACCGAGCTTGCTGCTGGCAAGCGTTCTAACCGCGCAGACCAGCTGATTGTCGACGGCCTGTTTACCTGCATCACCAACGTCAACTTTGACAAGGGCGCTGTTGACGCAATTACCGCTCAGGTTCGTGACGAGAAGAACCGTCTAGCTGCAGAGGCTGGCGTAGAGCCTGTTGAGGATCTTCCACTTGGCGGCGTTTGGTCCGACAACGAGGACATTAGGTCCCTCAAGTCCCTCATTCTCTTTGGTATTCGCGGTATGGCTGCTTATGCTTATCACGCTCGCGTTCTTGGCAAGACTGACGACGCAGTTGACGCTTTCTTTGTAAAGGCACTTGCTGCTCTTGCTACCGAGTCCTCCGTTGACGTTTTGCTGCCTCTTACCCTTGAGGTAGGCGAGGTCAACCTCAAGTGCATGGCTCTTCTCGACAGCGCAAATACCGGCGCTTATGGCACCCCAGTTCCAACTGAGGTTCCTCTGACTATTGAGCCAGGTCCATTCATTGTTGTTTCTGGTCACGACCTTCTTGACCTCAAGATGATCCTTGAGCAGACCGAGGGCACCGGCGTTAACGTTTACACCCACGGCGAGATGCTCCCAGCTCACGGTTATCCAGAGCTCAAGAAGTATCCACAGCTCAAGGGCAACTTTGGTACCGCATGGCAGAACCAGCAGAAGGAGTTCAAGGACATTCCAGCTCCTGTTGTCTTCACCACTAACTGCCTCATGCCACCTCGTCCTAGCTACAAGGACCGCGTCTACACTACCGAGCTTGTTGCCTTCCCAGAGCTCGTCCACATTGACGAGGACGCTAACGGCAAGAAGGACTTCAGCGCTGTTATCAAGCAGGCTCAGGAGCTTGGCGGATACGCTGAGGCTCAGGAGCTCACCGGTATCAACGGTGGCCACAAGGTAACCACCGGCTTTAGCCACGGTGCTGTTCTTGGCATTGCCGATAAGATCATCGATGCTGTTAAGCAGGGCGCTATCAAGCACTTCTTTGTTGTTGGCGGCTGCGACGGCGCTCGCCCTGGTCGTAACTACTACACCGAGTTTGTTGAGCAGACTCCTGCAGACTCTGTTGTCCTCACCGTTGCTTGCGGTAAGTTCCGCTTCAACGACCTTGACCTGGGCACCATTGGTGGCATCCCTCGTATTCTTGACGTTGGTCAGTGCAACGACGCTTACGGCGCTGTTCAGATTGCAACCGCTCTTGCAAATGCATTTGACTGCGGCGTTAACGACCTGCCACTGAGCTTTGTCCTGTCTTGGTACGAGCAGAAGGCAGTTTGCGTCCTTCTGACCCTGCTTCACCTTGGCATCAAGAACATCAAGCTTGGACCAACCCTTCCTGCATTTGTCAGCCCTAACGTCCTTAACATTCTTGTTGAGAACTACGGTATTGGCCCAATCGGCGATGCTTCCGAGGACCTTGCTCAGATGCTTGCCTAATTGGCGAGAAACCCCTCTAGTCCTTTCCTTAAAACGCCTCCTAGCTATGTGCTGGGAGGCGTCTGAACCTTTTCACTAATAGCCTGTCGTCTTTACATTCTTTTGGTTGAGAACTGCATGGCCGTCCGGCGATGCTTCCAGGACCTGGCTCTATTGCTGCTGTTTATATTGAAAAGATATATGTAAATTGAAATAAATTTAATATAATTGCTTTTATCATCAATGAAAGGATTTTCAATGGATTTTAAAAAGATTCAAGAGATTTTTTCTAGTTACTATCTGGCTATTCCAGACTATCAAAGGGATTATTCCTGGACAGAAGCTGAGATTTCAACCCTTTTTGATGATATTAAAAATTTAATGATTAACAACTCTAATGAAGAACATTTCCTAGGTGCTATTGTTACTACTAGTTTTGATAGTGAGTCATCTAGTGGCATGGATATAGTTTTAGAAGACTACAAAATTTCTTCGGACAATATTAGACACGTCGTTGATGGTCAGCAGCGACTGACAACTATTTCTCTACTTATGAGAGCTGCAATGGATTTAGCTTCACAAACAGTCGTTTTGAAAGAGCAGAAAAATATTATTCAAGGTTATCTTCGTAATCTTGCAAGTTGTTTGTACGGATCGGAAATGACCAGCGATGGCAAAAGTGCGCCAAGATTATTTTTAAATGGCAATACTGCGCGCGTATATATGAGTGACAAAGTTTTAGGTATCAGTAAAATATCAGGACAAATGAAATATAGAGGTGCAAAACGATTAATCAAAGCATTTGATTATCTGAAGCTTTCTATTAAAGAACTCTGTGACGAATATTGCATTGAATATAAAGTAGAGCCCTATGAATTCTATAGAGCTTTCTTTCAAATGTTTACTAGCCAGTTAAAATTTGTGGTTATTGAATGCAATACAGCAATGAACGCTTTTCAAGTTTTTGACTCTTTAAATGGCAAAGGTAATGATTTAACTGCAGCTGATCGTATAAAAAATATTTTTTTAAGTTGGTGTAATAATAAAAATGCACTAAACAAATGGAACAGTCTAATCTCACCTCTAGATCAAGATAATCTTGTCAAATTTTTCACTTGCTATATGTTCTATCTTAATGGAAAGCGTGTTCAAAAAAGAAGACTTCCAGATGAGTATAAAAATGAATTTAGCGAATCTGCCACTATTGATTTTGATAATTTTTATCAAAATCAAGTTAATGCGGCAGAGATATATGGAAAAATTACTAGTAGAAGTACAGGGATTAAAAGCTTAGATGACATGGTGTTGGCTGATTTAGCCACTTTAAATCAAGAACAAGCATACCTACCTTTATTTGCTGTTTTATTGCACTTTGATGCAAAGACAAATGCTGCGTCAATTATTGAATTCGGTAAGTCTTTATGTTCATTAATAACAAGAATGCAAGTGTGCGAAAAGTCTAACAACAGGCTTGATGCAATTTTCGCCGAATGTATTAAAAAAATTAAAAACAATGAATCTATTCCTGTATTGACGACTTTTATAGATTCTAAAAAAATTGAAATTGCTAATGATGCTCAGTTTAAGAGTGCTTTCCAAAATCTCTCGATAAAAGATATGAAACAAGCAAAATATTATCTTGTAGGTATTGAGAATTACCTCAGAGAGCAAAATGGAAATAGAAATAAAGTTGATGTCAGCTCAAAATTAACAGTTGAACACATTATTCCTCAAGACGAGTCTGCTTGGAATAATTGGTTTTCTGAACTTGATTTTAATATTTCAGAAGATGACTATAGCGAATTCAGTGAAATGGTCATACCGTCTATTGGAAATATGCTTCTTCTTTATGATGACGATAATTCAGCTGCTGGAAAAAATACTCTTTCAGAAAAAATTAAAGTATATAGACAAGGCTCAAACAACTCTACTAACAGCTCACCTATGAGGACGTTTATGCTTGTTGAAGACTTTGTTAATCAATATGAAAAGAATGGCTTCTCTAATAAATCTGTTGAGGAACGATCTGAGAAACTCGCTAATCTTGCCATCGAAGTTTGGTAATTCTAAAGGGTTTAAACATCGTTCATTAGGAAGAGTATGGGTATAAAAGAATACGACAATTCTTCAGAGCAATCCATTATTGAATATGCTTCTAAGCTTGTTGGGCATTCACTTCGTGAAGTTACCGACGTTCAAGTTCTTGCTGACCATAAAAAACGTCGCGGTGCCTTTGGAAATGCAGTAGAAGAACTTTATTTTAAGTATCCAATCAACAGTGATTCAAATCCTGATTTTGCTGAAGTGGGACTTGAATTAAAAACAACTCCCATGAAAGAGAATAAAAAAGGTGATTTGGTAGCTAAAGAACGCCTTGTCATCACCATGATTGACTACAACAAAGTAGTTAATGAGACATTTGAAGATAGTCATTTTCTAGGGAAGTCTTCAAATATTTTATTGATGGCTTATAAATATGAAAAAGGTGCCAATCCTATTGATTACAAGGTAATTTTGGCAAACAAATGGAATATTCCAATTGAGGATTATGCTCAAATCAAACAAGACTGGGAAACGGTTGTTACCAAGATTCAGTCTGGTCATGCTGAGGATATTTCTGGCTCCGATACTCTATATCTAGAAGCGTGTACAAAAGCTGCCAATAGCTCAATTAGAACAACACAGCCTTATTCAAATGTTCCAGCTAAGCCTCGTGCCTGGGCATTTAAAGCATCTTATATGACCACCATAGAAAAACAGATGCTAGGTAACGGTGCATCTCAGATTAAAAGGAACGAATCTGAGCAAAAACTATCGCTTATTGAACTTTTGTATAAAAGGTTCAAACCATATTTTGGAAAGACTGAAGATCAGCTTGCAACTGAATTTAATATAAGTAAATCGAAAGATAAATGTGCACGTATCACTAAACATATTTTAGGCATTGCTGAAGACCAGAAAATTGAAGAGTTTGAAAAGGCTGGTATAAAGCCTAAAACGATGAGGCTTAAATCAAATGGAGTACCAAAAGAATCTGTAAGCTTTAAAGTCTTTGATTACTTTAAAGTTGCTGAGGAACCATTTGAAGAATCTGATTTATATCACGACCTTTTATGTAAATATTTATTTGTAATTTATAGAGAAAACTTAGCGGGTGATTTTGTTCTCTCAAATATTTTGCTCTGGCAAATGCCTGACTCTGATTTACTGTTTGCGGAACAATGTTACCTTCAGATGCAAAAGAATATTAAAGCTGGACGAGCTGATATAAGTGTCAAGGCGTCTGAAAATAAATGTTGTCATGTAAGACCTCATGCCAGAAACAAGCTTGATACAAAACCTCAACCATATGGAAAACCAGAGGTTAAAAAGTGTTTTTGGTTGAATAGTTCTTATCTTGCAGAAGAAATATCTGAAGGGTTATCTCTTAAAGATTAAGTTGATCTTCTTGGTTATCTGAATTAGACTGACTTTTTGTCCGGTTGATCGGTTAGTATAGTAAACACAAAATTGGTCCACAGCAGCGATAGGAGAAACGTGGCCAAAGCAGTTACTGTAGCCGAGCTCTTTGCAGGAGTCGGTGGATTTAGACTTGGCTTAGAGGGTTATAAAGACCCTTCTAATAAAGCTAATAACCTGCCAAAAGCGGGAACGTTTAAAACTATATGGGCAAATCAGTGGGAACCGCCAGGATCTCCTACAAGACAGTTTGCCGCAAATTGTTATAGAACTCATTTTGGTAATGATTCAGTCGTAAATGAGGACATTAATAAAGTTCTTAATGAGTATGACCAGGGTCTACGCAATATTCCTTCGGTCGATATGGTCGTAGGAGGATTCCCTTGTCAGGATTACTCTGTAGCTAAACCCTTATCTCAGTCGGGAGGCATTGAAGGAAAAAAGGGTGTTCTATGGTGGGACATTTATAAATTCTTAAAAATTCAATTAGATAAGTCTCCTGAGAATGCAGAGTGGTGTCTTTTAGAGAACGTTGATCGTCTCCTTAAAAGCCCAGCATCTCAGCGTGGTAGAGATTTTGCAATTATTCTTAGCTGCCTTGCGTAGCCTTGGATATTGCGTTGAATGGCGTGTGGTTAATAGTGCGGCATACGGCTTTTCCCAAAGAAGAAAACGTGTATATATTCTCGCTCGTAGAAATGCTAACTGGGAGCTTTCAGAACGCTTAACTTCAGGAATTATGTCCCGAGCATTTCCTTTTAATCCTGTGGGCAATATCTCTTATGTTGATATTCCAAAAGATCCGTTTGTTGCTACAAAAGACTTTAATTCTGAGCGGTCTAAAACATCTCCATTTTTAGACGCTGGCGTAATGGTAGATAACCGTGTTATCACCTGCAAAGTTGAAGAAGTTTATAAGGGCCAATTTAAAACACTGGGAGATGTTCTTTCTCCAGAGAATGAAGTTCCAGAGAACTACTTTATTGACAATTCACAGCTTTCTCGCTGGGAATACCTTAAAGGGTCAAAACGAGAAGAGCGTGTCAATAAGTACACAGGTCAAACCTATTTTTACTCTGAAGGCTCTATGGCATTCCCAGATCTTCTCACTAACCCATCAAGAACAATTCTTACAGGAGAGGGAGGAGCAAGCCCTTCTCGCTTTAAACACATCATTAAAGTAGGCGAGAGGTATCGCAGACTTGTTCCAGATGAGCTTGATCAGCTACAGGGTTTTCCTAAAGGCTGGACTAATACGGGAATGAGCGACAATAATCGTGCATTCTGTATGGGAAATGCTCTTGTTGTAGGTGTGGTAAATCGCATTGGAAAAGAAATATACAAGGAATTGTAAGGTCAAGGTGTCTATCAAATCCTGATAGACACCTTTTTTATAAACAAATTGCTTCACGAACTCCAAATATTCGATTTATTAAAGAACGTTCAAGAATGACGCTCTTCTCGATAACAGAATGTGGCATAATGCCACTGTCAAAGTAACAATTAATGTTAGTCATTAGTAGCATTTAAAAGAGGGGTTTCTATGGCTAAAGTTGCAGTTATCGGTTGTACCCACGCAGGCGTTTTTGCCACTTCTTCAATCCTGGGTGCACACCCAGATTGGGAGGTCCACGTCTTTGAGCGCAATGACACGGTTTCCTTCTTGTCTTGCGGCATTGCTCTTTGGGTAGGTGACCACGTAAGCGATCCTAACAAGATGTTCTACAGCTCTCCAGAAGCCCTTGCAGAGGCTGGCGCTCACGTTCACATGACCACCAACGTCACTTCCGCAGATGTTAAGACCAAGCACGTTGCTTGGGAGGATCTCAAGACTGGCGAGACTTTTGAGGACGACTTTGACTACCTCGTAGTCACCACCGGTTCTAAGCCAATTGTCCCTCCACTGCCTGGCATCGACGGACCTCGCGTTCTTCAGTGCAAGAACTGGGCTGATGGCCGTCGCATTCACGACACCATGGCAGAGTCCAAGTCCGCTATTGTCATCGGCGCTGGCTACATTGGTGCCGAGCTTGCAGAGCAGCTCTCCGAGCGTCAGAAGGCTGTTACCCTCATCGACATGCTTCCTCGCGTTCTTGCAAAGAACTTTGACAAGGCAATCACCGATCAGGTTGAGGCTGCTTACAAAGAGCACGGCGTCACCCTCGCACTTGGCGAGAAGGTCATGAGCTTTGAGGACAATGGCGATTCCGTCACCGTTGTTACCGATAAGGGCTCCTACACCGCAGATTACGCAATTCTGGGCATTGGCTTCCTGCCTCGTACTGACCTCTTTGACGGCCAGCTTGATATGCTTCCTAACGGCGCCATCAAGGTTGATGAGTACATGCGCACCAGCGAGCCTGGCGTCTTTGCAGCTGGCGACTCTGCTTCCATCATTTTCAACGTCACTGGTAAAGAGGACTACATTCCTCTGGCAACAAACGCTGTACGCCAGGGACTGCACGTTGGTCCTAATATGCTTGAGCCAACTGCTGCATACGCAGGTACTCAGGCTTCCAGCGCAGTTCAGCTCTACAACTACTCCATGGCTGCAGCAGGCCTCACCGTTGAGGGCGGCAAGGTTCGTGGCTATGAGTACGATTCTGTCTCCATCACCGAGAACTACCGTCCTGAGTTTATGCTGACCACCGAGCCAGTTACCGCAACGCTAGTCTGGGATCCAGAGACTCGCCTTATCAAGGGCGCACAGTTCTTCTCGACACATGACGATGTTGCTCAGGCAGCAAACGTTGTTTCTGTTGCAATTGCCGCTGGTATGACTATCGACAACCTTGCAGCTGTTGACCTTCTGTTCCAGCCAAACTTTACCAACCCAGTCAACTACATTGGCTCTGTTGCTATGGCTGCCTGCGCAAAGGCCAAGTAAACTCCGCTCATAACACGCAATAAAAGAGAAGGAAGCTGGTATTTCTGCCAGCTTCCTTTTTGCTATCGAGCCTGAGTCTGGCTCGATTGATGTCTGTTTTGAGCGACCGCGCGCCAATCTTGAAACGGTGCCTTGCTTGGAACGACGTTTATTTGAAACGGCGGCTATCTTGGCTTTCTGCTTACTACAGCAATGTAGTTGAGGTCGTCAGCATGATCGTTGAAGAACGTAAACATGCTGGTAAACATTTTGGTGTTCTCGGGCCTAAGGCCGTTTCTAATAACCCTTAGAGCACCATCAGCGCCTTCGTCCGCAATAAGCCCCGCCGGATTCATGAGCGTCATCTTGCCGTTCTTAGTTTCTGGGCAGAAACCTGCTGACTCAAAGAGCTTCTTCCAACCTGCAAGGGTCAGAGGCTTTACGTTGACGTTAATGGTTCTTGAGAGTTCGTGGACCAGCTCATCGTCTTCTTTGAGCAGAAGAACGTCATGGGTAAGCAGCACACCACCTGGCTTGAGTACGCGTGCGTACTCTTTTACGGCCGCCTCTTTCTGCTGATCAGAGAGCATAGTGAGCATTGCTTCGTTGATTACAACATCAAAGCTATTATCGGGGTAGGAGAGGTTTGTAGCGTCTCCTTGTTCCACTGTTACGTACTCCTCGATATTGTTTCTCGCAATATTTTCTTTTGTTTTAGGGAGCACATCTGCATTAAGGTCAATTGCGGTTACATGGCAGTGGAAACGTTTTACCAGCTCAACCGTAGTAGTTCCAATATTGCAAGCCACCTCAAGAATCTGAGTTTCTGGCGTAATCTCTACGGAATTAAGTAGCCAATTGGTTGCTTCAATACCTCCGGGGCGCAGTCTTGTCTTGCCCATGCGGAGTAAAAACTCGTGACCAGCTTCCATACTAAGACCCCCTTCATACTATGAAAGAATAAAGTTAGCTTTATCTAACTGATACAAGTTAAGCACATCGCTACCTGCGAAAAAAGCCAAATTAATTGCTATTTTTGAAACAATTTAGCAGGTAGATTGCGACAAAAAATAACCTATATGTCCAATCGTTCTTTTTGTGCATTTTCTTTAGCAGTTTATAAGTTTATAGTGGACGCAAGGTAAGGGCGACTTACTAATTTCCGCAGGTAATTGATGCGGAATACTAAGGAGGAAGTTATGTATTACTCTGCTGGAACGTATGAATCGTTCGCTAAGCCAGAAAAGCCCAAAGATGCCGACAAAAAATCAGCCTATATCATTGGAACAGGACTTGCAGGTCTAGCTGCTGCGTTTTATCTTGTCCGCGATGGCCAGGTAAAAGGTACAAGAATTCACCTGCTCGAGAAGCTTGAGCTTGCAGGCGGAAGTTGTGATGGTCGAAAAGATATTAGCAAGGGTTTCTATATGCGTGGTGGCCGCGAGATGGACAACCACTTTGAGTGCATGTGGGATATGTTCAGAGACGTCCCATCCATTGAAACACCTGGCGTCTCGGTACTTGATGAGTATTATTGGCTCAACAAGCACGATCCTAACTACTCGCTCTGCAGGGCTTCCGAGAAGTGTGGCAAAGACGCTCACACAAACAAGCAGTTTAAGCTTGATAAAGAGTCTTCACTTGCACTTGCCAAGCTGTTTATGACACCTGAGAAAGACCTTGAGGGCAAGAAGATTAGCGACGTACTTCCTGATTCTTTCTGGAACACTAACTTCTGGCTTTATTGGCAGACCATGTTTGCGTTCCAAAGATGGTCCTCCGCTCTTGAGATGAAGCGCTATCTTTGCAGATTCTGTCACCATATTGACGGTCTGCCTGACTTTACTGCGCTGCGTTTTACCAAGTACAACCAGTATGAGAGCATGATTTTGCCACTGGTTAGGTATCTTGAGAATCACGGCGTAAGCGTTGACTACGGTATGGACGTCAAGAACGTCATCATCAACGACACCAATGGTAAAAAGGTAGCTACTCAGATTGTTTACGAGAAGAACGGCTCACAGCAAACCATTGATCTAACCGAAGACGATTTGGTGTTTATCACCAATGGCTGCTGCACCGATACCTCTTGCTACGGCGATCAAAATACTGCTCCTGACATTAGCAACGTCAGAAATGGCGTAGGAGAGTCCTGGGATCTGTGGAAGAACATTGCCGCTCAGGCCAAGCATGGCGAGTACGGCAATCCCGATAATTTCTGCAGCGACTTTGAGGCAACTAACTGGATGAGCGCTACTATCCAGACAAAAGACGAAGAGATTATCAAGAAGATTATTGGCGTCTGCAAGAGAGATCCAAGAGAAGGTAAGGTCACAACCGGCGGTATTGTAACCGTCAAGGATAGTACCGATAACTGGTACCTCTCGTGGACCATCAACCGTCAGCCACAGTTCAGAGCACAGGACAAGGACACCGTACTTATCTGGGTCTATGCACTGAGCACCAACAAGCCTGGTAACTTTGTTAAGAAGGCTATGCGTAACTGCACCGGCGAGGAAGTGTGCCAGGAGTGGCTCTATCACATTGGTGTTCCAACCAAGAAGATTGAGGACTGGGCCAAGAACCGCTGCAACACCACTACGTGCTTCATGCCTTACATCAACGCATTCTTCCAGCCAAGAAAGGCTGAGGACAGGCCTCTGGTTGTTCCTGAGGGTTCCGTTAACTTTGCCTTTATTGGACAGTTTGCCGAGACTCCTCGTGACACCATCTTTACTACGGAGTACTCAATCCGCACTGGTATGGAGTCTGTCTACACGTTGATGGATGTTGATAGAGGCGTACCAGAGGTTTGGGGTTCTCAGTACGACATCAGAGAGCTTCTAAGGGCAACCTACTATGCTCTGGACAAGAAAACGCTTGATAAGGCGCCACTCTCGTTCAAGGAGAAGATGCTCTTAAAGGTAGCTCTCAAGGCTGTCAAGGGCACTGATATTGAGCTGCTTCTAAGGAACAGCGGACTGATTAAGTAGAGGTGTGGAGAAAACCGCAGAGTCAAAACGATTGGCAACACGCGATTAAACACGTGTGAGTAACATAAAAGTGGCTGCATTTGACGTGTCATCTGCAGCCACTTTTTTACGATTCAGATATAACACTTAGAGATAAGACTATCTGTATTAGGTTGCATGCTCTGTAGACCTATATCAATTAGTTAAAAATGCATGTGGTACCAACAGCGAGAAAACAAATTATAATTTGTAGCGGCAAGAAAAATGTAATGGCAATACATCCAACTTGTATCAAAATACAATGGTATTTTGAGGAGATTACAAGATGAATGACTATATAAAAACAAATAAAGATAGATGGAATAAGGTAAACAATGACTATACCCAGCCATTGACGCATGAAGAATTAGAAGAGGCTAGAAATAATCCAATTGCCGTTGCATTAACGGTTGGCAAAAAAGTTCCAACAGAATGGTTTGAAAAGACCAGCGGAAAAAAGATATTAGGCTTGGCTTGTGGTGGTGGACAACAGGGTCCCATTTTTGCTGCTAAAGGTTATGACGTAACCATAATGGATTTTTCTACATCACAATTACAAAAAGATGAGATGGTTGCTAAAAGAGAAGGCTTAAAAATCAATACCGTTCAAGCCGATATGACAAAACCGTTTCCATTCGAAGATGAAACTTTCGATATTATTTTTAATCCAGTTTCGAATGTATACATAGAAGACTTAGAAAACATGTATAAAGAAGCCGCTCGCGTATTGAAAAAGGGCGGGCTGTTAATGGTCGGCTTCATGAATCCTTGGACGTACATGTATGATGCTGACGTTGTATGGGACCAACCCGATGAGGAATTACTTTTAAAGTTTTCAATTCCCTTTAATTCAAGAGAGCTTGAAGAGCAAGGCAAAATAACCATAGATCCAGCATATGGATATGAATTTAGCCATACCTTAGAAGCTCAGATTAGAGGACAACTTAAAAATGGCCTTGCTATGATTGATTTTTATGAGTCATGTGATAAAAGGAATCGATTATCACAGTATGGGAATGACTATATTGCCACGCTCTGCATCAAGCTCTAATCCTATAGAGTTCTCTTCAGGACAGCCTGGACAACCTCAGAATCAAAGTCTCCCTGAGCCTCTGTAAGCGCCTCTAAGAGCTGAGCTACGCCTTCCTCATACACGCTAGGCAACAGATACTTCGAGACAGCCTTAGCCTCGTCAGTTCCGTTTTCCATGCAGCATGAGTGATGAGCAATCTTAAGAAGATCAAGATCGTTTTCGGAATCGCCGCACACAATAACTTCTTCTGGCTTAAGACCTATAGTCTCAATGAGCTTCTCGAATCCCTGTGCCTTATTCCAACCACGATAATTGATGTCAAACCAACCAATATAGGGAGAAACCAACTCAACCTCTGGAACTGCACTGGTAACAGCCTCATAGATTTCTTGCGCGCGCTTTTCATCTTGGGGTAAGAGAAGACCTCCCGCATACATAGGGATATCTTTTGGAACGGACTGCGGACCAAGCCCTGGCACAAAAGTGTTAAACGAGGCTGCAAGATGATCTACTACCTCTTGAGTGGTATCAACTATTTTCCAACAAGAGGTAAATGACGTATCTAAAGGCTGCTCAAGCGGACCTTCTTGATAATACGTAAGCAAACAATCATCCATTGGAGAAATAACCTCGTAGATCTTCTCCATCATCTCGTAGGTAAATTGTTTGGTGAAAATGAGCTTGCCATTAAAGTAGAGAATCTTTCCACTAGAAAACACGCCAGTGTCTGTCAGGGAAACGTCAGACTTTAGATAAGAAAGTGCATCATAAACTGGTCTTCCGGTAGAAAGTCCAAACGCAATACCTGCGGCTTTAAGATTATTAATTGCCTGATGAGTTCTTTCTGAAATAGCCGGAGTGTCAGCGGGTTTTAACGTTTGGTCCATATCGGAAAGAACAAGCTTAATCATCAGGGCTCCCAAGATACGTGTGCTAAGTGAGTGTTTTGTTAATTCTACCAGCAAGAGTAGAGAAACGCGTAAAAATTGCCGTTATTATTACGTTATTAACTTAAAACTACGAGATTAGTAGAGGTCCATGAATATTTACGACCACTTTGCTCACGAGGATGAATATCCAGAGCTCAACATAGAGGCAATGTCTGAAAGACTTGCAAAGGCGCTGTCTTTTAAGACGGTGTATACCGACGCGGAGACAACCGATTGGTCTCAGTTTGATGCTCTTCAACAGCACATTGTTGATAGCTTCCCGTATGTTATGACCGCAGCCTCTAACGTTGAAGTGGTTGGCCACTCGCTCCTCATTGAGATTCCAGGATCTAACCCTAAGCTTACTGCATTGATGCTTATTGCTCACCAGGATGTAGTTCCTGTTGTTCCTGGTACAGAAGACGCATGGACGCACGATCCCTTTGGTGGAGATGTCGATGACACCTACATTTGGGGACGTGGTGCGCTTGATATCAAAGACATGCTTATGGGCGAGCTTGAGGCGCTAGAGTATCTGCTTTCACAGGGTTTCTCGCCAAGGCGCTCTATCTACCTGGCATTTGGCGAAGACGAAGAGGTCTTGAGCCACGGCGCCACTAGGCTTGCAGAGGTCATGGCCTCGCGAGAAATGCGTGCAGCTTGCCTTCTGGACGAGGGCACCACTACGTTTTTTGATGGCAGCGCCTACGGTGCGCCAGAGGCTACCGTGGCCGACATCTGCATCTCGCAAAAGGGCTTCTTGAACGTTAGACTTACTGCGACCTGGCCATGGTGGACATTCCTCAAATCCGTTTGGTGGAACTTCGCTTGAGCATTTGAGCTGCGCACTAGCCGCTCTTTCTGAGGCTAAACCTCAACCTGAGCTTAATGACATTGTTAAAGAAACCTTCAAGGTTCTTGCGTCTGAAATCACCGAGGAGCCTTTTGCTTCGCTGGTACATGACGTAGATACCAATGCAGATAAGATTGCACTTGCTGCAGCTCAGATCAAAGAGCTTTATCCGTTTGTAACCACCACGTACGCTTTCAACATGCTTGAGGGTTCAAGTAGTGCGGCTAACGTTATGCCTGGTAATGTCAGCGCAACCATTAACATAAGGCTGCTTCCAGGGGTAAGCGTTGAAGAAACCGTTGAACACATAAAACAGGTGGTAGCTCAGGTTGACCCTTCCATTGAGGTTGAGGCTTTGCATTCCACTCCTGCGGGAAGAATTGATTCTCCAGCTGGTGCTGGCTATCAAGAGCTCAAAGCCATTATGGAACACTACCATCCAGGCGTTACCTTTGTTCCATCCTTTGTGTGTGGTGGCACCGATTCTGTCCGTTACGAGGGAATCTGCGATTCTATTCTGCGCATTTGTCCTTTTAGGCCAACGCCAGAAGATGAGGCAAACGGCGTTCATGGCATTGATGAACGTATCGAGAAACGCGTGTATGCTCAGGGCGTCCGTGTTCTTGTGTCCTTTGTTAAACAAATGTGCGAATAATTTGCTATCGCGCAACTTACGTTAAAATAGACGCATGTTATGTTCTACAAAAAGGGGAGAGAAACGTTGCAAACTAGGCAGCAGCTAGCTAATCAAGTAGCATCCCAAATTAAAGAAGCAGCAGACGCCGATGCAGCAAAGGCGCAGGCAGAGGGAACTATTACTGATCCAGTTGGTAGTTCTAACAACCCTTCCAATGCAATTTTTACTGTTGCAAACGTCATTACTTTTTGCAGATTGATTCTTACGATTGTCTTTCTTGTGCTCTTCTCAACAGGTGGAAATCGTTGGGTAGCACTTGGCTGTTATGTAACTGCAGCTGTTACTGACTTCCTTGACGGCCAGATTGCTCGTAGAACGCAAACCGTAAGCTGGCTGGGAAAAATCATGGATCCTATCATGGACCGAGTCCTTCTTATCACGGGCGTTCTTGGTCTTTTGATTATTGGTGAGCTTCCTCTCTGGATTCCATTGTTTGTTATTGGACGCGATATCTACCTTACTCTTGGCGCTCTTGCTGTGCGCAAATTCCGCAGGCGTCCTATTGATGTTGTCTTTGTAGGTAAAACTGCAACTGCCTTTTTGATGACTGGTTTTAGTCTGCTTCTTCTGGGCATTCCAATTGTATCCGGCCTTGGTCTGGTCAACGTCAGTTGGCTTCCAGGTCTTAACTCTGAGAGCAGCGCACTAGGTATCTTCTTTGTGTATATAGGAATTGTTTTCTCGGCAATTACTGCAGTTGTTTATACTGGTGAAGCGGCTAAAATAGTTAAAGATAGTAAAAACACTCAAGCATAAGTTAGGTTGTTTATGACTTTCCTTAAGCACAACCATGTTTCTTTGCGCCAGCTCTCTTATAAGACGCTGGCTTTTCTTGTTAGCTTGCTACTTGTTTTTGTTTTAGCTGCTCCTTTTGCTCCCGCAACTACAGTTTTGGCAGAAAATACCTCTTCTCACAAGTCTTCTGTAACCGATGAGCCAAAACTTACCGAGGCAACTACTGCTATTGTTACTGATGCTCAAGGAAACGTTCTCTGGAGCAAAAATCCAGATCAAGAGCTTCCTATGGCATCCATTACCAAGGTTATGACCGCAATTGTTGCGCTTGATTCGGGCGTCAATCTTGATGAGCCCTGCAAGATCTCCGTTCCAGATCTTGAAGAGGGATCGCAAGTAGCGGGCTTGACCTCGGACGATACTCCAACACTTAGACAGCTCATTATGATGATGCTGGTGTATTCGGCAAACGATGCGGCTTATAACATTGCCATTAACGTATCTGGCTCTCAGCAGGCCTTTGTTGATCAGATGAACAAGAAGGCTGCTGAGATTGGCATGACTCACACGCAGTTCCAGAATCCTCATGGCTTAGATGCTGATGGTCACTATTCAACCGCGCGAGACCTTGCTTTGATGGGTCGTTATGCACGCGAGCACTATCCACTTATCGCAAGTGCTGTGCATACCAGGTCATACACTACAACGGTAGGAGGGGAGCAGCGCACGTTCCACTCCACCGATGATCTTATGGACACCTACCGAGGTCTTCTCGGCATTAAAACAGGTGCAGAAGACTCTGGTACTGCCTTCTTGGGCGCTTCCAAGCGCGGGAATATTACGCTTTATACCTGTGTGCTTGGTTGCGAGACTACACAAGGTCGTTTTGACGATACTGCCATTCTGATGAACTGGGCTTATCGCAATTACAATCGCGTAAGCATTCAGCGAACTGACCAGATTGTGCAGATTCGTACGAGTGAGGACAACTTCTTGCTCTCTGCAGTGGTTAAACCATCAACTTCTACCACGTATATGGCATGGCCTGGCTCTAAAGACTTCACCTATCAGACCTCCATGCTTTCTCCCAACTATCCAGTAGCTAACAACCAGCTGATTTCTTCAACTGACTGGTCTCAAGATTCCGCGCAGGTAGGCACCACCATTACCCAGGCACATCTGACACTGTGGACTATTCCGGCCTACAACCTCTTTGACCTGTATTCGGTTGCTCCGTATCTCTTTGGGAGAAACTAATGTCTGAGCAGAAACGCTCTATCCTTCATACCGAGCTTGAGTATCTTGGAGCACAATTCTCAACCTCAACTGAAGGCTTCAACTTAGCCCAATCTTTCTATGGCGAGAAACCCCTTGAGGAAGCTCTGAAAGACTGCGCTCTTGTTGACCTGAGCGGTATCAGCTACACGCTTGTTAGCGGAGCAGTGGCTCAAAATTTTGTTGAAGCCGTCTTTGCAGGTAAACAGCTTGAGGTGGGAGAGACCTCGTTTGAGTGCGCTCTCACAGGAGACGGATCTTTGTCTTCCATTGGTCTTCTCGCCAGATCTGGGCAAAACGAGTACGTGGTACTTGACGCTTCTGAGCGCTCACTTGTTCTAGAAGAGTGGCTTTCTATCATTGCATCTGTCGAGCAAAACGGCGTAGCTCCTTATGCTGAGGTGTCGTTAGACGATGCAACTCCGCTACTCACGCCACTTCTTCTTGCTGGTAAAAAGGCAAAAAAGGTGCTCATGGATTACCTGGGAGAACAACAACTCCCAGAAGACTCTAAACTATGTAACCTTATGCTTGACCAGACAATCCCAGCTCTTGTAGCCAATGTTTCAACCAAGAAAGTTCCTGCATATCTGGTTATGGTTCCACCAGTACATACGGTAATTCTTTTTAGGAGCTTGCTTTCTTTTGAGGCAGTTCATCCTCTTGGACATAAGCAGCTCATTGAAGGTCTAACAACATATCTTCCATGGTTTTCAGAACTTGCAAGTAACACTAAAGTAGTAGTAGCTAAAGATAAACTTGAGGGTTGGGGTTTGCTCAGAGCCTCTGATGATTTCATTGGCGCAAGGGGAGATCTTCTATGAAATATGCAATTAATGCAGTAGGTGTTCCAGACTCCAATGGGACCATACTCTCAGGGTACTACTGCAGGTAGATTGGTATTTGTAACTGGTCAAATTGCGGTTTCTGCAGAAGACCCAAAGAAGCTTATAGACGGAGGAATTGAAGAGCAGACTACCCGTGTCATCCATCTTGCTCAGTCAATTCTGGCAGAGGCAGGATGCACCCTTTCTGATGTAGCTCAGACAACTATCTACCTTGCTGATATCAACGATTTGCCTAAGGTAAATGAGATTTATAGGCAGTACTTTGTTCTTCCTGCACCTGGCAGAGCAGTTGTTGAAGTTTCTGCGTTGCCACTTGGTGCGCTCATCGAAATGGACTGCATTGCGTGTCGTTAAGCGTTATTATTATGCTGTAACCAAATTAAGGAGAAACCATGTCAACTGACGACATCAAACAGCAGTCACCAGACTCAACAGAGATTTTCCGCATGCCATCAGCTGACGCTACGGTTCCAGACCTTATGGCTCAACAAAAGCCAGCTCACCCTGTCCTTACTATTGTTAAGGGACCACAGACTGGTCAAACTTTTGAGCTCAATTTCCCACAGATTTCTCTTGGCAGAGATCCAAAGAGCAGCGTTTTCTTGAACGACATGACAGTTTCTAGAAATCATGCCACCATTGACCTCTCTAATCTTGCACTTGGTTATGCAACTATTGAAGACCTTGATTCTCTCAATGGTACCTGGGTTGATGGCGCCATTATTAACAAAGCTACCCTGCGTGATGGCTCAACCATTCAGATTGGCACCTTCCGCATGGTCTTCCATACCAGTAGAGTTTCAGCTTAAGGTTAAAGGGTAGCTTTATGGCTGATTCAGGCTTTCTTACCATTGGTAAAGTAGTCAAGAAATTACAGACTCTCTATCCTGACTTGAGTGTTTCCAAAGTCAGGTATCTGCAGGATGAAGGCTTACTTACTCCTACCAGAACTGCTGGTGGCTATCGCCTGTATTCCCAAAAAGATGTTAAGCGACTTGAGACTATTCTGTATCTGCAGAAAAGCCGTTTTATGCCGCTCTCAGTTATTAGAGAAGAGCTTGATAGGCAAGATAAAAACCCTGAAGCTGAACAACAGGTCCAGGTTCAGTCTGATAAGGCTAGCGTATCCGATGCTCAGGCTACACCTGAAGCTCAAAGTTCTTCTCGCCAGGCTCAACCTCAGCTTGATGGAAAGCAAGTATCTCAGGCAATTCTTGGTGCAACGCACGCTGATGCCATTGTGGTGCCTGTAGATGACCCTGAGGTTGTTCAAAAATATCACGCTATTGATCGCATTCCAGAGATTGTGGGATGTTCTGTAGGCTTTGTTCGTCAGCTTTCTGAGGCAGGCGTTATTACCTTAAAGCGCTCTCCTCATGGTAGAGACCTTGTGGACGGCAAAGACCTTAACGCTGATTCGCCTTTGTAGCGAGCTTCGTCACTTTGGTTTTGAGCCCAAGAACCTGCGTCAATACGTTATGGCTGCAAACCGAGAATCTAGCATGTTTGCCAAGTCACTTGTCGTATATGCTAAAAAAGGCGGGGGAGTTGAAGTTGACCATACTGACGAGACTCGTCAGAAGTTTATGGCTGCTCTGACCCGCATGTTAGGCCTTACCAATGCGGTTAGAAATGAACTTATCACTAAATTAGTTCGTGAATCTTTTAAGGATATGCATCTTAGACGAGTAATCTAGGTATATATAACTATTCATTGATTTTGATTTTGAATGTGAGGACATTGTGTCTACGTATGATTATGAGAGTCATATCATTAGCATTCCTGATTATCCAGAGCCAGGCGTTATCTTTAAAGATGTAACTCCACTTTTTAAAGATCCTGAGTGCTTCCACGCAGTTGTTGATGACATTGCAGAGCACTTTGCTGATGCAGGAATCACTAAGGTTATTGGTGCTGAGGCTCGTGGTTTTCTTGTTGGAACCCCTGTAGCCTACAAACTGGGCGCAGGCTTTGTTCCTGCTCGTAAGCCAGGCAAGCTGCCTCGTGAGGTCTACGCACAGGCTTATGACCTTGAGTACGGTACCAGCGAGCTTCAGATTCACACCGATGCTCTTACCCCAGACGACGTTGTTCTTATTGCTGATGACCTGGTTGCTACTGGCGGTACCTGCGTTGCTTGTGCTCAGCTTGCCGAGAAGGCCGGTGCAAAAGTGGCTGGCTTTGCATTTGCTCTTGAGCTTTGCTACCTCCACCCAAGAGAGATTATTGGCAAGTGCTTTGACCAAGAGGTCTACACACTTATTAAGGTTCAATAAGCCTCGCCGTTTATATCCCTTACATCAGACCTTCTTTAGCTGATAATTTTGGCTGACAAGACTACGTGCTTGTCAGCCATTTGTCTTATTTACCTAAAGAATTTGTTAATCAACGTAAACTTGTTTGCAATACATAGAATTTCTCCATAATTGCAGGTCAAAGATAAATTTATGCAATGATATTTACCTATTCCACATCAAATAGCTGCATAAATAATCTTTGAAGTTTGTATGAGATGACATTTTCGGGGTAAACTATTCAAATACTCGATAGGGTAGCTTCCTGTTTACACGGGTTTCTCGCCAAGAAATCGGCGAGTTGACTTTGATTTTTTATCAAATGAGCTATCCTAGATGGCAAAGCAAAGCAACACGTTGCCCAATTGATTTCGTGCTTTGCGGAAGGAGCTTATATGTCACAGCGCCGATCTTTCACAAGACGAGACGCTCTCTTATTTGCAGGTCTTGGTGTAGCTGCTACGCTGCTTACCCCAGCCAGGCTATTCGCAGACCCACAAAGCGATCTTGAGGCCGCATCTGCCCAGCTAGACTCACTTGGTGCAGCTCTTGCAGAGGCCATGGATAACCTTAACGAGAAAACCTATGCACTTGACGCCACCAACAACAAGATTGGTGAGGTTCAGGAGCAGATTGCAGAGACTACAGACCAGCTCAACAAGCAGCGTCTTGTCCTTTCTGCAGCTATGAAGAGTGCCTATAAGGCAGGTCCACAGGAGACTTTGGACTTCCTCCTTGGAGCATCTAGCCCAGAGGACTTTGTCAGCCGTGTCTACTATATGGACCGCACCAGCAAGCAGGAGGCTGACTCCATCAATACCGTCAAGGCTCTTGGCGATCAGCTTCAGGCTCAGCAGCTTGAGCTTCAGGCTGAGCAGGAGAATCTCCAGGCTCAGGTCGCTGAGATGAAGACAACTGCAGATGGCCTTCAGAGCCAGGTTGCAGAGGCTAAGGCTTACTATGACTCCCTTGATGCTGAGGTAAAAGCTCAGCTTGCTGCTCAGGAGGCTGCATCAGCTAACAACAACGTTGCATATGCAATTGAGACTGTTACCCGTGAGACTCCTTCTACCAGCTCAGAGTCTAACGATAGCTCCTCTAACGATTCCAGTTCTAGCTCTTCAAGTTCCAGCTCATCAAGCTCCTCTAGCTCTAGCAGCTCCAGTAGCAGTTCTAACTCTGGTGGTGGGTCATCATACTCCGGCGGTGGCGGTGGCTACCCAGCTGCAGGCGGTGGCGTTGCTACAGCTTATGCTTGCATTGGCTATCCATACGTTTGGGGCGGAGCTTCTCCTGCTTCCGGCTTTGACTGTGGTGGCTTGATTTACTACTGCTTCCTCGGCTATCGTGCAGGTACCGCTGGAACCATTGGTCGTGCTATTCGCGCTGCTGGTAACTGGCATGATTCCCTAGACGAACTTAACTATGGCGATATCGTTTTCACACGTCCTGGTTATGAGCATGTTGGAATTTACATTGGCGGCGGCCGCATGATTCATGCAGCTAACGAGTCCGTCGGTGTTATCGAGGGTCCAGTGTATGCTTGCTATGGTGGAGGACCATTCTCTGGCTAACCAATAGCCAAACGCACGTCCTCTGCTTTGTACAATTTCTCGTACAAACTTTTAACTATACGCACGTAAAGTCGTACAATATTCAAGTACGCTTTACGTGCTTTTTATTAACCAAAAACTGCTAGGGGAGATTGTGGCGTTTCATCTCAAACATAAGACAAACGTTATTGAGCGTCACTTTTCTCGAAGGTTTCAGGTAGCTCTCATTGGAGAAGGCCTGCTTGTTGGCTTAATGGGTGGCGGCGTTGTTACTCTTTACCGCCTTTGTCTCTCATTTGCAGAAGCGCAAATGCGCTCCATTACCCAATCAATCGCAGGTAATTGGCCTTATATGGCTCTCTGGTTTGGCATTCTGTTTCATTCTTATGGTGGCTGTTTGCCTGCTCATGAAGTTTGAACCCTACACTGCCGGCTCTGGAATCCCTCAGACCAACGCTGAGGTCATGGGATCTGCCGACATGCCTTGGTATCGAGTTCTTCCCGTTAAGTTCATTCAAGGCGTTCTGGTTGCCTTTGGTGGCCTCTCTATGGGTCGAGAAGGTCCATCAGTTCAGCTAGGCGCTGTTTCCGGCAAAGCAGTATCTAAGTTGCTCAAACGCAAAAGGGGAGAAGAACGTCTTCTAGTTACCTGCGGCGCTGCTGCAGGAATGTCTGCCGCCTTCCACGCGCCTCTTACGGGCACACTCTTTGCTATCGAAGAGATCCAGAAAGAGTTTCATGCTCCACTGATTATCTCGGCAATGACCGCTTCAGTGGGTGCCGATTTTCTCGTTTCTAACGTCCTTGGTATGAAGCCTGTTCTTCAGCTTCCGTACGTGGCACCACTGCCACACGTTGACTATGCTTTTGTGCTTTTTGTAGGTGTTACCTGCGGTTTATTGGGCGCACTCCACAATAAGGGAATGTTCTTTGCCCAGGGACTCTACAAAAAGATAACTAAGTTTGCGCCTTTCTCGAGGCTCATTATTCCATTCATGCTAGCTGGAATTATGGCTTTTACCTGGCCAGATCTTCTTTGTGGTGGCGACGCCATTATCGAGAAAATCAAAGAGCCGGCAACGCTCACTGAACTCATGGTTATAGCGCTTTTGCTGGGCAAATACTTCTTTACCACAACATGTTTTGCTGCTGGAACGCCTGGCGGAACTCTCTTTCCAATGGTTGTTATGGGAACACTTGTTGGAACACTGTTTGCCCTGGTAGCAACCCATGTTTTTGGCATACCTATGGCATATGCACCAAACTTTATTGCCATGGGTGTTGCAGGCATTTTTGCCGGAGCGGTAAGAGCGCCCGTCACCGGAGTAGTGCTCATATTTGAGCTCACAGGCTCTCTTGAGGCTCTTATGGCCATGTCAGCAGTTGCAATCGTGTCCTACGTAACCGCAAACATCCTGCGTGTTGACCCATTCTACGAGCACTTACTTGCAGAATTCTTGGCTTCTCAGCAAGGGGAGTCTAAACCAACACTTGATTCTGGCGAGAAAATCCTTCATGAGTTCACCATTGGCCAAGGAAGTCCCGTTGAGGGCAAATTGCTCCAAGATATCCCATGGCCTGACAAAGTGAGGGTTGTAACTATTGATCGTGCGGGCTTGGAGATTATTCCAACCGGTCAAACTGAACTGATGGCGCTCGATAAGATTCTTGTCATTTATGATGAGATGTACGAAAGCGATGTCATGATTAAATTAAATGTCATGACCGACTCATCGGTATAGCACTCATCGATGAAACGCATCGTCATACAGTAAAGGAGAGGGGCTCAAAATCCTTCTCCTTATTCTTCAATTCATTAGTTTACATAATATCGATTATCAGACTTTTACATACTATTATATAAATAGTATCGACTGCAATAGTATACAGAGCTTCAATCACATTATTATTACCCAGAAAATGAGCCTCTGAGAGCCTTTCTAAGCTACGATATTAATTACTTATGAGTAATTACACCTACAGCTCTATAAACTATATTTAATGACATGATAAATTTGATGATTATTCAATTTGATAAGTTGGCGACAATACTGAATCTTTTATTTATAAAATAGCTTTCTTGGTACCTCTCTAAAACTAATTTTTAGGGCTGAACGTATTTTTATAGTTATACATATTGATAAATCATCTTGAAATAACTTAATCACAGAGCTTTATATATTCAATGTATTGATGGCTACAAAATTACACTGTCTTATGCTTCATCGTATGATTTTAACCTTTTACTCCCCTTTTATAAAAAATAAGCAATCTACCTGCATAAATACAATAAATATGCAGGTAGATTAGGTAAAAATCCTTCTATACAGTCAAACGATATATAATAATTGTACATCCGAAAATCACGGTCTTAAGGAAACATACTATGGAAAAACAAGCACTTCTCGCCCAATGGCTTCATGAACAAGAAATTGCTCATATCAAGGGATGGGATTTCTCCCATATTAGGAACAGATATAAAGAAGAGGATGATCTTCCATGGGACTTTGGAAGTATCATCAAATCCTATCTACACGATACTGATTATCTATTAGATATGGAAACGGGTGGTGGAGAATTTCTTTTGTCTTTTCTCACCAATCCTAAACAGACTGCAGCAATTGAAGGTTATGCTCCAAACATCAAACTGTGTGAAGAGAGACTCCTTCCTTTAGGGATAGACTTTAAGGCAGCTGACGGAGGAGATGAGCTTCCGTTTGAAGATGATTACTTTGATCTTGTTACCAACAGACACGGTAAATACAACATACAAGAACTAAAAAGAATTCTTAAAAGTGGGGGTATGTTTCTTACGCAACAGGTTGGCGCTGAGAATGACAGGGACCTGGTAGAGCTTCTACTAGGAGATATCGAGCTTCCCTTTCCTAAAGCTTATTTAAGTATTGCCAGACAAGAATTAATAAATAATGGATTTGACATTATTGAGGAAGCTGAAGCCTATAGGCCAATAGAATTTTATGATGTAGGTGCTCTTGTTTGGTTTGCAAGAATCATTGACTGGGAATTCCCATACTTTGAAGTCAAAAAATACCAAGAGAACCTCTTTAAAGCTCAGAAAATTATTGAGCAAGATGGCGTAATCAAGGGAAAAATTCATCGATACTACTTTGTGGCGAGGAAAAAGTAATATATCAACGCAATTGACACTATGATTCCAATTAGAGACAGTATTGATTTGTTCTTCTCGACGTATTTAGAAGATGGGCTACAAAAAAAGTATCAGGCAACTATAGATTTTCGGAGACAACCATGAGAATTGAACATATCGCATTGTATGTAAACGATATAGAGGGTGCCCAACAGTTTTTTGTGAAGTACTTTGGGGCAACATCTAACGACGGCTATCATAATCCTCAAACGGATTTTCGCTCATACTTCCTTTCCTTCGATAAAGGCGCACGACTTGAAATCATGAACAAACCTAACATGTCAGATTTACCAAAAGCGATCAACCGCACGGGATACGCTCATATTGCATTTAGTATCGGAAGTAAAGAAAAGGTAGATACCCTCACTGCGGAGTTGAAAGCAGACGGCTATGAAGTCATCAGCGGACCAAGAACAACTGGAGATGGCTATTATGAAAGTTGCATTATTGCCCTTGAAGACAATCAAATTGAAATTACGGTTTAACTAAAAATTTGAATGGATAATATCGGATATGAAGAAAACAATTTGGGATTGGTATGCCCCGTTCTATCGCCAATCCATGCTTCCTGATAAAAAAGCATATCAATGGATGTACGATCGTATCTCACACGTTGTAAAAGACAAAACTGTTCTTGAAATTGCAACTGGACCAGGACTTATAGCAAAACATATTGCCTTTGTAGCAAAGAGCATTACTGCAACAGATTATTCTGCTGATATGATTAAAGAGGCTCAAAAGGATACATATCCAGAAAACCTCACCTTTGAAATTGCTGATGCTACTTGTCTCCCCTATGCAAATCAGTCTTTTGACGTTGTTGTTATTGCAAATGCGCTGCACATCATGGAACACTCGGACAAAGCCTTACAAGAGATAAGACGTGTCTTAAAAAATGGAGGCATGCTAATTGCTCCAAACTTTGTCAATCATACTGAAGTTAATACGTTCTGGAAATCTTTTCTAAAAATCGTCGGTGTTAGTTTTGAGCACCATTGGACAGAAGATACTTATCCTCAGTATCTTGAATCACAAGGATGGAAAATAGAATTTTCTAAAACTATTGTAGCTAGGCTCCCTCTATGTTATGTCGAATGCAGTCAAAAATAATATAGACCACTTATAAATAATGTATTCTTTTAATAAATTGTATCAATCAAATGCATGTTCTCTCAAAAGGATTCACCGTGGATGACAAGCTACAGATACAGCCCGGAACAGCACAAGAAACACTTATTATCCCACTTTATGCCCGAAAGAAATGTGGTGACAAGTTTCCTGAACTCTACGCAGACCCTGCAGCAACAGAAATTTGTAACAGATTAGATTATGATTTTTCAGAACTCAATAAGAAATATGACACAACGTTCTATGAATTTGGCGCACTTGAAGGTGCCATGCGACAGCTCGACATGATGTATGAAATAAACGATTACCTCAGAAACCATCCAAATGCCTCAATCGTATGTCTTGGGTGTGGACTCGATCTTGACAGCAGGAGATGTGGAAACCAACAAAACAAAATATTCAATGTGGACTTTCCAGATGTTATTGCCATGCGAGAAGAACTGGCAGGCACAAATCCAAGAGAAACCAACATTGTCTCCGACTTGACGGACCTCTCTTGGATGGATCAAGTTGATGCACGCAATGGCGCTGTTTTTTACGCAGCAGGCGTCTTTCACTATTTAAAAAAAGAAAACGTCAAAGCTATTGTCTTAAAAATGACTGAACTTTTTCCTGGATGTAGACTCGTCTTTGATACGGTTGGAACTTTAGGCTACAAACTCATGATGAGAGTCATCCTAAAAAAGCATGGAATGAATAATTTTGGCAATCTGTTTTACACCAATAATTCAGTAAAAGATCTCTCCTCCTGGTCAGATAAGATTTCCGTTTCATCCAAAGGATACATGCTGGGTTATTACGATATGAAATTACCAAGTATCAAAGGTATTCATCGTCTTCTGGCAAACATCGGAGACAATATAATGCACATGCAGATTGTTAAGATAGAATTGCTGTATTAAAAGTACTAAAAAGCTTAACAGGCTCAGGGAGTTACATGAATATTGCCCTTATAAAACCAAGCGAGAAAACCAAAGCACAGCTCTTTGACATGCTTGAAGAATGGACACAAGACATCGAGGCAAACCATACAAACTCTTCTCCACGAAGAATATTTCTGTATGACTATCATAATTTCGAACAGTATCTAGGTTTCTTAGAAACCAAAGAAAAAACCTCAGACGGAAGAGTTCCTAGTACGACCCTCTTTTGTTTTGACTTTGACAGAAATATCTTTGTTGGCGCAGTTGATATCCGTCATTATCTTAATGATGGTCTTCTTTTAAGTGGTGGACACATCGGTGATGGAATTCGACCAAGTGAGCGAAGAAAAGGATATGCAACAGCAATGATTGCGCTGGCGCTCAAAGAATGTAAGAAACTTGGTATTGAGCGTGTTCTCATGTGCTGTCGTAAAGATAATATCGGCTCAGCAAAGTCTATTATCAATAACGGAGGAATACTCGAAAACGAAGTTCTTGACGAGGACAATGTGCTTACGCAAAGATATTGGATTGACCTTTAATAGTTCTTCTCATTTATCTACGAGGCTTGATATACGTTGAAAAAGGATATATATTCATATTTCCACATGAGACGAAGGAGAGCCTAATGATTCAAGACGAGCTCTTTGCACTTCAAGATACAGAATATGCCGCTTTTCAAAGTAAACTCACACCCAATATCTCAAGAGAATCCATCATTGGTGTACGCGTTCCTCAACTCAGAAAGCTTGCTAAAAGGCTTGGAAAAAGCAAAGATGCTAACGAGTTTCTTCTCGCCCTTCCACATGCCTACTATGACGAAAACATGCTGCATAGCCTGCTTGTTTCAGAGATTAAAGATTTTGACGACTGTATCTCAGCGATTGATGCATTTCTTCCTTATGTCGATAACTGGGCCGTGTGTGACATCTTGTCGCCGCAGGTTTTCAAAAAGAATTGCGCGCGTCTTATAACTGAAATTCAGAGGTGGGCATCTTCGAGCCATGTATATACCTGTCGCTTTGGTATAGAGATGCTTATGACCCATTTTCTAGATGATAATTTTGACTCCAAATACCTTGAAATTCCTGCGCAAATTCACTCAGACGAATACTACGTTAACATGATGATTGCTTGGTTCTTTGCAACGGCTCTAGCCAAACAATGGGACTCTACACTACCCTATCTTGAAACCAAAAAGCTGGACACATGGGTGCACAATAAAACGATTCAAAAAGCATGTGAAAGCTATCGAATCACCAAAGAACAAAAAACTTATCTTAAAAGTTTGAAATAGTACTTTGAAAATAGCTGATATGGTTTTTAGTAGTCAATCTAAATATTTAGGGGATCGAATAGCTCGATCCCCTATCAAATATCTATCAAATATGAAATAAAAAATTATCCCTCGACAGGCTGTCCAAGATAAGATGCAACAGAAGTTGCAGCGATGGCGCCGTCTGCTGCTGCAGTAATAATCTGACGCAGTGGCTTCTTATTGAGGTCTCCTGCAGTGAAGAGGCCAGGTGTCTTGGTAGCCATACGCTCGTCAGCAAGGACATATCCCTGCTCATCAAGGTCTACGAGGTCTGTCAGAAGCTCAGTAGAAGGTACGCGACCTACCAAGACAAAGACACCAAAGCTGCCCTCATCAAAGGTCTCTATGTGCTCTTCTCCCGTCTGGTTATTGCGGAAGGTGATGGAAGTAAGCAAATCGTTACCATCAACTGCAGTAATGCTGGTCAGATAACGAATCTCTGTCTTAGGATTCTCCTCAAACTGCTTAATTGCAGTTGCGTTAGCTCTTAGGTGATCCTTGCGGACAATAAGAGTTACTTTGTCAGCAAAACGAGCCAGGAACTGAGACTCCTCTACAGCGGTGTTGCCGCCGCCGATAACAAATACCTGCTTACCGCGATAGAACATTCCATCGCAGGTAGCGCAATAAGAAACACCCTTGCCAGTGAATTTCTCTTCGTTGGTAAAGCCAGCATGACGAGGGTTAGCGCCGCCAGAAACAATGACAGCCTTTGCGTGATATGTTCCCTCAGAAGTCTCCAACACAAAGAGGTTAGTCTCTGGATCCTTAACAATAGAAAGGACATTGGCCATGACAATCTCTGCGCCCAGATCTGTAGCCTGCTTCTGAAGAGTATCGGTAATAGTGAAGCCATCAGTGTTTGGCATACCAGGATAATTCTCAACCTCAGTAGTGGTGATGACCTGGCCACCTACCGCCTGTTTCTCTAAAACAACAGTATCGAGAAGAGCGCGCTTTGCATAAATTGCTGCTGAAAGTCCTGCAGGACCACCGCCAACAATCACAAGGTCTTTAGTAATAACGTCTGCCATGATTGGCTCCAATCGTATAAATCGTAACTGGCTTTGTTATACCCTACTGATGACAATCATTATCAGTTATCTCTAAAAAATAGATTGCACACAATCTATTCACAAATAAAAAAGAAGCGCGTCAAGACCCCCATCTTGAACGCGCTCCCCTAATACTAAAAACTAGTTAGCAATGATGAAGTAAGCAACAAACGCAAGAGTTGCAACCCACATCAGAGGCTTAACCTTCTTAACGTTACCAGTTACAAGAGCAACAACAACATAGAAGATGAAGCCAAAGCCAATGCCGTCAGAGATTGAGTAAGTCATTGGAATACCAGCGATAACCATGAATGCTGGGAAGCCCTCAAGAAGATCGTTCCAATCAATCTCGGTAACCTCAGACATCATCAGGAAGCCAACAAGGACCAGTGCACCACAAGTTGCTGCAGAGCTGACGATAGAAATGAGAGGTGCAATGAATGCTGCTGCAATAAAGAGCAGACCGGTGAAAATAGAAGAAAGACCAGTACGACCGCCGTCAGCAGCGCCGGATGCGGACTCGATGAATGTGGTAATGGAAGAAGCACCAAAGAAACCACCTGCAGCTGCAGCAGCAGAGTCAACAATGAGGATCTGCTTGATGTCCTTAACGTTGCCGTCCTCAGTGAGGAAGTCTCCCTGCTTAGCAATGGCCATAGCAGAGCCCATGGTGTCAAAGAAGTCGGACATCATCAAAGAGAATGCAAAGACGAGAAGAACTGGCGTTGTCAGTGCCTTAACAATACCCATAACACCAGCACTATCGGTCAAGAATGGTGCGCCAAAGGTAGAGAAATCAAGACCAGAAACAATGCCTGTAGGGCTTGCGGTAACACCAAGTGGAATACCAGCAAGTACGGCAAGGATAATGCCGATAAGCAGGGAGCCCTTAACACGAGCAGAGTAAAGAACAACTGTTGCAACAATGGAAATTACACCAACGATAAAGGTTGGAGAGAAGATATCGCCAAGAGCAACAAGTGTGGACTCATTAGCAACGATAATACCGCTGTTCTTGAGACCAATCATGGCAATAAAAAGACCTAGGCCAACAGAGATTGCGTGGCGTAGGTTTACAGGGATTGCATCCATGATTGCTTCACGAAGGCCGCAGAGAACTAAAAGAAGAATAGCGATGCCCTCGATGAAGATAACTGCCATTGATGCGTGCCAATCTCCACCAGTAATTGGAGTGAGAGAGAAAGCTACAACAGCGTTTACACCCATTCCAGATGCGCAAGCAAGTGGACGGTTAGAGAACAGGCCCATCAAAATGGTCATGATGCCGCCACCAAGACAGGTAGCAGTAATAGCTGCCGAAACTGGAACTCCTGCAGCAGCGAGAAGAGCTGGGTTTACTGCAATAATGTATGCCATTGCGAGGAATGTAGTAATTCCAGCCCTAAACTCTTGAGCGGGATTACTGCCACGCTCAGCTACCTTAAAGAACTTCTCCATTAAGCTCTTCCTTCCTAAAGAGGCTTTTCCTTTATGCAAGCGCTGAAGCGCTTATCACCAAAATAAAAAATTATTGAACGCCGCTTGAACCAAAACCGCCTGTACCGCGATCAGTCTGATCAAGCTCATCAACTTCAACAAGCTGTACAACAGGGACCTGTTGAATCACAAGCTGCGCAATACGCTCACCGCGCTCAATATGAATAGTTTCTTTGCTATCAAGGTTAATGGCACAAACCTTAAGCTCACCGCGATAATGAGCATCAATAAGGCCTGGAGTATTTGCCATAGAAAGGCCCTTTTTAAGGGCAAGACCGCTTCTAGGCTGAACAAATCCTGCGTATCCATCAGGGATTGCAATAGCTAAACCAGTGGAAATAAGTTTGCGCTCAAAAGGAGCAAGATTAACATCTTCAGCACTTCTAAGATCTAATCCAGCGTCTCCTGTATAGGCGTACGAAGGTAGCTCAACAGTAGGATCAAGGCGTTTAATAGGTAGCTGGATGTCAAAATTGCTCATTAATTCAGGCTCCTTAATTCTGCGCTAAATTCATCAACATCTTTGAAGTCTCTATAGACAGAAGCAAACCTAATGTATGCAACTTTATCGAGCATAACTAGGTTTTTAAGCACAATGCTTCCAAGATCTTCAGATTTAATCTCGTATTGACCCTTATCTCTAATCTGAGACTCAATACCATCAATAAAATGATCAAGAGAAGCAACAGAGATATCTCTCTTTACTGTTGCAGCAACAAGACCTCTCATAAGCTTCTGTCTATCAAAAGGCTCCTTGTGACCGTCTTTCTTAACAACGGTGATAGGAATCTCTTCTAAGCGCTCATAGGTTGTAAAACGAAACTTACAGGACATGCACTCGCGACGCCTTCTAATGGCATCGTTATTCTCAGATGAGCGAGAATCAATAACCTTTGACTCTTCGTGACCGCATTTTGGACAACGCATGGAATCCCCTTTTTTCGTATAAAAGGAAGATACCATTTTACGCAGGTATTGACTGCTATCAACACAGAATTCTGAGAGAAATTTACATAAATATTTACTATTTAGATACAGAAGGAATCTCTAAGGTTTGTCCAGCTCTTAAAAGAGAAGAATCGAGATTATTTCTTTCTCTAATCCAACTTACTTGCTGCTCTGTAGAGACGCCCTCAATTGGGTTGCTCTCTGCAATTGACCACAACGTATCATTGCTCTGAACGGTAATTGTTTGTGAAGCGCTATCCATTACAGATGTTGCAAATGAATTAAGAGCAGTTGTACGAAGGAAAGAAATCGCAAACATCAGAATAAATGATGCGGTAACAATAAGACCTGCAATAAAAGCCTCTTTGTTAGTCAGCGTCTTTACGTAAGAGACTTCCTCAAGCTGAGGTGCAACGGAACCCTTCTTTGCGCCGCCTTCAATAACCTTGAATGCAGGCTTATAAGAAGCAAGTGCTGAAGTGCCGTTAACCTGATACATCTTTGACTGATACATACGCCTCATATCATTTCCTTCCGTAATAGTTTTTACGGAACTAGTTATATCTAATACACCGGACAAAAAGTCATGTCCGAACGTTTGTACTAATAATATGTAGTACATTTGTTCGTGTCAAGAAAAAATAGAACATTCGTTTGATTAATTTTTAGAACACGTGTATTATTACTAAAAAGAAAAAGGAGGCTCATATGCCAAAGGGCAAACTCAGCAAGCGTCAGGCAGCAATTTATGAATACATCTGTTCATACACAGATCAACACGGCTATCCCCCTTCAGTAAGAGAGATTGGTGCTGCTGTTAATCTTGCATCTCCTTCAACTGTCCATATGCATCTAAAGGTCCTGGAGCAGTTTGGCCTTATTGATAGAGACCCAAAGAAGCCTCGTACTATGAAGATTGTTCCCCAGGCTTCTAGCACTTCTGACGCAGCAAAGCTCGCTCCAGTAACGCAAGATGTAGCTAATAATGTCATTAGTCTTCCTCTTGTAGGACGTGTTGCTGCAGGTACACCTATTCTTGCTGAGCAAAACGTTGAGGAATCTCTATCTCTTCCAACAAGCATTGTTGGAGATTCAAGCTCTTTCATTCTTCGCGTACGTGGAGAATCAATGATTAACGCTGGTATTTTTGATGGCGATTATATTGTTGTAAAAGAGCAGCAAGATGCCCATGACGGAGAAATCGTTGTTGCTCTCATTGATGACTCTGCGACTGTTAAGACATTCTATAGAGAAAATAATCGTATTCGTCTTCAGCCAGAAAACGATTTTATGGAGCCAATCTACGTACAGAATCCTGTCATTTTAGGTAGGGTTACTGCACTTATTAGATCAATTTCATAGTCACAGTATGGGTGTGGAATTAGAACAATCCAAAGGTAGAGTAACTTTCTTTGATACTATTCGAGGAATCTCAGTGGTATCAATGATACTGTTTCACTTTACCTATGATTTGTTCTTTATCTCTCACATCAAGCTTACGTGGTTTACTCCTTTAGTCATGCAAATTTGGGTGCCTTCAATTTCGTATCCCTTTATTTTTATTGCTGGCTGCATGTGTGCTTTTTCAAAAAATTCCTTTAAGCGAGCAGGTGTTTACGGGCTTGTTGCTCTTGCAATATTCGCAGCAACTACCTTTGCAAATAGTTGATACTCCCATTACGTTTGGAATCTTCTTTTGCATGGCTTCATGCACCTTGGTAGAAGCTCTTATTTCACGTTTCGCTATTCCGCCTAAAGGGTATGCAGCAGTCAATTCTTTTTCTTTTATTATTTGTTATCTGCATTCCAATTTCTGCTGGTCACATTGGTATAGGTAACATAGATTTTCTCGTTACCTAAAGAGTTGTATCAAACACCGTATTTAGCCTGGGCGGGATTTCCTTCTCCATCTTTTTCATCTGGAGATTACTATCCATTGCTCCCCTATTTATTCTTGTATTTGAGTGGAGCTGCGTTTAACAGACAGTTCAAAGTAGAAGGCTATCCTAACTGGATGAAAACATTTTCTCTTCCCCTTATAACAGAGATGGGAAAACATTCGCTTATCGTTTATATTTTGCATCAACCAATTTTGCTGCTTATTGCCTTATTCGTCAGTCAGAATATCGTCTTCTGACACCACATATGGCTCTAAAAGTGCCTGCATATACGTGTCGGCTTTAACTGACAGTAAAAGACCTTCAGCAACGTATTGCTCGTGCAAAAGCTGACATCTCTCGTGAACAGACTTAACAAGAGCGCCTTTGTTGAACGGAATAAGTGCACTAACCACCTTGTCGCCGGCGCTAGCTATTTCTTGAATCTTGTGGAGAAGGCCGTTAATGCCCATACCTTCCTGAGCAGAAATAAATACAGCTTCTGGATAGAGCGCTCTGAGCATTTGAAGCTCTTGCTCATCAAGTAAGTCTACCTTGTTTAATACAAGAATCTGATCGCTTTTATCAGCCTCGATGTCTTTCAAAATACTACGAACAACTGCTATTTCTTTAGAAAGATTCTTATCAGTTGCATCAGCAACCAGCAGCAGAAGATCAGCTTCTTGAGCTTCAACCAGCGTAGATTTAAACGACTCAATCAGATTAGTTGGAAGCTTTTGAATAAATCCAACAGTATCCGTAAGAACAATCTTTCTGCCTTCATCAAGAGAAAGCGCTCTGGTAGTTGGATCAAGAGTTGCAAAGAGCTCATCTTTTGCATATACATCTGCGCCTGTGAGTTGATTCAGAAGTGTTGACTTACCGGCATTGGTATAGCCAACAAGAGAGACACTGAACGTTCCAGAATTCCACCTGGACTTTGACTGAACTTCTCGCCTTTGGCTGAGCTGCTTGAGTTCATTTTTAAGGGTTGAAATGCGCTTTCTAATAAGGCGACGGTCAACCTCAAGCTGGCTCTCACCCTGACCAAATCGGCTACCAATACCACCACGAGTTTGCTCGCCTACCAGGTGACTCCACATGCCACGAAGCCTTGGAAGTACGTACTGAAGCTGTGCAAGCTGTACCTGAAGTCGTCCTTCTTTAGTACGCGCGTGAATACCAAAAATATCAAGAATAAGCGCTGTGCGATCAATGACTTTAACCGGCTCGCCGAGTAATTTTTCTAGATTAGATTGCTGAGAAGGCGTGAGCTCATCATCAAAGATGACCACGTCAGTATTAGTGTTTCTAACCAGAGAAACAAGTTCTTCCGTCTTACCTTTGCCGATAAACGTTTTTGGAATGGGTGAGTCAAGTTTCTGTGTTAAACGCATAAAGACTTCAGCGCCATCGGTTTGTGCGAGGCGCTCAAGCTCGTCCATTGATTCTTCAAGCGACCAATCGCTTTTACCACAATCAACGCCTACAAGAATTGCTCGTTCAACTTTAGGAGCGGTATCAAATGGAACAAAACGACCCATAAACTCCCCATCTAAGACAAGGTAAATACGTTAGTTTTTGATGCGTCCTACTGGCATTGTACGTCAGAATGCTGCGCAAGAATCAGCTTCGAGCGCATCCTCAGGCGAAAGCTGATCCATATCAAGCCATCTGACTCGGCCATCTCGTTTAAGCCAAGAAATCTGGCGTTTGGCATACTGCCTGGTGTGCTGCTTAATAAGCTCACGTGTTTGCTCAAGCGATTGCTCGCCAGCAAAATACGCAAAGAACTCTTTGTAGCCAATAGCCTGACCAGCCGTGCAATTTTCAGAGAGACCGGACTCAATAAGCGCCTGAACCTCTTCAACAAGCCCCTGCTCAAACATAAGATCTACTCGCAGGTTAATTCGCTCATAAAGACGCTGACGGTCCATCGTAAGACCCCATATCTGGGCATCAAAGTACGGTGTATGGGCCTTTAAGCCCTCATGATGAGTTGCATACGACTTGCCTTCTTCCAAGAGCTCTAAAGCCCTTACAACGCGTCGTACGTTATTTGGATGGATAAGCTCTGCACTTGCTGCATCTTTTGTGGCGAGAACCTCGTGTAAGCCCTCAGATCCTAGCTCTTCTGCAAGCTTTTCATAACGAGTTCGTACAGGAGACTCAATTGACCCAGAAGGAAACTCCATCTGATCAATAATCGAATCAAGATAGAGACCTGTACCACCACAAAAGACAGGCGTTTTACCAGCATCAATGAGCTTATGAGCTTCTGCGCGCGCCGCAGTCTGGAACATTTGAACAGAATATTCTTCTGAAATGTTGGCACAATCTACCATCAAAAGAGGAACTTCTCGCTCCTCAACAGGAGTTTTAGCAGTGCCAATATCCATGCCACGATAGACCTGCATTGCATCAACAGAAATGACAGAGGTCTCAAGCTTCTTGGCTACCAGCTCAGACAAGGAGCTTTTGCCCGAAGCCGTGGGGCCTACAATGCAGATAACCGAGCCATGGGAGCTCATCGCGGATCAGACTCCATGGTTCCGCGCAGATACCAGGTACGAGCCTCATCAATATGAACATCAACAATTTTGCCGATAAGATCTTCTGGCGTGTAACCTTCTGGCAGATTGAAGTGAACTGTTTGGTTCTTCTCGCTATGTCCCACCATAACGGTATCATCACGCTTGGAAGTTCCCTCAACAAGAACTGCCTGCGTAGTATTCAAGTCTACCTGGTTAGCGTCATGTGCCTGCTGAGCCACAAGCTCTGCAAGCCTGTCAAAGCGCTCCTGGATGACCTCGTGAGGCGTGTTGTCTTCGTATTTTGCCGCAGGAGTTCCTGGACGCTTAGAGTAAATAAAGGTGTACGCAGAAGAGTATCCAGCTTCTTTGACCAAAGAAAGCGTATCCTCAAAGTCTTCCTCAGTCTCTCCTGGGAAGCCAACGATAATGTCAGTTGAAAGCGCCAGTCCTGGAATAGCCGCACGCAGGCGAGAAACCACGTCCAAGTACTCTTCTCGTGTATAACTGCGGTTCATCTTCTTGAGAACGCGCGTAGATCCGCTTTGAACCGCAAGATGAAGATGAGGCATGACAGCTGGCGTTTCCTTCATAGCCGCAATAGTCTCATCGGTTAGATCCTTTGGATTCGATGAGGTGAAGCGGATTCGCTCAACGCCCGTCTGACCCACAGCACGCAAAAGCTCTGCAAAACGAGGTTTACCGTAAAGGTCACGGCCATATGAGTTAACGTTTTGGCCAAGAAGGGTAATTTCACGAACGCCATCTGCGACAAGACGCTCGCACTCACCAATAACAGCCTCAAAGGTGCGGCTGCGTTCACGACCGCGAACGTAAGGAACAATGCAATACGTGCAGAAATTATTGCAGCCGGTCATGATAGGCACCCAAGCGTGATACTGCTGAGCGCGGTTACTTGGCAGATCTGTGGAGAAGCCCTTGCCCTCCTCAGAAGTGTCTACGGCTACGCGGTCATTCTCGCCCCTAAATGCGCTGGTGAGAAGTGCTGGCAGGCTTGCAAGAGCGCTGGTACCAAACACAACGTCTACGGCTGGAACCTTTTCACGGAGCTTCTCGCCATCACGTTGTGCAATGCAGCCGCCAATAGCAACAACGCGCTTACCTGATGGAGGCGTTGGAGCGCTGACCATGGCAGAAGCCTGACCGTAGAGACGCTGATCAGCGTTCTCACGAACACTGCAGGTCATAAAGATGACAATATCTGCGTCATCGGTATCTGAAACCTCATTGCAGCCACAGGCCTCAAGCAGACCAGAGACTCGCTCTGTATCGTGCAAGATTCATCTGGCAGCCAAAAGTTTTGATGTGATACGTTTTTCCTACGAGCTCGGAATTTTCAATCATGCTTAAAGTACCTCGTTATACTCAGTGGAACTAACAGCTGGAGTCTGCGTATCAGGGGCAGACAGTGTGTGGACATAAATGGCAATTTTTATTGCAGTTCTACTCTCCCCTGCAATTTCGATATCAGAAAACGTTGGAGCACAGGTGATGTCCAGATCCGCAAGGAATCAAGAATCCACGCGCAATGGCAACAGCCTTGATGCCTTGGTTGACAGCACCCGCACCAATGCACTGGAGCATAACAGGCTCGTTATCTTTAACCAGTCCCGCAATAGCTCCTGCTACAGAAGCTGGTGAAGACTTACTTGAAACTTTAAGCAAACCCATGAGTGCTCCAATTATTGTGCGATTGTTCTACTCTTGCGACTCAATATCAAAAGTCACAACAATCTTGTTTTTACTTACACGAACACGAGGCTCAGTCGTCAAAGAAACGTAGTATTTCTCGGACAACTCAGCAAAACTCTGCTCCATTTTGCGAGAAAAGCTGCTGATATCAGCCTTGCTCATCTTGAGGCCTCGATGATCTTTCATCAGATCAACTTCGCGAGAAACCCCTTCAGGTTCAACAGTGTGGCTGACCTGTGCATACACACTACGCAAAGGCTTAATCTGCTCAGCAATAATTCTGTGAGCAGTTCTATCTGACATAGAAAGACCAAGAGACTTACAAACCTCAGAAAGCTCTGTTGCATCTACTGCAGCCCTGAAGCGCTCGAGAATAGGAACGTTCTCAAAGCCTTCAACAAATAGCAGGTCAGCGATATCAAGCGTCTGCGCAATTCTGCGACGGGCAGTAGCTGCAATCTCTGCAGCAGAGCCCAGCATTACCTCACACGAGCCTTTAACCTCAAGAGCAAAGTCGCAGCAGGTACGAATAATGTTATGAGGACCTTTAACGGTTGTTTTGAGTCCGTCCTCATTTAAACCACAAGTTGGCCAAGTAGACTGGTCTACTCGCTCGGAAATTTTAGTAGTGTCTACCACAATCTGTATAACAGAGCCGAGTCCTGGAGCAGAAGCCACAACCTGAGCTGATTCGCAGTTTTCTTTGATGGAATAGAGAGCCATGCCTCGGCCATGTATTCCCCAACGGTCCATATGCATGCTCTCAAGCTTTGAAGTTACACGAGCTTCAAAGATTTTCTCCTGCATGTCTTTTGGAATACCCTGACCATCATCAAGTATGGTGATAGTTCTGAGCGCACCCTCTTTTGAGGTTGCAACATAAATGTGACGAGCGCCAGCATCGCGAGAATTACGCAAGAGCTCGATAACAATATCTTCTACCGAACGAATATCATGCTTTGCCTGTCTACGCTCTGCTTCTGCTACGCGTAAACGAACGTACCCCGCGCCGAGGGATTCCTCGACACGGAGTGCGCGTTCACCTCCCATGGAGGCGACAAAACCTGTTAAGTCAGTAGAGGTGGCTGCCATAAATTACTTAGCAACGTCCACAGCACGAGACTCGCGAATAACAACAACGCGAACCTGTCCTGGGTATTCCATCTCGTCCTCAATTTGCTTAGCAATATCGTGAGCAAGAACAGTTGCCTCGGAATCGCTAATCATCTGAGGCTCAACCATTACGTGAAGCTCACGGCCAGCCTGCATTGCATACGTACGCTCAACACCCTCGTGTGCATTGGAGATAGCCTCAAGCTTCTCAAGGCGCTTGATGTAGTTCTCAGCAGACTCACGACGAGCACCAGGACGTGCAGCAGAAATAGCGTCTGCAGCCATAACAAGCATGTCAAGAACAGTATTTGGCTCAATGTCTGCGTGGTGAGCCTCAATGGCGTGAACAATCTCAGGACGCTCACCATGGCGACGAGCAAGATCTGCACCAATTACAGCGTGTGGACCCTCAACCTCGTGGTCAATTGCCTTACCAAGGTCATGAAGCAGACCAGCGCGCTTAGCTGGAGCAGGCTCAAGACCAAGCTCTTCAGCCATAATGCCGCAAAGTACTGCAACCTGAACAGAGTGAGCAAGAACATTCTGACCGTAAGAAGTACGGTAGCGAAGCTTACCAAGAGTCTTTACGATCTCTGGATGAAGATCGTGAATACCACAATCAAATGCAGCCTGTTCGCCAGCCTCAAGAACACGCTCGTTAACAAGAGCCTCAGCCTTCTTGTAGAGCTCCTCAATACGTGCTGGATGAATACGACCGTCTGCAATGAGGTTCTCAAGTGCAACACGAGCGGTCTCACGGCGGACTGGATCAAAACTTGAAAGAACTACAGTCTCTGGAGTGTCATCAATAACAAGAGAAACACCAGATACCTGCTCGAAGGTACGAATGTTTCTACCCTCACGTCCAATAATCCTACCCTTTAGATCATCAGATGGGATATGGACGGAAGTTACTGTAATCTCAGAAGCCTGATCTGCAGCAACACGCTGAATAGCGGTAGAAATAATCTCACGTGCAGTTTTATCTGCCTGTGCACGAACACGCTGCTCAGACTCACGAAGAATCATAGCCTCATCGCGAACACTTTCAGAACGAACACGAGACAGAAGCTCATCATGAGCCTCATCTTTTGTAAGAGCTGCAATGCGCTCAAGCTCTTGAGACTGCTGAGAAACAAGAGAATCCAAATCGTTCTTACGACGATCAAGCTGGCCCTGAAGGCTGGAGAGCTGATGTTCACGCTTCTCTAGTGCATCAGTGCGGTGGTCAAGGGACTCTTCACGCTGAAGAATACGATTCTCCATGCTACGGAGCTCACTCTTACGCTTCTTCTCTTCTGCCTCTGCTGCCTGCTTAAGCTGAAGAACTTCTTCTTTAGCCTCAAGAACAGCCTCTTTTTTAACAGTTTCTGCCTGACGAGCTGCTTCAGAAGCAATGCGATCTGCATTAGTTTGAGCATCTTTTAACTGCTGCTCTGCAGTTTTAATCTTTGAATTACTAATGTTAGAGAGCACGCCGTATGCAAGGCCTACTCCCACAAGAAGGCAAATAATGCCTACTGCTGCTAATTCCATACCTACTCCTCAAATGGCGATTACAAAAGTGTTCAGGAGACTTTAGACACAACAGTATCTAAAGAACCCGCCATGAGCAGGGTTCATTGGCTGGTCATGCCACATGCAGAGATAGATCAAGTGTATGAGATACCTACTGTATACGTGACGCTGGTTGCCCAGCGGAAATGAGCCTATTCACGGCATATTTATCGTATAGAGCATTGTAACTTTTGTCAATAAATAGCAGGTAGGAAAAGTAAAACACACCAATACAACAGACTTATAAGCTAAGCAAATGTAATCACTCAGATGGAGCGTTCTCGTCTAAAATCTTTTTAGCAACTGATGAAGCTATAGAAAATGAATATCCCTTTGTGGCAAGAAACCTGACAAGTTTCTCATAATCATTTTTTCCCGACAGGTGTTTTCTCTGGGCCAAAGAATACGCAACTTCAAATTCATCCACATCAGAAAAATAAGCGTCAGGCCATCCAGGGAGTGTCTCAACTTCAATCCCTTTTTTAGAAATTTCAGTTTTAATTTTAAGAGGACCCCAGCCTTGCGAAATTTTAGAACGTATATAGACGTCTGCAAAACGACTGTCATTAATCAAACCAACTTCAACAGCCCTCTGCACTGCAGGGTCTCTTACATTCTTCTGATAGCCATCAAGCATGAGCTTTTTTTGAAGCTCTGCTGTAGAGTAATCCCTTTTTACAATTAACGCCTCAATGCGAGTTTTAATACACTGAGTTGAAATCTCTTTAACCTCATACAAAAACTCATTACGAGAAGAAGGCGTAAAAACACCATCTTTCTCTTTACTCAAAAGAGCTCGAGCTACTGTTGGAGGAACAAAGAATTCCTCTGTTCCTCCAACTTCAGTTTCTAAAATAATCTTTGCCTTGGGCTTTGCTTGACCAAGAACTGCTTGTTTCTTTTGTGGAAGCTCAATTGTCCAAGAAATCTCTGACATTATTCAGCAGAATCTTCCGTTGCAACTGGAGTACCAACTTCAGAATCTTCATCAAATACAAGGCCACAAGCAACTCGTACTTTGTGATCAATCTCTTCCATAAGATCTGGATTGGCAGTGAGGAAAGATTTAGCTGCTTCTCTACCCTGGCCAAGACGCTCACCTTCATAGGTGAACCAAGCTCCAGACTTGTTGACAATCTCAAAATCAACAGCCATATCAAGAATGGAGCCCTCTTTGGAGATGCCTTGACCGTACATAATGTCAAACTCAGCAACCTTAAAAGGCGGAGCAACCTTGTTCTTTACAACCTTAACGCGAACACGGTTACCAACGTTTTCTCCGTTAACCTTAATGCTGTCAACGCGGCGAATATCCATGCGGACAGTGGAGAAGAACTTAAGAGCCCTACCACCAGAAGTGGTCTCTGGGCTTCCAAACATAACGCCAATCTTCTCTCTAAGTTGGTTAATGAAAATACAAAGCGTATTAGACTTTGAAAGAGAGCCAGCTAACTTACGGAGAGCTTGACTCATGAGACGAGCCTGAAGACCAACGCTAGAATCGCCGATCTCTCCCTCAATCTCTGCACGAGGAACAAGAGCAGCAACAGAGTCTACAACTACAACATCAATGGCGCCTGAGCGAACAAGCATGTCACAAATCTCAAGAGCCTGCTCACCAGTATCTGGCTGAGAAATTAAAACATCGTCAATATCAACGCCAATACGAGCTGCATAACCTGGGTCTAGTGCGTGCTCTGCGTCAATAAAGGCAACAACACCACCTAGCGCCTGAGCTTCTGCAAGAATTTCTAGAGAAAGAGTTGTCTTACCAGAGGACTCTGGGCCATAAATCTCTACGATACGGCCGCGAGGAACGCCGCCAATACCCAATGCTGCATCAAGAGCAAGTGAGCCAGTTGGAATGGCCTGAATATCAAAGGCAGGACCACCCTCACCTAAACGCATAATGGCGCCTGCACCAAATTTCTTCTCGATCTCTGCAGTGGTTGAAGAGATAACCTCATCTCTCTCATCACCAGTAGTACGAGCTTTAATCTCTTTTGAAACTGCCTTTTTAGCCATGAATACTCCTTGCTCTTTCTGATACCACGATAATATAAGAACAGACGTTCTATGTCAACGTCAAACATATACTCTATAGAGGGAATTTGTCTGAATTCTTACCTCTATTTTTCCGCTCTTGAGCAGTTAATTTCTTCTTAATTACAAATTTGACTGTATAAGTCCTGCATAGTCGCAGAAATTAAGAGGCTCAAAACAAACTAGTTTTGAGCCTCCCTATTAAAATCGGATTTTAAGCCTTCACAATTGCTTCATGAATTAATTGTAAAGCCTGCAAAACAGCAGCTTCTCGCACCTGTTCTCTATTACCAGAAAAATGTTTGCAGACCGTATGGGTAAAGTTTTTGCTGTTAATACCAAACCAAACTGTTCCAACTGGTTTACCAGGCTCTTCTCCTGTTGGTCCAGCTATTCCTGTAACGGAAACTGCAATATCTGAGCCAATAACGTCTCTAACGCCCGAAGCCATCTGAGCTGCACAGGGTTCAGAAACAGCACCAAGGGACGGTTCATCAAAAATGTCTTTTGAAACGCCTAATACCTTTTGCTTAATCTCAATGGTATAGCTTACAACAGAGCCCTTAAGTACGCTTGATGATCCAGAGATGGCTGTAAGAGCGCCTGCAACAAGTCCTCCCGTACAAGACTCGGCAGAAGCAACGGTAAGACCTGATGCAAGGGCATCTGAAATAACACTTTGAGCTTCTTTGAGAACTTCTTCAGAGAACATTTGAATCACAACTTTTCATTAAGCAGAAAACCGTTTGACCTGCACATGAGCTTATCTTATACAAAGATGGCGCCTCAGTGAGACGCCATCTTGTTAAACTTCAGCAATGTATTGCCACGACTTTACAAAGTAGTCAATTCCTGACCAGGCCGTTAGAACTACTGCAACCCACATAGATGCGTTGAAGATAAAGAGCAAAACGTCCTGAATCATTCCACCAGGAATACTTGGCAAGAAGAGTAAACCGCAGATAGCAACCATAGTTGTTGCGGTCTTCCACTTACCCAAGTCAGAAGCTGCAATAACAACTCCCTTTGAAGCAACAACCATCCTAAGGCCCGATACCAAAAACTCTCGTGCAACAATCACTAAGAGCACCCAAGGAGAAACCATATGCCACTCTAGAAGTACAAAAAGAGCTACAACAACAGCGAGTTTATCGGCAATTGGGTCTAAGAACTTACCAAAGGTAGTAACTTCATTTCTACTACGGGCAAGGTAACCATCAAGCTTATCGGTCAAAGAAATGACAACATAGCCGATAAAGACAAGAAAAGCTCCAAGTTTAAAACCAGGTGTTGCCAAAGAATCTGCCAGAGATACGCCTAAAAGCTGTGCCAAGAGAAGCCAAAAGGGCACTAAGCACCACACGAGCACAGGTAACAATATTTGCAGGTGTCCAAATTGTCTTTGATGACATGACCTATCCCCAACTAAACGGTTTTCTCGCCAGACTGTGTGTCTGTAGTGTCTACAATCTCGCCAATCATTTCATAGCAGAAAGAATCTACCAGGTCACAAAGGACAATATCTCCGACTGCGGCCTCTCCCTCTGCAATGTGAACAGCGCCATCACAGTCTGGAGCCTGGAACCACGTATGGCCGATAAGCTCAGTGCCCTCGTCGGATTCTTCAATTCCGTCAATAATGACCTCGCAACGCTCGCCAACGTGACGGGCAGTTGCGGCAAAGCCAAGCTGCTCTACAAGGTCAAGCAGGCGCTGAGTGCGCTCAATCTTTACCTCGTCAGGAACCTGATCAGACATCTTTGCGCCATAGAGTTCCCTCTTCTGGCGAATAGGTAAAGACAGATGTGTAGTCAAACTCCTGCTCCTGAATAAAGTCGTAGAGCTCATCTGATTCATCATCAGTCTCGCCTGGGAAGCCGCACATTCCCGTGGTACGAAGAACCATGCCAGGAATCTCAGTTCTGAGGCGATCAAAAAGCTCGCGAAGCTCCTGCGTAGAGCCGGAGCGACCCATGCGCTTAAGAATACGCTCGTTGCAGTGCTGAATTGGAATATCAATGTAAGGTAGAACCTCAGGTGTATCGCGAATGGTGCTGATAAGCTCATCGGTCATACCTTCTGGCTGCAGATACAAAACGCGAATCCATCCCTTATAAGGACGGACTACCTCAGCAACCTGCTGCATAAGCTTAGCAAGCGTTGGCGTCTGGCCATCTGCTGTATCAGGCATATCCGAGCCCCAGATACCGGTGTCCTGGCCAATCAGAATGACCTCACGAACACCGCCCTCCATCAGCTCATGTACCTCTTGAAGAATCTCTTCAGCAGGCCTTGAGTGATAGTGACCACGAATATACGGAATAGCACAGAAAGCGCAGAATCTGTCACAGCCCTCAGAAATCTTTACAAATGCACTGGCACCATCAATGGTTCGCAGCATGCCATGAGCAGCAACAATGGACTGCGTAGGCTCAGGGATATTCAGAACGTCCGCAACAACGCTGACAATACCATCTTCTTGATCTGCTGGAACAAACGCAGCAACTTCAGGAAGCTGCTCGTTAAGCTCTGCACCGTACCTGGAAGGGACGCAGCCACACATAATAATGGGTAGCTTACGCACTCCCTCAGAAGCGCCCTCAGCAATCTCAAGCGTAGCTTCAATGGACTCCTCTGTTGCTGAAGCCAAGAATGAACAGGTGTTGATAATTGCAATGTCTGCTGAGTCTGGATCTGCAACTTCGCCGAAACCAGAGGCCAAAAGACGCGCACGCATGCGGTCTGTATCAACCTCGTTTTTAGCGCATCCTAACGTGATGTATAGGACGTTGTAGCCCCTATCGATAGTTGTTGAACTGGAGGGGCTGGCCATAGTCTTTCTCCTTAAGGCTTGCAATCACAGACTGAAGAACATCGCGAGAAGCGCTAGAAACACGCAGCTTATCGCCCTCAACGGTTGCCTTAGCCTTAACTTTTCATATCACGAATATCTTTAGCGATCTTCTTGGCAGTCTCCTGGTCAATTCCAGAAACAATAGAGCCAATCTGACGCACGGTAGAACCTGCTGCAGGAATGGGGTCTCCCCAACGAATAGCAGTAAGATCAATTCCGCGCTTTACCAGCTTGGAGCCAAGAACATCCCTCACCTGAGATGCAACAAAATCTGCAGGAGCCTCAATAGTGAACTTACCCTCTTTCTTAGAGAGCTCAAGTGTTGCACCAGAATCCTTAAGATCGTAGCGCTGAGTTAGCTCACGAGCTGCCTGCTGAAATGCATTATCAACTTCCATCATGTCTACTTCAGACACAACGTCAAAGCTTGATTCTTTAGCCATTTCCCCTCCGTATTACCTGGGCGAGAAGAACTTCTCGCCCTATGGCGTTTAGTTATTTGAATTGCTGTTGGAATTCTGGTTGTTAGTTGTGCCAGAAGTTCCGCTAGTTGTACTTGTTGACGTGCTGTTTGTTTGAGTTCCAGAAGCATTTGCTGCAGTTACCGTCAGCAGGCTTAGTACCCTGAATGGTCAAAGTACCAATACCAGAAGCATTTGCGTCAAATGGCTTAGCAGTGCCATTAACGGTAACTGCAACAGCACCAGGAGTACCTGCAAGAACGGTCATGGAGTCAGTGACGGTGTATGTCTGAGACCATGGACCGGTAATAGCGTCAGCCTCAACACTCTTGCCGTCAACCGTAATCTCAACCCAACTGGTCTGACCATCTGCAACAGTAACCACTACGGTAGTCTGCTTAGGAGTCTCTTCCTTCTTTGGCTCAGTTGTAGTGGTGCTCTTAGAAGCATCAGTAGAATCCTTCTTAGAGGTGTCCGTGTTGCTATTTGTGGTAGTGGAATTCTTAGAAGAATCAGTTGTTGAGTTGTTAACGCTTACCGTCTTTGTTGCGGTAGGCGTGGTTCGAGCGGTCATGCAAGAACGAACGCTAAACAGCAAAACGGCAGTAATAATCACAACAACAAGAGCAAATACGGTAGCAATGGTGCGGCCTGTATCAGAGAAATAATTCTGAAGTGCTCCCATAACGCCTGGTCTTTGAGGAGCACGACGTTGCTGAGCAGCGGCGCTAGATGGCTGGCGACGGCGAACATTAGGCCTATCTACCTGCGCAATATTTCTAGAGCCACGACGACCGGAAATAGTTGATGCTCGCTCATAAGGATCAGTTACATTGTCATAGCGAAGGTCATCGGTGTAATCGCTTGGAGCAACAGTTCTTCTGGTTACATCGTCTTTATAAGCTGGCATGCTAACGCCCGCAATACCTACACGTCTGCGCTGAACGCCACCACGTGTACGACTTGCCATGGTCTTCTGGCGAGAAGCCTCTTCAATGCCGGCATTATACGCATGACCTGTGGCGTAACGAGAATATGAGTAGCCGCCAGCGTCCTCCTCAGATGCCTGAGCACCCAGAGGCACACCGGTTTGTCTGGAGCGAACACCAGACGTAGTTGCAAATGCGCCCATATCGCCAGCTGGTCCTCCCGATGTGGGGAGAAGACCGTGGTACTGTACGTATGCCTTTGGCCTGCTACCAGACTCGTTTACGACGTCATAACCAGCAATACCACGGCCAGACTGGGTATCGCGCGTACGACGACGCAGCTCATGAGAATAGGTGCCGTTTTCAAACTCGTAGCTCTCTTCCTGGAAGAGGTCTACAATCTCGCGCGGATTAAGTCCTAGGTAGCGAGCATACGAAGAAAGCATGCCCTGAGCATAGCCGCTCTGAGGCATATTCGTAAAATCGCCTTCCTCAAAAGCAATAAGTGCCTGCTCCTTGAGGCGAAGAATCTTTGATGCTTGAGTGATAGAAAGTCCGAGCTGACGTCTACGTTCTACGAGCATCTCACTAAAACGAGGGCGTGGCATGCTTACTCTACCTCCCTATAGGCAGCGTCTTGAACTTTGAGCTCTTCAAGAGCATCTTTATCGATAAGAACTTCTCGAGGCTTTGATCCGTTAGCTGGGCCAACAACACCTTTTGCCTCAAGCATATCCATAATTCTACCAGCACGAGCATACCCAACAGAGAGCGCTCTTTGCAAACTAGATGTAGAACCTAGCTGAGAATCCACAATAATGCGCGCAGCTTCCCAAATAAGCGGATCGTCTGCCTGCGCCATACCACCAACTCCCCCAACGCCATCGGCCTGTGTTGGAGTTGCAACGGTCAAGATGTTGTCGTGATATTCGGCCACGCGCTGAGTGCGGATGTACTTAACGGTCTCCTCGATCTCCTCGTCAGAGACCCAGCAACCCTGAGCGCGATTAGGCTTCTTACCACGAAGTTTAACCAGCATGTCACCCTTACCCAGCAGCTGCTCAGCGCCCTTTTGGTCCAGAATAATGCGGGAGTTCAAAGAGTTATCAACTGAGAGCGCAACACGGTTATCAATGTTTGCACGGATCAGACCAGTTACGACGTCTGCAGAAGGACGCTGCGTTGCAACAATCAGGTGAATACCTGCAGCACGACCAAGCTGAGCAATACGGACAATGGAAGACTCAACGTCTTTGCCCGCAACCATCATAAGGTCAGCAAGCTCGTCGATGACAATGACAAAGTACGGCATGTGCTTTGGAGGATTCTCCATATCAGCGTACTTATCGCCATCAACATTTCTGTTGTACGTCTTAATGTCACGCACTTTGTAGTGCTCAAATACCTTAAGACGGCGCTCCATCTCGGTGACGCCCCACTGAAGCGCACTTGCGGCCTGCCTTGGCTCGGTAACAACTGGAACATACAGGTGAGGAAGACCAGCGTAACCCGTAAACTCAACGCGCTTTGGGTCAACCATAATAAGGCGGACCTGTTCAGGAGTTGCGCGCATGAGCATAGACATGACAATGGCGTTGAGCAGGACAGACTTACCGGAACCAGTGGTACCTGCTACCAGCAAGTGAGGAAGACTTGCAAGGTCAACAACAATTGGCTTGCCCTCAGAATCGCGACCAAAGGCGCACTCAAGAGGACCGCCCTTTGCAAACGGAAGAACGTCAGCCAAGTTGACTGCCTGGGCTTTCTCGTTAGGAATCTCAATACCAACAAGAGAAGTTCCAGGAATTGGTGCAAAAATACGAACAGACTTTGCCGCAAGTGAAAGCGCAATATCGTCCTCAAGGTTAGTGATCTTGTTGACGCGCTCACCCTCGCCCATCGAAATCTTAAACGTAGTGACAGAAGGACCTGCAGTCCAACCAACCACCTGGCTGGAAAGGCCAAACTCCTCAAGCGTAGCCTGGAGTCTCTGAGCAGTAGCTTCAAGCTCATCATCGCTTACGGCAGAAGTGGCCGAGTTCTTGTTTGTCTTCAGAATGGTAAATGGTGGCAGCTCATATGACTCATCGTCATCGCCTGGCCTTTTAAGCTGGTCAGGTGTGGCGAGAAAATCGGGCGTCGTTTTAGCTTTGCTCTTAGATTTAGCCTGTTTTGTTGTAGGAGCAACATCAGCTACAGCAACATCGTTTTTCTCGACAACTGCATCGTCTGGCTGGTCTTTCTTCTTAGAACGCAGCTTATTCTTAGCCTTATCAATGAGCGTAGTTGGAGCATCTCCTGCGTCCTCTTGCGCCTCTTCTTCCTCGTAAAGACGGGCATCACGCTTAATGACAGAAGTCTTGCGATTGCCCAGATACGTGGTCTCCCCTTCACCAGTCTCATCAAAGAGAGAAGACTGGTTGTTGGAGCCACGTCTACCCTGCTTCTTTGCAGGTTGTGGAGCATTTGCGGCGTAAAGTGCCTCTTCTTTTGCAAGAGCACGCTCTTCTTTACGGTAGCGATGATTCTCACGCGCTTCATCCAGGCGGAAGCTTACGCGCTCAACCATGTCAGAAATGGAGAAGCCGCAGATAACAACACCGGCAATAATAAAGCCAATCAAAAGGACATTGCCCACCACGCGGCCAACAAAGCGCAACAAAACCCAAGCAATACCGCCGCCCACATAACCGCCGGCAGCCTCTAGAACTTTTGTGCCCAAAAGCATATCTGGAGCAGCCTCGGCACCTGGGAAGTTAAGTGAAATAAGAGCAAGAGCAGCAAGAACGTCCAGCGTTAGACCAATAGCAATACGCGTTGAGATTCCCTGATCATCACGCATAAAGAAGGTCATAGCAAAGACAAATACTGCAATGGGAAAAAGTAGTGCTCCCGTACCAAAACAGAGCTTGAGCCCATGACCCATCGCGCTGGTAATAACAGCGTTAGAAGGGACAATAATGGACAAAAACATGGCAATTGCAACCACTGCAAGAACAACACCAATGATGTCATTCTGCAGTGGGCTCAAGCCTACTGCCTGGGCAGAAGCGGCGTTTCTAGAATTTCTTTTTGCTGCGTTTGAGGTGCGTTTAGAGGGCATTGGGCTTATACCTCCATAATGACCGGAATAACCATTGGTCGAGTACGAGTTTTGCTCCAAAGGAAGTTAGAAAGGGCATTACGAACGCTCTTTCTCATTGCTTCAATGTTTGCGCCTTCGGACTTAGAGGCCTTCTCGATTGAATTTCTCACAAGATTCTGTGCGTCATTCATAAGCTCGTCATCGTCGGCAAATGAAACACCACGGCCAGAAATCTCAACAACACCTGGCTTAAGGTTACGACCAACAAGGGTTACCACAGCGGTAACAATGCCGTCCTGAGAAAGGCGCTGACGGTCACGAAGAACAACAGGGTTAGCGTCGGTGACAGAGAGGCCATCAACGTACACTACGCCAGACTCAACCGTCTTACCACGAGTAACCTTGCCGTTTCTCATCTCAAGCGTGTCACCGTTATCAAGAATGAAAATGCGATTAGCAGGAACGCCCATCTGCTGAGCAAGTTCTGCGTGAGCACGCAGGTGAACAGCCTCACCATGAACAGGCATGAAGTTCTTTGGACGAGCCATACCAAGCATAAGCTTGAGCTCTTCCTGGCTACCATGACCAGAAACGTGAACAAGCGCCTTTGATTTGTCGTAAATCTCGCAACCAATCTTAGAGAGCGCGTTAATGATGGACTGAACGCTCTTCTCGTTACCTGGAACAGGAGTTGCAGAGATGATTACGGTGTCCTGAGGACGAATGGAAAGCGACTTGTGCTCTCCGTTTGCCATGCGTGCCAAAGCACTCAGAGGCTCTCCCTGGGAACCGGTGCACAGAACAACAATGCGATCATCTGCGAGTTTATCAACATCGTACGCATCAATGATGTCTTTATCGGCAATGTTGAGGTAGCCAAGCTCACGCGCAACCTTTGTGTTGGTAATCATAGAGCGACCGGTAACAACAACCTTACGCTTTACCGCAACAGAGGCATCGCACACCTGCTGCAGGCGGTGAATGTGGCTTGAGAACGACGCAACAAAGACGCGACCAGTTGCATTCTTGATGATGTGACGAAGCGCCGCACCAACAGAAGCCTCGGATGGAGTCATACCAGGGCGGTTAGCGTTTGTGGAGTCAGACAGCAACAGGTCAAGACCCTCGGAGCCAAATTTGGTGATAGCGGCGTAGTTTGGACGGACGCCATCAATTGGAGTCTGATCAAGCTTAAAGTCACCGGAGTGAATAAGGGTTCCTGCAGGGGTCTTCATATGAATACCAAAAGCTGCAGGAATAGAGTGAGTCATCGAGAAGAACGTGATGTCAAAGGCACCAAGCTGGACCTTTGAGCCATCAGTAACCTCACGAAGCTTGGTACCCACAATCTTGTGCTCAGAAAGCTTGCCTTCAATAAAGCCAAGCGAGAGCTTACTGGAATAGATTGGCACCTTACGAGTAAGATCCATAAGCAGGTACGGAAGAGCACCAATGTGATCCTCGTGACCGTGGGTAATCAAAATACCGCGAAGCTTATCTTCATTTTCAAGTACATAGGTGTAGTCTGGTAAAACTAGGTCAATACCAGGCTGTTCGTCATCTGGGAACATCAGACCAGCATCAACAAGCACCATATCATTACCGTATTCAAAAACGGTCATGTTCTTGCCAATGCCATCAAGTCCGCCCATAGGAATGACTTTAAGAGCTGGGTCTTTCTTAGGCATTAAAAAACTATCCTTTCAAAAACTACTTTCTATAACAGACGCAACCCAGAGGGCCGTCTACAAGACTTTTTGCAAAATCTACATGTTGTTTAATTATATAAAAAATCAGCACGTATTACGCTATATATTCCCAAAGAATCAAAATCTCAACAGAATAACAAGAGAGCTCCGACATGCATCGAAGCTCTCTTTGCTATCTCGTAAATATAAGGTCTCGCGTGGCGAGAAACCCATTGAGTTTGAGCGTGCCTTATGCGTCGTGGTGACGACGTGGCTGCCTGCGCTCAGAGTTGCCGTTGTCGTTCTGACGACGTGGGCGACGCTCCTCACGGTCCTTCTTTGGAGCACCCTGTGGTGCCTCTGGCTTATCAAGACGGTCAAGAGAAATCTTGCCCTTCTCGTCTACCTCAAGGACCTGAACCTTGACCTCGTCGCCAACAGCCAGGACATCCTCGATCTTCTCGACACGTCCCTGTGCAACGCGGGAAATGTGAAGCAGACCATCCTTGCCAGGAAGAAGCTCAACAAAAGCGCCGAATGGCTGAAGACCAACAACGCGACCAGTGTACTCCTCGCCTACCTCTGGAACCTTGACAATAGCCTTGATGCGCTCTGCAGCAGCCTCAGCAGCACCATTGGTACCAGCGATAAAGACGGTACCATCCTCCTGGATGTCAACGGTTGCGCCCGTATCCTCCTGGATGCCGCGGATAACCTTGCCACCAGAGCCGATGACGTCGCGAATCTTATCAGTTGGAATGGAAAGCGAGATGATCTGTGGAGCGGTCTCTTTGGTCTCAGTACGAGGTGCAGGAATCTGCTCGAGCATCTTGTTCAGAATGAACATACGGCCCTCTTGAGCCTGGAGAAGTGCGCTGCGCAGAATCTCTGGAGTAAGACCAGTTGCCTTGTTGTCCATCTGCATTGCGGTAATACCCTTGGTGGTACCGCAGACCTTGAAGTCCATGTCGCCGAGGAAGTCCTCAAGACCCTGGATGTCGGTAAGAACAACAGTCTTGCCGTTCTCCTGGATAAGACCCATTGCAACACCAGAAACAGGACGCTTCAGAGGAACGCCTGCATCCATAAGGGAAAGCGTAGAACCGCAGGTAGAAGCCATGGAAGAAGAACCATTGGACTCCATTACCTCAGAGACAACACGGATGGTGTAAGGGAACTCTTCCTCGGAAGGAATGACAGGCAGAAGTGCGCGCTCTGCAAGAGCTCCGTGACCAATCTCGCGGCGCTTTGGACTGCCCATACGGCCAGTCTCACCGGTGCAGAATGGTGGGAAGTTGTAGTGGTGAATGTAGCGCTTGCCATCCATTGGCTCAATGGTGTCAAGACGCTGCCACTCGTTGAGCATGCCAAGCGTACAAATGGAGAGAACCTGAGTCTGACCACGCTGGAAAAGACCAGAACCGTGAACAAGTGGCAGGTAATCAGGCTTGACCATGATTGGACGAATCTCGTCTGCAACACGACCGTCAACGCGCTCGCCGGTCTCAACAACCATGACGCGCATAGCGTGCTTCTCAAGACCCTTGAGCTCAACGGCAATAGCGCGGCTCCAAAGCTCCTGCTCCTCCTCGGTGAACTGAGTCTTAATCTCGTCCATCAGGTCAGCAACCTTCTGCATACGGGACTGCTTGTCAGCATCCTTAAGAGCGGCGCTCATCTGGTCATAGTAAGCAAAGATGCGGTCATGAACCTCAGCGATTGGCTCGTCAAGGATGTACTCACGCTTAACAATAGGACCGTTAACCTCTTCCCACTTAGCAATAAACTTCTTCTGCTCCTCGCAGAAGGCTGCAATTGCTTCCTGACCAAATGCCATAGCGGAGAGCATATCCTCTTCGGAAATCTCATCTGCACCAGCCTCAAGCATGGAAATAAAGGTGGAAGAACCGCCAAGCTCAAGGTCAAGATCAGAGTGATCGCGCTCTTCATAGGTTGGGTTAACCAGGAACTCGCCGGTATCAGCGTTGCGGCCAATACGGACGCACGCAAGTGGTCCCTCAAAAGGAACGCCACCAACGGCCAGAGCAGCAGATGCGCCCATGACAGAGATGGTATCAACAGCGTTTACCTGATCAGCAACAAGAGAAGTTGCAACAATCTGAACCTCATTGCGGAAGCCATCTGGGAAAGATGGGCGCAGAGGACGGTCAATCATACGAGCAGTAAGGGTTGCCTTCTCGGATGGACGAGCCTCACGCTTGAGGTAGCCACCAGGAACACGACCAACTGCGTACATTTTCTCAATAAAATCAACAGTCAGTGGGAAGAAGTCGTAATCCTTACGCTCCTTAGAAACCACTGCAGTGAGAAGTACGGTGGAATCGCCACACTTAACGATACAGGCACCTGTTGCCTGCTTTGCGAGCTCACCAGCCTCAAGGGTGTAGTGCTTACCGTAGAGGTCAAATTCGTGAGTTACTTTAGTCATTTCTTTCCTCTTCTATCTCCGTTTGCCCCATTGCAAACGGGCCTCAAACATAAAGGGCGCCAGACGGCGCCCTAAAAAGCCAACTTACTGGATGTTGTCGCGGATACCCAGGGAAGCAATAAGAGTACGGTACTCTTCAATGTCGTTCGACTTGATGTAAGAAAGAAGACGACGACGCTTACCAACGAGCATCAGAAGACCACGACGAGTGTGGAAGTCCTTCTGGTGGGACTTCATGTGGTCGGTGAGCTGACGAATACGCTCAGTAAGAAGAGCAACCTGAACCTGTGCGGAACCGGAGTCCTTCTCGTCCTTGCCGTACTGCTTGATGAGCTCAGCCTTACGATCCTTAGTTACTGCCATAATAAACCGCCTTTCGCGTTGAATACTCCTTGTACTGAGAAGGTAGCCGGCAGTGACTAGCCCCTAAGAACAAGGAAATAACCTACAAGAGGATACCAGTTACTGGTGAACTTTGCTAGTAAAAATCCATTTCAACTAGATACTCAGCAGAAATTCAAATGCCTTGAGACGCGCCTCAAGGTGTGTGGCTGCCCAAATATGTGCGCTTGTGAGCAAAAAGAGCGCAGTTTCTGGAGCAATCTCGGCAACAACAAGCTGGTCAAAGGTAAGTTTTAGAAGCGACGACAACCACGAGAGCTCAAGCGGAGTTACCTCAATGGCTCCCTCAATCTCATGCGCACAACTTCCACACAATGCACCACCAGCAGCTGGCGAGAAGTACGTCAGGGCTTCATCTCCACAGGCAATGCACGATTCCAGCTCAGGACGCCAGCCTTCGTGTGCCAAGACCTTAAACACGTAAGCGGCAACAACAAGATCTAAGTGTTTCTCGTCATCTACTTCTTCGCAGGCTCTGAGAGCACGTGAAAGCAGCGGATAGAGAAATGCGTCCTCAATGCCATCGATGCACGAGAGGCGTGCAACTTCGCAGATAGCCGATGCAGCCGCTACCTTAGAAAGATCTCCGCGAAGTGATGCGTGCGGCTCAAGCAAAGTTGCTTCGGACAGAATGTCAAGCGAGCGACCTTCTGCCAGCAGCACGTCAAGCTCGCAAAACAGTTCAACGCGGGCGGCAAAGCGGCCACCTGGCTTTCTAGCACCCTTTGCGACAGCGCGACGTTCTTCTCCCGAATCAGAAAGCATGGTTAAGATGAGATCTTGCTCAGCGAGTTTTGTTCTATCAAGCACAATTGCTTTAAGACGCGCAGTCTTTCTACCAGGCACAACTAGTCCTCAGTTGAGTAGCCCAGGCGCTTAATCTCGTTGGCATCACGTCTCCAGAGAGGTTGAACGCGAACCTGCAGGTCAAGGTAAACCTTGCGACCAAACAGTTTCTCCAGGTCTTTTCTAGCCTCAACGCCAACGCGTTTAATCATGGAGCCGCCCTGGCCCACTACGATGCCCTTTTGTCCTTCTCGCTCAACCAAAATAGTGGCAGAAATAGAGAGATGACCATCTGTTGCAACCTCGTAAGAATCGCAAACAACGGCAACAGAATGTGGAACTTCCTGACGAAGGTTCAGCAATAGCTTCTCGCGAACAAACTCTGCTACCAGGTCTTCTGGCAATGCGTCAGTCTCCATATCCTCTGGGAACCACATAGGACCCTCAGGAAGATGCTCTGAAACAAGCGCAATAAATGCCTGAATATTGAAGTCTTCTGGAGCAGAAACAACAAGCACGTCATCAAAATGCGCAAGAGCTTGTGCAGCTTCAAGCTGTTCTGCCACTTGCTCTGGAGTTGCAATGTCAGCCTTGGTAATAACCAGCAGCTTAAAGGCAGCATGTGCCTGCTCAACATGATTGGCAACCCATTCATCTCCACGACCAACAGGCTTGGTAGCATCAATCAAAAAAGCAATTACATCAGCGTCGTTGAGTTCTCCCAGCGCGGCCTTATTGAGCTCTTTTCCAAGAGCATCTTTAGGCTTGTGAAGGCCTGGAGTATCTACAATAACAAGCTGGGAGTTCTCTCCGTTCACTACCGCCCTAAAGCGACGTCGTGTTGTCTGAGCAACAGGGCTTGCGATAGCCACTTTCTGGCCCATACATGCGTTTAACAGCGTGGACTTACCAACACTTGGACGACCAACTAAGGCAACAAAACCGCTCCTAAATGGAGTGGTCTCAGATGAAGTATTTTCAGAAACTGAATTGGCGGTCATACGTCCTCCAACTTACCAATGAAAAATTGCACGCGAGAAAATCAAAAGTCCTATAAGAGCTGCGGTGATGCTGATGCAGCACGATGCAGCTGCCGCAATATCTTTAGCCTTACCAGCCATAGGGTGAAACTCTGGAGAAACAAGATCTACCACGGTTTCTATTGCCGTGTTAAGAAGCTCTGTGGTTAAAACCGCACCGATACACGCAAGGACAAGTGCCCAGCTTACGGCATCCAAGCCAACAAACAATCCCGCGACTACAGTCAATACAGCAGCTACTGACATACGGCGCAAATTTGCCTCTTGAGCAAACGCTTGACGTGCGCCCTGTAGTGCAAAAAGAAGGCCTCGCTTAAAGCTTGGATGTCTGCCCTTAGATCCCGGAATCATTACTCGTCAATCCCCTCACGGTGGCGAGTCAATACAACTGGCTCAATAGTCCTATCCGTTGAAAGCAAAGCAACAAGGGCGTCCTCACGGGCCTCCATAACCTCTGCTTCATCATCTTCGATGTGATCATAACCAAGCAGGTGGAGCATGGCGTGAACAAGCATAAGCCTAAACTCGTCCGCCTCCGTAGTGCCATATTCTTTAGCCTGTCGAGCAATAAAATTGGGAGCCAGAATAATATCTCCCAGCTCACACATCTCACCGGGAGCTAAATCTGGATCGTCAGGGCGCTCTACCTCAAGTGAAATAACGTCAGTAGGTGCATTTTTTTCTCGCCACTCAAGGTTTACCTGCTGAATCTCTTCATCGCTGACAATGGAAATAGACACGGTACAGGGGCGCTCCACGTCCTCTTCAGAGAGTACAAGGTTGCAATCGGCTTCAATCTCTTCTACAGAAATTGGGCATTCGACGCCTTCTTCGATCACAATGTCATACTCGTTAACCACGTTACTCCCCTAGCTGTTTCTTCTCATACGCAGTGTATGCATCAACTATCTTACCAACCAACGTGTGGCGAACAATATCATTTCTATCTAAATCAACAAAAGCAACGTCTTCAAGGTTACCCAACACCTGTCGAGCAACGTCCAAACCACTTCTTCCCACAAGGTCTCGCTGCGTTGCATCACCAGTTATCACAAACTTTGACGAGAAACCTAGGCGAGTCAGAAACATTTTCATCTGCTCGGGCGTGGTATTTTGCGCCTCATCCAAAATGACAAACGCATCATTCATGGTACGACCACGCATAAATGCAAGCGGAGCAATCTCAACAATTCCCTGTTCAATAAGGTTATTTGCGTACTCCATAGAGGTCATATCAAAGAGCGCGTCATAGAGCGGCCTGATGTAGGGATCAAGCTTTTCTTGAAGTGTTCCCGGGAGAAAACCAAGAGACTCTCCCGCTTCTACAACAGGTCTTACCAGCACAATTCTGCTAATTTGCTGAGATGTTAAAGCAGCAAGTGCCATAGCCACTGCCAGATACGTTTTACCAGTTCCTGCAGGACCAATACCAAAGGTAATGGAGTTGTTTGCTATTGCCTTTGTATACTCAATTTGACCTTGTGTTTTAGGCTGAATAGCTTTTCCCTTATGAGTTACAAACAGTGTTCGTGTGCCTGTTTGCTCTAAGCTGGCATTTCTTTTTGTGCTATCGAGCAGAAGCTTTACATCTTCAAGCGTTGGCCTAGATCCTGATTCAACCATTTGAATGAGGCGAGAAAAAATAAGTGTTAGCTGCTCAATTTCTTGAGAAGTTCCTGACAAAAAGATTGCTTTACCTCTGATTGAAATAAGAGCTGCACATGACGATTCGATTTCTCTGAGCAAACTATCAGCTGGACCCGTCAAGTACAGAGGATCTACTGAATCAGGAATAGTTAAGCGAATCTGTGTTGGCTCCATGTTCCCCCAATTTACAAACGAGTGGCTTTTAGCGTTCCATTAGGTAAAACTTCATCAAAGCGCATAGCAATGAGTTCATCAAGCTCAATAGTAGGATCAACCTGAACATCAAAAAGACCGCCAGAAATTCCCCTACCAGGATACTGTACCACCACATTATCGCAGGTACCAACAAGCTTCTTAGCAGCATCAAAACGCATGGCATTACCCAGATCACGCATTTTCTTGGCACGTTCAGCCATCACCTTTGGATCTACCTGATTTGGAGCGGTTGCCGCAGGAGTTCCAGGTCGTTTGGAGTACCTAAATACATGCATCTTTGAAAAGCCCATCTGACGACAAAACTCATACGACTCTTCAAATTCTTTATCAGTTTCTCCAGGAAAACCAACAATAAGGTCTGTTCCTAACGCAATAGTTGGCAGCACCGAACGAGCTTCCTCAACAGCGTTGCGATAAAGTTCTGTCCTATACACCCTGCCCATACGTGCAAGCGTAGCGTCACATCCGGATTGAAGACAGATGTGCAAAAAAGGTGCAATTCTTCCGTTGGAAGCGGCAATGACCTCTACCAAACGAGCATTTACATCAGGTGGCTCAAGAGAAGAAAGCCTGAGGCGACCTACCTCGGTTTTTTCAAGAACATACTCGAGAAGATCTGGGAGCCTGAGGGTCTTCTCTCCCTCATCCTCAAGTTGAGCTTTATAGCTACCAAGATTAATTCCCGTAAGAACAACCTCTTGAGCTCCTCTGCTCATAGCATCTTTTACCTGCGAAACAACCTCATGAGGATCAAGGGATTTTCCCGCACCGCGCGCCTTCCAGACAATGCAGAAGGTACAACGATTATCGCAACCGTCTTGAATCTTGATACCAGGGCGTGTGCGACCTGTTGGAGTTGGCTTGGAGATGACAAGACCGTCGTCACTTACGGATTCTGGAGCAAAGCCTAGCTCTTCAAGAACTCTATCTGCAACTTTGTCCTTCTCGGCTTCTACCACAACGTTAGGAGCAAGAGAGGCAAGCTCGTCAGCAAAAAGACTTGCAACACAACCCGTTGCAACTACAAGAGGAGCTCCTGGCATAAGCGCTGCTTTACGCACGGCTTTTCTCGTCTTAGCCTCGGCTTCTGCGGTGACAGCACAGGTGTTGATAACAATTGCCTGAGCTTCATCCTCTTCAACAATGCGACACCCCATACGAAGCAGAGAGTCTGCCATTAAATCAAGCTCAACGCGATTTACCCTGCATCCAAGATTTATGAGCGCAATTCCATGAGCCATTAGCGCCTCTTCTTGGAAGCCTTTTTGGCTTTCTTGTCATTATGATTAGAGGAATCTGCTGCTGCAGAACTCTGATCATGCTGCTCATCTTGAGTTTCTTGAGCTGAGTTTTGTTTGCGCTCATCAATAAGGGAAGTGATCGTCTCTAACTGATCTTTAGTCAGTCCAGTTGAAGTCTCAATGTGAACCAGAACGTAAAGGTTGCCACGGGCCTTAGTGTGCAAACGAGGCATACCTTTACCAGCGACGCTCAGTTGCTGGCCGTACTTACATCCCGCTGGAATAGCAATCTCAATAGTTTCATCTTTGATGATACCGTCAATAGTCACGGTAGTACCAACAATTGCCTCAAGAGAATCAACGCTGACCGAAGTAAAGAGATCATCTCCCCTGCGCTCAAAGTCTTTATGTTGGGAAACTTCAATAGTTACGATGAGGTCACCAGAGGTATCACCTCTGACACCAGCCTCACCCTTGCCGGTAATAGAAATTGACTGACCAGAATGAACACCTGCTGGAATTTCGACAGAAACACGCTCATGGTCAGGAGTTCTTCCCTGGCCACCACAAGTCTCGCAAGCATGTTCAACCTTTTTGCCTGTTCCTTGACACTCTGGACATACGGTCTGAGACTGCATCTGACCAAAGACGGTATTTTGAACCTGGACTACCGCGCCCGTACCGTGACAACGTGGACAGTCTTCAATTTTTCCGTCCTCACCAAGACCAGTGCCGTTACAGTCATCGCAAGTAGAAAGTCTGTTATACGAGATAGTTTTTGTAACTCCGGCTGCAGCTTCTTCCAGCGTAATGGACAGCCTGATACCCATATCACTACCACGAGTACGCTGAGCAGTGCCGCGACCACCATGGCCGCCGCCAAAGAAGGAATCAAAGATATCTCCAAAGCCGCCAAAACCACCGCCAAAGATATCTGACATATCCACATAGCCGCCACCAAAACCGGATGGACCATTAGGATCACCATAACGGTCATAGTTGGCACGTTTTTGCTCATCTGACAGCACAGAATAAGCTTCGTTTACCTCTTTAAACTTCTCTTCTGCATGAGGGTCATCAGAAACATCAGGGTGCAGCTTTCTTGCCAGCTTTAGAAAAGCTCGCTTGATTGTTTTTTGGTCTGCATCACGAGCAACACCTAAGAGCTCGTAGAAGTCTTTCTTCTCTGCCACGCTTACTAACTCTCCCCTTGTAAAACCTAAAACTTAAATTCCCATATAGCCAACATGGCCCAAACCGGCCGTACAAGCATACAAAGTCATAATAATAATTGAGTAGAAGGCACCATTGATGATTCCCGAAACAAATGCATTTGCAAAGCTTCTCCACCAGCCAGCGTTCATCTTGACGCCATCTGCAAGAACATTTCTCATGCCAAATATCAAAAGTGGAATCAAAACAATGGCAAATAGTGGTGACCTCAAATTAAGTGCCACAAATACTAAAAGCATTGCAGTAATACCAGTAATGCGAGCTCCCGCGCGTTGACGGAACGTCAACTGCTCTGAAGGAACCTTAATATTTACGATAAAATCGCCGGTTGCAGAACCATTTGTTCCTGCATTTCCCATTCCAGGCACTCTGATCTGATCGCCATCATGTGAATTAGCTGGTACATCAACCATAATTTCACTTGCAGATAAAACACGTCCCGAACCACTGCAAACATCACAGGGGTCCTGTACGACGTGTCCAGCACCATCACACTCTGGACAATCAACTCTAAACTTGCCTACTCCAAAAATGGAAGAAAGATCAATATCAATGTGGCCTGTTCCATGACAGGTAGGACAGGTGGTTGCCTCAGTCTTATGCTGAGATCCCTTACCATCACAAGCATCACAAGTTACGAAACGCTGGTACGTTATGCCTTTCTTAACACCATTTTTAGCGTCAGCGTCGCTCAAAGTTAAGTCGTAGACAATATCTGCGCCTGTCTGAGGCTTATATGCGCGAGAGCGCTTTTGAGATCCTGTAGTCCAGTTATTAAAGTTAATATCGCCAAACGGGAAGCCTCCCTCAAAAGGAGAACCTCCATAGGCAGATCCGCCTGGATAACCAGAAGGACCATAGCCGCCGCCATAGAAAGAGCCGCTTCTCATTGCGTCATAACGACGGCGTTTCTCGGCATCTGATAGAACGGCATATGCCTCAGAAACCTCTTTAAAACGCTCTTCAGCATCGGGCTCTTTATTGATGTCTGGATGAAGCTTACGAGCTTTAGTTTGAAAAGCTTTTCTAATTTCTTCAGCTGTCGCGGACTCAGTAACACCAAGAATGGCGTAGTAGTCCTTTTCGTTCATAGCAGCCATGAAATCTCTCCGATTCAACCCATATCAAAATCTGCATCACGAGAACGTTTGAAAGTGTACCCACTTGTTTTGAACTTAATGCAGCACAAACGCGTTACAAACGTAAATCCCAAAGACGTCCATAGAGCTCGTTGCCAAGCAGCCAGCCCTTCTCGGTAGGCCTATATGAAGACTCAATTCTAGAATCTGTCGAATCAACGCAGGCCAACAATCCGTCTTGCACGCATGTATCAAACACATCTTGTAAACGCGATGCGCCAAATACCAGCTCAGACTCAGCCAAAAGTGCAGATGAAATTGGTTCCATAAGGCGAGCATGCAGCATCAAATCTTCTGCCACAGCTTCTCTATGAGTCAAAAATTCAACATCAAACTCTGTCGAGAAGAGCGATGCACCTTCAGCAATTTTTCTTGGAGGATCAAGGACCACCAATCGTGCGCGAGCAGCGTCTTGTGGACGCGCAGGTAAGAAAGTATTTTGCTCCGCAAGCATATCGTACTCAGGCGCGGTGAGCATGCTTGCAGCGCTGGTACCAAGACCAAGGTACGACTCCCCTGTCCAGTACATCTTATTGTGCTTACAGCTCTTCTGATTGCGAGCATAACTTGCTACCTCGTAGCGAACAAATCCCGCCGCTTGAAGCGTCTTTGAAGCAGCTTGCATTCGATCTGCCTGCACGTCATAGGCGTTCCAAGGAGTGTCTTTATCTTGGGTTTGTTTAGCCAACGCCGTGCCGTCTTCAATGGTAAGTGGATAAACGCTCACATGATTCACATCAAGCGAGATAAACCTTGAAAGCGAATACTCCCAAGAACTCTCTGTTTGCTCGGGAATAGCACACATGAGGTCAACAGACACGTCGAAGCCACGCTCTTTTGCAGCTAAAACCCTGTCATACGCGAGGTCTGCCGAGTGAATTCTGCCAAGCCTCTTAAGCTCGTTATCGTTAAAACTTTGAACTCCCAAAGAAATTCTCGTCACCCCGCCTTTAGAGAGATTGGCGAGAAGAGCATCAGACAGTGAGTCTGGATTTGCTTCAATACTGAACTCAGCAAGATTTACAATCGCTGAAGTGTGCTGCGCCAAATCCACTGCATTTTGACCAAGCAAGCTTGGCGTTCCGCCGCCTATATAAACTGTTTTTGTGGCTGCTAACAAACCAAGTTGAGCGGCTTCATCTAGCTGATGTTTTAGAGCTTTAACGTAATTATTCATGCGACTATCTTCTTGCCTTGTAGACCAAGAAGAGAAATCGCAATAGAAGCATTTTTGAGAACAAAACGGAATATGCAGATAAAGTGCAGAGGTAGCCGTTTGATTGTATTTAGACTGCCAAGAATCCACAACAGACCACTAGCTCATAGATGGATCGAACTCAGGAGATTCCTGCTCACCCTCAAGCTGCTTGACGGTTTCTTTAATCTCTAGCGCCAGATCAATAAAATCTTGAGCAGTAACACACCTTACTGACTTACCACGCCAATAGGCCGCGTTTGGAATACCCCTAAAATACCAGGTAGAAAGGCTTCTTGCGCGAGCAATATGAATGTGAGCTGCGTCAAGTAAGCGTACATGCATCATAAAAGATGCAAGCATCTGATTAAGTGTTGGAACAAGTGGAGATTGACCTTCAACTAAAGCTTGAGTGTTCTTAAAAATCCAAGGATTACCATAGGTTCCACGAGCAATCATTACAGCTGCCACACCCGTCTCTGTAAGAGCATGAGCTGCTGCTTCAGCAGAGAGTATGTCACCAGAGCCTATAACAGGAATTGAAACAGCATCGCAAACTCTATTAACGGTCTCCCACTCTGCCTGACCTCGATACATCTGGGTTGCAAAGCGACCATGAATAGCAACAGCAGACGCTCCCGCAGCTTCCATAGCACGAGCAAACTCAGGCGCCACTTCCTCATTCTGACGTCTACCTCGTCTAATCTTCACGGTAACAGGCACCGCGACCTCAGAAAGACAAGCTTTGACCAGATCTGCAGCAAGCTCTGGAGTATCGAGAAGGGCTGAGCCCTCCCCTTTTTTGACCACCTTAGGAACAGGACAGGCCATATTAATATCGATAAGAGCAAGTTTATTTCCTAAACGCTCACTGATCTGAGCTGCTGCTTCTTTAAACTGATCTGGCTTTGAACCAAAGAGCTGAACAGCAATATCGGGCTCAGTTGAAAGAGGCTCTACAAGCTCCCAGGTTTTCTCGCCACCATAATGAATTCCTGCGACAGAAACCATTTCTGAGTACGCAAGACCTGCTCCGCCTGCTCGAGCCATGGTGCGATACACACCATCACTGACGCCAGCCATAGGTGCCATAAGCACAGGATTAGCGGACAGGCGCTCCTTGAGTGAAGCTCCTGACGCAAAAGGAACAATATGTGAAGAAAGACCTGCTTGAGGAGCGCAGGTTGAAATGATTGTTTGAAGCGACTCCACAAATACCTTCTACTCGTCGTCAACCTTGAGAACAGCCAAGAATGCCTCTTGTGGTACTTCGACTGAGCCAATCTGCTTCATGCGCTTCTTACCCTCTTTTTGTTTCTCAAGCAGTTTGCGCTTTCTGGAAATATCACCGCCGTAGCATTTAGCCAAGACGTCCTTTCTACGTGCGCGAACGGTAGAGCGAGAAATGATTTTATTACCAATAGCACCCTGAATAGGAACCTCAAAAAGTTGCTGAGGAATGATGCCTTTAAGCCTGTCACAAAGGCCACGCGCAAGATCGTATGCTTTGTCCTTGTGAACAATAAACGAGAGCGCATCAACAACATCTCCAGCAAGCAAGATATCAAGCTTAACCAGGTCAGAAGTACGATATGAATCAAACTCATAGTCAAGTGAGGCATAGCCTTTAGTTCTACTCTTAAGCTGATCAAAGAAGTCCAAGATAAGCTCAGCCAGAGGAATACTAAAGATCATCTCAACAGACTTATCAGACAGATACACCATGTCCTCAGATATGCCACGATGATCAACAACAAGCTGCATAACCGCACCAACAAACTCGGGAGGCACAATAATTTTTGCCTTGAGGTACGGCTCATCAATACGGTCAATCTTGGTGACCTCTGGAAGATCTTGAGGGCTGGTAATCTCAATCATAGTTCCATCGGTCTTATAGACGTGATAGTCAACAGATGGACTGGTGGCAATCAGGTCAAGATCAAACTCACGCTCAAGACGCTCTTTAACAACTTCCATGTGGAGAAGGCCCAAAAAGCCTACCCTGAAGCCAAACCCCAAAGCCACAGAAGTCTCTGGTGACCACGTAAGTGATGGATCATTAACGTGCAGCTTATCGAGGGCGTCACGGAGATTCTCGTACTGTTTGTTATCAACCGGGAAAAGACCGGTAAATACCATTGGTTTTGCCTCGCGGTAACCTGGTAGTGGTTCTGAACATGGATTTTGCTTATAGGTAAGCGTGTCTCCAACACGAACAGCTTCAGGATCTTTGAGGCCAGTTACTACATAGCCAACTTCACCAACAGAAAGCTGGTCAACGGCCATCTCAAGAGGTCTCTTAGCACCAACTTCCTCAACAAGAAAAGGCATAGAACCCTGCATCATAAGAAGCTGATCGCCGGCTTTGATTGAGCCATCAAAAACACGTACTGTAGCTACAACGCCTCTGAACTGGTCAAAGTACGAGTCAAGAATAAGCGCCTTAAGAGGTGCCGTGGGGTCTCCCTTTGGAGGAGAAACCAAGTACACCAAAGCCTCAAGAAGCTCATGAATACCTTCACCAGTCTTGCCGGAGACGCATACTGCGTCATCAGCTGGGATTGCAAGAACATCCTCAATTTCTGCACGAACCTCTTCAGGACGAGCAGACGGAAGATCAATCTTGTTGATAGCAGGAACAATGTCCAGGTTGGCGTTCATGGCAAGCATGGCGTTTGAGACTGTTTGAGCCTCCACGCCTTGCGTTGCATCAACAACCAACACCGCTCCTTCGCAGGCAGCCAAAGACCTTGAAACCTCATAGGTAAAGTCAACGTGGCCTGGAGTGTCAATCAGGTTGAACTGATAGCGCTCTCCGTCATCTGCGTCATACATGACGCGGACAGCGTTTGATTTGATGGTAATTCCACGCTCACGTTCAATGTCCATAGTGTCCAAGAGCTGTGACTCCATATCACGTTCTTCAACGGTATGAGTAAGCTCCAAAATGCGGTCACTGATGGTAGATTTACCGTGATCGATGTGCGCAACAATAGAGAAGTTGCGAATATGTGAAGTATCCTGTGTATTCATAAGGAAAATAATAGCGTAAAGTACCCCCTTCGTGCTATACTTCTAAAGCTGCCTCAAACGTGTCTCAGCGAAGAGGCCTCACATAGTAAACACCGAAAGGAACCGCACGTGGCTAACATCAAGTCTCAGAAGAAGCGTATTCTCACCGCTGAGAAGGCACGCCAGCGCAACAAGGCTGTCCGTTCCGAGCTTAAGACTGCTATTAAGGCAGTTCGCACTGCTGTTGAGGCAGGCCAGCTTGAGGACGCACAGGTTGCAGCTAACAAGGCATCCCGTCTTCTTGACAAGGCTGCTTCTAAGGGCATCGTACACAAGAATCAGGCTGCTCAGCGTAAGAGCGGCGTTCAGAAGCTTGTTAACACCCTTAAGTAGTTCTTATCTACTTTTAACTTTTTAAAACGGACTCCTTGGAGTCCGTTTTTTCTTACCTTAATTCTTTGAATCTACACATTTGAGACGCCGCATAGAGCAAAGATAAGCTTGGTCATAGTGGTTGTTTTATCTTCTCCACTCTTAAGACCACGTTCTGCATCTGCGCAGAGACTCAAAATATGCTCAAGCTCGCCATCTGCAAATTGACGCGCCCATCGTGCATAATTTCTTACTTGCCAGTCCTGCTTGCCCAAAACTGGAGCAATTTCCCGCTCTGTACCTCGCTTAACCATAGACCTGGCGCAAATAAGCTCTCTTACGCGTCCAGTCATAAGTGACAGATTTCCAATAGCTCCCGATTCATCCATCTGACTGTAAAGCTCCAAAGCCTTTTGAGCATTTCTCGCTGATAAGCTGTCGAGAAAATCCCACGGCTTAACCTCAACCACTCGTGCAACATGAGTTTCTACAAACTGAACGTCAATTGCACCAGGACGACCCAGCAGAGCTGCTAGAGATTTAACTTGAGAATCGAGCATGGTGGTATTATCGCCAACACGACTTACAAGCTCGTTGGCCACATTTGCTGGAATTTGTAGCCCATACTTTCTTCCAAGATCTCCTATATATTTAGGCAATTCACTTCTGGTCATTGCACCGCAATTAATAACTGCGAGCTTACCTAAGGCGTCAACTGCTTTGTAGAGCCTTGTTGTTTTTGCAAGCGTCTTTGCAGAAAGCATAAGCGTGGTAGTTGGATTGGGGTTCTTTAGATACTCAACAAGTGCCTCTGACACAGACTTAGGCAATTTACCTGCATCATCAATGACAACAATTCGTCTAGAATCACCCATAGGAAGTGTTTGAGCGGATGATAGAACAGATTCTGGAGTCAGCTCAGCACTTACAGAAATCTCATCAAGATTAAACGTAATAAAACTCTGATTAAGACGGCTTTTAAGCTTGTCTATAGCCCTCGCGCGCTTCATCTCGTCAGGGCCAACAGCCAAATATGCAGCTAGTAGCTTAGCCTGCTCCGCCATCTTTTTCCTCCTCTAAATCTGTATCTACTTTAGCATGTTGCACACTTACCCTAGGTCCATGTTCTCCGGGAAATACTGTGACGTCTCCATAATCTTTTGTGCAATAAAACCTTGCGCCAACACCCTCTAAGATATCCACCGCTTCCTGTTTAGGATGACCATAACGATTATTCTTTCCAGCACTTGCAATTGCTACCTCGGGTTTTAGCGCACGAGCAGTTTCTGGATAAAGCGACTTTGCTGCACCATGATGTCCAACTTTTAAGAAATCTATATCGCCTACATCACCTGAATCCACCGTCTCTTTTGTCTGATCTCTTTCCGCGTCTCCCGTTAAAAGCGTAGTTAGTGTATTTTGCCCATCGTTATACGTCACATAGAGCTCAACCGACGCATTATTAGCTTCTTTAGCTTTGTATCCCCTATGCGGCCATACAACGCGGATATGAAAGCGACCCACATCAAATTCATCGCCATATAAAACTTCATAGGAGTTGCTGCCGGAAATCCTCTGAATAGCTCTCTGAAGCTCAGGTTTTTCTTGTTTTGTTATTCCTTCTCCAACTAATACCCGGCCTGCTTTCACCGAACCAACCATATACCTCACACCACCAGCATGATCCTCATCAAGGTGTGTGAGCAAAATAGCATCAAGATATGAGATGTGTTGTCGCTCTAGAGCGTCATTAACCACATCTCCCACACTCGTGTCTACAAGCAGAGAATGCGCACCGTCACTGAGCAATATGGCATCACCTTGGCCAATATCCATCACACAAATTCTTGTTGGCGAGAAAAACTTCCAGTAGATACTTAATCCCAAAATAAGCATAAACACCATCAAACAAATACCAGATAAAACTACTCTTTTTCCTTTTGGCCAAAACACGTAAAGCGCCGCCATTGCTGTAAACACAAGCAATGAAACTATCCAACTTACGTCAGTTAACGCCACGCTTGCAAATGATCTTTCGGATAAAAAAGAAGTAAGAGTCTCTATAAACTGACCAAGAAAATCCACAAGGCAGAAAGCAACATCTTGAGCCGGTTTAAACCAACATAAAGCTATTGCTCCAATTCCAAATAAGCTCAGAAGAGAAAATAAACTTGTAATCATCGCACTTGAAAGAGGAGCAAGTAAAGAAAAATGACCAAAGTACATGCAAGAAATTGGAAGGCACGAAAGCTGAGCAACAGTTGTGGCACACATAGTGTTTCGTACGTCAGAAAACGGTTTTCTTAGAACCTTCTGTATTCTTCCATATCCGGATATGTGAAAAGCAATTTTTGCATAGTACTGAGCAAGACCGCCGTAGATATTCATGCCAAAAATACATGCTAAAGACAAAGTGAAAGCAATATTCACACTTAGCTGTGGATCTATACAAAGCATAAATAATGCAACGATAGAAACTGCTGAGAGCGTATGATTTTTTCTTCCCGCATATTGCATTACGTATTTTTGTTCAACAAGAAGTATTGCCCTCATTGCAGATGCAGGTAATCCACAGAAAAGTGCGTAGCTACTGAGTAAAAATAAATTTACCACCCCTCTTAAAAGAGGTTTTATCGTTAGCTTTTTAAGAAAAGCGTCAATAAAAGCAGAGAGAATTACCATGTGACAACTAGAAATTGCAATGAGATGCATTAGACCGCAACGCATAAATATTCTAGGAATGTTAAAGCTATACAAGCTAGGCCTATAGGCACAAAGGCCACATGCAACTAACGCTCGGCCAAAGCTCTGCTCAGGTTGAAGCTGAGAAATACAGTTTTCTCTAAATTGAGCAACTTCTCCAATAATTCCCTCTCCATAGGTTTTTGAATTCACCTTGGTTATCTGAATTGAACCAAGTACTCCTCTCTTAAATTGTTCTTCTGAAAACTCCTTATCTTTATATTGTGTAAACCTACCTTCACAACAAAGATGCGTTTCTCGCAAGAATGGTTCCTTGGCATGTAGCCCCACAGATCCAATGCATCTACCCTGGTACATGACATTTGCCTGACCAGTCCATGTATGATTTTTATAGACTAAATCTCTTGATACGACTAATTCAAAATTATGTATAGCGATTGACTCTAAAAGATCCACCGATGTCATTTGACTGACATATATAAAGGAAGACCTGATTAGGATTATTACAAGTAAAAGTAAAACCGTTCCAACAGTCATAAGGCTGGTATGCGCGTACTTTACATACCAAAGTCCTAAGGCTGCCGCCATGCAGCTTCCTAAAATCTGAAGCAAAATAGTATCAAACGTTATGTTTCTTGCAATAAAAACTTGCAGCCAAACGCAAACAAATAGCAAGGTACAAAGGCTATACGGAATAAAAGGCCTAGTGGGTTGTTCTATAACCTTAGACACGAATATTGTCCTTGAGCTGATCAAACTTTTTCTGACCAATTCCAGAAACACGCATCAGATCTTCAGTCGTTTTAAAAGGTCCATTCTTTTGTCTGTCTGCAACAATTCGCTGGGCCAATCCTTCTCCAACGCCATGAAGCTTGGTAAATTCTTCTACAGTTGCTCGATTAATATCTACAACCGTCTTTTTATCCCTCTTTGTATTTGTTTGCTTATTGCTTGTGGATTTGTTTTGCTCTGGCTGTGGAATCTCTGGTGGCGGCTCTTCTCCCTTTTTAGGAATATATATTTTTTGACCATCTTCAACAGGAGCCGCTAGATTAATCCCTTGCCCGTTTGCGTCTTCAGTTAAACCTCCTGCTATTTGAATAGCATCATTCACGCGTGGGTTTGCCATTTGTAGAGCGTAAAGTCCTGGCGACTTAACAGCTCCATCAACATGAACCATCATTTGAGGAGAAGCTTCTTTAATCTTATGATCAGCTCCTGGCTGATCTGTAGCATTATCTTCTTGCGTATGTTGTGGATTTTCTGCAACAGTCACTCCTTGCGTAGAGTCTGCTTGATTATGTGATCTATCAAAAGACTCTGATGTTTCAGCAGAAATTATTCCAATTAATACAACTGCTGACACAATAGCTAGGATAACCACAGCGGCAACCGCTATGAGTTGTTGCTGAGATAGATTAAACCTTCTCATCAATTTATTAATTATTTGAGTGCGGTTATTTGAAATCTGAGCCATACAATCACCTCAGATTTATATTCAACTATTAGGTTAATAAGAAGCGCTACTTTTAGAGATTCATCTAATAGCTTTGTCCTAAAACTGCTGGTAATCTGACACAGTTATCAACAATTACCAGATATGTTGCACAAACTAACAAGTACAGAAATGCGCTAAATAAGATTATCAAACCACTCGCATAAAAAATCCGCCCTTTTACGGGGCGGATTCTAAAAATGCATCTGAGCAAAGCGATCAAAAGTTTTGAACTGCAGAAATACTTCAGACTCAAAAATATCCTAGTCAGCAATAAACTCTGCAGGAGCAAGTTCTTTATGACGAGCAGCAAGCTTTTTAGGTGGCTTATATGAAGGACACTGACTAAAGTCAATATACTCAATATGCTGCATAAGGTCATCAATCATGGCTTCATGATCAAAAGAATTCCATGCCTCAAGAACTTCTCGCATTCTTGCGTGAGTCTCAGGTCTGCGAGGCATAAACAGTGTGCAGCAATCAGGAGCCGTCTGCGTTGAGATATCAAACGTATTGATATCTTGGGCGCGACGGATGATTTCTTGCTTGTCAGAGCCAATCAGAGGCCTCAAAACAGGTATGGTAACTGCCTCGTTGACAGCAGCAATGTTATCAAGCGTCTGAGAAGCAACCTGGCCAAGTGACTCTCCAGTTACCAGCGCTTTAGCGCCCTCAAGCTCTGCGATTTTCTGTGCAATGACGTACATCACACGACGATACATAATGACACGAAGAGCCTGTGGAACGGCAAGAGAAATCTCACGCTGATGCTCGCCAAAAGGCACAACATACATTCTGCCAATAAGACCAGCAGGCTCAAGTGCCTCAATAATATCTTGACACAGATATTCGCTGGTATCGGAAGTCATAGGGCGGCCAGAGAAGTGAACGGGAATAACCGTAGCGCCTCTGCGACCAACCATCCATGTTGCAACAGGAGAATCAATACCGCTTGAAAGAAGCGATACTACTTTGCCAGCGGTGCCAACAGGAAGACCGCCGACGCCGTGAATAGATGCAGCGTATACATATGCGTTACCCTGAACAACATGCACATAGACCGTCATATCCGGATTATGCATCTGAACTTTTTTATCAGGGAAATTCTCGCAAAGTACTGCGCCTACAAGCTGGTTAATCTCAATGGAATGCTTTGGATAGACCGTTGAGGAACGGCGAGCATGCACTTTGAACGTAGTAAAGTCACCGGACTCCCCCAGCGCCTTCACGGCAGCGTTACAAAACTCCTGCTCATCTAAGCCACAGCGATACGCCAAAGAAGCGCGAGCAACACCAGGAACCTGGGCCACGGCATGTTGCAGCTCTTCAGTTGCTTGTTTATCAGTGGTTTCTACAAGAAGGTAGCCAGAAATGCGAGAAACCCCCGCCACTGGAAAGTGTCGGAGGGCTCGTCGCAAATTTGTTACCAACTGATTTTCAAAAGTGGATCGGTTCTTACCCTTTAAACCAATTTCGTGGTAGTGAACCAGACATACTCTTTCAGTCATAACTCTTAGTAAACGATGGTGTTCTCGCCCTTAATAGCCTCGTCAAAAGACTCTTTAACAAAGCCAAGGGTACCGTCGTTAATCTCTTTCATAGCAATAGAGACAGAATCTTTACCACTTGCAACAGTAGTAATGTCATCAAAATCCTGAACAGCGGTTACACGCAGGTGCTGACCGTGAAGCATGTTGTTAATATCGCAAGCACGCTTAGAAGCAAGAGAGCAAAGCAAGAATGGATTCTGCTCAGTCTTCTGAAGCAGGCTGTCAATCTCAGGCTTAATAACAGACATTAAAGCTGACCTCCGTCTGATTCATAGTCATCAAAAACTTCCTCAAGCTTGCTGAGAGCAGTCTCAAGGTTGTCGTTCACAATGCAAACAGTATAGTCGTTTGCATACTCCATTTCACGTGACGCATTAGAAAGTCTCGTAGAAATGGTCTTCTCGTCTTCTGTGCCACGACCTCTAAGGCGCTGTTCAAGCTCTTCAAATGAAGGTGGCTTAATAAAGACGAGAATGGCGTTGGGATATTGTTTGTGGACCATAAGTCCACCCTGAACGTCAATCTCTAGAACAACAGACTGACCTGCAGAAATCAGGCGATCAACCTCGGATTTGAGCGTGCCATAGCAATGACCATGAACATGAGCCCACTCAAGGAATTCACCAGCATCAACGCGCTTTTTAAATTCTTCATCGGAGAGAAAATGATACGCAACTCCATCGACTTCTCCTGGTCGTGGAGAGCGCGTAGTAGCCGAAACCGTCAGGCCTAGGTTTGGGCGCTTGTCCCTCAACAGAGAGACAAGCGTTCCTTTTCCTACGCCTGACGGTCCAGATACTACAAAAAGTTTGGCTGAACGAGCCACTACTTGGTCAGTGCCTCGAGGAGCTGCTCACGCTGACGAGCGCCAAGGCCCTTAACGCGGCGAGTTGCGGAAATTCCGAGCTCGTCCATAATCTTTGCTGCCTTTGCCTTGCCATAGCCAGGAAGGGACTCGATAAGAGCGGAAACCTTCATACGCTCAGCAATAGGATCGGTAGAATCAAGGACCTCTTTAAGGGAGACCTTACCAGTCTTAACCTTCTCGCGAAGCTCTGCACGAGCGTGACGAGCCTGAGCTGCCTTCTCAAGTGCTGCCTTGCGCTGCTCATCGGTAAGTGTAGGTAGAGCCATTGTTCCTCCAAACATCGTTTTCGTACTTCATATACGAAACTCAATTTAATGTGCCTTTTGCACTTCAGCAAAATAGTTTGCCACATAACACGTTATTTACAAGGGGTTTTTTAATATTTCCGCATCAAAAACCACCTGTTCACCACAATTCCAACAATTTCCGTTAATTTTTGAGCTCTGAAATGATGGATTCAAATGCTTCGACTGGATCGTTTGCGCAGGTAATTGGCCTACCAACTACCAATTTGCTTGCTCCGGCCTTAATTGCAGCTGAAGGTGTGGAAATTCTGACCTGATCGCCCTTCTCGGCACCTTCTGGACGTACTCCTGGGGTCACGATGAGTGCATTTGGTCCCAAAAGCTCTCTCATCTCCTGTGCTTCCTGAGGCGAGCAGACAATTCCATCAGCGCCAGCGTTGTAAGAAAGAGAAGCCAAACGAGCAACCTCATCCTTAATAGAGCCGTCTACGCCAATAGAATGAAGCGCGTCCTCGTCCATGCTGGTAAGGACAGAAATAGCCACCAGCTTGGTGCGGCCAGACTCATCAACGCCACGCTCTGCTGCAGCCTCTTCTGCACCCTCACGACCAGCAGCAATCATCTGAGCGGTTCCCAGGCCGTGAATAGAAAGAATGTCTGCACCAGAAAGCGATGCAGAGTGGACAGCAGCCTTTGACCTGGAATGGAATGTCGTGCACCTTGAGGTCCAAGAACACCTTGAAGCCGCGAGCATGCATCTCGTCCACCATCGAGGGTCCGTAGCGATAAAAGAGCGTCATGCCAACCTTAACCCAACGTGCGTGGCCGGCGAGAAGATCGGTGAGCTCCAAAGCTCTTTCTCTTGTGCAATCAAGCGCAACAATAACGGCGTCGCGTGCCTGCTCGTCTGTTAGCATTCAACAGCTCCAATCAGCTCGTGGATGTCAGATACTCCCTGAGACTTTGCCCAGTCAGTAAGCTCGTTCAGAACACGTGGAGCACACATTGGGTCGTAAAGGTTTGCAGAACCCACCGAGACAGCCGTAGCGCCCGCTAGGATAAACTCTGCAGCATCCTCGCCCGTTTCTACGCCGCCAACGCCGCAGATAGGAATAGAGACCGCTTGTGCGCACTCCCAGACCATACGGACAGCAGCGTTGTGACAGAGAGGACCACTCAGGCCTCCAGTTGGCTTAGAGAGCCTGCTCTTTCTTGTGTGGACGTTAATTGACATGCCTGGAATAGAGTTGATTAACGTAAGACCATCAGCGCCTGCGGCCTCAAAAGCCTTACCAATCTCGGCAACGTTGACGGGAGCCATCTTAACCAAGAATAGGCAGCTTTGTCAGAGGACGAACTGCCTTCATAATCTCCGTAGCCTGTTCAGGAGTGCCGCCCAGGGGCTTGCCGCCCTTCTCGAGATTTGGACAGCTTACATTAAGCTCAATAGCTGAAATATGTGGATTAAGCTCTTCAAGACGCTCGACAACGTCAATCATCTCTTGGACGGAATGTGCTGCCATCTGCATGATGACGCGCGTACCACGGCCTTCAAGATCTTGCATGTAGTCATCAGTGTGGGCGATAAAATCGTCCACTCCAGGATTAGCAAGGCCAACGCTGTTCATCATGCCGCCGTTGAGCTCGCACATACGAGGAGCAGGGTTTCCTTCCCAAGGAACACGGGCAACGCCCTTCATAGTGATGGCGCCAAGCAGAGAAACGTCGTAGAAAGCCCTCAAACTGCCAGCCGTAGCCAAAGGTGCCCGCAGCAGTGTTGATAGGGTTTTTCATCTGGATGCCGCCAAGATTGACGGCCATTTTTACCTGATCTACCATGCGATCTCCTTTGCCTCAAAGACAGGTCCAACCATGCAAGCAGACGCATAGCCGCCCTTAGCAAGTGGGACATTGCAGGTGTTACATGCACCAAAGGCGCAGCTCATCATACGCTCCATAGAAACCTGGCAGGCAACGTTATGGGCAATTGCAAGCTTGGCCACGCTTCTCATCATAGGCTCAGGACCGCAGGTATAGACAGCGTCCCAAACGCCTTGGCTCAAAGGCTCCTCCAAAGCTGCTGTTACAAAGCCCTTGATACCCTTAGAACCATCATCTGTTGTGACATACACGTTCTGTGCGCCTAAGCGCGAGAAGATCTTCTTCTCCAAAGAGTTTCTCGGCAGTTTGTGCGCCAATAACCGCGTCAAACTCAACACCAAGCTCGGTAAGCTTGCGCGCTGCAGCGATAATTGGTGTGATGCCCACACCACCTGCTACCAGGACGCTTCTCTTGCTAGAGGCGTTGAGGCGCCAGGGGCGGCCGCAAGGAGCAGTCATGTCACTGGCGTCACCAGGCTTCATCTGAGAAAGCCTGCGTGTACCCTCGCCTACCGTTGCGTAGATAAGCTCCAGCGTATCGGTTGCTTTATCAGCAAGCGAGAAGGACAGTGGGATGCGAAGAATATGACGCTTATCGCCTGGAACATTGACGTTTACAAACTGACCAGGCTCCAAGGACTTACAAAGACCTGGTACCTTGAGCTGGGCTCTATACAGATTCTGGGCAACCTGGGTATTACTCAGAACCGTAAAGTCAAATACCTGTACATTTCCACGTAGTGGCATTACTTTTCCCCTCCAGGAACAACTATCTCATTGGCAAGAACACGTTTTCCGTCAACAAACACATCAGTTGCAACACCATAGAGCTCAGCGCCAATGAAGGCCGAGTTCTTAGACTTACTCTCAAAATACTCTGTTGTAATCTGAACCTTCTTTTCTGGGTCAAAAAGGGTCAGGTCGGCCTTATAACCTGCAGCAATCTTTACAGGCTCAAGGCGCAGAATACGACGAGGATTAACGGCCATTGCACGGACAAGGCCGGTGTAGGAAAGCTTATTGGTGCGTACCATATTAGTAATCATCAAAGGCAGCGAGGTCTCAAGGCCAATGCAGCCAAAGTAAGAGATTTCCCACTCACAGTCCTTCTCGTGAGCTGCATGAGGAGCATGATCAGTAACAATGCAATCAACTGTACCGTCTGCGACTGCAGTCTGAAGAGCAAGCGCATCCTCAGCAGTTCTGAGTGGTGGATTCATCTTCAGATTGGTGTTATACGTATCAGTGATGTCATCTTCAGACAAGAAGAGGTGGTGAGGGCAAACCTCTGCAGTAACAGGCAAACCCTCCTTCTTAGCTGCACGTACCAGCTCTGCTCCCCTGCCCGTTGAAATGTGGCAGATGTGCAGAGGACAGCCGGTAAGGCGGCACAGATCAATGTCTCTGGAAATCTCCAGCTCCTCGCCAAGTGCTGGCCAGCCAAACATACCAAGTCGCGTACTTGCGCGACCCTCGTTAACAACACCACCAGCACTGATGGACTCAATCTCACAGTGAGCAGCAACAACGCGGTCAAACTGGGAGACGTACTCCATAACGGTGCGCATCATACCAGCGCTTTGAACGCCGTGGCCGTCGTCAGAGAACGCGGATGCTCCCTCATCAACCATGTTGCCAATCTCAGCAAGCTCTTGACCCTTAGAACCCTTGGTTAGAGCACCCATAGGACGGACGTGAATGAGACCAACCTCATTGCCACGATCAATCTGGAAGCGAACAGCAGGCCCGTTATCGGTAACAGGGTTGGTGTTTGGCATAGTAGCAACATCAGTAAAACCACCGTGAACCGCAGCTCTAGAGCCCGTCTCGATAGTCTCTTTGTACTCAAAGCCTGGATCTCTGAAGTGAACATGCATATCAACGAGGCCAGGGGTTAGCACCTTGCCTTTTGCATCAATAACGGTATCACCCTCTTGAGGTGCAACGGTTGCTGCTACTTCAGCAATAGTTTCTCCCTCAATACGAACGTCCAGTACCGCATCAAGATTAAGCTGTGGATCTACAACACGTGCACCCTTAAGCAGAAATGCCATCAGAGTCTCCTCCCAGAAGCAAATACATTGCGGCCATGCGCGTCAAAACACCCGCATTAACCTGATCAAGAATGCGAGAGCGAGCGCAATCGGCCACCTCGCTATTAATTTCCATACCGCGATTCATAGGTCCTGGGTGGCAGATGATTGCCTCAGGCTTCATCAACTTACTGCGGCGCTCGTCAAGACCCCAAAGTCTGTTGTACTCACGGCGAGAAGGAATAGGAGCTCCTTCCATACGCTCCAGCTGCACGCGAAGCATGTACACGACGTCCACATCACCAATGACTTCATCAAAGTGTGAGGTCTGAGAGCAACCAAACCAACTTGGATCGTCTACGTGGAATGTTGGAGGACCAACCAGAACAACCTCTGCACCCATAGTCTTAAGTGCTGGCACCAAAGAGCCAACAACGCGGCTATGAGAAAGGTCGCCAACAATGGCAACCTTAAGGCCGTCTAAGTGTCCAAAGTTCCTGCGAATGGTATAGAGGTCAAGCATTGCCTGCGTTGGGTGCTGATGCTTACCGTCGCCAGCATTGATGACAACGGCATCAGTGTGCTCGGTAATCTTTTGTGGTGTACCTGCAAGTCTTGCGCGGCAGATAAACATGTCAACGTTCATAGCGTCAATAGTCTGGATGGTGTCTGCCAGCGACTCTCCCTTAACAACAGACGAGGTTGAACCTCCCATGTTCAGAGCATCAGCAGAGAGGCGTTTCTCGGCAAGCTCAAATGAAGAGCGAGTCCTGGTAGAAGGCTCCAAAAACAGATTGACAATGGTGCGACCGCGAAGTGCTGGAACCTTCTTAATGTCTCTGTTATTTACCGCTTCAAACGACTGAGCAGTATCAAGAATCTGCTGGATGTCGTCACGAGTCAAACTGTTTGTATCAATCAAATGTTTAACTGAAAGCATTAGTTTCCTCCCTCAATAAAGGGGTCAGAATAGTCAGCTTCATACAGCAAGACGCAGTCCTGACCATCAATTTCTTTAACATTTAAGCTGACTACCTGGCTCTTTGATGAAGGAACGTTCTTTCCCACATAGTCAGGTCTAATAGGAAGCTCGCGGTGACCGCGATCAACTACTACGGCCAGCTGGACACGCTCAGGGCGGCCGTAATCAATGAGGGCGTCAAGCGCTGCTCTGATAGTTCTTCCGGTCTGAAGAACGTCATCTACCAGCACAACACTTGTGCCCGTAATATCAAAATCGATATTAGTTGCATGAAGTACCGGTGCAGTGTTTCTTCTAAAATCATCGCGATAAAAACTGATATCAAGTGAGCCAACTTTTGGCTTAAATCCGGTAAAACTCAAAATCTTGTCCGCAAGACGAGAAGCCAAAACCTCTCCACGGCGAATAATGCCCACCAGAGCAACGTTTTCAATTGAATCGTTATTCTCGACAATTTCGTGAGCAATTCGTGTAAGCATGCGGTCAAGGGACTGCTCATCCACAATGAGAGAGTGCGAACCTTCTTGAGCCATAGCGCCTCCAATAAAAAAGATACCTCACCTGACCAGGCACAAGGTATCCAAAAGGCAAAACTATGACTATGAGCCTTACGGGTATCTCGTACCACATTTAAAGACACACATATTGTACTCGTACAGACCCTAACTTTTGGTTAGGAATTTTAATTATCTCTTAAGGTGCTCGTAAGCTTCACAAACTTCATCCACGGGACCAAGCATGCGCTGCTTTCCCTTCTCAATCCAAATAGCGCGGTCGCAAATGCGCTGGACCAGATCAATAGAGTGAGAAACCAGAAGAACGGTAACGTTATTAGAAGCAACCAGCTCTTTGATGCGATTCTCGCACTTTTGCTGAAAAAGGAAGTCTCCTACCGAAAGCGTCTCGTCAACAATGAGCAGGTCAGGCTCTGTAACGGTTGCAATTGCAAAGGCAATACGTGCCACCATACCAGAGGAGTAGTTCTTGAGTGGCATGTCCATAAAGCCCTCAAGCTCAGCAAACTCTACGATCTGGTCAAAGTGCGAGTCAATAAACTCCTTCTTGTAACCAAGAAGAGCGCCATTGAGGTAGATGTTCTCTTTAGCAGTCAGTTCCATGTCAAAGCCAGCACCAAGCTCAATAAGAGGTGCAATAGTCCCTTTAACCTCACAAGTTCCCTTAGAAGGCTCAAGTACGCCCGCAATGATTTTGAGCATGGTAGACTTGCCGGAACCGTTGGTGCCCACCAGGCCAAAAGCCTCGCCACGCTTTACCTCAAACGAGATGTCATCAAGAGCCTTGAACTCCTTAAAAGCAACCTCGCCGCGTGCAAAGGCAATAAAATACTCTTTCAGCGAGTTGAACTGCTCAGAGGCAATGTTAAAGATCTCCGAAACGCCGTTTACCGCAACAACGGTCTCTGCGTCTTCAGATGGAAGCGGTGGACGCATAAAATCGTCATCGCCTGCAACAACTACCCAGGCAGTAACTGTCTGAGGGTTGTTGTGTGTGTCAAATGCATCAATGTAGAGATGATAGCGACCAGGCTCTGGGAAGGTATATGTCCACGACGTATTAGGAATTGAATCACCAAATTGATGCTCTGTGGTATCCCAAAAACCCTCATCCCAACGGTCGTTCAAACTCCACACATAGTGGAATTTAAAGCCCTCAGGGTCTGCACCAATAATCTTAGGAGTAGCAGTTACAGTCTCTCCTGCACGAATCTCGTGCGTATCCAAGGAAACCTGAACTGACCAGCCTAATTCTTTATTTGGTGACTCAGACATACAACTCCTCTAATCAACTATTGCCTGAACAGTATAGCTGATTATGGCGAGAAACCCGACTTTTTAAGAGACTTCTCTACTTCTGTGGTGTGGCTGTGGTGGTACGAACAATAAGCTTTGGAGCAATCCTAATTGCTTCAGGCTCATACGCCGCCTCAGATGCACGAATTGCATGCTCAAGAGCTACGCGGCCACGCTCTAGTAGATTAAAGCGTACGGTGGTCAAAGAGAAGTTTGGCAGATAGTTTTCAAGAGAGTCGTCAACACCAACAATGCTGACATCATCTGGCACGCTCAGTCCTACCTCTTCAAATGCCGCTATGATGCCAAGTGCCATCTGGTCATTTGCCGCATACACCGCAGTAAAATCCCGATTTTCTCGCAGTTTTTTACCAATTTCATAGCCACTATTGGCGGTCCAATCGCCAGCTAAAGGCTCCACAATTTCTAGCCCATACTCAGACATGGCATCTCGCCAGCCCTTCTCGCGAAATTGCGAGTCAATGGAGTATGAAGGACCTGCTACAAAGCGAATTTTGCGGTGACCAAGCTCATAGAGGTGGTCAATAACAAGCTTTGAACAACCATACTGATCTGAGTCAACGGTTGTGCAATAAGGATGCTCGTGCATAGTAAGAAGGACTGTTCCAAGGCCTGGCTGCGGCACAAATGATTCAAAATCTGATGCCATAAGGCTCATGCTGATAATCATGCCGTCAACGGGAAGATTGGACATACGATGAGAAATATCCTGCAGGCACAAGCCGTCGTCGGAGCCTTTCTCAATCATCGTAATTGCATATTCATGCTCACGAGCTGCAGAAACAATGCCATCAAGCGTGGCTAAGTTACCAAACTCGCGAATGTCGTACAAGCAAAGTCCCACCGATTGATACGAGCCAGATCTCAACGATCTACCTGCAAAGCTTGGCCTAAAGCCCATAGACTCCATTGCTGCCTGGACTTTTTCTCGCGTGGCCTTGCTGACGTTCTGGGCGCCATTAGCAACACGAGATACGGTCTGCTGAGAAACACCAGCAACTTGCGCAACATCAGCCATTGAAACAGAGCGCTTATTTAAGCTAGAACTATGCGAGCGAGTCACGAATTCCTCCGATTATCTGCTTGTTTACGTACTCATACTAACAGGCAGATTGACATAACGCGATAAAATTGCATATTTATCAGCAAATTAAACGCTCACGGTAAAAAAAGAACCGTTCGGCGAGAAGGACTTTTGACCTGCGCTCTAACCGTTTGCCCCCGCAAAAATACCACTGACTGAAAATTTAATAATTTCCTGTTAGTTCGTTATGAGTACGTTAACATAGTAGGGGTAATGCACTATGAGTGGTATCTCGGAGGTATCCGATGATTGATGTTCGACCCTTTGATAGCTTTGTTAACTCCCCTGCTGCGCTTACGTATACCATTCGCGGCGCCCATTCATCAATTAAATTAAGCAATTTTGGTGCCACCATTCTTGGCATTTCAGTACCAGATATCTATGGAACGCAAGCAGATGTAGTTCTTGGATATAGCCTGTTTGACCTGTATTTAGATAACCCAGCTTGCTTTGGCGCTTCCATTGGACCTTCTGCTAATCGAGCAGATAAAGCAGAAATTCCACTTAATGGAGTTGTCTATCATCTTCCTAAAAACAACGGTCCAGACAATCAAAATAACCTGCACACTGATCTTGTTGCTGGTATCCATAAGCGCATTTGGCAGGCAGAAATCGATGAAGCGCATAATACGGTAACCTTTAGCATTGACCTGGTAGATGGAGAATATGGACTGCCAGGAAACCGTCATATTACCGCGGCCTATACGCTTGTTGAAGAAGCCTCACAGTCAACGCTAAATCTTACGTATACCTGCACAACTGATGCTGCAACATTTGTAAACATGACCAACCATGTCTACTTTAACCTCAACGGTCATGATTCTGGTGATGTTCTATGGTCACCAGCTCACTATCCAGGCAGACTCGTATCTGCCTCTACGAGATGACTCAGTTTCCGCAGGAACCATCGATGCTGTTGCAGGAACTCCTTTTGATTTCCGCACACCTAAGACCATTGGCAAAGATCTTGACGCAGATAATGAGCAGCTCAAAATTGCTCGCGGCTATGATCACTGCTTTGCCATTACTAACTATGAAAATGGCCAGCTACGCCCCGCCCTTCTCGCCACATCAGAAAGCGGACGCTCACTAGAAATTCAAATTACCGCTCCTGGCGCCCATCTGTATACCGGCAACTGGCTTGACGAGGCTCGCGCAAAAGATGGCGCTATCTATAAGCCTCAGGCTGGTTTTGCATTTGAGAGCGAGTTTTATCCAGATTGCGCTCACCATGCAGAGTGGCCTCAGCCTATCTGTACGCCTGAGCAGCCTTACTGCTCGCAAATTGTTTATCGATTCTTTTAAGGTACCTGTAGCTTCACAGCACTAAAGGGAAAGGAACACCATGGCTCACACGTTTGACGAGAAAACCACAGCTCAGCTCAATCGCGCAAAAGAGCACTTTGAGCAAATGTTTGGAAAAGCTGACCGCTATCTTGCGGTACATGCGCCTGGTCGCTCCGAGATTGCAGGAAACCACACAGACCACGAGGGCGGTCATGTCATTGCTGGTGCCCTAGACGTTGCTATTGATGCAATTTGCGCCCCTAACAACCTGGGCGTTATTCGTGTAGCCAGTGTGGGATATGATCCTTTTGAGGTTGACTACACAAATCTTGAGCCCACCGAAGCTGAGTATCTGAGCACTAAGGCTATTGTTCGTGGTATGGCAGCAAACCTGGTCAAACTTGGTTTTGAGCCATCCGGCTTTGACATGGCAGTAGTAAGCAATGTCCCTGGTGGCGGCGGACTTTCTTCCTCTGCTGCGTTTGAGGCTGCAGCCGGCCGTGCAATGGAAGCTCTCTGGGAAGGTGGCAGCGAGATTTCTGCTGTTAAACTTGCCCAAATGAGCCAGAACACAGAAAACGTTTACTTTGGTAAGCCGTGCGGTCTTATGGATCAGCTCGCTGTTTGTCTTGGCGGCCTTGCCTTCATGAACTTTGAAGATCCCGCAGAGCCCAAGGCAGAAAAGCTGGACCTCAACTTTGAGGATTACGGCTATGCTCTCTGCCTTGTTGATGTTGGCTGCGATCACGTTGCCTTCACCGATGAGTATGCCGCTGTACCTGTTGAGATGCAGAAAGTTGCTGCAGCCTTTGGCAAGACTCGCCTCTCTGAGGTTCCCGTTGAAGACTTCCAAGCTCGCGTCAATGAGCTGCGAGAAGATCTTGGAGACCGCGCTCTTCTCCGAGCTATTCACTACTGGTACGAGAATGACCTGGTAGATAAGAGGTGGGCAGATCTTCAGAACTCTGATATCGAGTCCTTTATTGCGCTCACCAACGCTTCCGGCGCAAGTTCCGGTATGTACCTGCAGAACGTTTCTACTTCTGGCTCGTATCAGCCGGCCATGCTTGCCCTTGGCTTGGCCGAGAGCATCTTAAAAGGTTCTGGCGCCGTTCGCATTCACGGCGGCGGTTTTGGCGGCTCTATCCAGTGCTTTGTTCCTCTCGCCCTTGTCGAGACCTTTATCGCACAAATGAACCAGTGGTTTGGCGAAGGCGCTTGCCGCCACTACGCCATCTCTGACCAGGGAGCTTGTGCACAATGGCTGTAGCAGATAACGAAAGCGCACTGTGCATTCAGCAGCTTGTTGCGTATGCATGCGAGCGCGGACTTATTCAAACTGAGGATCTGACCTGGTGCTATAACGCTCTGCTGGATATGCTCTCGTACGAAGGTCCAGCTCCTGTTAAGTCTTGGAAGAAGATTGACCTGACGGCGTTTAATCTTGATCAGACGCTGGCCGAGCTTGCTCGTCTAGCTGTTTCTCATGGACTTGTCGAGAACACCCAGAGTGGCGAGGACTCTTTTGCCATGCGTGTTATGGGCCTTCTGTTGCCAAAGCCTTCCGAGGTCGCACGCCATTTCAACGAGTTGTACGCTTCTGAGGGACCTCGCGCAGCAACTGACTGGTTCTACACGCTCTGCTGCGATGCCGGCTATGTCAGAAGAAGTGCCATTGCTAGAAACATCACCTGGACTACACCAACTACCTGGGGAGACCTTGAGATTACCATCAACCTCTCCAAGCCAGAAAAAGATCCTCGTGAGATTGCAGCAGCTAAAACATCTCAAAACACTTCTGGCGAGAAGTACCCCGCATGCCAGCTCTGCCTGGATAACGAGGGCTACTCCGGACGCGGCGCTTCGTCTGGTGCAGGTGCTCATCCTGCCAGGCAGAACCTGCGCATCATCCCCATTGAGCTCAACCAGCATCGTTGGGGATTCCAGTACAGTCCATACGCGTACTTTAACGAGCATTGCATTGCTATGAACTCGGATCACATTCCTATGCACATTGATCACGAGGCGCTTGTCAATCTCTTTGACTTTGTGGACAGATTCCCCCACTACTTTATTGGCTCTAATGCCGACCTGCCTATTGTGGGTGGATCGATCCTCTCGCACGATCACTACCAGGGCGGACGTTACGAGTTCCCTATGATGCGCGCGGAAGTTGCGGAAGAGTTTGAACTCAGGCAGTTCCCTCGAGGTAGCGGGCGCGATCCTCAAGTGGCCGCTCTCTGTCCTCCGCCTCTCCTCCACCAGTCGAGAAGAAGCACTCAAAGCTGCGGAGTTTATTATCACTGCATGGCGCTCCTATACCGACGAGTCCGTCTCTGTTTACGCACAAACTGATGGCGAGCCTCACAACACGGTTACTCCTGTTGTTCGCAAGCTGGAAGATGGCATCTACGAGGTCTTCCTTGCATTGCGCTGCAACATTACCAGCGAAAAGCATCCGCTTGGCATCTTCCATCCTCATGCCGAGTATCACCACATCAAGAAAGAGAATATCGGCCTCATCGAGGTCATGGGCCTTGCCGTACTTCCTCCTCGCCTTGTGCCAGAGCTCAACAAAGTTCAGTCTGTTATGGAGCAGTGCCTGGCAAATGACAAGAAAGCCAATGCCGTCTACGGTCAGCTGACCACGGACTCTACTACCATCTCCCACGCCGACTGGGCGCGCCAGATTTACGCTAAGTTGCTTGAACAGGGTGACGGCTCTAGCAAGGATGTCGCTTCCCTCTCGTCCGAACAGCTCAAAAAGTATATCTATGACGAGGTTGGTATTGTCTTCTCGCACGTTTTAGAGGATGCCGGCGTTTTCAAGTGGGACGAAGAAGGACGAGCAGCACAGCATCGCTTCCTGGAGTCTCTGTAGTCTCTGTAGTCGCTGATGCCCGCTGGTTCGCGCGCAGCTCATGATGTTCCACGAGCAATAACGTATCTCACAATCGCATAAATCACCCAGCAAGAGGGCCGAGAAAATCGGCTCTCTTGTTTTTTACCGCCAAACCGTCAGCCCACGACAGTTAAACAACGCTCAAGCACAGCAAAGTCAGATATTCTGTTGGTAGCGAGCTTCGATTAACGCTTCGAACACACCTATGTCGGATATTCTGCAGGCTTTGAGAGGCCTGACCACACCTATGTCGGATATTCTGTTAATAGTTAACATATTTTCCGACATAGGTGTGTTATTTCGCTTTGAAATGGCAGATTATCTGCCACAGATGTGCTTTTCATGCCAAAAATTGCAGATTATCCGACATAGGTGTGGTGCGAAATTTGTAAAAGGACATATGTCCGAAGAGATACCTTATTTTACCAGCTGCTTTGTAATTTTCCCGTAAAGCCACTTTTCCTTAACGTGCAAGCGCTGTCTTTCGCCAAAAAAGAGGCGTCTACGTGAGTAGACGCCTCGAAACTTGCACATAATAGCACGCTTTCCGCACTTGCGCTGCGTTTCCGCACTTGTGGCATTCGGCGCCGCTGCGTTTCCGCACTTGCGACGCATGTCCGCGCTGTACGGCGCGCGGCGCGGGAGCGCCAGTTACTTCTTCTGGACGTACTTCAAGCAGTCAAGGGTAACTGCGGTCAGGATAATGACGCCCGAGAAGACAAACTGAAGGTTGGTGTCGATACCAAGAATGGTCAGTGCGTAAGTCAGTGCGGTGAAGATAAGAACACCCACGGTAACGCCGGAGATCTTACCAATACCACCGGTGAACGAAACGCCACCAACAACGCAGGCCGCGATTGCGTCCATGTCCCAACCCTGTCCGTAAGCTGCAGAGCCAGAGCCGACCATACGCATGCACTCGAGCCATGAACCAAATCCATAGAGGATACCAGCCATGACAAAAGCGCCAACCATAACTCTAAAGACTGAAATACCAGAAACAGCTGCTGCCTCAGGGTTTCCACCTACAGCATAGAGGTTCTTACCAAAGGTTGTCTTGTTCCAGATGAACCAAACAATAGCGATAGCTGCGATTGCCCACAAAATGATGGATGGGAATTTACCAATTCGTGGAATAACCATGTCTGGAATGGATGGCTCAATAGCGCCGAATGAAACACCCTTTGTAGCATAGGTAACAATACCAAAGATGATCAGCATGTTAGCCATGGTCGAGATGAATGGGTGCATCTTAAACTTAGCGGTAAAGAAGCCAGCAATACTGGTAAAGCACGTGCACAGGACAATACAGGTAACCAGAGCCATGATGATTCTGACAGGAATTGGAACACCAGTAAAATCAAAAGTGATACCAAAGACCTGGCCAGTATTGATGCCCTGGTGCATGATGATGGTTGAAGCGGTCATGCCCATACCAACCATACGACCAATAGACAGGTCAGTACCGGTAAGCAGAATCAATCCAGCTACACCAAGAGCCAGGAACATTCGAGGCGATGCCTGCTGAAGAATGTTGATGACGTTGGAGTATGTCAGAAGCTGAGTGCCCTTGACTGCTGGGGTAATGATACAAAGGGCAATAAATACCAGGAGAATAACAATGTACAGACCGTTCTGAAGCAAGAATGAACGGGTGTTGAAGGTGTACTTGTAGTTCTCCCACTTCTGAGCCTGAGACTCCAGTGGAGTGAACTTAGACATCCTGAGAAGGTCGATGAGGTGATACTCATGACTAAACGCATTGTGAGCACGATCTTTGATGCGCTGAAGATCCTTCTGATAGTTGACCTTAGCGTCGAACTGACGGTTCTTATAGACGTACTTCTCGTCCTTGATTTCCTGAGCATCAGAAGTCTTGCTGACAGCCTCTTCGTGCTCCTTCTTGAGGCGCTCAAGAGCAGCAGCGTAATTCTGCTTAGCCTGCTCCTTCTCACGAGCACAGCTTGCCTTAACTGGCTCAAGATACTCGCTCTTGTAGTGCTCCTTGAGATAAGCCTCGGCCTCTGCAATAAGCTTGGAGACCTGAGCACTGTTCTCGGACTCAACCTTCTTTGCAAGCTCCAGCTCAGCCTTGTAGCCCTCAATAAGCGTGTTGCGCTCTTCAGCAGAGATAGACTTATCGCGCTTTGTTGACTCAATAGCGCTCAGTGTTGAAATTACTTTGTTGGTACCATTTGCGCGAAGCTCATCAATCTGAGCCTGAATGGAACCAATCTTCTGATCAATAGGCTTTAGCAGCTCTTTTTCCTGCTCGGCCGTCAGAACAGATCCACCTGTTTTTGGCATTTGTATCATCCTCTCCTACAGGTACTTTGCGCTGAGGCGCAGGAGTTCTTCTTGATTTGTCTCGTTGGTATTTACGATGCCCGAGAGTCTGCCGTTGGACATAACGCCAATACGGTTGGTAATTCCCAAAATCTCTGGCATCTCCGAAGAGACTACGATAATAGTGGTACCGCTCTTAGCCATATCAATAATGAGCTGGTAGATCTCATATTTAGCACCAACATCAATACCACGAGTAGGCTCGTCCATTAGGAAAACCTGAGGATAGCGCTCGAGCCACTTACCAAAAATGACCTTCTGCTGGTTGCCGCCAGAAAGACTTGAAATCAAATCTGATGGACCCTGAGCCTTGGTGTTCATAACCTTGAGCTCGTTGACGGTAGCCTTAGTCATCTTAGGATCAGAAAGGATTGGACCAGCCTTATACTGGTTCAAGTTTGCAATGGTTGTGTTAAACGTCAAATCGCCCTTAAGGAACAAGCCGTTTGCCTTGCGCTCCTCGGTAATCATGGCAAAGCCGTGATCCATTGCCTCTGCAGCTGTCGAGAAGTTCATAAGGTGCCCGTTGACATAGACACGACCTGCAGCTCTGGTTCTTACACCAAAGATTGTCTCAAGAAGCTCTGTTCTACCAGCGCCGACAAGACCATACAGACCAAAGATCTCGCCCTTCCTTACGTCAAAAGTGACGTCTTGAAGGTATGGCTCGTATTTAGTTGAAAGGTGCTGAATAGAAAGATACGTCTTACCAGGTGCATTAGTAACATCTGGGAAGCGATTTTCAAGTGAGCGGCCAACCATTGCAGAGATAAGTTCATTCATGTTGGTCTCATCAGAGCGCTTGGTCATAACAAGCTTACCGTCACGAAGAACTGAAATGTCGTCGCAAATCTCAAAGATCTCATCCATCTTGTGAGAGATGTAGACCAGTGAAATTCCCTGCTCTTTGAGCATACGAATCATCTCAAAGAGTTTCTCGACCTCTTGAGTCATAAGCGAAGAAGTAGGCTCATCAAGAACAATAATCTTAGCGTTGTAAGAAATTGCCTTTGCAATCTCGCACATCTGACGCTGAGATACTGACATGTTCTTCATAGGCTGTGTCAGGTCTACAGTCATACCAAGACGCCTGAAGAGCTCATTAGCTTCTTTTTTCATACGTCCTTCGTCGACAACACCCATTGCATTGACGGGATAGCGACCAAGGAACAAGTTATCTACAACATTTCTATCGAGGCACTGGTTAAGCTCCTGGTGAACCATAGCGACACCATTCTCAAGTGCGTCTTTTGGTCCGGAGAAATTAACCTCTTTGCCGTCAAGAAATATCTTGCCTTCATCTTTTTGATACGTACCAAACAGGCACTTCATCATGGTAGATTTGCCTGCGCCGTTCTCTCCCATAAGACCCATAACGGTTCCACGGCGTACGTTCATTGAAATATGATCCAGAACACGGTTGCGTCCAAAGGACTTGCTCATTCCATCAATAGTTAGAACAATATCGTTTTCTGTATCTGCCATGTAATCACCCCTTATCTCGCTAAGTTATTGCGCTTATTCGCGAGAACACCGGAGGAGAGCAGGTGTCTCCCCTCCGGTATTGTTTCGTGCTATCGACTACTTAATTACTTAAGCAGCTGGGTATAGGAAGAACCGTTGTCGGTCTTAACCATGTTGAATGCAAATGCATCGTACTCGTCAGGGTTGCCAAGACGGTTGGTAATGTTGGACTCAGTCTGGCCATCGCCTGCGATGTACTCAACGTTGAGGTTGAGCAGTGGAGCATACTTCTTGAGCAGTGGTACATAGGTTGAACCAAGGAAGTTGTCGCCAGAGTTGTAGGTATTGAGCCAAACCTTCTTCTCTGGGTGCTTGTCTGCGCTCAGCTGAGCGGAAGCATCCTTGTAAGGAGTGGTTGCGTCAAGGTTGTCCTTGTAGTTCTCAGCGGTAACTGCAAGGTTGAGAGCGTAGTAAGAACGCTGATCTGCAACATACTTGTAGTCCTTGGAGTCAATCTTGTCGCCAGCTTCGTCTGCAGTCTCAATGCCGGTGTTGATGTCAACACCGTCAAGAGCGTTGCGGAGCAGACGGAGTGTCAGGTAAGCCTGGACATCTGGGTGCTGGGAAATGGTGCCTGCATAGCCGTCAGCAATAGCTGCAACTGCGTCAGAGTTAGCGTCGTAACCAAAGGTTGGGACCTTCTGAGCCTTTGACCATGCGTTGAAGATGGACATACCCATACCGTCGTTGTTAGAAACAACAACATCAATCTGATCGCCGAAGGAAGAAGACCAAGCAGCAATTGCGTTACCAGCGGTTGCAGCATCCCATGTTGCACCAGCGGTGTTCTTCATCTCCTGAGAAGCAAGCTCACGGATGGTGTAGGACTTGCCGCCGACCTCAAGCTTGCCGTCCTGAACAACAGAAGCGGAGCCGTCAGTGTTGGTGCCTACTGGATCAGAAATAATCTTGCCGTCCTTCTCAACGCCAGTACCAAGTGCCTTACGGACACCACGAGTACGAGCGATAGAGTCGTTGTGACCGATGTCACCAATTGCAAGAACGTAACCAATGATGCCATCCTTGTTACGATCAAGCTCAGCTGCGTGAGCCTTGATGTAATCAAGAACCATCTGGCCCTGGAGCTCTGCGCCCTGAACTGCATCAAAGCCAACGTAATAGGTGTCCTTGTTAAAGTTAAGGGTGTTGGTATCAAGCTCACCGGTTGAGCTGTTAGAAGGCTGACGGTTGAAGAAGACAACAGGCTTATCCTTGTTCTCTACCTTTGCACCTTTAGCGCCTTCCTCTTTTTTCTCGCTAGGAGCGCAAGCTGCAAGAACGCTAGATCCACCAACGCTAAGAACGCCTAGACCACAGAACTTTAGAAAACTGCGACGAGACACATCCATAGTAGTGACCTTTCTCATTTGTTATGCCTTTTGCATAACACTGACCTTAATGAGTACGTTAACAAATCTCATCACAGCTCTTTGTGAGATGTCGCTCAACGGTTGTAGAAATACCGTAAGCGTTATGTTTTGTACCTTTTACGGTATCAATTTTGAAGTTTTTGAGGATAAATAAAGAAAAAGCGGTCAAATGGCCAAGTTATCGAGAAAATCGTCCGCTTCAAATCTGTGAATAAAAATCTGCTGGCAATGCGAGAAAAGCAGGACAGCTTTTCTTACAAAAAAAGACCAGGCATTGCCTGGTCTTGAAAATTCTGGCTCCCCGAGCAGGATTTGAACCTGCGACACGCTGATTAACAGTCAGCTGCGCTACCGCTGCGCCATCGGGGAATATGTGTGCTTCTCAGCGGTGTTTAAGTATAGAGAGACATTCCAAACCATGCAAGCATTTTTTAGAAAAAATTTAGTCAAATTCTTCTTGCACAATCTCTTGCATACCTAAACCAAGAAGCTACTCCTCCATGTAGTCCTTAAGACGGCCGGACCTAGAAGGATGACGAAGCTTTGCCAAGGTCTTGGACTCAATCTGGCGAATACGCTCGCGCGTAACTCCAAACTCCTTGCCCACCTCTTCAAGCGTGCGAGGGTGGCCATCCTCAAGACCAAAGCGGAACTTAATAACCTTACGCTCACGATCAGCAAGGCCGTCAAGAACCTGCTCAAGCTGCTCACGAAGCATTGAATCAGAAGCTGCATCTGGTGGAGCAACAGCTGAAGAGTCCTCAATAAAGTCTCCAAGCTGTGAATCTTCTTCTTCACCAATAGGCGTCTCAAGAGAGACAGGCTCCTGGCTAATCTTCTGAATCTCGCGAACGCGATCAGGAGACATGCCCATTTCTGCGCCAATCTCTTCTGGGGTAGGATCTCTACCAAGATCTTGCAGAAGCTGACGCTGAACACGGATGAGCTTGTTGATAGTCTCCACCATATGGACAGGAATACGAATGGTACGAGCTTGGTCTGCAATAGCACGGGTAATTGCCTGACGAATCCACCATGTAGCATATGTTGAGAACTTAAAGCCCTTGGTGTAGTCGAACTTCTCGACAGCACGAATAAGGCCCAGGTTACCTTCCTGGATAAGATCGAGGAACAGCATGCCACGGCCAACATAGCGCTTAGCAATTGAGACGACAAGACGAAGGTTTGCAGAGATAAGCTGCTGCTTAGCGTCAAGTCCTACGGACTCAATACGCATGAGGCGGCGCTGCTCTGCACGGTTGAGCTCGATGAGGCCATCCTCAAAGTCCTCCAGCTTCTGGGAAGCTGCAGTACCTGCCTCAATCTTCATAGCAAGGTGAACCTCTTCTGATGCAGTAAGCAGGTCTACCTTACCAATCTCTTTAAGATACATGCGAACAGGATCGCCGGTAAGCATAACCGTGGTGGTATCTGAGCGACGAGCACGAGCACGAGAAGAACGTTTTGGCTTAGAAACTTTTGCCTTAGAAACAGAGCGGAGAGCCTCTTTGACCTCACGTGCCTCATTTACGGCATCAAAATCTTCATCATCTTCATCTTCAAAATCAGATGAGTCATCCAAGTCATCATCGGATGAAAAATCATCCTCTACGGTGTCATCTTCAATGGCGAAAGAAACGGTTGCTTCAGATGCGGTAGTAATCTCTACACCTTTAACGCGCAGCGAATCATACAGATCAGAAAGCTCATCATCGTTAACGTCAACGTCACGAATGGCAACCTGAATATCGTCTTCGCTGATACTACCGTTAGACTTTGAAGAACTTACCAGATCATCAACAATTTTAGTAAGCTCATCTGAGAGTTTGACCTCTTCATTTGCCTTTTTTGCAGCCACAAATATCCTTTCGATAGATTAGCGCAAATCTTTATACCCAAAAGTTTCTCTACCTAATCAAACTATTCATTTTAATTTATAAAAAATTGGATGAGTAGCATCCTCATAAAATGAGTATTTTTATTGCCCTGAAGTAAGCCTCTTACCTAACTCCAACGCTCGTGTCTGAAGTGCTTGTGCGGCGGCAAGCTGCTCTTCTGCCAGAGTTCCGTCAGAAGACTCCCCTGCATAAGAACTGGAACGCAAATTAGAACGAATTTCTCGCAATTTGCGCTGCACCGAGTAGTAGTCAACAGTGTCAACAATAAATTCAAGTGAGCGGCGTGTATCGGAGTTGCCCTCAGATATCACGCGACCAGAAGAAAGAATAGCTGCCGCATTTGGCTCAACAGCCGCAGCTGCAGCAACTACCTGCGCTGGTGTAGCTCCCTCTGGAGTAGCAAGCATTGCCCATGCCATAGTTTGGTGGCGAGCATCAGCCCATACAAAGTCTGCAATACGATCTTGATACTCTCGCACCAAGGACAGATTTGTTGCCATAGCACTTAAGAGCTCAAGTTCTGAGTTGACTTGTCTGCGGTCTTCCGCGGAAAGCCCCTGCGAACCGTAAGATGTATAAGCATCAGCAGGAACACCATACGACGATGGATCGTCATATGGCGGAACCTCATCATACGGTGGGACATCATCGTATGAAGGACCGTCAGTATACGTTGAAGTCTTGGAAGTTGAGTTGTACGAAGAGTTGGCCGCACTCTTCTGAGGCTGTTTGCGCGCTGCCTTTGAAGCACGAGAATCCAACGAATCGTCTTGAATAGGAGCGGCTTTAATTGCGCGCTTTGCTTCCTCAACATCAATATGAAGCAGGTCAGACACACGAAGTGCATACTCGCTCAGCAGTACCGATGTCTTGAGTGGAGCCAATAAGGATGCTAGAGCCTCAAGCGCCTTGACTCGACCACCAGGCACGGATAAGTCAAACTGCGCGGTTGTGGCATCAAAGACAAAGTCCATAAGCGGACGAGCTGCATCTAAGATAGGACGTAGCTTTTCTGCACCAGATTCGGCGAGAAACTCCATGGGGTCCTGATTATTTGGCAAAACAACGCAAAGAAACGCAGCGGTTGTTTTATCGATAAATTTAATAGCACGTGCGGCAGCGTGTTGACCTGCGGCATCGCCATCAAACATGCAAATAATTTTGCGCGCACGCTGGCGATCAATAAGCTTGACGTGCTCAGACGTAAATGCGGTACCAAGAGCTGCCACAGTATTAGTAAAGCCAGCCTCGTGCATGGCAATAACATCTGTGTAGCCCTCACAAATTATGGCCTCAGACTGAGCTGCAATAGTCTCTTTTGCCACGTCATAGGCAAAGAGGTGCTTGCCTTTATTAAAGACGGAAGTGTCCCTGGTATTTAGATACTTGGGAGCATTTTCTACCTTTTTAGTAATTCGGCCACCAAAAGCAATGGTTCTTCCTTGTTCATCATGAATTGGGAACATCACGCGGTCATAGAACCAATCGCTAATTCGACCATTACGCTCAACGGCAAGGTTGGCAGCAATCATCTCTTGTGTGGTATAGCCACATTTGCGCAAGTGCGCCACAAGTGCGCCTCTACCAGGTGCGTATCCCAGCTTCCAGCGCTTACAGACAGCTGCTCCAAATCCACGACCAGAAAGATATGCACGCGCCGCCTCAGGACCTTCTCCCCTTCCACGCATAAGCATGGAGTGGAAGTAATTCTCGGCCTCGGTAAGGCACTCAATTAAGCGATTCTTGCGGGGGCCCTTAGAAACATGAGCCTCTTCAGAAAGCGTAATGCCTGCTTTATCAGCAAGATATCTAATGGCATCGGGAAAATCCAGGTTTTCTCGCTTCATGACATAGCTGAAGACATCTCCACCTTCGGAGCAAGCGCCAAAGCAGTGCCAAAGACCCGTGGAGGGGTTTATCTTGAATGAGGGGCTTTTTTCTTGGTGGAAGGGACAACATCCCCAATAGTCCTGACCTCGAGGTTTAAGCTCAACTGTCTCTGAAACAAGCGTGACAAAGTCCGTTGCCTGTCTTACACGCTCTTTATCTTCATCAGTTATCATCTTCCACCTCCCCGCTTTCTAAGTTATATGAAGTCGTACCCAGATTCTGGGCTACCCAATCTATATTTCCACGAACGGCTTGCTTGAGGTCTTCAAGCGAATCAAATTTTTTAGATTCCCTCAGTCTCTTCACAAATACCGTCTGAACCTCTGAATCATATAAGTTACCGCTAAAACCTAGAAGATTAGCCTCAAGCAAAGGCCCTGTTTGAGACTCAAATGACGGAGCTTTTCCCACATTAACCGCAGCAGGCCAAGCTGTTGCGCCATGGACCACATAGCACGCATACACGCCGTCTTGAGGAATGCAATCATGCAGGTCAAGCGCAACGTTTGCCGTAGGAAAACCAAAGCCAGTGCCCTGACCACGACCATGCTTGACCACACCGCTTAAAAAGTGCCAGCGGCCCAGCAGGCTTGCTGCCTCCTCAACTTTTCCCTGCTCAAGCAAGCCCCTAATGCGAGTAGCAGAGATTTTCTGTCCACCTGAGCAAAAGAGCTCATGGGCGTGAACTTCAAAGCCGTGCTTGTGTCCAAGCGAGGTGAGCAACGCGCTTCCTTCAGCTCCTTGAGCGCCCAGGCCAAAGTCAGAACCCACATGAACGGACACGGCCGAGACGCTTGGAAGCAACTTATCCTCAACGTATTGCGTAGCACTCAATGCCGCAAACTCGCGGGTAAAGTGATGCACCAGAATGCCATCCACTCCCCATGCAGCAAGTGCACGAAGTCTGTCTTCTCCCGAGAGCAAACGTCGAGGAGAACCATCAAACAGCACCTCAACAGGATCGGGTAGAAACGTCACAGCAACAAGTGGCACATTGCGAGCTCTCAGCGTCTTTCTTTGCGCTGGCGAGAAGCCCCTGGTGGCCCTCATGAAGACCGTCAAAGACACCAAGTACGCACACGCAAGGCTGCCTGTAGCAGTCAGAACGCAGTGTATAGAAGTCAGCGTCACCAAGCTCAAGCGGAGCCGGCAGATGACTTCCATACAAAACAGATTCTCTTATGCGTTCTACCTTGTTCACGTGCGTCCTTACTTACACAAAATACCTTGAGAGAAGTTGGTCTGGCAGACTAGACAGGAACCTTGCCTTGTCCAAATTCCCACAAGAGCATCATTCCACACAAGGCTGACCAGCGAGTTATGAGCAACCTCAGAAAGATCTTCTGGAATACCAAAACGCTTTCCAACCTCAACACATTTGTATTCTGCTCCAGTCAACCTGTGCACAGGATAGCCAAGAACCTCAGTTGGATTGAGGCGTTTGGCTTCAAGCACTTGAGCTGGGCTTTGTTCAAGCTCTTCTAATAAAGCACAGCTCCCAAGTGTGATTGGGCCAGAGAATGTCCTTCTTAGGCCACTAATATGAGCCTCTGTTCCAAGAGATTGACCCAGATCTCGAGCAATACTTCTGATATAGGTGCCTTTAGAAACATTAAAAGCAACCGTCCACACCAGTGAGTCATCCTCAGCAGAAGGCACATGCACCGCTAAAAGCGTAGCGTCGTAAATAGAGACTCTACGTGCTGTGAGTTCTGGCATTTTACCTTCACGAACAAGCTGATAGGCACGTTTGCCATCAACAGAGATTGCGGAAACCGCTGGTGGCAGCTGATCTATGGTGCCCACCAACTTTGCGCAGGCCGCACGAGCAAACTCTTCCTCACGCAACTCTGCAGGTACAGGGGCTGTGGCCACAACCTCACCGTCTGCATCATCAGTTGAGGTGCGAGCTCCAAACGAAATGTCGGCTACATACCCCTTGCGGTCAAGCGTCAGAAGGCCCAAAAGCTTTGTAGCAAGTCCAATGCCCACTACCAGCACGCCGCTTGCATTAGGATCCAAGGTGCCTGCGTGTCCCACGCGTTTCTCGCCAAATGCGCGACGAACGCGAGAAACCACGTCATGGCTGGTTAAGCCAAGCGGCTTGTCAACTGCAATAAGTGCGTTAATTCCACTTGCTCCTCGCTTCACCTATGACTCCTTGTCAAGCGCGAGAAGATCGATGAGCAGAGGAACTATCTGGGTAAATACGTCGTCAATGGTACCTTCAGCGGTAAAGCCTGCAGCAGCAGTGTGGCCACCGCCACCCATTTGGCGTGCAACACCAGAGATATCAAGCTGAGACTTGGAGCGCAGGTTGCCACGAACTTTTCCGCCGTCAACCTCTTTGAGGAAGAGGGCAATCTCTGTTCCCTCAACACAGCGCACAACATCTACCAGGCCATCCATCTCTGCTAGAGGAACACCTGATGCAGAAAGATCTGCGGTAGTAACGTAGCTGTAGGCAACACGACCCTCACCAAAGGTGCGAATACGACCCATAACCTTTGCGGCAAGGTGAAGGTAAGCCAAACGATCACTCTGATAGACATGAAGTGCAATCTGAGATGGAGAAGCGCCTGCTTCTACCAGCAAACTTGCAACCTCAAAAGCCTCGCCGTCAGCGTTTTGGTACTGGAAACGACCAGTATCAGTTACCAGGGCACACATAAGGCATTGTGCCTCTGAGGGAACAAGTTCTGCGCCCAAATGACAGGCAAACTCGGTGATAATGACACCGGTTGCTGCTGCATCAGGACGCACAAGTCCTGCGTTCCAATACACGTTGTTGTATGGGTGATGGTCAAGCACTGCTACCGTCTTGGAGCGCTCCATCAGCGCTTCTGCATCAGCCAAACGTCCTGCAGTAGATAGATCTACGCAGATAAAGAGGTCTGGAGTACCCTCGTACTTATTTGCAGGGACAAAGCTGTCAGTACCATCAAGAAACTTGTAAATACGTGGTACTTCCCCATCAGCATCTGCCAAAAGATTAGTAACAGTTTTGCTAGGCCATCTTCTCTGAATAATGGAAGAAAGTGCTAATCCAGAGCCAATAGCATCTCCATCAGGAGAAGTATGTGCGCAAACAACGATTGACGAGGCCTGCTCAATCAGAGCAATAACCTCGTCAAACTCTGGACGACTGACTTTTGTATTCAGTGACGTCACTTACTTACGCCTCCTCGTCAGAATTCTCTTCATCAGAAGCTAGAGGGTATCCAAACTCGTCTTTCTCGACACCAAGAGTTGGTGGAACTACCTCAAGCGCCTGAGCAATACGCTCAGCCTCATCGGTAGTGGTATCAATTTTGAAATCAAGCTCAGGGGTTACGCGCCAGTTCAGCGCATGACCCAAAAGCGAGCGAATCCTACCCTTTGCACGCTTGAGAGCTGCGAGGACCTTCTCGTAGCGATCAGGCTCACAGCTTACATAGGCGCGCATAAAGGACTTATCAACCGAGACCTCGCAGCTTGTGACAGTCACAAGCTGGAGATCAGGGTCGGAAATTTCAAACAAAAGGATCCAGCTGAGCTTTTCTCGAGCAATCTCATTAGTACGACGAGAAAACTGATTCTGTTTCATGCTGTCCCTTCTTACTCGGTACGAGCCACCTGCTCAATGCGATAGCCCTCAAGCTGGTCGCCAGGCTTGATGTCCTGGAAGTTCTCAAGGCCAATACCGCATTCGTAGCCGGATTTAACGCTCTTAACGTCGTCTTTGAAGCGCCTGAGCGATGCAATCTTTCCATCGTAAACAACAAAGCCGTCACGGATGAGGCGGATGTTATCGTCGCGGGAAATCTCACCCTCAGAAATCATGCAGCCGGCAGCAATACCAACCTTAGGTACCTTGAAGGTATCGCGAACTTCAGCAACGCCGGTCTGGACTTCCTGCTCAGTTGGCTTAAGCATACCAATACGAGCAGCGTCAATCTCTTCGATTGCCTTGTAGATGACGCTATATGTTCTGATTTCAACACCTACGCGCTCTGCAGCAAGCTTAGCCTTTGCATCTGGACGGACGCCAAAGCCAATGATAATTGCGTTGGATGCATCAGCGAGAACAACGTCTGTCTCGGTAATGCCACCAACGGCAGAGTGGATGGTACTAATACGAACCTCGGACTGGTCCATCTTGTCCAGGGAATCCTGGAGAGCCTCGATGGAGCCCTGAACGTCAGCCTTGATGATGAGGTTGAGTTCCTTGACATCACGGTCAGCCATGGTGTCAAAGAGATTCTCAAGAGTAACGTGCTTAACACGGTTCTGCTCTTCAATACGAGCCTTAAGGGCGCGCTGATCAGCAAGCTCTCGAGCGTCGCGCTCCTCCTGGAAGACACGGAACTCATCGCCTGCGCCAGGAACGGTTTGCAGACCAAGAATCTCAACTGCATCAGAAGGACCAGCAGTAGTAACTGCGTTGCCCTTAGGATCAAGCATTGCGCGAACGCGTCCAAATGCCATACCAGCAACAAGAGCGTCGCCGATGTGGAGTGTACCGCGTGTAACCAAAACAGTAGCAACAGAGCCACGACCACGGTCAAGCTTAGCCTCAAGAACGTTACCAGACGCAAAGGTGTCTGGGTTTGCCTTCAGCTCAAGGACATCTGCCTGCAAAAGAATGGTCTCGAGAAGATCGTCGATGCCCAAATTCTGCTTAGCGGAGATGTCAACAAACATGTTCTGTCCGCCCCACTCCTCAGGAATAACACCATACTCGGTGAGCTCCTGACGAACGCGGGTAGGATCTGCGCCTGGCTTATCAATCTTGTTGACAGCAACAACAATTGGAACGCCAGCTGCTTTTGCGTGGTTAATAGACTCAATGGTCTGAGGCATAACGCCGTCGTCTGCAGCAACAATCAAGATGACAATATCGGTGACCTTTGCACCACGAGCACGCATTGCGGTAAAGGTCTCGTGACCTGGGGTATCAATAAAGGTAATTTCACGGCCGTTAATGGTGACCTGAGAAGCACCGATTGCCTGAGTAATGCCGCCAGCCTCGCCAGCTGCAACGCCAGTGTGACGGATTGCGTCCAGAAGCGATGTCTTACCGTGGTCAACGTGACCCATGACGGTAACTACTGGAGGACGTGGCTTCAAGTCCTTAGGATCGTCGTAGAAGGTGAAGGAATTCTCCTCTTCCTTGGACATGATCTTAATCTGACGACCAAGGTCATCAGCAACAATCTCAATAAGCTCATCAGACATGGTCTCGGTGAGCGTCAAAGGGTTGCCAAGGAGGAACAGACGCTTAATGATGTCATTTGCAGGAACACCAAGAAGCTCAGCAAGTTCAGAGACAGTTGAGCCCTGAGGAACCTTTACGGTATCAAGCTGGGAAATATCCTGGTCGTTTGCAAGCGCTTCTTCAATACGCTGCTCCATAGCAGCCTCTGCAGCCTGCTTCTGACGACGCTCTTTACGCTTTTTACGGCGGCCAGTGGACTCACGGCTTGCCTCTTCAATAGCAACACGAGCCTCATCTAAAACGCGACTTCTGTTGTAAGCCTCAGCCTCACGCGCCATACGGCTATAACGGTCTTCTCCGTCATCTCCACCGCGACGGTTCTTCTTGCGCTTACCGTTTGGACGCTCATCAGACATGGAGGCGTCATCGCGCTCATTCTTGAAGTTATGACGAGAAGGAGCACCACTTGCATCGCTTGCATTAGCGCGAGCGTGATTTCTTGGTCCCTTCTCAGCCTTCTTCTGAGCAGCAGACTCTGCAGCCTGCTGTTTCAAAACCTCTTCCTGCTGAGCAATCTGATCAAGCAGGTTATTGAAAGAAGGAGCGGCCTTAGGCGCAGTGTCCTTTACGCGATTACGCTCAGCCTCTTCAGCCTCAAGACGCTTCTTCTCTTCCTCAGCGCGACGGCGCTCCTCTTCTTTCTTACGAGCAGCCTCTTCTTTTGCGCGCTTCTTCTCTTCTTCAGCACGCTCAGCTTCACGTCTTGCCTCTGCAGCAAGACGCTCAGCCTCTGCTGCCTCTGCAGCAGCCTTTGCCTCTTTGGCAGCAGCCTCTTCCTCGGCAGCCTTCTGAGCTGCGATTTCAGCGGCGCGAGCCTCCATAATAGGCTGGAGTTTCTTACGAACAATAGAAATATATGCATCTTCAAGCGTAGAAGAAGCAGACTTTGCAGGAATCTTCATGTCCGCAAGGTGCTCGAGCAATTCTTTGCTCTGCATACCATATTCTTTGGCAAGGTCATGTACACGCATTTTTGCCATATATGAAAACCTTCCGGTTGACGGGATAGTTACAGGTAGTTGCCTAGATCAGTGAGTCTGGATCGGAAGAAATCTCTGCATTCTCCATGTCATCATGAATGCCGCAGAAATCAGAACCAGGTCTTGCCATATTGCGGCAAGGAGTTCCATTAGGGCTCACATACTTGCAACGATGAGCAATCTCTTCCTCGTCAACAGTCTCTTCAACAACCTCAGGAAGGTTGTTCAAAATGCTTGCAGCAAGGGACTCGTTCTTGATGTCAATGTGAAGACCAGTTAGGCGAGCAGCAAGACGAGCGTTCTGGCCCTCTTTACCAATAGCCAAAGACAGCTGGTCATCAGGGACAATAACGGTTGCGTGTCCTGTGGCACCATCAACAATAACGCGAGAAACACGTGCAGGTGAAAGCGCAGATGCAACGCAACGAGCAGCATCGTCAAACCAAGGCACAACGTCTACGCGCTCTCCACGAAGCTCAGAAACTACGGTGCGAACACGGCTGCCCTTAGGACCAACGCAAGCACCAACTGGATCAAGGCGCTCATCAACGGAAGAAACAGCAATCTTAGAACGGACGCCAGCCTCACGAGCAATGGAGCGAATGCTTACGACACCGTCATAAACCTCTGGAACCTCAAGCTCAAAGAGGCGACGGATAAGATCTGGGTGAGTACGAGAAACAACAATTGGTGGACGCTGACGCTCACCACGAACTGCAGGCTGAGTTGCATTAGGATCGCGAACGTCTACGATAATTGCTTTAATGCGCTGGTTGTGAAGGTAACGCTCACCTGCTGGACGCTCATCGCGCTCATCAGGGAAACGACGCTGGTCAAAGTGTGGAAGCTCTGCCTCAACACCCTCACGAATCTTAATGATGGTGAAATCAGGAGTGGACTGAAGAACAGTACCTGTGATGATGTCACCAATGCGGCCACGGAACTCATCATAAATCTGAGCACGAGCGGCATTGCGCACAAGGGTCTTAATCTCTGCCTTAGCATGCTGTGCAGCAATACGGCTGGTATCTGGAGGAGTTACGTCCACCTCGTCAAACTCAGTGTACAGACCGGTCTCCTCATCTGGCTCACCCTTAGGGACAAGCTCGTAGACGTAGACACGGCCAGTAGCCCTATCAATGGTGACACGGGCGCCAAAATCAAGATGAAGGACGTCAGCATAGCTTTTTGCCAGAGACTGCTCCAAACGGTCCAGAAGATACAACTCATCGATGTGCTTCTCCTGGCAAAGCAACATCAAAGCTTCCATCATTTCAGATGCCATGAATAATCCTCTCTATCTACTTCTTGGCTGAGGCCGAGAAATCAAAAACTGGTTTAATAACGCACTTCTTTAACTCAGACAAATCAACAGTACAGACCTCGTCTTCAGTCTGGATTGAGATAGTTGTACCCTCAATGCCCAAGAGTTTGCCGGTAAATTTACGGCGTCCCTCTGTGGCGGTAGTCTGAAGCTGAATCTCTTCCCCTGCAAAGCGCTCAAAGTCTTTTGCGCGGCGAAGTGGACGAGCCATTCCTGGAGAAGAAACCTCCAAGGTAAATGATGCTGGGAAAGGATCAAGCTCATCGATGGTATCTGAGATCCATGATGTTTCCTGAGCAACCTCATCAAGAGAAATGGTCTCTGCCTTCTCGTCATCATGGTCAATTCTTACTCTGACCACAGGATTCTTAGAAGAACCAACAATCTCAACATCAACAATATCAATGTGGTGATTGAGTGCAGCCTGCTCGAGTGCGGACAAGATTTTCTGTGTTGCACCTTCGTTTTGCATTTGACCTCCTCATCTACATACAGAAAGGAAGCGGGGTCAAAACTCAACCCCACTTCCAACTAATAACAACTACGTTTAGAGATATCTTACGAGATAAAGGGCTTCTCGTCAAGTGTTTTTGCTGTTAGGCAACGATATTCACAAGTCGACCCTTAACAACAATGACTTTTCTAATCTCTTTACCCTCAAGCTGATCGGCAATTGCCTCAGTTGCGGCCGCAGTGAGCTCTTCCTCAGAAGCATCGGCAGAGACCTCAATGCGAGCGCGGACCTTACCCTTAAGCTGAACAGCAATTTCAACGGTATTGCTCTTTGCCTGCTCTGGGTCAAACTCTGGCCAAGGCTGGTGATAGACAGGCGTGTCTTTACCCAGAGCCTCGTGGCTGAGCTCCTCAGCCCAGTGAGGAATAATTGGAGCCAGCATGGCAACAACATCATTTGCAACCTTGTAGCAAAGTGCAGCATCTCTAGACTCTGCAGGAACCTCGTTGATATAGGCGCTTGCCGCATTAACCAGCTCCATGACTGCAGAAATAGCAGTGTTGAACTGACCCTTGTCAAACTCAGTGGTGCAGCGGATTCCCATAGCATTGAGGACGCGGTTGAGCTCAAGCGACTTTGCATCCAAAGCTGTGTGGTCGAGTACGGCAGAAGCATCAGCGGTGCGAGAGAGTTCCCAAACCACACGCCAAGCACGCTTGATAAAGCGGTTTGCACCTGCAACGACCTTCTCGTCCCAGTCAAAATCCTTCTCTGGTGGAGCAACAAAGAGAATGGCAAGACGCATCGTATCTGCACCATAAGGCTCAATGACAGAGCTTGGAGGCACAACGTTACCCTTTGACTTTGACATGGTGTCGCCGTGCTCATCCTTGACCATGCCCTGGGTCATCAGGTTCTTAAATGGCTCGTCAATAGCAATCATGCCCAGGTCACGAAGGACCTTAGTAAAGAAACGAGAATACAGAAGGTGCAGAATTGCGTGCTCAATGCCGCCAATGTAGTTATCTACCGGCATCCAGCGGTCCACTGACTCTTTAGAGAAAGGAAGCTCGGTGTTGTGTGGATCGCAGTAGCGCAGATAATACCAGCTAGAGCAAGTGAACGTGTCCATGGTATCAGTGATACGCTTGGCGGGCTTGCCGCACTTTGGACAGGTAGTCTCTACAAACTCCTTGCACTCAGCAAGAGTATCTCCTGCCGCCAAATCAAGATTATCTGGAAGCGTAACAGGGAGCTGGTCATAAGGAACAGGGACGTCACCACAGCAATCGCAATGAATCATAGGAATTGGATTGCCCCAATAACGCTGCCTTGAGATGAGCCAGTCACGAAGGCGGAACTGAACAGTTCTACGTCCAACGTTGTGCTCAGTCAGATAGGCAACAACGGCCTCTTCTGCCTCGGAATGCTTACCACCGCGAAGTCCGGTGAAAGGACCAGACTGGACAAGAATACCAACGGTATCCATTGGTCCGTCCCAGTCAACGGAGGTTACCTTGTACTCGGAAACTCCCTTGAGCTCCTCGTAAATATCAGTTCCCTCTTCGCAAATGATAGGAACAATAGGCAGGTCATACTTCTTAGCAAAGTCAAAGTCGCGTTTATCGCCTGATGGAACACCCATAACGGCGCCAGTACCATAGTCGAGAAGGACGTAGTCAGCAACCCAAATTGGTACGGTCTGTCCGGTAACAGGGTTAATTGCATAACGGCCTGTGAATACACCGTGTTTCTCGCGGTCTGTACCCTGGCGATCAATGGAAGAAACCTTTACAGCCTCCTCGTGAAGAGCGTCAAAGGCAGCCTTGTACTCTGAATCCCCTACCAGCTCAGCAGCAAGCTTGGACTCTGGTGGAAGCAGCATGAAGGTACAGCCGTAGATGGTGTCTGCACGAGTGGTAAAGACGGTCATCTTGGTATCGGTTGGTGTGACACCGTCAGTATCTGCCAGGGTGAAGTCAATCTCTGCACCCTCGGAGCGTCCAATCCAGTTTGCCTGCATGGCACGAACACGCTCTGGCCAGCCCTCAAGCTGGTCAAGGTCATCAAGGAGCTCCTGAGCATAATCAGTGATGCGCAGGTACCACTGAGAGAGCTCACGCTTCTCTGGAACTGCACCACAACGCCAGCATTTACCGTTAACTACCTGCTCGTTTGCAAGAACAGTTTTATCGTTAGGACACCAGTTAACAGGGCTCGTTGCACGATATACCAGACCCTTCTCAAGCATCTTGAGGAAGATCCACTGGCCCCACTTGTAATACTCAGGGTCGCAGGTGTTAAACATGCGGTCTTTGTCGTAAGCAAAGCCCATACGGAACATGGTTTTTACAGCCTGGTCAATATTCTTATGGGTCCACACAGAAGGCTGAGTATTGTGCTTAATAGCAGCGTTTTCTGCAGGAAGACCGAAAGCGTCAAAGCCCATTGGATGCAAAACATCAAAGCCACGCATACGAGCCTGACGAGCCATAGCATCGCCAATGGTATAGTTACGAGCGTGACCCATGTGAAGATCGCCCGAAGGATAAGGGAACATCTCTAGAACGTATTTTTTAGGCCTTGAGCTGTCTTCTTCTGTCTTGTAAAGATTCTGCTCTTCCCAGACACGCTGCCACTTAGTTTCAATGGCCTCAGCGTCGTAGGCAGGAAAATCACCTGTATCGGTTACGTTCTGTACTTCCTCGTTTTCCACGAGTTCCCCTTTCTTATAGCGATGCGTCACCAAGCAAAATACTTGGTGACGCCAGTAGTCCATAAATCCTGTGAGCTACGAACGGAAATTGTAACTGACCTGCTGGTTTGAGTCTTTCAGCAAGACGTCGTGTGCGCCACCCTCAACAATTGAAGTTGAAGAGACAAGCGTAATCTTTGCCTTATCGCGAAGCTCTGGAATATCAAGAGCGCCACAGTTGCACATAGTGGACTTGACCTTCAGAAGCGAAGCCTCAACGCCGTCCTTCAGAGGACCTGCGTATGGAACGTAAGAGTCAACGCCCTCAACAAAGGAAAGACCGCGCTTGTTGCCGCCAAGATCGTAGCGCTGCCAGTTACGAGCACGAGCAGAGCCTTCGCCCCAGTACTCCTTCATGTAGGAGCCGTTGACAATCACGCGATCTGATGGGCTCTCATCAAAACGAGCAAAGTAACGACCAAGCATCATAAAGTCAGAGCCCATAGCAAGAGCAAGGGTCATGTGGTAATCGTAGACAATTCCACCGTCAGAGCAGATTGGAATATAGACGCCAGTCTCCTCAAAGTACTGATCGCGAGCGCGAGCAACATCAATGACAGAAGTTGCCTGACCACGACCAATGCCCTTCTGCTCACGAGTGATGCAGATAGAACCGCCGCCGATACCAATCTTGATAAAGTCAGCGCCAGCCTCTGCTAAGAAGCGGAAGCCCTCAGCATCTACAACGTTACCTGCGCCAATCTTGACGGAATCACCGTAAGTTGCACGAACCCACTCAAGCGTGCGCTTCTGCCACTCGGAATAACCCTCAGAAGAGTCAATGCATAAAACATCAGCGCCTGCGTCAACAAGCAGAGGAACGCGAGTCTCATAGTCACGAGTATTAATACCAGCGCCAACCATGTAGCGCTTAGAGTCATCAAGAAGCTCATCTGGGGCAGACTTGTGGGAATCATAATCCTTGCGGAATACAAGGCTGACCAGATGGCCGTTCTTATCGACAATAGGAAGGGTGTTGAGCTTGTTGTCCCAGATAAGGTCATTTGCCTCTTTAAGGGTCGTATCCTCAGCTGCGGTAATGAGCTTATCAGCTGGGGTCATAAACTCAGAAACAAGCTTAGAGCGATCATCGCGAGAAGGACGATAATCACGAGAGGTAACAATACCTACAAGCTTACCGCGAGAAGTGCCGTCATCAGTGACAGGCATGGTGGAGTGACCAGTCTTCTCTTTAAGATCAAGCACGTCACCAAGGGTCATCTCTGGAGTGAGTGTTGAGTCAGAGACAACAAAGCCTGCCTTGTAGCTCTTAACCTCACGAACCATCTGAGCCTCATCCTCAGCGGACTGAGAGCCATAAATAAAGGCAATGCCACCCTGTTGGGCCAAGGCAATTGCCAGACGAGGACCAGAAACTGACTGCATTACTGCAGAAACCATAGGAATGTTGAGCTCAATTGCGCTTTTCTCGCCACGCTTAAACTTTACCAGAGGAGTCTTCAAAGAAACATTTGCGGGGATGTTCTCAGCTGATGAATAGCCAGGAACCAAAAGATACTCAGAAAATGTATGCGATTCGCCTTCGAAGAACTTTGCCATTGTTTTTGGCTCCCTCCTGACCTACCGGTCATGCTCAACGTGTTTTGGCATTGTACCACCAGTGGAGCTAATTATTTAATTTGAACTCCCACTTGAAGCAATAACATCCTCAAAGTTAACAGCAATGTCATGTTTAGTAGGAACCCACTCAACCTTTTTGAACAAAGCTGCAACGGTAATAGGGATATACGTCATCATAAAAATAGGGAACGTAAAGAGATTGGTAAAAATACGCCACTTCTTCTTTACATGGAAATGCTTGTACTCCGAGATAGTGGTAATAAGCGCCAAAATAAAGAAGACCACATACATCGAGAAAACCGTCATGACCAAAGATCCCACACTCATAGCAATCTCTGCGTCAGTAGCAACGAAGCCGTGGCTCAAATAGCCAACTAGCATGTAAGTACCATTAATAAAGGCTGAAAGCAGTGTCAAAATCATGCCTGGCGCAATGGTCATGAGCATGTCGTATGAAGCAAACTGACCCTTAAAAATACCCTTAATAAGATCAAAACCATACGAGAAGAACACCTGGTAAAAGCCTTTTGTCCAACGCATACGCTGTGTCCATGACGCCTTGAAAGTTAAAGGCTGCTCATCAAAGAACTCTGCAGGCGCATAACCGATTTGAATATTGTGAGCGCTGCAGAAGGTGGAGAACTGAATATCCTCGGTGAGGGTATGGAAATCCCATCCATGCATACCTTTAATAATGCGAGAAGAAACCATCCAGCCGGAACCAGAAACAGCGCAGCTGGTGCCCATCATCATACGGGCGTTATTCAAGAACTTTGCCTCACGCATAAACCAGGTTGCGTATGCAGAGCTTACCCAGCTGGAATCAAAGTTCTTTGAGTTTCTGTAGCTGGTACAGACAAGATATCCGGCATCAAAAGCCTGGTTCATAATCTTCAGGTAGCTTGGAGAAACCAGATTATCGGCGTCCATAATAATGAATGCCTCGTATTTGTCGCCGTACTCATTAAGAATGCGGTCAAAGCCGTAATCCATAACCCAGCTCTTACCTTTACGAGCAAGGTCATTACGCTCCCAAGTAATTGCTCCAGCTTTTCTTGCTTCTTCAGCTGTTTTATCGGTACAAGCATCTGCAACAACAAAGACATCCATCAGCTCTCGAGGATAATCCTGAGAAAGAATGGACCTGACAAGGTTGCCAATAACTGGCTCTTCATTGTGGGCAGCAATAAAGAAAGCATAGCGGTGCTGCTTTTTTGCCTCTGGCAGTTTTACCTCACCCTTAACTAAAACACGAAGGATATACACAATTTGATAGAAGTATGCGAGTGTAAAGAAAAGCCAGATAATAAAGTTAAAAACAACGATTGGAGTGATACCGAGTCTGTTAAATTGCAATGGCATATATCCCTACGCTCCAAACTCAAGGCAAATATGTTTTATCAGCCAAAACCTTTCGATAAACAATTACCTTACAATCTTAGCGCAACGAAAGGGTCAAAGCGCCCAAGCCTTTGAATCTATTTTTCTCCCACATCAACGCACATGCAATTGGCCATCTTGGATATCGAGAAGAACGTCTGCTTCTTGATCTAGTTCATCGGAGTGCATAATCACCATGACAGTCCGACCTACCTTTGAGGTTGGTGAGATATCTACAAAGCCTCTGAGCTGTTGGCGCATCTAAATTCTGTAGAGGTTCATCCAAAACAAGTGCTCCTTGTTTTCTGGATAGAGCTCTCAAAAGGCCAATTTTTTGTCGCTCGCCCAAAGAAACGGACTCTTCTTTTCCGTCAAAAGCATGAGTCTCAAGAGAAGAGAAATCGAGCAAGTTGTAAATCGTACGATCAATCTTTTCTCCAAACATATTGTCAGCAAGGCTTCCTTCTACAAGAGGTACCGGACGAGCAAAACGAGAACAGTCTTTAAGATCATCCGAAAGCTCTATATCACCACTGAATAGTGATGGATCAGAGCAGCCTGCCAAAAGATCTACGAAAGAAGACTTGCCTGAGCCATTGGAACCTTTTACCACCACGAGAGATCCTTGTGGAATGCTGAGAGCTTGTGTATGGAAAAGTTCTGGTCCTTCTGAAGTAGCTAAAAGAGTTCCCTCTCCTATCTTTACGAGCTGGTTTAAGTGAAGCATTCCAAAGCTTCTCATAACCTGAAGGCTCTTGGGATTCTTTCTCGTGCTCAAGATAAACATCAATATCCGCTTTTGCAGCAAGATATGAGCTTTTAACAGAACAAACCGTATCAAGCGGTTCGCTCAATACTGACAAAATCAGATAGGCGGCTAAAATCTCTCCAACACTCATCTGACCTATAGAAAGCAGCATCACACCTGTAATTATGGCTACGACTTGCGTGAAATTTGAAAGCGCTGATGGAAGGTTCTTTGATAAAGCAGTAAAAAAACTACTTCTTTTTACGTAGAGAAAATACTCATCATTAGCTGCCTCATAAGCATTTTCAAAATAGCTCTCTGCTCGTAGCACATTAATCGAGAACTTTTCCTCAATTATGCGCCTACCGATATCCAGCCAGCTTTCTCGTTTTTTCATTGACTCGGTCAAAATCTCATTTGTTTTCTTGCTCGGATAATCAATAATCACCAAGTAAAAAGGAATATAAAGCAAGACAAGCAAACCAATCCATGGATTTACCGTAAATGCCACAATTGCCAAAACAACAACTGCTAAAAGACCACCTAAAAATTCAACACTTACTGCAATTTGAACACCACTGAAGACAAAGGCCGCCATAGTGACTACATTAAGATAGTGTCCGGTTTTCTTTTTTGAAAAAACACGAAGCGACATCTTTAAGAATTCCGATATCGCTACCTCAGAACTAGCAACCGCAGCTTCTAAATTGAGCTTTTGTGGAATCCAAACAGTGAGAAAAAAGCTTAAGCAAAGCGTTACAAGCGAAAGCAGCAACAACAGCCCTAGCTTTTGCCAAATACCGTCAGCAGCTTGCACATTAAGCATACTATCAATTAAATCGCCCGTAAAAATGCCCAGCATTGCAACAACAATATATCCAATTGCCAAACCAAGGGCAGCTAGAAGCATATGTTTTCGTATAACAAATAAGTGAGAGAGACGTTTATTCATACTCATCATCCCAAAAACAAAATAGCAATTACCTGCACTTGTAAAATAAACACTTAATGGACTCTTTAAGGTAAAAAACGGGTTTCTCGTATAAAATTGCGTTATCACCCTATAATTTGACGCAGGAAAATACCGTTGAAAGGCTGATTATGAGCGAAAAGCGACTAACTCAAGCACTTCAAAATATACTTGCCAATGGGAATTCTCTTGCTCAAGGTGACGCTTCAAATGTCATTTTGAGTGCACATTACGAAACAGAAGAGTCTGTTAACCCTCATATCAGAGGATTTTTTACTCTCACTTCTGCTTTTGATTTAGCAAATTTAGGCCAATTTTCTACAAAACCTTATGGAGACGACATTGTGAGTCTCTCAATACTTGCTCGTAAAAACTATTTTGGAAGTTTTCTTTTCTTTCTAATGCCTTCATCAGAAGATTTCTTTACTTTTACTACAAACCTTATATCAAATAAAAATACACTACCGAAACAAGTTCATCCAGCTGATATTGAACAAATTTATACACTTTATAGTCAAATTATCATTACGTATTCCGAAAGAAAACCAAATTGGGAAGCTATTGTTACTTCCTTACTTATAGCGCTTATTACCTGTCTTTCTCCTGATGCTCACTATACGTTCACTCCAGGTAACACTAATGAGACGATCGCTCTTATCCTTAATGAAATTACTGCTCATTCAGAAAGTATTACACTTGCTAAGCTTTCAGAAAAATACTCATATACACCAACTTATCTTTCTGAACTTCTCAGACAAAAATGTGGCAAAACTTTTTCTGAACTTGTTTTAGAACAAAGAATGGAACGAGCAAAAACGTTGTTAATTCATACCAAATTACCTGTCTCTACTATTTCTTCAATGATTGGCTATGGAGGAACAACAGAGTTTTATAGGAAATTTAAGGACTACTTTTCTCTTACACCACGTGAAATGAGAAGCGAAACTTTTTAGTCATATTACAACTGTGGACAAATCTCTTCTCCTACAGAAGTCCTACCCATAGACATAGTGCTCTGAGAGAGTAGGGCTTCTTGCAGGTCTTCTGGCAACGTATCTGCAACCACGATATTCTCGCCCGTAAAAGGGTGCTCAAACTGAACGTGCCAGGAGTGAAGAAACTGCCTGTTAAGGCCAAGGTTAAGGCTCATATCTTTTTTACCGTAGAGCTGATCGCCGACAACTGGATGACCAATGTGGCGCATGTGAACTCTAATCTGGTGCGTGCGGCCTGTGTAAAGATGGCACTCAAGAAGCGAGTAGCCCTCGCCTTTTCTGCCCGCTTCAAAGCGCTCAAGCGTTCTGAAGGTGGTAATGGCTTCTCGTGCGCCGGGAGCATCTGATACGGTCATTTTGAGGCGGTCTCGCGTTGAGCGAGCAATGCCCGTTTCAATAGTGCCAGAATCGTGGGCAACATAGCCTTGTACCAGCACAATGTAACGGCGGTCAAGCACGCGCAGCCTAATGAGGTCCTGAAGAGCCTTTTGCGCCTCGTCTGACTTTGCTGCCAGCATAAGGCCAGATGTGTCCATATCAAGACGATGCACAATACCAGGACGCTCTTCTCCCTGAAGCATTCCTAGGTGCTCGTAGCCACAGTGAGCCACCAGGGCGTTTGCCAGAGTGTCATCAACATGGCCAGGAGATGGATGACATACTAGGCCAATCTGCTTTGAGAGCACTATAAGGTACTGATCCTCAAAACGGATATCAAGCAGAATATCCGGATTTGGGCGCAAAAGGCCTGTTTGAGGCTCTGCGTCTGGAAGCGATACCAAAAGTCTATCGCCCAGCATAAGTTTTTCTGACTTAGAGGTAGCCAGCGTAGCGTTGATGGTTACTCTTCCCTCTTCTACCAGCTTGACGCAGGCACTTCTTGAAGGAAGCGTATCTTGAGCAGAAAGAAACGCATCTAATCTAACACCGTCTCCTTCTGGTCCAACTAGTATGTCAACGATACGCTCATTCATTGCCACTACCCTGCTGTTGCTTTTTGTCCCAAACCATCCAGTACACAAAAGCAATAAGGATGCCGCACGTTACAAAGATATCCGCCACATTAAACACAGCAAAATTCACAAACGTTGTAGCAAAGAAATCAGTAACCTGACCATACAAAACACGGTCGATGGCGTTACCAATTCCGCCACCTGCAACGCCTCCCAAAAGCGCAATAAGCGGCAGCGGGAGGTTCTTCTCGCGAACTACAAAGCCCACAAGAGCGGCAATGACCACGGCAGTGAGACCCACAAAAAAGAGGGCGTTTCCAGAGCCCACAGAAAACGCTGCACCGGTGTTACTCACATGGAAGAGCTCCATAACACCGGGGATAAACGGTATTGCAGCTCCCTCTGGAATTGAGGTTCTCACCCAGAGCTTAGTTATCTGGTCAAGCACGCAGGCAACAGCGCCCGCCCCGCAGAGAACTGCAAGGCGGGTCACTAGCGTATGAGTTGTATGTTGCTGCTGGTCGGCGTTCATTTACGCAACAACGTCGTGGCAGCGGTGGCAGAGGTGATCCTCGCCAAGCTCACGATAATTCCAGCAGCGGTCACAGCGCTCGCCGTTTGCAGGATAGACGCTTACGCTCAGCTCAGAGCCCTCGGAAACAGTTACCTCAGAGCAGACAAATGCCTCAGCAAAGTCAAGGCCAGCATGAGAAATGGATGCAGCCTGCTCAGCGGTAAGCGTAACTTCGGCACGAGTAGCCTGGGTGGTCTTCTCGGTAACTACGCCAGCCTCAAGAGCAGTCTCGTATGCCTTGGTGTAGGCAGCGCGAGCATCAACCAGCACCTGATATGCAGGGAGCAGTGAGGTGTACTCTTCGGTGGTCATAGGAGCCTTATACCAGTCGAGAAGAGCGGCGTACTTCTGACCGTCACGCATAGACTCTGGCAGGAACTGCATAGCCTCATCGGTGGTATAGACCAGAATTGGCTGCAGGTCATGAACAAGCATGGAAAGAATCTCTGCCCAGACGGTCTGAGCGCTACGGCGTGTTGCAGAATCTGCAGCATCGCAGTACATACGGTCCTTAGTTGCGTTCAAATAACCGTTGGAAAGCTCAATGATGTAATCGTAGAGGGTACGGAAGACATTGTTGAAGCGATATCCCTCGTAAGCCTCGGTGACTGCAGCATGAACCTCGCACATACGAGCAAGAACAAGACGGTCGTACTCTTCAAGGTCTGCAACAGCAACTGCATCGGTAGCAGGATCAAACTGGCCCTCGAGCTCGCCAAGAAGGAAGCGCAGGGTGTTTCTAAACCTACGATATGCGTCGCCTACCTGAGAAAGAATGGCGTCATCGCAAGGAACGTCAGTTGAAGTATCAACGGAAGCAACCCAAAGACGCAGGACGTCTGCACCGCGCTCAGCACAAACAGCGTTTGGATCAATAACGTTGCCCAGAGACTTACTCATCTTGCGTCCCTGACCATCAAGCGTAAAGCCCTGGGAAACAACAGACTTGTAAGGAGCAACACCATAAGCACCAACAGAAGTCATAAGAGAACTCATGAACCAACCGCGGTGCTGATCAGAACCCTCAAGATACATATCAGCTGGGAACTTGAGGTTTGGACGGTGCTTACAAACAGCCGTGTGAGAAACACCAGAATCCCACCAAACGTCCAGAATATCCTTGTTAGCCTTGAGGTTATGGCTACCACACTTAGGGCAGACGCAAGCGTCGCCTAAATAGGTCTTAGGATCGTCGGTGAACCAAGCATCAGAGCCCTTCTCGCGGAAAAGCTTGATAACAGCGTCAAGCGTCTGGTCATTAATGACGGTCTCGCCACAATCCTCACAGGTGAAAGCAGGGATTGGAACACCCCAGTTACGCTGCCTGGAAATACACCAGTCAGGACGACCCTCAACCATGGAGCCAATACGCTTAACAGCATTTGCAGGATAGAACTTAACCTTTGTAAGCTCCTCTGCTGCCTGCTGACGCAGACCAGTCTTATCCATGGAGACAAACCACTGGCTTGTTGCGCGGAAGATAACAGGCTCTTTACAACGCCAGCAGTGTGGATAGCTGTGGGTAATCTCTTCTGCAAGAATGAGTGTTCCACGGTCCTTAAGCCACTGGACAATGACAGGGTTAGCCTCATTGACCTCCATACCAGAGAAGGGGCCGCCAGTACCTTGGCCGTCGCCCTTGAAGAAGTGACCGTCGTCATCAACAGGCATGGTCTGTGGAATATCAAAGCGAACGCCAGCGTTGTAGTCGTCTACACCGTGGCCAGGTGCGGAGTGAACAACACCAGTACCATCGTCAAGGGTGACGTACTCTGCGTAGATAAACTTACCAGTATTGCCAAGATCACCAAAGATTGGCTGCTTGTACTCATTGCCAGCAAGCTCAACACCAGTCTTCTTCCAGGTGTTGCCCTCTGCGTCCTGAGCTAGCTTCCAATCGGTATAACCAAACTTGGCAGCAGCTTTCTCTGCAAGAGCCTCAGCAACAATCTCCACGTGTCCGTCAGGAAGCTCAAGAGCAACGTAGTTAGCTTCTGGGTGCAGAATAACTGCCTCGTCTGCTGGCATAGTCCAAGGAGTAGTAGTCCAAATGTCTACCCAGGTCTTACCTGCATAAGCCTCAAGACCCTCTGGAACTGTGGTTAGCTCAAAGCGAACAAAGATTGCAGTAGAGGTGACATCGTGATACTCAATCTCTGCCTCAGAAAGAGCTGTGTGGTCATGAGTGCACCAGTGAACAGGCTTAGTGCCTCTGTACACAGAACCCTTGTCGTAGATAGCTTTGAAGATCTCAACGTCAGTAGCGTCGTAATCATTGACATAGGTGAGATAGGGATTGTCCCACTCACCCAAAACACCAAGGCGCTTAAAGCCCTGACGCTGGGTATCTACCTGCTCAACTGCCATCTTGCGGCAGAGCTCACGGATCTTCTCGGTAGACAGCTGATTGAACTTTTCTGTGCCAAGCATCTGCTCAACCTTGTGCTCGATTGGCTGACCATGGCAGTCCCAACCAGGAACATAAGGAGTCTGGAAGCCCTGCATAGCCTTATAGCGGTTGATGATGTCCTTGGAAATCTTATTCTGTGCGTGACCCAGGTGAATTGGACCATTTGCATAAGGAGGTCCGTCATGAAGGACAAACTTGTCATGTCCCTCATTCTTCTTCATCAGGAGTTCGTAGACGTTGTTTTGGTCCCAATCAGCCAAACGCTGAGGCTCGTTCTGCGCAAGTGATGCGCGCATAGGAAAGCCTGTGTTTGGCAGGTTGGTGGTCTTTTTGTACTCGTTTGCCATCAAGCACAACCTTTCTGGGCACAAATAAAGCGCCCGTCCCTCACAGCTGGGACGAAGCGCCACAATACACTTCGTTGTAACCACCCAGCGACGGATATGTCCGTTTACTCGGCTGGCCTGTCACGGCGACCATTTCCGGCAGCATCTACTAGTACAAAAACCTGTACGTTTGAACTGCAGCTCCGAGGTGATGTTCACACGGACGCAAATGCGGACTTCCACCAACTCCGCTCGCTTGAGATTTGCGCTACCCAGCTACTGTCCTCATCACAGCTTGTGCTAGTAATACTACCACGTCTTGTACTCATTGAACTAAGTAATACGTACGCGTAAACCGTTTTTAACAAATTACACGGAATTCAAATTTTAAAGTTTTGATAGAAATAAAAAAAGAAGAGTGGGTACAACAAACCTAATATCTAAGTGAGCTCATATCACATTTGAGCCAAACAGGTAAAGGGACGTGTATGGCAGATAACAATAACAAGCACCGTAGATCTATGTCGATGCTACTCTATATTGCAGTAGCCATCTTTGTATATCTCCTGCTTAGCAACACATTATTACCAGGACTTTTGCGCCAACAGGTACAAACTGTCTCGTACAGTGAGTTCCTTAACAAGATTGACAACAATGAAGTTACCAAGGTAGACCTTAATACGGGCAGCAGAAACATTAGGTTCACAACTGGCTCTGGAGATTCCGAGAAGGTCTTTGAGACTACGCAGTTCCCTAATGATTCAACGCTGGTTCAGACGCTTAGAGATCACAAAGTTGATTTCTCAGCTTCTATTCCTGACAACTCTACAAATATGCTGCTCTATGCCCTTATTCAGTATGGAATCCCTCTTGTTATCTTCTTGGGCATTGGCTACTTTATCAACCGATCCCTTAAACGCGCCATGGGTGACGATGGTCCTTCCATGAACTTTGGTGGCGGCTTTGGAGGTCTTGGCGGCAATCTTGGTCGCTCAAGCGCTAAAGAAATTAAGGGAGAAGACACAGGCATTACGTTTAAAGACGTAGCTGGTCAAGAAGAGGCTAAAGAGTCTATGCAAGAGATTGTTAGCTTCCTTAAGACTCCTGATAAGTACAAAGAGATTGGTGCTCGCTGCCCTCGTGGCGCCTTGCTTGTAGGCCCTCCAGGTACTGGTAAGACCCTCATTGCTAAGGCAGTTGCTGGTGAGGCTGGCGTTCCTTTCTTCCAGATTGCTGGCTCTGAGTTTGTTGAGATGTTTGTTGGACGAGGTGCTGCAAAAGTCCGTGACCTCTTCAAGCAAGCAAATGAAAAGGCTCCATGCATCATCTTTATTGACGAGATTGATGCAGTTGGTAAGCGCCGTGACGCTTCTCTCAACTCCAACGATGAGCGTGAGCAAACCTTAAACCAGCTGCTCTCTGAGATGGATGGTTTTGATAACCACAAGGGTATTGTTGTTCTTGCAGCAACCAACCGCCCTGAGACCTTGGACAAGGCGCTTCTGCGTCCTGGCCGCTTTGACCGCCGTATTCCTGTTGAGCTTCCAGACCTTAAGGGTCGTGAGGCAGTTCTTCAGATTCACGCCAATGATGTAAAGATGGAGCCAGGCGTTGACCTCTCTATTATTGCTAAGTCCACACCAGGCGCATCTGGTGCAGACCTCGCAAACATCATCAACGAGGCAGCTCTTCGTGCTGTTCGCTTTGGTCGTCGTCGTGTTACCACCGAAGACCTTGCTGAGTCCGTTGACGTTGTTATTGCCGGCGCAAAGAAGAAGAACACTGTTCTTTCTGAGCACGAGAAGGACGTTGTGGCTTATCACGAGACCGGCCATGCAATTGTTGGTGCCATCCAGAAAAACGATGCTCCTGTTACCAAGATCACCATTGTTCCTCGTACTGGCGGAGCTCTTGGCTTTACCATGCAGGTTGAGGATGATGAGCGTTATCTCATGAGCAAAAGCCAGGCAATGGATGAGATTGCTGTTCTCTGTGGTGGACGCGCAGCTGAAGAACTTATCTTTGGCGAGATGACCAATGGTGCTTCTAATGACATTGAACGCGCAACAGCAATTGCTCGCGCTATGGTTACGCAGTACGGCATGTCTGATAAACTTGGCATGGTTACCCTCAGCCAGCAGCAAAGCCGCTATCTTGGTGGTGGCTCTTCCCTCACCTGCTCTGAGGCAACCGCTGAAGAGATCGATGCTGAAGTTAGACGCATTGTTGAAGAGGGCCACCAGCGTGCGCTCCAGACGCTTAAAGAGAACCGCTTCAAACTGCATGAAATTGCTCACTACCTGCAGAAGAAGGAGACTATTACCGGCGAGGAGTTCATGAACATCCTTAAACGTGAGAATACCTTTGCACCAGTAGTTGAGAGCACCAATGAGGAAGGCTCCTCTACTTCTTCAGCAGAGTAACTTTGTCTCATAAGTAAAATTAAACGGACGTCTATTCTGAACTGCCTCCCATTTCTTGGACATAAGAAATGGGAGGCAGTTCATATGCGGGTGATTATGATTCTGCAGCGTGTTAGCGTCGGCTTTTAGGCCTGGCGCACAAAATAGCACAGCTTTCTTATGTTCTGCTGAAGAATCGACATGTTCTTAATCAAGATAGCCAGGCAGCTAGGTGGTCGCACTACCTGATATGCATCTCTATGCATAAACTTCATCTAATATGCTTAAACATGAATAGACTTATATAAGAAATTTAACTATCGATAAATTCTGTATCTACGGAACACACCTAAGTCAGATAATCTGCTCAGATGCGGGCATTTTACACACCTAATAAAGATAATCTGCACATTAGAGGTATTTTCAGCGTCATGTATACGTCTTTTTGACAGATTATCTGACTTAAGTGTGTTTTGAACTGCCTCCTATTTCTCGTGTCCAAGAAATGGGAGGCAGTTCACTCTCGTAGGTGGCCGTTTTTTGTACCGCGATTAAAGGCATTCCACCAAAGCTATCGAGCAAAAAGTTCCCAAAAAGCAACAGCAGATGATGCAGCAACATTGAGTGAATCTACCTGATGAGACATAGGGATGATGGTGGTAACGTCACAAGCCTTAATGGTTTTCTTATCAAGACCATAGCCTTCACTACCAAAGAATAGCGCAGCTTTTTTACCTTTTACCAGCTCTTTATTAAGAGGTACTGCAGAATCTGTGAGTGCAAGTGCACACGTAGTAAAAGAATGGGTCTTAAGCTTTTCTATAAGGTCCAGCGAAGTTGTCTCTTCATCCAAACGAGTCCAAGGTACATTAAGAACCGTTCCCATAGAAACGCGCAGAACTCGTCTTGAGAGGTTGTCGGCGCACTTAGCAGTCAAGATAACAGCATCTACATTGAGGGCCGCAGCTGACCTAAAGACAGCGCCAACATTGTTGACGTCTACTAAATCTTCTAGAACGGCAATATGCTTTGACGTGCTTAGAATCTCTTCTAGCAATGCACCTTGAGGTCTCCTCATGGCACAGAGCACTCCTCTATTCATCTTGTAGCCAATTAAGCTGTGTAAGCTGCTCATCTGGAAGAATGAAAATAGGAACGTCATCTGACAATGGATGGAACTTCTCGACAATTTGCAAAATATTATCTGTATGAGAAGTATTTGCAAGAAACGAGAGTGGCCTGCAACCTGCGGCAAGTGCAGTTTCAATCACAAAATGCGACTCGCAAATCATGACGCCGCGAGTTGGGTCAAGACGATTACGAAGCTGGTTATCAGTCAATCGAGCATACACATCAAGACGGCTGTCGTCAGATGAATCTATGTGAATAACTGGATGTGTTGCCATAAATAACGTACCTCTCGCCTCTTGATAGACAGTATTCTCTCACTCTTGAGGCAAGAGTAACGTCATGTATTCCTAGATTACTTCTGCAGCTTTCTCTTGAGGAAGAAGCTCAGAGAAACCAGCGAGACAGAGGAACAGACAAGTGTGCCCTGAAGCGCAACCTGAGAATAATCTGCAGTATCAGGAAGCTGTGCTTTTTCTGAGCTTGCTGAGGCTTCTCAGGAGTATGCGTCTCAGGTGTTTCTGGCGTAGTCTCAGACTGCTTCACGTATACGTGAGTCCAGTTTGCAGTAATGGCTGGCTGAGAAGTATCACTTGTGCCAATAACAAGATTGACTTTTAAATGCTGGTACGAATCAAAGTTATCTGGGTCTGCAGATGTTGGGGTAAGCAGATATTCAATTCGATACTGACCAACAGGCAAGGTGTCATCTTGATATGAAGAATAGACAACATCCTTAAAGTGATTAGAGAAATAAATAGCATTGCCGTCGGCATCAACGACACGAGGTGTGCCATCTGGCATATAAGCCATATCTACAGTAAATTGACCATTCTCAAACAACTGAACATCGTAGGTATCATATCCAGGAGTCCTACTGATAGCAATATCGCCATTGTGCGTAGCAGCACTAACAGGGAAAAGCTGTGTAATATCTTGCGATTGAATCTCTGCCATAAGACGAGCTGTTACGGCATCAATGTCCAGCACTCGCCTTGTTCCTGCATCAACCGTGTGGTCATAGTTGTAAGAAGAGATGGTAGCAGGAGCATTCTGAAGACCAGCGTCAATAGGTTTTAAGGTAGTTCCGGTATCAGAGACATATGCGGTGTGTGCGAGGGTGTAGTAATACGTAATATGTGTCACATACGTAGTTGGACGGACAACATTACCATCGCCATCATAGCCAGAGGAAATCGTATAAGAGTCAACTTCTTTGTGGTCAAGAATGTCATTACCCACTACCTCTGGAGCCTGGAACAGACCTTGTTTTTCAGTCTTATTTCCGTTGCTATCAACAAACGTTGTGAGGTTGCGATCAATATCAGATATACCTACGTGCATGGTATAGATGTAATAGAAGCCATGCTCTTGATCGTACGAGAGCGTTTTTTCCAGCTTATACTGACCCATAGGCAAACTAGTATCAATAACAGCGGTATTATCTTGACCAACCGACCCTTGTGCCAGCTGACCATGAGCAATGTAAGAATTAACTCTGTCTCTGTGAGTCTGAATATCATTGTCTGAATCAAATTCAAACACTGGAAGCAAAATTCTACGATCAGTCACACCGGCAAGCTCTGGATGAGTCTGAATGTATGCATCTACAGCTGCATCATCTGTTGTATAGCTCAGAGAATCATCTGGCGAGAAAAGCGACGAGTCAAACTGATCTCTATCTAAATAAACAAAATCACTTACCTTGCTATAGTTTGGATGAGAATCAGTGTTAACTGCCTCATAAGGCTTAACTTGCTCAAGATTATCAAACGATGTTGAATCATTGCCAACAAGCGAAGCAAAATCAGAAGGAAGAAGCTCATACGATTTGACATCAGTATGCAGTAACAACTGATTGGCAGAATGAGAATTCGATTGGCTTGTTGATGCAGTAGCTACAGCAATTTTAGGAAAAGCTGAAATGCATAAAAGAAGTACGGCAAGAGCAGTACAAACACATCTAATATTTTGCGTAGTACTATTGACTCTAGTTGATGACATACGCTATTGCTCCCCCTGCAATTGAAAAATAATTATTTCTAAATGTCGTATATATTACTCCAGTTTTGTTCTTCTCCTGTGGAAAATAATTCCTCGTAAGTTCCATAAAATATGTGGCGAATATGCACTACACTAAATAGATGTGTCTTTGACTCAATTACAGAAAGTTTGTTTGTCAAAACACACTGATTCTTGCTGTGTAACTTCGTATTTTATAAGGAGTGCTCCTTGGCTAAGCACTTTGCAAAAAGCTCTGCTTCTCACACCGCTAACCTACAGCCTCTTTCCACAGAGGAAGCTACAGAGAAGACACCTTCCCTTAAGGACTCAGTTCCAAGTCTTGGCGATACTGATATGTACGTTGCTCTCAATGAAGAGCAGGTAAAAGCCAATCAGCTCAATGATTCTTCACAAGCTACAGAGTTCCCAGAAGAGCAAGCAGCTGATTTAACTGTCATTGCTCCCCTTGATAGCGCTGAGCTTGGAGAAAAAGAAGAAGCTCCAGTTAGCCACAAGAAACATCAGTGGTGGAAAATACCTGCTGTGCTCGTTGGTATTCTCGCCCTTGTGTATGTGGGTGGAGCAATCTTCTTTAACTTCTTCTTTATGCCTCAAACCAGCATTTATGGTAAGGACTACTCCTTAAAACCAGCTTCAGATTTACAGGCTTCTAGAGCTAACGAGGCCTCAAACTATTCCGTCCAAGTCTCTGGAAACGGCGTAGATTTAACCATCAAGGCCTCTGACATTGATTTGACGTACGACGCAGCAGGATATGCTCGCGATGCTATTAGCCAGCAGAATCCTTGGATGTGGCCACTGGAGCTTACTCGCAGCAGGTCCCTGAGCCCACATGCAACCGCTTCGTACGATACAAGCAAGGTAGACGCACTCTTTAATCAAAGAATTGAGCAGGCAAAAGAATCTGCTCAAACTCTAGAGAACAATGGTATTACCTACGATAGCTCGGCTAAAAAGTTTATTTTTGCTGATGATGCTATTGCCACAAGACTTTCTCTTGAAGGCGTCCATAAAGACTTGCAAACAGCTTTTAATGATCTGAGCACTACCGTACAGCTTGGCCCAGAAAGCCTCATGAGCGCAGAAGACCTTGATACTGCCTTAAAGACTGCTAATTCCTACGTTGCCTCTGCAGTTGATTTGATGCTAGGCGATTCTGTTGCATATCAGCTTGATCAAGACACCATTGCTAGCTGGATTAAGTTTGATGAGAATCTCTCAATTTCATTTGATACAGACGCTATTACCAAATGGGTTAACGAGACACTTGCTCCTGCAGTAGATACTCGCGGAACTTCAAGAACATATAAGCGCTGGGATGGAAAAGAATTCACTACAAAGGCTGCTGGTGCATACGGCTGGGTTATTGATAATGACGCTGCTGTAAAAGCTATCTCTGATGGTCTATCAGCTGGCCAGGCAACAAAGATTGAACTGCCTACAAAACAGTCGGCTGATAAATTTACTAAACAGGGCGAGCAGGACTGGGGCGGTCGTTATATTGACGTTGACCTCACCACTCAGCATGCTGTCCTTTATGGTGATGATGGAACAATTCTTTGGGAAGCCGATGTAGTAACCGGTATCCCAGACGGACATCACAACACTCCAGAAGGAGTCTGGTATATCACCAGCCACATTAGAGACGCTCGCCTCCTGGGACCAAACGACGAGTCAGGTCGTCCAGGATGGGATACAAAGGTTGATTTCTGGCTTGGTGTAAAGGGTCAAGAAGTCGGCTTCCACAATGCCCCATGGAGAAGTGCGTTTGGTGGAAACATCTACAGAACTGGCGGCAGTCATGGCTGCATTAACCTAAGCTATGATAATGCTCAGAAACTCTTTGATGTTGCCAAAGACGGAGATCCAGTTATCATTCACTACTAGGTTTTTCTTAGAGAATAATCTTCTTAGAAAATAAAAGACGTGCGCTTCAGAAAATAATTCTGAAGCGCGCATTTTTTATGTCTTACGGAAGATCTACAACACGCTCTTTGTTTGCCATAAAATCAAGATACTCTGAACCTAAGCGAGAAGTGATCAATGAACTGGCAGAAGGAAATTTGCTGGCTGCTTTAACAAAACCATATTCTCCTGTGACGTAATTAAATGTCGCAAGTATATTATCAGACAGAAAGGTTCCTCCACCTTCTGTATTGTATTCATAGTAGGAGACGGCAGGTAATTTGCGACTGCTTATAGCTTGTAGAATATAAGCAGTCCCATAAAGAATATATTGATTAAAATCTTGTGATGAGAGAGAAACTGAATATAAAGCGGCATCTTGCTCGATTGTTCCAATGATTTCTCCATTAACACTTACAACCCACGAAATGCCACCGTCTAGTAATTCATTGTTTTTCTCTACAACTGATAAAATTGGACCAGATATATACACATCGTTTATATTGCAGGTATAAGTCCTATATTCTCCAGACTCAAACTTTTCATATGAGAAAATATTATCAGCTGATTGCTCCCGTATAAATTCCGCAGCTTCATGTTTTAAAAAATCAAGATTTCGTTCTTTAACCGCTTCGGGTCTAAACCAACTACATATGAATACAACGGCAATGAGCATTACACCAAGAGTAGACAAAACTACTTTTCTTCTACGCTGCATCTTCAGTCACCTCATCATTACCGAATAATAATGAAACTAACTAAAAGCTATTGTAACAATTGTTTACTCTTCACGCGTTTTAACTTTAAAACCAAAATAGTAAATGTGGCCTAACCAAACAACGACTAAGGATAATACTGCCAACAATAACACCTTTCATAAGCATGGCAATCAGACCTACAGCCATGACCAAAGTTACTGTAGCAAGGATGCGTGTTTTAGTCTTAACAGTCATTCCTTTTCCAGCTTTAAAATCAGCAAGATTATTTTGGTAAAACTTTGTATTAATAAGCCAATTATTAAGTCGGTCGGATGATTTTGCAAAGCAAAATGCAGCGAGTGCCAAAAATGGAACAGTTGGCAAAATGGGAAGCACTACGCCAATTACGGCAAGCGCCAAACTTACACAGCCTAATACAACAAAGGTAATACGCTTAATTGACATAAATACTCCCTACTGCTTTTTGAGAGAGTTTACCATGTGTAACAAAAAGCAGTAGGGATAGTAATCAAACCAAGGTATTTCTTATATAAAAATATTTATTGGTAAAGCCTAGAAACGAGGCATTTGACCTCCGCCAAAGCCCATATTCTTCATCATAGACTCCATAGCACGGCGGCCCTTCTTTGCATTACCGCCCTGAGTCATAGCCTTCATCTTGCCCATCATCTTATTCATCTCTCCCCACTGACGAATAAGCTGATTGACTTCCTGAACGCTGCGACCAGAACCCATGGAAATACGACGACGGCGCTGACCGTTAATAATCTTTGGACGTGCACGCTCTTCCTTGGTCATGGAATGAATGATGGCTTCAATCTTTCCCATAGAGCTATCATCCACACCACCCTGCTGGGCCATCATGCGGTCACCACCAGGTAGAGCACCAATAAGCTTTGCAAGACCGCCCATCTTGCGGATTTGATTCATCTGATTGAGCAGGTCATCCATAGTAAAGCCTTCGCGCAACATACGCTCGGCATCTTCAACCTGCTTCTCATCTGCTGCTTGCTGGGCCTTCTCAACAATAGAGATAACGTCGCCCATGCCAAGGATACGCTTGGCCATACGATCTGGGTGGAAAACCTCAAGTGAATCGGGTTTCTCGCCCATGGAAACAAACTTGATAGGCTTGCCGGTAACCTCGCGTACGGAAAGTGCGCCACCACCACGAGCATCGCCATCAAGCTTGGACATGATAACGCCGTCAAAGTCTACGCGCTCGGCGAAGGTGCTCACAACATTGACAATATCCTGGCCGGTCATGGCGTCGACAACCATAAGAATCTGATCTGGCTTGACGGCGCGCTTGATAGCAACGGCCTCTTCCATCATTTCTTCGTCAATTTGAAGACGACCAGCGGTATCGACAATTACCAGGTCGTTGAGGTGGTCAACAGCCTCCTGAATAGCCTGAGACGCAATAGCAACAGCGTCTTTGCCATCACCACGATAGACTGGCACGCCAATCTCCGAACCAAGTGTTTCAAGCTGATCTGCTGCTGCAGGACGGTGAACGTCGCAGGCGGCAAGCAGAGGATTCTTTCCCTGGGACTTAAGCAGGTAGGCAAGCTTTGCAGCTGCGGTTGTCTTACCGGAGCCCTGGAGACCAACAAGCATAATGACGTTTGGAATGCGGTTCTGTGCCAGCGTAAGCTTGGACTCGGTTGAGCCAAGCAGCGCCGTGAGCTCATCCAGAACAATGCGGACAACGTTTTGAGCTGGAGACAGGGACTCCAGCACGTCAGCGGTCATGCACTGCTCTTTGCAGCGGCCAACAAACTCTTTAACTACCTTGTAGTTAACGTCAGCCTCGAGAAGAGCCATGCGAATTTCTCGCATTGCGGAATTGATATCGTCCTCAGTGAGACGGCCCTTTCCGCGCAGAGCGGAAAATGTATTTTGCAGTCTATCTTGCAGGCTGTTAAACATTACTGAACTCCCTCACCAACAAGTGCTTCACAGAATGAACGAGCATCAAACGTCTGAAGATCATCAATTGACTCGCCCACACCAATACGATAAATAGGCAGGTTAAGCTGGTTAGAAATTGCCAGAGCAATTCCTCCCTTTGCGGTGCCATCAAGCTTTGTAACAATAAGACCGTCCAAAGACAGTGCGTCATTGAACTCTTTTGCCTGGTTAAGGCCATTTTGACCGGTAGTTGCATCAATAACCAAGACAACGCTCACAGGAATATCTCCTGCGCGCTTTCTGGTAACCGAGACAACCTTAGCAAGCTCACGCATAAGATCAGATGAAGTGTGCAGACGTCCAGCAGTATCAATAAGCACCAGTTCAGTGCCTTGTTTTTCTGCCGTTTCAACAACCTCAAAACAAACGCTTGCAGGATCAGCGCCACGCTCTCTGGTTACTACCTCAATACCAGAGCGCTCTCCCCATACCTGTAGCTGCTCAATTGCAGCTGCGCGGAAGGTGTCAGCACCACCAATCAAAGTCTTTACGCCACTAGCATGTGCGCGACCAGCAATCTTACCAACAGTGGTAGTTTTACCAGCACCGTTAATACCTACAAACAAGACAATAGAGGGCGTATCCGTAAAAGGATCTCTTTCTGCAACAGGAAACTCTGCCGTAAGGCGCTCTACAAGGGCGCGGCGAAGCTGATCGGAGCGCATAAGGTTTTCTCGCGCCGCACGCTCACGCAGGTCATCGGTGACGCGCATAGCCACCTCAGCGCCCATGTCTCCCATAACCAGCGTGTCCTCAAGGTCATCCCAAAAGTCTTCAGTGACCTCACCGCCCATATAAAAGATTTCGCTTAAGGTCTCACGGGAACGCTCAAGACCGCGGCGAAGATTGTCCATAAAGCCCATTAGATATCAACTACCTTTCCGGTTGTCTTATCAAGCCTCTGAGAGACAACGTGGCTGACACCATCTGCCTGCATAGATACACCATACAGAACATCAGCCTGCTCCATGGTGCGCCTCTGGTGAGAAATGACAATCAGCTGAGTGGTCTCTTTGAGCTGCTCAATGGCATCAAGCAGCTTGGAGAGGTTGGCGTCGTCGAGCGCAGCCTCAACCTCATCAAAGACGTAGAACGGAACAGTACGCGTTCTGTACACAGCAAAGAGCAATGCCAGGGCGGTGAGGCTCTTCTCGCCACCTGACATGAGCATCATCTTGGTAATGCGCTTACCGCGCGGCTGAGCCACAATCTCAATGCCTGTCTCGGAGAGATGGTCTGGGTCGGTAAGCTCAATGTGAGCATGACCACCAGGGAACAGCATCGAGAAGATCTCGGAGAAGTTCTGGTTGACGCGGTCAAAGACAACAAGGAAGCGGCTGCGCATCTTGCGGTCAATGGCCGAGATGATCTTCTTCAGCGAAGTTCGAGCAGCCTCTAAGTCAGCTACCTGCTCGTTAATGTAGTCAGCGCGCTCTTTGAGGCGCTCGTACTCATCCATGGCAACAGCGTTGACAGGACCCAAGTGCCTCAAGCTGACTCTTGAGCGACGCAGCAAGGCGCTCTGCCTGCTCTCTGTCTTCTGGCTCAGGAAGCGTCAATGCCTCGTCCAGCGAAGCGCCTGTGGCAAGAATGGCCTCGATGGCGTTTTGAACCTGAACCTCAAGCTTACCAATCTCAACGCTAATCTGATTAGCAGCGTCTTTCTCTTTTTCTACCGCAAGCACAGCTTCAGAAGCTGCGTCTTTTGCCTCAGAGATGGTCTCTCGCAGCGTCTCGGAGTCTGCCTCCGCCAACGACGCGCGATCCTTGAGCCTAGACGCCCACTCAAGCGCCTTCTGGTGCAGAGCATCGTAGCGCTTGTACAGCGGGTCTACGCGAAGCCTGATTACCTCAAGCGCGTGCGTTGCCTGTTTAGCAGCAGCAAGCTGCTCATCCAGCTGAGACAGACGTCTCTCAAGCTCTGCCTGGCGAGAAGCCATACTCGTTGCGCGCTCTTTTGCAACAGTAAGGTCCGTCTTTGCATCCGAAAGCTCTCGGTTGGCCCTACCCTGTGCGCGAATGGCATCCTCATGCTGGTCCTGCAGCTCTTTGAGCTCAGAAGCAAGCGACTCCATGCGAGTCTTAGCCTCTTCTGCCGCACGCTTGTGCTCATCAATGTGCGCACGAGCCTCTTGAGCGCGCTCTTTGGCCTGCTCTCGAGAAGTGCTGACCTGCTTCAGCTCTGCCTGAGAAGAAGCAACCTGTCCCTCAAGACGGCCTCGCTCCGCAGCAATAGAGGTAAGCTCACCGTTGAGGCGAGCAACCTCGCCCTTGGACTGCGCGCTTTTCTCGCGAACTGAAGCCAGCTCATTCTCGCAGTTGGTAACTGCAGAGCGAGCAGCCTCCAGATGACGCTTGAGGGAAGGAAGTGCACCCTCAAGCTCACGGATGCGGCGCTTACGCTCAAGAGAGCCGTCCTCAGCCTGAGATGCGTGTCCCAGGACCAGACGACCATCTGGGTAGAGCAGCGTGCCGTCAGGAAGCGCATAAAGCCCGCGAGGCTCATCTTTGTGAGCAGCGTAGGCATCATCAAGGCTCTGAGCAACAAAAACGTGACCAAAGAGCGCCTGTACAAGGGCTTCGGCACCCTTCTGAGCAGAGACGTGCTCAAGCAGAGGCGTTGTATGTGCTGGAGCAGCAAGAGCTGGAGTTGCGTCAGAAAGAGCAACCAGCGTAGCCTTACCGTCCTCAGAAAGCGCCTGAACGCGCTCAAAGAGCGCATGAACGTTTTGCTGCTTATCTACAACAAGCGCGGAAAGATCTTCTCCCAAAAGCTGCTCAACAAGAGCTTCAAACTCTGGCTGAACCTCAAGGTAATCGGCAAGTCTGCCTGAAACAAGAGAAGCGGTTGCCGTGTCAGAAACAAGCTTTTCTGCCAGAGGACTTCCCTTTTGCACCTCAACATCAAGCGCACGAAGCGCCTCAAGTGTAGCTTCACTGCTTGAAAGCTCCTGGCGAGCAGTGCGCTCTGCCTCACGAGCCGCCTCAAGTGCAGAAGCGCGCTCAGAAATCTCAGCGACAAACGCCTCGGACTCCTGACGAGCTTTCTCAAGAGCCGCAGTGAGCTCTGCTTCTTTAGCGCCACTATCTTCTAGAGCAGCACGAGCAATCTCAAGCGCTTCCGTAATCTGAGTCAACCTAGACTCAAACATCTGGTCTTCTACCTGCGCATGAGCAATCTGCTCTTCAAGCTTTACATACGCAAGCGTCTCTTTATCAGCGGTATTGCGCGCACTGCGCTCAGACGCAGTGCAGTCAGAAATCTTTACATCAAGAGCACGACGCTCGGCAATTGCCTGGTTAGCCGCCTCTTGGAGCGCATTCACGCTCTCCGTCAGATCCGCAACCTTTGCACGAATTGTTGCCAGCTGACCAGAAAGCTCTTCGTTCTCTTTTGCGGCGTCTGCCTTCTGCTTATCCATCACAGAAAGCTGCATACGCGTATCAGAAAGGCGAGAAACCATGTTCTTGCCCTTCTCCTCCAAAAGACGCATGTCAGAGCCCATACGACCAAGAATCTCTTGCATGCGACGACGCTGCTCGCCCAAGTCTCCAACAAAGAGACCCTTTTGCTCAAGAAGCGACTGAAGCTTTTCAAGCTCACGGTTTTTCTCGCCCGCGCGATATTGAGCAAGCTCAATAGCAGCCTCTGCCTCTTTAGCGCGCGCTTCCAACTTGCCATGCGTAAACTGCAGCTGACGAAGGTCATCAACCGCAAGCTGAACCGTCAAATCTTTGAGCTGGGAGGACAGATCTTTTGCGCGAGAAGCCTTGTCTACCTGCCTCTCAAGCGGTTTAAGCTGGCGGGTAATCTCACGAGAAACCACTTTGGCTCGCGTGAGATTCTCATCCATGGAAGAAATCTTGCGCTCCGCACGCTCTTTGCGGCGGCGATGCTTAGAGATATCTGCAGCCTCTTCAATGAGCTCACGGCGCTGCTCAGGACGGCTAGACAAAATGGAATCGAGCTTGCCCTGAGAAATAATGGAGTGGGTATCTTTGCCCAGGCCAGAGTCATGCAAGATGTCCTGGATATCCATGAGCCTTGAGGGAGCACCGTTAATCAGGTACTCAGACTCTCCAGAGCGATACATACGCCTGGTGATACCAATTTCAGAGAAATCAATAGGAATGGTGTGGTCGGAGTTATCCAGAACCAGCGTTACCTCAGCAACGCCCACCGCTCCCCTTGCTGATGAGCCAGAGAAGATGACGTCTTCCATGGCTTGGCCACGGAGCATCTTTGCGCTCTGCTCGCCCAATACCCAGAGAATTGCGTCAGAGACATTGGACTTACCCGAGCCGTTAGGACCAACGACAACGGTAAGACCGGGGTCAAAAACCATCTGAGTTTTATCAGCGAATGACTTAAAACCCTTGAGTGTCAGCGATTTTAGATACACGGGTACAGGGTACCTTTCTACCTTAGGTGCATTTCTGCATCAGCATCAAGCGGAGCATCATCCACACCAAGACGTACCAGTGCGTCTTGAGCGGCTTCTGACTCTGCGGCTTTCTTTGATGGTCCCTGTCCACGACCCACCTTAAGGCCGTCGACAAATACCACAGCGGTAAACGTTGGTGTATGAGCAGGTCCACTCTCGCCAATAAGCTTGTACTCAGGGGTAGCCTTGCCTTTAGCCTGTACCGCTTCTTGCAAACGAGATTTAGGACTTACCGAACGAACTGCCAGCGCTGGAGAAATGTGAGGTCCAAGCGTACGAATAACAAAATCGTGCGTTGGATCAAAGCCCGCATCAAGGTAGAGCGCGCCAACAATGGACTCGTAGACGTTCTCCAGAGCAGACTTCATGCCACGCTTTCCCGTGCCCTTCTCGGAAATTCCCATAACAATTAAGGGAGAAATTCCTAGAGCATCAGAGACAATGGAGAGCGTGTGACCAGATACCAGAGAGATTTTCAGCCTAGTAAGCTGACCTTCATCCATATCTGGATAACGCTCAAACAGCTCCGTTGCAATAATGGCACCAAGAATTGAGTCACCCAGAAACTCCAGGCGCTCATACGAAGCAGAAACAGGCTTGCCCTCCACCGCCGAAGGGTGTGTGAGGGCAGCCTCAATAAGTTCTTTATTGGTAAATGTGTGACCGCAAATAGCTTCTGCAGCAGCTACTCGTTCGTGCAATTTCACGTATAAAACCTACTTAAGCAGCAAGAATAGCGTCTACTGCGTCACCAACGGTAGCAATCTCATCGATATTCTCTGCATCAAAAGTCATATCAAACTCTTGCTCAAGGTCTGTGACAAGCTGCAAAAGATCAAATGAGTCTGCACCAAGATCCTTAAATGAGGTGCCCTCTGTGAGCTCAACGGAATCGTCAAGGTCCAGTGTCTCTCTAACAACGTCAATTACCTTTTCAAGTGTTTCTGTGCGATCCATACATCCTCCTTGCACACAACAATGACGCTAGTAATTTTACCCCGTGATGGGCGTCTGTATGATGACATTACTAAAGCTGAAACAAACAATCTTAAAAAAAGTAAAGCCCACGGAATTGTCCATGGGCTCCACCATACCTAATAAAAATTTTATGCTACAGGCGCTTTTACTACAGCTGAATTGACGAGGAAATTTTCTCGATAAGGTTGGCACGTACTGCATTTGCTGCAGAAAGTGTTCCTGCGCACACTGCAGAAGAGCTGGTAGCACCATGTCCTTTAAGTACAGGTGCAGAAACACCTAGCAAGAAGGCGCCGCCAACAGAATCTCCTGAAAGTTCCGCTGCTGTAGCCTTCAGAGCATCCTTCAAAAGAAGTGCACCAAACGCAGCCTTCTTGGAGGAATTAATTGCGTCTTTGAGGCTAGACATAATAAATTTGCCCGTGCTCTCAATGGATTTTAAGGCCACATTTCCTGTGAAGCCGTCTGTCACAATAACATCAAAACGGCTTCCTAAAATATCAGTTCCCTCAGCATTTCCACCAAAATTAATAGCCGCTTCTGCAAGAGCTGCGTGATATGAAAGAGCAAGTTCAGAACCCTTGGTCTCTTCAGAACCATTGCAGAGAAGGCCTATGGTTGGATTTTCAATTCCAAGCGAAGCATTAGCAAAAGCCTTGCCCATTTGTGCAAATTGCACCAAAACTTCTGGACGCACATCAGCGTTAGCACCAGTATCCAAAAAGACTGTTTTATGACCACCAAGTCCAGGAAGAATCAGCGTGAGCGCTGGGCGCTTTACGCCCTTGATGCGACCAATACCAAAGGTAGCAGCGGTAAGCACTGCTCCTGTAGAGCCTGCCGAGAAAAGACCGTCTGCCTCTCCTGCCTTGACTGCCTGGGCAGCCCTTACAATACTGGCGTCTTTTTTCTGTCTAACCGCATTAGCAGGATGCTCGCTCATGGCAATAACTTCAGTAGTTACCAAAGCCTTTGCACGATTGTGCTTGTTTGCAAAAGGAGTAACAAACTCATCAGCTCCGGCGAGAAGAACCTCTAGCTCTTTGTCCTTCTCGAGAGCCATACGAACTCCCTCAAGAACAACCTCAGGGCTTTGGTCAGATCCCATAACGTCTACACAAATAACGGGCATGATAACTCCTTAGTGCTATAAAAAAGAAGGCCGGCCCCTAAAGAACCGGCCTTCTTGGCCATACGATGTATGAGTGTTACTCAGTAACAACAACCTCACGGTCCTTGTAGAAGCCACAGTTAGGGCATACGTGGTGAGGAAGCTTTGGAGCGCCGCACTGTGGGCATACAGAGCGAGCTGCTGCGTTAAGCTTGCTGTTTGCCGAACGACGGGTGTGGGTTGCGCCGCGGCCCTTCTTTTGTTTAGGTACTGCCATCTTAAACCTCTTTTGCTCTTGCTAGCGCCCCTAAAACATATGAGGGCGCGACCCATTCACATAATGCGTTGGATACTATACCACGTACTGACACATTTTGTACGTAGATACAGCATTTCTTCACCATTTAGGAGAAGAAATTTTATTTTACTCTTACGAATCCGGCTCAATCACAAGATTTTTGAGAGCCGCAAACGGGTTTGAAGCAAGCTTTTCTTCTTCTCGCTTCTGCTCAATCTGAGCTGCATGACCGCAATCCTCTTCGTTCAGATTGCAACCGCATACTGGGCAAAGTCCCTTGCAGTCGGACTTGCACAGTACAACATAAGGTGTCTCCATAACAAGCGAAGGCAAAAGAGCCTCTGCAAGATCGATGGTTTTATCGGCATTTACTAAAACGTAATCTGCCTCATCTTCATCATCTGCAGAAATTACAGGCTCTTCAAAGAGATAATACTCATCTACCTCTGCGTTTAAAGAGAGATGTGCGTCCTCAAGACAACGGTCACACGTACCAACTGCGTCAGCACGAAGCATTCCGGTAACCAAAATGCCCTCACCCGCGTTGGTAAGCACTAGATCAAAATCAATTCCCATAGGAAGAGAAAATTCATGCTCCCCTAGCTCATACGAGTCTTCATTAAGATGGCCCGCATAAGAAACGGTATCGCCTGCATTTGCAAGACGATCATCTAGTGCATAAAGAACTGGTTGCATTGGAATTACCAGGCAACGTTATTGCTGGTGTTACGAGGACCAGAGTTCTCATCAAGTGTCTGACGAACACGAGAGACAGAATTTGTCAGGCTCTTAAGGTTCTCCTCAAGGTGAGCAAGAACGGTATCTGCGTACTCCTCAGCGTTGTAGCGAGTATCACGCTCGTACTGCTCTGCCTGATCACGAATGGCGTCTGCCTGCTGCTGAGCAAGGCGAACAACTTCCTGGTCACCAGCAAGAATCATAGCCTGCTGCTGTGCGTCAGCAATGATGGACTCTGCCTGAGCACGTGCGCGCTCAAGGGTCTCATCCTCTTCCTTGATGATGCGACGAGCGGTTGCAAACTCTTCTGGGAAAACACGACGAATCTCGTCAAGCAGCTCGTAGAAGTCCTGGGCATCAATAATCTTCTTGTTACCGCCATCCATAAAAGGTGACTTAGCCTCAGTTACTATCTGCTCAATCTCAGATACAAGGCTCTCAATTTCCTCGCCTGGCTGCATCCAGGGCTCCTTTCAATCCAATACATAAGCCGTGTTATATGCGCTTATAGCCCACATGAGCACGACGCATAAAACACCTTTTTAAGAATGTTAGCAGAATATAATGAAAATGCAGGGCAAATATACTTAATTACCGCAATTATGCAGAGCTTCAAGCTTTTTAATGACGTTCTTTGGTACCAAAAATGATACGTCTGCGCCCATGGCTGAGATTTCTCTGACAATTGAAGAAGAAATGTAGCCGTACTCTGGACTGGACATAACAAAGACGCTCTCCAGCTCAGGAGCCATATGAGCGTTAAGATCTGCCTGCTGAAGCTCGTACTCAAAGTCTGTCATAGCCCTCAGACCTTTAACAACACCACCTGCGCCGCGAGCATTGCAGAAATCAACCAGAAGACCTTCCATAGGCTCTACAGAAACGTCCACAAGACCTTCATCTACCAGAGCGTCTTTGAGCATCTGTACGCGCTCTTCAAGAGAAAAGGTAGTTCCTGTGCCGTGCTTGCGCTTTGAAGCCGCAACAGCTACCGTAACATTTTCAAAAAGGCGAGAAGCTCGTCTAATTACATCAAGATGTCCGTTTGTGACGGGGTCAAAAGTACCTGGTACAACTACGTGAGTGATGCTGTTCAACGTATCTCCTATCCCTCACAACGAACAAGTAAATCAACTTGAGCAATACCATAACGCTTACTCTTAGAAAGCTCAAAATTATCAAGAGAAACTGAATCAGATTTGTGGCTATGCTCGTACACTACCACAGCATCTTCTGTCAGACTTCCCGCCTGAGTCAAGTCTTTGAGCAGCTTGGATACTACCTCTGCCTCAACGGCATAAGGAGGGTCCAAAAATACCACGTCAAAAGGACCTCCAAACAGCTGGGATGACTCGGCTAAACGCGCAGTATCACCACAGATAACACTCATCTCAGAGGTGCTTACGCCAAGAGATTTAGCCGTACGCTTAATGCGCTCACACGTCTTTCTATCTTTATCAATAAAGGCAGCGTACAGGGCTCCTCTAGAAAGTAGCTCAAAACCCATAGCACCCGAGCCTGCAAAAGCGTCAAGCACTCTGGACTCACTGAGGTCAAGACCGCGAGAAGCCAAGATGGAGCTTGCAATAGCCTCACGCGTACGATCAGTGGTTGGTCGCGTAGTTCCCTTGCCATCAGGGGCCTCAATTGCACGACCTTTCCATTTTCCGCCAACAATCCTCATGGGTTTTCTCGCCACCAAACCTATCTTGTACTGCAGTTTACCTGCAGGTTATTACTTATAGCCAAGCTCTTCAAAATAGATGCCAAAGCGATCTTTTGCCTCAATTCCCAGCGTAGCATAGGCGTCGCTGGTAAGATTTGGGTCCTGTGCCGTAATAGCCAGAGCGTCCATGTGAGCCGCCTCAATTAGATCTGCGTCTGCATAAAGGTCAGAGATCTTGAGCGTGGTGCCGCCCGACTGACGGTATCCCAAGGTTTCTCCCTCGTGTCTAAGCTCCAGGTCAAGCTCTGCCAAGCGCGCGCCGTCAGAGGTTTGCTCAAGGGCGGCCAAGCGCTTTCTTGCGGTAGAGCCTCGCTTGGCGTTACTGGCAAGATAGACGGTTCCTGGGAAGTCTCCTCGACCAACACGACCTCTGAGCTGGTGCAGCGTTGCCAAACCAAAACGGTCAGCATTAAAGACAATCATGACCGTAGCATTAGGAACGTCAACACCAACCTCAATGACGGTTGTGGAGACCAGAATCTGCGTCTTATTTGCGCGGAACTTTTCCATTACCTGATCTTTTTGTGTCTCAGGCAATCTACCCGTCAAAAGATCGCAGGTAAAGTCCTTGAAAACGGTCTTTGAGAGCTCCTCATATACGCGAGTTGCACTGTAGAGCTTACCGTTTGTACGAGCGGCCTCAGGAACATCCTCAAGCTCTTCTTCAGAATCGCTTGGATCAATCAAAGGGCAGACCAAATACGCCTGATGACCCGCTTGAACAGCTTCGGCGACAGCAGCATATGCTTGGTCAAGGTTTTCAGGCACACACAACTTGGTGGTAACGCCAGCGCCTGCCTTTGGTCTTTTGGTAATGCGAGACGTATCAACGTCTCCGTACAAAGAAAGTGCCAGCGTACGCGGAATAGGCGTTGCGCTCATGGCGAGAAGATCTACGCCTTGTCCTTTTTTGCGCAACGCTGTTCTTTGATCAACGCCAAAACGATGCTGCTCGTCTACAACAGCAAGGGTGAGCTGCTTAAATACCACGCGGTCAGAAAGAAGCGCAGTGGTGCCAAAGACAACGGACAAAGAGCCGTCAGCTAGGCAAAGCTCAATCTGCTGCCTCTCCTCTTCTGAGGTAGAACCAGTAATAAGCGCCCACGTAATTCCAGCAAGTGAAAGCAAGGGGCCAATCTTATGAGCATACTGCTGAGCAAGAACCGAAGTAGGAGCCATCACGGCAGCCTGAGTTGAAGAATCTGCGGCTGCAGCCAAAGCAACGGCGGCAACGGCTGTTTTACCAGTGCCAACATCACCCAAAAGCAAGCGATTCATAATACGTGGTGCTGCCATATCAGAAAGAATCTCTTGCGCTGCGTGATTTTGCTCGTCAGTTAGAGCAAAGGGCAAAGCCTCAATCAGAGCCTTAACTTTAGGTCCATCTATAACGTGCTCAAAAGGCCTATGACCTGCAAGCTCCAAGTTTCTTCTCGCCAAAAGAGCAAGCTGCAAACTTAAGAGCTCATCAAAGGCAAGACGGCGACGAGCCTGTTCAGCTGCGTCCAAACTGGAGGGAAAATGAACCTCACGAAGCGCCGATGAGAGCGACATGAGGTGGTGTTTGGTGACAAGCTCTGAAGGCAGCCAATCACACACGCTTCCCGTGTCCGCCAAAGCCGCTGACATAATACGACGCATCCATGCAGGACTCACGCCCTCGGTAGCTGGGTGAACAGGAAGAATTGCAGCTTTTGAAGGAACCTCTTTGGAGTGAGTCTCTTTGGAGCGGACCTCGTCGCTTGCATCAGATTTTGCTGTACTCAGAACTTCATAGAACGGTGACTTCATCTGGCGATAGCCGTAGGCAAAAAGCACCTTGCCGCTCAGAGCTACCTCATCATCAACGTGGATTTGCTCAGCTATCCAAGGCTGTCTAAAGAACGAGGCCGTAAGCACACCTGTATCATCCACAACCTCAATCTCTACAATGACCATCTTGGGGCGTGGGCGTTTTGTCTTTACCGAAGCAACGCGGCCCGGTAATAGTAGCGTCCTCGCCTATCTGCGCAAAAGCAATCTGCACTCGATGGGAAAAATCGAGGTAGCGATGAGGCACGTTGAGCAAAAGGTCTCGAACACGCAGAATGCCGAGACGCTCAAGCGCCTCGGCACGATTTGCATTGACATACCTTAACCTGGTCACGCTATCAACAAGCGAGCAGGTATGAGCCACTCGCTCTGATGCGGGAGCGATGCTTACCTTAGACTCAGACATTTCCTACTCAATAGAGAAGATGACTGGATAGAGTGGCTGCTCGCCGCGCTGAGCGTCAACCTCAAGGTCTGGATAGGCGTCCTCGACTCTGCTGGCGAGAAGATCGAGCTGCTCGTCAGAGAAGTCCTCACCTGCAAGAATGGTGAGGTTGTCGCCCTCTTCCTCCTCTTGCATCTTAGCGATAAGGTCAAGCGTGACCTTCATGACATCAGAGCCGACAACATCAATGGAGCCGCCCTGAATACCCATAACATCGCCATCATGGATAGGAGTGCCGTCAGCTGCGGAAGAATCGCGGACCGCGGTAGTAACCTCACCATAACGAACGCCAGAGATAGCGTCAGTCATCTCTTCTACCAGCTCTTCAAATGGAACGCCATCTGCAACAACAAACATTGCAGCAAATGCCTGAAGAACAGACTTGGTTGGAATAACAGCAACCTTAACATCCTCACATGCGCTTGCAGCAGCCTCTGCTGCCATACGAATGTTGGAGTTGTTTGGCATAACAATAACCTGGTCTGCATTGGCCTCTTCAATTGCAGCAAGAATATCTGCAGTTGAAGGGTTCATGGTCTGGCCACCAGAAACAACAACGTCAACACCAAGAGACTTCAAGATTGATTCAGCGCCAGAACCAGCAGTTACCGCAACAAAGCCAAGCTCTTTTTAGGTGCAGCTGCAGCCTTCTTATCTTCAGCGATCTTCTCGGTACGCTCCTTAGCCTCAAGGTCCATGTTGTGAATGAAGACCTCAAAAATCTGGCCGTACTGAAGCATGTACTCAAGAACCTTGTTAGGAGTATTTGAGTGAACGTGAATCTTGTAGTCTGGGTTTGCGCCAACAAGAAGCTCGCAATCACCCATAGTTGCCAGGAAGTTCAGAGCTGCTTCCTCGTCAAAGTCTGGGCTATCTGCCTTGAAGAGGAACTCGTTGCAGTAACGATACTCAGAACCCTCCCAGTCATCGTTGAGCTCAATCTCAACCTTTGCGCTGGTAGCAGCCTTAGCGTCAGAAACAGAAACAGTGGTCTGGAAGTCAGTTGTTTCAGTCTTGCCGGTAACAGCATTTACAAAGCCCTCAAGGAAGGTTGCAAAACCAAATGCACCAGAGTCAACAACACCGTTCTCTTTGAGGACAGGAAGAAGCTCAGGAGTGCGGGCAACAGACTCATATGCCTCAACAACCAGAGCGTCCAAAACCTCAACTGGGGTGAGCTGAGACTTCTCAAGGGAGTCTGCCTTAGCAGAAACGTCTTTAAGGACGGTAAGAATAGTGCCCTCAACTGGCTTTCTAACAGCCTTAAAAGCAACTTCTTTACCGCGACGGAAAGCGTGAGCAATATCCTTTGGAGTTACTGCCTCAGGATTTTTAACGTCACACAGACCTTCGGCAATACCACGAAGAATCTGAGACGTAATAACACCAGAGTTACCACGAGCTCCCATCAAAGAACCGTGAGTGATTGCCTTTGCAATATCCTGCATGCTTGCATCTTGAGGAAGATCTTGAACCTCACGAACAACGGTGCCCAAGGTAAGGGACATGTTAGTGCCGGTGTCTCCATCTGGTACAGGGAAAACGTTGAGCTTGTTGATCTCTTCTGCTTTGTCTGCAACGGCAAGGGCTGCTACAGGGAAGCAGGTACGAATGACATTTGAAATCACGTTAGACCTCAGTTCCTACTCATTTGAAGCAAAAAGCTTAGCGAGAATTACGCATGGCCTCGATATGTACAGTTACATCAACACATGAAAGCTCTGCAATTTGCTTAAGCAAAAACTTTACTGAGCTCTCAAGATTGTCGACAACAGACGCCATGTTAACGCCCTGCTCAACAACAATGTGAAGGTCAACCTGAACTCCCTTAGGAGTTGGGGTCACATCAATACCCTTACGAAGTCGGTAGGTTGGAAGAAGACGAGCAACACCTGCTGCCTCATCAATCTCTGCCATGCCAACAACGCCATAACATTCCATAGCTGCATAGCCCGCCAGGTCAGCAAGGCAATCATTAGAAACTCTTAGTGTTCCAGGAACAGCGGTAGTCATTACATAACTCCTCTCGCAAGAACCAGGGTTAGTCATTGTTATTTAGTATACCGCAGGACACATTTATTATTAAAGCGGCTTATACATACAAGTTGATAACCTTGCAATTGACAAATCTTTTTCTTGTTATTTAATCTTGGTGTAATAAATGAAAAACATTCAAAAGCTGTCAAAAAGCTATCTAATTGTGAATGTTATATTCATGCTTTGACAACACAATATATTGTGCTATATTTATTCGGCTATTTGGAAATTTTAGGCGCAGAGGGCGCCTATCCTATGGAGGTCTTACTCATGTCGAAGGTCTGTGATTTCTGCGGTAAGCACGCCGTTGCCGGTCGCTCCATCTCCCACTCTCACCGTACTGTGGCCCGCACCTTTAAGCCAAACATCCAGCGTGTTACTGTCGTTGTCGATGGCCAGCGCAAGAAGATGAATGTTTGCTCCCGTTGCCTCAAGTCCGGCAAGATTGCTCGCAACTAAGCAACTCAGCTCGTCTTACCTCAAACTTAAAAAGGTCGCTTCGGCGACCTTTTTTCTTAGCTCGATTATCTGACGGCAACATCTAATACTTCTTGCTGGACTTACAGCCGCTCGTTGGGGCTTTGTTTCTCAAACGCAGCCCCAACGCGACTCGATGAACGTCTTAGTTCCAAAGCTGCACCAAAAGACAGCCCTTCTCGCACCTTACCCAAGCATTGTCTGATTCCACGATATTTGAAATACCGTCGTCTCCCAGCAAGGTAAACTTCTGATGATTAAGATTCCACCTCATGCCGGCCTCAGAAACCTCGCACTCCTCTGACAAAGCTACAAGAGAAATCTTTTTACCTGCATTAGTTTCGCTCAGATGCCAAGAATCAACCTGGCCTGCAGCTAAAAAGCGCATCTCAAAGTCATTTTCAATAACTCGAACGCATGCCTTGCCCGTCTTTGCCCACGTGGCGAGAAGACCAAGCACTACAAGCTGGTGATCAAGGTGTCCGCCAGATGTGGAGACAACCGTAAGCGAGAGCTTGCTGTCTCTACGAATTGCCTCGTACTCAGCAGACTTCAGAGCAAGAGCCAGGTCGGTATCGTACTTGTCCGCATTAAACTTCATGCAAGGTACCTGCTGCTCTTTGAGCCAAGCCAGAGTTTCTGGTGTAGCCGAGTCAAAGTCTCCAAGCGCAAGTTGTGGAATCACGCCGGCAACACGACATGCGTCTGCGCCGTGGTCAACCGCTATCAGGTAGTCAGCGCTTTGGGCGCAAGTAGCCAGCGTCGTGTGCAAAACCGCCTCTGGGGATCCGCCCACAACAAGGACCTCAAGGGGTTTCTCGCCAGAAGGAGCGGCAGCTAGAGGGCGCTCGTAGTCCTGAAGGCGCAGAAGCGACAACTCGCCGTAGGTGTGGGCAAAGATGTTAGAGTGCTCGCGCATAAAGACGGGGTCGCGGCCGTCGTGGTCGTTGTAGAGCGCTACCACAGGAAAGCCTGCATTTTGAGCCGTCTGAGCGCCAAATGGAGCGTCCTCAAAGACCCAGGTAGTTGCCTTATCGGTGCCAAGACGGCGAAGAGCCTCAAGGTAAACATCGGGCTCAACCTTGTCCACTCCCCCAACATCTTCTGTTGAGACCACTGTTTTGAAGAGGTGCTCAATACCTTGAGCTGCCAGAGCTGCACGAACTTCTCTCACGGGAGTTGACGAAGCAACGGCCAGAGGAATGCCTGCATCGTAGAGTTCCTGTAAGAACTCCTTTGCACCGGGAATGATTGAAACATGATGTTGGTACTGATCAGTTACGTACGCGCAGAACTCTTCATACAAAGCCTCCGCTGTAATAGGCAAATCCAGCTCATCAACGCAAATCTGACATCCACCAATGAGGGAAACAGCCTCTACGCGGTCAAAAATATCCGAATCAATAGTCTTGCCATATTTAGGAAGAACAGCGCCAAAAACGTTATGCCAAACGCGCATTGAATCAACAAGAGTTCCATCGCAATCAAAAATTGCACCGGTCACCTGCATAATGCCTCCGTAAACAAACTTATTAGTTGCAATCGTGAAATATCTACTCTAAGTAGGGTAAAGTATCTCACGTTTATAAATTGTTTTCATGGAGGATGCATGGCACGTTATAGCTATCACTGCACACACTGCGACAATACCTTTGAGATTGAGCGCCCAATGAGCCTGAAGATTGAAGCTCCTCAGTGCCCAAAATGCGGACACGAGACTGAGCGCGTTTACAACACCTCAACCATTGTCTTTAAGGGCAGCGGCTTCTATAACACCGACAGCAAGGGAAAGTAATTCCGTGCTCTAAGCCTGAAAGTATTCTTTAAACATCACTTATGAGGCTCTTGTTGTACAACTCAGCAAGAGCTTTTATTTGCGCTTAAGTACCGCCATAAAGTGAGCATCACAATCAGCGGACGCAAAAGCTGTCTGCAAATATCCCTCTGGTGTAATGCACGTATCGAGAAACTCTTGTGCCTCTGAGGTTAAGCATGCACGCGCAGGGCACTCAAAAAGACTTTGCACCTCAAAATGAGAGCCCTCTGAGCTTGCAAGAAAATCATCTACAACCTGCTGATTCTCTGAATTTGAGAGCGAACACGTCGCATAGACTAAATAACCACCAATCTCTACACGGCTGCTGCAGCTCTGCAAGAGTTTGGTTTGTAAAGCGGTAAGCTCTCCGCCGTCATACAGACTTTCTGGTGACAAATTCCATGCAATCTCTGGATGACGACGAAGCGTACCCAAACCAGAGCAGGGAGCATCAATAAACACCACGTCAAAGCTCTGATTAAGCTCCTCTGGAACCTCTGGTGACACAAACTGTGTAGCGTCAAACGTGAGTGATGTAACCTGATCTGAAAGGCCAGCAGTTTTCAATCTTCTTTTTGAAACGTGGGACTTTCCCTTTACAAGTTCAACAGCGGTTATATGGGTATTCTCTTTACCAAGTACCTCAAAAGCATGAGAGAGCAGCAAGGACTTAGTTCCTCTGCCCTGTCCAACCTCAAGCATATCTTGGTCTACATAAGATGCCGCGAGAAGTGCCACAAGCTGAGAAGCTAAATCTGCAGGAACAAGCTGAACTTTCTTTACATATGCATCAACGTTAAGTTGAGCAGGATTCTTTACCTCATACACATCTGGCAGAACTGTTTGCTGTAGCTCTAAAGAGCTGCTCTGCAATTGTTGTTCTGATACGTTTCTTTGTAGAACATACACAGGAGCTGGGTTCTTTAAATTAAGAATGAGCTTTTGAGCGGCAGACTCTCCCAGCGACTCAATAATCTCCAAACAAATCCACTCAGGAATGCCTGACGCCCACGAAAGCTCTGAAGGAGTTTTCGGGTTTTTCGCGCGCGTCAGCTGAGCTTCTTTTTCAGAAATTTTTCTAAGCACAGCATTTGCAAGACCAGAAGAACGCTTTGAGATAGACTTTACCAGCTCAACACCTTGGCTAATGGCGGCGTCACGTCTAGTCTCTAAATATAAAACCTCAAATACAGCAATACGGAGAGCGTCCTGTACCTTTGGCTCTAGATGAATACCTGACTTAAGATGATTCTTTAAGAGCTTCATCAAGTTTGCCTTTGGTAAGCGTTGCTCCCAGTGCAAGACGAGTAGCAAAAGCTTTATCTTGTACAGAAAGTTCTGAGAAATCTTTTGACTCTCGTAAGTAATCACGAATGCGTAAATTATTGCGTCTACACTCAAAGAATGCCTGATAGGCCACTCTTCGAGCAGGAGTTAAGGTGGCCATTATTGAAGCATCTGCCAGGTCATCTGGGACTTCTGAAGTCCTGCGGCAAATGATTTTGCATCCATAGAGCGCTTGCCATCTGGACGCACCTCAAGAAGCTCAAGAGTTCCTTCAGCACAGCCAAGGAACAACCTATGATCTTGAACAGCAACCTGACCTTGAGCAACAGAAACTTCACTTGGTGCTAGTTGAGCGGACAAAGCGCGAAGAGACCTGCCTCCAACAGATACGCGAGCAGGAGCGGTATCAGACGAAGCCTGAACCCTCAGCGCATTTACCTGGGCTGAATCTTCTGGAGCAAGCTTCATTTCTTGCTTGGTAACTTTAGGAGCAAACGTTACTTCTCGCTCATCTTGTGCATGCCACTCAAGAGAGCCTTCCTTGAGCTCAGAAAGAGCCTCAGACAGTGCGTCAGCACCCAAATGTGCTAGAGCGTCAGTAAGTTGCTCAGTATTTTTGGAGCCAACCTCACACGATGCCTGCTTGCACCAATCTCCCGCGTCAAGCTCGTGCGCAATTTTCATGATAGAAACGCCAGCAACCGTGTCACCCGCGAGGATGGCACGCTGAATTGGTGCAGCCCCTCGCCAGCGAGGCAGCAGCGACGCGTGTACATTCAGAGCACCATAAGGTGCAAGAGAGATAACCTCATCTGGCAAAATACAGCCAAAAGCAACCACACAGAGCGCTTCTGGTTGTACCTCACGCATTGCAGAGATTACTTCTGGAGTCATGCGGTTTGCCTCAAGAACGGGCAATCCTAGTTCTTGTGCGCATTCTTTTACGGGAGATGGCTCAAGTGTTTTACCACGACCACGAACAGCATCTGGCCTTGTAATAACCAAAGCAACCTGGTGATCATGGGCAAGTTTTTTGAGCGATGGAACAGCAAAATCTGGAGTTCCCATAAAGACTACGCGCATGCCAACTCCTAATAGTCTGTTTGACCAGGACGAGCGCCAGAAGCCAGCGCCTCTTTGTACTCCTGCAGCGTCTCCATACGAGCACCTGGTCCCAGGTGATCTGGCATGGTTACGCCGTTAATGTGGTCAATCTCATGCTGCAAACAGACGGCGAGAAGATCTCCTTCTGCCTCATAGCGCATCAGATCGCCCTCGAGGTTATATGCGTGAACGACAACATGGCTTGGGCGCGTAACCGGAACAGTAATGCCAGGGAACGAAAGACAGCCCTCCTCGTACACACGAGGCTCACCATCTGCAACTTTAATCTCTGGATTAATGAGCACAAAAGGGTTCTCTTGACCGTTTGGATAATCAACATCGATGACTACCATGCGCTTCATATAGCCAACCTGAGGTCCAGCAAGACCAACGCCGTCGGTGGCATACATAACTTTGAGCATATGCTCGGCCATCTTACGGACATCGTCGTTAATATCGTCAATCTCTTCACACTTTTGGCTCAGACGAGGGTCTGGCCAAAGCACCATATCATCAACTTCAGAACTCATAACTATCCTTACATCATGTCGTAAGCATCAACATCTAATGTCATGTTGATACCCACTCTTTTATCAAGTGAAGCAGCACACTCAGAAAGAATTTCTCCCACCTGAGCATCCACGGGAGATTTTACTAAAATATGTCTGCGGTACTTATCTTTTACCTTAGCTTTTACACAATCAGCAGGACCCAAAATCTCCCATCCGGATTTGCGCATCTAACTTTGTATGCAGCGCCTCTGCCATCTGATCCGCTACGCGGCGAACTTCTTTTTCTGAAGCGCCCCAGAAAAGCACGTTAGACAAGCGCGAGAAGGGCGGATAAGCTCCTTCTCTTCTTTCTTTAAGCTCAGCGTCCAAGAAACGGACGTCTGTCATGCGTAACTACAGAAGCAATAGCAGGATGTGTTGACCAGTACGACTGAATGATTACCTTACCTGGCTTTTCTCCCCTGCCTGCACGACCAGCAACCTGCTCCAGCAAGTCAAATGTTCTCTCAGCTGCTCTAAAATCTGGCAGCTTAAGCATAGTATCGGCGTTGATAACACCAACCAAGGTGACATCAGGAAAATCCAGGCCCTTTGCAATCATCTGCGTACCAATAAGCACCGCTCCAGGGGTTGCATCAAAAAGCTCAAGAAGACGCTGATGTTCGCCCTTTTTAGCCGTGGTATCGGCATCCATACGAATAATTGGCGCATCGCTGCCAAGCAGAAGCTTGAGCTCATCTTCTACACGCTGTGTTCCCACACCATATGCACCCATATAACGGCTGCCGCAGTTTGGGCATTTGCTGGAAGGGTTAGGATACGCATGTTGAGACCACTGTCTGCCACAACTGTGACAAACCAGAGAATGCGTGCGCTCATGGTACGTGAGAGACGTCGAGCAGTGCGGACACTCGGGCACACAACCACACTCGCGACACATCAAAAAGTTTGCAAATCCACGCCGATTAAGGAGTAGAACGCTTTTCTCGCCTCGCTCTGTTGTCTCTTGTAGCGCAAGAGCAAGAGCTGCCGAGAAGACCGATCTGCCTCCGTTTTTGAACTGGGAAGCCATATCAACTACCTGGACCTGCGGAAGAACCGCCACGCCAGGCCTCTCGGTCATGGCAACACGCGTCCATTGAGTGCCACGCCAACTTCCTTGAGCTGTTCGGTATAAGCTCTCAAGCGAAGGTGTTGCAGAACCAAGCACCAGCGCAGCACCGCGGAGACGCGCCATCTGAGCAGCAACTTCTCTTGCGTGATAGCGCGGGAGCGAATCTTGCTTGTATGAAGCCTCGTGTTCCTCGTCAATGATGTACAGTCCAGGGTTTTGGATGGGCGCAAACAGAGCAGATCGAGCACCTACTACCACGCGAGCTCTACCCTGCCTGATTAAATCCCACTGGTCAAAGCGCTCGCCAAGCGAAAGCTTTGAGTGAAGAACGGCTACCTGCTCGCCAAAACGCGAGCGGAATCGGCCGACTGTTTGTGCCGTAAGAGAAATCTCTGGGACAAGAACCACAGCACCCTTGCCAGCCGCTAAGGTCTTCTCGATGGCAGAGAGATATACCTCAGTTTTACCTGAGCCCGTTACGCCATCAATAAGCACAACATCGCCCTGAGCAGCAGCTTGTGCAGCTGCAATTGCAGCAAGAGCAGACTCTTGGCCCTCAGTAAGGTGTTGAGGACGAGGTGCTACGCCACTTGAAAGCGTGGTTCCCAGACCCTCCTGACTTCCACGAAATTGTCGCTGAGTGCGGACCTCAACAATGCCTTTTTTCTGCAGCGCAGTAACCGCACTGCGAGCTCCTGGAATAGTAGCCGAGAGCTCGGATAACTTCATAGCACCTTGTGCGAGAGCCTCAAGCACCGAGCGTTGCTTGCTTGCATTTGCTGCAGGCGTAAAATCTGTCGCCTTTTCTGTCAGCTCAACCCAGCGCTCATCAACAGGACCGGACTTCTCGCAAACAAGTTGCCAAGGAGAATCTGCATCTTTTCTGGTGACTTTAACTTTTTGTCCAGGCGCTAAGAACGGATGCAGGGCGTCCGCATAACTACAGGCATATTCTTTGCTCATCCATTCTGCTACCTGTGCAGACTGCTCATCAAACGCTGAATCTGCCAGGACTTGTGTTATTGGAAGGACGCGAGAAACATCTAAACCTAAAGACACACGGTCTGAGACACCCACAATGTAGCCAACAACCTGCCTGTGAGAAAACGGCACCAAGACTGTTGTTCCTACAACCGCAGTCTCTTCCAAAGATTCTGGAATGGCGTAGTCAAACGTGCCAGAAAGAGCACGAGTTGGTATGTCTAAAACAACATGTGCAAAAGGCACGTTCTTGCCTCCTTAAAGCCGTGGTTGATGGTTTACATCAAACGTGTAACGAGCAACGTGTGGCTGACCAGCTTCTTCAACCTCAACACAAACAAATGCACACTCAACCTTAGTGAATCCGCGTTGCATCAAGACGTAGGCATAGAAGTTTGCTTGCATCTGATGATGCTCATAAATCTGAGTTGCACTAAGGCCTTTATCGCCTGTTTTATAGTCAACTACCAGCGCATCTTTACTTCCCTTATTATAGGCGAGAAGATCGATGGCTCCTTCTACATAGTTCCCATATTCAGAATTAACCTGCAGGGTAAAAGGAGACTCCGCAATAACCACATCATGAGCAAGGGCTTCTTGTCTAATTGCAGAGTTGCTCCACAATTCAAGTGCTTGTTTGACTCGTGATACCGCACGCTGAGGAACGCTATTCTTAAAGCATTGTCTTTCGATAGTTTTTTCATCAACCTTAGACTGAGTCTCAACCATAATCTGAGCAAGCTCGTGGAAGGCTGAGCCTAGGTTGGTTGGGTCTACTCCATCATCAGCTAACGTACCAGGCAAAACAACGGAAGTCTCAGCTACTGGTTGAAGGTCATTCTCTCCCTTAAAGTTCTCTGCCATTTGTTGGTGAGCTGATGAGTAACTAAAGAAACCTTTTCGCTGGTCATAAGTAGTTTCTGAGGTAACACTTAGTCTTATCTTCTCATAGAGGTCAAACGTTTCAACAGCTTGAGAGTTTTCCTTTTCACTTGGCTTGCGATCAAAAGGTTCAACCAACTCTAAACCTTCAACCTGAATTGGCTCATCCTTCTTGCCGGAACCCTGAACAACACGCATACAACCAGCAAGATCTCCACCATATTCAAACTGATGCTCACCAGCAGAAAGTGGCGGCTCTTTAAACAAGGCGTTTGTAATCTTGCGTGTATAACGAGGACTAATTCCCTCTTTAGTAAGATCGATGGTTGAAGTAAGAATGACCGCTTCTCGAGCGCGTGTTAAAGCAACATACAGACGGCGGTTCTGCTCCTGCTCTTCAAACTCATTCTCTTGAGTTTCCAGGAACATTCTCCACTCAAGAAGACCCTTGCACTCATCAATACTTGTAGGAACCTCATGACAGCCATCATACAATTCATGAAGTTTTTTAGAACTGCTTGAGAATGCAATCTGATACGAATCGTCTTTTCTAACATGCAAAAATGGTTCACTGCCAGCGCCTGCCTTAGGGCCAGATACAGCTCCTACAACAGCAACAACAGGAAATTCCAATCCCTTAGAAGCATGAATGGTCATAAAGGTGACCGCATTTTGAGTACTGCAGTGAAGCACCTTTGGCGACTCTTTAGCCGTGTTACACCATTGACTAAACGCTTTTGCGACTGAAGCTACGCCAATGCTTAGTTCCTTTTGCAAGCTATCAATTTGTTCAAGAGCTGCAAAGATATTTGCAATCTTTGACTGTCCCTCATTTCCCATCTTTTGAAGGCGAGAAATCCATCCAGCATCAAGAACTACCTTTTTAATAACGTCTGAAACTCTCTTGTTTGAAAGAGAGCTACGAGCATTACTCAACACCTCTAAAGCATTTTTGAGCTTTGGACTTATCTCAAAAGGTGGATTACATACGCCATTTACCACTGACTCCGCAATATCTCTATTGGTAATCCTCTGACCATTTTCTCCAAAATTAGTGCCCAAGAGAAGCAGGTCAGACGCATCAAGACTAAAAATCTCACTTGAGAGTACAGGAAACAGTCCCTCGTATGAATCGTACATATTTGCAAGCGTCTGTAAAAGACTGCCAATCAACTGAACCTCAGGCTGTTCACCAAACGTTGAAGCTCCAGAAACCACGCTTTCAATTCCAAAGGTACGAAGTGCCTCAATATAGGGCTGTGCCTTTTTAACTGATTTCATCAAAATTGCAACATCTTTTGCTTGGATATTCTCATCCTGCATAAGCGTGTTGATTCTGTCTGCAAGTTGATACGCAACAAGCTGGCTTCTTGTAACGTCATCGCCTGGCTTAGAATTTCCTGACTTTTCAAATTTTGTGACTTCAAAATATACGCGAGGCGAATGAGCAATGAACGGAGTTGCAGGTTCTTCTCGCCCAGCAGACAAATCCATAAAGTTAGGTATCATGCCGTCAGCGCTGCAAACCTTTGCAACAAATCGCAAAATTTCGTTGTGGCTGCGGAAATTATCTACAAGACGGGGTTGCAAATCTTCTGAAACCTCTGCTTGACGTCTAAAGAACACATCAACATCAGCACCGCGGAATCGATAGATTGACTGCTGCGCATCACCAACTGTGGTGAGATATTGAGCATCTTTACCTGAGAGACTCTTAATCATCTGCACCTGTTGCTGGTCCGTATCTTGGAACTCGTCAACCATTACAAGCTTGAATTTATCCGTGTAAACAGCTGCAATCTCTGGATGCTCTTCGAATACCTTTGCCGTTAGATGTAAAAGGTCATCGTTATCAAGGCCGCCAGCAGCAAGTTTCTTCTGTTTAAAAAGCTTGTAGACCTGCTCAGTAACATCTTTCAGACACTGACCCTCAGACGTGTCCTGAATAAGTCCAAATAAAGAGCTACAAACTTTAAGCTGGTACGCAGCTTCATCTTTTACATTTTTTATTTCTTTTGTGGAACGGACGGCCTTAACGGCTTTTCCCAGAGTCTCCCAAAACGCCTGGTCAAAATCAGTGAGCGAGAGAACCAAGTGTTGCTGCAATTTGTTGGAGAGCTCAGATTGAACACTCTGTAGCTGATCTGCTTCATCTGGTTTCTTTTCGGCAATTGCAGCCTTTAGCTCCTCAAGCGCACCGTAGAGACTCTCAAGTTCTGCTTTCAGAACTTCCAGGTCAGAACTATCCCCTACAAACGAAATAGCATCCATTCCTACAGGAGATGACTGAGCATATGAAATCAGCGTTTCAATACGAGACTTCAGTGCATCCCTGTTCCCTGCATAGGTTGAGAGAAACTCAGCATAGCTTTCATCTTGAGAAAGCTCTCTGAGTACTTCTTCAATAGATATATTGACCAGCTGATTTCTGGTCATGTCGTCAATGATTTCAAACTCAGGATCAAGACCCAAATCTAGTGCATGAATCTTTAAGATTCTGCTGCACATACCGTGGATAGTACTAATCCACGCATCATCAACCTGCAACGCAGCGCTATGAAGACCTTCTTTTTCTAGAGCTTCCCTAACGCGCTCCTTAATTTCTGTAGCTGCAGCATTGGTAAACGTAATAATCAATGCCTGGTCAAGACTACTCAGGTACGGCTTTCCGTCAGCTCCTGAGCCTTCTTTTAAAGCCCACACAATTCTCTGTGTAAGCGTAAAAGTTTTTCCTGAACCAGCACCTGCTGCAACAAAAAGAGGCTTATCAAGCGTCTTGATGGTCTTCTCTTGACCGGGCGTATAACGTGTATCAGCCATAGTAGCTTACCTCCTCTTGTCGCACAGTTTTACTGGACAATACTTACATGCATCCTTATCGCAAGGATTGGCTCGGACATCTCCAGAAAGCATGGCTTGAACCTTCTGAGCAATTAAACTCTCCCAAGCGTCCAAGTAGTCTGCAAACTCCGCTGAGTTTTGAGACACAACCATAACTGCCTGGTCCCTGAGCTTTTTATCTTCCGGATGTATGTTCCAAATATGTTCTGTTGCCGCTTCCGTTGCCATGCCTGCAAGAGCAAATGAAGGCTTATCCTTTTGCTCTTTGGTGCCCAGATAAATTGCAGCAACTGGCTCAAGCTTATACTTGGTGAGCTGCTTCCTCATAATCTGAGCATATATTGCAGACTGTACATGCCTTGGCAGAATCTCTTTTGAGAGCTCACTGTCCAGACTTAACTTTGCTGAATAAGCTTTCAGATCATTTGTGCCCTTATGTTTATAGTCAATAATAAGTGCCTGACCATGAGCGTTTACATCTACGCGGTCAATCGAGCCTGTAAATTGAGCTCCTGCATACTCAACAACGTTTTCTTCTCTACCAAAACGAAGCTCAAAGAACCTAGGCTGATAGCCAATAAAGTGCGAAGCTTCAAACTCGAGAAGATCCTTGAGATTTTCTCGTATATTCTCAACCTGTTTTCTTTCTTGAATGCTATGCGGAATAAGCTCATTTGAAGATGCTCGGTTAATGTTGTTGAATTGCTCATCCCAGACCTGGGCAAAACAGCTGTCTAACACCTGCTTTGCGTGGTCTAAGTTGTCAGATGTAATTCTAGAGCCAGCAATGTCTTGCAAAAGTGCAGATTCAACCATTGAATCAACTTCAGCCACATCACAACCAAGTGCTTCAGCTAAAAGTGTTGCGTGTGTTAGCTCCAAAACACGATGGATAAAGGTACCTATCTGCATTGGAGCAAACTCAGTGTCTACCTGAGAAATTTTGATTCGACGTTGCGTGAACCATTTGTAGGGACATTCAAGATACGTCTCAATCTGAGAAGCGGAAAGAAGTGGTAGCCCTTCTCGCGAGACCTCTATAAGACCCTGTAATTCCTGCTCAAGGGTCTCCCTGGTCAAATGACGTGGAAGCACCACAATGTTTTTGAGTTTAGGGTCAATCTCACCAGACTCGATTGTTGGGAGTTCTGCAACACGTTCTGGGTCAGTAGCTTGAGGCAACAGGTTTACCAGCACCTCTTCTTCTCCGCGTACAACCCCTGTCTTCTTTGCATAGTCTTTGGGATAGCATGCTTTAACCTCACTGAGAGCTACTGCATTAAAGACATCTTTTTGCTCAACCTTCTCAAACGCAACACTGGTAGAAGCAGTTGTAAGCGCCGTATAAAAATCTCTTTGATACCGTGCAAACTCTGACACCTTAGGCATTTGGCTTGCATGGCGAACAAACTCTTGAAGTGCACCGTCTGATGCTTTAACGCCAAAATTCAACGTATCCATACCCTGGAAAATGACGGCATCAAAAGAATGTGGCTCAAAAGAATGAGCTTGGCTCACAGGAGCTATCAGCACCTGAATATCAGACTGAATACCATTAGAAACAGGCATCATGACCGTCTGGTCTTTGCAAAGCTCAATAAAAGATTTGAGTGTCTGAGGAGTGAGCTTTAATCCTGCCTCATGCAGCTCCTGTGCAGAAGAAACAATCTTGTTCATCACCTTAAGCGACTCTTGGTTTTGAAGAGATATTTCTTCAAATGGAACAACCTCTGCCTGCTCATCAGATGTTTCTGCAGAAAGGTATTCAATAATGCGCTGAGCAGCAGAGCCAATTCTGCCAAGCTCAAGGCTCTTGATGGTCTCTGCGCACAAACGCGAGCTCATAGCTGCCTTAGAAAGCGTCTCAAGCACTCTGGTGGCATACAGCGTTCTATTACCACGCCAACTCTTATCCAGCATCCACGCGCGCTCAACGCTTATGCCTGAAATAGGTGAAATCAGATAGTCCGTAAGAGTACGTGGAGGCCACCACGACATATCCCCCATCTGATGGTCAGATGCCTGGTAGTCAATGTTTTTCTCGAGTTCTGCACGTTCACTGAGCGTGACATACGCATCAATCAGACTAGCAAACGCACGTCCTGCAAGCGAGTCCTGAATGCGCACCGAACGCTTGTAGTGAGCAGCAATCCCCTTAGCCGCAAGCTTTTGCGAAAGTGCATCCCAAACCTTTTGCGGATTTGAGGTGTATACCACAAAGCTCTTGCTGCCAGACTCAACACACTGAGAGATATACCTGCTGATAGACTCGGCCTCGGCATAGCTGACCCAGCGGCGACAAAAACGTTACTGCACCGCTCGGCGTAACCTCATTACCCTCCGTGGCCCTGAACACCCTGGCGAGAAGATCGTTGAGCTCCTGACTTTTTGCGGCTGGCGCCGGCTCCGCATCCACACGACAATCGCATCCCGGGCCGCCAACCAACTCAAGCTGCTGCTCTGCTGCATAACCTGCAGGTCCTTCGGATACGTAGAGAGAAAACGTCACGTCCCGCTTCTGCGACAGCCTGCGCACAAACTTAAGACGCACCTCCGAAAGATCTTCAACTCGCGAGAAGATCAGTGCAGGTCCTTGCGCTGGGATGGACTGCAGCAGATAATCCAGACACTGGCACACCTCAACGTAAGACTTTTCTTCAAGCAGCATCTTGTAGCGCTCTAGCACCTTACAAGCACTCATCTGACCGGCAGAAAGTTGACCAGAGTCCACAATCTGATCAAGCTCTGTAAGATACTCTGGAGCAAGCTTAGACAGAAGCTCCACGGTACCCTTGCTCGTAGTTAAAGTGCCTAGCTCATCAGCAGACATTCCATCCAGAATCTGCTGGAAAAATACCTTGCGAAGCGTATTTGAAAGCAGACGATCTGAGCTTCCATACAGCTTCCATTGATCGCGCATCCACTCATCAAAAGTTGAAACATTCACGCCAACAGAGAGCTCTTGGATGGCTCCAAGCTGTCTCTTAACTAACAACACAGTATCGGAAGAAGGCACTATAAGCTGAGCAGACCCCCACCTCTCAAGTGAAGCCCTTAGCTGCTCTTGAATAGAGTTTGATAAGAAAGCACCTGTTTGTTGTTTGTACAGAAGCAAGCCCATACGTCACCTCTCCGATTTTTCTTACTTCTAAAGTTACCACGCACACCGGACATAAATTAGAATCAAACTAAACAACAACTAAAAATCCCGTCATCAAAAGGATTTTCATGATTATTTTGCTTCCACCATCGTCAGGAAAAACCGCCCCCACCTCGGGGCCTTCTCTTGATCTCTCATCGCTTTTGTTTGGTTCTGAACTCATTACCTGTCGAGAAGAACTTATCAAAGATCTACAACAGGTATGTTCTGATGCAGACGCAGCTCAGGTGCTTAAAATTGGTCCTAATACCGTCGGTGACATTGCCGACAACCTAGACGTCTATGAAGCTCCAACCACAACCGCGCTCAATCTCTATACTGGCGTACTTTTTGAGGCTGCAAAATTCAATCAAACACTTGAAAACGTCACGATAGAAAACACGCAGAAAACGGCCACATTACCAGCAGATATCCTCAACTCAGAAATCATGATTTTCTCTGGTCTTTGGGGTGTTGTAAGACCGCACGATCTTCTCCCCAACTATAGACTGTCTGCCTCAATCAAGCTGCCCACCGTTGGTAACGTTGCAACTTACTGGAAAAAGCAGCTTAATCCCCTGTTAAACGCTGCTCTAAAAGATCAAATAGTTGTAGATTGTCGCTCGGGTGAATACAGAAAGATGTGGACGCCTTCGGCAAAGCACCCTAGCGAGCTGCTGCAAGTTGTCGTACAGCGAGAAGATCCTGGTACGGGAAAGCGCAGTGTTGTATCGCATAACGCAAAACATATGCGTGGTGTACTTGCAGGCGCCCTCTTTGAGCAACGCGTAAACGGAAAACTTTCTAAAGAAGTTAGCGTGTCTCAAATTGTAGAAATTGCGAGCAATCTACCAGGCGTCATTGATGTTGACGTAAGCACAGCAAATGCTTCTGGAGAATCAGCGCTTACGCTAGTCACTGGTCGCTAGTCAAAACTAAGCCAAAACCTTCAAAATAGACCTGCATAATTGAACTGCCTCCCATTTCTTGGACACGAGAAATAGAAAGCAGTTCAAAACACACCTAAGTCGGATAATCTGTCAAAAAGACATATACATGACGCAGAAATTGCCACAAACATGCAGATTATCGTCATTAGGTGTGTAAAATGCCCGCATCTGAGCAGATTATCCGACTTAGGTGTGTTCCGTAGATACGAAATTTACCTATAGTTAAATCTTTTATATGACGTTATTCATTTTCTAGCATATTAGATGAGGTTTATGCATAAAGATGCATATCAGGTAGTGCGACCGCCTAGCTGCCTGCTATCTTGATTAAGAGCTAGTCGATTCTTCAGCAGAACCTACCAAAGCTACGCTATTTTGTGAGCCAGGCCTAAAAGCCGACGCTAACACGCTACAGAATCATAATCACCCGCATGTGAACTGCCTCCCATTTCTTATGTCCAAGAAATGGGAGGCAGTTCAAATTTTTATGCAGGTCTATTTATTAACGAATCACAATCCGACTAAGACAGATAAATACAAAAAGACCTATACCTGTATTGACAATTTTTCCACCTAAACCCAAATCTATGTACGCTAAACAGTAAATAAATAGAACTGAGAACAACCAAATAACTAGACACAAACATAGACTTTTAATTATCTTTTGAACTGTCCCGTCATTAAGAATGCGATATGCCTTATCAAAGACACAAGCAACAAAAATGCACATTACAAAAGAAACCAATGGCACATTACAATAAACATCATCATTAGGAATTAAAATCACAGGAAAGGGAAATCCAAAAATTAAACTAAGCAAACAAAAGCCTAGTATTCTAGCGGGATTGAATGCACGCAGGTGTGGCGTTTTTGTTACATTCTCAGATGTGTTATTAGAAAAATCTTTATGTTTAAAAAACGTAAAAGAGCTCATCTCTGTACTCCTTCAGTTTATATAAAGCATATTTTATCTGATACTAAAATTGTTTCTAATATCAACTCAATTTCTTAGATGACATAGCAAAAACTATTTAGCAGAAAATTTCTGTTTGACCTGCCTCATCAGCCACTGGAACACCATAACTACAACAATTGTGACTACAAAGACAAAGATGCCTCGTACAAAAGCGTTACCAAGCAAGCTGTACGGGAATCGACCAAGTCTTAGTCCCAAGAAGTTAATAACAGGAATCTGGAACAGATAAACTCCTAAAACACCAGCAGATACCGTGCTGATGCATTTCTTGACACCATCGGAAAGCTCCTGCAGCCTTGGCTCAAGATTCAGCACAAACAGGAACAAAGATGCCGCTTGTACTACACAAAGGAAGTTTTTAATAGCAACTGGATAACTCTGATACGTCATTTCTGGAGTCAATGGGGTTCCAAAGTTGTTAGCAATAAGTCCCCAGACAAACATAGCCGCAGACGAAAGTAAGAAAATTACAGCAAGTACTAAATTGTTTTTAGTAAATTTTGGAAGCTCATCGTAATACGTCTTAACGTAATATCCCAGCAGATAGTAGAAAAGGCCATCGCTGTTAAACGCAGCCCATCTAAACAGCTGATCAAAGTAAACACCACGAACGCCAATGAACTCAAGAAGCGGCAATCCAAAGCTCACAAAGAGCGTAAGCGCCATAACATAGAGCAGAGTCTCTTTCTTTTGAACTACCAGAGAAAGAACAGGTGTCAAAAGATACAGATACAAAATGGTATAGATGAACCAAAGCGTGCTATTGATATTGTTAGTCATAAAACGCTTAATAAAATCAACAACACCAGCACTTGCAGCAACCTCTTCGGCACCCCAAAACTTTGTAGGAAAAAGCACGTACATCAGATACACCACTGCGCTGCCAAAAATAAGCGCCATCAGCGTCTTTCTTGCACGCTTCATAAAGAATGTCTTTGTGGAGTATTTACTTCTATATCCAAGCAAATTCATACCACTCAGCATAAAAAAGATGGGTACCGCGTAAATAAACGCAGCTTGCAGAGCTAAAGAGAAGGCCCATGTTTTAGTGTGCGCAAGAGAAAAAACGTTAAGCGAGGTATGCAGCATAACAACAGCAATACCTGCCAAAATGGTAAGAACATCTGCAAAAACAAAGCGCTTCTTGGTAGCAATTGCTTTTGAAGAAACTGTAGCTTTTTCCACGGGCTTCTCCCCAAATCAATCAATCTTCCTCTATGCTTAGTATACGAAAAGTACCAGCAGGAAAGAGGCATCATGGCAAATGTCGTTGACTATCTACACTGGCGCGGCGATCTCACGTTTGAAAATGACCCTTTTAACAACGTCGATAACCTGATTCTCTCAATCCTTTCCTATCTGGGATTTGGCGGCGTCGTGCCTTCTGAACGTAGCGAGAAGCGCGTTCAGCTTGGTGACGCTTGCGCCAAAATGCTGGAGAAACTTAAAGATGACCCGTCTCTTATCACGGGATTTTCTCGCGTTGATGGAACTTTCCTTGAGGCACTGGTCAACGCTCCCCGCTTTGCCAACATTGAGCTTGGCCGCTATGTAGACCGCATTAATGTCGAGAAAAACCTGCAGTTTGCAGCGTTTACCGCCTATCTTCCTACAGGACAGATATTTGTTTCTTTTAGAGGAACTGACGGCACGCTCGTTGGCTGGCGAGAAAACCTTAACCTTAGCTTCCAGGTTACGTCCGCTGATAAGTCGGCGGCACTATACCTTGAGAAACGTATTCGCGAACACCTTGCAGCAGGCAATAGCACTACCTGCGCAAATGTTATGGTTGGTGGCCACTCTAAGGGCGGCAACCTTGCGGCATATGCAGCAACAGTCTGCCCTGAAGAACTACTCGGCACAATTGATCGCGTCTGGAGTAACGACGGTCCTAACATGTGTCCAGAAATTCTTCCCGCCACAGCCCACAAGGTGCTTGGAGATAAATACATCAGAATTTTGCCTGAGTTTAGTGTAGTTGGCATGATTTTTGATGATCCTGCTGTACCAAAGCTCATTGTAAAAAGCTCTGAGTCTGGCATGCTGGCGCACGACGGCGTTTCATGGCAGGTCATGCGCGACACCTTTGAGCTTGCTGACGACTTCCAGCTGGAATGTAAAAAGATTAACGAGGCATTTAGCAACTGGTATAAAGAACTCCCGCTCTCTGATCGTGAGCACTTTACCAATGAGCTCTTTGACGCCCTCTCGGCAGGCGGAGCAGTCTATTTCAGCGACATTATTAGCTCGCCCGCAAACTTACAGCCTGTTGTTGCGGCACTCACTAAAACAGAAAAGCAAACCAAAGAAGTCTTCTTCGACCTCCTTAGTTCGCTTGTCAATGCATCCGCAACATCTTTAATTGAAAATATTACCGAGTCATCGCAGATCTCTCAGATTACCTCTGCTATCTCGGAAAGTTTTGCCAAGCTTGATAAAGCCCAAAAGGAACTTAGGAAAGGTTCTCCTTCTTCAGACCAGTAAGGCTAATCACAATTGAAGAGACAATTGAAATAACTATTGATCCCAGGATAGCGGTACCTAAAGAATCAATAGCAATGCCTGCATGCAGCAAATTCCTAGAAATAAAACTTGAAAGCTCAAGCATAAAAGCATTGATAAAGAGCGAGAAAATACCTAGGGTCAGCACATTAATAGGCAATGAGAGTAGCTTAACAACAGGCTTAATGCCCGTATTGACTGCTGCGAGTACTAATGAGAACAGAATAGGACCTGCCCACGAGCCTCCCACAATAGTTAGACCTGGAATTAAGGTGCAGGCCACCAACGTAGCAACAGTAGTTACGAGCCATGTTGCAACAAATGTCATACTAACCTCTCTTTGAAAAAAGCCCGGCAAAAGCCGGGCTTAACGTGCACAGTATGTAAGCCGTTAGCTTACTCGCCGAAGCCGCTGTCAACGAGAGCGACAAGAGCGTCAAGAGCTGCCTGCTCGTCAGCGCCGTCGCATGCAATCTCAATCTTGGTGCCAGTACCAAGGCCAGCAGCAAGAATCATCATGATGGACTTAGCGTTAACTGGTGCGGAGTCCTTGTCAACATTCTTGATGGTGACGTTGCTCTCAAACTTCTTTGCCTCAGAAACAAAGACGGATGCTGGACGAGCGTGAAGACCAGTTGCATTGATGATAGTAGTCTGCTTTGAAACCATAAGTGGACTCCCCTTCCGGAAACCAAAAATCTACTCGAGAGTTATTCTCGATTAATCGTTACTATCGTAACAAAACATAACGTATTATATCCAATCTTATTTCCAGAAAGAACCAAATTAGACTATGATTTGCTCAAAAACAGGGTAAAAATAAAAAGTCGGAACTCTTATAGGAGGTTCACCATGGCTGAAAACGATATCCAAAACTCTAAAACCGAGGATTTGGACACAATAGATACTCAAACAACAACTTCTGATGAACAGAATGAGTCTGAGAACACACCTGAAGTCAGCAAGTCCCAGGACATTCAAAAGATTGCCAAAGACACTACTCAGGTTGTAGCAAAGGGCGTAAGCAGTGCGTTTGAGAGCGCCACAACCGCTGTTGCAGAAGGTTTCCAGGCTACCAAAGAAGTCCACAACGCTGCCAAAGAGACAAACTCTGCAAAGCAAGAGCTTAAGCAGATGCAAGAACACCTTGCTCAAGACAAGCAAGACTTAGAGCACAGAGACTACGTGCAGAGTTCGTTTGATCAAATAATTGCTGAGCAAGAGAAAATTTTTGCAGAGACCGCTCAGGTCATGAGTGATCAATCTACGCAGGTGGATCTTCTCACGGTTAAGAAAAACCAGCTTATTCAGAAGCTTGAACAGCAAAAAGTTGACGACGAAGCAAAGATTAAGCCTTACAAAGAAGTTGCTGCCACAGCAAAAGGCAGGCTGGATGATATCTCAAAGACAATCTCCGAGGCGCAGCGTGGTGTCAAAAACGCCGAGGCTCAGCTTAAAGAAGTTACCGAGAAACGCGATGCTGCTGTAGCGTCTGCAAATAAAGCACTGGAAAACTCCCAGGCAAGACAGCTTTCTCTGAGAGAAGAGCTTGCTGGTCTTAAGACAGACCCTGCTGCTAACCACGATGCAATTGTTCGTATTGAGGAAGACCTAAAGTCAGAGCTTGCTCGTGCAGAGCAGGCCCAAAAGCAAGTTGAGGAACTACAGAACTCTTTCCAGTCTTCACTTGAGATGGCACAAACGCATTACTGGACCCAGGGCAAATCGTTGGAGTCCTCAGAGTCTTCTATTGATGCGGCTCGCAAAGATTATGAGCAGAAACAGCAAGAATATGACGCCGTAGTAGCTGAGGCCAATGCTCGTCAGAGGATTCTGAGCAAAGATATAGAGGGTCTTGAAGAGAAAATTAAGACAGCCAAGGAGCTCTTTAACGAGGCAGCAGATAAACATGATGAAGCACAGTCAGTCATTGATGACGCTAAAGAAATTCATGCAACACCAGAAATTACTGAGCAGCTCAGAAAGTCTGTTAACGAGCAAGTAATTAACATCAATACCAAGCAGCTCACCCTTAAAGAGCTTATTACTGGCGAGAAAATCCTTCGAGAGACAACTCGTGGTCAGCGCATTGGCTTCATCATTGTTGTTCTTGGCATGATAGCGATTCTTGCGTCTTTTGTTTGGCTGATTTTTAACTGGTAATTTAGTCTTTGCCCAGACAAATCATCGTATGAAAAAAGTGCTCACACTACTGTGGGCACTTTTTCTACATCTAAACTCTCAAGTTAAACGTAAGGGTCATGGTCACGTAACCAAACTCGCTAAATGATGATCATGGCATCACCAAATGACAAGAAGCGGTACTTCTCGTCAATGGCACTTTGATAGGCATCCATAATCTGCTCGCGCGTTGCAAACGCAGAAACCAGCATCATCAAAGTTGAACGTGGAACGTGGAAGTTGGTCACCATGGTGTCTACCACGTGGAACGTAGAGCCTGGCATCAGGTATAGATTAGTAGTTGCATTTTCTCGAGCAACCATATCGCCTTTATGAGTCACTGCAGCAGAGTCTTCTGCCTCCTCAAAGCGACGGGCAACAACAGGAGGCTCAGCTGCAGGAATCTGATTATCCCAAGCACTTTCAAGCGAGCGAACACTGGTAGTACCAATGGCAATAACCTTATGACCAGCGGCTTTGGTAGCCTTTACTGCTTCTACAACTTCTGGAGCTACGTGGTAGCGCTCGGTATGAATGACGTGCTTAGTAGGATCGTCCTCTGTTACCAACCTGAAGGTATCAATACCCACCTCTAGCTCAACAGATGCCCACTGAACACCCTTTGCTTTGATGGTTTCAATGAGCTCAGGAGTAAAGTGAAGACCCGCGGTAGGAGCTGCAGCAGAATGCTCGTCCTGCATAGCGTAGACCGTCTGGTACTTCTCTGGGTCTCCCTCGTACTGTGTAATATACGGAGGCAGTGGAACGTGGCCCGCCTCATGAATAGCCTCGTCAAGAGTGCGATCTCCCTGTGCTTCAAAACGCACCAGGCGACCTCCCCTGTTGTCGTCAACAAAGTCCACAATGGTGCCCGTCAACACAACAGGAGCTGAGTCAGGAGCATGCAAGCCACCTGCACGATATTCAATTACCGCGCCAGGCTTTAGACGCTTACCAGGATTTACCAGACACTCCCATACACTACCCAAAGCATCAATGTCTTCTCGACGTTTTAAAAGCAGCGTTTCTGAGACGCCGCCCGTATTTTGCTTTTTACCTACAAGGCGAGCTGGCATAACGCGCGTCTGGTTAACTACAACCAAATCGCCCGGCTCAAGATACTCCACAATATCGGTGAAGTGCTTGTGCTCTATGCTGCCATCTTCTCTATGCAGTACCAAAAGCCTACAAGAGTCCCTTGGCTCAGCAGGAGCTTGTGCAATACGTTCTTCTGGAAGGATGTAATCAAAGTCGTCAGTTCGCATGACGTGCTGCCTTTCTTGCGTCACGAGCTTCATGACGCTCTATCTGAGCCTCGGCCGCAGAATATCTGCAACCGCAATAATTTTGTCGATACATACCAAGCTCACGAGACTCTTTTGTAGCCTCTGGGTAAAACGGACGGAAATCTCTCCATACAGGCGTCAGTCCATGAGCGTGCGCAATGGACACCAGCTCATCCTCGCACGCATCAAAGAGCTGATAGGGCGAGACAGCCAGTGTTGTAGAAACGTATTCAAACCCGCGCTCAGCCGCCACACGACAACTCTCTGCCAAGCGGATTGCGTAACAAGCACGACAGCGACGATCTCGCTCAAATCCCTGAGGGGCCACAGCTCGCTCCCACTGCTCTCGCGGATCTCCTGCCACAATCACCTCAACATGAGCCTCTTCTTGAGCCCACGCCAGTAAGGTTTGGAGGCGTCTGTCATGCTCCTCAACAGGCTGAATATTAGGGTTAGTCCAACAGATGGTTGGCTCAAAGCCCTCTTCTCTCAGATGCTTTAAAGGTTCAAGCGAGCATGGTCCGCAGCATGCATGAAGCAGCAGCGGTGTTCCTGGCTCTACTGAAAGAGTCTCAATTGACTGAAGCATGTTTGAAGCCATTAGTTCTTCTCGCCTTGTGCCTTATAACATTTCCAACCTACTATAGCGCAGGCAGCAAGACATACAAAAATGGTAACAACGCTTGCTTCGATACCATACGCACCGCCCGAGATAAACTCAGATGCTGCAGGATACGCCGTTAAGAGCGTGGTAGGAAGAAGCGTAGTGGTAACCGAGATGCCCAGAATAGGGCCAGTCACAAAGTTCCAGATAAAGTGCATAGCAATGGTCATAAGCAGGTTATCAGTAAGCCAAAACACCAAGCCATAGAGAATGCCCATCAAAAAGACTGAGATTGCTGCGGCAATAGAGATGTTAGGCGTTAGTCCATACGTTGCGGTAAAGAGCACTGCTTGAAGCACAAGCGCTACAGGGAAAGAACTCTTAGCTGCAACACCAGTCTGTAGATAGCCTCTAAACAAGATTTCTTCTGCAGTAGACTCAATCAGGGTTGCCACAAGTAAGAAGAGAGCAGCAAAAATGTTATAGGGAGCATTGAAGTTAAAATCAAAGCCTTCAATGAGCATGATAGAGCCAAAGGTAAACAGCACCATCAAAAAGCCAAAGGTAACTCCGCGCATAAATCCTGGCCAGGAGCTTACTCGAAGACCTAAAGACCTAAAATCTCGCTTATTGACGCGGGTAATCCACACAAGGATTAAGCCACCTGCAAGCACACTTCCTAGAAGGCTCAACACGGCTGGAAGAATATCGTTTGGCGGAAGCTCTCCCATAACCATCAGCGGAATATGACACACAAACATGAGTAAAAGCGCAAGGTCAGCCACAAGGAAGGGCGTCACCACAGACTTTGGTGGATCCTTTAGGACAAACTCAAGGCTTGTCTTTGGCTTTTTTCTTCCCACAAACTCTCCTTACATAATTTCTACTCACTATAGTATCGACTTCTGAATCTATTCGTGTAGTGAATCAAAAAAGATTAGAATAAGAAGATAATTTGCGTAATCTACTAATTCCAACTGCGAGGTATCCATGGCCGAAAGCTACGACATGAACAACCGCCCTCATTTTCCTAAGCGCGCTGTCATTACCGGTGGTATGCCCTACGGTAACAAGAATCTCCACTTTGGACATATTGCGGGCGTCTTTGTCCCAGCAGATTTCTTTGCTCGTTTCTTAAGAGATCGTATTGGCCAGAAAAACGTTTTGTTTATCTCGGGAACTGATTGCTATGGCTCTCCTATTGCAGAGGGCTATCGCAAAAAGGTTGAAGAAGAGGGCTACGAGGGCACCATCCTTGATTACGTTAATCATAATCACAACCTGCAGAAAAGCGCTCTTAACGCCTACAATATCTCGCTTGATTTCTACGGCGGTTCCGCGCTAGAACCCGCTGCAAAGATCCACGAAGAGATGGCTGACAGCATCATGCACCGCCTCTACGAGCGCGGTAAACTTTCCAAGCTTTCAACTAAACAGTTTTACGATACCGAGGCACAGACATTCCTTAACGGCCGTCAGGTCAATGGACGTTGCCCTATTAAGGGCTGCAAGTCAGAGAAGGCTTATGCAGAAGAATGCGACCTGGGTCATCAGTTCAACCCAGAGGAGCTCATTGCCCCTATTTCGCAGCTCACCGGCACCACGCCAGAGCTTCGTCCTGCACCAAGCTGGTACTTTGACCTGTCACAATACAAAGAGTTCCTCAACAACCTGGTAGAAAAGTGGAAGAACAACCCACAGATTCGTTCAGTTGTTACTTCTACCGTTCAAGAGACTCTGACAGAGCCTATTATCTACATTCAAAATTCCTACCGCCAAGACTTTGACGGCGTTGCCTTTTCCCTCCCAGCTCATAGCGTTATTGAGCCAGAAGGCAATGCATCTTCTTTCTCAGTTGTCTTTGAGAACTGGCAGGACAGAGATGAAGCTCGCGAGAAACTCAAAGAGGCAGGAATTCGCTTTAGAACAAGCAAGACCCTTCTGCCTTACCGTATGACGGGCAACATTTCTTGGGGCCTTAAGTCTCCAGACATTGAAGATCTCAAAGACCTTACCATCTGGGTTTGGACTGAGTCTCTCTGGGCTCCTATCACCTTCACGCGTGCTGCTCTTTCTGAAGACGCCAGCAATGGCGGCTCTCGCTACTCTTCCGATGAGTGGCGCGATTGGTGGTGCAGCGATGATGCAGCCGTCTACCAGTTTATTGGTCAGGACAACATCTTCTTCTACTGCATTGTCCAGAACCCACTGTGGGATGCGCTTGATTGGGGTCTTATCACCGATACTCCAGTTGCTAACTACCACATTCTCTTTATGAACAAGAAGGCCTCCAGCTCTGGTGCTATCAAGCCTCCAATGGCCGAGGAACTCCTTGAGTTCTACACTCCAGAACAGCTCCGCGCTCACTGGCTCTCGCTTGGCCTTGATCAGCGCGCCGTGTCCTTCTCGCCAAAGGCTTTTGATACCTCTGTATCCAGGAAGGGTAAAGATGGTCAGCCAGATCTTCTGGTAAAGGATGATCCTCGCGTTGTTGATCCAGCGCTCAAGGAGTCAGCGTTTCTCACTAACATCTTTAACCGCATGGCTCGTAGCTGCCTGTATGGTGCAGCCAATGCGTGTGGTGGTCACCTGCCTATCAGTGAGCCTCACCAGGAAGTTATCGATGCTGCTCAAGAGGTTCTGCTGAAGTACGAGCAGCTTGCATACGGCTTTGACGCACACTCTGCACTTGCCGCTGTTGATGAGTACGCTCGCGCAGAAAACAAGCGTTGGGGCGAGGCTTCCAAGGCCGCTCAGGGCAATGACGAGGCCTACGACCAGGCACTTGCTGATGCATTCTATGCACTCAAGACCATCACGCTGCTTATGCACCCGGCTGTTCCGGAAGGCTGCGAGCGCATTGCAGATGCTCTCAACTTCCCACATGAGGAGTTCTTCTCTTGGGAGAACGCCTTTATGGGTCCAAAAGAGCTTGCAGCAAAGCTTGGCCAGAGCGCAGAGGAGCACCAGCTTGAAGAGCTCCCTCCTCGCTTTGACTTCTTCAAAGCACATCCAAGCCAGAAGAACTAAAACACGCAGCTAGGAGCATACGTGGTTGAGTTTCCACCCGTCTACCGCCCAAAACCTTATAGCAAGCCAACAGCACACCTGAAGAGCCATCTTCGAGTGTTGCTTGATGACGGCGCAGAAATTGCAACGTTTGTCTACACTCCCCACACCTCTGATGGCGAGAAACCCTGTGAAGACCTCGCTTCAACTGCGGCTTATTTAGCATCTGTTCCCGACGATATCTTTGCTACACCCATTGTTTTTCTCCACGGAAATGGAGAAGAGCACGGCATCTTTGGCACCATCATTGACGAAGTATGCAGCCGCGGCTACATCGCAATTGGTATTGATTCGAGAGATCAAGGGCTAAGTACTAGAGGAACGGCCATCTTTACCTACGAGCAGATGGCAGAAGATGCGTATGTTGTCCTGAAGCAGCTTGGTGTTTCATCTGCTCATATTGTGGGCTTTTCTGACGGAGCTATTCTTGGTCTTCTTCTGGCACGTGACTATCCAGACGTAGTTGCTTCTCTCGTATCTATCGGAGCAAATCTTGAGCCTGATACTCTGGGTGATATGACCTGGCTATATGAAAGTATCGAGGGCAATAAACGTTGGGCAGTTGAAGGCTGGGAAGGTGCTGTTCTAGAAGACGGCTACCCTGTTCCTTCTCCTGCTGAGGCCGCTCGTATTGCAGAGCATCTTGAACTCATGGTAGATAACCCTCATATTGATCCCGCGTCCCTTGAACACATCTCCGTTCCTGTTGTTGTCATGGCAGGTGAATACGATGAGATTTATCCAGAGGAAACTCGCCGTATTGCTGAGGCAATCCCTACCGCTCGACTTCTCTTCATTCCAGGATGTCCTCACAATGTTCCCAAGGTATCTCCGGGTGCAGTGGTGAGAAGAATTTTTGCAAATTTTGCCTATCTTTAAGAACAGAGCTGGAACTCTAACCTGATTTACCTGCTTTTGTTTCAAGAAAATAAAACTTAGGTACTTAATTGTTAAGTACCTTGATATCTCAGAAATTTTGAGTAAAATACCTTACAAGAATTATTTCTGTTATGGGAGGTACTTATGCATCAAGCACCTACCTCACCTACTCAAGAGATGCGCATTATTCGCAATCTTGGCCATCTAGGTCATTATCTTTACATCACGCGCGGATGCCGTGGCGGTCAACAATTTATTTTGACTGCGCTCTATCGTGATGGAGATATGACACAAAAAGATCTTCTCGCCAAGACAAAGAATACCTCTGCATCTCTTTCAGAAATGGTGAGCAAACTTGAAGCAAAAGGTCTTGTTGAACGTACTCGTGTAGACAAAGACCGCAGGCAGACACTTCTTTCTTTGACAAAAGAAGGTCAAAAACAAGCAAAAGAAGCTCAAGAGGCTATTGAGTCATTTGAAGCGCGCGCATTGTCTGTTCTTTCTGATGAAGAAAAAGTTACATTCTGCGCATATCTAGATCGTTTAGTTGAACATTGGGACACAATTAACAGAGACGAGAAGGGAGAAACAGCATGTCAGAAGAAGTAACTTCAACTGAAGAACTTGAAAACATAATTGAATCAACTGAAGCAGAAACTGCTATGGTTCCCTCTGCTCTGACAGGTATTGTAGATGTCAGCAATCTTTCCATTAAAGAGATTGCTTTAGTGCTTTCAAAGAGTATCGGTGAGTTCAAAAGAGACACTATTCTCACTCCTCTCTTTGTGTTAATTGAGACCATCTTAGAAATCCTCATTCCTTTTAGAACAGCTAATCTTGTTGATACGCTTCGCACGGGGGCAGAACTAAACGTTGTCATTCAGTCTGGAGCTGTTCTTGCTGCTATGGCAATGCTGTCGCTGCTGTTTGGAACACTATCCGGTATTTCTGTTGCCAAAGCTTCCACAGGCTTTGCGCGCAATCTTCGCCGTGATATGTTCCGTAATATCCAAAATTTCTCGTTTACCACTATTGATGCATTCTCTTCGTCATCGTTAGTAACACGCCTTACTACGGATATTTCTAACGTACAGATGGCATTTATGATGCTCATCCGCATGGCCGTTCGTGCTCCATTTATGTTTATTGCAGCGTTTATTGCTGGCTTTATCATGGGTGGCTGGCTTGCTATTATTTTTGTTGCCGTCATGCCTCTTCTAGGAATTGGTCTCTACTTCATTATTTCTAGAGTCATTCCTATTTTTAAAAAGGTATTTAAGAGGTACGACGCACTCAATGAATCCGCTGAAGAAAACTTGGCTGGTATCCGCGTTGTTAAGTCATTTGTAAATGAAAACTTCGAGCGTCAGAAATTTGATAAGGCCTCAGAAGAGCTGCGCGAAGATTTTACAGCAGCCGAGAGGCTCATGGCTCTGAACTCTCCATTTATGAACTTCACTATTTACGTGCTGTTTGTCTTCATTCTGTACTTTGGCTCGTACCTGATTGTCTCTTCTCAGGGAACTGCATTTGGCGTTGGACAGCTTTCTTCGCTTATTACGTATGGCTTTATGATGCTTATGGCACTCATGATGCTTTCCTTTGTCTTTGCCATGATCATCATTGCGGAAGAAGGTGCTCGCCGCATCTGTGAGGTACTCCTTGCAACTTCCACTATTAACAACCCAGAAAATCCTCTGACCGAGGTTACAAACGGATCCATTGATTTTGAGAACGTTGGATTCTCCTATTCCGGTCCAGAGGGTCGAGAAGCCCTGTCTGGTGTAGACCTTCACATCAACTCTGGTGAGGTCATCGGTATCATTGGTGGCACCGGTTCTGCAAAGTCCACACTGGTGCAGCTTATTCCTCGCCTATACGATGTAACCGCTGGTAGCGTTTCTGTTGGCGGACACAACGTCAAAGACTATGACATTGATACTCTTCGTGGTGCTGTTGCCATGGTTCTTCAGAAAAACGTTCTCTTTAGCGGTACCATCAAAGAGAATCTCCTGTGGGGTAACCCTGACGCCACCGATGAAGAGATTCTTGAGGCAGCTCGTCTTGCTCAGGCTGATAGCTTTGTTCAAACCTTCCCTGATAAATATGAGACTCATATCGAGCAGGGTGGCAACAACGTTTCTGGTGGTCAGAAGCAGAGACTCTGTATTGCGCGCGCGTTGCTTAGACGTCCAAAAGTACTTATTCTTGATGACTCTACCAGCGCTGTTGATACAAAGACAGATTCTTTAATTCGCGCTGGTCTTAAAGATTTCTTGCCTGATACCACCAAGATCATCATTGCTCAGCGTACTTCCAGTATCGAAGAATCTGACAAGATTATTGTTCTGGATAACGGTCGCATAAACGCAATTGGTACGCACAAAGAACTCCTGAAAGATAACCCAATCTACCGCGAAGTGTACTTCTCACAGAACAAGCAAAGTGTTGATGAAAATCAGTCTCAGGAAGGTGAGGTGACTTCTCATGAGTAGGACAACAGAAACAAACGGTACAAGACCAAAGCTTCCCGTGGGAAAAATTCTTACTCGAACCATTAAAATGCTCTGGGAGTTCTATCCTGTCCTTCTCCCTGTAGCACTCCTTGGTGCTGTTATCCAAGCAATTATGCAGTCGCTCCCAAGTGTCTTCTTGGAGCGAATCCTGTCTATCATCTCCAATTTTATTGATAGTGGTGACTGGAATTCTGCTGAAGGCTTAGTCTTCCAGAACGTGGCTCTTCTCGCCACCTTCTACGTCATTGGACTTCTTGCGAATATCATCTCTACCCAGGGTATGGCTATTGTTACCCAGGGAGCTCTGCAAAAATGGCGTTCAAAGATGTTTTCGCACATGCAGGACTTGCCTATTAGGTACTTTGATACGCACCTCAATGGCGACATCATGAGCTATTACACCAATGATATTGACGCAATGCGCCAGATGATTGGTACCAGTCTTCCAAACCTCCTCTTTACCTCTGTGGTTATCATCGCAGTTATATTCATCATGTTTTACTACAGCGCACTTATGGCCATGGTTGTTCTGTTTGGCTTCTCTTTGATGGGCCTTGCTACTAAAAACCTTGGTGGTAAGTCCGCAAAGAACTTTGTTAAGACTCAGAAAACCACCGCAGATGTAGAGGGACACATTCAGGAAATGATGAATGGCGAGAAGGTCGTTAAGGTCTTTAGTCATGAGGCAGAAACTATTGAATCATTTGACAAAATCAACGATGAGCTGATGGTTGTTGCAAGAAATGCAAACCTTTATGCCAACACGCTTATGCCTATCCTCAACAATCTGGGCAACATTATGTACGTTGTAGTTGCTGTAGTTTCTGGTGTGTTTATTACTCTGAACATTCAAAACGTTTCTTTGTCTGGACTGCCTTTCACCATTGCTGTAGCTGTCCCTTTCCTCAACATGACACGTCAGTTCTCCGCCCAGATTAACCAGATTTCTAGTCAGATTAACTCTGTTGTTATGGGCATCGCTGGTGCTAATCGAGTTTTTGAGCTACTTGATGAACCAGCAGAGACTGAAGAAGGTTACGTTACTTTAGTCAACGCAGAAACCATTGACGGTAAAGTTCAGGAAGCTGAGTACCGCACCGGTTACTGGGCTTGGAAGTATCCACACAGTGACGGCACGGTTACTTACACCCCTGTTAAGGGAGACGTTCGCCTCTTTGATGTTGACTTTGGCTACGAGCCTGGCCACACCGTGTTGCATGATATTTCTCTTTATGCAAAACCTGGTCAGAAGGTTGCATTTGTTGGCGCAACAGGCGCTGGTAAAACAACCATTACTAACCTGCTCAACCGCTTCTACGACATCGAAGACGGCAAAATTCGCTACGATGGCATCAACATTAACAAGATTAGGAAGAGCGCTCTTCGTCGTGCTCTCGGTATTGTTCTGCAAGACGTCAACCTCTTTACGGGTACCGTCTTGGATAACATCCGCTACGGCCGTCTTGATGCTACTGATGAGGACTGCGTGAAGGCCGCAAAACTTGCTGGTGCCGATGACTTTATTAGACGTCTTCCTGACGGCTACCACACTATGCTCAAGGACAACGGCAGCGCCCTCTCCCAAGGACAGCGCCAGCTCATCTCCATTGCTCGCGCCGCGGTTGCAGATCCACCCGTCATGATTCTGGACGAGGCTACCTCCAGCATTGACACACGTACTGAAGCAATTGTCCAGCGTGGTATGGACGCTCTGATGTACGACCGCACCACCTTTGTTATTGCTCACCGTCTTTCTACGGTTAGAAACGCAGATGTTATTGTCGTACTTGACCACGGTCGCATTATTGAGCGCGGTACACACGACGAACTTCTCGCCAAGCGAGGAACGTACTACCAGCTCTACACAGGTGCCTTTGAGCTTGAGTAACGTTGAGCTTATGTAATGCAAAACGCCTTGTCATCGAACTGCCTCCCATTTCTTGGACATAAGAAAGGGGAGGCAGTTCATATGCGGGGGATTATGATTCTGCAGTGTGTTAGCGTCGGCTTTTAGGCCTGGCCCACAAAATAGCGCAGCTTTCTTGTGTTCTGCTGAAGAATCGACATGTTCTTAATCAAGATAGCAGGCAGCTAGGCGGTTGCACTATCTGATATGCATCTCTATGCATAAACTTCATCTAATATGCTTAAACATGAATAGTCTTATATAAGAAATTTAACTATCAATAAATTCTGTATCTACGGAACACACCTAAGTCAGATAATCTGCTCAGATGCGGGCATTTTACACATCTAATGACGATAATCTGCATGTTTGTGGTAATTTCAGCGTCATGTATACGTCTTTTTGACAGATTATCTGACTTAGGTGTGTTTTGAACTGACTCCTATTTCTCGTGTCCAAGAAATGGGAGGTAGTTCACATCTTAGCGACAAGGCGTTTTTGTGTATGTAACGGTTCTTAGGCGAGAAGAACGTGATGTAGATCTTCTACCGTATCTACAATTGCAACCGCTCCCGCATCAATAAGCTCCTGTTTATTGGTAGTTTTGCCATACAGAACGCCAATGCACGGAATCTTATTTGGGAATGCTGCTTCCATATCAAAACGACGGTCGCCAATCATGACGCTTTCAGAAGCTTCAAAGCCAAGCTGGCGCATAACGTGAGCAATAGCAGAGATTTTATCAGTTGCTGCCTCATCTATTCTTCCAGCATAGGTATCAAGAACACCAATAAGGTTGTTGTCCCTAAGGCCCATCTCTAGCATGGGCTGATTCTTTGAGCTTGCTACCGCAACCTTTTTACCGGCGGCATGAAGGTCATCAATGAGGTCTCTCATTCCCTCAAAGAGTGGCCATTTTCCTGTAGTTACATAAAGCTCTCGGTAACGCTTAGTAACCGCAGCAGCGTCCTCATGGCTGAGTCCAAAGACCAGCTCAAACGCATAAGGAAACGGTGGTCCTACAAGCTTTTTAAGGTCTGATTCTATAAAGTCTGTGTGACCGCAGTCTGTCATTGCCATCTTCGCGGTAGAAACAATGGTGGGCAACGTGTCTGCCATAGTCCCATCAAAATCAAAAATAATAAGCGAACGATTCTGCAGATCTGAAATTACATCAGAAGCTACCAGCGATTTATTTGTATCAGTTGCGTTTTGCATTATTGCCATGTCAATCCAATCATCTACGTATGTGAGTATACCGTTCATGGCGCAAAACTAACCAGTCAATGACATTTTCTTCTCGCCTGCCGAATTAACTATTGACAGCTGAAATGTCGTACACCAGCAAAGGTATATAGTTAACTATAGATGAATCAGTATGCCTAACTTGGGAGGTGTATGATGACTCGTCAGGAAAATAATCCAGAAGCTAAGCAACCTGGAAGAAACAGGCTTGGAAAACTCTATCCGTCTCTCGTCAATACAGACGTTCTGCCTGATGAGTCTCTAGACGCTGCCCAAAATAATCAACATGTTGGTTCTATTGATCAGACTGGTTGGCATACAAAGCTCAATATTGAAGCGCTTTCTCTTACGCTTACAGAGTCCATAACCCCTCTTGAAGTGCTTAAACATTTTGTAACTACAGCATTTTTGCGTGAAAAAGATTCTCACCGAAAAGGTGGATCTGTTGCCATCCCGCCAAGTGATTTTGAACTGCATCTAGCCCAGCGACTAAAAGATGCTGGTGTTCTCGATGCGCAAGACATTACTATCCCCTGCCGCGTGGTGCGCCTGCGTACCAATGGCCTCTTTTATCTGCGCGCTAATCAAAAAACACTTTCCTATGAACAGAAGATTCAGCTCCTTACTATTGAGAGCGCACTGAACACTGCCCTCTTTGCAGAGCGATACTTTCTTGATGCAAATATGGCATCTGAACTTGACTTACTTGCTTTTGAGCAAAAGATTGTCTCTACCATGATGAAGCAATCTCGCCCCCGTTGTGCCACTACTCAAAGCACCCAAGAAGACGGCGAGTGGATTGTCCGCAAAGCCATCTCTCTACACATTGAAAGCCTGCGTCTATCTCAGCGTCTTGTCACTGAGTTTAGGACCAACGTACACAAGGGAATTGCCGCCTTTAGGGTACACCTGGCCCTTCCAGAGCAGTTCCCAAGAAGCTTTCTTGGCGCAGATGGAAGCATCAAGGAGGCATCCTTTGATAACCTCTGTCGTGCAGCCACCGCTTACAACCTACATCTTGGCATGCTCATTTCCGCAAGCGCCTTTAGAAGCTCGCAGAAGATTAACGAGGTCTGGCTGTCTGGTATTTGCAATACAAACAAACTGCATGCATGTCTTTTCTCGTTCCACATTACTCGCAAGCAATTTGAAGATACAAACATTACAGAAGAGACTAATCCGCTTTCTGTCTATCAGCTCTGGAACGCGCAAATCGACGAGGCAGATGGCATTCTTCATGCGGTTCATCCACTCTTTACCTTAGATGATGAGATTTTCTGTCCACCCAGTAGATACGATTTTGTTGAATCGTCTCAAAAACGCCTTGATAGCGTCGCAGCTCACGCACTAGGCACCGATGAAGTGTCGGGGCTTTCTATTGATGAAGGTCAGGCGCGAGAAGAAATTATCACCAAAATTTTGCGCAACCTCTCTTCTTCTACAGAAGAAAACGTCCGCACTATCTTGTCGTATACCGCAAACTCCACCGATCCTACGGTGCGAGCTGCAGGAGAACGCGTGGTTTCTCGCTTTATTAAGGGCACGCTTGCAGAAGATGACTTTGAGGCTATTTCAGAAGAATTTGTTGACGGAGGCGTTCTTTCCTTGGCGGTCACCAAGGCCCAGCGTCTTATTAGCGAGAAAAACTATCAAGACGCAGAACTGCTCCTACGTGAAGCGCTGGACTCCGTTGATGGCAATAACACCTACACAGATACAACCACCACTCAGTGGCGCGTATTTATGAACTACGTCGATCGAGTGCTCTACAACAGAATTCTCTCTAATCCCGAGAAAAACACTCGTCTAGCTCCTATGTCTTACTTTGAGGCGCACCTTCTGATATCTATTGCTCAGACGCTCCAGGGACAAACTCAAAATGCTCTTCAGCACGCGAGAAGGGCTGTTGAGATTGCTCCTCTTAGCATGAGTGCAAGGCTACACCTCTCCCACTGTCTTGAGGAGTCGCTAGATATTACAGCTGCGGCAGATGAACTCAAGAAGCTCCTGCTGCTTGCCCATGACCCCGAGAGTATTGGGTTTGGCTATTACCGCATGGCATTCTTCCAGTGGCGTTTGCGACATCTGAAAGCCGCTCAAGCCTGTTATCTGTTTGCCTTGAAGTTCTTACCAGGAGCTACATTTATTATTGGCACCGAGACAGCAATTCTCGCGCAAAGTGAGCCTGAGTTTAGCTGCGAAGATATGAACGATGATGAGATTTACGCCACGCTCATAGAAAATCAAATTCCTGTTGCTCCAACAGATGAGGTCTCTACTATTTTCTTGGATGGTACGCGAGCCTCGCTTGATGCAGAGCTCTTTAGTGTTGCCAAGAATTTCATGATGAACCTAGGAATTATGACGAAAGACGATGTCTACTTTGACATGCTCAACTCCATTGAAGGAGAGCCTGATAGATAAGATAGCTCAACTCAAACTCACAGAGAATTGGCATAAATAAGGAGTTCCGATTTCTCGGAACTCCTTTTGCATAATGTGCTGTGGCTTTTACAGCTCATTCATTACGCGAACAAGCTTTACAGCATAGTTCTTATCCATTGCCCACGTTCCAGCAAGTTTACGAATAATGTTGGCTTTCTTAGCAAGAATCCATGCTCCGTAACGAGGGTCAACCTCTTGAGCCTTGCTTGGATCAACGGTCAGTGGCTCATAACCTGCGTATGCACGAAGGTGCAAAGCCTGTGCACGTAGTCCCTTAAGAACGGTATCAAATGAGAGTCCGCGCGCTCCGTTTCCAGTTGCACCAAGACCACCAAAGTTGCACTGCTCAGGAAGGACATCGCCACCAAAGCGAAGGTTACCTGTCTCAATCATGACCTGTGCATAGAGAAGTTCTGGACGAACTCCCTCGTCAATTGCAGCCTGCCATAGCTGGTTTACAAAATCGGTTCCTGTTGCAGCGCCCTTCTCGGCATAGACAGCTGGATAAGCAGAACCTACGCGCTTGTTGAAATCTCGCTGAAGATCCTCTTTAGTGACAAGAGGTGCTCCAAGAACGCTGGTGCGATCAGAGAAATTACCACGAGTTGGCTCAATTGGAGAACCGTCATCAGCTGGAGTGTTGTTAGCGTCTCTGTTATCTCCGCCATTACCACCGTTGTTGTTATCTGCAGACTTGATGTTAAGAACGCCATTTGCATCTGCGTAAGCAACACGACCATCAGGAAGAGTGACATTTTGAGAGCGCAACAATCCATTACTCTGGTCGAAGTAATAGTATGAGCCGTTAATTACCTGAAGACCAAAGAGAGCACCGTGCTCTTTTGTATTTGGATCAAAGTACCATGTCTTGCCATTTGGAGTATTAAACCAACCAGAAACAAGAGCACCATTAGATTGAGCCCAAGCCCAGACATTATTAGGCATCTCTACCCAGTCATTAGCCTTCATGCCGCTATTGGCATCAACGTAGTATGAGCCGCTAGCTGTGATAACAAGTCCAGTCTTCATCAGTGGATATTCAGCATTCTCATCAAAGTAGAACCACTTGCCGTTAGACATGTACTTCCAGCCAGAGTAAAGAGTACCGTCGTCATTAAGCCAGATCCAATCTCCATTAGCAAGATTGACCCAACCGCCGTAAATCAGACCACGATTCTGATCAATGTAGTACTTCTTGTTTCCGTCAGTCATAAGACCAAAGGTAGCGTGATAGCTGTTGTTAGCATCAAAGTAGAACCACTTGCCATTTGGCATGTACTTCCAACCTGCGTGCAGAGAGCCATCTCCTGTCGCCCAAGACCAAGAATCATCAGCCTGGTGGACCCAGGAATTCTTTGCCATTCCATTAGTCTCATCAAAGTAATAAGACTTACCTGAAATGGTCCTCTGGCCAAGAGCGGCAGCGTTATGAGGTGCAGTTGCGTCAAAGTACCAAACTTTACCATTTGGCGTAGTAAACCAGCCAGAAACAGCAATTCCCCTAGCATCAAAATAATGCCAGCCATCATCGTCTTTAAGCCATCTGCTTACGTAAGCAGTGTCGTTGTCATCAGAATACATCCATCCTTCAGCAGCTCTGCGCCAGCCATAGGATTCTTTAATCTTAGCGTCATAGTTTGTCTGGCGGGTTACTTCTTGACCATCAGAAGATCTTGCTGTGATATACAGGGTGTAACGGCCGCTAGCAGGAAGTGTAAAGGTAGATGAAGTTGCCGTAGTGTTAGATGCAACCGTTACCTTTGTTCCATCTGGACCAACATAGCTGTAAGTAAATGTTGCGTCAGTAACTACGCCAGTAAGAACTGGCTTTAAAGTGACATCGTTATCCTTTTGAGCTACTGAAACACTACTCATGCTCCACCAGGTATCAGAGCTGTACATTTCCCAAATTGCCCATGCATCTGCCCAGCCAATGTAGTCAACCTTGGAATTATCGCCAAGGTCTTTAAACTCAGCAGCATGTGCTGGATTAGAGATGAATTGATGCTCAATAATTACGCCAAGAATTCCCTTTTGACGAGCATAGCGGACAATACCGTAATAATCGGACTCATCGCCATTCTCGTAATAGTCTGTTCCGTATTGGTCGTTGTAGCCACGTTCTGTTGCGCCATCACCGCGGGTAACAATACCAACTTTATTTCTGAGGTAATAGTTAACCTTGCCGGCAAAAACTTGACCGGAGAGATAAAGATCATAGTTGTAGCTTACCTTATGAGGAACAAGTACCTCTGAGCCCGTCGCAGATGCAGGGCCGGCATTGTAGTGAAGCGAGATGATGGCACAAGCGTTTGCATCAACAGCACGCTGTACGCGCGTCTTGATCGATGGATCCTCGTGTTCTCCACGAACAACAACAACCTGTACACCCCATTTTTCCAGATACTTCTTGGCGTACATGGCAGTTGCCCAAGCCAGATCTCCCTCTTTGAGCCCAAAGTAGGTAGCACCTGGATCTCTGCCTTCAAGGCCATCACTGTGACCTGGGTCAAGCGCAATAGGTCTGCCAGTTGCACGAGCAAGTGCTACGGCATCTTTTAGTGATTCACTCTGGATAATGTTTCCTTGGGCATCCATTGTGGTGTAGGTAGTTGCATATGCGCTTTGAACTGTTGTTGCAAACAATGCTGCGACAACAAAGAACAAAACAGCAAGCAATTTACCGCGAGTATTAAATAAGCTGCGTTTCATGCGGTCCTCCGAAAAGTATTGGTTTACTCCTCTTCATACTTGCTAAAAGTTTACACTAGACTGGCACGTTAACAATAAAAAACACAAGCTCACCGCAACTTGATTGGAACTCTGTGATTTTCTCGACACTAGAAGATATTCTTGCAACAGATTTTGAAGCAGCAATCTTTGATTTTGATGGCACTATTGCTCACACGCATCATATTTGGAAGCTTGTTGACCAGGAGTTTTTTGAGTCGCGAGGAATCCCTTACACTCCAGAAATTGGCAAGATTCTCTCCCCTCTTGGATTTGAAAGGGGAGCCGAATGGGCAATTGCCACCTATGGACTAAAGGAAGATCCAGAAAAGATTGTCGCCGAGTGGAAAGAACTCAGTAAAAGCTTCTTTGTAAACTCCGTGCAGCTTCGACCTGGTGTTGTTGATTTTATTGGCAAGCTACAAGAAAAAGACATCCCTACTGCATTGGCAACTGTCAACGAGCCGGAGCTTCTTGCTCTTCTTGAGCCTCGTTTACATCTATCCACTCTGTTTGATACTCAGGTGTTTGCAGCAGATGTTGGATCTGCAAAAGATGAACCTCATCTGTATCTTGAGGTGCTTAAACGTCTTAATACTACAGCCGAGAAAACAATTCTGTTTGAAGACATTCCACTGGCTCTTCAGACAGGAAATTCTGTTGGCCTTATCACCTGTGCTGTTAATTGTGATGATGAGCATCAAGATATCGAGAAACTCTCTGAACTTGCTGATTTTACCATTAAGCATTGGTATTAAAGCTCTTGGTTACTGTAACTGTAAAAATAGCGATGTAACAAAAAAGGAGACCCGAAGGTCTCCTTTTGATGGTAGTGTTCGCAAGTACTAGATCTTGTGGACGCTAGAAGCCTGGAGCTTACCGTTCTGGCCGGTGGTAATCTCAAACTCGACAGGCTGACCCTCATCGAGAGTCTTGAAACCGTCCATCTGAATCTCGGAGAAGTGTACGAACAGATCGTCGCCATCCTCACGAGAGATGAAGCCGTAACCCTTGTCTGGATTAAACCACTTTACAGTACCCTGAGCCATTTCGTGCCTTTCTTTCTTAGCCCCGCAGGGCAAAACTGCGCCTGTGGAGCGCGATACCGTGACGTTTCGCCACGTGGAATATAATAACCTTAATCAACAACTTATGTGGCGAGAAACCACTCATGGAGATTTTCACACCATCTACCGGAAGAGCCACAGGTAATCAAGCTGTTTTCCAGCATTTATTTATGGATATATCTGCTATTAAACGATTTTTATCTCATTAGTTGAGCATTTTTTCATAGAAGATAGAGAATTTGTATAGGATTAATTTACGGGAACAATAACAGACATATCAAACTATTATTTATATAGAAAGTTATCCCTTCAAAAAAGGATATGCCCATGAAAAAGAAGACATGTTTGTCCAGCAGGCCTTCAATGCAAAAGCTCATTGCAGTTGCTTCGTTGAGTGCAGCTCTACTTTGCGGACTTCACGCTACTCCTGCTCTTGCAGAAACTACTGATACATCCACAGTAAGTGCTCCTGAATCAACTTCTAAATCCTATTATCCAAAGTGGAAAAAAGTTGATGGAAAGGTATATTTTTATACTGAAGATGGAACTATTCTAAAAAGTCAGTGGATTACTTATGACAGTCATCAATATTATGTAGATGAAACAGGTGCAGCAGCATCTGGTTTCTATACTACACCTGATGGCAAAACCTGGTATTTTGAGCCAGAGACATGGCTACCGCACGCTAGATATGGCTTATTTTATATTCTCGAAAATAAAAATACTCCTAATTATCACTACACTTACTACTACGTAGATAAAGATAACGGCTTGATTAAAAACAATTGGGTTAAAACAGATAAAGGTTGGAGCTGGGCCGGAGCTGATGGACGTTTTACTGAAGGATGGTTTACTGATCCTAATGGTATAATCTGGTATTTTACTGGTAAAACTGATTCGGATGTTCCGGTTATTGCTAAATCAGTTCCGGTCGATGGAAAGCTGTACTTCTTTGATACTTCGACAGGACTTTTACGAAATTCTTGGGTAAATATGGGTCACGGTGTAGAAGCTTGGTACTGGGCTGGTCCAGATGGCGCTGCTATCTCTGGCTGGTTTAAAACTCCAGATGGCAAAACTTGGTATGCCGACCCAGAAGATTACAATCGAGTAGTAATGGGCGGAATAGATATTGATGGTAAATATTATTTCTTTGATCACAGTAATGGCCTTGTTACCCATGGTTGGATTGAGGATGATGGTGAATGGGCTTGGATTGAAACAGTAGGCTCTGTTTATTCTGGCTGGAAACACATGCCTAATGGTAAGTGGTTCTACTTTGATGAAAATGGAGAATTTCCTCTGCTTAAGAAAGGTGTCTTCACTATTTCCAGCGGAACTTATTACGTTGACGCAAATCAAGGAATGACCGCTAACAATTGGGTACAGCTCCCTAATGGTGGTTGGGCTTGGGCACAGTCGAGTGGTGCATTTGCCTCTGGTTGGTACACCACTCCAAATGGCAAAACTTGGTATTTTGATCCATCAGATCCGCAGCATCCTGCACTTATTGGAGACGCTGAAATTAACGGTCAATCATATTATTTTGATTCAGGCTATGGTCTTCTGAAAAATGGATGGGTTCATAGAGCTGATGGTTCTTGGTCTTGGGCTGGAGAGAGTGGGGTGCTTCAATCAGGTTGGAAGCATATGCCTAATGGCAAGTGGTTCTACTTTGATACCAAAGATTCCAAGCACCGTATACTTGTAGGTGTCATCCAAACTTCTAGTGGAACTTATTATATTGATGAGTCTGCTGGAATGACTGCTAATAATTGGGTACAGCTCCCAGAAGGCGGTTGGGCTTGGGCACAGTCAAGTGGCGCATTTGCTTCTGGTTGGTTCACCACACCAAATGGAAAAACTTGGTACTTTGATCCAGCAAAACCAAGCCATCCTGCTTATACTGGAGAACACACTATTGATGGTAAAGACTATTACTTTGACGCAGGATATGGTCTTGCTCGCAATCAATGGATTACCCGTTCCGATGGCGTAAGACGCTGGGCTGGACCAGACGGTGTACTTACTGAATACAAGCGCTAAATGAGTTTGAACTGCTCTTTATTACCTGGATTTATTGGAGTTAAAACAATGGAGAAGAAGATGCGTTTTCCCTACAGGCCTTCTACACAAAAGCTTATTGCAGTTGCTTCGCTAAGTGCAGCTCTGCTTTGTGGCTTCCATGCTGCTCCCGCTTTTGCAGAAACAACTGATACGTCTACAGTAAATGCTCCAGTTGTAACAACTGAAACTACCGCAACAGCTGAAAATGCTTCTCCTACAGCAGCTGAAAGCTCTCAGCCTGCTTCACCTGCTTCACCTGCAGCACCAACGACAACTGCTCCAACAACAAGCCAGACACCTGCTGCCCCAACAGAGAATACAACGTCAACTCCTCAATCTTCTGGATGGAGACAAGAAAACGGCCAATTCCACTATTACAAAGAAGATGGAACACTTGTTACAAGTCAGTGGATCAAAGATGATTCTGGTTGGCACTATGTAGATGGCACTGGAGCCGCTGTAGCGGGTTGGTTTACTACCCCTAATGGGAAAACCTGGTATTTTAATCCAAATGACCCATTACATGCAGCAGTCCTTGGCGAAACTGAAATTGATGGTAAGTTTTACTACTTCGATTCAATAACAGGTCTTATTAAAAATAACTGGGTATATCGTTCAGCAAGTTCTTGGTCATGGGCTACTGAAGATGGTTCTTACTATTCAGGTTGGAAGCATATGCCTAACGGCAAGTGGTTCTATTTTGATCCGGAAGCACCTCGTCATCATATGTTAATTGGAACGATTCAGGTTTCTGGTACCTCATATTACATTGATGAATATGCAGGTATGATTTCTAACAGTTGGATTCAACTACCTACTCGTAAGTGGGCTTGGGCTCAAAAAAATGGCGCTCTTGCCTCTGGTTGGTTTAACACACCAAATGGTAAAACTTGGTACTTTGATCCATCTGTTCCAGAGCATCCAGCGCTTGTTGGCAACGTCGAAATTAACGGCACATATTATTATTTCGATGAAAATGATGGAATCCTTAGAAATAGCTGGATTCACAATGATGATGGTTCATGGTCTTGGGTAGATTCCTATGGCTCATTCTATTCAGGTTGGAAACATTTCCCAAATGGTAAATGGTTTTACTTTGATCCAGAAGACTCAATCCATCGCATGAAAACTGGACTTTTCCAACTTCCCAGTGGTTCGTATTACGTTGATGAAAATGCTGGTATGACTTCAAGTAATTGGGTGTCCCTACCAGACGGAAATTTTTCCTGGGCTCAATCTAGCGGCGCGCTTGTCTCTGGATGGTTTACTACTCCTGGCAATAAAACATGGTACTTTAATCCATCTTCAATTGACCATGCCGCATACGTTGGAGAGCATTCAATTGATGGAAAGAACTACTACTTTGATAAAAGCTATGGTCTAGCAAAAAATGAATGGGTTACTCTTTCAAATGGTGTAAAACGTTGGGCAGGTCCAGACGGAGTACTGACTGGATTCATTTCTCCCGAAGGAGTCTTCTCTACAGATGACGGTTCACAGCCAACAGGAACGGTACATCTTCCTGGCTTGACTGTAAACGTTGGCTCCGACCATAAAATTAAGACGGGATGGATAAAAGAAAATAGTAAAGATTTTTACTATCTTTCTAATGGTGCACCAGCAGATGGATGGCTTAATATTCATGGAACTTGGTACTATTTTAGTTCCAATGGAGAAAAACAAACTGGTTGGATTAATTCAAAGGGCAGTTGGTACTTCCTTGATTCTGACGGCAAGATGAAAACCGGATGGATTAAAGATAACGGCAAGGACTACTATCTCAGTAATAATGGTTCCATGCAAACTGGTTATGTAACCTGGGGTGGAAAACTGTATTGGTCAGCGGCTGATGGCGCCATGGAGGAGCAACCTTGCTACTACCCTGATATGTATCGTTATGCACAGAACTATTACAGTGCTACTAACTGGCTCATCCAAATTGATACTACTGGCAATCGCTTTGCTGTATACAGGGGCTCACACGGTAACTGGGTTGTTTGGTACGAATGGCAGTGCACCACAGGAGCGCCAGGCATGTGGACTCCTCATGGTCAATTTACCGTAGGTAACAAGGGTCTCTACTTTGGCTCTGGCTTTAGATGCTGGTATTACACGACCATTTCTGGTGAGTATCTTATTCACTCCATTCTCTATAACTCCGACGGTTATACCGTCCGTGATGGTAGGCTTGGATACAACGGTTCCCACGGTTGCGTACGTCTTGCAACAGAAAACGCTAAGTGGGTTTATGACAACATTCCTTATGGAACTAAGATTGTTATTTGGTAATCCAAATAAACATGAAGCTCTATAGCAATAAACCCCAACTCATATTGAGCTGGGGTTTATTTGTTAGCTTATAAAACGTGGTTACGCAAAATACTTTGCTTCAAAATCCTTAAATTGCTCTGGAGTAGCGTTTTGATCTACCGAGAAGGACTGTGCAACCGCTACTGCCTGCTGTCTTCTGAGACCAGCCTTATCCCCGTCTCCTAGTTGCTCATAAACGTGAGAGAGCCTATCGAGGGCATACACCACATACTCTGCAACTGAATCAGCTACGCCAGAGAGCAACATCATAGTTACAAGAGAGTCTGGCGAAAGCGCAAGAGCAGTCTCTGGGCTCAAATCAATGAGCTCTGCAACAGCTGCCTCTACCCCATCGAGTGACTCTTCAGTTTGAGTCTCTAAAGCATTTCCCAAACCTGCTGTGACCGTTGAAGTAAAGTCATCGATTACTTCCAAAATGTAATCTCGTTGAAGCATTTTGTTCCAATCTACTAGTTAGTAGGAACAGGAATACGTAAGTGATCAAATGCAGCATGCGTTGCCTGTCTACCTTGAGGTGTTCTAATAATAAGCCCTTGCTGCAAAAGATATGGCTCATAAACATCTTCAAGTGTAGACGGATCCTCTGAGACTGCACTTGCAATGGTTGTGAGACCAACTGGACGACCTCTGAATGTCTCACAAAGCGCACGTAAAACACGCACGTCCATTACATCTAGACCAAGCTCATCAATCTCAAAGAATGAAAGCGCTTCTGAGGCTACCTGCCAGGTAATAGTACCTTCAGCTTTAACTTGTGCGTAATCTCGAACGCGTTTTAACAGACGGTTTGCCAAACGCGGTGTACCTCTTGATCGAGAAGCAATTTCAGCAGCACCCTGCTCATCAACTTCTACATCAAGGATGTTTGCCGAGCGCATGACAATAGTCTGAAGCTCAGGAACAGTGTAGTAATCAAGACGATAAGAAATACCAAAACGATCACGCAAAGGACCGGTTAGAAGTCCTGTTCTTGTTGTTGCAGCCACAAGGGTAAAGCGTGGAATATCAAGCCTGATTGACCTTGCCGCAGGACCTTTGCCAATAACAATATCTAAGAAGAAATCTTCCATTGCTGGATAGAGAATTTCTTCAACCTGGTGATTAAGCCTGTGAATCTCATCAACAAAGAGGATATCTCCCTCTTCAAGATTGGTGAGAATTGCTGCTAAATCTCCTGCTCGCTCAATTGCGGGGCCCGAAGTTGTATGAAGCTTTGAGCCCATCTCTCCCGCTAAAACACCTGCAAGCGTTGTTTTGCCAAGGCCTGGAGGGCCAGAAAAAATAACGTGATCGAGCGGCTCATTACGACTTTTTGCAGCCTCAATAAGAACACGGAGATTTGATTTAACGCGCTCTTGACCAAGATACTCATCAAGAGTTTTTGGTCGCAAGTTTCTATCTTGCTCCAGGTCTTCTGCCTGAAGTCCACTAGAAACTACACGTTGAGAAGTGTGCCCTGGAAATGGAGCTGGAGTAGACGATGACTCAAATAAATTATCTGCATCTGCTTCCCACATTAATTACCACTTCCCAAACGCCTTAGTGCATATCCAATAGCAGCTTCAATTGTAATAGCACCAGCCTCTTCATACCCCTCAAGAGCAAGCGTTGCTTCCTGAGAAGTAAAGCCCATTCCAAGAAGAGCCTCAATAGCCTCTGATTCTACAGAAGTTACAGCAGGTTTTGGAATAGCAGCAAAGTCTGCAGGAGACGTAAGACCAACAAGCTGTTTGAGCTCTGCATCTTTTGCAAACACATCAGAAAGTTCAATTACTAAGCGCTCTGCCTTCTTTTTACCAAGGCCAGAAACGCTCTTAAGACGATTTCCGTCATTGGTAGCCACAATTACTGCAAGTTGCTGTGGCGTAAACGTAGAAAGCACAGAAAGAGCCAATTTAGGACCTACTCCAGAAATTGCACGTAAGCGATCAAAGAGCGCACGCTCTTCTCGCGAAGCAAATCCAAAGAGTTCCATTGAATCTTCTCTGACCACCATACGAGTTAAAACGGTAACGCCCGCCTCGCCCGCTTGTGGAAGCGCAGCAGCTGTTGAAGCTGATATACCCAGCTCATAACCAACGCCATTAACGTCGAGAACAGCAACTGAAGGAGTAACGGATACAAGTGTGCCCGTAAGCTGGACAATCATAGTTGTATTCTTCCCTTTCCAAGCGAGGTAGTTCTTACAAGATTAGCGTGGCAAACCGCAGCAGCTAAAGCATCAGCTGCGTGGTCTGGATGAGGTTGATGATCCAAGCATAAAATATTTTGAACCATATACATAACCTGCTGTTTATCTGCAGCTCCAGTACCAACAACAGCCTGCTTTATCTGCATTGGAGTATATTCTCCAACCGTAAGACCTGCTTTAGAACAAGCGACAATAGCAGCACCGCGAGCATGTGCAGTAGGAATAGCAGATTTAACGTTTTGTCCAAAGTAAATGCTCTCAATAGAAAGAGCTTCTGGTGAAAACTTATCTATAACCTCAACAATCTGGTTATAGATTCTTCCCAAGCGCATATCTATTGGTTCATCTGCGGTTGTAGTTATGCATCCATAGGCGCGTGCACGGCATTCAGAACCCCTTGTCTCTACAATTCCCCATCCAGTGTGAGCAAGACCAGGGTCTATTCCAAGAATTACCATTGCACCTCCTAATATAGAACGTTCGTTCTATATTATCACAGAGTATGCACAAACGATGCAACTAATTTTCTGAGAAGGGACCTCTCCACATTTTGGGGTCAACCATGCCAATTTGTGCATCAGATTCTTGTGCCAGCTCTTTTAAAAGCTCCAGCATATCCTTAAAGCCCTCCTGAGCCTCCGCTGGATCAACTGACAACTCAGGCAGATGCATAGAAGCTCCCTGAATTTCTCGCAAAGAATTTCGCAAGGACTCTACCAGGTCAGATTCGGAAGCCTTTGTATCTCTAATTCTGTCTTGCCAGACTGACGCGTGTGGAATTTGAGCGTTTGTGAGGCTCTTTGAAGACATTTCTAGAACCTCAGTGGTGTTTCTGCGGTCTTTTTGGCGAGCGTGAAGCATAGAAATAATAGTTTTGACCTCGTCAACCTTTCCCATCTCTTCCACAATGGCAGAAATGCTCTTATTCCACTCAAGATAGCTGGTAAGCACGTAATCAACAAACTCGATGCGTTCTTGAGGCGTTGGCGCAACATTCTCCAACCCATCAGTTACAACCTCAGAGATATTCTCGAGAACTGCATGGTCAATAGCTGGTGAGAAGGTATTTCTTACCCTAGCAAGGTCAAGAATATCTGCATGATACATATCTCCCAGAGGCCACAGAGAATGTGCGCTAGAAATTTCTGTTCCCTTGAGCGCAAGAATGGTTTTATCGGCAGTCTCAAGCGTTAAGTAATTGTGCTGGTCAGCGTATGCGTAGCCGAATGCACTCACCAATTTTGTATCGGTCAATGTCGAGAAAACCGTGCTATCCACAGTAACTTTATTAACTCGAAGTCTTGCGGTAAGCAACTCCGCAGCACTTGTTGCTCGAGAATCTTTGTTTGGAAGCAACAGTACGTGGACGCGCATAGGACCTAAAGCATCTGAAGCAAGTGCAACGGTAACAAGAGAATTGAGCGAGCCATCAACCGCAATAAACACGCCGTCAAAGCCAGACTTTACCGTGTAGTCTCGCACACCCGTAGCCAATACGCCCCAGGTAGTAAGTGCACTGTTATAGACACCCGCAGTATCTTCTCTATCAAAGTTTTCGATAGTATCTTGGTCAACATCGCAGACAACCATATCTTCTGAGAAAGACGCTGCTTGTTTGACTAAATCTCCTGAAGGAGACAAGAAGAAGCTTGAACCACAAAACACCTGGTTACCATAGGCACCAACAGCGTTTGCAGCGATAAGCCAGCTATCAAATTCTTCAACATCTCCCAGATAGCGGCTTTCTGCCACCGCCATGCCCATGGCGGACGACGAATCATCAACAGCAAAGCCAAAATACGGCAGGTAAATGACGGCATCTAACGAGTCGTCGACATCTTGCCACGCGTCAAGATCGTCGTAGGTAAAAGCAACGCCAAACGTAAGGCCACCTGCTTCAAATTTTGCGAGCTCAAAGGTATTCTCGCCAGATGTTTGTGCAGAGCTAGCAGAACGAGCAAGAGCGCTCATGTGCGCAATCTGAGCAGTCAATTTCAGCGGAGTTACGGCTCCGTTTCTAACGAGAAGAGCCTCGCTCGCTGCACTTCCATCAAACTCTGTTACAACAGGAATAAGGGCCGCAATTGGAAGTTTTTCTGAAAGCGAGTTGATTATCTCGGAGAGGTCTGCAAAAAGACCTTCTGTATCAGCTTCTGGCACACTGAGCAGTCCCGTAAGGGTTGGCGCAGGATAAATGACTAGCTCAGCACCTTGCTGTTGAGCTCTCTGAGCATATTCCAGCATGGTCTGAGCGGTAAACTCGAAGTCTCCGGCCTGAGTATTCATTTGTGCAACTGCTATGCGCATACCATTCCTATCATAAAGTGCTTAATTTGTTTTTACCCAAAAACAAACAGGTGTAGTAAGAAAAAACGGAGCTGCAGGTAGCAGCTCCGTTCAGATTCACAGATAAGCTTAGCTTTGTTAAATACGCAACCAGTCTTAGAGGGAAACCTTCCAAAGACCGTGAAGGTTGCAGTACTCATAAGCCTCTGCCTCAACACCCTCCTCAAGAGTGAAGGTAGCAACTGGCTCCTGGCCAGGCTTAAGCTGTGCAAACTGAGCGCCGTTCTCAGAAACAAGAGCGATGAACTCAATGTAGTGCTCTTCGAGCATTGGATGAGCAACCTCACCAACACGGACGGTAACGGTGTTGCCCTCACGAGTAACAAATGGAACGTGCTTCTCAGCTGCACCGTCAGTAACGCCAGCCTGGAGAAGCTCAAGATCTGCTGCCTCTACGTTGCCTGCGACACCATAAACAACAGCGCCTGTCTCCTTGTTGCGATAAAACTTTGCGTCGATCATTTTTTCTCCTCTCACGACATCCGAAGATGTCAGAATTTCTTAGCAAGTGCTACTTAAATAGTAACAGTTATTACTTAAGTGTAACCTGCAAATTTAGAATCGACAAAATCTAAACAATCTGTGCGTAGCCGCTTTGACCAATAAAATCTTTAAGCTCGGTCAAAAGAACCATGCTACGTCCATCAATCCTGGTAGGAATTTCCATGCGCATAACATCGCCCATGTCTGTTTCTACCCTAATCTCAATACAGTCCATGCCGGGATAGCGCGAGAAGATCTGTCCAAGTGTCTCGATAGCCTGTCTTTGAAGTTGAGAAGCAGGCATATGAATGACGAGTGTCTTTGGTGTGTTGTTAGCACTGTTAAGCTCAATAGGATTAACTTCTTGAGCAATAACCTGGTCTCCTCTATCAGAGCGCTCAAGCTTTCCAAGAACAGAAATGAAGATGTCACTCTGGCTCTCGCCAGTCTCTGGGTCAACGTCTCCAGCAAGAAGTCTTGCAGCCTTCTTGTAGAGCTTAGGGAACATGACAATAGTGACGCTGCCCTCCATGTCTTCAAGCGTAACAATTGCCATTGGATCGCCGTTTTTAGTAGTACGTTTCATAACATTAGTAACCATGCCCGCAAAGCGAATAGGTTTTCCTTCTGGCACCTTAAACTGCTGAGACATGGCACCGTTAGGAAGCTGAACCTCTACATTCTCTTCAATCTCCGCAAGTGCATAATCTCTGCTCTTAGCGAGGGCGTACTCATACGGACGAAGCGGATGGTCAGAGACATAGATGCCTAGGACTTCGTACTCTTTGGTAAGTTTGAATCGCCTATCCCACTCAACGCCATCTGGCTCTGGAACAATATCACTAAAGCCAGAACCCTCTACCTCTGCAAACATATCAAACATTGAGAATTGACCAACAGCCTTATCTTTTTGACGCTTAGTAGCAGCATCAATAATGTTTTGTGGATTGTTCTTATCCACAAAACTCATCATCTGCATACGGGTATAGCCTGTTGAGTCAAAAGCTCCTGCCTTGATAAGAGCTTCAACAACGTTGCGCTTTGCCTGGCTTGCATCAACACGATCGACAAAATCGTGAATGTTGGCAAAAGGGCCGCCCTTTTGACGCTCAAGCATAATGGCTTCACCAACACCGGCTCCTACGCCGCGGATTCCTGCAAAGCCAAAACGAATACCCTCTTTAGTAGCAGTAAAGTCTTTACCGGACTCGTTAATATCTGGCGGAAGAATCTTGATGCCCTCATGACGGCAAGCGCTTACGTAGTGAACAATCTTATCCGTCTTGCCCATGTACGAGGTAAGAACTGCTGCCATAAACTCATGTGGATAATGCGCTTTAATCCATGCGGTCTGCATAACAAGAATTGCATAACCAGCAGAGTGAGACTTGTTGAATGCATAAGATGCAAACTCAAGAACATCGTCCCAAATGCTTTCTGCAACCGAGCGATCAAATCCGTTACGAACTGCGCCGTTTTTCCAGTGAGCCTCCATGGTCTCATCAGTACCGTCATCCCAGTGCTGGACAACCTCCTGCATGAGTTTAATCTTCTTTTTTGCTACTGCTTTTCTGACCTTGTCAGACTCGCCTGCGGTAAAACCAGACATCTTCATAGAAATCTGCATAACCTGCTCTTGGTAGACCATGGTTCCGTAGGTCTCTTCCAAGATGTCATGAAGACGTGGATCGTAATCTTTGACTTCTTCTCTACCGTTCATACGGTTGATATAGCTGGTAACCATACCTGCGTTAAGAGGACCAGGACGATACAAGAGCGATAAGTGCGACGATGTGCTTATACTCTGTTGGCCTCATGCCCTTAATGGTTGCAGTCATACCTGCAGACTCAACCTGGAAAACACCAGCAGTTCGACCTTCTCTCAGAAGTCTATAAATTTCTGGATCAGTAAACGGAATGTTATCTACATCGATATCAATACCGTAGTTATCCTTCACGTTTTTGATTGCACGGGAAATAACCGTTAGAGTTCTTAGTCCCAAGAAGTCCATCTTAAGAAGGCCCATGTCTGCGACAGAGTGACCCTCATACTGCGTAATCTCTACGCCGCCCTTGGTATCTACCTTGGTAGGAACGTGGTCATTTACAGGCGTAGGAGCAATCAAAACTGCACAAGCATGCACACCCTCACCACGATGCAAGCCCTCAATAGATAGAGCAGCATCAATGATTCTTCTCGCATCAGGGTCATTCTCGTACGCATCTTCAAAATCAGCAGAATACTGATCAGCGCCTTTTTGACCTTCTTGAGCCTTATGAAGAACAAACTTAAGGTGAGCGTTAGGATCACCAGGAATCATCTTAGAGAGGCGCTGACCCATATAAACGGGGTAACCCAGAACGCGGCACGCGTCATTTATTGCCTGTTTTGCCTTGATGGTTGAATACGTAATAACGTGAGAAACACGATCAGATCCATAAATCTGACGAACATGCTCAACAACCTCAAGACGACGCTCATCGTCGAAGTCCATATCAATATCTGGCATCTCAGAGCGCTGTGGAGACAAAAACCTCTCAAACATGAGGCCATTCTCAAGAGGGTCAAACGAGGTAATATCCATAGCGTATGCAACAATAGCGCCTGCTGCAGAACCACGACCAGGACCTACACCAATGCCATTCTCTTTTGCCCAGCGGACATACTCCTGAACAATCAAGAAGTAATCTGCAAAGCCCTTTTTGCAGATGATGTCATATTCATACTCAAAACGGTCTTTAACGTTAATCTCATTGATGACAACGTTTTGCCAATCATCTCCATAACGTCTTGCAAGGCCAAGCTCGCACTCTTTTCTAAAGCGTTCCTCTGAAGTCTCCCCCTCTGCCAAGTCTGGGAACTTTGGCAGGTACATATGGGTCCAGTCCAGCTCATAGTTGCACTTATTTGCAACCTCAATGGTGTTCTCGATAGCTTCTGGACACCACGAGAAGATCTGGCGCATTTCTTGCTCACTCTTAAGGTAGAACTCGCTGCCTGTCATGCGCTTGCGGTTCTCATCATCAACGCGAGCGCCTGAACCAATGCAGGAAGCAATATCTTGAACGCTTGCGTCTTCTTTAGTGAGATAGTGGTTATCGTTGGTAGCAACTACCTTAATACCAAGGTCATGACCCATCTTTACAATGCGTTCTGCAAGAGTTCTATCGGTATATCCGCCCCAACTTGGATCAGACAAACCGTGATCTTGAATCTCTAGGTAGAAATCATCCCCAAAGATATCTTGATAAATTTTTGCCCAACGCTCTGCTTCTTCTGGGCGACCTTGAAACAACATACGAGGAATGATGCCAGAAACACAAGCTGAAGTGCAGATAATGCCCTCGTGATAACGCTTGAGCATCTCAAGCGTAGTGCGTGGCTTGTAATAGAACATATCTTTTGAGCCAGCCTCTGACATCATTTTCATCAGATTGACATAGCCGGTCTCATTTTTAGCAAGCAGGATAAGGTGATAACGTACCTGCTTAGTGCCCTTCTCAATGCAATCATCAAGAATGAAATAAGCTTCACAGCCAAAAATTGGCTTAATAAGTGGAGAAGGTTTATTGGCCTTTACGGCCTCAATGTCATGTGTTTGATTCCAAATTTGAACGTCAGAAGCCCACTGAGCATGAACCTTATCATGCTCACCAGCATTGGGATCATCTGCAGGAGGCTCTTCTAAATCCCAACCCTTTTCAAAACATTCCACATCATGGCACCACTGGCCAAAGTCTTTAAGCGCCTCATTGTACTTACGGCATGCAAGGTCAAAATCTGGAATTCCAAAGAGATACCCATGATCAGTAAGAGCAAGTGCTGGCATACCAAACTCTACAGCTTTACTAACCATGTCTGGGACACGGCTAGCTCCATCAAGAATGGAAAAATCTGAGTGGTTGTGGAGGTGAACAAATGCCATCTTTTTCTACGCTCTTCTCTTTGTGCTTCAAAATTTGTTCTTTTACCAAGGGCTCTTAATTTCTTTGTATAGTGTAGCCGATTCGCCAGACAATAACTACTAATACAAACATATGTTCTATGTGCTAATACTTCTATTGCCGCTGGTAAATTGGATGAAAATATTTTCTCGCCAATTTCATAACGTCACAAAATCTCTCTTAGTTGACGTGAACCATCTGTTCAAAAATTTCTCAAAAATAAAAGTTTCAAACTGGTAACTCTTAGACTAGGGACACCTTAATTGGGAATATAGTTTTTGTATTACCTATTCCAGTTAAGGAGATCACATGGATCAGATGAAAAGCATTTCCTTTGACGACATTGCAGCGGCTCAGAAGAACTTTGAGTCCGACCGCGCTCACACAGTAGCTAAGAATGCTGCTACCAGCGCTGGTGTTAGAAAAGCAGCTCGTGTACCAGAAGGTGTTGCCCTTAATCCTCTTACCTTCGATGTTGAGGTAAAGCAGGGTGACCGCACTAATCAGAAGCGCTCTGGTCGTTGCTGGATGTTTGCATCACTTAATACGTTTAGATACCGCATCATCAAGAAATACAACCTCTCCACTTTTGAGCTTTCTCAGGCATACCCACTGTTCTGGGACAAGATGGAGAAGTCCAACTGGTTCCTTGAGAACATTCTGGATACCCTTGATGAGCCTCTGAATGGTCGTCTTGTATCCTTCCTGCTTACCGACCCAATTGGCGACGGTGGCCAGTGGGATATGTTTAAGAGCCTTGTAAAGAAGTACGGTGTAGTTCCAAAGAGCGCTATGCCAGAGACTGCTAACTCTTGCAACACCCACGAGATGGACGCGTATCTCACACGTTATCTTCGTAGTGCTGCAAAGCGTCTTCGTGAGACCGCAACAGCTGGTGAGTCCCTTGAGTCTCTGCGCGAGATGAAGAAAGAGATGATGGAGGACGTCTATACCCTGCTGGTAACTTGCCTGGGTCAACCTCCTGTATCTTTTGAGGCACGCCTGCGCGATAAGGACGATAACCTCGCCCTTTCTGGCACTTTTACTCCTCAGGAGTTCTTCGCTGAGACTGTTGACATGAATCTTGATGATTACATCTCAATCATTTCTGCACCAACCGCAGATAAGCCTTTCAACCACACCTACACCGTTTCTCGCTTGGGCAACGTTGTTGAGGGTGGCGGCGTTCGTTACCTCAACCTTGAGATTCCTGAGCTCAAGCGCCTCGCTGTGGCTCAGCTTAAGGACAACCTGCCCGTCTGGTTTGGTTGCGACGTTGCTCAGTCCTACCTTCGTGAAGAGGGCATCATGGACACCCGTGCACTTGACGTTGATGGCCTCTTTGGCTTCCCTGTTGAAGGTGCACTTGACCGCGCTGAGCGTCTTGACTACGGCGAGTCTCTCATGACTCACGCTATGGTTCTTGAGGGTGTTAACTTTGACGCCGAGGGCAACACTACCCTCTGGAAGGTTGAGAACAGCTGGGGTAAAGACCACGGCCGCGATGGCTTTGACACCATCTCTGACCCTTGGTTTGACGAGTACGTCTACCAGATTGTTGTTGACAAGAAGTACCTCACTCCTGAGCAGCTCAAGACCTTTGAGACCGAGGAAGCAACCGTCCTCGAGCCATGGGACCCAATGGGCTCTCTTGCAACACTTCGCTAAGGCACAAACCATCTGGCGAGAAGATCGGTCTTCTCGCCAGGTTTTTCTAAACGCTACTAACAAAAGGAGCCGTAATGGCTGATCAGACCGTAAATCCACAGTGGGCAAACGAGGAAACTGCTGCTTTCAGCGCAGACCGTGCTAACCGCGTTGCTCGCAACTCCGTAACTTCTATGGGCGTTTCCGCAGCTGCTCGCGACATCACCACCATGCGTACCTACGCTGACACCTACGGTGTTGCTGTTGCAAAGACCGGCGACGTCACCAACCAGCGTCAGAGTGGTCGCTGCTGGATGTTCTCTTCTTTCAACGTGCTTCGTCAGGAGGCAATCAAGAAGCTTGACGTTGATACCTTTGAGTTCAGCCAGGCATACGGCATGTTCTACGACAAGCTTGAGAAGGCAAACTCTGCACTTGAGTACATCATTCAGACCGCTGACCAGCCAACCGATTCTCGTGTTGTCAACACGCTTCTGACCGAGGGTATTGGCGATGGCGGTTACTATTCATTTGCCATGAGCTTGGTTGAGAAGTATGGCCTGGTTCCTAAGGATGCCATGCCAGAGACTGCTTGCTCCAAGAACTCTACACAGATGGACGAGCGCATTGACCGTCTATTCAGGAAGAGCGCTGGCGAGCTCCGCGCAGCATACGCAGCTGGTAAGTCTCAAGACGAGCTTCGTGCGCTTAAGCAGGAGCAGCTCAAGGGCTTCCACCAGATTCTTTCCGTCTGCCTTGGCGAGCCACCTCTGACCTTTGACTTTGAGTGCAAGGTTGGCAAAAACGCACAGGTAGACAAGGCAAAGCTCTCCCCTGTTGAGCCAAATAAGGCTTCTGACAACAAGGACAAGAAGGACGGCGAGAAGGACGAGGAAGGTACCCAGATTCTTCGCGACTTTGGCATTACTCCTCTTGAGTTTGCTGAGCGCTATTGTGGTGTTGATCCTCGTGGCTTTGTCCAGCTCATTTCTGTTCCAAGCAAGAAGTATCCTTACGGCAAGGTGTATCACCCAACCTTCATTGATACCGTTTTGGGCGGCATTAAGACTCGCTTCTTAAACGTCGAGCCAGAGGTTCTTGAGGCAGCTACCATTGCTTCTTTGAAGGACGGCAACCCTGTCTGCATGGCCTGCGACGTTATGCAGGAGTTCCCTCGCCACAACGAGGACTTCAACTACGTTCTCTCAACCGACACCATGGATTACAACGGCCTCTTTGGCGTTGATTTTGACATGGATCGCGTCTCAATGATTGAGAACTATGAGACTTCTCTTACCCACGCAATGACCTTCCAGGGCGTTGAGCTTGATAAGGATGGCAAGGCTAAGCAGTGGCGCATTGAGAACAGCTGGGGTAAGGACTCCGGTAAGGACGGCTACCTCATCATGAGCGCAGACTGGTTCCGCCTCTACGGCGGCGAGGCTGATGTTCGTCGTCAGTACGTTCCAGAGGACCTGCTCAAGGTTTGGGACGAGGGCGAAGATGTCCAGATTGATTTCTGGGAGAACCTTGGCTACTCCCTTGGTGGCCGTAACCGTAAGTAAGGTACGCGCAACCACAGCATACTAAGCACGCACATAAAAGCACCTATGGCCGGTACAGAATTTTCTGTGCTGGCCATATTGGTCTATACTGAAAAAAAGAGAAGTTCAAGCTTACTTTCTGGAGGCTCTCATGAGAGAAATTTCAAAAGAGCGTGTCATTTTACGAGCCACTATCTTGGTGCTCTTTTTATTGATCTGGTATTGCGATTCAAGAGGCATGCTTCCAGAAAACGGCCGCTCCATCCTTACTCTTCTTTTATTTGGTATTTTTTGGTTTATCGAGGCTAAATTTATTAAACCTACTAGAACAGATCAAAGCGTGCCGCGGAGACCTCGGCTGTAATCTTTCCGGCGCTGAGCTCTGTCAGCGCATCCGTAAACGTCGCTTCTTCTCCGCACCTAAAGTCTATGGCGAGAAAAACGTCCGCTCCAAACTCTGCCGTTATAACCTTGCCGCCGGTATCTGAGACCAGACGCTGAATCTGCTCATACAGGTTATACGGAGCCGACAACTCCACCCTCACAACCTGAAGCATTTCCTGAACAGCAGACACTTCCTCTGCAGCAGCCAAAGCTTCTTGAGTTGCTGCCGTATATGCACGAACAAGTCCACCAGGACCCAAAAGCGTTCCGCCAAAGTAGCGCGTGACAACGCAGCAGACGTTCTTAAGTCCCGCTCCGCGCAATACCTCCAGCACAGGCATTCCCGCCGTTCTGGAAGGCTCTCCGTCGTCGGAGGCACGCTCTGTACCATCCTCCAAGATCCATGCAGGAACGTTGTGGCGAGCGTTATAGTGCTTCGCCCTCACTGTGGCGAGAAACTCTTGTGCTTCTGACTCTGTTTCTACATGACAAAGCTGGGCTATGAAGCGGCTTTTTCTGTCTTCAAAGAGACCTTCCGCAACAAAGTCCAGTTTGATTGTCTTGTAGGATGTGTCAGACATAGAACAGCTATAAAGCCGCAGTTATGCGAGCACACAGACCTTCTCGCCAGCAGAAACCGGCTGGTCTGCAGCGGCAAGAATCTCTACGTTGCTGTACTCGCTAGAGTTGGTGATAGCAAGAATGACCACCTCAGGATGACCCGCGTCCTTAACCTTATCCAGGTCAAAGGTCATGAGTGGCTGACCAACCTCAACGTGCTGATCCTGCTCGACAAGGGCGGTAAAGCCGTCACCCTTCATCTCAACGGTATCAACGCCCACGTGAATCAAAACCTCTTCGCCAGAATCGGCAGTGATTCCAAATGCGTGAACAGTTGGAGTAGTTGCGGTAATAGTGCCCGAAACCGGCGCGTACACAACGCCCTCAGAAGGCCAGATACCCAGGCCCTGACCAAGCATGCCACCTGCAAAAACAGGATCAGGAACGTTCTCTAGCGCAACAACTTTTCCGCTTGCTGGTGCATAAATTGTTTTAGCAGTGTAATCAGAAACAACAAGAGCCTCTGGCGCAGCTGTCTTGGAAGATTTCTTGAAAAGATCAAAGAGTCCCATGGTAGTCCTTTCGTGTTTAAGCCTCTTTATCATAGCAGCATTCAAAGAGGCAACTGTTGCTTTTCATGAACACAGCGTGCCAAATTGCGCTTCACTCCGCCTTTTCCGCCTTGCTTCACTGGACATGCGACGAGAAACCCGCGCCTTCGCAACATCTCATTTACTTGGAGATTGTTTGACTTCAGGAGCTTCTGAGCTTATGAACGTGATACAATCGCCCATGCAAAGTGGACCAGACAACCGCGGAGTGCCCGTCCAGCTAAGTGGAAGGGTGCTATGAGGAAAGTCCGGGCTCCACAGGGCAGGATGCTGGCTAACGGCCAGGCGGGGTGACCCGACGGAAAGTGCCGCAGAAAAGAAGACTCTCACCTGCGCATTCGCGTAAAGAGAAAAGCTGAAACGGTAGTGTAAGAGACTACCAGCATGCTGGCAACAGCGTGGCTTGGTAAACCCCATCCGGAGCAAACGCAAATAGGAGCGCTATGGTGTGGCCCGCACTGCGCTCGGGTTGCGCGCTAGAGACCAGTAGCAATGCTGGTAGTAGATAAATGGTTGTCCGCGACAGAACCCGGCTTATACGTCCACTTTGCCTACTGAATGCAAATCCCCCGTGCATTTTCTGTGCGGGGGATTTTGATTCTGCAGCGTGTTAGCGTCGGCTTTTAGGCCTGGCGCACAAAATAGCGCAGCTTTGGTAGGTTCTGCCGAAGAATCGACATGTTCCTAATCAAGATAGCCAGGCAGCTAGGCGGTCGCACTACCTGATATGCATCTCTATGCATAAACTTCATCTAATATGCTTGAAAATGAATAGACGAAATATAAAAAATCTAACTATAGGTAAATTCCGCTTCTAGGGAACACACCTAAGTCGGATATTCTGCTCAGATTGCGGGCATTTTACACACCTAATGACGATAATCTGCATGTTTGAGGTAATTTCCGCGTAATGTATACGTCTTTTTGACAGATTATCCGACTTAGGTGTGTTTTGAACTGCCTCCTATTTCTCGTGTCCAAGAAATGGGAGGCGGTTCAATTTCTGTGCGGGGGATTATCTTGTACGAGGGCATTTTTAGCAAGATATTGTCTGCGACAGCCTACACGACGTTGCAAAATCACATAGCGATTAAGATTGTTGTCTTTGCCATCTGCACTAAATTGCGCACAAACTTGCACGTCAGAGCCAAGACTTCCAAGAAGCTCATCAAGCTCCTCTTGCGAGAAATGATGACAATAGCGCCAGGTATTGGCCTTATCTTGCCAGCCAATCAGATAGTCATGCTCCTCAAGTTCTGATGCATCTATACCCAGCGCACGCAGCCCTTGAGCAGTGGTTTCTTGAGCTTTAGCAGCAAGTTTTTGGCTGTTCAAAAACTGCCAGAAAGAAACGCACACAAAGCCGCCAGGTTTTGTTTTCTCTAGCAGAGTGCGCAGAAGCTGGGTTCTCTTCTTTGCGCCAGGTACATGATGCAAAAAGCCAAACGCAACCACTAAATCACAGGCCGGAACAGTTAACTCAGAAGAGAGCGTGTTATCAAGCAGACTCTTTATCACATCTAGCTCAATAAATGCCAGCTCAGAGACATGAGCGCCTACGTCTCCACTCTCCACAAGAGGCTTGCAATTATCTACAGCAAAATACTCTGCAGGAACAAACTCTGCCGCATCATACAAAAAGCGAGCAAAGCGCAGGTTTCCGCAACCCATATCAAGTACAGAGAGCTTCTCGCCAGATACAAGCTGAGGCATGGCTTCCAGACACTTCTGCCAGCCCTGCCAAGGCATCTGTCGTGTGGCCGAGAAACTCTGAGCCTGCTGAGCATAAAACTCAGAGGTAATACGAGCTCAGCCGCTCAGCGGTAGATGCGCTGATAGATTGCGCATGTGTTATGTAAGAAGAAGTATCCATACAGAGATTTTACGTCACCGTCTTACTCCTAAAGGCCAGAAGCTCGCCTTATTGCCTATACTGTTTGTATGGATGAACTCATTTTGGACATATTGCAGCAGCTCAGAGATGGCTCGCAAGGAGCTCTTGATACGCATCAGCTTGAGATGCTCATTAACTCGCATAACAGCGGAATTGACTCTAGCACCCACAGTACAGAGCGCGAGAAACTCATTCCTAAACGAGCAATTCTCCCCTATTTTTTGCAGGTCAAGCAGAAAAACAATGAGCTCTGGCAATCGTGGAATGTAACGCCTGAGCTGGAAGAAAGATTTATCCGCTCCGTGCGCATGAAGCCTCGTCGCACCGCTTCTGGCGTGGCTACCATTACCGTGATTACCAGGCCGCATACCTGCTCAAGTAATTGCATTTATTGCCCGTGTGATCTGCGTATGCCTAAGAGCTACCTTGCTAACGAGCCTGCCTGTCAGCGCGCAGAACTAACGTTTTTTGATCCATACGTACAGGTTGCTGCTCGTCTTCAGGCGCTCCATCAGATGGGCCACTCAACCGACAAAGTAGAGCTCATAGTGCTCGGTGGCACCTGGAGCGATTATCCAGAGAGCTACCAATACTGGTTTATCAAGGAGCTCTTCCGTGCACTCAACGAGTGGCCCAACTCTCCTAGCTACATTCAGGATCGCCTTGATTGGTACACCTCGTTTGGCTTGCAGAACTCTGAAGATGCTCTCTCCTCCTTTGTTGCTGAACAGCAAGCGGCAGTCTTTGAAGATACTGCCACGTATAACCAGGCTTTTCATAAGCTCTACGACACCAGTCAGCCTCACCAAAGTGCATGGTCTCAGATGGAGAGCACGTATGATGAGCTGGTAGAACAGCAGCACGTTAATGAGACAGCCGCTGCACGTGTGGTTGGCCTTGTAATTGAGACCAGGCCCGATACCATCACGCCAGATAACCTGCGTATGTTTAGGCAACTTGGGTGCACCAAAATTCAAATTGGCATTCAAAGTACGCGTCAAGAGATCCTTGATGCAAACAAACGCCAGATGTCGGTCGCGCAGATTAAACGCGCGTTCTCGCTCATCCGCTTGTACGGATTTAAAATCCATTCTCATCTGATGGTTAACCTGTTGGGCGCAACTCCTGAGGCAGATAAACAGGACTTCAAGACGTTTGTCACTGATCCAGGATTTCTTCCCGACGAAATCAAGCTTTACCCCTGTGCGCTGGTAGCTGGAACGCAGCTAGTGCAGAAGTATCGTGAAGGCGCGTGGCAACCATATGCCAAAGATGAGCTGGTAGACGTACTTGTTCAAGACGTACTTAACACACCTCCATACGTGCGCATTTCTCGCATGATTAGAGACATTAGCGCCACCGATATTCTGGTGGGAAACAAACACACCAACCTCCGCCAGATGGTGGAGCAAGAGCTTGCCGCCAAAGACGTTGCACGTCGCGTGCAGGAGATTCGCTTTAGAGAGATTAACCAGCAGCCGGTACGCGCCGCAGAACTTACCCTCCAGGACTTCACGTACACCACCACAGTCAGCGATGAGCACTTCCTGCAGTGGGTAACTGCTGACAACAAAATCGCAGGTTTCTGTAGGCTTTCACTTCCCCACTGGGACAAACTGACCTCTGGTGCATGTGATGTTACCGCCAATGAGCTGCTGGTACAGCCAGGTCAGGCCATGATCAGAGAGCTCCACGTGTACGGACAGGCGCTTTCGCTGGGCTCAGAAGGAATGTCTGCTCAGCACCAAGGCTTGGGCCAAAAGCTTCTTGCTAAAGCCTCCTCTATTGCAGCAGATGCGGGTTATACCAGCCTTAACGTCATCAGCTCAATTGGAACGCGCGCCTACTATCGCGCACAGGACTTTACTGATGCAGGTCTCTACCAGCAAAAAGCCCTGTAAAGGGGACGTGGCCTTACACCTCTAGACAAGCTTCATACGCTTACTTCATACGTCGCAAAAAATGCCGAGAAGACCGTTGATCTTCTCGGCATATTCATAAGCGCCACCCTCTCCTGGACGCAAATGGATCTTAAGGAATGAGCGACAAAATCTGAGAAAGATTCTTCTTGCCGAAGTCAACCTTCTGACCGTCGTTAATAACCAAGCAAGGAACGCTCATGACATCATAGGTGTCTTTGAGCTCCTTGAAGTGGTTGATGTCGTAGACATCGCAGGTAACCTGAGGATTATCCGCAGCAATGCGCTGAGCAGCCACAACAACATCTGGGCACATGGTACAAGAGAGTCCTACCAAGACCTGCAGATGCGTCTTTGACTCGATAGCGGCAATGGATGCCTTATCCTCGTCACTAATAGGCTGACCAGGACCTGCGGCGTTGTAGAGTCCAAGTACAAACGAAGTGAACTCATGACCGCCAGGAACACCATGGAACGCAAGACCTGTTGGAGTGCCATCCTGTGTGCAAACACGAACAACAGGAAGGTTCTTCTCGCCCGTGTCTGAGACTGTTTGAACGCTCAGCTTGTCGGTCATAGAAGAAAGTTCTTCCATGTACGCAACAAGCTCCTCAGAAACAGGTCTCTGATCAAGCTCAAGCTGGAGCACAAGCGGACGTGCCATGCGCTCAAAGACAGCGTTGAGCTGCGCCTTCATGTCATCGGTGAAGAGCTCTCCGGAGTCAGTGGTAGTCTTGGCTGCTGGAGCCTCAGGAGCTTCCTTCTTGGACGAGATGCGCGTGACGTTCATCTGTGGAACCAGGCCGGTCTTTTCCTGAGCGCGCTTAATGTAGCGTTCCATCTCGGTGGCGGTAGTTGCCGCCTGACCAATAGCCGTTGCAACCTGACGTAGTGGCTTCTGACATACGTCGCCTGCACCAAAGAGACCCTCACAGGTTGTTTCTTGATGCTCGTTGGTAATCAGATAACCGTAATCATCAGTCTGTGCCAGCTCTTTTACCAGGTCGGTCTCTGGCGCATAGCCCGCGAAGACAAAGACGCCAATGGAATCGCCATCTTCTGGAGCAAAGGTGGTCTTCTCGCCCGTCTTGAGGTTCTTGTACGTAATAGACCTAAGCGCGGAATCTCCGGCAACGGATTCAACCTGCGTGTTATAGAGAACCGTGATATTTGGATTAGTGCGAGCAGCCTCGGACGACGCAGGGGCGCAGGTAAATGCTTCCTCGCGCACAAGAACCGTGACGTGCTTTGCGTACTTAGTTAGAAATACGCTTTCTTCTGCAGCTGCAAAGCCTCCACCAATAACAAAGACTTCCTTGCCGGTAAAGAACTCGCCGTCGCAGGTAGCGCAGTAAGCAACTCCGTGGCCCTGATAGTCCTCTTCTCCCACAAAGCCGATATGGCGAGGATGTGCTCCTGTGGCGAGAAGAACTGAAAGGCAGGAACGCTCACCTTTGGTGGTGTGAACTACCTTGACATCTCCAGACATGTCCAGGTCAGTAACTTCTGCCAGCAAAAACTCTGCACCAAAGGCCTCAGCCTGCTTACGCATAGTTTCTGAAAGTTCAGAGCCACTAGTAGAGAAAACTCCCGGGTAATTAACGACCTCATTAGTAATAGTGATCTGTCCGCCAAAATGGTCCTTCTCGACAACTAGAACACGGTAGCGAGCGCGGGCCAGATAGAGGGCGGCGGTGAGCCCAGCTGGCCCACCGCCGATAATCACCGCGTCGTAGAGGTCTTTGACGTCGGTCATTGTAAGCTCCTAAATCTTAGAGCTGACCAACAAGGTCAAGGCTTGGCTTCAGAGTCTCAGCACCTGGCTGCCACTTAGCTGGGCAAACCTGATCACCGTGCTCTGCGACAAACTGTGCAGCCTGGAGAAGGCGGAGAAGCTCCTCAGCGTTACGGCCAATACCACCAGCGGTGACAAGCTCAACCTGGATGACACCCTCAGGGTCAACAATGAAAGCACCGCGCTCAGCAAGGCCTGCGTCCTCAATAAGGACCTCAAAGTTCCTTGCAAGAACGTGAGCTGGGTCAGCGAGCATTGGGTAGGTTACCTTAGAGATACGCTCAGACTCCTCGTGCCATGCCTTATGGACAAACTCAGTGTCGCAAGAGACAGAGTAGACCTCTGCGCCAGCAGCCTGGAACTTGTCATAGTTGTTAGCAAGATCCTCAAGCTCAGTTGGGCAAACAAAGGTAAAGTCAGCTGGATAGAAGAAGAACAGGCTCCACTTACCCAGTGTGGACTCCTTGCTTACCTCGGTGATGTCACCGTTGTGGAATGCGTTTACCTTAAAATCACCAATTTGCTTACCAATAAGAGACATAGTCAGTTCCTTTCTGTAAGTAAAACAATTTGTAAAACGTGCTAGTTAGAAGTTTACTCTCTTTAACTCTTTTGTCAATAACAATAATGATTACTATTTATATCCACAAAAAGAAACAGGCCAGATTACTCTGACCTGTGAACAGTTGGTGGGCGTTATAAGATTTGAACTTATGACCTCTTCCGTGTCAGGGAAGCGCTCGTCCCCCTGAGCTAAACGCCCGAATATGTTTGCTGCTGGGGATGCAGCAAGGGATATATTACGAGAAACCCGCCCCTCTTGCAACCGTCAAACTCAACTTTTTTAGAAATTTGCAAAAGATCGGTTCGTCGCCACATTGATGACTATTTAAATACCGCGGGCTATCAAATGAATGACCGCCTTTTAAACCTGTATGTCTTCTGCACCTCAATTATTAAAAGATAGGCAACTGGATTGTAAAAGCATACAGTCAGAAGTATTATGGCAAGTCGTTCGATTGAGGGAGAAACTTATGAACTTTCTGGAATATAACAAAGACGAGAAGCTTCACTTTAATTATAAGAAATCATGCGGTCTCTGGTTAATTGTTGTAGCTCTCATCATTTTTGCAGCTACCGTAATAGGTGGAAAGCAGATTATCAATATGTCCGTATTTAGCTTTGGATATGTTGCAGCCTTCTTATCTATAAATACAAATAAGAAAGTTCTCAATAAGTTTTCCGATGGTCCTTCAAGTAAGTTCCAGAACAAAATGTCTCTATACGCGGTGATTTTCTTATTCATTTTGATGTTTTTATTAGGTGGACCATTTTTTGCAACTGAAAACTGGAGACTCATTTGGTTGGGCGCGTTAATGGCCACGGCACTGCACTTTTTCCTCTATTACTTTGTGCACGGAAAATCGATGATTTATCTGGCTATACTCTGTGCCATCAATATTGGTATAGGTTATATTTTTCCAGACATCCCACTGACAATAACTGCCTATATTGATGCGGCAATTAAACTTGGCTTTGGAATATACCTGTTCTTTTTCTCAAAGCCAACACAACAAAAATAGCCTTCATCTAGAGTCCGTGCGCGTCAAACGTGTCCTTAACCAAAGCCACAAGCATTGGTATAAACACAGCCACGCCTGCTAAGAGCATTGGATTATCACGTATTTCTGGAATGTCCTGTAAGAAATTCTGCAGATCATAGACAAGACCAACGGCAACGGCAATAAGAATAGGTGCCAGAATAATCAAAATAGGATTTGGTGGTTTACGCATAAGGATGCTTTCTTTTACAAGTACTGCACACGCAGCGGTCCAATAGAGCAAAGATACGTATCAAGCCACATTCTGGCTTTTCTTCCTTACTTCTTCCCTACTTCTTACGCTTCACCTTAATTTGAATGCCAGAGGTCTCTGGACGAGACGATGTAGAAGCAACAGCGGGTTTCTCGCCATTTACAAAAGCCGAGAAACGCTGACGGAAACGATTCCACTTGTGATAGATAGGCTCGTGATCGTGAGATCTGAGACCCAAAAGCATGCTTGCAGCCAGAGTTGGAAGCAGATACTCAATAGCGCGCCAAAGCACAAAACCTGCAGCAATTTCTTCACCAAACATATGGCCAAACAGGAAGGCAAAGCCACCCTCAGCGCCACCAGTGCCACCAGGAAGTGGAATGGCCGAGGTCAAGAGCTCAAGCATTGAACCAGATGCAAGGCAGGTCAGAAGGTCTGCGGGTTGGCCGAGCGCACGCAGAACAAAGTATGGAAGTGCATAGAGGCAGCCAAGCTGGACCAAGGTAACCAGCAGAACAACACACATCTCTGGGATGTTCTTTGCAGCAGTCTTAAAGCCGTTTGAGAACTCATCTACCTGCGTGTTAATGATGCCATGCCAGTGGTCGTAGCTGTTTTACAATACGCAGCGTGAAAGCAGCCTTAAGCCCCAGTTGCCCACGGTCTTAACCATTTTAGGAAGCAAGCAAATGGCCAAGATAACTGCAACCATCACTATCTTTGCGCCAAACAAAATAACGCCAATAACGGTTACATCGCCAAATTGCTCGTAGAAATAATTGGCCCTAAAGATAAGCATCAGAGCTGCAAAGATGCCCTCGCCCGCCTCGTACATAACAAAGCGGGTGAACTGCAGAGCTCCTGCCTGACCAACGGAAATTCCCGCACGAGTGAGGCGATAAATCTGAGCAGGAGCAGCTCCTGCACCGTTTGGCGTAAGGTTCATGAAGAAGATGCCCGACGCCTCAACGCTCATCAGGTCACGGACACCAACAGGACTCTCGGGGTCTGTAATGACTGAAATTACATAGGCGAGAATACCCAGGAAATAGTAGACAAAATAGCAAAGAGCGCCAGCAATAAGCCAGCCTGTATCTACGTCTGCTAGAGCAACAACAAACTCATCAAACTGACCAGAAAAAACGATATAGAGTGCGTACAGTATTACAACCGCAAAGAGGAAGAGAATGCTCTTTCTAACTTGACCAAAGCTCTCTTTTGCCTCTTCTACCTGCTCAGATGAAGAAGTTGGAGCAACACTAATCTTAGGCTTTTTGGTTGAAACACCCTTAACGGTTGTAGATCCAATCTTCACCGTTACCTTCGGTGTAGATGAGGGGTGCTCGGTTTCAGACGCGCCATCTGGGCGATCCATGGGCACCTCCTTGGACTCTGGATCACAATACGTGTACAGAAACAACACTCTTTGCAGGTAAACGATGCAACCTCAGAGGGTTTCTCGCCACCTACCTGCTTTTCATTTTACATGAACCGCTCAAGTATACTCTTGTCAGCCTCAATAATGCCACCGCCGCAAACTTCCTGGCCATCGTACAAAACCGCCGATTGACCTGCTGCAACAGTTTTTACCGGCTGGTCAAATTCAATAAATCCACATTGATTATCTGTGAGCGTAAACGTTACGGGAACCAGCGCGCCTGTGTGACGAGTTCTGACCACATACCTACCGTTAGCTGCAGGTTCTCCAGAAATCCAGTGCATGTCCGAGAGCTCCATGCGACGAGTCCAGAGCGCAGGACAGTTGAGGTCAGAGGTTACATACACCACATTCTTAAGCGTATCGGTTGCCACAACATAGCGAGCAGGTCCTCCACCAATGTTCAGACCTTTTCTTTGGCCAACGGTAAAGAGGAATGCTCCGTCATGGGTGCCAAGAACCTTGCCTGTCTCCCACTCAATGACGTCACCCTGCTTTTTCTGAAAAGTGTCCAGCAAAAACGTGCGCAAGCCAACGGGGCCAATAAAACAAATGCCGTCGGAGTCTGGCTTAGTTTCTATGCCCAGACCTCGCTCCGCACACAGGGCGCGTACCTCTGCCTTGGTGGCAATGTGTCCAATAGGAAAAAGCGTGCGTTCAAACAAATGACCTGGTACACGCCATAGGAAATAGGTCTGATCCTTGTGAGCATCTGCGGCACGCAAAAGTTTTTTGGTGCCCGGGACGTTCTGTGCATAGTGACCCGTTGCAACAAAATCAGCGCCCTCTGCAAAAGCACGTTCTGCAAAGGTGCCAAACTTGACCGTCTGGTTGCACATAACGTCTGGATTAGGCGTACGGCCGTGCTCATAGGCATCAAGCAGGTAATCCACAACGGTAGCCTTATACTCGGCCTCACAGTCCCACACGTCCAAATCAATGCCCAGCGTTACGCACACGCGCTCAGCATCAGCCAGGTCATCTGCCCAGGGGCACTTAAAGCCTGGCAAGTCCTTTGACCAGTTACGCATATAGATAGCCTTGACGTTGTAGCCCGCCTCAAGAAGCAAGGCCGCGGACAGCGCCGAATCAACGCCGCCACTCATGCCAAGGTAAACTAATTCTCCCATGTCACTCCTACACGAGCAGACTCCTGCTTGACAGCCTCAGCGATTGCCCAAGCTGCGTACAAGATGTCGTCTTCTGTGGTAGTTCTTCCAAGCGTTAACCTGAGGCTTCCCGCTGCTACTTCTCGCGGTGCTCCAATTGCCTCAAGCACGTGAGATATTTGCATCTTTGATGCGGCGCAGGCAGAGCCCGTTCCCACCGACACGCCTAGACGCTCAAGCAAAATAACCAGACGACGAGCTTCAAGTCCCGGGAAAGAAACGTGCAGCAAATTGGGAAGCCTGAGCTTAGCGTTCTTTGGTCCCGAGACAATCATCTGCGGAAACTCTGCGCAAAGCAGCGTCTGCAGCTGATCTCTAAGGCGAGAAACCCGTTTTGCCTCGTCAACGCGGGTCTCATCTGCAAGCGCTAAAGCACACGCAAAGCCAATGACGCCTGCGACGTTTTCCGTACCTGAGCGAACACCGCCTTCTTGTCCGCCGCCAAGCACCAGCGGCCTTAAGCGCACATCGTCGGAAGCCCATAAGAGACCCACCTGCTTTGGACCAGAAAGCTTTGCTGCAGAAAGCGTCAACATATCTACACCCAGCGACGACACGTTAACACTCAAGTATGCTGCAGCTTGAGAGGCATCTACGTGCAAATGCAGCGGACGAGTCTCCCCCGCTGCAAGCCTGCGTGAGCGCTCCTTAGCAAGCACCTGCGAAATCTCGCGGATAGGCTGGATGGTGCCAATCTCCCCGTTTGCAAGTTCAATAGAAACCAGCTCGGTCTCTGGCTTGAGTGCTGTTGCAACCCGCTCTGGGTCCACGCGACCGTCTGCTTCTACGCGAAGTGTCTTGTGCGAGAAAATCCCTGCGCACGCAAGGACGCTCTCGTGCTCAATGGCATCAACGATAACGTGCGCGTCTTCCGCAGACAGTTGCAAACGCCAGGTTGTTGGCCTCTGTAGCACCTGCTGTAAGCACCACGTTTCCTGGACGAGCACCAATGGCATGCGCCAAGACAGCGCGGGCACGTTCTACCTCGTCACGAACCTGGCGAGACAGAATATACGGTGCTGAAGGGTTGTAGAACTTCTCCGTAAAGTACGGAATCATTGCATCAACTACACGTGGATCCATAGGTGTAGCTGCGGCAAAGTCCAGGTACACGTTGCCTGTTGGATGTTCTGGTTTTGCAGAAGGCATGTGCATTACAAATCCTTTGGGTTTCTCGCGGTCTTGCGGGCTTTAGGCGTGCGGCGTTGCGTGCTTGCAACGATCGGCGACTTGCTGTCGAGCGGGCCGGTGGACGGTGCTCGACGGCTACGACTTGTCTGCCGAGTCTGGCGGCGTAAAGGTCATGTTCTGGAAACGAGCAGATACGAAGCTGTCGTCGTAATGAGTATCTACCCACATCTCAAACGCATTTGACGGAGGAATGCCAGCGTCTCGCTGAGCCTTTCTACCTAGGCATGCCACCGTCATTGAAATGTCGGCAACAAGATACACCGTAAGCAGGGTAACAAAAATTGCTTGCCTTTTTGATGTTGGCTCACCAATCTTGTAGAGCGCACGAGGCATAATAACCCGACACCAAATCAGACCCAAAATGCCCCAAAATCCCAAGAATCGCCAGGCCACCCACTGTGTGATTGCGTCTGGAAGATGAGCGTACGTCCATGATTCCGAGTGGAAAATCTCTTGCATTCCCCAGCCGGTAAGCTGCTCCAGCGTGCCACCAACAACAACCGAGACCAGGAAAATGACCAGGTTATTGGCATGGTGCTTATGCAACTGATAACAAATAACAGTCAGAAACACGGCGCCGGTTCCGTAAAGCGGAGAGAATGGTCCCCAGATGAGGCCAACCCTGCTCTCGGTCAGGCCAGCGGTAATGAGCATCCAAATTTCTTCAATAAGAAGTCCGGCCATACAGCCCACTATGAAGAGGATGACCACCTGGTACCAGCCAAGATGCATCGTGTCTAAATACGCTGAGAGCTCCGCTTGCGTTGGTTTTGGCTTGGAGAACGGAGTGGTCTGGGGTGCGGCTGATACAGCATCGCCTGCAAGCCCATCGATCTTCTCGCCAGATGAAAGCCAGCCCCAAAAATAGCGCACTACGCGAACAAAACCGCTTGCGACAAGATACGCAAGCGTCAAAAGAGCTATGAGCGACGCAAGAATAAAGAACATACAACCTCATTCAAAAAGTTCTTGTTCTATGATACGGCAAGCAGTCACACTTGGCAATCTACCTGCTCTTATTTGCAGATATTGTAAGAAAAATACACATCTTGAGCGCCACGGGATTCGTGACTTTTCTAAAAAAGTTTGACGATTTTGAAATTTACACTTGCGCTCAGCCGTGAACTTGCGTATATTATTCCTCGCGTTCGCGGGCTTAGCGCAGTTGGTAGCGCGCAACCTTGCCAAGGTTGAGGTCGCGGGTTCGAACCCCGTAGCCCGCTCCATGATTTTTCGGCCGGATTCGTTTCGGCCTTTTTCATATGGCGAGATGGCCAAGTGGTAAGGCAGAGGCCTGCAAAGCCTTTATCCCCGGTTCGAATCCGGGTCTCGCCTCCAGTGAATTGACAACCCCAGCTTCGGCTGGGGTTTCTTTTTGTCACGGGCGTGCTTGCTGGGATTTAGTCAGACGCGCCTGAAAAGCACATTATGTCTGAGTAAAACAGCTCAGACTTGGCGAGAAAAACCGGCAAATAGCTCAGACTAGGCGTGTTTTTCAGGCAAATCGTTCAGACTTGGCGAGAAAATCAGGCTCCATGAGAGCGTCCATAGAACCAACCTTGAAATCAGAGTTACATCTAGAAAAGTCCGCCTGAAAAGTGCAAAGAATCTGTATTTGAGCCACCGATTCTTTAGCAAAATCAGGCAAATCCACAGATTCTTTGATGTATTTAGGCAAAAGTTACAGATTCTTTGAAGAAATCAGGCTCACTCCAGAAGCTCTCTGCCTCATACTACCCGCCTGGCGAGAAACCCGTCTACTCCCAGCATTTACGCACAAGAAACCCAGTATCCACACGAAATAGATACCGGGTTGAAATCACTTGTGACCTGCGTACACAACCTGCGTACGCACGCCGCGCGACCTAGCGCATCATCTTAACCAGGCGAACAATGGTGCCGTTGCCAGAAGGTTTCTCCTGGATAGACACGGCGTCCATAAGCAGGCGCATCAGCTTAACGCCGCGTCCACGCTCGGCAAACTGACCGGTCTCGGGAGGCTCTTCCTCATCGGAGATGCTAAAACCGCAACCGCAATCCGAGACGTCAATGACCACCCTGTCTGGATACGCGGAGACCGTGGTCAGCACGCCCTTCTCGCACGCGTGATCTACAGCGTTGCCAATAGCCTCACCTACTGCAAGTTCAATGTCAAACTTTTGGTCCGAGGTAAACGGCAGCGTCTTCAGCAGCGCGATAGCCCTTGAGCGAGCGTCGCACATTTTATTGGGATCAACTCTAAACGTTGTCTGGAACGATGGATGCGTGCCCGGCGCAAGCGGAGTCACGCGCGACTTTGCGGCACACGTGCTTATAGGCATGAAATCGATAAGACCCATGCGCACCAAGGCCTTAAATGCCGTCGGTTGCACGTTGGTTAGACTCATAAGACCGCCGAGCGTCTTCATGCGTCGAACAGCGCACACGATAAAGCCCATGCCGCAGGAATCAATGTACGAAACCTCCGACATGTTCAGCACAATTCTTCTGCAGCCACTGTTAATCAGCTGCTCAATCTGAGCCTTCACGCGCGGGACTCCCCTCACGTCAAGGTCAGTATTGACTGAAACAACTGCTATGTTTGGCTGCGTATACATACGTTTCTTGTTCCCGCGCAGCAACAAGAATTTCAGATATCTGCATTTTTTGACAATTCAAGCGAGAAAATCATCTCCTAGGCGAGAATATCGTCTAGTTGTTCTTCTCGCCAGAGTCAGCGCCGCCAAGCTTGCCAGAATCAATGCTGCCAAGCGTGCCAGAATCAGTACTGCCAAGCTCGTCAAAGCGCAGGGCAACCATGGCAACGTCGTCATCAAGCCTTCGGCCGGTATAGCGATCAAGCGTGCTCAAGAACCTATTGAGCAGGCCGTCAAAGCCACGAGGAACCTCGTTCATAATCATGTCTCGCAGGCCGGTCTCGCCAAAGAACGCGCCTTCAGGGCTACGAGCTTCCGTGGTTCCGTCGGTGTAAAGCAGCAGGATGTCGCCCTCATGCAAGTGAACCATGCCGTTTTTGTACTCCATGTCGTGAAACGCGCCCACAACGCCCGACTGAACATCCAAAAGCTCAGCCTCGCCCGATTGAGCGGACACCAAAATCGCAGGTGGATGACCAGCGGAGCAGTAGGTCAGCGATGAAGTTGTAAGGTCAACAATGCCCACAAAGAGCGTTGCAAATGTTTCTACTCTCGAGAAGCCCAGCAGGAATTCATTCAGCGTTGCCACCATGCGAGCGGGAGTTCTTCCCTCCCACGCGTATGCGGAAAGTGCCGTTTTAACTGCGGACGAGATAGATGCTGCCTCAATACCCTTGCCAGAAACGTCACCCATAATGATGCACGCGCGACGGCCTGGCAGCTTAATCATGCTGTAAAAATCGCCACCAACAAACGCGTCGGCGGTTGCGGACGAATAAATTCCCTCGGCAGAAATTCCTTCTACCTTCTGCAGGTCATTTTTCATGCCCGACTGCAGCGCCTGGGAGATATGCTTATTTTGCTGGCTCTCTTCGGCACCAACGGCCAACGAATGAACCAGAAGCATCACGCGGTCCAAGAAATCAAGCTCAATGTCGCTTAAGGGCTCAGCGTTTTCTTCTCGCAAGAAAAGCCAGGTATGCTGCTCGCCAGCAAACTTACCCAAGAAAAGCACAGCTCCCTTGCAGGGCAAACCTTGTGCAGCAAGCGAACGACTCAGCTCAGATTCAAGCTCAACCTCTTTGACTGACGCCTCGCCCTCTCCTGTCTTGAGTCCCTCAACCGTCGATGGAAGCGCAATCTGGTTGCCGCCATCCTGCGCGACGGCGGCCTCCGCCGCAGCCTGCACGCCGCCGGCCTCCGCTGCAGCCTGCGTGCTGTCTTGCGCACCATCCTGAGTGTCGCCAAACGCTTGCTCAGCACCAAGCGCGTGGAGCGTAATGTTGCCTGTGACCTCACAACAATCTACCGAGAAAACCCGTGCATTCAGATCGGTGCCCACTGACCTCATAACCTGCTGTAATCGCTCACCAGAGATCTTCTCGCCCTCTGCAGCGCTATGGAGCAATCCTTGACGCACGCGAGCTAATGCCTCGCGAAGCGTGTCTCTACGCTGCGTTCTCATGGCCGACAACGCACCTACAAGCTGTACCGAGAGGTAATTTGCAATGGAGTCAAGAAGTCTTGCGTCTTCAACCAAAAGCGCACGCTTACGCTCCCAGCCCACCTCAATCAGGGCAACAATGTGGCCACCAAACCACACAGGAACCACAAGAAAGCTGGTAAACGGAGGCAAATGACTTGCGTCAACGGTTATGACCTCACGAGTTTCTTCGTTAACAAGGTTGCGCTTTTTAACTCTTCCCTGCTTGAGCGTGCTAGAGTTCAAAGGCATGGTATGCAAGCGAAGTGCGTGCTCGGAATAAAACGTCAAACGCTCCAGAGAGCTGTTAAATGCAAAGTAGCGAGGAATTCTATCCAATGACGCGCTTCTCAAAGACTCCGTTGCACCATGAAGGTGATACCCGTCTTGCTCAGCAAGATAGATAAGCGCACCATCAGCCTCGACAGTCTCTGAGAGCTCTTCTAACACGCGCTCGATAAGCTGACCCATATCTTCCGAGTCAAGCGTGTCCAAAACAATCTGAAGCGCTCCTGAGAGCCTCTTATTGGCTCGGCGAAGGTCCAACACCATTCGTTCATCATCGTGCATAGGGCTAGCCATGTCACGAAGCTTAGACGCTGTCAGAACAATAGCCTGTGTAGGAGCACCCACATAATCTGCGCGTACGCTTAATACCTGCGACGTGCCATCTTGCGCAGGAGCAGCCACCATAGAGGTGGACCCATCAATCGCAAACGGCAACGACTCTACAAAGAACGGTTTCTGCAGGTTTTCTTGATTTGCCGGCGTGAACAAAAAGCGAACATCCAGGCCAGCAATGGTGCCGTCTTCCTTAGCAAATAGGCTTTCGGCCTCCTCATTGGCGAGAAGAACCATGCCCTCCATATTAAAGACGATGACTGCATCGCTGGTCAGGCGCAGCAACTGAGACAGAGTTGCAGCAACGGTTCCGTCGACAACTCCCTCAACACGCCTTACGCTCAGCTTGTTATCTGCCACAGTCACTCCTTACCAGCAAGGAAAAACAAATCACATTGTCTAAGTATACGAAAAAGGCGGACCTCCGAAGAGATCCGCCGAAATTTCGTGGTGTCGGAGGCGGGACTTGAACCCGCACAACCGTTAGTAGGTCACTAGCACCTCAAGCTAGCGCGTCTGCCAATTCCGCCACTCCGACTTGCTTTGCAGCGAGGGATATACTAACACATCTTCAAGCAACTTTACTGAGAAAATTTAAAAACTTTTCTCAAAAGAACTTTGCGAGAAGATCGCCTTGTCCCTTGCTTACTTCTGCCAACCAACAATGGTTGCAGGTACGCTCTGGAAGAGTGATGGACCAAAGTTAGCAAGACCCTTCTTAACAACGTAGCAGTCTGGACCAGTGTAGACAGGAAGATATGCGTAAGTCTGCATCATCTTCTTCTCAGCCTCATTCATGAGCTTCATGCGCTCATCAAAGTCCTTGGTAGAGACAACCTTTGCAAACATCTCGTCGGTCTCTGCGGAGCCCTGCTGACCAAAGTTGGATCCAGACTCAGAACCATAGAGCTGACCACCGTTGTTGTAAGAAGTTGAAGAGCCAACCCAACCAAAGAGGCAGACATCCCAAGAGCCAGAGGTAAGAACATCAGAGAACTCAGAAGATGGGTGAGAATCAAGGGTAAGGTTAATGCCAGCGTCCTTGCACATCTTCTGGATTGCAGCAGCACGGTTCTTAACAGTAGTACCGTCACCGAACAGAGTGTAAGCAAAGGTTACCTGCTGACCATCCTTCTCGTAGTAATCACCATTGAGCTTATAGCCTGCATCCTCAAGAGTCTTCTTTGCAGCAGCCTTGCGCTCGTCAACAGACTTGAGGTTCTTGATATCGTCTGGGAGGTTGTTGTCATAACCAGCTGCCCAGTAAGGCCAAAGCATGGAGCCTGGTGCGTCCTCTTTCCAGTTAACACCCTGGAAGACAATGGAAACGATAGTTGCAGGATCAACAATCTGGCAGAATGCCTTACGAACTGCAACATCCTGAAGAACGCCGCGAGTAGAGTTAATCTCGATAACAGCAATAGACATACCAAGACCACGGCGAATCTGAGCCTTATCACCAAGACCGGAGAAGTTAGAGAGAAGCTCAGCAGAACCTGCGACGGAAGTACCAGTAGTATCAGTCTCTTCGTTCTTGAATGCGTTAATGGAAGCCTGGGTATCCATCTGCTTGTAGACAAGGGTATCAAGCTTAGGAGCGTCACCCCACCACTTTGGATTTGGCTTGAAGGTTACAGCAGAATCATCGAAAGAATCAACAATATAAGGACCAGAACCAAGCTCGTTGTGTGGCTCATTGTTGTAACCATTGTTGAAGAAGTCTGGATCCTGAAGCTTTGGGTGCAGAGCATAGCTCAAGATGCTCTCGATTGGATAGACTGCCTCCTTCATGGTAATAACAGCAGTCTTAGCAGTATCACCCTGCTCAACAGACTCATACTTGTCATAACCATCAGTTGAAGAAACCGCAAACTTTTTATTCTGACCACACATAGTGATGAATGCGGTCTGAATTGCGGTCCAATCAATAGCGGTACCATCGTTGAAGGTGGCCTGATCAGTGAAGGTCAGGGTAGCAACCTGCTTGCCGTCCTTCTCCTCTACCTTGAAGTCCTTGATGTAATCCTTGTTTGGCTCAAACTTATCACCATCAGCATTGTTAAGGAACAGGTCACGAGGGTTGATAAGACCGTGAAGGATGTTCATGTAAGAGGTATTACCAGCAAGTTGGTAGTAATTCCACTGTGGACCAATCTCGTTGATTGGCTGAGTCAGAGTACCGCCATCCTTAACCTCATCACGAGACTTAGGATTGTTGTACGTCTTGCCCTTCTCTGGAAGTGGAAGCTGATCCAGAGGAGTGTTTGCAGGAGAGCCGTCCTGTGGCTCAGTACCTGTGGTGGTAGAGCCGCCCTGATTATTTGATGGAGCACAACCAGCAAGGCCAAGGCCTGCGGCGGTGATTCCAGTCAGAGCAAAGAACGAACGACGGGAAAAACTGTCAGCCATATGATCACCCATTTCGTTAAAGGCCTACAGATATTCACTTAACTATACGAAATTGCCTGAAAATACTCCATAGCAGAAACATTCCCGTAACAACCTCGTTCACTATTTGTAACAAAGAAAAACCCGCACCTAGTTTTAAGTGCGGGTTTTCAGAAAATTTATTGAATCTTTGTTACTCGTTAGAGATGTGAGTAGCAGGAACCAGCTTACCATCCTGGTAAATCATGCGCTCACGGGTACGCTCAATCTTTGGATCAGGAATTGGAATAGCCGAGAGAAGCGCCTTAGTGTAAGGATCTTGTGGGTTAGTAAAGACGTCTTCAGTCTCACCGTACTCAACAATCTTGCCCAGGTGCATAACAGCAACCGTGTCAGAAATATGACGAATAACAGCAAGATCGTGAGCAACAAAGAGATAAGAAATCTTCAACTGAACCTGAAGATCCTCAAGGAGGTTAATAATACCTGCCTGAATGGAAACGTCCAGAGATGCAATTGGCTCGTCCAACAGAAGAATCTTTGGACTTGTTGCAAGAGCACGAGCAATAGCAATACGCTGACGCTGACCACCAGAGAACTGGGATGGGAAGCGGTCAACATAGTCTGGGTTGATACCAACCAGACGCATAAGCTCGCCAATACGAGTATTAATATCCTCTTTGTTCCAACCCTGTGCCTGAAGTGGCTCAGCCAAAACGTCATAGACAGGCATACGTGGGTCCAGAGAACTCATTGGATCCTGGAAGATAACCTGAAGATCTTTACGAAGCTCTCTACGCTGTGCAGCATTCTTAAGCTCAGCAACATCTTTGCCAAGGACCGTAATACGACCATCCTCAGGCTTCAGCAAATCCATAATCTGCATCAGAGTTGTTGATTTACCAGAACCAGACTCACCAACCAGCGCAAGAGTTTCTCCCTCATGGATCTCAAAGCTTGCACGGTCAACTGCAGTCATAGTGCCCTTGCTGCGCCTAATAAAGCCCTTACCCTGAACAGGGAAAGTCTTGGTAAGATTCTCAACCTTGAGTACAACAGGACGCTCGTTACGAGGAACATCAACCCACTTTGGAAGAATTGGCTCAAAGTCTGGATACACCTCAGCATAAGTGAGATTCTTCTCGCAAATCTCCTGAAGGTGGTGGCAAGATGCCAGGTGGCCCTCAGCAGCATTTGCAGGAAGCAGAACTGGCTCTTTCTTGGAGCACTCCTCGGTAGCCATAGGACAACGTGGGTTAAAAGGACAACCAGTTGGAATGGCTGCAAGTGATGGTGGATTGCCCTTAATAGGAACAAGCCTATGCTCTGCCTGAAGGTGAGGTTTTGGAACAGCACCCAGAAGGCCCATGGTATAAGGATGGCGAGGCTCAGCAAAAAGTGTATCAACGCTTGCACGCTCTACGCCGCGGCCTGCATACATAACCATAATGTCATCAGCAGTACCTGCAACAACACCAAGGTCGTGAGTAATCAGAACAACTGCTGCGCCGGTCTCTTTCTGCGCAACCTTCAAGACGTCAAGAATCTGAGCCTGAATAGTTACATCAAGAGCAGTGGTTGGCTCGTCAGCAATGATGATGTCAGGGTTATTTGCAATAGCAATTGCAATAACAACACGCTGACGCATACCACCAGAGAACTCATGTGGGAAAGAATCCAGACGATTCTCTGGGTCAGTAATACCAACAATGGAGAGAAGCTCAATACAACGCTTACGAACATCCGCCTTGCTCATGTGAGGATTATGAGTAAGCAGAGCCTCTGCAAGCTGATCTCCAATAGAGAACATTGGGGTCAAAGCAGACAGTGGATCCTGGAAAATCATCGAAATCTTAGTACCACGGAGCTGTGACATCTCTTCGTCGGTCTTACCAATGAGCTCCTCATTACCAAGCTTAATAGAGCCGGTGACGTGAGCATTGTCATCAAGAAGACCAATAAGAGACAGAGCTGTTACTGACTTACCAGAACCAGACTCGCCTACGATACCAAGAGTGCGGCCACCCCAGAGGTCAAAGTTAACACCGCGAACTGCGTCTACACGACCAGCCTCAGTATTAAAGGAAACCTTAAGGTTACGAACAGAAAGAACTGGATCTCCTGTTGGAGCACCCTTTGGACCGTTTGATTCAAGCAGCTCGTAGCGAAGGACATCGTCCATCTCTACACTTCCCTGCTTTGTTGAAGTAGTAGTAGTGTCAGACATTATGCACGCTCCGTAGTTTCTTCAGAAACGATGCTTCCCTCAAGATCACCGAGCTGAGCGTCATCCTTGGAAGAATCCTCTTCCTGATCTTTAACGCTACCAGCAGCGCGTGAATAAGGGTCAAAGGCATCGCGAAGGCCGTCGCCGATGAGCTGCAGGCCAACACAAACAACAATCAGAAATGCCGATGGAATCAGAATCATCCATGGAGTAGTAAGCATTGCAGAAGAGCCAGCACTTAAGAGATAGCCAAGAGAGGTATCTGGTGCCTTGATACCAAGACCCAAGAAGCTGAATGCCGTTTCGGAGTTAATACCACCAATAACAGCCAAGACCAAATCAATGATAAGAATTGATCCAAGGTTAGGAATAAGGTGACGAATAATGATGGTAAATGGTGGCACACCCATATACTTAGCAGCCTTGACGTAATCTCTCTCACGCAAAGACAGAGCCATGGTGCGGATAGTACGTGCGCGACCAATCCAACCAAAAGCAGTTAGACCAAAGATAAGCATGAGCCAACCAGACTCACCGCCTGATGCGCGAACAATCATAGCAACCAGCAAGAAGCTAGGGATGACCATGAGCATATCAAGAAGCCACATACCAATCTTCTCTGGAATGCCGCGGACATAAGCAATGGCAGTACCAATAATTGCAGAAATGATAGTGGTCAAGATTGCATAGCTGATACCAATGGTCAAAGAACGGCCAAGGCCGTGGACAACGCAGGCATACAGGTCAATACCAGCACCATCAGTACCAAACCAATGCTTTGCATTAGGAGCCATGTTAATTGCAGTAAAGTCAGCATCTGTGTAATTAAACGGAGTGGCATATGGTCCAAAAACTGCAATAAGAACCATAATTCCAAGAATAATCAAACCGATTACTGCAGAACGCTGGCGGAAGAAACGCCTTGCAATCAGACCAGCATAGCTAATTCTTTTAACTTCTTTGTTGTCAGACTTAGCATCTGCCTGAAGCTCACGCTCTGCGTTAGTAAGACCTGCATCAATGGAGACGTTTTTCTCGTCTTTATTCTGAAGCTCTTCTTTAGACATGTCCGCCTCCTTAGCTCATCTTAATTCGTGGATCAAGAGCAGCAGCAAAGAGGTCAGCCAGAAGAGCGCCAACAAGAGTCATTGCGCCAGAGAAAGCTGCAACTGCAACTGCACCGTGAATATTGTTGTTGTTAATACAGTTAATGAAGTACTCACCAAGACCGTGAATTGCAAAGACCTTCTCGGTCATAACAGCACCTGTGAAGATACCTGCAAGTGAGAAAGCAACTGAAACAGCGGTTGGAATCAAAGAAACGCGAAGAGCGTGCTTACGAATTGCCTTCTTACGAGTGAGGCCTTTGGCGCGAGCAGTACGAACGTAGTCTGCATGCATCTCGTCAAGCAGGTACGTACGCTGCGAGAGGTGGTAACCAACGGAACTTACGATAGTAAGAACAATGGTTGGAAGAATAATGTGCTGTAGGAAGTCAATAAGCCAAGTGAAGAAGTTTCCGGTATCTCCACTAGAAAGATCGGTAACGTAGAAAATACGAGAACCGGCACGTGCGTTAATCTCGATTGCTGCAAAAACAATCAAGATTGCCATAACAACAGTTGGGATAACAAGCAAAACCGAAGCAACGCCACTTAAGAAACGGTCCTGCCACTGATACTGGCGCTGAGCGGTATAAACACCCAAACTAACACCAATAACAACTGACAAAATGGTTGCTGGAGTCATAAGCAGAATAGAAGACATGAACCTAGAGCTCATCTCACGGTTAACATTATCGCCCGTTGGAGTCATACCAAGATCAAACTTAGTAAGCAGATTGGTAATCCAGACCTGATAACGCTCGATAACCGGGGTCTTATCATTCAGATTAGTCCTATACAGGTTTTCCTCAATAGACTCCTGTGGAGGACGTGGAGTACGCTGCTCAAAGTTGGAGCGTGGGTTCATAAACGATGATGCGAGGAAGAATGTGAGTGAAGTTGCAACAAAAATCATCACAATGTAGCTCAAAACCCTCTTTGTAACGTACCAAACAAACCGTGCCATTGACTCTCCTCACCGCCTTGCGCTTATCCACCTGATAAGCGAGGTTTTCTCGGTATGGCAACCTAGCATTCCTACAACAAACATGCCGTGAATACACAGCAAAGTGCAATTTTACCATGGATAAGTTATCTAACCCAAAAAATATCTCTTAGATATCCAAGATTATGCATACCAATCCCAGTAAAACGTATCCACATATAATGACTGTTTGAGTCCAGCGCTCTGGTCACAATCAAATTTGTTTACATATGAGAAACGTTATTGAAAATTCTGTTAAGAAGTAAAAGAAAACTACTATCTGTCGCATCCAACTATTTTGCTTGTATTCCCAACAGCAAATTTTCACATACTCCGCAGGCTACGAATAAAAAATGCCGAGAAACTCGGGTTTCTCGGCAGGAAATTCAAAAGTAAAAGGAGCTGTTTAGCCAATAGCACCAACGGGGAATGTGAGAGCCATCACAATTGCGCAGACCAAGAAGATGGTTGTAGTGATGACGGTAAGGCGATCAAGGTTCTTCTCCATAATGCCTGAACCAGCGCTTGCGTTATACATAGATGCAGCAATCATGTCAGAAACGCCGGTGCCCTTTCCAGAGTGTGCCAAGACAAGCAGCACCGTCAAAATGCCAGAAAGTACAAACAGCACTAAAAGAATTGTATTCAGAACGCCCACGAGGTTCCCCCTCTTGCTGGCGAGAAAATCCAGCCCTAGTTATTTTTACGTACGACAGAAAAGAATAGCACACGCCACTCCCCTTTGGGAATGACGTGTGCCAAGTTGCAAAACAAACAAGAACTTAACAGATGGGATAAGCACCTCACTGGTGGTAAGAAGCTTTGCCAGAGTTTAGTTCATTGCGCTCTTTACCATTGCAACGAAAGAATCAGCCTTGAGAGACGCGCCGCCAACAAGTGCGCCGTCGACGTCCTCTTTCTCGAGGAAGCCTCCAACGTTTTCTGGCTTAGCAGAGCCACCGTAGAGAATACGAATGCCATCTGCAATTTCTGCACCAAAGATCTCTACCAGGGTCTTACGGATTGCGCCGCAGACTTCCTGTGCGTCATCAGCAGTTGCAGTCATGCCAGTACCGATTGCCCAGATTGGCTCGTAAGCAATGACGTACTTGGAAGGATCGGTAATCTCTAGACCCTTAGTATCTGCCTTAATCTGGTCAACAACAAACTGAACGTGAGTACCAGCGTTGCGAACCTCAAGAGACTCACCGCAGCAAGAAATAGGAACGATGTTATGAGCCATCAGAGCCTTTGCCTTGCGATTAATGTCCTCGTCGGTCTCACCAAAGTAGCCACGACGCTCAGAGTGACCAATGATGCAGTAAGTTGCACCAACAGAAGTCAGCATTGCTGGAGAAGTCTCACCAGTAAATGCACCAGACTCCTCCCAGTACACATTCTGAGCAGAGAGAGCAACAGAAGAGTTGGCCTGGGTAAGAACCTCAGAGACACCCTTAAGGTCTACAAGAGGTGGAGCAATAACAACATCAACGTTTCCGGTACCGGAAGCAAGCTGATCGACAATTCCCTGAGCAAGCTCAACGCCCTCAGCGAAAGTCTCATTCATCTTCCAGTTACCTGCGATCATACGATTACGCATCGAGAAGCGCCTCCACTCCTGGAAGTGCCTTACCCTCAACGAGCTCCATGGAAGCGCCGCCGCCAGTGGAAATCCAGCTCATCTTGTCAGCAAGGTGGAACTTGTTAACTGCTGCAACAGAATCGCCGCCGCCGATGATAGAAGTGCAATCAGCATCTGCAACAGCACGAGCAACAGCCTCGGTGCCCTTTGCAAACTGGTCAAACTCAAAGACGCCCATAGGACCATTCCAGAAGACGGTCTTTGCGCCCTTGATAGCCTCAGAGTAAAGCTCAACAGTCTTAGGACCAATGTCCATACCCATGCGATCTGCAGGAATCTGATCGGAAGGAACTACCTCGCCAACAGCGTCCTCACCAAAGTGATCGGTAACAACGTTGTCAACAGGAAGCAGAATCTTAACGCCCTTCTCCTCAGCCTTCTTGAGCATCTCGCCTGCGCGCTCAATCCAGTCTGGCTCCTGAAGAGAAGTACCAACGGTATAACCCTTAGCCAGGAAGAAGGTGTATGCCATACCGCCACCAATGATGAGGGTATCAGCGGAGTCGATAAGGTGATCAAGAACACCAATCTTAGAAGAAACCTTGGAGCCACCAACGATAGCTACAAGTGGGCGCTCTGGGTTAGAGAAGATAGAGGTAAGAGTGTCAACCTCTTTCTCAAGCAGGAAGCCTGCATAGGCAGGAAGGTAAGCTGCTGGTCCCACTACAGAGCCCTGTGCACGGTGAGCGGTACCAAAAGCGTCAAGAACAAAGATGTCACCATAAGAAGCAAGGGTCTTTGCAATCTCTGGATCGTTCTTCTTCTCACGCTTGTCAAAGCGGACGTTCTCAAGAACAAGAACCTCGCCGTCCTTGAGTGCGTCTACAGCCTCACGGGCCTTCTCGCCATAGGTGTCCTCAACAAACTTAACCTCGCGACCAAGAAGCTCAGCAAGCTTCTCTGCAGCTGGACGCAGGGAAAGCTCTGGCTGGAAGCCGGTGCCATCTGGACGGCCAAGGTGGCTCATCAGGATGACCTTTGCGTTGTGGTCGAGAAGATACTGGATGGTTGGAAGTGCAGCACGAACGCGGGTGTCGTCAGTAACAACGCCGTCCTTCAGAGGCACGTTGAAGTCAACGCGCATAAGAACGCGCTTACCATCAACATCTGCATCGCGGACAGTCTTCTTTGTAAAAGCCATGTCACTCCTTTAAATACGTTTCCAACAAAAGAAGGCGCGATCGCGGCAGATGCTGCGACCGCGCCCAAGGCGTCTATGTAACTAGAACTTAAGCAACGAACTTCTCGAAGTACTTGATGGTGCGGACCATCTGAGAAGTGTAGGAGTTCTCGTTGTCGTACCAAGAGGTGACCTGAACAAGAGTGGTGCCATCGCCAAGGTCAGAGCACATGGTCTGAGTTGCGTCAAAGATGGAGCCGTGGGTCTCGCCGACGATATCGCGGGAAACGATGTCATCCTCGTTGTAACCAAAGGTCTCTGGGATGGTCTCTGCATATGCCTTCATTGCAGCGTTGACCTCGTCAACGGTGACCTTCTTGTCAACAACAGCATAGAGGTTGGTGAGGGAGCCAGTTGGCGTAGGAACGCGCTGAGCAGCACCAATGAGCTTGCCGTTGAGCTCAGGAAGAACAAGGCCAATAGCCTTTGCAGCACCGGTGGAGTTAGGAACGATGTTCTCTGCGCCAGCACGGGAACGACGGAAGTTACCCTTGCGCTGTGGGCCGTCGAGGATCATCTGGTCACCAGTGTATGCGTGAATGGTGGTCATGATACCAGACTTGATAGTTGCGAAGTCGTTAAGACCCTTTGCCATAGGAGCAAGGCAGTTGGTGGTGCAGGAAGCTGCGGAGATGATGTTGTCATCTGCAGTGAGGGTCTCATGGTTAACGTTGAAGACGATGGTTGGGAGGTCATTGCCTGCAGGAGCAGAAATGACAACCTTCTTAGCACCAGCGTTGATGTGAGCCTGTGCCTTGTCCTTAGAAGTGTAGAAACCGGTGCACTCAAGAACAACGTCAACGTTAAGATCGCCCCAAGGCAGGTTGTTAGCGTCTGCTTCCTTGTAAATAACAATCTCGTGACCGTCAACGATGATGGAGTGGTCAGTTGCCTCTACCTTGTGATCGCGGGAATAGTTGCCCTGAGTAGAGTCATACTTCAGAAGATATGCAAGCATCTCTGGAGAAGTAAGGTCGTTGATTGCAACAATCTCGGAACCCTCGTGACCAAACATCTGCCTAAATGCAAGGCGACCAATGCGGCCAAAACCGTTAATAGCAACCTTTACTGCCATACGTAATGCTCCTTTCGGTGACCCAGAGCCATTCTCCGGATTCATTAACATTTAAACCGTACACCGAGTATTTTACCGCACTCGCCGATAACTTATGCATCTTTTTCTAAATCCTGAACGATTTTTTCCAAACGAAGCAGTCGGTGATACATGGCGGACTTGGATACGGGTGGTACAAACGACTCCCCCAGCGCAGATAATGACAGCTCAGGGTTATCTTTTCGTGCAAGACAAAAATCTCTGACCGCTGGCGGAAGAGCTCTGAGTCCAACGAGTTTCTCGGCCTTTTCTATGAGCGCTAACTGATCTGCCGCTGCATTTGAAGAGCGCGTTTGATTTGCCATCTCTGCGTTGACAACTCGGTTGACGTTGTTGCGATAATGCTTTTGTACGCGGGTAAACGCAATAGCGCGCGCCATAGTTGGCGCACCAATCTCTCGCAAAAACTTGATGATGTCGTCAGAGCTCTTAAGGTAGACGGCATAAATTTCTCTGGTACGCATCAGAGCGTTGGTATGGCGATTACGATGATTAAGGCGCGCCTTAACGCCAATGGATCCCATAAGTTTTACCAGCTCAGTGGCAAATCTTTCTCCCGAGACAGCAATCTCTAAATGAAAATCTTTTAAGGGATCAGCCAAAAATCCACCCGCCATAAACGCTCCGCGCAAAAAAGCTCGCTGCGCTTGCTTGGTGCGGATAACGCTTTTAGGAATGCCACTTACCAGGCCTTCTCCCGGTATATAAATACCAAGAGCGGAAAGTGCTTCTGCAAGCGAATCCTGGTTAGAAATCTCAAGCAAATAGTTGCGTTTCTTATGCATGATAGAGCGGCGGTACTCAACGGAAGTACCCAGATCAAACAGGCGGCGAGAAGAACTAATAACTGTTCGGGCAACCGTGCCAGTCTCAGTAACAATGCGAACGGCAAATTTACCAGGACCGTGCATCGACAACGTTCCGGAAACACGAATAAGAGCAGAAAGCTGGGCTAATTCACAGTCCGTCTGAATTTCTGGTACGCTGACCAGCTCATTTTTTACCAAGGCAGTATAGGACATGGCAGACTAACTTCTACTCAGCCTGCTGAGACTTCTTCTGAGCCGCATCAAGATCGCGATGGAAAAGCGTTACGCGATAGCCCTGGCTAGTAAGATGCTCTGCCGTAGCACGTGCGATTGCAACACTTCTATGCTGGCCGCCTGTACAACCTACCGCAATAGAGAGCAAACTCTTGCCTTCCTGCACATAGCCAGGCATTACTACATCAAGCAGCTCAAACCAAGACTTGAGGAATTTCTTAGTAGTGCCATGCTGAAGGACAAACTGAGCTACTGGCTCATCAAGACCGGTAAGTGGTCTGAGCTCTGGATCATAGTAAGGATTAGGCAGGAATCGCACGTCAATCATAAGGTCAGCCTCAACGGGCAAACCATTTTTGAAGCCAAAGGAAAACACGCTAACATCCATAAGCTGCTGTTCAGCAAGCTCTGAAAATGCGCGACGAAGACGGCTCTTAAGCGTATTAGTACGCATAGACGAGGTATCTAGGACCACATCTGCCAGCGCTTTTATGTCTTGGAGCTGTGCACGCTCCCTAGAAATTGCAGATGAGAGATGTTCTCCCTCCTGCGCCAGAGGATGACGACGGCGATTCTCGCTATAGCGACGCATAAGTACTTCGTCTGAGGAGTCCAGATAGACAATCTTGTACGTGAGCTCGTGATCTGCAAGAGACTTCAGTGCCTCAGAGATATCATCAAAAAGACCTTGCGAGCGCAAATCGCAGGTAACAGCCAAGTGGCGACCAACACCCGTATTAATGCCCACAAGGTTAGAAAGCTGCAAAATAAGAGCTGGTGGCAGGTTATCAATACAGAAATAACCCATGTCCTCAAACACATGAAGCGCCTGCGTACGACCCGATCCAGACATACCCGTAATAATGACAATGTCGGGAATAACTGAAGGTGTGGGATCGTTTTTCTTCACAGGCGCTCCTTACATACGTGACGAGAAAACCTTACCGCTCTAAGCGTTAATCCTCAAGTGCTGCAGCAAACCAAGAGGTAATTGAAGTTGGATGCGTAATAGCAGTACCTGAAACAACTGCCCAAGCGCCTGCATCCAGAGCATCTTTTGCGTCTTGTGGTGTGTGAACGTGACCCTCGCAAATGATGGCGATACCTGGGAATTCAGTGGTTGCCTGCTTGAGAAGGGCAATGTCAGGGCCATCATCAAGCGTTGTATCAATAGCGGCCTTGTTGTGAGAGAGCGTAGTTGAAACGAGGTCACAACCAGCGGCAACAGCGCGACGGATGTCATCCATAGTCATGCAGTCAGCCATAATCAGCACATCAGACTCTGCACGAAGCGCCGCAACGGTCTCTTCAAAGGTTCTACCATCTGGCCTTGGACGGTCTGTTGCATCCAGGGCAACAACATCTGCACCTGCGTGAATACAAGCACGCGCATGACGAAGCGTAGGAGTAATGTAGACGCCTTCGTGACCCTCTTTCCAGAGGCCAATAACAGGAATTTCAACTCTGCCTTTAATGGCAGAGATGTCAGACAAACCCTGGCACCTAATAGCTGCAGCGCCGCCAAGCTCACAAGCGCGAGCAATCTGAGCCATGGTCTCTGGATGCCTCATAGGCTCACCAAGATACGCCTGGACGCTAACGATGAGTTTTCCTTTAAGTGACTCAACAAGCTCTGAGTGTGCCACGGTATTCTCCTTACCAGAATGTACGTACGTTAAAGGTGCGTGTCTTTGCGGCGTGTCTGGTCAGCAAGCAATTTGCCTGCTGACGTGATTTTTCTTAAAGACGTGTCTCTAAATAACCAGGTAGAACAAGGTTTTCTGCAGCTCCAATAAGAGGAGCTTCTCCACCAAGCGTGCCCTTCACAATGGGTGTTGCCTGAACAGGAGGCATTGCCTGCAGCTTAAATGCTGCCTCAAGAGCCTCGTGCCAGTACTTACCGCACTCTGCAACGGAACCGGACAGAATGATGACAGAAGGGTCAAGCATGTTGCACATGCTTCCCAGAACCTCACCAAGTGCGCGGCCTGAGCGCTCCTCTGCAGCCTGCGCGATCTTCTCGCCAGCAAGAGCCCTGCGATCAATCTCAGCACCATCAAGAGCAGAACCGTCTTCAAGCGTGTCGGAGCCGCCAAGGCGGACGTACTCGCGAATAATGCCAGGACCTGCAGAAACAGGCTCAAGGTGAGAAGTTCCACCACAGGGGCAATCAACGCCTGCAGCTGCTGGAGTTGCAACGTGACCAATGTGACCAGCCTCGTCGTGAGCGCCCAACATCAAGATGCCGTGGTTCACAAAGGCGCCACCAATGCCCGTGCCAACTGCTACGGTAAGAACGCTATCTTTGCCGTGGCCAGCACCATGGCGAGCCTCGCCCAGAGCGTGAGCATGAACGTCATTAAGAACGCTGCACGGAAGGCCAAACTCGCTGGTAACTGCAGAGCCAAGAGCGGTTCCGCCCCAGCCGGGCATAAGCTCATTTGCGTAGGTGATGTCGCCCGTACGAGGGTCAACAACACCAGCAGAAGAAATACCCACGCCAGAGATGGTAAGGCCCAGCTCTTGCGCGCGAGCAAGAGCCTCCCTAATTGCCTGCAGAACGGTAGCAAGAACTTGCTTGCCACCCTCTTTTGCGTTAGTAGGAACCTTCTTTACGGACTGAACGTTTGGAGCGTCAGTGCCGTTAAGAGTGACTATGCCGCAGGCGATTTTTGTGCCGCCAATATCAACGGCACAAACATGAGCTGGTGTAGAAAACGTAGCGTCCATGGTATCTCCTCGTATTTAGAGAAGGCCGTTATCGACAAGAACCTGCTTGATTGCCTCACGGTTCTGGCCATCAAGTGGCTTAACAGGGCGAGGCATCTGGTCAGAATCAAAAATGCCCATGAGGTTAAGTGCGCACTTGAAGGCACCAACACCAGCACCATAGCCCTGAACGCCCGTGGTGACATCAAAGATGTGGGAAATCTCGTTGAGGCGGTCCTGCTCACGCTTGACCTCTGCCCAGTTACCTTCCTGAGCTGCCTTCCACATGCGGACGTAGCCCTCTGGTGCAACATTAGCAAGGCCAGGAACAGAACCGTCTGCACCAGAAAGAAGGGCGCCGTCAACAACAATCTCATGACCGGTCAGAAGGGTCAGAGGATGACCGTTCTTCTCGTTTTCCTGAACAAGATACCTGAAGGAGACGTCATCGCCAGAAGAGTCCTTAACGCCTGCGAGAACACCCTCTGCGCCAAGACGAGCAAGCATCTTCCAAGGAAGTTTAGTGTGAACGCAGACAGGAATGTCATACGCAAACAGAGGTGCATCCAGCTCCTGGTGAAGGATGCGGAAATGCTCCTCAACATCAGCTGGGCCGCCAAGTGCGTAGAAAGGAGCGGTTGCTACAAGAGCATCTGCACCCAATGCAAGAGCACGGCGACCGTGCTCAAGGACGCGCTCGGTCTCAGTGTCAATGATGCCCACAAGAACCGGAACGCGGTGGTCAACAATGCGCACAGCCTCGAACACAATCTGATCGCGACGCTCATCAGTTGCAAAAACAACCTCGCCAGAAGAGCCGAGGAAGAACAAGCCATCCACGCCAGCTTCAATAAGACGATTAATGGAGCGCTCAAACGACACAACATCAAGCTGATGGTCTGGGGTATCTGGGGTTACAACTGGTGGAACAACACCGCTAAATGGTACGTTACTGGACATGCTTTATCCTTTCACACGTTGGAAAATCCAACTAGTTTCATACAACAATGTACTGAAGTAGCCGACCAAAGCATTGATCAAAAGCAACTTCAAAGAACCTACGTAATTATAGTCCGCTTAGTTATGACAAAGCCCTGATATAACCTCGCAGAGATAGTTGATTTGCTCGTTCTCAAACTGATTGATGCGCTCGTGGCCATACTTGGGGTATACGCGCATTTCCTTCTGTCCTGGCAAGCGATTATACAGCGCAAACGTTCCTTCAGTTGGAGCGCTTTGGTCCAGCAGAGCTGTGCCGATAAGCGCAGGCACACGCACCAGCTCTGCCGCACACGCGCTGTCGAGAAGACCAACCGCGTCGATGGCTGCATCTGACTGCGGAGTGTCTCCGCACCCGACAACCGTACGCAGGGTTGTTGCGTTGTCAGCAAAGAGCGGGTTCAGCGCCATAGTAGCGATTGCTACCTTGGGCAGAAGAGCGGCTGCGAACAAAGCCTGCGAGCCGCCCAGACCTTCTCCCCAGGTGACGGTTGTGCGCCCGAGGAAGCGCGATGCAACCGCGGTAGTTACCAGCGCGTCATCGATGAGCTGCTTGAGCGTAGAGGATGCGGCGTCATCTGGGTTGATGAGCGCGCGGGCAAGCTCCTCTGCCGTCAACGCTCCCCTCCAAGCGTCTTTGAGTGACGCTTCGCATGGCCGAGCCTCTAGGGCTACAACGGGCATGCCAAGCGCCGAGAAACGCAATAGGTGCAGCCAGCTACGCACTCCCCGACCAAGATCGGAGAAGAGCACCACCGCGGGCAGTTCTGCTGATGCGAGCGGCTCTGCTGGAGCTAGCAGCTCTGCCGAAGCTAGCGGTTCTGCCACCGACATACTTGCTGGAAGAATGACGCGAGCGCGCAGCTGCGTCTGGTCAGTTGAGGTGAATGTGATGCGCTTAAACGTTGCCGCCTGAGTGGCGGACGGAAGCTCAACCGCGCTCTCTACGTGCGCATTTTGAGCAAACGTTACAGACGTCTCCCAAAATGATTCAAAGTTTGATGGTCTAAGCCAAGCGCCGCGATAAGAGCGAGCATCTTCAAGCCTTTGTGTTAAACCCCTCATGCTTTCACCTCGCCTTCTGCTTGAGCAGGAAATGACGAGTCCAGCGCTTCAAGAGCTTGCTCTCCCTTGTCTGAGTAGAAGAAATCAATGATTTTATCGTCAAAATCGCCAATCTCTTCATGCGCATATCCGGGATAAAGAAGATGTCTCTTTGGGCAGGTCAGGGCATTGTAAGCAGCAAACTGAGCCTCTGGAGGAACTACCGGATCATCAAGTCCGGTGCCAAAAAGCACAGGACAGGTAACCAGGCGTGCAAAATTAGATGAATCAATATAGGCAAGCTTTGCAAAGACCTCATCAACGCGAGAACCATCTGCGTCAAACCAGCGGGAATAATAACGGATGCCCTCGTAGGCAACCTCATCAGCATTAAGTTCCCACACACACCTAAAATCAGTGAGGAAGGGGTAAAGAATTGCTGCCCTGTTGATGAGGCCCGGGTTAAGTGCGCAGGTAGCAAGACCAATACCGCCGCCCTGCGATGCACCGTTGACAAAAACGCGGTCTGTATCAATTACTTCGAGCTCGCGGACAATCCTGCAGAGTAAGCGAATGTTCTGATACAGATGAACAAAGTAAAGGTCCTCTACAGGTCCATCTAGTCCAAGCACCAAATGACCAGAGACGGTAGTGCTCTTGTACGAGCTTCCGTCCAAACTACGGCCACCCTGCCCAGGATTATCAAGCGCAATCAGCGAGCAGCCCAAGCCCAAAAATGAGCTCTGCTCAAACCAACTGCGAGAAGACCCTGGATAACCATGAAACTGTAAAACAAGCGGAGTTTGTACGCCTGAGGCAGTCTGTGGTCGCAGATACTTTGCGTAGACTTCCGCGCCATCAATGCCTACAAATGTCAGATCAAAAAAGTGGGCTGAAGCAGTTGACGTGACCTCTGTTGAAGGAACAATCTGCCAGCTGAGAGGGGCGTTATCTGCTTCCTCCATACGTGCCTTCCAAAACGCCTCAAAATCCGAAGGATAGGGCGTCAAAGCATGAGCTGCCTTCAACTCTGTCAGCTCAAGTACTTCTTGGTGCATTAATCCACCTAACAAGCTAAAAGAGCGCAGCCTAAGCTGCGCTCTAGTCAAACAAAAACGTAAGCGCTACTCACCCAGTTTAGGATGAAGCAAAGATGGCGCAGCACCCAAAAGCGTCTTAGTGTAAGGATCTGTTGGATGCTCAAAGACCTGCTTAGCAGGACCATCTTCCATAATCTGGCCGTGATTCATAACAATGATGCGGTCAGAAACATAGCGGACAGTCTGAATATCGTGCGAAATAAAAATCATCGAGAGACCCAGCTCAGACTTGAGGTCTGTAAGCAGGTTCAAGATCTGTGCGCGAACAGAAACGTCCAGTGCGGAAGTAGGCTCGTCAGCAATGATTGCCGATGGATTCAGAGAAAGCGCACGTGCAATTGCAACACGCTGACGCTGACCACCAGAGAGCTGACCAGGAAGGGCGCGAAGTGCGGAATGTGGAAGTCCTACCAGACCGACAAGCTCATTAATACGGGCTTCTCGCTCCGCCTCTGTGCCTACCTTATGCACGAGCAGTGGATCCATGAGCTGGTCTTTAACAATCATACGAGGGTTAAGAGCAGTTGCTGGGTCCTGGAAGACAACAGAGACAACGCGGCCAATCTGCTTTCTAAGCTCTGGAGTACGCTTGGTAACATCCATTCCCTTGAAGTACACATGACCGGACGTTGGTGACTGAAGACCACACATGACATTTGCGGTAGTGGACTTTCCGCAGCCAGACTCACCAACAATACCAATGGTCTCACCAGGCATAAGCTTGAGAGAAACATTCTGTACTGCGTGAACCTTATTAGGCTTAAAGATTGAACCCGTACGTGTTTTAAACGTAACCGAAATATCATCGAGGAAGATAATTGGCTGTTCTTCAGATGTTGTAGCCATTTACCTCACCTCCTTTTGAGAACGCTCAAGGTAAGGCACAAGACCATGCTCCTTCAGATACTCATCAGGCAACTCGGAGAAACGATGGTGTTTACCAGGAATCTCCTTGATAACAGGGTGAACCTCAAGTCCCAGATCTGGGTGACTTGAACGAGGAGCAAACCTATCGCCTGTTGGGAAGTCTTCTGGAGAAGGAACAGAACCTGGTACCTGGTGAAGCCTGGTACCGTCCTGTGCGCCTTCCTCAATGGAAAGAACAGAGCCGAGAAGACCGCGGGTGTACTCGTGAACAGGATTGGTCAGAAGCTCAGTAGTAGCTGCCTGCTCAATAACCTGACCTGCGTACATAACGGTAATCTCAGAAGCAACCTCTGCAACAAGTGCAAGGTCGTGGCTAACAAAGATCATTGCAAAGCCAAGGCGACGCTGGAGGTCATTCAAGAGCTTGATAACCTGCTTCTGAACAGTAACGTCCAGAGCGGTTGTTGGCTCGTCGCAGATAACCAGTGAAGGATCGCGGGTTAAGTGCCATAGCAATCAGAACACGCTGACGCTGACCACCAGAAAGCTCATGTGGATAAGACTCAAGCGTACGCTTTGGATCCAGGCCTACAAGCTCCAGAAGCTCCTCTGCAGAACGAGTGCCTCCTCTGCTGGTAAGCTGCTTCATCTGAGAAGAGATAAGCATGGAAGGGTTCAGCGAAGACAGAGCATCCTGGTACACCATTGCAAGCTCGTGACCAAGCAGTTTGCGGTGCTCTTCTTTGGAGAGCTTCAGGAGGTCTTGGTCTTTGTAGAGAACCTCGACCAGTAATGGTTTCCTTTGGATCAGTCAGACCCATGATGACCTTGGTGGTAATAGACTTGCCACAGCCAGACTCGCCGACCAGTGCCATGCACTGACCAGGACGAACATCAAAGCTTACGTGGTCAACAACCTTAACGTCTCCATGAGACTCAAAGCTGATGCAAAGATCTTTAACACTGAGCAATGGTGCAACATCAAAGTCTGGCTTACGCCTATCAGTTCTGGACAGCTCAACCTCTTTGAGTGCATTAAGTCTGCGCTCAAGGGACTCTGCTTGCTCTGCATACGCACGAACTGGATCAGATGCCAAGGATGTCATCTGCACGCCTGGAATCAGAGTTCTCTGTATCAACAGGAGCGCCAGGTGCTGCTGCCATAGCATCAGTAAGACCCTCGGAGAGGATGTTCAGTGCCAGGCAGGTCATCATAATAGCCAGACCTGGGAAGAATGCCTGCCACCAACGACCAGCAAGAACGCCAGCACGAGCATCAGCCAGGATATTACCCCATGTTGGAGTTGGCTCTGCAATACCTGCACCAATGAAGGTCAAAGATGCCTCAAAGATGATTGCGTCTGCAACAAGCGTAACGGTAAAGACCATGATTGGAGCAATGCAGTTACGAAGAACATGCTTCCACAGAATCCATGGTGCACGAGCACCAGAAACAATGGTTGCCCTTACGTAATCTTCGCCGTACTCGCTTACGATGTTTGCACGAACAATACGAGCAATCTGTGGCGTGTACATAAAGCCAATGGCAAAGATGATTGAAGGAACGCTGTTACCCAGAATAGAAACAAAGACTGCTGCAAGAGCAATGCCTGGGAACGACATGATGATGTCGAGCACACGCATGATGACCTCAGAGACAGCCTTTCTAGAAACAGCTGCAATTGCACCAATAATTGAGCCACACAGCAGTGCCATACCCGTAGCACCAAAGCCAATGACCAGTGAATACTGACCACCATAAAGCATACGAGAAAGAATATCGCGGCCCTTATCGTCAGTACCAAAAATGAATCCATTGCCTGGAGCCTGACGAGCGTTGAAAATCTCAAGTGGGTTATGTGGAGCAATAAAGTTTGCAAAGACAGAAGCAAGAACAACAAAGACAAGAATGACAAGAGCAATCTTGGAAGCTGTCTTCATCTTCTTAAAGCCACCAAAGGTTGAACCCTTTGCTGCAGCTTCTTCGAGCTTCTCGACTTGTTTTTTTCTAATTTGTACCATCGCACTACACCGTCCTAATGCGTGGGTTAATCAAGATGTACAACATATCAACAACAATGTTGATGATGATGAAGGACAGTGCAACGACAACAACAACGCCCTGAACAAGCATTGCCTCGTTACCCTGGATGCCCTCAAGAATAGCGGTACCCATGCCAGGAAGGTTAAAAATAACCTCAATAACAACGGCGCCACCCATGAGGTAACCAATCTTCAGACCAAGCGTGGTTACAGGGGTAATAAGAGCGTTGCGAAGTACGTTTCTTGCGATAACGATTCTCTCTGGAATACCAGCGCCGCGAGCAGTGCGGACGTAGTCCTTATCCAGCTCCTCGACCATTGCGGTACGAACAATACGGGTCATCTGACCAGACATTGGAACCGCAAGTGCAAATGCCGGCATAATCATACGAGCAAGGTAGCCGCCAAGATTTACCGTAGGATCTGGCAGTGCTCCAGAGGCAGGCAAAAGCTTGAGCGTAGACGCAAAGACCAGAATCAAAAGAACTGCCAACCAGAATGATGGCGTTGCAAGACCGGCGATTGAGAATACACGAATGATTTGATCGGGCCATTGGTCTCTATAGAGAGCCGCAATAACGCCCAACGTAAACGAAACTATTGCGCCAATAAAGAGACCCATAAAGGTCAACTGCATAGTTACTGGCAGAGCCTTTGAAATTCTTTGCAGCAACTGAATAGTGAGAAGTGCCATAGGTACCCAGGTTTCCATGAGCAACATCACCGATATAACGTACATATCTCACAGGCCATGGATCATCAAGGCCATTCTCAATGTGATACTGCTGGATAGCTTCTGCAGAAGCAGACTCTCCCAAGGCATTGTATGCAGGATCAACATGCGAGAAAGACATTAGGAAGAATACGAGAAAGGTGACGCCTAGAGCCATAATCGGCAGCGCAATAAGACGGCGTCCGATAAGACGTAATAGGTTGTTCACTATCTCCCCCTCTCTCTTTAAAACAAACCGTACAAATAAAATTTGATGAGACTTTGTGCACCTCAGGACTAAATTTAGCGCACAAGAGCCCGAGCGTTATAGGTAAAACGCTCGGGCCCCAATGTATGAGATGCTAAGCGCGTGATGGCAACAAATTAGCTAGCAGTAACTGTGTTGACATCAATGAAGGACAGACCGGTGGTTCCGATACCCTTGAAGCCCTTGAGAGCAACGCCGTTGCTGTTTGGCTTCTCGCTCCAGGAAGCGGTGAAGGTCTTAGCAAAGAGAACTGGGTACAGAGGTACGTTCTCAGCGATGATGTCGAAGCACTCGTTCCAAGTGGACTGCTGATCAGCACCAGACTGGCCAAGAGCCTTGGTCATGAGCTCGTGAAGCTTGGTCCACTCAGCAGACTCCTTCCATGGGCAACGCTTGGTCATCCAGACGTTATCGCCATACCACCAGTTGAGCAGCAGGTCGACGTCTGCACCGAAGCAGGAAGGATCGCCAGGGGCAAGCAGGATGTCCCAAGAGCCGTCAACTGCGTCAATTGCAGCATAGGTTGCTGGAGAAGTATCGGAAACGATGCTTACGTTAAAGCCAAGTGCGTCGAGGTCGTTCTTGACCTGAGTTGCCATGGACTTAACCTGCTCGTTATCGGTGGTGCGAAGAACAACATCACCAGGAGTGATACCAGACTCAGAAATGAGCTTCTTAGCCTTATCAACATCGTGTGCATAGACAGTGGATGCCTTGTGATAGTTAGCAAAGGAAGAAGGAAGGTAGCTGGTAGCAATCTCAGCCTGACCAGAGAATGCGTTTGCAAGCATCTTGTCTGTATCAAGTGCATAGAGGCATGCCTGGCGAACCTTAACGTTGTCCCAAGGAGCCTTGCCAAGGTTGAACATTGCAAAGCGGACACCAAAGCCCTGAACAGCGTCAACGGTGCAGCCTGCGCCCTTGAGCTGTTCTACAGCGTCTGCAGGAACCATTTCCATAGCAAGGGTGGTTCCGTCCTGCTGAGCGGTCAGACGAGCGGTTGGATCCTTAAGGACGTCATAGTGGAGCTTATCGTCCTTAGCAGGAGTTGCGCCGTTGTAGTTTGTGTTAGGAACAAGGTCAAGAGTGTTGTCAGAGATGGACTCGTACATCCATGGACCAGAACCGACTGGCTGCTTCTTCATCTCATCCTGAGAGCTGCTTGCTGGAACAACGCGAACGATGGACAGACGCTCCTTGAGGAGGGAGAAGTTAGCAATAGTAGTCTTAACGGTGACAGTCTTGTCATCCTTCTTCTCTACGGAAGCAATTGGAGCAAGCATTGGAACATAAACGCTACCCTTAGCAGCAGAACGGTTGAAGGACTCAACAACGTCATCTGCCTTTACCTCGTTACCATCAGAGAACTTTGCGCCGTCACGGAGGGTAATCTCAAAGGTGTAATCGTCTACCTTCTTAGGATCAGCAGTAGCAAGCTCATTGAATGTGGAATAGTCGTGGAAGTTAAGACCATAGAGACCCTCAACTACCTGCCAGTTAACACCAAGAGCAAGTGCTGATGAAGTAGTAGATGGATCATAGTTCTGGGTTGAATAAGCGGTACCAGCAGTAATTGTGCCGCCGCCTTCCTTTCCAGATGGAGCTTCAGCTGCCTTCTGCTGTCCGCCACCGCAAGCGGTGAGACCAAGGCCAGCTGCAACAGTTGCTCCACCAAGGAAGCCGCGACGCGAAAGTGGACGGTTAATAAACTCGCTCATTTCTGCCTCTTTCTAAAAACTCTCCTTGCCACAACGTGGCACCAATGCCACTTGTGTGGCTTACATCTACATAACTATATGAAGAAAAGATATTTCCTCTGAACACAGTTCGCCCAACGGTATTAATTTCTCGCCCATTGGCTGCTCAAAATATGAAAACGTGTTTTGTTGTATTATTTACTGCATATAAATCTTAATAGCAGCTAAGAAGGCCCGCAGTTAGCGGGCTTTACTATTATTTTACCTTGCTATAATATATAAAATATTTAACTAACTACATAAGTAGTAATTATTGTCAACTACCGTTTACCGATGTTTTACTACCGTTTGCCTTTAGAAATTACGGATATGTTGTGGAGATTAAACAAGAGTCAGCCCAAAATGAACTGACTCTTGTCTTAAAACAGCGAAAACACCTCAAGATTACTTAACTAAATCTAACTAGCTCTACAAAGAAAGACTGTTAAGTTTTGCAAGACGTAATTCCGCTATCTGTACGAATATCCTTCAGAAATTAGACTATTCCCTTTGCAATAACTTAATAACTTTATAAGAACTTTATTTGAATCAAAACTCTGAACTCTACATACTGAATTATTACACTCTGATTTATACAGAGATAAGCTTGTCCAATCAAACGTTAAAAAGAAGTCCTTTAGAATGTTCTGGACACCTTCATCGAACTCATTAATGCTCAATATCTCACCTGAGGTCATTGAGATAAATGTGTTTCCATCAGTATAAAAACAATCATCATTTATATCGACATACACTCTTGACTCAACATGTTCACAATTTCAACCGACCCTATTGAAGAACAGTAGGCGTATCCATTATTAATCGAATCATAAATGCCAGCAATCTTTGCAACTACAGTTCCATTTGAATACACCGGGAAATAGACTACCGGCCTTTCAACTAGACCATTTGACGAATATATATATTCAGGTATGTAGTTTCGCAACTCATATTCTGTTTGATTCAGTAGAAATATTATTCACGCTTAGAAGCTCTGGAATTATAGTAGCGGTAAGCTCTTCAACCTCCTTTAAGGGAATGTCCCTTGCGAAAACCTGGATTGGCGTAAAAAAGACACAAAAGATTAGGAATAGAGCAATAAGGCTAAAGCGCAATTTATTATTCTTCAAAATACCCTCCCAACACTAAAAAGGTATTTATCAACTAATAATAAATAAAAAGAATGTAAGACTCAAAAGTTTTATTCTGTTATCGGGATAAATTTAATGTTAAATGCAAAAAAATACACAACACTAGTAAGTATTTCACATACTAGATATTTGAAAAACAAATAACTCTATTGCTTGATTTGATTTTAGAGATTGTGCTTCTTCATCCTTTGCTCAAAGAGCTCGTTGATAATCTTTGACATCTCTTCAACTTGTTGAGTACTAGGTTCACCCTCAAATGTAGCGTATAGCTCTGGATGCTTCTGAGCAATATATTCGCAAGACTTGCTTGTTGCATGTCCACGAACAAAGAACGGAATACGCTTAATGTATTCAGGATTTACCAGTGCCAAGATCTTCTCGTCTGCTGTTTTACTCATGAGTTTCTCCCCTTGCATCTAACTTCTCATGTACAGTCATGGAAGATTCTTCCCAAGCTTTGAGTTCTTCATAAATAGTTTCTGCCAAGTTCACAGAAACACCTTTTACCTGAGAGATGTCCTCAACACTTGCAGCCTTTAAGCGCTTAAAAGAGCCAAAATGGCGCATGATATCTTTTTTGCGTTTAGGTCCTACACCAGGGATTTCATCCAGAATAGAGACAGTCATTGCCTTATCTCTAAGCTCACGATGGAAGGTAATCGCAAAACGGTGAGATTCATCACGGACTTGCTTGATAAGGTACAGAGAAGCAGACCCTGTAGGCAACACAATTGGCGTGTCGTCCCAAGGCACAAAGACTTCCTCATCAGACTTAGCAAGGCCGCAGACAGGAATATCCAAGCCTAGCTCGTTAAGCTGATTGATAGCGGCGGTCAGCTGAGGCTTACCACCATCAACTACCAGCAAATCAGGTCGTGAGCCAAAGCGCTCATCTGCCATGCGTTCCGGGCTATACCTTCTGCCCAGGACTTCTGTCATTGAGACAAAGTCGTTAGCTTCATCAAGCTCAGCGCGAATCTTAAAGCGGCGATACTGGCTTTTATCAGCCTTTCCGTTAGTAAAGACCACCATAGATGCAACAGTAAAGTTGCCATGAAGCGTAGAGATATCAAAGCACTCAATGCGCAGCGGCGGCGCATCAAGCGCAAGTGCACTTTCAAGCTGAAGAAGTGCCTGGTTAGTGCGGTCATCGGCATAGCCCGTGCGAATCATGTGGCGCATCAGTGCATGACGAGCGTTAGCAGAAGCCATCTGGAGAAGACGGAACTTCTCGCCACGTTGTGGGTGGTGAAGCACGCAGTTGTGGCCTCGTTTTTGCGTCAGCCACTCGGACAAAACCTCTGCGTCGAGAAGATCGATGGGCAGGTTAACCTCTGCGGGAATGTCAGCGGTTTCGTCGTAGTAGCGCTTTAGGAAGCCCGAAACCAGCTCTTCCTCGGAAACGTCCAAGCCTTTGTCCAGGATAAACTCAACTGAGCGGATGGTACGACCTTCTCGCACAACAAACACGCAGGCAGCGGAGATAGTTTCTTCTCGATAAATGCCAATGAGGTCAATGTTGACTGAGGTAGGAAACGTGACTTGCTGGCGGTCATCAAGATCAGAGAGTGAAGTCAGACGGGACTTGAGCCTAGCTGCCTTCTCAAAATCCAGGTCAGCGGCGGCTTCTTGCATCTGGTCTTTGAGCTCAGAGACAATCTCGGAACGATTTCCGCGGAGGAAGTTTTCTACCTGCCTGACGTTCTTTGCGTAGGAAACGGTATCAATGGCGCCAACGCACACGCCAGGACCCTTGCCTACGTGGTAATCAAAGCAGGGACGCCCCTTCTTTGCCAGCAGCAAGTTAGCAACAGCCGCGCCATCAGGGTCTTTTTCAAGCAGGCGCTTGGCGCGTTTCCACTCCACGCACGTAGCGGAGCAGATAGGCACTACTTTTCTGAGTGTCTCAATAGTCTGGCGAGCAGCGTAAGAATCAGTGTAGGGACCAAAATAGCGTGTACCCTTCTTGTGTTTCTCGCGCGTGTATTTAATTGCTGGGAAGGTATCTGACTCGGTAATGGCAATGTAGGGATAGCTCTTATCGTCTTTGAAGTCCACGTTAAAGTACGGACGATACTGAGCGATAAGATTGCGCTCCAGCACCAGTGCTTCGTGCTCGTTTTCTACCACAATGTAGTCAAAACTACGCACGACCTGCATCATCAGTGGAATCTTGGCTCGATCATCTTGAAGTGTGACGTACTGCCTCATGCGAGCACGCAGGTTCTTAGCTTTTCCTACATAGATAACCTTGCCAGACCCATCTTTCCAGAGGTAACAGCCTGGATCAGTTGGCACCTGATCAACCTGCTCTCTGATGGATACCAGATCATCTGAAGGCTCGGAAGAAAATGACGGCGCAAGTCCCGGCGCCCCCGAAGGCACGTAGTTGGGATCAAGGTTGTTCTGAGAGCTATCTTTGCCGCTTTTTGCGCCGCTTCTGGCCATACTATGACCTTACGCGAGAAACCAGTGAACGAAGCATGGCGGACTCTGGTGATTTAAAGAGGATTGCCAAGCCATAGGTAACCAAAACAGCTGGAATACCTGCAAAGATGCAATACAGCACGCCATAGAGCGCTCGGCCGTCTGGTACGCCAATAACGGCGCGCAGGCCCACCATAATAAGAAGTGCTGCAGCCGATCCTGCCAGGCCAAAAAGAATTGAACGAACAAATGCAAACACCATGGACTTAAGTCCAATCTGACCAAGGTGCTTACGCAGGCTGATCAACATAATGGTATCGATAACCACATAGAAGATGGCTGAAGTAGTTGCTACAAACATCATGCCAAAGTGAGAAGTACCCACCAGCAGCACTAAAACCTGCACGACAGAGCCAAGCGTTGCAGAAACAGCGTAGAGCGTCATACGACGCATAGCAGAGCAGACTTTTTGCAGGTACATGCCAATGCCATACAGAGGCAAAGCAAGCGACTGGCCAATCAAGAATTGCTGGGTTAACAGCAGTTGGTCTTCAGTGAACTTGCTTGCTCCAATAATAGAAACAAGAGGCATCGAGAAGATCATCAAGTACATCATGAACGGCACGGTAAAGAAAAGAATCTGGTTGATACCGTGCTTGAAGTCCTTCTTGAACTGGTCCATATTCTCTTTTGCCCAGCTATCGGACAGCTCGGTAAAGAGGGCTGTGGTAATAGGCACCGTCAAAATGGAATATGGCAGCGTGTACCAAAGACGAGCGTACGCCGCAACGGAAGCGCCCGATGCAGAAACACTGAGCTGCGAGCTTGTCTGCACCGACATAGTTACAAACGTGGCAACCACAACAATCAGAGCAGGCGCGCCAATCTTAAGCGTCTCTTTAAGTGCGGGGTCTTTGAGGTTAATTCTCCACGAGAGCTTAATCCCCTTGCGCTTAAGTGACGGTACCTGAATCAGAACCTGAATCAAAACGCCCAGAGGATTTCCCAGCGCAAGAATAAGAAGACCCAGCTCAGGATTAGTGTTGACCAAGAAAGCATACGCAAAGAACGATGCCGTAGTCACAAAGTTATTAAAAATAGGAGCCGCAGCTGGCCAGAGGTAGTCTCGCTCTGCATTCAAAACACCAGAGAAAATGGTGGAGAAGCAATACAGCATAACCTCGATGACAAAGAACCTAAAGAAGTACACTGCCAGCGTTGGATCAAAATCAGCACCTGCCGAGAAGGACTGTGTATACACCACTTCTGCGGCAAAGAAGAAACCTAAAACGGCAACAAGACCTGTTGCGACAACAACAATGGAAAGCAGGTTGGAGGTATAGGCGTTTGCCTCATCCTGTCCAACCTTTTTCTTAATAGAGAGATATACCGGCAAGAAAGCTGTAGTGAGCATTCCTGCACCAACAAGCTCATAGAGCTGGTCAGGAAGGGTGTTTGCAATGGAATAGCAGCTTGCAAGAACAGTTGCACCCATAGCAAATGCCTGAGCCCAGGTTCTTAAGAAGCCCGTGATACGACTAATCAGAACAAGCACGCTCATCATAGAAGTAGAACGGCTCAAATCTTTCTGCTTAGAAGCATCCTCTTCATCAGAAGAAGCCTCTTCACTATAAGAATTACCTGCGTCGAAGTTGCCGTCTGACACAGAGCTGTTATCTGCCCCAGAGTCATCCTCTTCAGCAGCAACTTCCTCGAGCTTCTGACTTACAATCTGCTCAAAGGCTTCATCCTCAATTGGTTGATGAAACGTCTCTGGAACAACAATGGTGTCCACTACAGGAGGCTCTTCAAAGGTCTGATCAAGAGCCTTGCTCAGAGTTTCTTCAGATAAGGTTCCATCAGAAGACTCTGCTGAAAGTCGCATATGTTTGGGCTGATATGCCACTAGTGCACCTCGCGAACAATATCTGCAAACGTAGCCGATACAAATGAAGCTAAATCTTCTGGAGAAAGCGTCAAACTGAGTCCGCGTTTTCCACCAGAGATATGGATGAGCTCAAAAAGCTGAGCGGTCTCGTCAATTATAGTGGGAAACTGCTTTTTCATACCAACGGGAGTGCAGCCACCACGCACATAACCCGTTAAACCCTCAAGCTCTTTAACAGGCAGCATGGAAAGGTTCTTTTGACCGGATGCTGCTGCAGCCTTCTTAAGATCAAGCTCTTGATCTACAGGAATGCAGCACACCACATGCTCTCCGCTTGAAGACACGCAGACAAGTGTTTTGAACGCAGCGTCTGGATCTTCTCCAAGCATCTCTGCAATATGAGTTCCCAACTCACCAGAAGGAACGTCTTCGTCCACCTCGTAAGATTGGAGCTCGTAAGCAATGCCGGCAGCATCAAGCTCCCTCATGGCATTTGTCTTTTGAACCTTTGCTGTTTTTCTCGCCATGTTATGCGCGCTTCTTCTGAGCTTTTTTCTCTGCAGCTAGACGTGCATTATCACGGTCTAGAATCTCTTTGAGGAACTTGCCGGTGTGACTTTCTGGAGTTGCCGCAACCTTTTCTGGCGTACCGGAAACAACTACCGTTCCTCCGCCGTCGCCACCCTCTGGACCCATGTCAATAATGCGATCAGCCATCTTAATGACATCCAGGTTGTGCTCAATAACAAGAACGGTGTTGCCCGCATCAACAAGACGCTCAAGAACAACAATAAGCTGTCTGACATCCTCAAAATGAAGGCCAGTTGTTGGCTCGTCCAGAATATAAAGAGTTTTACCAGTCTGCTGACGGTGAAGCTCTTTTGCAAGCTTAACGCGCTGCGCCTCGCCACCAGAAAGCGTAGTTGCTGGTTGACCAAGGTGAATGTAGCCAAGACCAACATCGTGGAGAGTCTGCAGCTTGTTCTTAATGCGAGGAATATTTGCAAAGAACGCTAGCGCCTCATGAACCGTCATGTCAAGCACGTCGGAGACAGACTTGCCGTGATAGAGAATCTCGAGCGTCTCGCGGTTATAGCGCTTGCCATGGCAGACCTCGCAAGGAACGTAGACGTCAGGCAGGAAGTTCATCTCAATCTTGATCTGGCCGTCGCCCTTACAAGCCTCGCAGCGGCCTCCCTGGACGTTAAACGAGAAACGACCAGCTGAGTAACCACGAGCACGAGACTCTGGGACTGAAGCATACAATGCGCGCAGGTCATCCCAAAGGCCAATATAGGTTGCTGGATTAGAACGAGGCGTTCTTCCAATAGGACTCTGGTCAATATCAATGACCTTATCGATAAGATCGACGCCTTCAAGCTTTTTATACTCTCCCACCACACGCTTTGAATGCTGAACAGCATTGGTAAGCGCGGGAGCAAGGGTATCGGTAACCAAAGAAGACTTACCAGAGCCAGAAACACCTGTGACTACTGTCAATGTGCCCAGCTCGATAGCGGCGGAAACGTTCTTAAGGTTGTTAGCGCTAGCTCCTGTAATCTTGATTTTTCCGCGACCAGGCTTACGACGAGCCTCTGGCAGCCTAATCTGCTTCTTTCCCGTGAGATACGCACCTGTGATGGAATCAGGGTTTTCAACAATCTCTTCTGGAGTGCCAGCAGCAACAACGTGACCACCAAGCTCACCGGCGCCGGGACCCATGTCAATAACGTAGTCAGCTGCGCGAATGGTATCTTCATCGTGCTCGACAACAAGTACGGTATTACCGCGGTCTCTGAGCTGCTTGAGCGTCTCAATGAGGCGGTTATTGTCTCTTTGATGCAGACCAATGGAAGGCTCGTCCAGAATGTAGAGAACGCCCATAAGGCCAGCGCCAATCTGAGTTGCCAGGCGAATACGCTGGGCTTCTCCACCAGAAAGCGATGCTGCTGCACGAGAAAGCGTGAGGTAATCCAAGCCAACGTTTACCAAGAACTGTAGCCTTGCCACGATCTCTTTGACGATAGGACCTGCAATAACCTTCTGACGGTCAGTAATAGTCAGCTGCTTGAAGAACTCCAGTGACTCCTTACAAGAGAGTTCACAAACCTCCCAGATGTTCTTCTCGCCAACGGTGACAGAAAGAATTTCTGGCTTTAAGCGAGCTCCGTGGCAGGTTGTACAAGGCATCTCGCGAATGTACTTCTCAAGATGCGTCTTCATATTTTCTGACGTGGTCTCTTGATACTTGTCAAAAAGAATCTTTCTGACGCCAGAGAACGTAGTAAACCAGTGCGTATTGCGGCCGTCGCGCGTCTTGTAGTCAACGCGAATCTTAGTTGAACCAAGACCACCGAGAAGGGCGTCTTGCACCTTCTTAGGCAGCTTGTTCCAAGGTGTTGTATCAGACACGTCAAAATGCTTGCAGACTGCAGACAAAATCTGAGGATAGTAATTGGAGTGGCCAAAGAGGCTTCCAAAAACGCCCTCTGATACGGACAGCTTTGGATCAGCAATGAGTGCCGCAGCATCAATAATTTTACGAGTTCCTAGGCCGTCGCAGTCAGGACAGGCGCCGTAAGGAGCGTTGAAGGAGAAATCACGAGGCTGCAGGTCATCCATAGAGTGACCGTGAATAGGACAAGCAAGCGCCAGCGAGTACTGCAAGAGCTCTTCTGGCATAGTCTCTGGATTGGATTTATCGGCCAGGAGCAATATGCCTACCTTGCCCTGGGCAAGCTTGGTTGCCTGCTCAACGCCTTCAACAATGCGGCCCAAAGAATCAGGACGGATGACAATACGGTCAACAACCACCTCAATATCGTGCTTGAGGGTTTTACCCAGCGTGATTTCTTCATCAAGCTCACGCACAACGCCGTCAACACGAACGCGAGAAAATCCTTCTTTGCGCAGGTCTTCAAAGAGCTTGACGTACTCGCCCTTGCGACCCAAAACAACAGGAGCCAGGACATAAGCTCTGCGTCCCTGACCAGCCTCGAGGATTTTATCGGCAACCTGATCTGTTGTCTGGCGCTCAATAACGCGACCGCACTCAGGGCAGTGAGGAGTACCCATGCGAGCATACAAAAGACGCAGATAATCGTAGATTTCTGTAACGGTACCGACGGTAGAGCGAGGATTTCTGGAAGTGGTCTTCTGGTCAATAGACACCGCTGGAGAAAGGCCATCAATAGAGTCAAGGTCTGGCTTATCCATCTGTCCCAAGAACTGACGGGCATAGCTGGACAAGGACTCAACGTAGCGGCGCTGTCCCTCTGCGTAAATGGTGTCAAAGGCAAGACTTGACTTGCCCGAACCAGAAAGTCCCGTAATAACTACCAGCTGATCACGAGGGATATCAATATCAATATCTTGCAGGTTGTGCTCTCGTGCACCACGGATAGCAATTTTGCTTGAAGCCATAGTTCCTCACATAACCAGTTTGACATGCGTATTTCTTTTATGCGCCAATTGCCAAACAACAGAAAACAACATCAGTACACAGATGTGATTTGTGCGTACTGATGTTCTAGTATACCCAAGATAGTGCCGCCAAAACACGGCAAGCGCGCTTCCCTATTTAATGCGAACCTTCATCACAGCTTTTTTGAGCTTTGAGCCAGATTTCTCCAGCGTACAGCCTGGCTTGTGAGCATCAGATGGAGGTGTCACCAGAAAATCACCTGCGTGCAAGGTAACCCATGTCTCTTCTCCAGGATTGGTGTAAGCACCAAAATCAGCATCAAAATTAAATTCACCCTTAAGAACACACTGCTCAAGAGGGGCAACAGCGATGCTTTCGGTGCCAGAAATAACCACATGAATATCAGCGTAAATCTTATGAGCCTCATAGTCCTTCTCGCCAGGAAGAGCGGGTTCAAACTCCATGACGTTCACAAAGACGTTATCTCCATCAATTTCTGTTTTGCCCAAAGGCAGCTCGTCCAGATTGTGGGTTGCTAGAAACTCCGCAGCACAAGCCATATATTTCTGACCAAAGTCATTCTCAGATAAATTCTTAATTGACGAGAAAATCATGTGAACCTCCTACGTTCAGCTAAAGTACGCCGAAAAGATTATAGCTATCTCGTTTGCCATAAAGTTCTATGGGTAGAATTAAGTAGTTACTGCATACAACTGCTACATAAGGAGAGACATGGCAGACGTAGATATTGATCGCGAGGCGCTTCGTAAAGAAATTGACGCCGCACTTCACGGTAAAAAGAAAGAGCCACAGCCACCTGCCGGCTTTGAACTCAATCAACACTCAAGCGTTAAGCACGTTATTGGCGTTGTTTCTGGCAAAGGTGGTGTTGGTAAGTCCTTTGTCACCGGCATTCTTGCTACTAACCTTGCTCGCGCAGGTAAGCGTGTTGGTATTCTTGACGGCGATATTACCGGACCTTCAATTCCTCGTATGTTTGGCATCTCTGATGAGCGCTCTTACGGCGTTGAAGAGCAGCTTATTCCTATCGAGGACGCAAACGGTATCAAGATTATGAGCGCTAACCTGGTGCTTCAAAACGAAACCGATCCTGTTCTCTGGAGAGGCCCTGTTGTTGCTGGTGCTATTCAGCAGTTCTACAGCCAGTGCAACTGGGGTGACCTGGATTACCTGCTTATTGATATGCCTCCAGGAACAGGCGATGTTGCGCTGACGGTATTCCAGTCCCTTCCTGTTGAGGGCGTTGTAATTGTTTCTTCTCCACAAGATCTGGTCCAGATGGTTGTGGGCAAGGCAGTTCGCATGGCAGAAATGATGCATGTACCTGTGCTTGGTTTGATTGAGAATATGGCATACATCACCTGTCCTCACTGTGATGAGCGCATTGAACCTTACGGTCCATCAAAGCTTGCCGAGACTGCAGCGGCATTTAACCTCAAGCCTTTAGGACAGCTTCCTATGGATGCAACCTTTGCGCAGATTGCCGATAAGGGAACCTTTAGTACCGAGCTTCCTGAAGGCCTTGTTCCTGACGCTACACAAAGCGTTCTTGACCTGTAAGTCCCAGAAGCTGGTGCTTACACAACACAAAAGGTAATTCTTACTATGGCTCAAACAACGCGCATTAAAGAACGACAAGCAGCACAGGCTCAGCGTATTAAGCAAGCTCAGGCGTTCATGGTGCCAGACAACATTGATGTAGCAATTCTAGGTGGCGGCGCAGCAGGACTCTGCGCTGCCATCACTGCTGCTGAGGCTCTTGGTGCCAATAAGCACGTTATCGTCTTTGAAAAAGCGCTAGAGAGTGGCAGAACTATCCTGGCAACAGGCGGAGGTCGTTGTAACTTTACCAATGCAGATTTGAGCTTTGAGAATTTCTCTCATCCAGAGTTTATTCAGGCCGTTTGCAGAGATAAGGACACCTTCCTTGCAGACATTCTCTCTTTCTTTAGATCCAGCGGTCTTGCGTGGGCAACTGAAGACGAGGGCAGAATGTACCCGCTTACCAGGCAAGCAAGCTCCATCCAGTCACTGTTGCTCAGACGTGCCCAAAAAGCTGGCGTGCAATTTGCCCTAGGACGAGAAGTCACTTCGGTAAAACCCCAGCACAATGGCTTCACCGTTACCTTTCAAGAATGCTTTGCTGGCGAGAAAACCTACAAGGTCCACGCATCAACAGTAATCCTAGCTACTGGCGGGCTCACAACCACAAATCTTGCAGAGAGCCTTGACTTGCAGACCACCTCACTGCGACCGGGACTTTGTGCACTCACCTGCAAGCCTGAGCCCCCAACAAGCCTTGATGGAAAGCGCGTTCGAGCACACGCAGCTCTTTTAAGAGACGGAGCTGTGCTCAAACAGGAATCTGGTGAGCTTCTTTTTAGGTCATTTGGACTCTCGGGCATCATGATTTTCAACTTGTCTCGCACAGCCCTGCCTGGTGATGTGCTTGAGATTGACCTTCTCCCCCAGCTTACGGAAGAGGAAGTTGCAGCAGCTGTAGAAGCTCACACCACCGACGGTCTTCTCGACCCACAGATTGCTACTTACCTGGGTGCTCATGACTCAGTTGAAGCCACAGTTGCCAAGGCTCACAAAATGGCCTTTACCGTTACGGGTACGTCTTCCAAAGTTGTCCCTCAGGTCTGTATTGGTGGAATTTCCATCAATCAAGTAGACTCAATCACTCTTGAAGCGCATGACATTCCTGGTCTGTTTATCGCTGGAGAAGCTCTTGACATTGATGCTCAATGTGGAGGATTTAACCTCTCGTGGGCGTGGAAGAGCGGTATGGTTGCCGGTCTGGCTGCCGCGAAAAGCGCTGGTCAGAATTACGAATCACTGAAAGAGGACAACTAACATGCTGGAAGTATCAAACATTAAAGTTCATGTTGCACCTCTTCGTAAGCATCCTACTAAAGAATCAAAGGTAGGGTTTGACGCGCTCCTTCGCACTCTCCGAGTCTCTGCGGATGAAGTTACCTCATACGAGCTGCATAAACGCTCAATTGATGCACGTAAAAGAAACGATATTGTTCTTATTCTCACCTACCACGTAACTCTTAAAGGTGGACCTGCAGCGGAACAAAAACTTCTGAACAGGATTCAAGGTAGGCCTGCAGCAAAGCATATCAAGCTTGCAGAGCCAAATACTTTTACGCTTCCCAAAGCGAAGCAACCTGCTCCCTTAGAGAATCGTCCCGTTGTTGTAGGAGCAGGATGTGCAGGCTTGTTCTGTGCGCTTACGCTTGCCAAGGCTGGCCTCAATCCCCTGCTTATTGAGCGCGGAGATGATGCAGCACGAAGAACTGCGGCGGTAGAGCATCACAACCAAACGGGTCAGCTCGATATTGAGAGCAACATCCAATTTGGTCTTGGTGGTGCTGGTACATTCTCTGACGGCAAGCTCAACACGGGTACCAAAAGTGCTTCTCACCGCTTTATTCTTGAGACTTTTGTAAAAGCAGGCGCACAGAAAAATATTTTATGGGACGCAAAACCCCACGTAGGAAGCGATGTTCTTCCCACTGTTGTGACCAACATTGTCACAATGATTGAAGAGGCGGGTGGAGCCGTTGCATTTAGGACAAAACTCGCCTCCCTAGAGCGAGCCTCAGATGGCTCTCTTTCTGCAATTCAGGTTGAGAAGACCAATCCAGACGGCTCAACTCAAACTGAAACCATAAAGACTCGCACAATGATTCTTGCGACTGGTCACTCAAGTAGAGACACGTATGTCATGCTCAAAGACAAAGGTATTTCTATGGAGAGAAAAACCTTTGCTATGGGTGTGCGAATTGAGCATCTTCAGTCTCAAATCAATAAATCGTTGTACGGTCCCGAGGCAACCAATCCCGTACTTGGAGCGGCCCCTTACAAGCTTTCTGTTCATCTTCCCTCTGGTAGGAGTGCTTTCTCATTCTGCATGTGTCCTGGTGGCTATGTTGTATCTGCAGCTAGCGAGAAGGACGGCGTAGTTACAAACGGCATGAGCCTGTCTGACCGTGCAGGCAAAAATGCCAACTCAGGCCTGTTAGCTAACGTCTATCCAGAAGATCTACCAGGAGACGACGTACTTGCTGGCATTGAGCTGCAACGTTCTTGCGAGCAAGCGGCCTTTAAAGCGGGCGGCGGAGCTTATGTTGCCCCTGCTCAGCTTGTAGGCGACTTCTTAAACAAGAAAGCTTCTACTGGACCTCGTTCGATAAAACCAACGTATCCACGTGGTGTTACCTGGACCTCGCTTGAAGACTGTCTTCCACCCTACGTCTTACAAACCTTGCGAGAAGCCCTTCCGGTCATGGATAAAAAGCTTCATGGCTTTGCGCATCCCGACGCTGTGCTTACGGGTGTTGAAACACGGTCAAGCTCTCCCGTAAGAATTACCCGCGATGAAACAGGACAAAGCATTAACACACCAGGAATATGGCCTGTAGGTGAAGGTGCTGGCTATGCGGGTGGCATTATGAGTGCTGCTGCAGATGGCATTAGAATGGCTGAGCTTGTAGTAGAGCACTACAACAACGCTTAGTGCTTGCCTCTATAACGTCTGCGAGTTGCGTGAGCACTGCCCTTTCTAGCTCCTGTTTTAAGCCTCTTGATAACATCATCTGATGTAGTGCCTTCAAGCTGACTTCTAATGGCTACAATCTGATCTCTGAGCTCTGCTGCATGCTCATAATCCATTGACGCAGAAGCTTCTGCCATCTCTGCTTCCATACCAGAAAGCATAGCCTCAACCTCTGAGCGCGGAAGATTTTGAAGCTCTTCAGCAAGCAATTCTGCAGGCATCTCAAGAATTGATTCTTGCTGTTCTTCAAGCGAATCTTCGTCATCGGAGGCGGTATAGAACTCTCCGTTTTTGCGCTTGCGTTTATCAACGTTCTCTGAAGCTTCAGCAATAAAGCCTGCAATATCCGTAATAGATTTCTTAACGGTCTTAGGTACAATACCGTGCTCTTTGTTAAACGCTTCCTGAAGCTCTCGACGCCTTTTTGTTTCATCAATGGCAATGCGCATAGAATCAGTGATTTTATCGGCATACATAATGACCTGGCCAGAAGCGTTTCTTGCCGCTCTACCCATAGTCTGAATAAGAGACCTTCTGTTTCTTAAGAAGCCTTCTTTATCTGCATCAAGAATAGCTACGAGAGAAACCTCTGGAATATCAAGGCCTTCTCGCAAAAGGTTGATTCCAACAAGCACGTCAATTTTTCCCTGACGCAAATCTCTAATAATTTCTACACGGTCAAGCGTGGCAGTATCCGAATGCATGTAGTTGACTTTAATACCCTCGTCTAACAGGTGATCTGTAAGATCTTCTGCCATTCTTTTAGTGAGCGTAGTAACAAGAACGCGCTCTTTTTTTGCCACTCTCTCTTTGACCTCTGAAATAAGATCATCAATCTGACCCCTTACTGGTCTGACATCAATCTTTGGATCTAGGAGGCCAGTTGGACGAATAATCTGCTCAACCTGTTGTTGGGCAACCGTCTCTTCGTAGTCTCCAGGAGTTGCAGAGACGTAAATAAACTGTGGAATGCGTCCTTCAAACTCGTCAAATCTGAGCGGTCTGTTATCAAGTGCAGAAGGAAGTCTAAATCCGTGATCTACCAGCGTAACCTTACGAGACCTATCACCCTCATACATACCTCTTATTTGAGGAACCGTAACGTGTGACTCATCAATGATGCAAATCATGTCTTTAGGGAAATAATCAATGAGCGTATAGGGAGGCTCACCGGGAGCACGCCCATCCAAATGGCGCGAGTAGTTCTCAATACCATTGCAATAACCCATGGTCTCAAGCATCTCTAGATCATAGTTTGTCCTCTGAGCAAGACGCTGAGCTTCTAGCAATTTATCGTTTTCTTTAAGCTCTTTAACACGAGCTTCCATCTCTTCCGAGATGGTTGTAAGAGCATGGGTAATCTTTGGACGCTCAGTAACGTAGTGAGATGCTGGCCAAATTGGAATAGCATCAAACTCTCTCAGTACTTCTCCCGTTACATTGCTAACCTCTGAAATACTTTCTACTTCATCACCAAAGAACTCAATACGCAGCGGATTTTCTGCATACGGTGGGAATACATCAACAACGTCTCCACGAACCCTAAACATACCGCGCTGCAGGTCATAATCATTTCTATCGTACTGGACATCAATAAGATCTTTAATAAAATCATCACGCTCAAGAGGAACGGATTTATCTACATTAGGAGCAAGACCTGCATAGTCTTGAGGACTACCAATACCGTAAATACACGATACAGATGCTACAACAATGACATCACGCCTAGACAAAAGCGATGAAGTTGCCTGGTGACGGAGCTTCTCAACCTCTTCGTTGATGGAAGCATCTTTTTCTATGTATGTATCAGACTGCGGAACATATGCCTCTGGCTGGTAGTAGTCATAGTACGAGACAAAGTACACAACAGCGTTGTTAGGAAAGAGCTCCTTCATCTCTGAAGCAACCTGTGCAGCTAGTGTTTTGTTGGGCTCCATAATAAGCGTGGGGCGGTTGAGCTTCTCGATAGTTTTAGCCATAGAGAAGGTCTTACCCGAACCCGTAACACCTAAGAGCGTCTGGTACCTGAGCCCGCCTTCAATTCCTTGGGCAAGCTTTTCTATTGCCTGTGGCTGATCACCTGCGGGTTCAAAAGGAGATACTACCTGAAGCTTCTCTTCTCCTGCTTCACGTCCAAATCGGCGCAGTTCAGCGCCAATAAATTCTTTGTGATTGTCCGCAGAACGAGATGCATCCATGAGATTCTCCTTTTCTTGTGAAAGTAGTATACCCCACTTCTCAAAACTGAAACACTTGTTCTATACTATTTATAAATTGCAGTATAGTTTCAAAGTGTGACGGGTAATAAATACATTACCTATATGCGTTAAACTAGCATTTAAATAAATAAGTTACATCAGATAAAGGAGATACCTTGGGCGTCTCAGATCTTTTCTCGCTAAATAAAGCTTCAAAGCAACCTCAGGGTTCTACCCTAGAGAAGATTTTGCTGCGCTCAAATAATGTCATTGCCGCTCTTAAAGACCTTATTGCAAACAATCAGATTGCAGAGGCTGGTCTTCAAGAGATGCTGATGCGCTCTAAAAATCTCGAGAATACCAATCTGCCCAAGGGCGATGTTCATAAGCTAGACAGAACGGGTCGCTGGTGGTTCAACGCTAACACACTGGAGTGCGCACCAGAAGAGTACGATGCTTTTATTGCAACAGAAGCAATCCTCAACATTTCACAAGATGTTGAAGCCCTAAAGAATACACATGCTTCTGAGACAGATCTTCAGCTTGTTCGTACTACCCTCTCGCAGGTAGCAAGTCTCGTGCCCAAGTCAGCTTCTCTTTCTGAGCAAGTTGCTCCTTTCAGCGGTAACGCTGATGGCAGCTCAGACTGGATGAAGCGTCTCTGGTTTGCCAACTATGTTGAGAACACGCCATTCCCTTTTAGGATGGTGTACAACTTCTCCTACAATCCACAACTTGATATTTTGGTATTTGAGTTCTTTGTAGCTCGTCCTCGCTGCTTTAGCTTCTTATCTGCAGAAAAGTCAGAGCAAATTGCAGCAGCACGCGCTTACGCACTACGTGCTTCTCTTTGCGTGGCTCGTATGGCACTTCAGAGCTGCAAAATCTCTCGCGTCTGCATCAATGGCAGCTTGCGCGGAGAAGAGCGTATTGTCCTATCTATGGACTTAAACGAGGCTGCACTTGCTCGCCTGCTGCCTACTGCAGCAAACACTCAAATTGACGGCAACAGCTTCCCACAAGATCCAGCGCTCAGAGTTTCTTTTGACTCTGAAGGTTGGTTTAGCGAGGTTGAGCCTTTTATGAAGCAAACGGACGAGTGGGTTTCTCCTCGTAGCTTCTTTGAAATGCCAGATTTGTCTGATCGTCCTTGTTCACCAGCAGTTACCGCTGTTTGTGGAGCTCAAAAAGTAAGCGATCTTGGATACTCTGAGGCATCCCGCCGCATTAGGCTTTGGAATACTACTCTCAACAACATTCCAAAAGATGCTTCTACCGCAGATGCAGTTGGAAAATTTGAGGAAGCAAAAGCTTCAACTTCTGATATTTATGCCATTGAAGGCTTTGATAGAGTCATCCATGGCCTGGTTGAGGGCACTATTGATTTCTCGGACAGGAGGTCTATGGCCGAGAAATTCCTCTTTGGTTCGCCTTTGCAGAAAACACTTCAATCCATAAATAACATCATGGACGGAGAGCCAGACCCAGACGCTCTAGAAAAGACACTTGCAGAGCTTGAGTCTCAGGTTTCACCAACCCTTGATATGGGCCTGTACCTGGACGATTCAGATTCTATTTACAGGTATTTTGATTCCCTCTCAGAGCGCGTAGCTTATAACCTTGCATTCCCAAATGAGCCAAGAAAACTGGTGCTTATTCCAGATACGTACTTTATGTCTTTAGCAAGAATGGCTCGCGCCTACAACCTGCTTGAACAGCCAGAAAAAGCAGAACGCTATGCACAAGAAGCCCATAGAATTTCTCCTTTGGGAATTGATGCAACACTGCTATTGGTAAGAACATTAGAGGATCAGTCAAAAGTTTTTGAGGCTGCAAAGCTGCTCAAAGACCTTATCGCACACATTTTTTCTAGCTCAGATGTTGCTCTGGTGTACTATCGCCTGGCCTATATGGAGTGGAAGCTAGGACGCTCTGACCTTTGTGCCGCCTGCTATCAAATGGCAATAATTATCGGCGGCAGTGTTGCCCAACCTGCAAAAGAAGAGCTTGAAGACCTTCTCAAGGCAGACTCTTCTGTTAAAAAACTAGATACCCCTCAAGAAGTCTTCTCGTTCCTTAAGCAAAATAGTGTTCCTGTCTTTGACCAGAAAGCTGTGTTTAACAAGGCAGTTGCTATTGGCAGCGCTTGTGTTAACGATGGCATTTATTGTGTTGGCCAAAACATGCTCAAGAACTGCCTTGAAATTACCTTTGACGATGCAGCTGCCAAGGTAGAGAGTTCACTGAGGACGCCCTTCTAGAGGCCGCGCACGTAAGCTATAACTTATTGCTCTGAATGCTGGTTAAACCGAGCGTTTAACCAAAGCTCTACCTGTGCTTTAAGATCATCGAGGCCTTCAGAGTTTACAAACACTGTATCCGCCTGATTACGCAAATACGTATCGGAAGGCTGATGCGCTATACGCTGCTCAAACTCTTGGCGAGAAGATCCTCGCTGTTCAGCACGTTCTGCTCTCAGTTCCAAAGGCGCTACAACAACGACAACCTCATCAACCAGCTCAAGCAAGTCTTCAACGCGGTCAAGCAACGGAACCTCTACAAAGCAGAACTGAGCATCTGCAGCAGGAGCCTCTTTTGTAAGGAATTGACGCATATATTCCCTGATAAAAGGCATCTCTAGGTCTTCTAAGAGCTCAACTGATTCACTGGTGGCAAAAGCCCTACGACCAAGCTCTCGCCTATTAATCTCATGAGTAACGGGGTCCAACAAATCGTTTCCAAAAGCCTCTGCCACACGATACGTACACTCACATCCAGGTCTCAGAAGTCTACGAGAAACCTCATCAAGGTCAAAGCGCAGACCACCTGCTGCTTCAAACATTTTAGAAACAGTTGATTTACCAGACGCCATTCCGCCTGCGAGAATTACCTTGTACATGTAGTTCACTCCTATAACTGCAATGCTGTATAAGAGCCTAGCAGTTTTACTTCTTCAGGAGTATGAGTTACCCAAATTACAACTTTTGATTCAATGAACGGTTTGACAGAGGCAATAACCTGCTGCTTAAGCGCTTCATCTAATCCCTTGAGCGGCTCATCAAAGAGCAAGATGTCTGCATCTGCAAAGAGTGTACGTAAAAGAGCAACGCGTCTCTTTTGACCACCGGAAAGCTCAGAAACAGGCTTGTTTTCTGTTCCTTCCAGTCCAACCCCACAAAGCGCCTCTTTAATACGCTTTCGGGCGCTTAGTTTTTGCTCCTTTGAGTGCAACTGTATAGCAAGCATGATATTTGCCATAACGCTCAAGTTTTCTAGCAGTCTATCTTCCTGAAACATCATGACCGTTTTAGTGTCAGGCGATTTAAGCACTGTGCCTGAATCAGCCACTTCAAGACCACAAAGAATACGAAGAAGTGTTGTTTTACCTGCTCCAGAGGGCTCAGAGAGTACGTACACTCCCCTCTCAAACTTGTAGGAAAAGCCATCAAGCACAACCGTATTACCAAACGATTTAGTGATGTTTTTTACCTCAAGCAACTGTTCGGTTGCATCGGTACAATTAGTTGTGTTCATACTCATGAGCAGCTCTTTTCTAACCTTGCAGAAGCCCATGAAACTAACCGCATCACGATCTTCTCGCCAAGTGCGCTCATCACAATAACCACAAGCGTCCACGCAAAAAGGGCTGGCGTATCCAAATACACTTTAGCGTTATAGAGGTGCTCGCCAATGGAGAATGCGGGAAGGCCAATGACCTCGGCAGCAATTCCCGACTTCCAGCAAAATCCCATGGCAAGTGAGGTAGCTGTCTTAAGCGAAGGCATAAGCTGCGACAAATAAATTGCCTTAATACGTTGCCATCCGTGAATCTGGTACACATCAGCCATCTCAATAAGCTGCTGGTCAGTGCTGAGGAGTCCCTCAAGTACCGCAATGTAGATGATGGGAAGTGCCATCAAAAATGAAATTGAAATTGAGAGGTAGGGCGTGCGAACCCAGATAAGCAGCAAGATGACAAACGAGGCCACAGGAATTGATTTAATGGTAGAAATCAGCGGCTCAAAAAGAATCTTGATCAGCTTGTACTTAAAACTCAAAAATGCCAGCACGGAGCCAACGGTAAAAGCAAGGGCTCCACCAGCAAAAATGCGTAAAAGAGAAAGACCAATAGAGATCCAAAATTCGCGTAGTTGAGCTAGCGAGAAAAGCGTCTGGATAGTCTGAATAGGTGAAGTTAAAACAATATCTTGGTTGATGACAACTGCAGCTACCTGCCATACGGCAAGCCAGAATGCCAGAGCTCCTAAACGGACACCCCAGTTAGAAGCAACTTTGCGCGCAGTCGGTTTGCCTTGCACGCGGCCCGCACCTTGGGTCTGACCCGCACTTTGAGCCCGACCGTTTTTCTCGGCAGAAAAATCTGCCGAGGCAGCGCCTTTCTCGGCGCCACCTCGGGCAGAAATACTATCGTTTATGTGCGGATTATGCGCCAAAGTAGAAATCGTCTCCAGGAACCTGTCCGCCTACTGACTGAGGATTAGCTTCAGCCAGAATGCCTAAGTAACTTGAAAGCGCGCTCTTCATATCTGCGCCATCAATATACGTAATATTACACTTAGGCAGCGCAACCTTAGCAATAGGCTCTGGAACAATACCGTATTTACCCACAAGTGTGGCTGCATCGTCTGGATGATCAACCGCAAATGCAACAGAGTCTTTGTAGTGAGAAAGCAGCGCCGTTACCGCATCTGGAGAATCTGAAATGAGCTTTGAAGAAATAATAGTTACGCCGGCAATCAACTTGCTCTGAGGATTGACAGCCTCCCACTCAGCGCCAAGGTCAATTGCAACGCGAATCTGGCTATTCTTGGTTTGTGCCACCGTAACAAAAGGCTGTGGGAGCAGCGCAATTCCCTCTGGGTCTTGAGCTAGAGCAGCAACACACTCGGTATGCTCGCTCTTCCACTCTACCTGGACGTCCTCACCAAGTGTCATGCCATTTTTGCTCAACAGGTAGGACAATGTGTACTCTGGAACAGCACCCTTACCAGAAGCGTAGAGCGTCTTTCCCTTGAGGTCAGTAAGCTTAGAGATAGCGCTCCCTGTCTCAACAATGTAGAGAACATTCAGCACGTTAAGACAAGCTACCTTATAGGCGCCTTTGGTCTTGTTAAAGAGCGTAGCTGCAAGGTTTGCAGGAATAGAGGCAACGTCAACGTCACCCTGAGCAACCTTAGCAACTACCTGATCAGGAGCATCCAAAATCTCAAACGAGTAGTTGTTATCGGTAATGTTTTGCGCCTCAACCTCGCTCATGAACTTAACCAAGCCCATGGCAGTAGGTCCTTTGAGCGTTGCAACTTTTACCGCAACGGGATCAGATTTCTTAGCCTCATCTTTTGTGGCGTCCTGAGACTTCTCTTGGTCTGTTCCCTTGCAGCCAAATAGTGCTGTAGCTGGAATAAGACCTGCAAGCTTAAGGAACGAACGTCTATCCATGAATCACTCCTGACTCGAAAAGTTAACTACGGCTACCTTATCACGTCTACAGCCAAATTCATACGATATACAGCATATCTTGCAAACTCTTTGATACATCCATAAGAGCAAGCTGTACCCATGGCGAGAAGAACTAGTTCTTCTCGCCATATCCAAGGACGTACGCGCGGCACAGGTTCTCGGTGCCGATAATTGCATCGATGTGGCAGCGCTCGCGACCGTGAGTGTTGAGACATGCTGGACCAAATGCGCCACTCTTAAGATCATTGCCGGAGAAATATGCAGCGTTAGCATCAGTCGAGAAGTGGAAGGCAACCTGCTGATTCCACTTTTCTGGCTCAACAACCTCCTGCGCGCACGCAATAAGCTTGTTGGAAACTTCCCAATCGTAAGGCGAGCGAATATCAGAAACAATGATGCCTACGTGGTGTTCATTTGAATTGTAGTCTGGGCCAATGAGGGTAATGTCCAGCGATACGTATTCATCTACCTCAACAGGCAAGAATGCGCCGCCGTGACCAATCTCCTCGTACATGGGGAATGCAAACAAGGTGTTATAGAGGGGTTTCTCGCCAGACTGTGCAAGCCAACGGAGCGTATGAAGCTGCGCTGCAACACAAGCCTTATCGTCAATAAAGCGAGAAACCATATAGCCGTTGTCATACATCTCAAAGTGTGGGTCAATAGCAACAACCGCGCCCTCAGAGACGCCCAGCGCACGAGCTTCCTCTGCAGAAGAAACGTCAGCGATAAGCGAGATGGACATGTTGTCCTCGGTGCGCTCCATGGTTCTAGCGTCTTCAAAGACGTGAACGGAGTGGTGGTTGCAGATTACCTGGCCGTCAACAACGGAGCCGTCTCTACAGACAACGTGGCAGGTCTCGCCCTCAATGCTGTGGTAGTTGATGCCACCCAGCTGACGAACGCGCAGCGTACCGTCTGAGTTGAAGCCTCGGACAATTAGACCAATGGTATCAAGGTGGGCATTAACGCCAACAGTCTTGCTGGTATCCTTGCCTTCTACCAGGACGTATGCAGTAGCCTTATTGTCAATTTGAAGCTCATAGCCTGCCTCAGCGACAAGCTCACGAAGCAGCTCGTGAATGCGCTCATAGTAGCCAACAGGACTATCGCACTCAACAAGTTTCTTTGTAGTGTCAATCAAATACTGTGTATCAGTCTCAAAATGAGTCATAAAAATCTCCTAGTTTTGTGGATGAGTGTAGAGCTCTACCAGGTGCTCAAGCATGTCAACCATGCCCTCAAGCTCTGGGACAGGAACAAACTCTCTGACGCCGTGAGCATTGTAGTAGCAAGCAGATAGATTAGCGCATGGGAATCCTCTAAAGGAAAGCTGGGATCCGTCAGTGCCGCCGCGCATTGGAATGCAGGTCATCTCTACGCCGACCTTCTCGTATGCAGTACGAGCATTCTCAATTAAGTGCGCATACTCAGGCTTCAAGACAATGTCAGCCAAGTTGTGATACTGATCGTGAATCTCAACAGAGAGTACCTCGGAGCCAATCTGCCTGTTTACATACGCTGCAGCGTCAACCATCAACTGCTTGCGGCGCTCAACCTTTGCCTGGTCGTGGTCACGAATAATGTAATCGGCGCGAGCAGACTCGCAATCACCATTGACGCGCTCCAGATAGAAGAAGCCGTCATAGCCCTCGGTGAACTCAGGACGCTCCGCAGGTGGAAGCAGCTCGTGGAAGCGCATGATTGCCTCAGATGCATTGATCATCTGACCTTTTGCGGTACCTGTGTGAACCGAAAGTCCGTGAGCACGCACAAACACCTCAGCGGCATTGAACGTCTCGTAACAGAACTCACCAAAGGGACCGCCGTCAATGGTATAGCCATAAGCTGCGCCAAAAGCGTCAAGATCCAGAAGAGCAGCGCCGTGGCCAATCTCCTCATCAGGAACAAACGCAAGCGCAATACGTGGATGCTTGAGCTCTGGATGCTCCTTGTAGCGAGCAAGTAAGCTGACCAGCATAGCAATGCCGGCCTTGTCATCGCCACCAAGCAGCGATGTGCCGTCAGTGGTAACAAGCTGCCAGCCAACCATGTGCTCTAGCTGAGGATTAGTCTCTGGGCTAATGTAGACCTCTCTACCCTCACGATCAGAACCAACTACCAGCTTGCCGCCCTCATATATGACTACCTGAGGGTGAACGGGATTGCCCCAAGACTGCCAAGCCGTATCAATGTGGCAGCAGAAACCAAGAGTTGGAAGGTCCTCCAGACCCTTGCTTGCTGGCCAGTGAGCAACCACATAAGCGTGCTCGTCAACAACTACATTTTCTGCACCAAGCTCACGAAGATCAGCTGCAACAACTTCAGCCATCTGGTACTGAGACTCAGTTGAAGGAACCTTATCTGCGGTCAGCGGATTAGACTGAGAAGAAACCTTACAATACGCAATAAATCTATCTAAAACGTCACTCATAAAACTCCCTTACAAAAAACTGCGCTAACCAAATAGTTAACGCAGTTTAGAGTATCAATATATTAACGAGAAGACCGCGAGGCTTGCGAAGCTGTAACAAAGGATTTCCAAAGTTCGCAATCAGCCTTGCTGTAATTCCATCCATATTCCGGATGCCACTGTACGCCTATAGCGAACGTCTTCCCCTTGACCTCAGCGCCTTCAATAATGCCGTCTGACGCATAGGCAACTACCTTGAGTTCTGAAGACACCTTTCGGAGCGCCTCATCGTGGTATGAATTTGCCTGAATGTCCTCTACCTGGCCTAAGGCGTTGTAAAGCAAAGAGTCTTTTTGAACATGAACAGCATGAGCTGGATGATACAGATTTGCTGAATGAGTCCAGAAAGTATGATTTTCTGCTGGCTCCATGGTATGCAAATCTTGTACAAGCGTACCGCCCAGCACAACATTTAAAAGCTGAAGGCCACGGCAAATAGCAAGTAAAGGTTTATCTGCAGCAAGTACCTGCTTTACCAGCTCAAACTCAAGCGCATCTCGTATAGGACACAAACGATTAAGGTCGCGTGGTTCTTCTCCCCAATTACGAGGATCAACATCGTGACCTCCCGTAAGGCAGAAGCCATCACACATCTCAACAAACTGAGCAATAACCTCTGGGTCTTCTGTGAGAGGCATCATGATTGGAATGCCGCCAGCTGCAAGAATGGCGTCAAGCTGAATTTGTGCTACAGAAGCAGAATCAGAAAAATTTTCTTCAGGCATCCAGCGAGGAGTCACACAGATAAGAGGGCGCTCAGAAGCAGGAAGCTTGGGAACATCACTAAATGCATCTTTGACAATATCTGGAATAACCACAAAATCCTCTTAACACTCAGCTCTTCAAACAACATAACAGTAAAGGTTGACCTTTATTGAGTCTTTGACTTTATCGCTTTTGCGCTTTTCGTGCCACTCTAGCAAGCCCTCCTCCATAATGTTTTTTCATTAATGAAACATTTTTCTGTATTGCGCACAATTAATTTGGGTATTAAGAAGCCAGTTCTTTACATTTAAAGCTTCGTATTTTGAAGATGCAAACGGAAGGCGCCCTATGAAAGAGCACGTATTTAATAACCTTTCCCGTAAATCATTTTTACGTGGATCTTTGGCGGCTGCCGTTGCCGCCGGTTCTGCTTCACTACTTTCTGCTTGTGGCGGTTCAGCTGGCGGAGACGCAGAGAAAAAGGTATTGCGCTTTGGTGTAAATAACCCAAAGGTAACCTTTGATACTCAGAAGACTTCTGGTTCTGTTGGTGTGTCTGAGGCAGTTGCGGAGTCTTTGCTGGTACTTAATCCAGACACAAAAGAAATTGAGCCAAACCTGGTAACTGGCCTTCCTACTGTCTCTGATGATGGCCTTACCTACTCATATGAGCTTAAGGATGGCGTCAAATTCCACAATGGAGAGACCCTTAAGGCGTCTGACGTTAAGTACACCTTCACACGTATGTTCTTGCCTGCTACCAAGGCAACCTCAATTGACTCCTATGCGTACATTGAGGGCGCTAAAGACATTATTGCTGGTAAAACTGAAGAGCTTTCTGGCATTGTTATTAAGGACGACCGTCACTTTGACATCAAACTGACACAGCCTTATTCAACCTTCAATGCAATCATGGCTCAGTTCTATGCAGTTATCTACCCAGAGAAGGCCTGTAAAGAGGCTGGTGAGGCATGGGGCACTGAGACCAACTTTATTGGTACTGGTGCTTTCAAGCTTGTCTCTAATGACAGCACCACAGAAGTTGTTCTTGAGGGATTTGCTGATTACCATGAGGGCAAGCCTGGCCTGGATGAGCTCAGATTTGTCTACATTGACGACGCTAACACTCGTATTCTTAACTACAAGAACAACGATGTTGACCTGGTCTTTATTTCTCAGTCTCTTATCCAGCAGTACCAAAATGATGAGTCTATCTCCAAAGAGATTGTCAACTACACGCCTGCATCCACGCAGTTTGTAAACTTGAACCTTAAGAGCGAGAATCTCAAAGATGTTCGCGTTCGTCAGGCGCTCTCTATGGCAATTGACAGAGATACCATTTGCAGCACCATTCTTTCTGGTGTTGCCAAACCTGCTAAGTCGTTTATCCCATCTTCTGAGACTGGCTACAATGAGTCCGCTCCAGAGTTTGAGTACAACGTAGACAAGGCAAAGCAGCTTCTTGCACAGGCAGGTGTTTCTAACCTCACTCTTAATGCACAGGTCAGAAGCCAGGACCAGAACCTCATGGTTGCCCTTCAGGATGCTTGGTCCAAGATTGGCGTTACCTGTAACGTAAGTGTTATTGACTCTGGCGTTTGGAGCGACGCACGTACCAACGGAGAACTTGAGGTTACCCTCGTCACATGGTCTACCCTCTCCTTCCAGGGTGTTGAGCACATGGGCTCTTACTTCCGCTCTGACCGCGCTGCAAAGAAGTCTTCCTTCTACAACAGCACCGAGTTTGACAGCCTGGTTGATCAGGCTCGTTCAACCGTTAACGACAACGACAAGGTCCTGGAGCTTACTCGCCAGGCAGACAGTCTTATGACTCACACAGACTATGCTTGCCTGCCTATCGACTGGCCTCAGATGCCTTACGTCTTGAAGCCAGAATTTACTGGCCTCACCGTTTTGGTTAACCCTCACTTTGATAAGGTTAAGAAGAAGTAAGCGTTTCCTTCATACAAAACAAGGGCGAGAAGATCGATTGGTCTTCTCGCCCTTTTGTGTTTGTAAGCCGTTTTAAGACACGACAACAAAATGCACTACTCGAAAATCTTCTCCTCAAGACGCGCTTCTTCTACGGCCTTCTGAGCCGCCTCAATAGCATGCGCAACCTGAGGTGTGCGGTCAGCATCAGAGAGCGAAGTGTTGTACAGGTGGCAGGCGCAGAAGTGACCTGGCTCAGCCTCGATGCGCTCAGGAATGCGCTCGGAGCAAACCTTCATTGCCTTAGGGCAGCGCGTGTGGAATACGCAGCCTGAAGGTGGGTTAGCAGGACTTGGAACATCACCTTGAAGAATGCGCTTTTCCTGGATGCGCTCGTGACGAATACGAGGAATAACATCCAAAAGTGCCTGAGTATAGGGGTGCAGAGGACGCTCAAAGAGGGCGTCTTTGGTAGCAAACTCCATCTGGTGGCCCAGATACATGACCATAACAGTATCAGCAATGTGGCGAACAACAGAGAGGTCGTGGCTAATAAAGATGTATGCCAAACCGTGATCTTTCTGCAGCTCTTCAAGCAGGTTAATTACCTTTGCCTGAACAGAAACGTCCAGCGCAGAAACAGGCTCGTCACAGACAACAATCTCTGGCTCAAGCACAATAGCGCGAGCAATACCAATACGCTGGCGCTGACCGCCCGAGAACTCATGAGGGTAGCGGTACTTAAACTCAAGGTTAAGGCCAACTTCCTCCATAACCTCTTCAATACGAGCGTCACGCTCTGCCTTTGTCTTGTACGTACCCGCGATATCAATAGGCTCGCCAATGATATCCATAACGGTCATACGAGGGTTCAGTGAGCTGTAAGGATCCTGGAAGATAAGCTTCATCTTCTGACGCGCACGCTTGAGGTCTTCTCCCTTAAGTGAGGTGAAGTCTTCCCCATCAAGCTCAACCGTACCAGAGGTTGGCTCGGTGAGGCGCAGCACGCACTTGCCGGTTGTAGACTTTCCGCAGCCAGACTCGCCAACAATAGCCAGAGTCTCTTTGCGCCTAAGGTCAAACGAAACATCCTCAACAGCATGAACTGAAGCGTTTGAACGACCAAAAACACCGTTTTTAATGGGGAATCGCTTAACCAAGTTCTTTACGGACAAGATGGTTTTCTCGCCAGAAAGGTCCTTGACGTCTGTGTTTTTCTCTTCTGCCATGACTACTCACCCCACTCATCAGTGTATTTCCAACAGCTGACAGTATGGCAATTGTCTTCACCAACAGCAGTCAAGCCAGGACGACGATTCTTACAAATGTCCTTAGCAAACGGACAACGTGGATGGAACGGGCAGCCAGAAGGCATGTGAGAAAGCATAGGAACGCTACCAGGAATTGCATAGAGTTCCTTGGTGTGCTCGTCAAACGATGGAATGGACGCAATCAGGCCCTGAGCATAGGGGTGCAGAGGGTTAGTAAAGAGCTCTGCAGACTGCGCATACTCAACACGATGACCAGCGTACATGACAAGAACCCAGTCAGCCATCTCGGAAACAACGCCCATGTCGTGCGTAATCAGCATGACGGCGGTACCCAGGTCTTGCTTCATGCGGTCAATGATCTGCAGAATCTGTGCCTGAACCGTTACATCCAAAGCAGTTGTTGGCTCGTCGCAGATAAGCAGCGATGGCTGGCACGCAAGTGCCATAGCAATCATGACACGCTGGCGCATACCACCAGAAAGCTCATGTGGATATGACGAGAAGACCTTCTCTGGTGCAGGAATACCCACCAGTTTGATCATATCAAGGGCCTTCTGATCTGCCTCCTGTTTGCTCATGTTGGGATTATGAACAAGGATGCCCTCACGAATCTGAAGGCCAGATTTCATAACAGGGTTCAAGGAGGTCATAGGCTCCTGGAAAATCATGCCAATGCGATTACCACGGAAGTCACGCATGCCACCACGAGGAAGCTGAGTTAAATCAGTTCCCTCAAAAATAATTTCTCCGCCGGTAATTTGTGCAGGAGGTGTAGGAAGCAGACCCATAACCGACAGAGCTGTCATGGACTTACCGCAGCCAGACTCGCCTACTACCGCAAGAGTCTCGCCTTTTCGCATAATAAACGAGAGGTCACTTACTGCAGGAAGTGCGCCATCTTCGGTGAAAAGCGTAACATCAAGATGATTCACGTCGAGAAGAACGTTCTTCTTGCACTGCTCTTCTCGCTCTTTTTGAGCCGTCTCTTGCGCAAGCTTGCGCTCCTCAAGACTGCAAAACTTCACAGACTGACCGTTTGGACCCTCAATGACGTGCTCAAATGACGCGTCTTTAGTCTCTTTTGTCTGATCACTCTCTTGTGCAAGAGCATCTGTTTTTTCTGCCATAAACGTAACCTCCTTTCTAAGAACGCATCTTTGGATCAAGGGCGTCGCGAAGGGCATCGCCGAGCAAGTTAAAGGACATAACCGTAATGATGATGACAATACCTGGGGCAATACTGTAGAGAGGCTGTGATGCAAGGTATGGCTGAGAGGCTGCAATCATTTGACCCCAACTTGCCTCAGGTGGCTGAACGCCCAATCCCAAGAACGAAAGCGTTGCCTCAGAAAGAATTGCACTTGGAATGCCCAAGCGTAGAAACAACAATCAGTGTAGAAATGCAGTTAGGAAGCAAATGCTTTATAATGATGCGGAAGCTATTACCACCAGACAAAATACAAGACTGAATGTATTCAGAATTCTTCAGGCGCATGACGTCGCCTCGAATCAGCCTTGCAGTGGTTGTCCACATCAAAAGACCCAGTGCAATATAGAGGTTAATAAGACCTGGGCCCATAACAAACATAATCAATATTGCAAAAAGCAAGAATGGGAAGCTGGAGAAAACCTGAATGATAAAGGAAACAACTGCATCAACCCAACGGCCATAATATCCAGCTGCAACTCCCGCAACAAAGCCAATAAAGAGAGCAATAGCCTGCGAAATAATACCAACAGACAGAGAAATCTGACAGCCGTAAATAATACGAGAAAGAATATCTCTGCCGTACTCATCGGTGCCAAGCAGATGTGCAAACGTTGGATTCTGACTCTTAATTGCCAGGTTTTGAGCTTTGTAGCTATAAGGAGCAAGGATTGGGGCAAGGATCGCAATAATCGCCAGGAGCAAAACAATGCCTAAGCAAATCATACCCAGCTTATTTTTCTTAAAAATGTTCCAGCTAACTTGCCAATAGCTCTGCGCACGGACCTTTCCAGTGGCAGCCTGTTCTGCTTCTTGAGCCTTGGCGGCATCCTCAAGTACAGCTTCAGTCTTTTGGACCTTCTCGCTATTTTTATCACTTGTAAACAAAGCCATTACTCTGATGCCTCCTCTCCAAGACGAATGCGTGGATCAACTACCGCGTACAAAATATCAACAAGTAAATAAATCACAACGCAGATAATTGCCACGTACATGACACTACCCTGAATCAACGGCAGGTCACGAGCATTAATTGCATCAATAAGCAACTTACCCATACCGTTCATGTTAAAGATTTGCTCAATGATGATGGAACCAGTAAGGATGTCTCCCAGCTGAGATCCAGCAATGGTAATAATTGGAATAAGAGCATTTCTGAGCGCATGCTTCAAAACAATAGCGGAGCGCTTTAAGGCCCTTAGCTTCAGCAGTTCTAATGTAGTCCTGGTTTAATACGTCTAGCATGCTGGTTCTGGTAACACGGGCAATACTTGCTGCGTAACGAGAGCCCAATGCAATAACAGGAAGAACGTACGCGGTAGGAGTTTTAACGCCAGAGAGCGGGAACCACTTGAGTGTCAAAGCAAAAATAATCTGCAGTACCAATGCCACCCAGAACGATGGAGCAGAAATACCAAAGATTGCAGCAGACATAAGTCGTTCTATCAAGCCATTTTCCATGGTTTACTGCGGCGAGAATACCCATCAAAAGACCAAGCACTATGGCAAAAAGATACGCAAACACCGCCAAGCGCAGCGTAACTCCCAAAGCCTTAGTCAGAAGTGCAATGACAGGTCGCTTCTGAGTGTAAGAAGTTCCAAAATCTCCACCAAGCATTTTTACAAACCAGTTTGCGTACTGCTCTGGAATTGGCTTATCAAGACCCATGGTATGACGGACCTGCTGAACCGTAGCCTCATCAGCCATATCGCCCATCATGACTCGTACTGGGTCACCTGGGACAATGTTCAAGACAAAAAACGTTAAAGCAGAAATACAAACTACAACGCTCACTGCTTGAAGAATTCGTTTGATTAGAAACGATCTCACTCCTGAGCTCCTCTCCCCTCAAGAAAATGAAGCGGCATCCAAGAATCTTAGATGCCGCTTTAAAGTTTATAGCAAGTTTGCTACTTAGTCCTCTGGAACGGTGTAATCGGGATTAGATGTATCAATATCAATATCAAAGAAGTGATAAATCAAGTTTCCAACCTTAGCGTTCTTGACGTACTTCTTAGCGACAAAGGAGTTCTTTGGCCAGTACAGAGGAAGTGTTGCAAAGTCTGTACGAGTCAGCAGGTTATCTGCGTCCTTGTAATCTTCTGTTCTCTTGTCCTTGTTAGAGCTCAGAGCGAGCCTCAACAAGAAGCTTGTCAAACTCTGGGTTGTTGTAGAAAGATGACTTCTTTGCGGCGTTAGTGCTGTAGAAGTAGGTGTACATGTGCTGGTCACCATCGGCAAACAGTGGATACCAACCAAGAGTAGTAATCTGAAGATTACCAGCGGCCCAGTCAGTGTTCCAAACTGCGTTGTCCTCTACCTGAACGTCAAGGGTAACGCCAACCTTGCTCCAGTACTCCTGAACAGCAACAAGGAGCTTCTCGTAAGACTTTCTAACCTTTGCGGAAAGCTTAAGGTCTGATGCACCAGCCTCAGCAAGAAGAGACTTAGCCTTCTCTGGATCGTACTCAAAAGCAGGAGCGCTCTTGTCGTAACCAGGTGTTGCAGGTGCAAGCCAACCGCTTGCAACGGTACCATTACCAGAAGCGATGTTATCAACAAGCTCCTGACGGTTAATTGCCAGAGAAAGTGCCTGACGAACCTTAGGATCAGTCAAGCTCAAGGCCCTCTTTGAGGTTAAGGTTGATGAAGTTAACACCAAGGGTCTGATATGCAGTGATAAGATCCTTGACGTCAGCATCGCTTGAATACTGCTGATACAGAGAAGATGGAAGATCGCAGTAAGTCAATGTCGTTGTTCTTAAATGCAAGCAGCTGAGTGTTGGAATCGTCGTAGTAGTGAATACGAATCTCATCCAGAGCAGGCTTGCCGTCATGGTAGTCATCAAAACGCTCAAGAACTACCTCGGTAGTGTCATCGTTGCTCTTAATCTTGTACTTACCAGTACCAATGAGGTTAGTACCAGTACCCCAATCAGCACCAGCAGCCTCACAAGCCTTTTCTGGGAAGATGCAAGCATAGGAAATACCAAGAACGCTTACAAAGACAACGTAAGGCTCAGAAAGTGTAAAGGTGAAGTGAGTATCATCCTGAACAGTCAGGCCCTCAAGCTCAGTTGCTTTACCAGCAAGCATCTCTGGAGCACCCTTGATCTTGTCAAAGAAGCTAGTGGAGAGAGCCTTAGTCTCTGGCTTAAACATACGCTCAAAGGTGTACTTAACGTCCTTTGCGGTCAAAGTAGTACCATCGTGGAACTTGACACCCTCTTTGAGCTCGCACTTAAGGGTGACGCCATCAGACTCAAAGGTTGGAATCTCTTTAAGCAGGCATGTAACAAGCTCGTTATCCTCAGTCCAACGAAGCAGGGACTCACAAACAGAGTCTGCAACGCATGCGGACTGGGAGTTGTTTGCACGCTGCATATCAAGGCCCTGCTTAGAGTTTGCAGAGCCATAGCGAAGAATCTTCTTCTTATCAGATGCCTGAGGAGTATCAGTGGAGGAAGGATTGCAGCCAGCCAACATCATAGATGCGCCACCACCAGCCGCTACCATACCTGATGCCTTCAAAAAATTACGACGGCTTAGTGAGTTCTCCAGCATGTTAACCCTTCTTTCTTATTAAAACGATTTATAAGACAACCCTGCTGGGGTTAGATAACTATACATAACAATTATCAGCATTTACCTATATATACCTAGGATGAAATAGACATGAAACATTAAATTGCGACGATAACAGCAAAATCTATTTACCTGCACTTTTTGTCTAACCATATAGGAATTACCTATATTAAAACATAAAAATTGACTAAGCATTTTTGGACAGTTGTCCATTTTATCTATAAAAAATATTGGCAGGTACCAAAGAGATACCTGCCAATACAAATGTATGTGACGAGAAGAACTCTCTATCTTAGTGCTTACGCTTCATAAGACCTGCGGCTGTCAAAGCAGATGCACCCATAACCATAAGAGGCATTACCAGAAGCTCTTCTCCCGTATTAGGAAGCTGTGCTTTCTTCTTCTTTGTCTTCTTCTCTTTTACAGGAGAAGCAGGATTAGAAGGCTCTTCTGGAGCTGGAGTTGGTGCTGGAGCTGGAGTATCAGACTCAACAGTTAGGGTAACCGTCTTTGCTGCCTCGTAGTCATTGCCTGCAGCTGCAGCATTGCCGTTGAAGTAATAGTAATAGGTGACGGAATAAGTGCCTGGAGTCTTAGAAATCTCCTCTGCCTTCTGAGCAACAGTTGCTGCATCCATAGTTGCGGTATCAAGTACAACTGTACCGCTCTGGTCAACAACCTTAACGCGAGCGTCAGCAGAACCAGCAGCAGGGGTAACCTGACCAGCACTGTGATCAACCATAGCATCAAGGTTATCAAGAATAGTCCAGGAATCCTGATTAGCAGTAATAGTGCTGTCGTGTGCGGTAACTACCTGTCTGAAGCTCTGTATAAAGAGGAGAGATAACGCCGTTGTTAAGATCAAGCTCGTCAGTTGAGTTCTCAGAAGCATTGATGACAAGGTTGCTGCCGGAGAGAGAAGTGTACGAATACTCCTGATACACATCATCAGCAAGATCATTATCAACAGCCAGCTGCCAGCCAGGAAGATTGAGGTACAGTCCCCTATTGGAATTTCCAGTATGAACTGAATAGCCATAATCCCTCATGGCATTCTTAATGTTGGTCAAATCAATGTAGTACGCACCGCCGGTATACAGAGCATCATTTTCTGTTGCGCTGTGGCGATCTTCATACAGGATATTGTCAACGTGAATATCACTTGCAGAAATGTTTGGCATGTAATTCCACTCGTCCTGAGGAATAGCATAGTAGCTGCCATCAGGCCTAATAATGACGCCCAGATATTTCTTGTTGCTGCTCAGAATGGAATTGTTTGTTCCCTCTTCCAGAACCTGCCTTGCAAACCTGACTGAAACACGAGGGTTTCCGTAAGAGGTTCTGTGGTCAAGTAGATACTGGGTAAGGCCTACATAGTTAGTGCCGTACAGATTGAGAGAAGAGCCATTGGTAAGCGTCAGAGGAACGGTAAGTGTAATGGTCTCACCAGCAGCCAGGGTGCCAGAGATAGAAACGGAACGCATCTCAGCATTGTCCTGACCAGCTGCCTGGTATGCGGCATATGCATTAGCTGCAGGCTGAGAACCAGAACCGCCGTTCAGTCCGTTAATGTTCAGGTTAATTGCAGTTGCTGCATTAGTTGACGAGAAGGTAAATCCAGTTGCACGTAAATCTGGATTTGGGCTAGAGCTGACATAGTATGTAAGTGGCAGCTGCATAATCTCGTTTACAGAAACTGGAGATGAAGAGATGTTGGTAATCTTTACCACTGCCTGCAGATTCTGATACTTATCAATATCTACAATGGAGCGGTTCATCTGAGTGGTGTCATTATCCTTATAAGCGTAGTTAGATGTCTGACCAGAAGCATCTGTAAAGTAAATAGAACGCTCAATAAGACCATCTGCACTTACAGATGGAGACACGTTAGTAGTAGTGCCGTTATAGAACGAATTGTTACTTGCAGCGTATGCAATATTTGGCATAAAGATTAAAGCTGCCAAAAATGCAAACATAACAGCAAGAAAACTGCGGCCCTGCATCTTTGATGTCATAGGCGTATTCCTCCTCAGAATAAAAACTTAGCGTTATATTTTCGCATTAACACCCTGTTGAAGGAATGGAGATATTTGTTACTTACATAAAAAGAGACGTCATCTTTCGATGACGTCTCTTGACAAATTTTAGATGCGCAAAGTGCTCTACTCTGCAGCCTCTTCGGTTGCCTGTGCGTTAGCCTCAGACTCAACAAGGTGAGCCTCAAGATCAGCCTCAGCCTCAGCTGCTGCTGCCTCTGCTGCTGCACGCTCCTCCTCTGGAAGTGGAGTGACCTCAATGTCAATACCAAGGGTCTCTGCAGCTGCCTTCATAGACAGGGAGATGCGACGACGGTCAAGATCAATCTCCATGACCTTTACCTGTACAACGTCGCCAACCTTGCAGACCTGAGATGGAGCGGTGACGTGCTGCTTAGCCATCTCGGAGATGTGGACGAGGCCCTCAACGCCGTTGCCAAGGTCAACAAATGCACCGAAGGTAACAAGCTTGGTGACAGTGCCCTCGATGATAGCGTCAACTGGGTACTTGGAAACAAGTACACGCCATGGATCCTCGGAAGTCTGCTTAAGACCAAGGGAGATACGCTCACGGTTAAGGTCAACGTCGAGAACCTGAACCTCAACCTCCTGGCCAACCTTAACAACCTCAGATGGGTGGTTAACGTGGTTCCAAGAAAGCTCGGAAATGTGAACCAGGCCGTCAATGCCGCCAAGGTCAACAAATGCACCAAACTCAACGATGGAGGAAACAGTACCCTTGAGCTTCATGCCAACCTGGAGCTTGCCCAGAATGTCCTGACGCTCTGCCTTACGAGCCTCCTCAAGAACAATACGGCGAGAAAGAACAACGTTGTTGCGGTTGCGATCCATCTCGATAACACGAGCCTCAATACGAGTGCCCATGAATGCACCAAGATCCTTGACACGACGGAGGTCAACAAGGGATGCAGGCAGGAAGCCACGGAGGCCAATGTCAAGAATCAGGCCGCCCTTAACAACCTCGATAACCTCACCCTCAACGGTCTCACCAGCGTTGAACTTATCCTCAACTGCCTTCCAAGCACGCTCGTACTCAGCACGCTTCTTGGAGAGAACCAGACGGCCCTCTTTGTCCTCTTTCTGGAGAACAAGAGCCTCGACGTCCTCACCCAGGGAGATGACCTCTGCAGGGTTAACGTCTTTACGAATAGAAAGCTCACGAGCAGGAATAACGCCCTCAGACTTGTAGCCAATGTCTACGAGGACCTCATCGCGCTCAATCTTGACGACGGTGCCGTTGACAAGATCTCCCTCATCAAAATCGGTAACAGTGCCGTCGATCAGGCTGTTCATTTCCTCATCGGAAATTTCATCCAAAGAGAAGATGGACGAGTTCTGAATCTCACTCAAAGGTGGACCCCTTCCAAAACGGGGCCCCGGTCAACATGGTTGCTGCCAGAGTGCCAATACGTGGGCTTCTCTACTCGGAAACTTACATGCTCTCGGGGGCCAACAGATACAGTGCATAGCTTGACGCCATACGGGCAATAGGATAGCGCTCTTCGGCTGATTAAACAAGCCAAAGAGCGCTACTTTGCACAGCTATTACGCAAGTTTTACAAAATTTCTTCAAAGTTTGTTTCTTGCGAGAAGATCTTGTTGTGCTTACGCACGAAGACGGTAACCTTCTTTCTCTACGGCAGCTCGGTACGCATCGACATCAATTGGATTTTTGCTGAGGATACGTGCCTGACCACCAGCTAGAGTAACCTGCGCCCATGTTCCCTCAATACTATCGAGAGCTCGAGTCACATGATTGACGCAGTTCTGGCAAGTCATACCACCAATCTCAAATGTTTGAACATAAGGATAATGAGATTCATCTTTGTCTTCTGGACCATCTGCAGCAGAAACCTGCTCTGTGTTACAGGTAGTAACGCCTGTTCCCTCATCAGAGCAGCAGCCTTTTTTACCTGCAGCGATTCCGTAAACACGATAAACCGCAAAACCACAAAGTGCTACAACAGCAAGAATAACAATAATATTGATTGGTGACATACAAACTTCCTTTCTGTTGCTGTTTTACTACCCACCATTTTCTAGATTATTCAAAAAATGATGTTTTTCTCGCAAAATTTAACAGCAACAGCAAAAATCGTAATGCAGCTTAAGCAGAAAGCTTTGCACCAAGGCCGCGAAGAGCCTCAAGAGCATCGTCATCTGGCTCAAGGTTGCAGATAAAAGTCTCAACAACGTTGACTCCCTCTGCTTCAGCATTCTGCTTCCAAGTCTCCATCCAGTCGCCGGTTCCCCAGTCATAAGAGCCAAAGAGAGCGGTTGGCTTCTGACCAAGCTTGCCAGCGCAATCGTTGAAGAGCTCCTCAAAATCAGGATCAAGCTCCTCATCACCCATAGCAGGGCAACCAAAAGCAAATGCATCGTACTGATCGCACATATCTGCAGAGAACTCAGAAGACTCAATAGCCTCGGTATCTGCTGCACTTGCAAGTTCTTTTGCCATTGCCTCAGTATTGCCCGTCATGGACCAATACACAACTGCTACTTTACTCATACATTTCCTCCTTCTGTGTCCAGGTTCCCCCTGGAAAACTACACATTACTTTCAATACCTCAACAAGAAATCCAAGCACACCCCTTATGCAACCTGACATTTCTTGGTATTGCCATACGATGAGAGAATCTGAGCTAAAGATTCCCCTTGAAAAAAACGATGTTTACACTGGTCTTCTGCATCTTTAAGTCTCTCGAGACGAAGGCGAGTTTCTTCCGTGTTGTCATAGACTTTCCAAGCACCAGTAAAAAGCTCAGACTGTCCATTCATAAAGCCCTGAACATCAGCAAGCGGATAGCCCAGTACCAGTCCAATCTCGTGCGGAAACGCGGCTTTTCTTGCGTGAAAAGCAAAAATTCTTGAACGCATGCTCTTCATCAACGCCTGCACTGACTCAGTGGAATGGCCAAAGGCAGCCAGAAACTCACAGTGCTCTGATTTGGCGAGAATATCCTCAACAAGCTCAGGTCTATAGGCAACAAACGTCACCTTTCCGCCAGAAATAGCAGAGGTAGCAAGAAGCGTTACCCCAAACAGTGAGAGCTCGTGAGTAGCGTTGCAGAGAAATGACCTCAACGTTGGATCAGTACAGACGAGGCTTGCACAAGAGCTACAAGACTTATGAGAAGCAAATGAAAAGAGCGCAGCCGGCTTAACGTGAGCAATAACACCAGCAGCACAGCGAACAAACGTTGTTGCAAAATCGTGACAGAGCTCGGGAGTATACGTTCTCTCACCCTCATTAAAAACAGGCTTTTTATCAGCAGAATAGGTATAGGGAGAAGGAACGTCTAGGAGCGATGAATTCTCAAAAGAAGTAAGACAATCCATACCGTACTTGCTCCCTTCTTAAAAATGCGCCGTCGACTAAAAGGGAGCCGACGGCGCCTGGATTCCGGACCCTTGGAGAGGGGAAAGGTTCCGGGCTGATAAAGCAATTTTGTTAGAACTAGCTCCGGTTATATAAAGACCTTAACAAGTTAACCTCTTCTAACTATTTAAAGTGTAAGCCTTAGCTAACTAAATGCAAGAGAAAACTCAAAATATTTTTACTTTTTGACAGAAAAAAGCTCTCGCCTCTTACGAATAAGAAACGAGAGCTCTAACGCGATCTAAAAACACTTTGTTGACGCACAAGTGCGTTCTAAGCAATCTGTCCTTCAGTCAAGAGCATCTTTACCTCAGAAGGAACATTAGGGTTATGAGCTGCAGTAGTAAGCAGCGACCTTGTGTTTGCAAGCGTTACCATAAGTGTTAAAAGGTTGTGCATATATGCAGCAGTACTTACGGTAATAAGACCTGCGACACCTGCGGCAATGAAAGAGCTGTTCAGCGCGACAATCGTGCGATAGTCTGCGTGAATCCTCTTCATTACCTGCTGTCCCAAAAGACGCATGATTACCAGCGATTCAAGCGAATCATTCTTAATCGAAATGTCCGCAACAGCGCGAGCAATATCAGTTGCATCAGACAGAGCCAGTGAAACATCAGAAACAGCCAGAGCAGGTGAATCGTTAATACCATCGCCTACCATTGCAACGGTGTAGCCCTCCTGCTGGAACTTCTTAACATACTCACACTTATCCTCTGGGAGAATCTGTGCCACATAGTCGTCAAGACCCAGCTTCTGAGCAACACTTGCTGCAACGTTTTCTGAGTCACCAGTCAGCATAACCATGCGCTTAACGCCAAGAGCGCGGAGCTGTGAAATAGTTGCTGCTGCGTCTTCCCTTACAGGATCGGTAATGCAAATTGCTGCAATAAGCTTTGAATCCTCGGACATGAAGATAATGGACGAGGTTGGAGCAATCTGTGCAAGGTCGTCCTGAATTCCCTCGGGCATTGGGGTCTTCTCGTCATCAAAAATGAAGTGAGCAGAACCAATGCAGACCTCTTTATCGTTAACCTTGGTACGAATACCGTGAGCAACAACATATTTGACCTCTGCGTGGAACTCATCCTTGTGCTTAAGGCCACGTACCTTTGCCTCGTTCACAATTGCGCGAGCCATGCTGTGTGGGAAGTGCTCCTCAATACATGCAGCAAGGCGCAAGAGCTGGTCCTCGGTGCGGCCACAGAAGCTGACAATGCACTCAACATGTGGAACTGCCTTTGTCAGCGTACCGGTCTTATCAAAGACGATAAGATCTGCTGCAGCGATCTTCTCGAGGTACTTGCCACCCTTAACCGTCATGCCAAACTTAGCTGCCTCATCCATAGCGCTACCCACTGCAACTGGAGTGGAAAGCTTAATGGCGCAGGAATAATCAACCATAAGAACGGTCATAGCCTTAGTAATGTTTCGGGTGATTCCCCAAATACCAAAGAAGGCAAGGAAGCTGTAAGGAACCAGTGCATCAGAAAGGCGCTCTGCCTTAGACTGTGCGCCAGCCTTAAGCTCAGCAGACTGCTCAACCATATCAACAATGTTGTCGATACGAGACATTCCTGGAGGAGCAGTGACGCTTACCATGAGGTCACCGTCTTCAAGGGCGGTGCCTGCGTAAACGGTTGAGCCAGGCTCTTTGGTTACAAGGCGGGACTCACCTGTCATGGCAGCCTCGTTCATCTGGCCAATGCCTTCAACAACTTTGCCGTCAACAGGAAGAACGCCACCAGCGCGCTGGTGCAGAATCATACCCTTCTCAACCTCAGAAAGGGCAATCATAACGTCCTTGCCGTCAATACGAGCCCAGACGTTCTCAGAACGAGTGATTAGGCCATCACGAAGTGCAAGACGTGCTCGGCTTGCCACGTGGTTCTCCATAGCTGCAGACAGCTCAAGCAAGAACATGACCGTAGATGCATCTGCCCACTCATTTCTTAGAATTGAAGTGGTGATAGCAGTTGCGTCCAAAACCTCAACAGTCAGCTCTTTCTTAAACAGGCGCTTAACGCCTTCCACAACAAATGGAATGGCGCGGAGAATGACATACGCGTAGTTAGCAACTGCAGGCAGTGGCAAAGAGCGCATAATCCAGCGGCGTGCGAATGTGGTCACAACCTCCATCTGGAAACGATTGTTCTCAAGAGCCATCTCAATTGAGCTGCAGAAGTCCTCAAGACCTGCCTCTTCTTCTCGTGGCAAGTTCAAGACATCAAAAGCGCCAACAGCTGCAAGTACCTGGTCTCTCTTGAGAGGATCAAACCTTAGCAAGAGAGAGCCGTTTGCCATGTGAACTTCTGCATGACGAACTCCGTCAACACGCATCAGCTCATAGGAAATACCACGGGCTTCAGCCTCATCAATATGACCCAGGTCGCATTTTGCACGAATGCGACCTGAGATTTCATTAGTAATTGTGAAGCGCATGAATTATGCCTGTGCGCCCTCTGCGTCGACCTGCTTGGTAACCTCAGCGCGGATACCCTCCTCGAGCTCAGCAAGGCGAGCGCGAACTGCAGCGTCAATCTTGGACTCACGGCGAGCCTCTGCAACAACGTCGTTAGCCTCGTCAACGACGTTCTGAGTCTCTGCAGAAACGCGGTCAGTTACGCGAAGACCGCATGCAGTTGCCTTGACAGCTGCCTTGTGAAGAGTGCCGTTAGAAGCAAGACCAGCAACAACGCCAGCAAGTGCAGCGCCACCGGCTGCGAGACACCAATTGTTCAGTTTCATGTAAATCCCCCATCTGCTTTTTGCAAATTAATCGGTTAATGACCTATTGAAGATAAAATTTTTTTACGAAAAAAACAAGTGAAAATCATTACTAATTAGTTTTCCTAATGAAACAATTGTACACAAGTAATTTCTTACCTGCGAAAACGTTTCCTATGGTTAGCCATGGTGTACATATAAATTTTGTGAAGAAGCCACTCTGAGTCGTTACTTAAATTATTGATATTTGTTCGTATGGGTTAACAATTAAATGAAAAAATAACATTCTCTCTATGTCGTTATTGTGAAATTTAAATTGTGTACAATTAATTTGTGTTAGGTTACAGCTACTGGGGTACACTACCCAAAGAAAATAAGTCATCCAACGCTTCGGACAATCCGTGGCTAGTTGAAAGGAACATCATGGCAAACACCAATATCTATGACCTCTCCGTAGAAGAGCGTGACGGCTCCGTAACTTCCCTCTCCTCTTTTGATGGTAAGGTTCTTCTGATTGTCAACACTGCAACTGGCTGCGGCTTTACCCCACAGTATGAGGATCTTGAGCGCATTTATGCCGCATATAAAGATCAGGGCTTTGAAATCTTGGACTTCCCTTGCAATCAGTTTGCAGACCAAGCCCCAGAGTCCGATGAAGAGATTCACCAGTTCTGCACTATGAAATTTGGCACCGATTTTCCACAGTTCAAGAAGGGCGACGTCAACGGAGAGACCGCAAATCCTCTCTTTGAGCGTCTTGCAACAGCCTTCCCCTTCCAAGGCTTTGGTAAGGGCATCAAGGCCCTTGCGCTAGATAAATTTGCAAAGGCAAACAACAAGAAGTTTGGTGACAAGGCTTATATCATGTGGAACTTCACTAAATTCCTTGTAGACCGCCAGGGAAACGTTGTTGCCCGTTTTGAGCCAACCACTGATATGGCAGAAGTTGAGTCTGCAATTAAAAACCTACTTGCATAAGGCGAGAGGACCGATTTACTCATGAGTTCTTCTCAAAAAGAAATACAGTCCGTTGCAGCCGCTAGCACTTTTGCTAGCGGCTCTTCTACACTCGACAACTCCCCCGATATCCCCGAGCTTCTCCTCAAAAACCAGCTCTGCTTCCCGCTCTACAGTGCCTCAAAAGAAGTGGTACGAAGGTATACGCCGCTACTTAAGCCCTTTAATCTAACGTATACACAATACATTGCCATGATGGCGCTTTGGGAACATGAATCCTTGGATGTCAAAGCCTTAGGTGAGCTTTTATTTCTTGATTCAGGCACCTTGACTCCACTTCTTAAAAAGCTTGAGGAGAAGAGCCTTGTACTGCGTCAAAAAACAAACAAAGACGGACGTCAGCTGATTGTTTCTCTTACCCAAAAAGGCAAAGACCTTAGGAGAGAAATTCAAGTGGTTCCACATCAGATCGGCTCATGCGTTAATCTCTCGCCCGAAGAAGGCGCTGAGCTTAAACGATTGCTTTTAAAGGTTCTCTCTAACGTTACAGAAAGCTAGATTTACTATGACCCAATCACAGGTAACTATAACCTCTTCTGAACGTGAAACCGCCATTGTTTTCACTAGCGCCATTGGCATTGCAGCTAATGTTGCCCTTGCGGCATTCAAAGCGGCTGTGGGCATTTTATCTAACTCAATTGCCGTTACTCTTGATGCGGTGAACAATCTCTCCGATGCAATCTCATCAATCATTACCATTGTGGGAACAAAACTATCTAACAAAAAAGCTGATCGCGAGCATCCCTTTGGACACGGACGCATCGAATACATCACTACAACAGTAATTGCTGCAATCATTATGTATGCAGGTATTTCTTCACTCATTAAATCTATCCAAGACGTCATGAATCCTGTTACTCCAGACTATAGTCCCCTGTCTTTAGTCATCATTGCAGTAGCTGTGCTGGTAAAGATTATTTTGGGTCGCTACGTCCGCTCTGTAGGTAATCGCGTAAACTCCGACACCCTTATTGCGTCGGGTTCAGATGCACTTTTTGACGCCACACTCTCTACTTCTGTTTTAACAGCTGCGCTTATATTTACCTTTACAAAAATTAGCCTTGAAGCATATGTGGGCGTTATTATCTCTGTGTTTATCATTAAAGCTTCAATTGAGCTGTTACAGGGCTCCTTTAAAGAAATTATTGGCATGCGTCCTGACGCTGCTCTTTCAACACTTATTTACAACATTGTGAAAGAGGATCCAGACGCAGAAGGCGTCTACGACCTTATTATCCACAGCTATGGCCCAGATAAATTTGTTGGCTCATTCCACACTGAGGTTCTTGATACCACTTCAGCTATTGAGATTGATACGATGACTAGGCGTCTGAGTACAGAGATTTACAAGCAGACATCAGGCAAAATAATCATTGCTGCTATTGGTATTTATGCGAGAAACACCACCGATAATCGCATTGTAAAGATGCGCACTGAAGTAACTGAAATGGCTTTAGCTCATGAAGGTGTTCTTCAAGTTCATGGTTTTATTGCTGACATTGAAAATCAATTTATGGCCTTTGATGCAGTCATTGAGTTTGGGTATGACGGCAAGCAAATTGTTCACGATATTATTCATGAAGTAGAAGCAGCCTACCCTGATATGAATGTCTCGGTTCTTTTGGACCGCGATACAAGCGATCTTTCTGAACATGAAGAAGACAGAGACTTGCACTAAAAGCAAGTAAATACATCCTAAAAAAGGGGCGAGCCGCTGACACCCAGAGTCAGCGGCTCGTGTTCTACGCTCGCAAGAAAGGGAGAGGGTCTTTCTTCGAGCTACGGGAACCTGAATAAAGCAAGCAACTAAATTGCTTAAAAACATAGTAAGTTAACCGAGGGAAACTTACAAGAACATTTTCAACTTTTTTATCTAATTTCGTAAACTCTACAAAAAGTTAGACTAAGTTTACATGTCTATGGATTTTTATCTTATATCCAGGAAGTCTGGAATAAACGTATATTCTCGCCCCTGTTTTTGAATGACCTTTTCAAACATACCTGCCTCTGATGCACTTTTTAAATTGGCACAAAAAATCCCCCGCTCCGAATTGGTGCGGGGGATCAGGTCAGCGTACTCAGCTAGTAGTAGCTTATGCCTTTGCAACCTCGGTAAGGTTGGTAAGAATCTTATCGTCCTTCTTATCCCACTTTGGAGCAGGACGGAAGAGCTGGAAGAGAATTGCTGCCAAGAAGGCAAAAGCAATAACAGTCCAGACACCGAAGGAACCAAGAACAAAGAACTCCCAGAACTGGTTGATGATAAGACCAACAATCCATGCAAATACGCACTGATAACCAATAGCAAACCAGAACCACTTAGAGTCATTCATCTGACGACGGATGGAACCAACTGCAGCAAAGCAAGGTGCGTCAAGCATATTGAATGCAACAAATGCGCACATAGCACCAACGTGAAGAATGCCACCAGCATCGGTGAACATACCAGCGAAGCCAGACCACATAGTAACGGACTTCTCGCTTGCATCACCAAGACCGTAGAGAACACCAAAGGTAGAAACAAGGTTCTCTTTTGCGATCAGAGCAGAGATGGAAGCTGCAGTTGCCTGCCAGTTTGCAAATCCAAGAGGAGCAAAGATAACGCCGATGAAACCACCAACAGCTGCAAGCAGGGAGAAGTCCATGACATTCGCAGGAGCGCCCTCAATGCCTGGAAGGTAACCAAAGACGCCGTTTGCGCCATCCCAGGTTGCCCAACCAAAGTTGGAAAGAACCCAGATACCAATAGCCGCTGCGAAGATGATGGTACCAGCCTTAAGGATGTATGCAGAGATACGCTCCCAAACATGCATTGCCCAAGACTTGATAGAAGGCATGTGGTAATCAGGAAGCTCCATAACAAATGGTGCAGGCTCGCCCTCAAATGCCTTAGTCTTCTTCAGCATGACTGCAGAAATAACAATCATTGCAACGCCAAGGAAGTAGAAAGCAGGAGCAACCCACCAAGCAGAAGAGCCACCAATAAGAACACCCATAACCAAAGCAATGATTGGCTGCTTTGCGGAGCAAGGAATCATGGTGGTGAGCATTGCAGTCATACGGCGATCCTTCTCGTTCTCAATGGTACGAGTAGAGAGAACACCAGGAACGCCACAGCCGGAAGAAATCAGAAGTGGAATGAAGGACTTGCCGGACAGGCCAAAGCGACGGAACACGCGGTCCATAACAAAGGCAACACGGCTCATGTAACCGCAGTCCTCAAGGAAGCACAGCATGACAAACAGAACAAGCATCTGTGGGATAAAGCCAAGGACAGAGCCAACGCCGCCGATAATACCGTCAACTACAAGGCTAGTGACAACGGGGCTTGCGCCAGCACCTTCAAGAGCACCGCGAGCAAGATCAGGAATACCTGGGACATACATGCCGTACTGGGAAGCATCTGGCTCAGTAGCAGCGCCTTCAACAGCAGTCTTAAAGCCAGCGGCAGTTACGCCACCAAGAGTCTGGAGTTCCTGACCCTCAGCAAGAATTGGCTGGCCATTAGCATCAAGCTTAAGAGGATTGTCATCAGTATCAACGAAGTTGCCATCCTCGTCATGAACTGGTGCGCTCAGAGCAACAACGTTCTTCTTGGCAGTCTCTGCCTCAAAGCTGGTGATAGCGTCAGAATCCCACTGTTTAGCTTCGATTGCAGCACGAACCTCAGTAGTATCAATACCAGCCTCGTCAGCTGCGTTGAGATATGCATCAATCTGGTCACCATAGTGGTGAGAGTCAAACTCATCCTTTGCCTCATTGTACTCGGCGTCGCCGATACCCATGAAGTGGAAGCCCTTGTCAAACAGGTTATCGTTGACCCAGTTAGTTGCTCCAGTACCAACAGTAGAGATGGAGATGAAGTACACAAGAGCCATGATGATAACGAAGATTGGAAGACCGAGGATACGGTTAGTAACAACGCGGTCAATCTTCTCGGAAGTGGTCAGCTGCTTTGGAGCCTTCTTGACGCAAGCTGCCATGACGCCAGCGATCCACTCATAACGGTCAGAAGTGATGATGGACTCAGCATCGTCATCACGAGACTGCTCAACTGCAGCAATGATCTTCTCAAGCTCAGCGGTCTTCTCGGCAGAAAGGTTAAGAGGAGCAATTGCATTTGCATCGCGCTCAAAGACCTTAATGGAGTACCAACGAGAAAGAGTTGCAGGAGCAAGGCCCTCGATTGCAGTAGCAATCTTGCCAAGAGCCTCTTCAACCTCTGGGGTAAAGCACTTAACACCCTCAGCAGGAGTTCCCTCCTGGCCGGCCTTAATTGCAGTCTTTACCAGAGTGTCAATGTTCTTGTTGCGAAGTGCGGAAACCTCAATAACCTCAACACCAAGCTGCTTGGAAAGCTCCTTGGTATCAATGACGTCACCGGACTCCTTGAGCAGGTCAACCATGTTAAGACCAAGGATAACTGGACGGCCAGCCTCAAGAATCTGAGTAGTCAGATAGAGGTTACGCTCCAGGTTGGTAACATCGAGAAGGTCAATAATGGCGTCTGGGCGCTCATTAATGAGGTAGTCACGAGATACCTGCTCCTCAGGTGAATAAGGAGACAGAGAGTAAATACCAGGAAGGTCGACAAAGGTGACGTCCTTATCGGTACGCCAATTTGCCTGCTTCTTCTCAACGGTAACGCCTGGCCAGTTGCCGACGTAGCCGTTTGAGCCCGTAAGCTCATTGAATAGGGTGGTCTTACCGCAGTTTGGGTTACCTGCAAGACCAATAATAGTCTTTTGTGCCATTAGGCTTCCTCTACCTTGTGAACGTCTACTACTTCAATGCTTGCAGCTTCATCCTTGCGGATAGAAAGCTCGTAGCCACGAACTGTGAGCTCAATTGGGTCTCCCAGTGGTGCTACTTTCTTGACGTAAACCTCAGTGCCCTTAGTAAGGCCCATGTCCATGATGCGACGTTTCACGGCGCCTACACCCTTTAGCGCAGCAACCGTGCAACTCTCCCCCACCTTAACTTCTTTCAGAGTTGCCATAACCTTCCTTTCATCGAAACACGTATTAAAAGCCGCGGGTTTTACCAGCAGCGCAATACAACAAAGTGTTTAGAGCGGAGAAACCATGATGTGCGACGACATCTGACGGTTCAGTCCAAGTCGTGCACCCTTAACGCTAACAATAACGTCGCCGTTGACTCGTGAAATAACCTTTACCTCGGCGCCCTCAACAAAACCAAGTGTTGAGAGGTGCTGGCGAAGATCAGAAGCACCCTTAACCGTTACGATCAACGCAGTCTCTCCCTCACCAAGCATGGCAAGAGGAAGAACTGGACCAGAATTCGCAGGACCCTGTGAGGTCTTTTCTGTATCCATGCATCCCCCAAAATAACGTAGGCAAACTAAGTTTGCTCTTTCGAACTTTTACTTCATTAGTATCAACTAAAAGTTAAGGTAATTCAACTTTCATTTAATAATTAAAATAAAAATAAGGCGAGAAACTCTGTCTACCAGTGGTTTCTCGCCTTGTAAATATTGCAACTTTATTTCAGGTAATCCTAGTTTTACGTAAACATAAACGATTGTTTGCTCAAGCTTACGGCAAGCTGTGTGACATCAGCCCGTATTCTGCAGACCTGCGGCAACACCAGACACGGTGCACAAAATCAAATACGTAATGTTTGCACGTTCCTCTGGAGTAAGCATGTCATCCCTTATACGAAGCTCAGACAGGGCATGCACCTGCGTAACCGAGAGAATATTAACAAATGGCAGACGCAGACGGATAACAGGACCAAGCACACGACGGTTCTCCAACGGCCACTTGTTACCGGTGATAGCAAGGACCCACTTGCGCGTCAACGACATCTCGGAGAGAACCATCTCTGAAAGCTCAGGGCGATCACCCAGAGCCAGATAAAGCCTTGCGATACGAGCGTCAATTTTGGAGATTGACATCTCAATGTTGTCGATAAACGTAGTGAACAGCGGCCACTCTTTATATGCCTCGCGGAGGCGTTCGATATCCCCTACTGCCTCGCAGGCACTGCCCAGTCCGTACCAAGCAGCCAGGTTGATACGAGCCTGTGACCAGGAGAAAATCCAGGGGATAGCACGCAAGTCATCAAGAGACTTGGCGCCCAGGCCACGTTTTGCAGGTCTTGAACCAATGGGGAGAAGACCAATCTCTGTCAGAGGGGTAACAACCGAGAACCACTCAGCAAAGCCATCGGAGTGAATGAGCTCCAAAAAACGCTGCTTGGACGCTTTATCAAGCTCAGAAGCGAGCGAAGCAAACTTCACGTCTGTCTGGGTATTCTTCTGTTCAATAGAAGGTGCCATCTGAAGCAGGGTTGCTCCAGCAACGGACTCTACGTGACGGCGAGCAAGCGTTGGGTCACCATAGCGAGCAAAAATAACTTCTCCCTGCTCAGTAAGTTTAAAGCGACCGTTGACTGAGCCTTTGGGCTGAGAAAGAACAGCACGGTTTGCAGGACCACCGCCACGACCAACTGCACCGCCACGACCATGCATCAAGATAAGGTCAATGGAGTTCTTCTCTGCCCACTCTGCCAAAGCAGCCTGGGTCTTATGCAATACCAACGTTGCCGTAGTTGGTCCCTCGTCCTTTGAGGAATCGGAATAGCCCAGCATGACCTCAAGCTTGCGGCCTGTCTGAGCAAGACGCGACTGCACCTCAGGAAGCTGAATTACCTGGTCAAGTGTAGTAACAGCGTTCTCAAGGTCTTCAATTTGCTCAAAGAGTGGAATAACGTCTAGTACAGGAACGTCTTCTTCATTTGCAAACGCAAGACGTGCAAGTTTGTAGACATTCTCAACATCCTGAGCAGACTGTGTGAACGAAATAATATAGCGACGAGCAGCGTTAATGCCGTTCTTCTTTTGAATTGATCCAATGGAGCGGAAGGTGTCTAGCACCTCCTGCGTCATAGTATCAAGTTTGGCGGGTTTCTCGGCAGTTGAGGGGTGTGTCTCAATATCTGCAAGCGCACGCTTGTGCACCAAAGAGTGCTGACGGAACTCCATCTCTACCAAATGGAAGCCAAAAGTTTGAGCCTGCCAGATAAGCTTCTGAACAGGACCGTAGGCAATACGGAAAGCCCCTGCTTGAGCCAGTGAATCCTGAATAACGCGCAGATCAACAATAAACTCTTCAGCGTTTTGATACATCAGGTCAGCATTGCGCTCAATAGTGGCGCTGAGTCGGCCAGAAATGACGCGCATTGCCGCACGGTGCAACTCAGACCCAGCCTTATCAATAGCCCTAGAGGTCAGGGCCTGGCTCATTTCTACCTGCTGTGCCCAAAGATTGACAAGCGCAGGCGAAGCTGGAGTAGAAATACCATCAAGCGTCAGACCTCGACTGACTTCCTTGGTAGCCCGAGCCAGTGCCTGCAGTACGTGTACACGGTACTTCTCGGCTACTTGGCGAGAAACCAGAGCGGTAACATTAGGGTTACCGTCGCGGTCGGAGCCAATCCAGCTACCTGGACGGAAAAATGGCGGGCAGACAGGCGACACACAACCAGCGTTTTCTCCCAGCACCCAGTTATCAAAGCGGCGATATACCGAAGGAACCATCTCAAAAAGGGTGGTATCAAAAATGTTGAGGACAGTATCTGCCTCCTCCAAAGGAGTTGGCTTTTTATGACCGATAGGAGATGTACGGAATAGGCCGTCAATCTCTTGCAGCATGCGACGCTCGTTTTCCACACGAACAGGACCACCAAGCCTCTGACGCTCATCAAGAAGCTCTGAGATGGTACGGATTCGGCGCTCAACGTTTTTACGACGAGCCTCAGTTGGGTGCGCGGTAAAGACGGGGTGGAACTCAAGACGATTAAGACGTGCTTTTGCCTCTTCTTCACCGCACTCGTCAATAAGCTGTCTATATGCAACGGTTATCTCATTGATAGGGTCTTCCGCAGAAGATGGATCAACAGAAGCCTCACGAGAGCGCAGGCTGGTAACACGATAATTCTCTTCACAAAGATTTGCTAAGTGGAAGAAAGTTACAAATGCGCGCATGAGAAGCACGGAGTCTTCCATGCTCAAGTTGTCAATGGTAGAAGCAAAGCGTAGGAAAGCATTAAGCGATTCCTTCTCTGAATCTACTTTGAGCACCGCATTGATTGCCTCAAGCAGCAAAGGTGCGCGCATTGTAGACAAATCATCTGGTCCAGCTTTAATTGCCTCAACCAACAACGTGTCAAAACTAGTAAGAAGATCTGGATTGTACTCAGCAAGCACCTTTCTTACCAAACGCAAAAAGAAGGTAAGGTTATCGCGCAGAGGAGCTGGCGCTTTAAGCGCTTGAATAAGGGTACGAGCAGCAGCAATCTCATTCCCGCGTCGTTCAAGAAGCGATTGAGCTACTTCAGAAGTTGTTGCGCCATCGATGGGTTTCTCGTCAAAAGAAGCATTGCTGGACTCTAGATTTGAATCTTGAGGATTGCCTGCCATGCTCATCCTTTCGTCACATGACTCAGAATACGTACTATCTACCATACCCTTTTGTAACAATCTTCGCACGATTGTTTGTCAATCTGTTACCTAATGTACATCGTGGACTACAATCGATATAACAAATAAAAATTGATATATCAAAGTTTCTGGCCACGTTAAAGAAGATTTTAGGTTTTACATGCTCAATCCATTCAAGAAAAGTCGTACTGCGTACAACAATTCTTCCGTACACAAGCAGGTAGAGCGCCTTCGCACACCTCGTTATGAGCTTGATGACTCGCGCTCAAACGGGGGTCAACCTGGCATTGTGGTTACATGGTGGACCAGGCTTCTCTCTGCCGTGGTCTCTGGCGATATTGCTAATCAAGACGAGCAATACTTGGCGCATCAAACGTCCCAGGATTATCTCTTCAACGCACTTGGCCAAGGCGCCTGGGGCGCACTTTTCCCGCTTTTAACTGTTGTTTGCTCCCAGCTTGTTGGCATTGAACAAGCAGGACTTTTCTCCATGGCATTTGTTGTGGCAACGCTTTTGTTATTTATTGCCCAATACGGTGTTCGCACGTATCAAGTTTCCGACATAGCCGAACAACGTAGTTTTTCTGATTACCAGATTCAACGCGCAGCTACCGTTGTTGTCATGGTAATAGCAGGTCTTATTTGGTGCTTCTTTAAAGGGTATACCGAGCCCATGTTTTCTATCTGCACGGGAGCTTTGCTTTTTAGGGCAGTTGATGGTATGGCTGATGTCTACGAAGGTCGTCTTCAGCAAAAAGACAAACTCTACCTCGCAGGACTCAGTCAAGCTCTTAGGTGTAGTGCCAGTTTTATTCTCTTTACTGTTGTGTTGTTTGTTACCAGAAATCTTGTATGGGCAAGCTGGAGCATGGGTATTTGTGCCCTTATCACCCTGGTATTTGTTTCTGCTCCCCTAGCCATTCTTGAGACCGATAAAAGCGTGCGCATCAAACTTGCAAACATTAAAGATATTTTTGTACAGTGCTGGCCTCTCTTTTTAGCACTTTTCCTCTACAACCTTATTGACTCGCTGCCAAAATTTGCCATGGAAGGCACGCTTTCTTACAGCAATCAGCTGTACTTCAACGCACTTTATTTCCCAGCTCACACTATTTTGATGATCTCTACGCTCATCTACAGGCCACAGCTCTTTAAACTTGCTAGTTTGTTAGAAACCTCAATTCATAATCCCGCTAATAAGAAACGCTTTGGCGTAATTGTACTTGCAATGTTTGGAGCCATTGCCGTGGTCACCGCAGGTACTGCAGCATTTGTCGAGTTCATTGGCATTCCTCTTAACAGCTTCTTGTATGGTGTTGATTTTGAGCAGTATCGTGGACTCGCACGCATTATGGTAGCCACGGGTGGCCTTTGTGCTGCAATCGACTTTTTGTACCAGCTCATCACCATCATGCGAGCTCAAAAGGCAGTTACGCGCGCCTACCTTATTTCATTTGTTGTATCCATCCCTATTATCTGGATGATGGTCAGCTTTACTGGTCTTAACGGCGCAGTTATTGGCAGCTTCTCCTCTATCCTCATTCTCTTCTTGCTGCTAATTAGCGAATACGCTGTAGCGCGTCTAAAGAGCTAGTAAACGCGGTCAAGGCTGAAGAGCCAGTAAAACCTCCTTGTACTAAACGTAAAACCCCTCTGCTCCATACGTTGGAACAGAGGGGTTTTAATGCATATAGCAAGAAACCCGTCTGCTAGAGGGGTTTCTCGACAATGAGCTTAGAAGGAGCAAGCGCCGCCGATGGTGCAAGCAGCTGCAGCGGAACCATCGTCTGAGTCATCGTTTGAGCCAGAAACATGGAAGACCTCGGAAAGGTAATTGATGATGTCGCCAGACTCATACATTGCCTTGCCGTCAATGAACAGACATGGAACCTGACGCTTGCCGCCTACCTCAATGAGGCGCTCACGAGCTGCATCATCAGCAACAATGTCGTGCATAGGAAGCTCGATGTTGTTCTGCTCCATAAAGGACATGACCTTGTGGCAGTATGGGCAGGTTGGCTTATAGAAAAGCTCAAGATTCTGAGTAGCCATAGAAACTCCTTTTGTTAGTAATTACTACTACTTTGTCTATACCCACCACAGCGCAGTTGTTTCACGTAAATTTGGTTATGGAGGCTTTCTTGTTTAATAAAAAAGCCGCCCAAAAGGACGGCTAAAAATACAAAGCGAAACTTAGGCTAAATCAAAAATCCACTTTCCTGGAAAGAGTAAAACTCTTCATAGTTCTTCTTTGCTTCTTCTGGAGCGTCGTCTTTAATGTGATATCCGCGACCATCTGGGAAAAAGAAATCATCAATGCCTTCATCTTCTGGCGTTGTATACCAGCTTCTGTCCTTCAGAAAATAAAGGTCTTCTACGCTAACATCCATTGTCTACCTCCAAGACTGCCGTAAAGAGTTCCTCTTGAGATAATCCTGCATAGCCCTGCCAATTGCGTTAGGTGCGCCAAGATTAGCATTGGCAAATGACTCAGCGAAAAATTCCACTGCATTCGTCTTCCCGTAATTTGATAAATACTTACCTGTTGCATCATACTTTCTAACAGCGCTAGACGCGATGCTTAGGAATGCTCGCTGTCTAAGAGTTGTCATTTCTCCTCCACTCACCAGCAGAATAATCTTTTTTCACAAACTATCGCGTAACACTAGTTTACTCGCGTGCGATAGAGGTTATGCGACAGAAGCAATGAGTAACCACTCGTGGCATAAAAATAGCCGCACAAGGCGGCTATTTAGTAATTGATGGTGCCAGCAACCAGGATCGAACTGATGACCCCCGCTTTACGAGAGCGGTGCTCTACCAACTGAGCTATGCTGGCGTGCAAAAGCGCGCTAACAACTATACGGGGAAGCCCTGCATTATTCAAGCAGAAATACTAAAGAAGCCCGAGAACACCACGAACAAGGCGCTCAAGATCATTTGCGTACTTCTCAGATGCCTCTTGAACACTCTTATGCGTAGTCCCGTGAGCACCAGCTGGATTTGCAGCAAGTGTTAGAGCCAATACGTTCATATCAAGAGCTCGAGCCATAATGACCTCAAGAGCTGTGGAAACACCAACGTATGAGACACCAAAGCTACGAAGCATAGCAACTTCTGCAGGAGTCTCAAAGTTTGGTCCCAAAAGACCAGCAAAAACACCCTCATTGAGCTCAATCTTAAGGTCATCTGCTACGCCACGAGCAAGCGTTCTTAGGTAAGGCGAGAAGGCATCATTCATATCAACAAATGGTGTCTCGACATCGCGAAGGCCTGCCCACTCTGCAAGCGGATTGGTTCCGGTGAGGTTGATCTGGTCCGTAATAACGCCAAGACCAGTCTTTGCATTACCAGAAACAGCGCCTGTTGCACCTGCAAAGATAATATCTTTGCAGCCCAAGTGATGTGCGTGCTGAACAAGGGAGGTTACCTCGGCCGCAGAATAGCCCTGGTAAAGGTGAACACGACCAGGATAGACAACCACAGGTACGCCGTCGATAGTACCAATAGTTGCTTCAAAGCTGTGACCTGCCATAGGAGAAGCGTCAACAGGGAAGCCTGGAATATCACGATAATCAATACGACGAACTGGCTTTACTAGATCGGCAAGATGGCCAAGTCCGGTTCCCAAAATAAGAGCAACAGGATGCTCAACAGATGGGCTTACATTCTCAATGGTTTTCTCGGTAACCACGCAAATCCCCTCCTCTAAGAGGTGACGAGTAAGTGTTCCCTCGCCAGAAACAAGCTTTCCTGAGTACGTACCATCATAAATCTCATGCACGCCACAAGACGGGCTCTTTGCCTTCAAAACGGCGAGCGTGATGTCAGAAGACGTAACAGCGCTAAGAGCAATCTTAGATCCACGTTCAAAATCTTCTGTAACATCCGAGCCATCCTTGAGCCAAACACGTCCTTCTCGCTGTTCCGCGGGCGGACGAGGCACAGGAAGACCTGAGGAAGTCTCGGGGCAAATCTTTGTGACGTTTACTTTTTCTGCAAGCCTTTGTACTGCAGAAACAGGCTTGGCCCCTCCGTCATATCTGACGGGGAGGCCAAGTAAACAAGCACTAATAGCAACTTTCATTGCTTTTCAGATCCTAGAGAGCAAGAGAGTAAACAGCAATAGATGCCTTACCAAGAATCTCGTTGATCTTCTGTGACCACTCCTGAGATGCCTTGCTTGCAACAGCAGAGTACTTGCTCATTGCAACCTGATAAGCGGTCTGAGCAGCTGCATAAGAAGCGGAATCGTTGGAGATTGAATAAGCAGAGAGCTGCTTGTAGTAATCGCCATCCTGGGAAGCCCAAGTGTTGTTCTTAGCATCCCACTCATCGCCAGCAAGACCAATGATGTACTGAGCGTACTCCTGGCTTGTGGTCTCAGAGTTGCCGTCCTCAGGTGCAGTTGGTGCCTGTGGAGCATCTGGAAGGGTTGTAGTCAGAACGCTATCACGATACTTCTTCATAATGACAGCATCATGGATGAGCTTCTTTGCAACGTCTTCAGAGAGCTTGTATGCAGAAGCAACCTGGCTAACATCAGTAGTCTTGAAGTTGGTCTGCATGTAATTGTTGACCTCGTCATCAGTGACGGTAATACCCTTGCTCTGAGCTTCAGCAACAACAAGAGCATTGCGAACATAGCCAATGATCTTATCGGCTGCTGGAACAGCATAGGTGCCGTCAGACTGCTTTGCTGCGTCAAGACCGGAAGTATTCTCAATAACCTCACGAGCAGTTACTTCTTTGGTCTGACCGTTATAGGTATAAGAAGCAATAGGAGTGTTCAGCTCGCCCTCAGAAAGTGTGGTGCGACCGTTCAAAGAACCAGTAGCTCCGCCACCGCCCAGAAGGAAGCGACCGATGACAATACCTAGAGCAAACAGTACAACTGCTCCAACTCCGATAAAGATCTTTGAGTTCTTTCTTACATCAATAGATGGCATATCCTTGCCTTTCATCGCTTAATGCAACTATGCGTACACTAATACAAACCTGTAGTTTACTCTTATTAGCATGCATAAAACATACAACCAGTAAACTCCCCCGTTTGTACACAGTCGTTTACAAGCAAATCAAATTACTTGGTAGCTGCAACAATCTCTTCCGAATACTGCTTAATGTATCCAGTGGCATTTTCCGCATCAAACTTCATACGCTGCGACAATGCCTTCTTCACGTCCTTAGAAATAGTTCCGTGTGCTAAGGCGAGAAGACCCTGGAGCATGTCATGGTACTCAGCATCTCCGTGATAGCACTGGACCGCCTCATCCAGAAGTGGCCATGCTTCATCAGAATGCTTTGCAGAAGTTGCTCCGTACTGACAGAGGAACAAAAATGCTGCGAGACGCACTGTTGCTGAGTCATCGTCAAACAGAGAGGCCTCAGCAGCATCAAATGCCTTAAAGACCTGGTCACCGAAGTGAGCACTCAGATTGGCAAGCGCATCAAGCACTTCCCAACGAGTCTGTGCTTCTGGCCTATACAGTGCATCAATAAGAGAATCAATGTGCTCTTCAAAGGCAAGAGGAGCAATATGGGCTAGCTCCGCAAGCTCATGAGATGCGTCTTGACGAGCGCGCCTACTAGCATCAGACAAAGCGATGACCAGTGCATTCACTTTTTTCATCTGTGCCATAGTTGGCTTTTTTGTAGCCTTCTTAGCAGGTTGCTTTTCTTCTTTTGGCGCCTTTGTAGAGCCCGCTTTTGCGGTTGCCTTAGTTGAAGCCTTTTTTGGCTTCTGAGCAGTTTCTTTCTTTTCTGCCATGAAACCTAAATCCTCTCTAAAACACCCTTTATTCTCTAAATCCGTCTACGACAACGGTGCCGCTTTTTTGATCCTCATGAATTTTAATAAATCCAAGGCTTGATGCTTCACGTAAAAGAGAAGTAAACGAACGATATCCATAAGTTGCCTCAGCAAACTGTGGACGCTTCCTTCGCATAGTCTCTTTTAAACGAGACGCATAAATAAATGTTTCGCTTTCGCGTTCCAAAGACTCAATAGTCTCAAATAAAAGCTGATAGCAGTCGTGTTTCTCGGCAGGTACCTTCTCTTTAAAGTCTGGAATTCTGCCAGAACTCAAAATATCCTCGTAGAAGATAAACTCGTCGCAAACTTCAGCAAGAAGCGAGCTGGTAGACTCCTTCATACCAACGCCAATGACCGTTTTACCAGCCTCTTTAAGCTTTGCCACGAGTGGTGAGAAGTCCGAGTCACCAGAAAGCACAGCAAAGGTGTCAATGTGGTCTTTAGTAAGACACATCTCAACAGCATCTACCGCAAGTCTAATATCGGCAGAGTTCTTGCCGGTGTAAGCCCTATCTGGAATTTCAATGAGCTCAATGCCAAGCTCATGCAGGGGCGTAATAGCATTTGGAAAGCGCTGCCAATCGCAATATGCACGCTTAGCAGTAATGCGACCCTTATCAACCAGCCTCTCCATAATGAGCTTCATCTCTGGAAGATGACCTGGTTCTTGGTGGCCGTTTCTCTTTCTTTTACCTGTTCCTAGTGCCAAATTTTCATAATCAATGAAAACCGCAATAGAGCTCTGAGGAGTAGAAATATCACTCATAACCTGGGTTCCTTTGCGGCTAGCACTTAGTGGCAGCAGTGGCCGTCGTGACCGTGCTCGTGACCTTCATGCTCATGATGATGACCGTGACCATGGCACTCACACTCGTGATCACCATCTTCATGGTCGTGACCACAGCAGCACTCGTGCTCACCCTCATCTTCCTGGCTCTCAAGAAGTGACCAGTCAAGACCAGCTGCAGTGCTCGTAGCCTCATCAGCATAAAGCAGCGAGATTGCCTGAGTGCCCTTGCGAGCGCCACCAATCTGGCAGAGCATGTCATAGAGGGTAAACGCAGTTTCTGCACCAGGAAGCGTAATCTCAAGGTCCTCAGACTGAGCAAGAGCAAGCGCAATATCCTTGCGGAAGTGCTCGGCCAAAAATCCTGGCTGGAAGTCTCCCTCAAGCGACTTAGGAGCAAGCTCTTTAAGTGCGCGAGAAGAACCCATGCCGCTAGCAACAACCTCAAGCATCTGCTCAACGTCAAGTCCACCCTGCTCTGCCAAGGCCATTGCGTCTGCATAGCCAATCATGCATGATGCAAGAGATACTTGGTTACAAAGCTTTGCGGTCTGACCCTTACCAGCGCCGCCCATGCAGAAAATCTTTGCCGAGAAGGTCTCGAGAAGAGCGCGTACTGGTTCAACATCATTCTCAGTTGCGCCGACAATCAGCGTAAGAGTACCGTCCTGGGCGCCTTTCTGGCCGCCCGTAACCGGACAGTCAAATGCATGTTTTCCCTCAATTTCAGCAGCATCGTGAATATCGCGAGCAAGCTGAGATGAAGAAGTGGTCAGATCAATAAGGTACGCACCCTTCTTAGCAACGCGGATAAGACCATCTGTTGCCAAGTAAACGTCTTCAACGTCAGTTGGATAACCAACCATGGTAAAGATAACGTCAGCGTCTTTTGCAGCGTCTGCCACGCTCTCTGCAGCGTGAGCGCCCAACGAGACAAGTTTTTGTGCTTTCTCTGGTGTTCTGTTGTAAACAGTAACGTCATATCCAGCAGAAATAAGGTGCTCAGCAATAGGAGCTCCCATAATGCCTGTTCCGATAAAAGCAACCTTTGCATTCTTGCTCAGTGCCATGTATGAGTCCTTTCAGACTGAAATTAATATACAAACTGGGGCCGCTCCAAAGAGCGACCCCATACCTTGTACCCGTTAATTAGATTTACGAACCCTGTTAGCAATTCGATCAGAAAGCGAAAGCTTCTCGCGGCGGTCAGTACCCCAGAAGACAATAGCTACCATGCCTGGGCCAACGTGAGCGCCAATAACTGGTCCCACCTGACTGTGAATAATGGTAAGTCCCTCACAGCCCTTCTCTTTACGAATCTGAGCCTCTAGCCAATTGGCATCTTTCTGTGAGTCTGCAGAAATAATGCCAACAGGAAGTGAGGTGTCATGAGAATAGCTATCTCTGAAGTCCTGGATCAAAGATTTGAGCGCCTTCTTACGGCCCCTGCACACCGTCTTGACGGTAAGAGCTCCAGTTGAGTCATACGTAAGCTCTGGCTTTACATCAAGCTTACCGCCAATGTTAGCTGCAGCAGCAGGAATACGACCACCTGCAGCAAGTGCATCCAAGGTCTCAAGCGTTAAGTAGCCATGAATATAGTTTTTTGCGTCGTCTGCCCACTCAGCAATCTCTTTTGCCGAAAGACCCTTGTTGGCTTGGTGAACTGCCTCAAGTCCAAGCAGCTGAGCTGCGGACGAAGGCGCACCATTGTCAACTACGTAAATCTCAAAGTCTGGATATTTCTCTCTTACCATATCTGCTGCTTGCTCAGCTGCATAAAACGATGAAGAGAGAGCCGAGGTAAAGCACAGATATACCGTTGGCGTGCCCTGCTTTGCAGCGCGCTCAAAGACCTCAAGGTAATGACCAGGAGTAATTGCAGAGGTGGTGTAGCGTAGCTTTTTGTCCTTGCGCATGCCCTCAAAGAACTCATGTGCACTAATGCTCTTCCAGCCGTCGTCATAGTGCTCTCCGTCTGGTCCCACATACGGGAACTGGATGATATCAACACCTAACTGCTCAGCGATTCCTGGAGCAAAGTCTGCGCAGGAGTCCATGATGATTCGAACGTTACTGGGCTTATGATATGCAGCTGAAAGCTCAGTAGGCTCAAGGTCTTCAAAGGCGACCTCGCTGATTTCTTCTTCGGCTTTATCTTTTTTATTGAACATCTGGTTCCTCAATCTTAGGTTTGATAATTCCATATCCACCATTTTTACGATGGTAAATGACATTAGTCAAACCAGTGGAAGAATTAACAAAGACATAAAAGTCATGGCCGAGAAGGTCAGTTTGGACAAGCGCCTCCTCTTCTGTCATTGGCTCAAGATCAATGTACTTCTCGCGAACAAGCTGGTCATCAAGGTCTTCAGCTGGAATCTCAATGAGATTGGCAAGATCTTCTTGTGTAAGAGCAACTCCGCGCTCAGACTTTACATGATGACGGCGCTCAACAACTTTTGTCTTGTACTTGCGTAGCTGTCTGGAAACTTTTTCTGCCGCTTCATCAATAGCTACATACATATCATCAGAGCTAGCGGTGACACGAACAACATTGTTACGAACAAATACTGTAACCTCAGCTGTCTTTCTATCTGGATTTGAAGGGTTTTTGTCCACTCTGAGAACAACATCGCAAGACATAGGAGTGATGTCAAACACCTTAAGAGCATCACCGATTTTCTGGTCTACGTGTGCGCGCAAAGCCTCAGAAATGCTTACCTTGCGTCCCGAAATCTTGATGTCCACCATGGGAGCCTCCTATCGGATACACGAGACATCTTCTAACTGATGTCTGTATAACAACAATACCCATTTGTCGGTCAATCATTCCATAAAAAGTTGAATTGAGCGGTAAACGGTTGAGACTATTTCTCTTTACGCGCAACTAATTTTGCTCAGAGGAAGATGTAGATGAATCAGCGCTGGTAGATTGCGTAGAAACTTCCACTAAGACCGGAAATCTTATTGGTAGTTGAAAGGTGTGGCAACGTGCCAACCCATTTATTTCTGATGACTCCCTCTACTCCATTAGCTTGAATAGCTGAAAGAGCTTGTTGGATTTGCGTAGCAAGCGTCTTATTACTTGTTGCTACAGAAATGCCAATCGTAGTAGGGACATCAACAACACCAACCATAGAAATATCTTTATTTGCTGCTAGATAGGCACCGGCATATGCATCACAGGCCACATAATCAATGGAGCCATTTTCAAGTGCTTCAAAAGCATCATTTAAGTTAGAAAAACCCTGAACAGACATACCGGTGAGCACCTGACCCATTGCTCGCTCGGACAAAGAGCCCGTTTGAACGCCAACGGACTTTCCACTCAAACTATCAGCAGTAATGTCTGTTTCTGAACCCTTATGGAAAAGCGCTGTTGTGGACTCTGCATAACCAGAAATCAACGTACTTGTTGAGTCTTCACCACTTCTAACATCCATGACAATATCGCAGCCTGCTTGCAGACCATCGACCGGACCATTTACTGACACAAACTTAACGTCTACGCCCAACTGATCTGCAATCGCAGAAGCTACTTCAACGTCAATTCCTTGCAGCGTTCCGCCTTCTGAGGCCACAATCATAGGAGCAGTCACTGACTGCGTGCGCAAACCAACCGTAAGAGTGCCAGCAGTATGCAATGCGGAATCAGGAATCTTCTGCTGACGGGCTTCTCGCTTCTCTTGAATTGCCTCTTGCACCGACTTGACGTGGAACCATTTGTCCAAATCAATGTTGATAGGACCAATGGAGCATCCTGTTAAAACAACAGCTAGTACTATAAGAAGTAACACCTTAAGAGAGCTTTTAACGCGCGTCATCAGAACTCCTTCTTCTAAACAGGTGTCTTTTCAGCTGACCTGGTATTTGACCCCACACTCGCATACTGGAACGTTTGCTTTGCTGCCGCAGTAGCTCCACTACTAGTTCTCTCGCCTGCGAGACCCTTTGTCTCATTGATATAACAGGCGGTATGGCTTACTTCTAGGACGAGCCATGATCGTTTACGTGCGCACACGCAAACTTACGTGGATCCCTTTGACCTCGTCTGTCATGGACTAAAAGCTCACGGAGAGCTTCGCAACCACAGACCTGAAAAGACTTATCAAGTATAGCCGTTTGCAACCATAGGCAACTCACCATACGCGAGCTAATGCGCCTACGGTTACAGATTGCACGCCTGCGGCACAAAGTACTCTTGTGGCTTCTCTAATTGATGCTCCCGTAGTTACGACATCATCTAAAAGTAAAATATTTGATTGGTTAACTGGTACGGTACAAGCAATACTTCCTTTCAAATTGATTTGTCTTTGAGCGGATGAGAGCGTTCTTTGGTCCTTTGCATGTGGACGTATAAGCACGTCGTACAAAGGCAGACCTGTAAGCTGACAAAACGATTGAGCTACCAGCTCCATATGATCAAAGCCTCTGCGCGCGTATGCCTCTGCAGTTGCCGGAATAAAGCAAACGCCATCAATTTTTGAACTATCAAAGCGAGAAGTGCCATCACGAGCACTCCATGCTGAAGCTTCTTCAAGCGCACACAAAATAGCTGCGGCAATTACCGGCGCCAGACGAAGCTCATGACCGTCTTTGAGCGTCAAAATCAACCGTGCAGGAGGGCCTTTAAATCCCATGGCACAGATAACTGCCCTACTCTCCCACTGAACGGGACGTTTCTTTTTATCAGCGCACTCTGAACAGACAAGCTTTCCATACGGAGCGCCGCAATTAGGACACGCCCATTGCTGAGAGATCCACGGCAGCTTTTCCCGACACTCATCACAGAGGAGCTGACCGGGTTTCTCACACACGACACAGCGCGTAGGAGCAAGCAGCTCAAGCGTTGAGTTTGCCGTTGCAGCAAAGATAGATGTAGGTGGCATTTTTACCCCCAGATTCTGGGGGCTGACAGTGGATTAAGTCTAGATCAATGGTTGCAAAATGAAAGATATTTTAGGCAGACGGTAAAAGTTAGTTTATCTAAAAGTTCTACCAGTGAGATTATATTTTGTGAGGATTCGGTCAACGGATGTTTGCCACGGGAGCCAGAGCAAAATCAAGAAAATAAGCGTTGCTACTCCATGCGTAAGATCAAGCGGAACAGAAGCTGCAAACGCAAGAAGAGCGGACTCGAGGGTTAGAGGATGGACAAATCCAATAACAAAGTACACGTTCATTACAAGGCCAAAGAATGGTCCGGAGATAAACGCCCAGATCATTAGCAAGAATGGTGGAAGTTTGTGGGGTTTCTCGCCTTGTTGGACGGATGTACGTTTAGAAGATGCAGGGCGAGCTGAGGTAAAAGTTGCAAGAAGACCTCCCAGATAGCCAACAAGCCCCCACGCATACATCTGCCATGGTGTCCACGAGCCCTGACCAAAGAAAACGTTTGAAAGAAGCGCAGATAAGGCACCTACCAGAAAGCCCGCGTGTCTTCCGAGAAACGCTCCAGCAAAGATAGCAACTGCTGAGACAGGCTTTACGTATGCGAGTGGCGCAAAGGCAATTCTTCCCGCAGCACCTAAGGCGCTAAAGACGGCAGTAGGTACCAAATTGGCAACTGAGGGCTTCTTTGCCTCAAAACTTAACATAAATAATGCAACTGAAATGATTGCTAAAATAATTGAAGATACCGCGGTAAAATCGGGAAAATATATCATTTCAACAGCAAGAATAATAGGTGTAGCAAAGAGTGCTACAACCTCTAGAAGAATTGATAACGTGTGCCGATTATCCACAAGAACCTCACGCTTACCGTCAAAATAAAAATATCGAGAAGGTCTGTCTTATTTTGGCATAAGATGATTTGAAACTACAACAAGGAGGTCTTCATGATCTATCTGGGAAACTTTAGCTATAACGACGAGCTTGACTCTTCGGACAACTACTGTCTTATGCCTTGTATTGTTGAGGCAGATTCCACAGATCACGCGCTTGAGCTTTTCTCGGAGCACCTTATTGAGGTTGCAAAGATCATCTGACCTGCTTGACGGTGCAAAAGAGATTTTCTTGGATTCCATTGTTGAGCTGGGAGAAGTTCCTACCACTCCTCTGATTGCTCAGTGGCAAAAGATTATGCCTGCAGGAGTTGGTCTGTGCAGCATCACCAGCGCTCTTCCAACACTTGAGTTTGATGACGAGACGGCCAATGCCTACGGCTTCAATGAGCATTCTCACGATCATGAAGAAGATGAAGAGGAGCATGAACACGAGGAGTTTGGCGACATCAACGATCTTGACGATGAACTTCTTGAGGAGCTTGGCCAGGATCGAGGAGCCTTTCTTGAAGAGTTCTAGCCGCCTATTCCGCCGACCACACCCACGAGTTTGCAAAGAACTCTGAAGTTGGCTCTGTCAGAGAAATCTGGCCATCAAAAACTAGAGAAACGTTATCAGCAACGCGCGATATCAACTGCATGTCGTGCGTTGCTACTAGTATGGTCGCACCTTCTGCCTGTGCGTAAGAAAGCAGGTTGATAACGGCTTCTTTGGTCGGAGCATCCAGACCCTTTGTGGGCTCGTCAAGAATGAGCAGACGCGCCTTTGTGAGCATCACTTTTACCAGCGCCAAAAGTTGCTGCTGTCCACCAGACAAGTCGTATGGATGAGAAGACATAAGCTTCTGATATGTTGTGCGAGCAAGAAGTCCCGAAGCTTCCAGAAGGTCTTGAATGTCCTGGTCAGAATAGGCGCCACTCTGCTGCCACTGGGCAAGCTCCTCGCCCACACTTTGGCAGGTAAAGAGTAGCTCAGGATTTTGCGGAATGTATCCCTGGGACTGTTGGAGCTGGTTATAGACGCGGCCTCTCCTTGGACGAAGAATGCCCGCTGCAAGCTTTAGCAGCGTTGACTTACCAGAGCCGTTGCCGCCTACGAGCGCACGAATTTCTCGCCCCGCGACCTCAAGTGAGCACTTGTTGAGCACCAGTTGCTCGCTCTGAGGATACGCAAACGTCACGGCGCTGAACTCGAGCACGGGCGAGTTGTCGGCCACGGTGGATGCTTGGTTGGGCGCGGAGCTGCCGAGGACAGAGCGCCTGGCGAGAAGAGCTGTCTGCTTGGAGCGCATCGGGTTTCTCGCCGTCGAGGCAGATGCGGGCATCAGCGAGGTGCTCGAACGCGGCAACGTCGTGGGTGGCAACAAGCACGGCAACGTTGAGCTCGCGCGCCACTCGCTCCAGGAGCGCGGTGAAACTCTTCTGCGCAAACGGGTCCAGCTGCGAGGTTGGCTCATCCAGCAAAAGCAGCTTTGGACGCATGACAAGCGCTGCAGCCAGGGCCACTAGCTGCTGTTCTCCCCCGGAAAGCTCGTTACAGCGCTTGTGCAAAAGCGATTCCATGCCAAAGAAACTGACCGTCTCAAAAATACGTCGGCGCATTTCTTTCTCTGAAACGCCTCGATTTTCCAGGCCAAAAGCCAGCTCTTTCAAAGGTGTCTCACACACAAGTGCTTGTGAAGTGGCTTGCGGCACAAATGCAATGGTGTCTACGGATTGCGCCTGCGTCATCGTAGAAACCTCTTGGCCGCAAACAATAATGGAGCCCTCTCGTCTACCTTGAGGTGCAATCTCGGGCTTAATGAGGCTCAAAATGGTGGACTTGCCTGAACCAGTTGGTCCCAGTAAAAGACTAATCTGACCAGCACAAACCTCACAGGAAAAATCTTCTACAACGTTGCGGTCTGGAGTTAGAGCATACGCAAACGAGAGATTTTGAATAGCAAGAACTACTTCTTTACTAGCTGAAGAAGTAGGTGAATTCTGAATATAGGAAGGTTGCTCACTCATACAGACTGCTCCCATAAGACAGTATCGATACGCACAAAAATTACTGGTAAAACGGCAAACAGCACCACGCCCAGATACCAAAAACTCACTTGGAACTCTGGCATGGTAGGATAAAACTGCCAAGCTTGTACCAGCATATACAAAGAAACCGCTGCTATAACGCTTAAGAAAGTAAATACCAGCAACGCCACAGTATCATAGGCGTCAAGCACTTCAGCGCTCCATCTGCTCCTGTGTCCTGCCATCCCCCAACCTCGAGACACAATAGACTGAAACGTACTCATCGACTTCTCCAGCGCGCACATGCACACTGCGTTAATGGTGGCTAGCTGATTGCACAATAGTTTTTCTCGCGCTCAAAAGACGGCTTTGACTTGGAACACGGCTTTGCTGATGTGCCTGCACGGCAGAATCACACCTTCTAGCTGCGGTATTTGCTGACTGAATTTGGCGGGCTGTTGTCAGGTCAGAAAGTAGCTGTGGCATAAGCTGCACAGAAAGGCTCAAGACCAGCTGCAATCCCGGAAAGCGCACGCTTGAGCGCTGTAACATCTCGAGCGGCGATACTACTACAAATAGGCACTCAAGCCAGCTCAAAGTACTTACGAGCACAAGACCCGAGGTAGCCCCGTACACCAGACTTTCTGCGTACAGTTGCGTGTGCCCAAAAGAATACAAAACGGTAGATCCAGATGCCGAGAAAAACGGATTGATAACTGCCATCAATATAATAATTGGAGCATACCAAACAAGCTGTTTAGCAGCATGTTTGGTGTCAAACAACTGAATTGTACAAAGCTGCGCTCCTAGAAAAGCAATCAGCGCACAGAGAGGTTGAAAAGAAAAAGCGGCAAGCGCAACCTCACATCCAAACAGCACAACCGTAGCAAGTGGATGAAGGCGAGAAAAGCTTGTGCGCGCGGGATTCATTAGTTCACCGCGTTAACGTACGTCCAAACAACCGAATCGCCGTCATGCAGAACATATGCATCTGACGTGTAGTTAGGCTGAACACCGTTAACTGAGTATACCCAGCCGCTCTGTGGACCATGGTCACGCTCTGCAAGCCCATTAATAGCCGCAACGTACATACCAAACGACGTGCTACGTGCATTTACCCCGGCTCCACTTGCAAGCAACGCGTCATAGACTGACGTACCCTCCTGCACCTGGAGGTTGACGGTAAATGAAGACCCTTTGGCTGCAGAGCCGTCAACCGTAACACTTACAGAAAGCGCACTATTCTCTTTACGAGGAGCAGCTACAGCGTTTGTTGAGTTACCAGAGTTAGAAGGCTCCGACGTTTTCTGATTAGAAGAATCCTGCGTTTTAGACGCATCAGCATTTGATTGAGCATCTGAACTAGAGCTCCCTTGCGTCTGTGCCGTCTGAGAGTCTGTTTGCGTGCCAGAAGCACCTGCTGCTGTCTGACCTTGTGCGGCAGGAGCTTCTTGAGCAGAAGTGCTTGAAGCGGGTGCAAAGAAATACTGCACAAGCGTCCATGCAAAGAAAAGCATGAACACAAAGAGACACTATTGATGCTGCCAAATAGAGAATCCGTTTGGATTCTCTTGTGAGCTTAACCACTATCTCACCTGGCCTCGGCCATTGGAAACATGGTGAATTGCAGCAGTTTCTTTCTTAAGCAACGCTACAAACACTGCAAGAACTGCTGCCAGAAGCAAAGAAACCAAAGACACTCAGAAGTGGAATGGTAGGCGCAGAGGACACCTGCTGTGGGGCAGCGGCCTGCTTATTTGAGTATTCAGTAGGTGGAAGCTGCTTCTCGTCAGAGTTGTTATCTGCAGTCTTGTTCTCAGATGGAGCCTTTGTAACCTCCTCACCAGCACTCGCAGCGGTGGTCGAGGAAGTTTCATGCGCAGCTGGAGATGAAGGATCTTGAGCTGGCACGTTTGTAGCTGTGGAATCTGTCCTGCTAAAAATGTCTCCAGATGGCTGGGTATTCTCGCCAGAAGGTTTCTGATTAATAAGCGAGAAGAAGCGTGCCAGAGTCGTTGGTGTAGTAAAGATTGCCCTCAAAGTCTGCAATAACCGACGACGTGGTGTAGTTCTGATGATCTTTATCAGGAGTGTAAATCTGAGCTGCTCGGCTGGTGCCCAACTTGTATACCCATACGCCACCAGGTAGACCATTTACGGTGAAGTAGGCGTAGGTACCGTTTTGCTGAACAGAAACAAGAGGCGTGCTCTGAGACTTACCCTTGCCAGCACGAGCCTGGTCAGTCACCGTAAAGGTGTCAAGAGAAATCACAGAGATAGTTCCGTAGCCCTCAGCATCGACGCCGTTAACAAAGACGTTAGAACCGCTGATAGTTGGTGTAGAGGTAGACTCTGCTGCAAATTTGACCTGCTTCTCCTCAACAAGAGAAGAGCCATTTCTTCTAATCAGGTGCAGCGTACCGTCATTTCTGGTTACGGCAAGATAGGTTCCATTACCGTTTTGATCAACGGAGACAGGAACAATACCTGCGCGAATTGGTGAACCAAGGTTAAGCTCGGCCTCAATGGCGCCAGTTGTACCGCTAATGAGTCTGACTGAAGAGGACTCGTCACCAATCATAAAGTCAGAGCCAGAGGCAGCAGCACCAGACCAGTAATAGCCCGAAGCCTGACCAGAGGTTGCACCAGGTGTATTTGCAGGTTGTGCGTTCTGCTTCCAGCGAAGCGCACCAGTTGTAGCGTCAACAGCAACCATGTAGCCACCAGCTGCGTCAAATCCACTCATCTTAGTAAACTCAGCCAAGATGGTGCCGTTATTAACCGTCAGGCTAGAAACAGACTGCAGCGCATTGGTGGTATCCAGCGGCTCTGTCTTCCAGATGCACTCCATAGTTGTTGCCGAGAATGCGGTAAGACATCCATCATCGGTAGCAACAACAATCATGCCATTAACGTACAGAGGACGTGCAAAGTACGAGACCTTGGAGCCAATCTGTGCCTCGGCAATAAGGTTACCTGTTGCAGCGTCAACTGCTTTGAGAGTAGAACCGCTTACGTAATAGACCGTATCATGAACAATGACCTGATCAGAAATAAATCCAGGTGTATTCTGAGTTCCTTCAGTAACACTCCAACGAAGAGCTGCAGAATTAATTGGGGTGCTCTGCGTAGTAGTGGAACCGTTTCCGCTACCAAAACCGCTCCAAGATGCATCGTAGTTAGGGTGCTCAGCAAATGGATTGATGACCAACTCATTTTGAGGAGTTGGAATGGAGCTATCCTGACCACCATATGTCCAGGTAATAGTTGTGTTCTCGTCCAAGGTAACGTTATTTGCCATCTTGTCCGAAAGCTGGCCGTTCACAAAGAACTGCCACCACTTATAGGCGCCATCTACCTGAGCTGTTGCAAGTGTCAAACCCTGTGCAGGAGACGTAATAGAAGACAGATAACCGCCTGCCGCATCATAGGTAAGACCGTTATTCTTCAGGTAATCGTACGTTACCTTATCAGCAGTTGTGCCCTTGCGAACCTCAATAGTCTGTGTAGGAGCCCAGTGCTGAGGCTTGCCGTCTTTATCAAGACCCACTACAGAAAGGGTGACGGAAACAAGCTGACTTGGATCTGGATCTTCCTCTACAGATCGAGCGCCCTTCTCGCCTGCCACGGTAAAGGTGGCAGAGACCTTCTGATTAGTAAGGGCCTGGAACTGCTCGTTATCTGGATACAAACTTGCATAGCGAGAATAACGTGCACTTGAAAGAAGTGCCGAAACCGTAACAGACGTGTTGTACTCAGGAGTCTGTGCGAGAACAAGATTCTCGTTCTGAATGATTGTTGGCTGAGAAGAGCTGTACGTGCGCGCCTGATCAGCAGGACCCATGGGGTCGTATGTTGGGAACTCTGAAGGCACAATACCACTTGCGGTCTTATCGGTATTGTTAACATCATAAGACCAGGTCAAAGAGCCGTCAGCAGCACGATAGAACTTGTTTGGCGTGGCCAGAGACTCAGAAACGCTATCCTGCTTATTCTGCTGACCAGAAGGAGTAGCAAGTGCATCCCAGAAATGAGCCTTAGACTCATTCATCAAAGCAAGCTCTGCATCAATGTCAGCCTGATTAAGCGGGCTTACCGTAACCGTAAGAGTCTTAGAGACTGATACCTCAGGATTTTCTTTATCGGTAACGGTCAGAGTGATGTCTACCTGCTGCGCGGAAGCAGAAGGCAAAGGCTGGTACACCGTTCCCCTATAGCCATTGAACGTAATAGCAGCATTGGAGGAAGTGTATGTAAACTGATAGCGCTTTCCGTCCAAGCCAAAGTTCTTTGGCGTAGGCATCTGCAGGTCATCTGTAACCGCCTGAGCATTAATTGAGTGATTGGTATACACATCTTTAATGCTTGATGCCGAGAAACGCCTGTTAATGCGCCTCAACAGATTATTCTGTGCATCGGTAATAGCCGAAGGGTCCCCTGGAACCGTTATGGTAAAGGTTTTCTGATAGCTTGTCTGAGGAGCGTCGGAGCTGCTCAAAGAAACATTTGCAGTCAGCGTTACCTGCTTGTCACGAATACCGCGGGTAACTGTTGCCTTATAGGGCTCAGTGCCATATCCATCAATGCGAACTACAGAGGTATCTGAGCTAGTCCAAGTGACCTTAGACCATGAAAGTTGGTTTCCATCTGCGGAAACAAGCTTATGTGGAAGAGTAAAGTCTGAAGTTACAGAAGATTCATTCTGTCCTGCCGCGTATGATGGCGCAAGGTTTTGAGATACGTCAGCAAGTTGCGCCTGAGATTTTGCCTCATCCCAAGGAATTAAAACATTGCAGGTATATTGAACGGTCTTGCCATCTTTGGAAAGTTCAAAGGTAACTTTTGCCTGACGGAGGATAAGAGTGCTTCTCTGATTAGTAAAACCGGCCGCATCCATCCAGAAGTACTCAATAGAGCCATTAGTTACAAGATCAGTAGAAATGCCTGCGTGAGCATATGAAGCTGTCGAAGACATCTGAACAGATGCCACTCTAACGTTAACCTCTCCAGCACCAATGCGACGCAACTCTTCTGCAACCATGGTGTTGAGGTTAGTATCTACACCATAGCGAGGTTTTGGCTTATAGAAGGAATTAGTCAGAGTTTCTACTGCCTGATCCAGCGTTTTGTGTGGATAGTCAGTCTCATTTGTGGTTGCTGCAACACCAGGGCCTGTCTCTTCAGAGGTTGTGGTTGCACCACTTGTAGCTTCTACCGTACCAGAAGCAGCTTCCGTACCAGAAGCGTTGTCCTGAGCAGTAAGGGCATTCTCTGCTGAGGAGGTTGCAGTAACAGTAGTGGTCAGCTCCCCCGCTGCTTCTGCGAATGCAGGAGCTGGTAAGAGCGCAAACACTAAAAGTATGGAGAAAAGGCTATTGAGCGCCTTTTTAAACATGCTTCTAATTCCTTCCAACTTGTGGTGAATTTAGCCTTCTTGCCAAAACAAGCACCACAATTCCAAGTACAACTAAAGGCAGACTGAGCAGCTGTCCCATAGTGATAAAGCTGCCAAAAAGGTAGCCAAGCTGCTCGTCTGGAACACGAACAAATTCCACGACAAACCTAAAAATGCCATAGAGCATCAAAAACGTTCCAATGAACGTTCCTTGTGGACGAGGAGGGTACTTCCTAGAAAGGACGTACAAAATGGCAAACATCACAAGGCCCTCGAGAAGGGCTTCGTAGAGCTGAGAAGGATGACGGTAGACCGCTCCTCCTGTCTCAAACATTACTCCCCAAGGCAGATCTGTTGGCTTTCCCCAAAGTTCACCGTTGATGAAGTTTGCGCAGCGTCCAAAGAAAAGACCAAGCGGCGCACCAATAACTCCCAGGTCACAGATGGTAGGGATAGAGAGATCCGATGCCTTACAGACAATAGAGCCGCCAACAACAGCGCCTACAAGGCCACCGTGGAAGCTCATGCCACCTTGACTTAAGGCAAATGCATCAAGTGGATGAGCCACGTAATAACCAGCGCCGTAGAAAATAACGTAGAACAGACGGGCGCCAACAATAACGCCAAACGAGATGCCGACCATCAAATTAAGTACGTCATCAAGGGTAACGTTAAGTTTCCAGCGCTGAGCAGTTCTATACATAACTACGCCAGCAAGCACAAAGCCCACCAGATATGCCAGACCATACCATCTGATAGACAGCGGACCCAGAGAAAGTGCTACTGGGTTTAACGAATGATAGAAAGCATCAAGCCACACAATACGTCCTACTTACTAAAACTACTTTGAAAGAACATGCGAAGGAGTTGCTCCGCGCTGACCCTGATAATGGCTGCCAAGATCTTTGCAGCCATAAGGACGCTCAACAGGAGAGCTCATACGCTCAAAGGAAAGCTGACCAATCCTCATGCCAGGATGCAAAATGATTGGAAGGTTAGCAACATTAGAAAGCTCCAATGTGAGCTCTCCGTCCCAACCTGGATCAACATAACCTGCAGTTGAGTGAATCATAAGGCCTAAGCGACCCAAGGTAGACTTACCTTCAAGTTTGCCAAGGATATCGTCAGGAATAGCAATGCGCTCAAGCGTAGTACCAAGCGCAAACTGACCAGGATGAAGAACAAAAACTTCTCCCTCAGGAACATCAATTGACTCAGTAAGACCCTCTTGAGCTACAAGTGGGTCAATTGAGGTGTGCGTAGAATTGCGGAAAATTCTAAAGTTTGAGCCAAGACATACGTCAACCGATGCAGGCTGCACATTTTTCTCGCATAAAGGCTCAATAACGATACGACCAGCAGCAATCTCGGCTTTAATGTCGCAATCAGAAAGAACCACAACGTCCACCTTTCTTACGTCATACAAATGTATGGTCAGAAAACCTAATTATCCATTTATATAAAATATCACGCCCTACACAATAATGTGAGGGGCGTGATATATAAATTTTGTAATTACGCAGGTCAATTATGGTTCACCACAACTTCTCTGCATAAAAAACACGTTTATGCGCATGAAGCTCATGCACCGATAAGCGCCAAACGTTCATTTTTTGACGCCGAGCGATAACTTACAGCATTGCAGGCTGAACGCGCTTTACACCAGGAACGTGCTCAATCAGGATGCGCTCAATACCCTCAGACATGTCGTATGCAGACATTGGGCAACCAGCGCAAGAACCAGTCATCTCAAGCGTTACGGTGCCGTCATCGCTTACATCAATAAGCTCAACGTCGCCGCCATCGGTCTGAAGGCTCTGACGGATAACATCAAGGGTTGCATTCAAAAGGTCACGATTAATGGCCATGTTTGCTCCTATTCAAACTCTTCAAGCGCGGATGCGCCCATAACTTACAACATGGGTATCCTACCCAAAATTCCAAACTTATTTCTGCACTATCCAATTGGCGAGAAAAGATGTCCAACTGAAGCATCTTTCAGACGTGCAGGCAATGATGCACCCGACGCTGTTGCCGCAATCGCCAGCAGCTACGCGAGAGGTAGCCTCTCTTGTCTGCTCCGTGCTCAGAAGCGTTGCGTCCACCATAAAGCGCTTCACACCGGCAAGACAGCATCTCAGCCATCTCTGGCACGCCGTCAAAGAGCTTAGGGCTCCAAATCTTGGAGCGACCATGCCTATCAGTCCTGACCGGCATGTAATCGTTATCAATACCTCTAAGCGTGTGCTCCTCAAGACGCAGCTTACAGGCATCGCAATCGTGGATACACTTGCCCGTAGACATCAAAATGCAGTGCTCAGTGGTCATGGTACGAATACGGCCGCTGACCATATAACCCACAGGAATCGAGGCGTTTCTCGCCAGGTGGCAAATCTCTTGAAGGGTAAGCTCGGAGTTGAGCCAGACGCCTTCTGCGCCCATGTCGGCAAGTGCCTGTAAAGCGTAATCGTTGTGGACTGGAATGCACTCGCGCACCTCAGGGATGGCTCCGCGCTCAACGGCCAACGCCAGCTCGGAGATGTTTCCTACGGCAATCGGCTTACCTGCAGCAACGTAGGGATCCAGTCGATTATGGTCAATCTCGCGACATACCTCATCAAGCCATGGGGTTACCTTGGCGAGAAGATCCTCTGGCCACGAAGTCTCTGCGAGCGCATCGGTAGTTGCATACAGACGATTTGCTCCCGCCTTGAGCGCAACACGTGCCTGCTCTGGAGTTTCAACTAGAACACAGACCTCTGCCTGCGATGCATTTGTTTTTGCAGCGGCCTCATCAAAGGCAAAAAGCTTCTCTTTGTCTTGGGCTTCTCGCTCCTTTTGATAGGCAAGACGGGAAAGCGGAGCAATCTTCTGCTCGCGGTTCTGGTACTCCTCAAGAAGCGCAGCCTCGAGCTGCTCACATGCCGCAGCGCGGACCTTGTGGACAGCACTAAAGCTCATGCCGCACGTATCGTCCATCTGGACGTCAAAGCTTACGGCCTCAAACGGCGAGGTTCCCATGCGTCCAACGTGCTCAATAAGCTCGTCAGAGGTTACCGCCTTGGTGCGTGCCTCCTCCACCACAAAGCCCTCGGCAGACGCGCTTGCCACACCGTCTGCGGTAGTAAGGGCCACAGTAAAGGGCTGGCCAATGCGGGCAATAATAGCCACGTCAACAGCTCGTTTGCGAGGATATTCTAGTGAAGAGATCTGCTCAGCAGCTACGCGCGCCGCTTCAGAGCGAATAATGCGTACTGTAGAGCCGGTCTGCATAACGCGAGAAGTGCGAACGGTAACTGTCTGACCAGGCTCAACATCAAGAGGACAAAGAGCAGTCAGGAACTTGTCAGGCTCATCGAGCGGCCTAATTTCAAGCAAGTCATTCTTGCCAATAGGCGCGTGTGCAATAAGATCAACATCTGCCTGCTTGTAGCGGCGCAGCTTAACACGGCCACCATTCAGACCACTCTTGCGCTCAAGAGCATCCTCAAGTGGGCGTCCTCCGGTGACCTCACCAACAATCTCACCGCGGTTGTTGGAGCGCTCGTAGCTCATCATCTCGTTGCCAGCGGTGCCATGCAGGTACGCGTTGGTCAGACCACGGTTAAACGAGCGTTTAAGCAAGCGGTGGCGGCGAGCCACATCGGCTTGGTTGTCCACGCCCTTCTCGGCAGCATCAATTGCCTGACGATACGAAGACACCACCGAGTACACGTACTCGGGTGCCTTCATGCGGCCCTCAATCTTAAGCGAGCCAACACCCGCCTCAATCATGTCGGGCACGTCATCAATGGTGCAGTAATCCTTGGGGCAAAGCAGCCTATCAATGCCGCCCATCGAAACAACTTCATGCTTAGAGTTGAGCAGCTCATACGGCAGACGACACGGCTGAGCACAGGCTCCACGGTTAGCAGAGCGATCTCCTCGCATAGACGACATGTGACAGATGCCCGAATAGCAGAAGCACAGGGCTCCGTGACCAAAACACTCCAGCTCAACGCCAAGCTTGGAAATGGTAGAAATCTCTTCTTTCGTAAGCTCTCTGGACAGCGTAACGCGACCCACGCCAAGCTTTTTGCAGGCAGCAACACCGCGCGTATCGTGGATGTTTGCCTGTGTTGATACGTGGCATTCAATCTCTGGCCAGGTCTTTCTTACCTGAGCCATAAGACCCCAGTCCTGGATGATAAAGGCATCAGCACCAAGAATCCATGCGCGGCGAATCAGGCGCAATACGCGCTGCATCTCGTCCCACTTAACAACAACGTTCACGGTGACGTACACGCGAGCGCCAGCTAGATGAGCCTGTCTACACGCACGCGCAAACGACTCGTCATCAAAGTTGTCCGCACCACGGCGGGCGTTGAAGTTGTTGCCCAAGCCGCAGTAAATAGCATCAGCACCACCAGCAAGAGCTGCGGTAAATGGCGCTGGACCTCCCGCTGGGGCGAGAAGTTCCATCTGGGTTGCACGAGGGAGCGGCTGAGTTGAGAGCTCCTTGTCAGAAGCTTCCTCTGTCCACTCTGGCTCATTCATGCGATTTAGCTCGTGAGCTGTGGATTCTCGCTCACGACGATTACGTTCGTTCATAGTACCTAACTTGCCTTCAGCGCTTGTTACTTCTTAAGTGAAGAAAGTGCTGGATGAATCTTATCTTTGTCGGAAAGAATAACCTTTGCTGGATCTAAGGTCTTCTCGCCAAGAAATGCTGGCCACTCAATGCCAAGCTCTGGATCGTTCCACATGATGCCACCCTCATCACCTGGATGATAGATGTCATCACACTTGTAGCAGAACTCAGCGGTCTCTGAGAGGACCAAGAAGCCGTGGGCAAAGCCGCGAGGAACAAAGAACTGCCTGCGGTTCTCCGCGGACAGGACAACACCTTCCCACTGACCCCAAGTTGGACTTCCCTCTCGCAGGTCAACGGCAACGTCAAAGACAGTGCCAGAGATTACGCGCACAAGCTTTGCCTGTGGATGCTCAATCTGGAAGTGAAGGCCGCGGAGCACGCCCTGAACGGATGAGGACTGATTATCCTGTACAAAAGAAGCATCAATGCCGCCAGCAACAAAGTTTTCTTCACGATAGGTCTCCATAAAGCCACCACGAGCATCACCGTACAGCTTTACGTCCACAACCTTTACACCTTCAATCGAGGTGTCATAAAACGTAAAATTGCCCGATTGAATAGGGTTTTTAAGCTCTTTTGGAAACTCCATAGCGTTCACCTTTCAATTTCTTTAGGTAATCTACTATATACGAGTCAAGATTAATACGTCTTTTGAGCTATGATATTCATGCAGTTAATGTGTAATTTGCAATTCAAAGGATGCTCGTGAGAATTCTTGCAGTCGTTCCCGCTTACAACGAAGAAGCCTGCATTGCTTCAACTATTACAGAATTGTGCCAGGTAGCTCCTCAAGTTGATTACATCATAATCAACGACGGCTCCGCTGACCGCACGCTGGATATCTGTAAAGAGCGTGGATTTAACTACCTCAATTTGCCAGTTAACGGAGGCCTTTCTGCAGGCTTTAGGGCTGGTATGCGCTACGCCAAAGAACATGGTTATGACGCTGTGGTGCAGTTTGACTCCGATGGTCAGCATAGACCTGAGTACATTGCTCCTATGGCTCAAGCAATGGTAAACGAGGGAGCAAATATCGTCATTGCTTCTCGCTTTGTCACCAAGGCTCGCGGAAATTCTCCCCGAGAGATTGGCTCCAAGCTTATTTCTTGGCTTATCAAAACAAGCACTGGTCAAACCATTACTGACCCTACCTCAGGCATGCGTATGTACGATCGCGGCCTCATTGAGACGTATGCGCGCTCCTTTGATTTCTCCCCCGAGCCAGACACTATCTCGTTGCTGATGCGTCGAGGAGCTAAGGTTGTCGAGATTGAAACTGAAATGCGCGAACGTCAAGGTGGCGAGTCCTACTTGAGCTTCTATAACTCAATTATGTATATGGCTCGCACGTGTCTCTCACTTTTGCTCTTCCAGTGGTTTAGATAAGGTGGCACCATGACTTTAGTTCTGAGAATTCTGCTGCTTATTGGCGCCCTATTTGCCATGGGCATTGTCATCAATAGCGTTCGCAAATCAAAGATTCGCATCTCCGACTCAGTCTATTGGGTTGTTTCTGCAGGAATCCTTGTTTTGTTTGCGCTTATCCCCCAGCTTGCCTATTTCTTCTCGGGTCTGTTTGGCTTTATGAGCCCTGCAAACTTTGTCCTGATGCTGGTTATTGTGATGATCCTCATCAGGCTCTTCCATCAGTCCTGCGCAATCTCCAAGCTCACCTATAAGGTTGAGCAGCTTTCAACTGAGCTTGCTCTGCGCGACAAAGATGCACGTGACGAGAAAAACCTTGATTTTGTAACTGATCTTAACCAGCGCACTCGCGTGTAAACGACGCGTCGGTCCCCTGGCAGCATGCTCATCTACCTGCGCTTTATTTAAAAAGTCCGCCTATGCAGCGGACTTTTTCTTTTGGTCTTTAAATCCCAAGAAGCAGAAGATTCCAAATACCAGAGCAAGAATTGCAAGCGAAGCATCATAAAGCATGCACGCTCCCATAATGCCAAAGCTGCCTACAAACCACCCTCCGGTAAGCGCAGCAAAACCTGCACCTGCAGCATAGCTGACAAACACCGCAACCTGCTTACGCATGGTTACTACGGCATAGTACAAAATAACTGTGAGCGCATTAAGCAAACCGCCAAAAAGCAGTATAAGCAACTCTAGTTTATACGGCTCAAAATCAAGGCCGTAGAGAAGGTCAAGCACAGGAGCTCCTAGCGGCCAAGCCAGCGCCATAGAAAGTGCTGTTGCCAAGGCAACTACCGCAAAGCCTTTAAGAATCAATCCAACAAACTGCTTATCTTGCTGGTTATTCCAATACTCAGCCATCTGCGTTAGTAGCGGCTTAAAGACAAAGTTGCTTAAAAGGTTGATAACCATAGCGGGCATAGCAAGAGCGGTAAAGAAGGTAAGAAGTGCTTGATCACTCAGACCTCCCAACGCATAACGAGGTGCACCAACAACGTACGTCAGCAAAAATGAACCAGCAAACAACGGAGCAGTAGTAACCAGCAGCTTTGTAATTTGCGTAAAGTCAAACGTAGGCTTAAGCGATGCCATCTTCTTAGTGGGAGGAATCACAAGCGCAACCATAACCACTAATGATGCAATAAAAGAAATAACTGCGGAAATAAGTAGATTCTTTGTAAGAAGCACGCCTGTTGCAAAGCCAACAACGGTTGCAAGTACACGGTAAAAGAACGCTCTTCCCGCAATATCTAAGCGACCATGCTGCTGGAACATGCCGTGAAATACATCTTCTACAACGTCAAATAAGCGCAGCGATGCAATAAGAGCATACAGCACTCCCTCGTAACTCAACCCCTGAGACTGCAAGGTAAAAATAGCAATTCCCGCAATCATCAAAACGGTTGTGATAATTCGTGCAGCAAGGTACACACCAAACGAGAATACTTCTTCTGTATCGGTAACCTGGTACGTTCTAATCTCAAAGTGACCAATGACCATCAGCTGCTGAGCCACAGCATACGCAAGCGAGAAAACACCACCGGCAGCAGCTCCCATGGTACGTGTGACCACCATCAACATAAGCACTGTTGAGGCGGCGTTCATTAAAGAACCAAGCGTATTCCAGAAGTAGTTTTTCTTAAGCTGTTCCGCAGAAGTATCAATAGTCATAGTTAGCTTTTCTGACCAAAGTCTTCAAATGCCTGACGGCTTCCTTTGGTAACGTCTACATCTTTCCATTTACCAAAATCAAGCGCACCAGGATGATGGTTTTTACGATCCTTCTCTGGAGGAAGCTGCATGTAATCCCCATATCCCCTGGTTAAAAGCTTGTCATATTCCTTTGGAAGCGTAGTAGTAATGTCCTCAAAAGGAACACGCACCATTGGAAAAACGTCCTCTTTGTCCATTGACCAGTTCTCTGGATCAGGTTCAACAAAGCTTGCGTAATGAGTGGTCTTCTCGCCCTCTGCAGTACGTGCTGCCTCATCCCACTTACGTTGAATGTACGCAGATGAAACCCTAAAAAGCTTCAAGGCGTGATGAATGACAAAGCATCCTGCAAGAGCAACTTTCTTTTTCCAGCCAGTCAGCGGTACGCGCGGAGTTGGAGTAACCAGCAGGAAGTTCAAGCGACCCCAGAACCATGTCTGGCGCTTAATCTTGGCAAGCTTCTTAGAATCTGCAGGAATCTTATCAAAGGGAAAAATGCCAATAGAAATAGCGTACGTAAAGGGGCAGGTCATAAACTCATCAGGAACACACACTGTTCCCTTTAAAGAAAGGTTTGTATTTACTGCAGGAAAGTAATTGTTCGTCCTGCCGTTTTGAATGCAAAAATCTGGTCGAAGAAGCGCAGGTGCTTTCTCCAAAAAAATCTCATAATCCTCGCGGAACATCGAGATATCTACGTCATCATCCCAAGGAATAAAGCCTTTGTGTCTCACAGCGCCAATGGCTGTTCCACCGTACGCCTGATACGAAATGCCAAGCTCCGTGCAGACGCGGTCAAGCTCATCCATCAAAAGCGTAGAAAGAATCTGAATCTTTCTTAGCTCATCGGGGTTCTCGTATGTCTTATATCCGTCAGACTCCACAAAGGCTCCCATTCGCCATCGTCCGATAACATTCTTATAATACTAGACATCGGAGCTAATCGATTGGATGTAGCAATGTATACACCTCAGGATCACACGTTTGCTGTCTGCGCTTATGGCGAGAGCCCCTATCTAGAAGAGTGCATTCTCTCGCTCAAAGAGCAGACTCTTTCTACGAATATTCTTTTGGCTACTTCAACACCAAATGAACTGATTCAGTCTCTTTGCGAGAAGTACAACATTCCCATGCATGTTAATCCCGGTCCAGGAGGCATTGCTGGCGACTGGAACTTTGCCGTGAGCGTTTGTACAACTCCGTTAGTAACCATCGCTCACCAAGATGATATCTACAAACCAAACTATGCAGAGTACATGCTTGAACGCGTGAACAGCTCTTCTCGCCCGCTGATTTACTTCACCAATTACGGTGAGCTGCGTGACGGCGAGGAGGTTCTTGAGAATCGCTTGCTTAAGGTAAAGCGTCGTCTCCTGTACTCGCTCTCCAAGCCAGAAAATGCAGGTAAAGCATGGGCTAAACGTCGTGCGCTTGAGCTGGGTTGCGCCATTTGCTGTCCAAGCACTACGTTGGTGCTGCCCAACCTTGAGGCTCCCGTTTTCAAGGCTGGATTTGGCTCTAACCTAGATTGGGAAGCCTGGGAGGCAATCAGCAGACATGAGGGCGATTTTTTGTACGATACCCGCGTTCTGATGCTCCATCGCATTCATGAAGACTCCGAAACCAGCCACCTTATCCACGATAACCGTCGTGAAAAGGAAGACCTTGAGATGCTCAAGAAGTTCTGGCCAACTCCTGTGGCTAAGCTTATCAACCTGGCTTATAAGAGTGGCCAGAAGAGTAACGGCTAACGAAGATAGAATAAAGACAACAATATACAAGCAGTATTGGCATCTTATTGCGAGCTTCTTTTTGATAAAAAGATAAAATAAGTTCTGTTAAATCCATTCCACTTAAACAAGGGGTTTCGTTGACTATGACCACATCGTCAGCCAATAAAATTCTGCTCATCATCCATGGCTCACTCTACACGCTTGTGTTGACGTTGGTCTGGTGGGCACTGCTGCCGGCAATCGCTCAGGCGTACGTTGACCCATCAGTTATGACCTATACCATTCAAGCGCTGGCAGCAGTTGTAGTTGCGCTCTCAGCAGTGCTTGGCGTTGCGTTTAGGCGTTCCCGTAAGGTGCTCTTCCGTCTGCTTAAGATTGACGAGAACGCCAACAAGATTGTCGAAGGCAAAGTTCACAAGGTTGACACCAAAGGTGCAGAAGCTGCAAACGCTCAGATGAAAGAAATCCTTGCAGCAGAGGCTATCCGTCTCAAAGAGCAAAAAGAGGGTACCCTCAAGCCTAAGGGCCGCATTGGCGTTGCATTTCTTATTTCATTCTTCACAGTCTTTACTATCTTGGTTGTAGCCCCACTTGAGCTGGTAGCCAGCAATGCAAAGGATTTATCGTTTAGTCTTAATGACGTAGCAGGTCCTGTATTTTTAGCTGGTCTTTTACTAACGCTTATTTCTACTGCAGTGCTTTCATTACTTCGCAAACGCGTATTTAACGTTGCAGTTGCGCTCGTAGGCGCCATCGGCGTAGCGTCATATGTTCAGGCAGTGTTCTTGAACGGTGGCATGCCACTTGCTGATGGTCATGAGGTCATTTGGTCCAACTTTACCAATCAGATGATTGTCTCTGGCCTCATTTGGCTGACAATTATTGCAGCTGCAGTGATCTTCTCGCTCCTTAAAGCAAGGCAGCTTAGAACGGGTCTTTTGGTAACCGCAACAGCTCTTATCATTGTCCAGGCAGTGGGCGTTGCAAGTTTATGGGGACCAGCTGTAGCTGCTTTTACCGACGTAAACACAAGAGAATCTCAGCAAATCTATGCCACAAGAGATGGACTCTTTAACGTCTCTTCCAAAAAGAACGTTGTGGTCTTTGTTTTGGATACCACTGATACAGCCTTTGTACAGCAAATCTATAACGAGTATCCCGAGACATTCGCCCATATGACAGGCTTTACCTGGTACAGGAACTCTGTTGGATCAATGATTCCTACACGATACGGAATTCCTTCTCTTGTCTTTGAAAATCGCCTACAACCCGGTCAATCATTTGGAGACTTTGTTAATGGTTGGGCGGACAACAGCCATTATCTAGATGACATCAATAAACTTGGTTACTCCGTTGGCTTGTATACCGATAACTTCAACTCAATTTATACCGACTACATGCACAACCGCACTATCAACTATCACGAGCTTCGTGGTCGCGGTTCAGAAAACCAGCTTAATGTTCTTAGCGCACTTCGCATCCTCTACAAGACAGCGTTCTGTAGAGATATGCCTTGGGTGTTTAAGCCTCGATTCTGGTATTACACCGAGGACCTCAACATGCGTATGATGAGAAAATTTACGTACGACGAGGTTGATATGTCTTCTCAGCGCTATAACGAAGATGACCTTAAGTATTATCAGGAACTCCAGCACTATGGCCTGTCTGTTCATGATGAAAACGATACAGGAAGCTTCCGCTTTATCCATCTTATGGGATCCCATGGTCCTTTCATCCTAAATAGAAACCTTGAGCGCCCCAAAGATCCAAGCGAAGAGAATGAAATTGAACAGACGAGAGGTGCTTGGAAAATCGTAGATGCTTATATTGCAGAGCTTAAGCGTCTTGGCCTCTACGAAAACACCTCTATTATTGTGACTGCTGACCATGGTCGCTGGTATCTAACACCAAACGATATTACAGAGACATCTGCTCCAGCAATCTTCTATAAACCTGCTGGTCAAAGCGCAGAAGAAGCCGAACAACCAATGCAGATTTCAGATGCTCCTGTCTGGCACTACGATATCTTGGCTCAAACGCTCAAAGATATGGGCGCAGATTCTCAGATGCTCTCTAACTACACCACTCCTCTTGATGAGTCTTATGAGGGAGAGAATCGTCCTCGTTACTACATTGAAACTATTACCGAGAATAACCGCGATGCAGAACTCAGAGAGTTTGTCATCAATGGCGATGCAACCGACTTTACTACCTGGAGTTTGACAGGAAATAACTGGAGATTAGTCTCCGATAAATAGCTCACAAACACAGAGCTAAAAGCTTTAGATAAACAAAAACGAGTCATTCTTACCACAGAATGACTCGTTTTTTAAGACATCTAGAATTGCAGAAACAAACTAATCTCTCTTGAGCAGCTCACTCCAATCTGGAGTTGCAGAAAGAACCGTTCCTACAATAATGACAATACAGCAAATTACAACCAGTGGAGATGGAATTGCTTCAGGCATAATTGTTGGCAGGATAATACCTGCAAGAGCTGCAAAAATGACCGACCATGCAGAGTAAGAAATGTTCAGTGCCATACCGCGAGAAGCACCGATGGCGTCAATTGCCTTGTAGTAGAAGAGATATGAGGCGGTACCTGCAAGAGCAGCAATAAACACAACGCCATTAGCAGGAGTCAGAGCAACCTGTGCAGCAAAATCAACGGAACCAGCCAATGGCAAGATGAGAAGACCGTATGCAAATGCAGAGGTGGTTTCCCTAATCTGAAGTGCAGTCTCGTTATCAACAGCATCGTCTTGCATACCCCAGGCCAAAATAACCGCCTCAGAACCCCAGCCAAAGACGCATGCAGCAACGCCCAAGATACCCACAAGAACGTTTCCGTTACCCTCGCCTGCTGCCGTTGAGAGACCAATAACCATGACGCCAACAAGAGCAACGATAAGGGCAATGACCTGCTTTAAGTTCATCTTTTCTTTGAGCAATAGCCATGCCAAAACCGAACCAACTGCAGGATAGAAAGCTGAAATAGCAGCGGTGTAACCAGGTCCAATGGTGTTAATAGCAGCTAGGTAGCCACTCATACCAATTGGTCCACCCAGGAGTGCACCAAGCATAACTACACGGCCACTCTTTGTTTTTGCTGCCTCAAGGGTGTCTTTAAGTCTGCCCTTTTGAGCCATCATGACTAAAAGAACTGCAGCAGCAAAGAAATCGTGCATGAATGCGCTGACAAATGACGCCTGAGCTGAATCAACATAAGGACTCATACCAAGAGCAACACCAAGAATAACGGTATCAACCGCCCAAAGAATACCGCTTAAAAGACCATAATACATAGTTTTCCCCTTTTGCCCTTAGTTCTGAGCGTCTTCGTACCAAGAAAGAACACGATCAATATTGTTTGCAGCGTAGCGATAATAAATGAAGAACCACTCGCCTACGTTCTCGCCCTCTGCTTCCTTAACCAGAGACCAGAGATACCAGCACCAACCAGCAAAGACTACATAGCTCCAGAAGTGTCTGCGCTGCTCAAACGTTGCCTCTTTTCCAAAGTAATAATCAATAGCAGCATTAGCCTCATCGTCAGTAAGCTCACAGCAAACCGTAAAAGTACCAAAGTCATTTGCCTCATCTGACATGCCTGCATATTCCCAGTCAATAAGGCTGTAGGTACCGGCCTCATCAATCAAGAAATTCAGATAGAAGAAATCATTGTGTGAAATAACAATTGGATACTGATCTGCGTCTGCAAACTTCTTCAAGCGCAGGACCTTCTCGCGAAGCTCGTAGTAGCCAGGAATCTCAATAGGACCCTCTTCAAGCAGGAGTTTCTCGTAATTAAGACCCTCGTTGACAAAGTCAAAAGAACGATCAAGTGACGCGCCGCTATGATGCAATTTATAACCCATCTCCATTGCGCGCTTGAGCTGCTCAGGGTTATGAGGATCAAGATTCTGAGCGTTTTTCACAAACTTGGAAATCTTCCAACCTTCTTTTTGGTCCTCGTAAATAAAGGTGTTGTCTAGGCCAAGCTCACGAGCAAGTCGAAGACCAGCTTCTTCAGCTGCACGATCAACGAGTTTCTCGGTACCAACACCTGGATGCCTGTAGACATACTCCTGAGCATCATCACCATATCCCACAATAAAGTGAGCAGATAAATTGGTAAGTCCCTGTTTTAGAGGATAGAAACCGTGGATATCCTTCTTCTGGCAATGAAGCACCGAGACAATGTTGTCAAAAATCTCTGAGTCGATGTTCTCAATAAACGCTGGGTCAAACTGACGAAGCTCATCAAGGGAATCAAACTCGTAAATAACGCCATCAGGATACTTTCTAATGGTCATGGAAAGCTCTTTGATGTGACGGACGTAAATCTCTTCCCAGAGCATATCAGCGGTTTCTGGCTTGTCGTAGACAGCCTCAAGAATATCTACAAACTTCTTTGAGAATTGCCTGTCAAAATAGACGTGACCAAGCATAATCCAAGAATTTGAACCGCCAATTTCTACGCCGGTAATACGTCCACCACGACCCTCTTTAAGACACCACTCGTCAGTCTCTCCTGCAACATACGTTGCTGAGTAATAAGCCTCATAGACATAGTGCTCAAAAGGATTCTGAGTAAAGTAGTCATCTGACGAGCAGATATAGGTATTATCAAGCTGGTCTTTTACATACCAAAGCGTGGAATTGTTATTTCTTGTTGCATAGTCTGGATTAACAACAATCTTGACGCCATACTTCTCCTCCAAATAGAAGAAGTACTCCTTCTTATAACCCACAACAACGGTGATGTCAGTAATACCAGCTTCAAGCAACTGATGAATCTGACGCTCAATCAGAACTTCTCCACGAACCTTCAGAACACCCTTTGGCTTCTCATATGAAATAGGTGCAAAGCGAGAAGACAGACCAGCTGCCATAATAATGGCATTCTTAACCTCATAAGGTTTCAGAGCTTCAAGACCCTTTGGAGTGATTAGAGTCTCTCCTCAATAAGACCCTGGTCCTCAAGCGTTTTAACTGCTGAATTAACTGATCCCAAAGAAAGCTCAGTCTCTTCTGCAAGCTGTCTCTGATTGAGCTTCTCGTCAGAAAGAGCAATGGTTTTTAATACAGAAAACACGTTATTTGTTAGTGCCACGGTTCCTCCAAATGAAGACCAATTAACTGCGAAATAAACTTCCATACCAATTAACTTCAGTCATAATACTCCTATGTTCAAATTTATACAAGTATAAACATATTTTGAACATAATAACTTTAGAGGATTGCCAAAGACTGCCAATCTAACAAAAAACGGCATCAGAGATGCCGTTTTGCCTTTTATGTATTGCTTTACAAGCGAGAAGTGCCTAGTAGGGACCAAAATCCAAACGCGCTGGATAGTGGTTTTTACGCTTCTCAACTGGAGGCATCTGCATGTAATCGCCGTAAAGCATCCTAAGGAATTTATCATTTTGGTTAGGGAACGCTACTTGAATTCCGTCAAAATCAAGCTTATCAACAGGAAAAACTTCATCAACTGGATAGGTGTTTACAAACCTATCAGTATCGTGCAGGTAGGCAATTCTTTTTGTCTTAACGTGAGCAAAGCGGTTGCGGGCTTCCTGCTCACGCTCATACATTTTCTGAGTAGAGAGATGCAGCAGTTTGCAAACTCCTCTACCCATAGTAACTGCTGCCTTTAAGAGCTTTCCTTTGATGCCGTCGGCCAAAATAACAGGGCGAGGAACGTCAACGAGGATGCGCATATGTGACCAGAACCACGCATCAAATGCCTGCTTCTGATATTCCTTCTCGTCATCCGAAACATTATCAAAGCAGTAGACATCTAGGAAAATACCAAGGTCAAGAGGAAGTGGCGCAAGTGCTTCTTCGCAGAACTGTGTTCCTTTGAGCATAATGCGCGTGGTTGGGAATGGATAGTTGATGTCCCTCTCAGTATTCATGATTGAATACTTTTCTGACCACTCTTTATCATAGATATCTAAGAGTTTGTTGAAGTCTTCTGCAGGAAGACAAACATCAATATCATCGTCCCAAGGAATAAATCCCTTATGACGAAGAGCGCCAATCGCGGTGCCGCCAAAACCAAAATAGCGGATGTTGTTGGCTTCACACGTGTCTACGAAGTCCTTTAAAATCATCAGCTCAACTTGCTGGAGATGCTTAAGCGTTTCTGTATCGTATGTGCGCATTATCGACCTTCATACATCTTCTTGTAGTAATCCTGATAATCACCGGAAACTACATTCTTAACCCACTCGCGGTTCTCTAGATACCAGTTGATAGTGGTAACAATGCCCTCTTCAAATGGAGTTTCTGGATACCAGCCAAGCTCTTCTTTAATCTTATCAGGTGCAATACCGTAACGACGATCATGACCCTTGCGGTCAGTAACGTAAGAGATTAGATCCTCAGTAATCTGAGTGTCACCAGTGATTCTTGCAACTTCACTGATAATGCGCTTAACAATGTAGAGGTTGTTGCGCTCGTTATGACCGCCAACGTTATAAACCTCGCCCAGCTTGCCACCCTCAAGAACCATAGCAATTGCCTTGCAGTGGTCATCAACATAGAGCCAGTCACGAACATTGAGTCCGTCACCATAAACTGGAAGAGCCTTGTGTTCCAAGCAATTCTCGATCATTAAAGGAATGAGCTTCTCAGGGAACTGATAGGGGCCGTAATTGTTAGAGCAACGGGTAATTACTGCTGGGAATCCGTATGTATCATGCCAGGCCTTTACAAACATATCTGCAGAAGCCTTAGATGCAGAGTAAGGGCTATGAGGGCTCAGTGGTGTAGTCTCACGGAAGAACGCCTCTGGATCATCAAGTGGCAACGAGCCGTAGACTTCATCAGTAGAAACCTGCAGATATCTGTGGTCTCCGTAGGAGCCCTGGCCATCATTCCAGAAAGACTCTGCAACACTCAGAAGAGCGACAGTACCCATAACGTTAGTGTCAGCAAAGGCACCCGGATCTTCAATAGAGCGGTCTACGTGACTCTCTGCTGCAAAGTTAACAACGTAATCAGGATGATAGGTCTCAAACAGCTGTGTCAGAGCCTCTTTATCCCTAATATCTACATGAGCAAAGGTATAGCGAGGATCTTGATCATATTCCGAGAGGTTCTCAAGGTTGCCAGCATAGGTCAGGGCGTCCACGTTCAAAATATGAATGTCCTGATTTCTTCTAAGCATGTAGTGGATGAAGTTTGAACCAATAAATCCAGCTCCACCAGTTACTAAATAGGTCTTCACACTAACCTCTTTCTACCTTCGAAAGATATGTCGCAAGAGCCTCTTGCCAAGGCCTCATACAATTTCCAATGGTACTCTCAAGATGTCCATTTACCAAAGATGAATACGCGGGGCGAGAAGCGCTTTCTGGGTGCATCTCTTTCCACTGAGCAGAGGTTACCCTGGTAACCTTACAGTCGAGATTACTACCAGCCATAATAGCCTCTGCAAAATCAGCCCATGAGCATGTTCCCTCATTGGTTGCGTGGTAGATGCCATAGTTCTCAGTAGCAGCAATGCACAAGATTGTGTGTGCCAAATCATTTGCGCTGGTAGGATTACCTACTTGATCATCAACAACACTAATCTCTGGATACTTTGCACCAAGGGTGCGCATGGTTGCCACAAAGTTCTTGCCAACATAACCATAAAGCCACGCCGTTCTAACCACAAACGTTTGAGCATTTGCGGCCAGCGCAAGTCCCTCTCCTGCTAATTTTGATCGACCATACGCAGAAACAGGACAAGGAGCATCTTGTTCCGTGCGAGGAGAGCTTTCCTTACCGCTAAAGACATAATCAGTGGATACCTGAACAAGCTTTGTTTGTGTAGAGTTGCAAGCTCGTGCAAGATTCATAGGGCCAAGCGCATTTACTGCAAACGCCATCTCAAAATTGCTCTCGCAACCATCTACATTTGTTGCGGCAGCACAGTTAATAACAACGTCATAGCGTTCATGCTGGTCAAACCATGTATTAACTGCCTCAGCGTTAGTGATGTCAAGCTCGTCTGCGTCGGTATAATCAACATCTGGTTCAACAAAAACCTCTGGAATTGGACCAATCTCAGAGACACCGGATTCAAAAAGACGTTTGAGCTCGTTACCTAACTGGCCATGCGCACCGGTAATAAGAACGTGCATACTACTCTCCCTTTCCAGAAGGAAGGATACGTCCTTCTGCAACGCTCTTGAGGTGCTCGCCATACGTAGATTTACCGTAGCGTTCTGCACATTCAATGAGTTTTGAGCTATCAATCCAGCCATTCTCAAAAGCAATCTCTTCTGGAACGCTTACCGGCAGACCCTGAGCTGTTTCAACGGTACGGACAAAGGTTGATGCCTCAAAGAGAGACTCCATAGTTCCCGTATCAAGCCATGCAAAACCGCGGCCAAGTGTGACAACGTCAAGCGTGCCATCATCAAGATAGAGTCGATTGAGGTCAGTAATCTCATACTCACCACGTGTGCTTGGCTTAACCTGCTTTACCAGCTCGGTAACACGCTGGTCATAGAAATAAAGTCCAGTTACTGCGTAGTTAGACTTTGGATGAGCTGGCTTTTCTTCAATTGAAATAGCGTTGTAGTTCTTATCAAACTCAACAACACCAAAGCGCTCTGGATCATCAACGTGATAGCCAAAAACTGTGGCACGACCAGCAGTTTGTGCTTGCTGGGCAGCCTTTCTGACAAGTCCTGAAAGACCGTTTCCAAAGAAGATATTGTCTCCAAGAATCAGAGCTGCAGCGTCATCACCAATAAACTCTTTACCAATGACAAACGCCTGAGCAAGTCCATCGGGAGAAGGCTGCTCAGCATAACTGATAGAGATACCAAAGTCAGAACCGTCACCCAAAAGCTTTTCAAAATTTGGAAGATCGCGTGGCGTAGAGATAACCAAAATATCTCTAATCCCCGCCAGCATAAGCGTAGACAGAGGATAGTAAATCATTGGCTTGTCATAAACAGGCAGAAGCTGTTTAGATGTAACGGTTGTCAGCGGATAAAGCCTGGTACCGCTACCTCCTGCAAGAATAATGCCTTTCAAAATTACTCCCCATCAATCGCTGTGATTCTATAAAGTTTATACGGTCCTTCTTCAAGTACCAACTCAAATCCTGGAGCACCATTATCAATATTGAGACCAGACCATACTCCTTCTTCTTTAGGCATAGTTGGGTACTGATCATCTGGATACATATTCAAACGAATAAAATACTGCGCGCCAACAGAACGAACGGCATCTTGAACCGATTTTTCATAAAACACGCGATTTAGCTTTTCTCTAATCAGCCTGCTTTCAGGTGACTCATTATCATTGTATTTAAACTTGTAGTACACGTTTAAACCATCTATCGCATAAGCAAGAGATGATCCATCAAATGGATTATTGAGTACAACTGAGTCCCCAACAATTTCTTTTACTCTTTGAACAAACGCCTGTTCAGAAGCGGAATAAGTCTTCCAGTCTTGTGGAATATATGACTCGCTCATCCAATGCAAGCTCATCTGAAAACGGCTTGGCTCATGTGTCTGGAGCTGCAAGGGGTCAACGGGGGCCCACAGTGCATATACGACAGGAATAGAAAGAAATACCGCAAACGCGCTCTTAAGAAGAGAAATTTTACTGCGCGACAAATGTGGCTTATTACTTTTAGTGGATTGCGTAGCTCTTACCGCATGCTTTACTTTTTGGAGTACCGCTAAAACGGCAGAAACAATATCAATTCCACCTTGTAAAACTAATGGCGTAGAGGTGATACACATGATGGCAGCAATACGCTCTGGGTCTGTGTACCAAAAGCCAATAAGAAAACGCTTTACATCTACGTTACCCATAAGTCCCACAACAAAGAAAATAGAAACAAAGAGCAGGCTGCAAGCATACCAACGAGATTTTTTAACGAGAAGAGCGTGGATAAAGCCAACCCAGAAAAGCACCGTACAAACTGCTTCTGGGACATTCATGATGAACGACTGAGTGGCAATATGCATAATTGAGTCAAGTGGGTTTATATCCCAACCCCAAAGAAAATGAACAACAGATTTCATAAAGCTGCTATTCAAAACAATGGTCCACATACCAATACAAAGGACAATACAAAGAGTCTCAAAAGCAACTAAGATAGCAACTTTATTCTTTTTATCTGCGTATTTATTGGTCACCATGCGTGGGATAAATGAGACTAACACGTAAGGGAACACCATAATTGCCCAGAAAAATACACCATTTGGATGGCAAAAAACAATTCCCAAAAGTACCGAAATGAGCATGAAGATATCTGAAACCTTCTGGGGTTTCTCGCCATGTTTATGAGAAGACGATTGCGCAATCGAATCAAGGAGTTGCACAAACAAATACACCGCTATAGGAACACAGCAGAAGGAAAGCATATTTGGAAACGGGCCATGGACTGTGAGCATGCGGACAGGAAATGCCATATTGGCAAATGCTGCAAAGGGTGCAAGTACTGCCGCCTGGATTTTCTTTCCAAAAATCTTTGAAACAAGCGCAAAAAGTCCTAATGGGTACACTAAGCCGGTCCACACCACATTAACGGCATTTTCTGCCATTCCAATTGAACAGTGTGTAAGTAATGTAACTACTGAGGCAAAGTTGTGAAATGCCAAAGGATAATACCAAGAGCCCGAGAAAGGCTGCGGTGTAGAGAGCGGCAAACCGTCAAAAACAGATGCTTTTAAAGTTGAGAAGACACCTGTTTGAATAATTCTATTGATGTAAGAGATATGAGTGTAGTTATCGTCATATTGCAAGAAGTTATTTGGGTTACCAAGACCTCGATAGAAAACATAACTTGCTGCGAGTGCACCAAGACAAATAACAATACAAACTCCAGGCAAAGAAAGCGACAAAGAAGAATAGATCTTTTTGTGTAAAAGTCTCTCTGAGCCAAATCGAGTTGCTGCAATAAGGGCAAGAAGACATGCCGTAAGAGCAAAAAGCGGAATAAGCCCCTTGAGACCAAGAGGATACATTGCAATGCCCGCAACAATATAAAAAACGACGCTTAACGGGCCAGCCACGGCAAGCGAAAGCGCTCGTTTACCACCTGATAAACGAGCGCCCAGATATCCTGGAACAAAAACAATTGCTGTTGTAACTATAAGAACAAGAACAAATTGTTTCCACATGCGTATGCGCCCTTAATTAGTGCTTCTGTTTTAGACGAGCTTAGCCCAGCGCTTTTTACCTGCCTGAAGAAGGGCTTTCTCAAGAACTGCTGGTTCAACCTTATAGGTCTTTGCTGGAAGAGGCTGCTGGTTAATCTTGATACCACCGCCATCAATCAGACGACGAGCCTCACCATTACTTGAAGCAATCTCTACTTCAACCAAAATCTTTGGTAGGTAGATGAGGCCATCTTCATCCGCTTCAAGGGAAATTGCAAACTCTTTGACATCGTCAGGGACCTCATTGTTCTTAAACTGAGCATCAAAAGCTGCCTGAGCCTTAAGACCTTCTCCCTCACCGTGATAAAGATCAACGATATTTCTACCAAGAGCACGCTTGAGCTGGTAAGGATCAGCGGTGCCGTCCTCAAAGCTCTTATCGATAGCATCAAGCTCATCAATAGAAAGCGTAGAGCAAAGACGATAATACATTGGAATAATCTCGTCAGTAATGGACATGACCTTACCAAACATATCGTTTGGCTCATCAGTCAGTCCAATGTAGTTGCCATAAGACTTACTCATCTTCTTAGTACCATCAGTACCTACAAGCAAGAGGCATGGTAAGCGCAATCTGAGGCTCCATGTCCATATCACGCATAAGATCGCGACCGGCAAGCAAGTTGAAGATCTGGTCGTTTCCGCCCATCTCTACATCTGCCTTGATAACAACAGAATCGTATGCCTGAAGAACTGGATAAATAAACTCATGGAGGGCAATTGGCTGTTGGTTGTGATAACGATTAGAGAAGTCTTCTCGCTCAAGAATACGAGCAATGGTGAACTTGCTCATAAGGCCAAGCATGGTCTCAAGGTTCATAGGCTTAATCCAGTCACCGTTATGAACAACGGTAGTTCTTTCTGGATCAAGAATCTTCATAGCCTGGTTAACATAGGTCTCTGCGTTTGCATCTACCTGCTCTGCAGTGAGCGGAGGACGGGTAGAATCTCGACCAGAAGGGTCACCAATCAGCGCGGTGCCGCTACCAATAATCAACGTGACATTATGGCCAAGGTCCTGGAACTGGCGCATCTTACGCAGTGGAACTGCATGACCAAGATGTAAATCTGGACTTGTTGGATCAACGCCAAGCTTGATATTAAGAGGAGTGTCCTTCTTGAGTTTTTCTTTTAGACCATCCAAAGGAACAATCTGCATAGTTCCTGAAGTAATAACACGGAGCTGTTCTTCTACTGAAAGCACTCTGTATCCTCTCAACGCAAGCCTGTTAAACCATATAGTTACTGCAACAAATAGTATCAATTCAAAATGTTATCTATCAGAATACAACAGAGTTGTAACTCTTTATTCACTGAAACATAAATATCAGACTATAATAGTGAGAGCTATGACAAGGAGGCTCAATGGGTATTAGAACCCGTCGTGCACGTAAACACGCAAATACACATGCCGTAGGTTTTGGCATTGCTGGATTCTTTGGCTTTATGGCTCTTCTCGCGCTTGCACTTGCTCTTTCTTTGGGTGCAGCTGTTTCTTCATGGCTCGAGGACCTGCCAGATTACAACTCTGCTGATGCCTATCTGGTAGCAGAGCCTACCCGCGTTTATGACTCTAAGGGCAACGACATTGCAGACTTCTATCTGCAGCAGCGTCGCTCTGTTACCTTGGATCAGATTTCTCCTTATGTTATTCAGGGCACCATTGATACTGAGGATAAGCGCTTCTATTCCCACAGCGGTATTGACCCCTGGGGTATTGTCCGCGCATCTGTTGGCTCGCTGTTTGGTGGCGGCGAAGGTGCTTCCACTATTACGCAGCAGCTTGTTCGTAACACCGTTCTTTCTAACGAGCAGTTTGAGCGTTCTTTGAAGCGTAAGGTCCGCGAGGCTTACATCTCTATTCAGATGGAGAAGAAGTTTACTAAGGACCAGATTCTTAATATGTACCTCAACACCATTTACTACGGTAATGGTGCTTACGGTATTGAAGCTGCAAGTATTATCTACTTCAACAAGCATGCAAGTGACCTAACTCTTGCTGAGGCTGCAACGCTTGCTGGTCTTCCAAACGCACCTTCTGCCTATGACCCAACTGTTAATCCAGAGGCAGCAAGAGAAAGGCGTAATACCGTTCTTGAGCGTATGCTTCGAGCGGGCGATATTACACAGGAGCAGTACGATGAAGCTGTTGCTGAAGACTTAGTACTTAATCCTGGTACTTTGACCGATAACATTGGCCAGTTCCCTTACTGGACTGACTACATTCGTAGCCTGCTTCAGGAAGACTTTGATAGCGATACCATTCTTCAGGGTGGATTGCGCGTTTACACTACGCTTGATCCTGACCTTCAGAAAGATGCTGATGAGGCAGCTAGAAGGCGTATTGCTGAGCTTGGCAACCCTCGCCTGGGCGCTGCTTTGGTTTCCATTGATCCTCAAACTGGCTACATTAAAGCAATGGTAGGCGGACAGGATTACTCAAAGAGTCAGTACAACATCGCAACCAGTAGTAACCGTCAGATGGGCTCCAGCTTTAAGATGTATACGCTGGTAGCAGCCCTTTCTGAAGGCATGAACCCAGAGATTGTTCTTAACGGCAACTCCCCTATGCAAATTACGCCAACCTGGTTGGTCAAAAACGCTGGCAACTACAGCTATGGCGCAATTACGCTGCGTCAAGGTACGGTCTACTCGTCCAACACTGTTTACGCACAGGTTGCTGAAGCTATTGGTATCGATAAAATCCTTCAGACTTGCTACGCTATGGGCATTCGCACCCAGCTACAGCCATACCTGTCTACCACTCTTGGTTCTCAGGGCGTAACCCCTATTGAGCAGTGCACAGCATTTGCAACCCTTGCTGCAGGCGGTGTTCGTCGTGATGCTGTAGCAATTACGCGCATCGAAGACCGTAACGGAAACGTTATCTACGAGCACAAGGACAACCCAGTTCAGGCAATTAGTCCAGCTGTTGCTGCAGCTGCTACAGATGTTCTGAGCGGTGTTCTTACCTCTGGTACTGGTCGCTATGCCTACAACCTGAAGACCTTCAACCAACCAGTTGCTGGTAAGACGGGTACTTCCGATAACTCCGAGGACCTTTGGTTCTGCGCCTATACCCCACAGCTTGCAACAGTTGCTTGGTGCGGATATCCAGATAGTCGTGACCCCGTTATTATTGGCGGTGGAGAGTCTTCTACCTTTGTTACTGCACAGTATGTTTGGGCTTACTACATGAACGCAGCACTATCTGGTGTTGCACGTGCTGAGTTCCCAAAGACTACTGAAACTATCTCTTATAAGCCTAATAGCTACTGGAAGTTTGTTGGTGGCTCCGCTAATGCCAAGCAAGAAAAGGAAGATGACGACGAAGAGGAAGAGGAAGAGGAGACTACTGACGAGGAGGAAGAGGACAATTCCACCACTACTCCTACCACTCCTACTACTCCAGCCACACCAGGTACCGGTACGGGCACTGGCACGGGTACCGGAACAGGTACTGGAACAGGTACTGGAACAGGAACAGGTACTCCATAAACCTCTGGTTTATCTACAGCAAAAAGGAGTCTGCTCTATGCAGGCTCCTTTTTTGTAAGACTTGTGCCTTGACGGGTTTCTCGCCAAAGGCTTTATGTTTAGAAAATGCTGTCTACGTTGCCAAGCTGCGTAATGATGCGTACCACGTCTGCAGCATGCGCAGTTTTATCTACAATCATCAAAACGGTATCGTCGCCAGCAACGGTGCCGACGACGTGGTCAAGCTCAACATCGTCGAGGGCAAATGCAACTGCCGATGCAGTGCCTGGATGACAGCGAATCACAATAAGATTCTCTGCTGCCGTAGCGCCAACTACAAACTCGGAGAGCATTTTTTGCAAATGCATATCTTCAGAAAGCACATAGGCGCCCTCGGGAAGCTTTTGCAAATCCATTTCTGCTGTATCACGAGAAACGGTTGCTTGAGTACAGGCAAAGCCACGATCTTTGAGCATATCAACAAGATCGCGCTGCGTACGGATGGACTCGCTGCGAACAAGCTCACGAATCACGTCCTGTCGAGCATTTCTATGCTTCACGACGCCTTCTTTCTTTATGCGGCTCACTCACTTTTGAAAACAAATGATAGTGAGTAAAAGAATATACTTAATCAACCCTTATGCGCATGCCAAACCGCTAAACGGTACAAATAACCCGCTCGTCGGTCGGAATATTGCATTCACCGTTTTCTAAAAGTATTTATGCACTTCTCGCCGTATGATTCATCATGAGTGAAACTATTTTTACGGCTTGGAGGCCACCATGCCCCTGAATGATTCACCTGATAGAAGACAAGGCTCCTACGGAGATCCTGCAATGCGTCGTCGTCCCCCACAAAATGGCCGTCCTCCTCGTGATGGCGGTATTTCTGATAGGCAGGCAAGACGTCGCAAGAGAAATACCCTTGGTTCGCAGGCCATTCTTTTTAAGAGACAGTCTCTACTACATCGCATTGATTCTCGTACAAGAACCTATATTGTTATTGGACTGGCGGTTATTGCAGCACTTTTACTGGTCTTTATTGTGTCAAGCTGCGTGCGCGGTTGCGCTAAAGAATCTACTCCAGAGGTAGAGACCAACTCCGTTGATTCTCGTGTTGCTGTGGGAACTTCAGAGGAGCTGACTAAAGCCCTGGCGGCTAAGCTAGATCAGAACAAAAACCTTGCATGGATTGCAGAACACGCTGATAAATACAACGATAAAAGCCTCATTGAGCTAGCACTCGCCCACCCTGAGGCTATTGATTTTGTTGCAAACTATCCCGATTCTGACGGCAAAGCCAAAACCTACGACGATTCAATCACCAAAGGCACAGCTCCTCAGCTTTATACCTGGGACTCTAGATGGGGCGGAGTCTCGTATGCTGGTTCTGTCATTGCCACCAAGGGCTCTGGTCCCACTGCACTCTCTATGGCATACATGGGACTTACTGGAAAGAACAACTGGACTCCAGCAGATATTGCGAGCGCTGTTGAAACGGCCAAGGCAACGGACACCGACTCTGGAATGAACAGATCATTTCTCGAGAAGAACTTAGCAAACCTTGGTCTTACCGCTGAGAGCTATAACATTTCTGCCGACAATATCACCACGCTTCTAGATGCTGAAACCTTCCTGCTTGTTGAGGTTAAGGGCAATAAGCTGAGCTCTGATGGCGATCACTGGATTTTGGTAACCAGCAAGAACGATGACGGCACCGTAAATGTCCACGACCCTCTGTCCCCTGAGGTAAGCGCACGTCCATGGGCGGCAGAAACTATTGCCAGCGCTGCAAATGCCCTGTACACCGTGACGGTAAAGGCTGCTGAGTAAAAAACCCAGCATCCACAAAAAGTGAATGCTGGGCAGGACGGGTTTCTCGCCAAAGAATTGCGTGGAAAAACGTTTTAGAGGTAAAGGCGAACTATGAAAGCACCTTCTGTGCAGCCTCGATAAGCTCTGCAACGCGAGCCTCGGCCTCTTCGCGAGTAGCGCCATTGGCAAAGAGATAGGCTTTGACCTTAGGCTCAGTGCCCGATGGGCGGAAGATGACCTTGTTGTCTCCCTCAAGCCTATACTCAATAACGTTGGATGCTGGCAGCGTCTGAGGAGCCTCTTTCTGCAGGCCCGAAACGCGAGGCATTTCTGCGCACTCAGCATAGTCTGTTACGCCAACAACCTTGTAATTGCCCACCATTTCCAGTGGATTCTTACGCAGACCGCTCATAATCTCAGCCATCTTTGCAGCGCCCTCAGCACCTGGATAAGCAGCGTTAACAACGCCATTGAGATAGTAGCCGTAGCGCTGGTACAGAGCATCCATTGCCTCGTAAAGATCCATGTTGCGAGCAGCATACCAAGATGCCATCTCTACGCAAAGCATGGTTGCAACAATAGCGTCCTTATCGCGAGCATGCGTACCAACAAGATAGCCATAGGACTCCTCAAAGCCCATGAGGAAGCGATCCTCCTCGCCGGCATCCTTGAGCTGGTCAATTTGGTCGCCGATGTACTTGAAGCCCGTGAGCACGCGGCGCATCTCAAAGCCGCGGGCACGTGCCAGGACGTCAGGCATAGCGGAAGATACGATAGTAGAAACGGCTACCTTATCCTGGGGTTTCTCGCCACGCTCTTCTGCCATGGTAAGAAGCCAGTCCATTAGCAGGACGCCCATCTCGTTGCCGGAAAGCAGCACGTAATCACCGTTGTGAGGGATTGCGGTGCCCATGCGATCGGCGTCAGGGTCAGTCGCAACCAAAAGGTTTGGCTTTACCTTATCCGCAAGCTTGAGGCCCAGCTCAAGCGCCTCGCGGAACTCTGGATTTGGATAAGAACACGTTGGAAAGTTTCCGTCTGGCTCCGCCTGCTCTGGAACAACATCGACGTCATTGACGCCAATCTCCTTGAGGATGCGCGTGACGCACTCCATACCTGTACCGTTGAGCGGCGTGTATACAACCTTGTAGCCGTCGGCAGCCTTAAATCCTGGAATGGAAACGCGCTTGATAGCCTCAATGAAGTTGTCCAGCACCTCTTCTGGCGTCCAGACAATCAGGCCCTTCTCCAGACCCTCTTCAAAGTCCATAGGCTTGACGTCAAAAGGATTGACGCGCGCGATATTTGCAGAAATCTCTGCTGCAGCCTCATCGGTAATCTGACCGCCGTTATCGTTGTATACCTTGTAGCCGTTGTAAGGCGCAGGGTTGTGACTTGCGGTAAGCACAATACCTGCGGAAGTCTTGAGATAGCGGACGGCAAACGAGAGCGTTGGAACAGGCTCGATACGTGGATAGACATATACGCGGATGCCATTAGCTGCCAAAACGCCAGCTGCAACCTTCTGGAAATCCTCACCCTTAAGGCGAGAATCCCTTGCAAGAGCCACCGTTGGATTCTCGTAGTGAGCGTTGAGGTAATCCGCAAGTCCCTGGGTTGCCTGGGCAACAACGTAGACGTTCATGCGATTAGTGCCAACGCCAATGGTGCCGCGAAGACCAGCAGTACCAAAAGCAAGCGAACGATAAAATGCGTCGTAGAGCTTATCTTCTGCTTCTGGTTTAGCAAGCTCTCCGAGCTCTTTTACCAGGTCTTCTTCGATGACGTTTGCACGCCAGGACTCAAATGTTTCCATAACTTTTGCATCCATAATGACTCCCAAACCTCAAACAGCTCTCTGTATTTCTTAGTAAAAGATACTACGCGTATTTTAAGCGAAAAATAACAGATGATTTGGGACATTATGTATGAACTTGCCCGCTCTTCGGTAAGTGGAGGGTGGTACGGGCTGCGGGTGCGCTGCTCGAAGTCACGCAAGGCCGAGAGGCGCCTCCGGGAAACACGCGTGGCCGAGCACCCACGAGTTCTTGATGTATTTTCTTTTCCCCAACCATTTGGCGAGAAAAACATGGGAAAATGTTGCACTAGTATGTATTCAATTCCTACGGGCGAAAGGTGTCCCGATGTCTCAAGAACTTGAGTTCTTTGCAACATGTCCAAAAGGCTTTGAGAAGCTTCTTGCACAGGAGCTTGATGGCCTGCGCATCAAAAAGGTGCGCCCTCTTGGCGGACAGGTTGCGTTTTACGGCTCACTTGGCCGATGCTTACCGTGTCTGTTTATGGTCTCGCCTCACGTCTCGCGTCATTTTGGTGCTTGATCGCGTTGGCGCTGCAACTTCAGACGCTCTCTACGAAGACCTCTCCCACATTGCTTGGGAAGACCATATTGGTCCGCATGCCACCATTGCAGTCAGCGCTCACGGCACAAATGACCAGCTCAGAAACACCAACTTCATTGCTGTCAGAACAAAAGACGCAATTGTAGACCGACTTGCAGCAAAGCGCGGAAGCCGTCCTATGGTCAACACGCTTGCACCTGACGTAACTATTGTCGTGCGCGTCTCACGCAACCGCGCCACAGTTGGCATTGACCTTGCTGGTGAAGCGCTCTTTAAGCGCAGTCTGACTGGCGGTCGAGGGCCGGCACGTGAGTTTGCGCCGCTCAGGCTGGACTACGCTGCTGCCCTTCTGTACCTGCAGGCGCAAACTGCCGCGAGTGCACCGCTCTTCTCGCCAGACGCGCCGCTGCCGGCGCTGCTGTTCCCGGGAGCAGGCGCGCTTGCACAGGAGGCAGCGGGCATGGCGCTGGACGTGGCGCCGGGCATTCTGCGCGCTCGCTGGGGCATGACGGGTTGGGCTGGCCACGACGACGATGCCTGGCAGGATTTGCTGGCCGAGGCCGATGAACGTGCCGAGAAGGGCCAAGAGCGCCAGGTCACACTCTATGCAGCAGACCCTCGCCCAAAGGCCAAGGAGGCTGTGCTTTATACGCTTCGTGCAGGCGGTCTCAAGGCTGACGTGCAGTTCTTGGCCGCTTCTGAGCTGCTAAAACATGCAGAGCACTTCACGGGCATTGTTGCCGATCTCTCGTGGACCAAAGAAGAGCCCACACTTCAGGGCTCTGCTTACTCCACGCTTGGACTTTTTGCGGGACAGGCAAGCACGCTTCTTACCAGCGATACAAATACCGATACGGTACTCAGAGCAACTCCATCGCAGACACTTTCTGTCTACGTGGGCAACTCCATTGCCACCATGCGCTCCTACCCTGCCGCAATCGCAGAGGAAGCAGGTGGCGGCGAAGCTGATGCCACTGCACCTGCAAGCAACTCCGAGCTCATCTCGGTTCCTGCAGGTCCCACTGTCATGGTTAACAACCAGCCAGTAAGCGTACTGGTTCCTGCATCAGATCAATTTGCCGCACGCCTTGCTAAGGTGGCCAAGCAACGCGCTAAGTGGGCTCGTAAAAACGACGTCTCGTGCTACCGCGTATATGACGCTGACCTGCCCGATTATGCCGTCAGCATTGACATCTACAAGGGCGCCACAAAGCCAACTACCTGGCTGCAAATCTCTGAGTACGCTGCATCTAAAGAGATTGATCCAGACCTTGCAAAGCGTCGCCTCCTAGACGTCCTAGCTCTGGCTCCTCGCATTCTAGGCGTACCCAGCTCAAACGTAAATCTACGAACAAGAACGCGTGCAAAGGGTGGCTCTCAGTACTCTGACGAGGGCAGCGCTGCCGACAACTCCAGAAAAGAAATGTTGCTCATCGATGAGGGCGGCCTACTCTTTGAGGTCAACTTTGCATCCAGACTGGACTGTGGAATCTTCCTGGATCACCGCGATACACGTGCAGAAATTCGTGAGCTCATGAAAAGCGCCGGACCTGCTAAGAGCTTCCTCAATCTCTTTGCCTACACAGGTACCGCTACCTGCTACGCAGCAGATGGTGGTGCACTTCACTCCACAACCGTTGACCTCTCCAAACCTTCGCTTGAGTGGGCCAAGCGCAACATGAAGCGCAACGGTTTTGACGGAGAGGAGCACGAGTTTGTCCAGGCAGACGTCCTGTCTTGGATTACCGAGATGCGTCATACCAAAAATCGCTGGAACGTCATCTTCTGCGACGTCCCCACCTTCTCCAACTCATCGCGCATGAGGCAAAGCTCGTTTGATGTCCAGAGAGATCACGCTGAGCTTATCATTGGCATTTCTCGCCTTCTGACTCGCGGCGGCGTTGCCATTTTCTCGTGCAACCTGCGTACCTTTAAGCCAGATGTCGAGAAAATCCAGCGAGCTGGCGTCGACATTGAAGACATAACAAGTGAAACTATTCCGGAGGACTTCTCAAGAAATCAGAAGATTCACCACGCATATAAAATCTCGAGAAAACCGCGGGAAAATGAGTAAATTTTTCCGCTTGCAGACAAAATAAGTACGTTTGTACATTCGTCTAGTTATAACTAGGTATATGGACTAACATATGATGACGAACTGAACCGATCATCTGTTGAGAGGATTAATAGATGAATACAAGTAAAGCTGCATTTCATGCGCTTTTCTCTAAGGACAAAGCCAAGAAATCAACTGGCATTCCTCTAAGTGCTGGCATGGTACTGGTTACCCTTGGCATCGTCTACGGTGACATTGGCACCTCTCCAATGTACACCATGAAGGCAATTATCGCTGGTAATGGTGGACTTCTTACCATGAGCACCGATGTTGTTCTGGGTGCTCTGTCCCTCATTATCTGGACGCTGACACTCATTACAACCGTTAAATACGTCATGGTTGCAATGAAGGCAGACAACCACAATGAGGGCGGAATCTTTGCGCTCTACAGTTTGGTTAAAAAGTGCGCCAAATGGCTGATTATTCCTGCCATGATTGGTGGCGCAGCTCTTCTTGCTGACGGTATTTTGACCCCAGCTGTTACAGTAACCACCGCTATTGAGGGTTTGCGTACTATTCCTGCAGCTCATGCTATTATTGGTGATAATCAGCACATTGTTGTCATGATTACCATCATCATCCTCTGCACCCTCTTTGCCTTACAGAAGGCAGGTACTTCTACCATTGGTAAGGCCTTTGGCCCTGTCATGACGCTTTGGTTCTTGTTCTTGGGTGCCATGGGTGTTATGAACATGCTTGCTGACATTAGCGTTGTTCGAGCTCTTAACCCAGTCCGCGGCATTCTGTTCCTCTTTGATGGCAAGCTCAATGCAGCTGGTCTCATGGTTTTAGGTAGTGTCTTCCTTTGTACCACTGGTGCAGAGGCGCTTTATTCTGACATGGGCCACGTTGGCAAGAGCAACATTTACGTAAGCTGGCCTTTTGTTAAGGTCTGCTTGATTCTGAACTACCTTGGACAAGGCGCATGGCTCATCACCAACCACACCGACGACCGAGCTTCAACGCCATCAAAGACCTCAATCCTTTCTTTGAAATGCTTCCTGGTCAGCTTAGACCATTTGCCGTTATTCTCTCTGCGCTTGCTGCAATTATTGCCTCTCAGGCACTGATTACCGGCTCTTACTCCATTGTCTCTGAGGCTATTAAGCTTGACCTTATGCCTCACATTAAGATTAACTACCCTTCCACAACAAAGGGCCAGATTTACATTCCACTTGTAAACAACATCATGTGGGTTGGCTGCATTGGCGTTGTACTTCTCTTCCAGAGCTCTGAGCACATGGAAGCAGCGTACGGTCTTGCAATTACCGTTACCATGCTCATGACCTCAATCTTGCTCTACACCTACCTGGCTGTTATCAGAAAGCGCCTATGGGCGGCCATTCCATTCATTCTTTTCTTTGGTGCTATCGAGGCTATGTTCTTCTTCTCAAGCCTTACCAAGTTCTTCCACGGCGGCTACTTTACCGTTCTTATGGCTACCGCAATCTTTGTTGTCATGTTTGTCTGGCGTCGCGGTACCGCTGTTGAGAGGACGCAGAGCGTTTATCTCCCCGTAGATAAATACATTGACCAGCTCCGTAGCTTGAGCCACGATGCGGACTATTCAACTCTCGCTGATAACCTGGTCTTTTTGACCAATGACTCTTCATTTGACAAGCTAGACCGAGACATCCTTTATTCCATCTTGGATAAGCGTCCAAAGCGCGCAAAGGCCTACTACTTTATTAACATCTCGCTGACAGACGATCCAAATACCCGTGAGTTTATCGTCAATGACTTTGGTACAGACTTCCTGTTCAAGATCACCCTGCGTCTTGGCTTTAGGGTAAACCAGCGTATTAACACCTATCTGTATCAGATTGTTGGTGACCTGATTAAGAACAATCAGCTTGCTCCACAGAATCACAAGTATTCCATTTACAAGGAGCACTCCGAGATTGGTGACTTTAGATTCTGTCTGCTACGTAAGGTACTAGCTCCAGAGACTGACATCAACGGTTTTGACGCTCGTTGCCTTGAGCTCAAGTACTTTATTCGTCGCATCTGCGGATCTCCTGCTCGTTGGTATGGTCTTGAGAACTCCAACATTGTCTTTGAGTACGTTCCTCTGTTCTCCAAGGTTAAGCGCGGGCAGAAGCTTACTCGTATCACGCTTGATGACGCAGCTCAGACGGGTTCTATGCCACTTGTCGAGGCTCCTATGAAAGAGCGTATTGCAGAGATTGAAGAAGATGAAGATATCTTTGCAGAAGCGCTGCACAAGGAGCGCGTTGAAAACGCAGCTACTGTTGCAGACTACGTTGGTGGCGATACCGCTAGCTTCCGTCCTCTTAAACTTGACGAAGAAGAGGTCGATGAAGATGTCTTTGAGGAGCAACAAGACACCAATCACTAGGCCTAGTGCGTAGTAGTTTTACTTCTCACAACAAAAGCCGACAGATTGTATCTGCCGGCTTTTTCTTTAAACCATATGCCTCGAGCAAAACTTTAAAGCGAAAACTCTGAAACGTTACGTTTCCAGCACCAAGTGCTTACTCCCCCAGTGCCCACGTTAAGAATCGCGAGAAACCCGCCTCATCGTTAGTCAAAGTGATATAAGCTGCAGCCTCAAAATCTTCACGACGAGCGTTAGCAACTGCCGTACCCATTCCTGCGGCGGAAAGCATAGCAACGTCATTAAGCGAATCGCCAAAAGCTGCAGCATTATCCGTTGAAATGCCAAGATGATTGCAGAGCCACTGAAGCGCTGCGCCCTTAGAAGTTCCTTCAGCCAGGATTTCCATTCCCATACTCATGGAAGCTGTGCCACTGAGTCCCTTTACCGAAGCTACAGCATCTGCTACAAGTGCCTGGTACTTCTCGCCTTCTGCAACAGACCAATAGGAACCAAGTCGCTCAATGGTAGTTACACTATCAATAAACTCCTCAACGCTTTGGTCAAAGGGAGTACGCGAGCGTTGCATAAATGCCGCATGATCTGCGGGAATACCCAGCTGAGAGATAAGATTGTGCCTTGAGCGCTCCAGATAAACGCCACCGTCTGCAAAAATATCAAAAGTGACAGGATAGGTCCTTAAGCTTTTGATACAACTCAAGTGCCTGCTCCTTGGTAACAGTAGACTCGTGCAGTACCGTCTGAGTAGAAAGATCTCTGATAACAGCACCGTCACAAGAAACCACATACTTAGAAGCAGGATGATTCACAACCTCTTTTGGCAGCACGTTAAACGCGCGTCCAGAACAAGGAACAAAGGGAATATCTAGCTCAGCCAGGCGATCCAACATTGCCATATTTTTGGCATCAAGAGATTTATCAGTATGCAAAAACGTCTCATCCATATCGGAAAAGACAATATCTACTTTCAGATTTGATACATCTTGATTGAGCCAAGACTGCTTTTGAGCAATGAGTTCTTCAGTTGAAAGCTCTGACAAAACACTACCCCTTTAAGGACGATACATAAACGTGAAGACCTCTTCACGCTGCATGTTAACCTGTACACCAAGCTTTTCTGAGACGGTATCAAGACGCTCTTTGAGGCTCAAGAAAGACTCGGCATCCTGAAGTTCAACCAGCATGGTCATGGTAAAAATACCAGATAGAATAGTCTGTGCAATATCTAAGATATTTGCATTTGATTCAGCCAAAGTGGTAGAAATTGCTGCAACAATTCCTGGAGCATCGCTGCCCAAAACAGTAACAACAGCACGATTTGCAGATGTTTCTGAAGCCATAATTTCCCATCTCTTGAACGGATGGGTTAATTATAAGCTACGCTTTTCCAATTTCTACGCCATAGCGCGAACTAAACACCTTTTGAATCTCGTCAACGGTGCAATTAAGTGCCGTAATAAGCTCGTAAAGACCGCGATTACTGGCCATCTTAAAAATTCTCTCGTGAGAAACAGGTGGTTTCTTGTTGAGCGAACGCGCCTTATCAATACGAGCTCTAAATGTTTTAGCAATACTAATGGAGTCTTTACAAGAACCTTCTCTGATGGCATGTCTAAAGTGAGATTCTTCAAGAGAGGCGTTGTGGATGTGAAAGGTAATGAGTTCAATTTGAGGATATATATCAACAAGATTTGTAGCCTCATCACGCGTCATAAGATCGCGTAGTCTGAATTCTTGATCAAGAGGAAATACAATCTGAACAGGATGTTTTTGCCCAATAGGAGACAAAACGTAGGCCGGAGTAGGCTCCGAAACTACATTTTCAACAAGACATACGCCCTGACCTGGGTGAACGCAAAACTCGCCAACAGCTCGCATAACACCACTCCTCTCGGATAACAATAGTATATCATGAGAAGGCGTGTTTTAAGCCAATGACCTGCAACTTTATAACTTGTCGCAGGTCATTCAATAACATAACAATATTTTATATAAGGAATCTAATCAATCATTGTGATGGACTCAATGACTGGTTGCTCTGAAGCAGGGATGGTTCCATTTGAATCGGTTGGGGTTACGCCTTTACAAATTGCATCGACAACGTCCATTCCACTTGTCACCGTGCCAAATGCAGCGTAATTTCCATTCAGAGTTGAGTTGTCTGCCTGCATGATAAAGAACTGTGAGCTTGCAGAGTTTGGATCTTGGGCGCGTGCCATGGAAATAGTTCCACGTGTATGCGAGATGTTATTCTCGACACCGTTTTTGGTAAACTCGCCCTTGATTTTATTCTCGGATCCACCCGAGCCATTGCCCTTAGGATCTCCACCTTGAATCATGAAGCCGTCAATAATGCGATGGAACGTAAGGCCATTATAGAAGCCTGACTCGGCAAGATGAGCAAAATTAGAAACCGTAATAGGCGCAACGTTTGCGTTAAGGGTTGCCTCGATAGTGCCGTAATCCTTCACCACAATACGAACATGGTGAATGCCCTTTGCATACGGGTCATCCGCTGCTACAGAATCAATGTAGCCCTTGTTTTGTGAGCTCTGAGACTGCGTCTGTTGCGTCTGCTGCGTCTGCTGCGATTGCGAGTTTGCTTGAGGTTGAGACTTATCAGCACCCCTCATAAGAGAGAAGAATATTGCTCCTACCGCAAGCACAACAATAACAATAACACCATACAGTCGGCGATTCTTTGTTTGAAACACGCTATGTCCTCCCCTTTAAGCAGACGCGCACGAAACAATCCAAGACACCAGGTTGGCAGTTGCATTGCCTGTTCTCTCGGCAAGAACGTGGCCCTTATCCCAAACAAGCGTGTAATCAACACTGCTCACGCCCGAGAAATGCTTTAGAGACAGACCCAAATTGAACGAGGTGCAGATTGAAGTATCAGTATTCTGAGCGCCCTCATTAATACGCCAATAAGGAGCAACCGATGCTGTCTGATAGCCTTTGTAAGATGCGCTGGTAAAGTACAGTGGATTGAACATATCAACACGAGTTGGAATGTCATTCTCCAGCGTATCAGCCTTATTCAGATCAGAGGTCCAATCATTAGCGTAGCTGGACTTCCAATCGGCAAGCTTCATGTAAGTATCAAGGTTCTTTTTAATGAGGTCAGCAGTCTGCTCATCAAAATGCAGCGTACTTTGCTCGCCAACACCAAAAAGCTGATTAGCGCGGGTGCTTCTATCAGGAGCATCAAAAGCTCCAACTGGAAGCGACGCGCCTCTTAAAGCTCGCGAGAAACCCCTAAAATTCTCAAGCTCAACGTTCTGACGACGAAGGTTATATACCACCCAAATAGATTCTGAGTTCAGAGAGCCAAAATAGTGCTCAGCAGTATCGTAGATAGTAGATTGAACCTGCTGAGTAGCAGGAGCTGCATTATCTGTACCACGAACCGTTGCGAGATTTGGGTCACCTGGGAACGTAGGCTCTTCCAGTCGCTGAGGCGTAGAGGTATATGGGAATGCGTTGTCCCTAACAAAGTTATTTGCAGAGGTCTTGAGCTCGTTGATAAGAAGGTCTGCATATGATCCAGCGGTATAGACGCCAGAGTTAGTCTCATCAAGACTGACCTTGCTGTCATTGCTGTCGAGAAGATCCATGTTGTTGACAAATGAAGCATATGCGCCAGCAAGATCTTGCGAGAGAGGTTGGGTCCATACACCCTCAGCACGAGAATCTGTTGCATCTGCATACTGACCAGCTGACCACTCATACGCTGCGTCTGCAAGGTCGTATGAAGTTGCAGGACACCATGAAGCGCTGCCGTAAATAGAGTCTGAAAGCTGCTCGCCCTTCTCGCTATGTGTAGCAGCGCCAACAGCCTTAAGATATGGCGTATAGAGCGGAGAGTCTCCCGAGGTTCCCAGCACCGCGCTGAGGCCGCCGCCAGCTGCAAAGCCAAACACAAAAATCTTTGATGTGTTACAAGGAAGCAGCTCGTTGTTGTAGCGCAAATACCTGATAGCAGCCTTGAAATCTACTGCTGGCCAAGGAGATCCGCCTGCGTAAAGCTCGTCCGAGCCTGTGGTTGAATCGTAGCCGGCGCTTCTACCGCGGAAACCTGCGTATACGTACACAAAGCCAGCCTCAAGGTACGGCGCGAGGCCTTCGTATGAGTAACTTGTAGGAGCGCTCTGAGGGAACAGCGTTGCTGTGTTAATAGGCATGACGATTGGCGCGGTACGTGCGGTGAAGCTGCCTACAACGGCCTTCTCGCTCACTTCGCACTCGTACGTAGAGCCATTCTTCGTTCCCGAGAAATACTTTCCAGGTACAAAGACCGAGAGGGTGTTCACCGACTTGCTTGCAGGCTTAGTGCAGTACTGAATGCCCAGCTGATAGTAGCAGTCGTTATCCTCGTCATAACTCCACTGGGTCATGTCCAGCTTGAGTGACTTGAACTCTTCAAGGTCCACGTTAGATGCAGGCTGATTCGTATCCTCAGACGTCCTTGCCTGTGGAGTACATGCAGCCAAGGTACCTGCAGCTCCCAAAGCAGAAAGGGACAAGAATTCTTTTCTCGTAAAGGCCATAATTTCCCCTCGAATAGTTTATTCAGTGGAGGCAGCAACGACCGCTGACCTAATTCAAGCTAGACAATCTATTGTACCAATTTGCAAACGTGTATGCTTAAGAGCAAGCGTTTAGAGAAACGAGTTAGCATGCCAAAAGTTGTCAATTTCTTTGACCTCATTCATCTCAATGAAAGGCTTGCTCAGCAGGGCCTTTTGAGCAAAATCCACCTGCGTGACACATGTGGTAAGCAAACTCTCTGGATAGAACTCCCCTCTGGCGAGAAAGCCGATGAGCGCGAGAAAATCGACGGTCAAGAGCTTGAGAAAACAAAGGAGCAAATTGAGGCGTTTTTTGCAATAAAGGGCATGACCGTTGAATTTGACCTCACTGGCGGAAAAAATTTCTGGATTGTATAAATTGCCCGCTTGACGAAGCGCTTGAGTCTGTTATAGTAAATAAGCTTTTCGAAGCACCAATGGCTGGGTAGCTCAGTTGGTAGAGCAGGGGACTGAAAATCCCCGTGTCAGGGGTTCGATTCCCTTCCCCGCCACCAGTTGTACTCTCAGGTTGATACCAAACGTGGTATCAACCTTTTTTGCTATTTACCCCCTTAAAGCCCTATCCGTTTCCACGTGTGTTACGTGTGTTGTACAAGTGTCTTCCGAGTGTTGCACGAGTGTGTTACGTGTGGCTTACGAGTGTTGAGCGGGTGTGTAGCACGTGTGGCGTTAACGGAACTCCAGATTTCCCTCAGATGGCGCCTCAATGCGTCAGATTGAGTCACTTTGCGCCATAGATGACGATAAGGTGTACATTCGGTTGTCAGCATTGCAGGGCAGATCTATATACACTAGCTTCACCCTACCGCCATATTTTTTTGTAAGTTCAGGTGCACGAGTAAGTGCCTCAAGTACATCACCAGTCTCGCCTTGAATAAGAAGGTTATCCGTTTGAGGCTCTAAGTCAGCTCTTTCCGAATATTCATACTTATCAGCTTTAACTGACTGTATGCCCTCGACATACTCGTCAAATATAAGCGTATGGGTCTCACAGTAACGAGGATCAACCCACTCATAGTCATATTTTCCAACTTCTGTTGGTATAAATGCCATATCTTTGTTGCATCAATTGACCAAGTTTTTGCTTAGTCATTTATCGTCTCTTTCAATATCTCTGTTGGCATTACTGTACAAATATCCGCAATGTCGCACTCAAGAGCTGAGCATATTCTTAAAAGCACATCGGTAGTAACATTATCACCTCGTCTTAACTTCGATATTGTTGCAGCACTTACACCTGATTTTTCTTGTAAATCCTTTTTAGACATACCTTTATCGACGAGAACATGCCAAAGAGGCAAATAGCTCAATTTACTAATCATCAACTTCCACCTTTTCAGTTTCTGAGCCCTCTTGATCCGTTGTTTCTTCATCCTGTATTTCATTCTCAACGTATTCTTGATCTTGAAAATCATCTTGAGTTTTACCTTCAAGTAATCCGTAGCGGCCTCTCTTAGTTGACTTCGTAAACTCGATAAGGTCGCACTTTCCTTCCAGAGAAGGTAGTTCAGGAAGGTTTTTATTATTGTCCATCACAATGATCTGACCATACTCTGCAAGACGTATCAAAGTTTGATAGAAAGCATGCTGAAGAATGTCTCTGAAATTATGCAATTCACTAGTTGCATCATCGCTTATCTCTTGGGGGTCATCAAGCCCGTTTAATGGGGTGTCGATAATTACAAATCCAGGATTATGAACGGCACTTTCGAATAGTATTTTATATAAGGCAAGGGTTACGCAAGAGTTGATATAAGAGCGATAACCTTTTCCTTGAGTCGATTTTTGTCTGTTATTGATATATGCATCAAAACCTGCCAAGGAAAAATCTGCAGTTTGCAGATTTGGATACCCTGATGATTTCAGGATTTCCATTAAATTCTTAGACATTTGAGCTTCAAAAAACAGTGGAAACTGTGCATTGATATTTATGGTACCCTTCTTTGCTACTGCGTGAGCTTTGTGCTTGAGAAGCGCCGTGAAGCACAAGAGCACTGCGCAGATGTCTGCACGCTCGTTGAAGAGCGCCTCGACTTTTCTGAGTGGGTGGTGGACGGCTTTGGTACAGGCGAAGCCGTCATTATCGCTGAGCCCACGCTTCACATCATCGACCTCAAGTATGGCCAAGGCGTGCTGGTTTCCGCTCATGACAATCCCCAAATGAGGCTCTATGCCCTAGGAGCACTTGCTACCTATGGTGTGCTCTATGACATCGAGCAAGTATCCATGTCCATCTTCCAGCCAAGGCGCGAAAACTTCGATACCGAGGTGGTAAGTGCCCGTGAGCTCTACGCCTGGGCAGATAAGGTCGTGCGGCCTCAAGCTGAGCTGGCCGCGCACGGCCAGGGTGAGTTTAAGGCAGGGACCTGGTGTCAGTTCTGCGCCAAACGCGCTACATGCCGCGCACGTGCTGAGGCAAATCTCGCACTCGCAAAAGACAGCTTCAAGGCAGCTACCGACCTCACCGATGCTGAGGTATCAGAGGTACTCCTTAAAGCAACTGAGTTTAAAAGTTGGATCTCAGATGTTGAAACCTACGCACTTGCAGAAGCTGTCAACAAAGGTCACAAGTGGCCGCACATGAAGCTCGTAGCAGGAAGGTCTCGTAGATGCTTTACCGACGAGCATGCTATCAAAGAGACTTTGGCTGCAGCCAACATCGAAGGCTTTACCAAAGAGGTGCTTCTAGGCATCACCGATATGGAGCGTCTACTTGGAAAGCGTCGCTTCTCTGAGCTTTTAGGTGACTATGTCACAAAACCCCAAGGCAAACCCTGCCTTGTAGATGTAAATGACAAGCGTGAAGAGCTTGTCACAGATATTGCCAGTGAGTTTACAAGTAAACCGTTAGAAAGGAAACTATCATGGCAGTAAAAGTTACCACCGGCGTCGCTCGTGCAAGCTACGTCAACATCACCGAACCCAAGTCCATCAACGGATCTAAGCCCAAGTACTCATCCTCACTCATCATCCCTAAGAGCGACAAAGCAACCATCAAGCTCATCGAGGATGCCATTGAGCAAGCTATCCAAGAAGGCGTAGGTAAGTTTGGTGGCAAAATTCCACCCCGCGGATCTCTCAAGCTTCCTCTGCGAGATGGAGACACCGAGCGCGATGATGAGGACTATGCAGGAGCGTATTTCATCAACGCCAACTCAACCTTCCAGCCTGGTGTAGTTGACCGTGAGGGCAACATCACCGATGCTTCCATCATCTACTCTGGCTGCTATGTCCGTGCTTGCATTAGCTTCTATGCCTTTAACACCAATGGCAACCGTGGCATTGCTGCAGGACTTCAAGCCTTACAGTTCATCCGTGATGGTAAGCCCTTAGGTGGACGCGTGAATGCTGCTGAAGAGTTCGGAGCATTTCACGAGGATGCAGAAAATGATGACCTCTTCGCTTAAACCTGTACACTAAACTCGCGAGCTGTCAGTGTTTTTTTCTACTGGCAGCTCATTTGCCTGTAAAGGATGTATTCCATGCACGACTTATCAATCGATATAGAGACTTTTTCGTCAGTTGATATCGGAGCCTGTGACCATTACAAATACGCAGCTTCACCCGATTTTAAAATTTTACTCTTTGCCTTCTCCATCGATGGTGGGGACGTCGAGATTGTAGACCTCACTCAAGGTGAAAAGCTACCCGATAAGGTGCTCCTCGCGCTTACTGACGATCGCGTGCTCAAGCATGCATGGAATGCGTCCTTTGAGCGTATCTGCCTCTCGCACTATCTGGGCACGCATCTTCCTGCCACAAGCTGGCGCTGCACGATGGTACACGCGGCAGCTCTTGGTATGCCGCTTTCCCTCAAGGACGCAGGTGCTGCTTTCAATTTGTCTGACCAGAAAATGAGTGAGGGTACCTCACTTATCAAGCTCTTTAGCTGTCCTCAAAAAGATGGACACCGCGTACTCTCAAAGGATGCACCTGACAAGTGGGAAACGTTCAAGGCTTACTGCAAACGCGACGTTGAGGTGGAAGCTGCCATCCAAACAAAACTTACTCGCGTGCCACTACCTCAATTTGTATGGGAAGAATACGCGGTCGATCAAGCCATTAACGACCGTGGCGTGCGTATTGATAGACGCTTGGCAGAAGCTTCTATTTCTCTAGCTCAGGACAATAGCAAGACTGCACTTAAGCGTGCAAGCAAACTCACAGGACTTGATAATCCAAATTCTCCCATACAGCTTAAAAGCTGGCTAGAAGAACACGGCCTGCCACTAGACTCACTTGATAAAGCAACCGTTGAGGATGCGCTTGCACGCTCAACAGGTGTCGTTCATGAAGTGTTAAGCTTGCGCGGTGAATACTCCCGCTCATCAGTTAAAAAATACGAGAAGATGCTTGCCTGCGCTGACACATATGACCGCGCACACGGACTACATCAGTTCATGGGAGCAGGCAGAACGGGCAGATGGGCAGGAAGGCTTCTGCAGGTACAAAACCTTCCCAGAAACTATCTCGCTGACTTGGAAGCAACGCGTGAGCTGGTGAAGTCAGGTGATTTGGAGACGATGAAGCTCCTCTACCCGAGTGTAGCCGACACGCTCTCGCAGCTCATTCGCACAGCGCTTATTCCAAGTGAAAACAGTCGCTTTATCGTAGCCGACTTTTCTGCCATTGAAGCGCGTGTGCTTGCGTGGCTCGCCGGAGAGTCATGGGTACTTCATGCCTTTGCAACTGGTGAGGACATCTACTGCAAAACGGCATCGCAGATGTTCGGTGTGCCTGTCGTAAAGCATGGGGTAAACGGAGAGCTCAGACAAAAAGGTAAGATCGCAACCTTGGCGTGCGGCTATGCTGGAGCAGTTGGTGCTCTTCGTGCTATGGGAGCTGAGCGTATGGGACTCAATGAAGTTGAAATGGAAACTATCGTAGGCGCCTGACGAGAAGCTAACAGCAACATAGTCCAGTTCTGGCGCGATATTGAGGCTGCAGCACTAAACGCTATCAAAAAGCATGTCATCACGCGTATAGGCAAGGTATCTGTTGGCTTTGCCAAAGGCATGCTTACCATCAAGCTGCCGTCCTCAAGGTGTCTTTACTACGCACGGCCGCAGATTGCTGAGAACCGCTTTGGAGCGGAAGGCATCACATACTGGGGACTGGGTGCTGCGCGCAAGTTCCAGAAGCTCGAGACCTATGGTGGCAAGCTCGTAGAAAACATCACGCAAGCTATCGCGCGTGACATCTTAGCCGAGGCGCTCGTGCGCCTTGAGAAAGCTGGTTATCATGTCGTTATGCACGTACATTATGAGGTAATTTGTGATGAGCAGCCTAGCTTTGGAAGCCTTGATGAGGTGGTCTCCCTCATGTGCGTGGTTCCCACTTGGGCACAGGGTTTGCCGCTCAACGCAGAGGGTTTTGAGGCAGATTTTTACAAGAAGGATTAGGCGATGTTTCAAACAGCATATATATATATCATTAAAGGTATATCACTTCATCAGCTGCATCAATCAAATCCTTGTCATGCGTTGAAACGATAATCCCTTGTTTTTTTGGATTCATTTTTAAGTAATTGATTAGTTCATGTTTTGAAAGTTCATCAAGATCATTCGTGGGTTCATCTAAAATTAAAAAATCCGAATCCTTTGACAATGCAACATTAAGGTAGAGCTTCTTAAGCTCGCCTCCAGATAATCTCTGGCAGTTCTCAAAAGGAATCTTAAGTATTTTACTAATTTCAGTTAGTAAAGTTACATTTATGTTTTCGTCATAAGACATCAAAGACAGAAACTCAAGTGGACTCATATCGGGCTTAAAAAAAGACTGAGGCAGATATGCAATACAATGTTTTCTCAAATAGAATGTGTCAACTTTGCTGCATATTTCACCATTGTATTCGAGATTATCTGAAGTGCCTTCATATAGCCCGAGAAGTATTTTTAGCAGTGTAGTCTTTCCTGATCCATTTGTACCTTGTATAATATGAAAAGTATTTTTCCTGAATGTGGTTGATAAATTATTTATTACGTCAATTATTCCATTATTTGATTGATAAGAAAAGAAAAAGTTGCGTAAACATATGCTATCTAAGTGATCAATTTTTATTCCAGAGTTTTGATTGGGGATTTTTAAATTCTCTAAGTTTTCGAGACGCTTATACGAAATCTTTGCATCTAGAAATGTATTATAAAAACCTATATAATATTTAACCAAATTAATAATTATATTAAAATACATATTTATAGTAACAAAATCACCTAATGATAAATTTTTATTAACTATTTGAACGCCTCCGAGTATGAATAAAATTGCCTGGTATAAAGCCGATGTTACGGAATCACTAGATAGATAAATACTTTGAATTTTTACCAATTTTCGTATGCTTTCGTTTAAAGGTACAAAGCAACTATTTAAATAAGATACTGAATTCTCCGAATTCGAACTAGCATACAAAATTTCTGATAACAGAAGTTGCGATGAGTACTTTTGATAAAAGATTACATCGTTTTGCTTTTTGTCTGTCAACCTTTTTGATATAGGATTTTTAAGTAAGTACACAATTAAGGAATAAGTTAAGCTCAAAACTAATCCTAATATAAATAACAACTGGTTTAGTTCAAACATCATATAAAACGAAACAAAAAGTAATATACTGTTCAAAATGAACTTAGTAAAGTTTGAGAGAACGAAGTCAGAAACTATTTGAATATCCGAATGAATTTGTTGAGAAAGGCCTGATAACTCAACATTTTCAAGAATATTATATGGTATTTCATATAAATTTCGTACTTTTAGCTTCAGTAATAAGATGTAAGTTTCAGCCTTTAATATTGCTATAACTCGGATTAAAACATATGTAAATATCGAGTTGCCTATTCCAAACAACGCAACTAGAATAGCAACATTAATTATTATTTCGTACCTTGTATTGTACGCCAATAAGTTAAATAAAATTCCATTTAAGTAGGGGGTTATCGCATTTATTGCAAAACTAATGATAGATAATAAGATAACACCCTTGAAGCCTCTTAAATGTTTAATTTTACCGATCACCCATGTAAACATGTATGTACCTCAAATCATCCAGAGACGAGATTGTTTTAACTTTCCCGAGTGATCATATATAAGCAAATTTCCGTCATTATTATCTTTAATTATTCTGAGTGTAAATTGAACTATATACTGCAAGTTTTCATCTTTAAATGCTTTATATAGTTTATTTGAACAATCTGTCTCAGAAGTAAATTGTGTGCTATCGTAACAGTAAGAAGACACAGAGACGCTTTGAATGTATTCGCTTGTGGAGCTTAATTTTTCAATTGACAAAATTGTAATTACACAACTTAAATTTATACTATTAAGTCTGTTAATTAGTGGATGTTGTTTACTTAAACCTGGAGTGGTTGAGGGCGTCAATCCTAAGACTAGTGCCTCGCCCCATGCATTTAACATTCTCGGAAGATTGTCAATAATTTTTAGAGTAATGTCAATTCCATAAAGTCCACCATTTCCTGTTAATGGATATGGAATTTGTTTTGGAATCGGAACTAATGGCGGATTAGAGACCACATAATCAAATTTATCGGAACATGAATCTAAGAAACTACCTGCATCATTAAGTACCAAGTTTACGTCACTAGAAACATTGTTTATTTTTGCGTTGACCTTGTATAGATGTGCGATATTTATGTTTGATTCAACCGATGTAACTTGCATTCCACATTTTGCTAGAATTAATGATTGAATCCCAGTGCCAGCACACATATCGAGTGCCTTTTTACCAGCACATGGAAAAAGACGCTTGGCAAGTGCAATTGAGTCTGGACCAAAATATGCTTGAGAGTGTGCGCTATATTGCTCGGTAAAGAACCAAACGCCTCGATATTTATTGAGAACGAACCCTTTAGTTGAGAGCAAACCATCTTCCTCACACAATATTCCGTTACTTAATAGATATCTAACAACGTCTTCTACTTGTGCTCCCTGTAATTCATTTTTTGGAATCACTGCATTTGATAATAACAACATTGATAATTGTAGTAGACTCTTGTCAATTTTACCTTGTTGTATAAGATCCAGGATCGAAAGACTCGATATAAATGTAGGATCAAGTCCATCGAGTAAGTCTGACAAGCCACTTATATTTGCCACATATTGCCAATTTGAATTAATCATTATGTACCCAAATCAACACTTTAAATTAAACCGCAGTACACGTTATTTACAAAAATTTAGTTTTAATATACTTATTATTGACCAAATACATAACATCCACGAAATGATAAGTGCAGTTAATATGTATTCTTTTGCGATGCTTAATTCCAATGTATTGATGCCATAAATACACATAAGTAAACTTCCAGATGCCATACTGCGTGAACCTGCGATGGCGTATGGTCTTATGTCAATTTTCTTTCTTTCTTCCTCAGGCATGGTATTATAGCCAGACATCAACATGAGCCATTTATTCCTGTACCATTGTATGGATATAAGCATTAACAGTATAGAAGCTGAAAAGAAGCATAACTTATCCATATTCACTCCAAAAAATGAAACTCAGTGCTGCCCTCCTAACGACGGGCAGCACTAATAATCAATTAACTGTTGTGACTACATTTGCGACAGTCGCTGCAGCAGCCATAAATGCCAATCCAACATTCACGATTGCACCATAATTTACAGCGAGGACAACATCATAAACAGCACCAGCCCAGACCAAAACGCCCGCTACTGCCACACCCATTGGCTGAGATCCATTGTTTACTGGTTTAAGGTTGCCTACCTGCGGATCAAATCCATCCATTACAATCACCTCATTTAAATACATAAAAAGTTTATAATTAAATCTCTACCATTAACTTCGCCTTGAATAACTCCCTTCTGTATTAAAGTAAATGGTAAAGTGTCAACTCTTAAATCTGACAATGTATACACAATGAAAGTAATTGAATCATTTTTCTCAGTTTTTTCAATGTGGTTTTCTTCGTCAAGTGGATTGTTTTGAAGATATTGCTTTACTTCTCTAAGGTCATCAACAGTCGGCGTATTGCCATAAATTGCATATATAAAATATAGATCCTTAACTTGTGTCTTTAGAAAGCAATACTGAGATTTTATTTCACTATTACTATTTAATAGTGTTACATACAAACAAAACGATCCAAAAATTTCTTTAAATTCTGTAATATTTGAAAAATGTTTACTGTCAAATATAGGGGATAAATATACAGGCTCTAGATTTACATCTGAGGAGAAATAAGGACTATAAAAACAGTTGTTTGAATAGTATGAATAATACGCCATGGATAAATTATCGTCTACTTGCAAAAAAGCACCTTGCTGCCAGATTTTTGCGATACATCGTTGCACTATAGTCCCTAGAATATTGAAATCATCTATATTCGATTTCTCTTCAAATAATTCCTGACAAATTTTTTCTATAGTTTTAGAACCATCTATCTTTGAAACAATTGCAGCTGCATCTAAATTCATAGGCGCATATACACCTCCAGACGAGAGGATATATCCGCTCGGAGTACTTTTTAATCTGGTTCCTTCATGCAATTTTGGAACTATCTGTTCAATTGATTTTATTTTCATCTTCTGCTCCCACTAAAAGATAGAGATAATTTAACGAATTATTACGGCCTGGTATTATTGCTAAGTTTTTAAAACCTACAGCTAGATAATTTCCAGCATCCATTGCAATAGATATGACGTATAAGTTTTCACCCTTATTCATAAAACAGTTTGATAGGTTTATCTCATAATTTGTTGCGAAAAGTATAAGTGAGGATGCTCGTAGTTTAACAATCTGACTATTTGCAACTACCAAAATGCCTAAAATTATTTTACTTTCTGCTTCCACAATTTCATAAAAATCGAATTGCCCACTAAACAAGAGCTGTCTTATGTAACGTCCACTCAAATTTACTCCGTCAACTACACCCACGGGATCTATAATTTGCTTATGATAGGACTCGTTAAAAACTTCAATCCACGAAAGCACTTCCTTCATGTTGCTTTCGTTTATTTTAATCAGGCGCTGACAGTTATGCATATAAAGCCATCTCCTTTAACTCCTCTGAAAGATCGATATTTGATTCAAGAAATAAAAGGGGCATATCTTTATGGTGACTTGTGAAATCTGAAATATCATGTATTTCTGAAATAAGATTTTTGATAGTTTCATGTTTTAATGCGTGAACTGGGATATTTAAATCAAAATATTCCTTTAGTGAGTATTTGCGTAAGTTCCAGATTGTTATAGGTAAGTACGGAGAGAGGACAATCTCACCAAATGCATTAATACAAATTTGAGGTATATACTTCAATTCTCGATACATATAAAAATGATCAACCGGATCTCCCCAAATTAATCTGGTTTTCGTCGAATTGGCATTTGAAGCCAATAAGGTTGCTATCGATTCATTTTCTTCTGGCATAAGTGATAAATATTCATAATTTTTCTCGCCTCTACCAAGATTCATAAGCGGTTGTACGCGCAATTCACTCACTCCGAGCTCATCGCATAAATTTATTAAAGCTTGAAACTCCGAAAAATTCTTTCTATGGGGTATGCTGGAAATGACAACTGTAAGTCCAGAATTCTTTGCATATTTTATAGCATCAAAAACTTTATGTAACTTGCCTGCGGATTGCCTAATAAAGTCATACGAAGCATCATTTATTCCATCTAGACTAAATTGTACTAAGTCAAGACCTGCCTCTTTAAGTGATTCAGCAATAGATTGATTCCAAAGAAGACCATTGCTTACCATTGCAACTTTACCTGAAGAATTGTTATTTTTTAGTATTTGCAATCCATTGATAACGGAGTTAAGCCTTAGCAAGGGTTCTCCACCGCATAAACATATTGAATTCATTTCATACTTACTTATTGATTCAAAAATATTATCTAGAGCTGTATCATCAATCTCATCGCGAGAATTTTCTCCAGCAAAGTCAAAGCAATGTCTACACCTTAGATTACATTTATATGTAATATCGATTGAAGCAGATTCAACGAAGAATTGCATATTACTTCATCTTCTTTCTACTTAACCCTTATTAAGCAAACAAAAACCTTGAATATTTTTTGAATAAAACAATAAAATCAGAAAAAATTTTACTGAGATTTCAATAATGCTCCACCTCACCTTCTTGTAAATGCTAAAACAATAAATACAAGTAATCAGGTAGTTGCGAAGCAATGCTTACCTCTGTGCAACCATAAAATTCTTGTTTTAGGGTAGCAAATCAGTTACATATTGTCAACATTACTTAACAAAATTCGCTGTACAATAGGGCAATTTATTGTAAACCATTAGTTTTTACGTAATAACTGCAGAGCGTACCACCTCTTAACCAAAACTCCCACACAAGCTACGCACCTTAAAAGATCTTATAGTGACAATGTATATCGTACAAACATAACATTAAAGCTTATTTAATCTTTATTGGCCATATTCGCCGACTCTTATTTTAAAGATAGCATCTATCTCAAGGCTACGCACAATGAACCGCCTCCCATTTCTTGGACATAAGAAATTGGGAGGCTTTTTATGCGTATGGATTGTAGGGTAAAGCACGATGTAGAGGTGAGGAGAAGGGCAGCAGAGCTCTTTGCTTCCGGTATGGGATTTTGTGCGGTTGCAAGTACTCTTTCTGTTCCACTCTCAACTGTAAAAACATGGCTCCATATATACCACGCATTTGGAAGCGAGGTGCTACTGACCATGGATGGCAAGCAAGCTCTCTACACCTACGAGCAAAAAGTTGCTGCAGCAAGAGCTGTCATTGAGGACGGCATGACAAAAGCTGAGGCAATGGCCGAGTTTAAGATTATGTCGCTGGCACCACTTAAGCGATGGTGCAAGCTCTATCGTACAGGTGGCGCAGAGGCTCTTAAGCCAAAGCCAAAAGGAAGACCTAAAGGCTCTAAGTCCAAGCCACAGAAACGCACCCGCGAACAGGAACTTGAGGAGCGCTGTCGCAGGCTCGAGACCGAGGTAGCCTACTTAAAAAAATTGCGCGCCCTGATCGAGAAAGACGAGCTCTGACCGGGGTAAAGGTTGAAGCTGTGAGTGCTTTGCGGGTCGAGGGGTACTCTTTGTGCTATCTACTGGAGTGCTCAGGACTTGCAAGGTCTACCTACTACTACGCACGAGCTCACCCAGTAAAGCTGACACGCCCAGAGCTACACCGTGCCGTTGCAGAGATTTTCTCGCGTACTACAAACGGCTGTGGTCACAGACAGATAGCCATGTGTCTGCGCGCTGAGTTAGGAGCAAGAATCGCTGATAAGACCGTTCTCAAAATCATGCGTGAGATGGGTATTTACTGTAAGATACGGCGTGAGACAGACTATCACCGCTATAGCTCCTATAAAGGCGTTGTCGGCAAGACCTTTGAAAACGTCATAGGACGCGACTTTTCTGCCGATGGACCGTGGAAGAAGATGGGTACCGACGTCACAGAGTTTAAGCAGGCGTGGGGCAAGGCGTACTTTGCTCCCATCTATGACTTTGGAAGCAAAGAGATTGTCGCATGGAGCACAGCGAGGGGTCCAAACATGGTTCAGCAAAAAGCTCTTCTCGATCAACTTTTAGCGAAGATGCCTGAAAGCGTAACTCCGATTCTGCACAGCGATATGGGTTGGCAATACCAGCACAGCGCATGGTGTAAGCGACTGAAAGATGCAGGAGTTATCCAGAGCATGTCCAGAAAGGGTAACTGCATAGACAACGGTGCTACCGAGCAGGTCTTTGGTCATCTGAAAGACGAGTTCTTCCGAGGAAGAACGTGGCCTAACTTTGAGTCTTTCAAAGCTGATTTGGACGCATATGTTATGTACTGGAACACACAAAGGCGTCAGGTTAAACTAAAAGGACTGACCCCGGAAGAGTTCCGGAATCAGTCCTTAGTGGCCTAGGTCTTTATTAAATTCGTCCAAGTTTTGGGACGCAGTTCACATCCTACATAAAGTTCCTTAAATTAAAAAAGTAATCTAAAGCTATCGATACGTACGCAACGCTTCGATAAGCTCGGAAGCTTCTATGCCTAAGGCTTCGGCAAAAGAAAAAACTTCTCCGAGCTTAACACCACGCTCGCCCGATTCAACCTTTGATACAAATGCTTGATCTCCAGCAAGGTGCTCAGCAACCGCCTCTTGAGTAAGACGTTGCTTCTTTCGCAAATCGCGAAGGCATTGGCCCACTAATCTGTTAGATATCTGCTCCATAAGTGCAGCGTTAAAACTATCAACTCAAATATGCCAAAATCGCATATTTTCTAAAAAAGAAATTCTCCCCGACTCATTTGCGGGGAGAATTAAGTTCTTTGAAAGTTGCTTCTTGTGGTGTTTATTGAAACGTTTATGGCGTTAGAAACCGCCGCCACCGCCGCCACCGCCGAAGCCGCCGCCACCTCCACCAGAGAAGCCGCCGCCAAATCCGCCACCAGAACTTGCTCTGGAGGAAGCGAGTGCTGCAGTAGAGACAGAATGAGCAGCTGTAACACTCTTAGTTACGCTGTCAATTGCATTAGTATGCATACCATTTCCATAGTAATACCAACTATAAACAGGCATGAACAGAGGATCGTTAAACAGTTCTGGCATTGCAACCTTCAGCTGATCAATAACCTTATCTGCAACACCCAGCGCGACTGCCATAACCAAAAGCCTATTCCAAAGAATGACATCGGTAGGAATAGCTTCATGCAAGTTGGTGAACTCAGTAAGCCACTTTCTTAGTGCTCGGGTCTTAGCAAGAGTCTCAACGCCCTCTCTGTTCATTAAATCAAAAGAGCCAATGCCTATAAGCGCAATAAAACCAGCAATGAAAAGAATGAACAGATGGAATAGTAAATTACTAAATGAAATATCTGCCATGACACCCATAATAAAAGCAGCAGCTAAAACAAGGATATCAACTGCAATTAAAGCAGCAAGAATTCCCTTACCGTGGAACGGAATCTTATTTGTGCCAAACTTAGCAGCATAGCTAAGCTTGATGGGACTCTCCCATGACTCATATGCCTTATTAAAATCTTCTGGATGCGATGAGGCGTATTTACCAATTTGTTTCATGGTAACAGTAGTATTTATCGCTCCAGATTCTCCGGCTTTATCAAAGATTAACTTCATTGCCTTGCTATCAATCTTATTTGACAAAGAACTGCCCGGATAGAAGGAAGGCTGACCTTCTGCAAGGTCTTGAACCTTTGTAAGACAATAATCGGACTTTTCCATACCAAGGAAGTTTGTATTAACCGTCTTGTTCAAGCTGATGTATTTTGCGTCAGAAAGGTGCATAAGGGTTGCCGTTAAAGCATCTCCCTTAATTAGTTCTCCGTTATAAAGCATAGATAGAACCGCTGGATGATCATCAGATGGAACATCTCTATAGTAAAGATCGTTAAACTGAGGAGTCATAACCTTTTTATATTTAATGCGTAGCAGGATAACTGCAACAACGGTGATGGCTGCAAATACTAGTGGCGCATAAAGTATGAAAGCTACCTGAATTTTAGCAACCTCACGTTTGTGATTTGCCTCATCGGCCCATGCTTGTTCCTCAGATAAGATGCTGTTCATTTTATTTTGCTGAATAGGAGCTAATCCAGAAACCCAATCAGTTGGAAACGTTATACGAGCTTCCGCAAACTCATTAGTTCCTACACCAGGAACTTTATAAACAACTGCACTATTGGTAATTTCTACGTTTGCGTCCAGCGGACCATGTCCCCAAGCACGAACAGTATCTCCAGCAACTATAGACTGACCTGCAGGAACAGGAAGATGAATAGTAGCTGTTACATCTTTAGACTCTGAATCCCAGCCATCAGATACAAACTTCCAATATAATTCCGCAGTATCAGACCAACTTGTTACAACATTAGTAATGTCATACTCGATAGTGATATGTGCTGACTCATCATCATGCGCTGAATAAATCTTCAAATTCAACATATCGCTTGACTGAGAAGAAACATAATACTCATCTGAGTTGGCACTACTTCCACTTGAGTCTTTACTGTAAAGCTGACGTGTTCCTTGACTATCTTGAACAGTAACTGAGGTGATATTTACTTTAACGTCCTGTCCATTGTATTTATTCTTTCCAACGGGAAGATTCCAATAGACACCGTGAAAACTTCCTTTGAAGTAGAATGTACGAGTTTCTACAACATGCATCGTTCCGTCTTTTTGAACTGTTGCATCAATATCTACTTTATTAATTGAAAGATCACGAGCAAACGTCTTGGTCGGAGCAATTAAAAACGCAACGGCCAAGAGCATTATGCAAAGCGCAATCCTCACAAACTGGCTCTTTTTAGAAGAGCGAAGCGAGACTTTATACATGGAAACTCCTTTATGTTACTTTCGCAACTCTTCTTAAAGGATACCACGTACTGTTTAATCTGCTGGTGAATATGAGTTATCCAGTTCAAACAAAGCAGGTGGCAGGCCTTTATCCCACTCCTCTCCTACTTCCTCAGAAAGCAAATACTCATCAGTTTCTATAAAGGGAAGGTTGGCAATTCTTTTATTTCTTGATACTTCGAGATTGCATACAAGTGAGCTTGGACCGCTGAAGTCTAGAAGGCACCCGTAACAAATTCTCATGTCCTGAAACAGCTTTTCTCCGCATCTGGGGCAAATTTTTACGGAGTAGTTTTCTATAGCCATAGCGACTCCTTCTTTCAACGTTGCTTTCTTCAGTACTTATTTCTTGAATGAGCACTTTCTGACCAACCTCAAACCATGGGAAATCATCAACTGATGGTCTTTCAAATGTGCAATAAGCACCCGCGCAGCTATGAATTTGTTTAGGATGTACTCGTCTCCGAATTTTTAAAATTTCTCCGTGATCGTCTGCAAATGCGATATCAATCGGATACGTCATTCCAAAAGTATGAACTGAAGAGCACCTTAGAAGTAAGACTGGAGGAGCTGTTATCTCGGTACCCAAAAGACCGACGAACTTTTCGAAGCCTCCTTGTAACAATTCAAAAATTTGCTCTGAATTAGGGACTTCTTCTATCGAAACCTGTACATTCATTTTCAAATCACAACTCCCGACTTATAGGGACTAACAACAATTGAAGTTGTATGGGTGAGGTACAGAGGAGACTCTAATGACACTAAGGGGAGACGCACAGTATGTGGCCAAGGTCTGTACTTTAGAGTTGCTTGATATTTAGGAAAAACAGAGACCATATTCCCAATCCCCTCCTTTTCTCCCTCCATGGAGACGACAATGTCGCAATTGTCATCACATTTAAGAGCAGTTTTTATTTTCTGAGTTAAGTTTTCTAGCGTTCCTCCATCCGTGGAATGACTGGAAGAAATTCCATGAGCAATGATTTGATCTGCCGCAACACGATCAAACTTTGAGCACATATCTGCAAACTTAAATAAATTGATTGCAATTAGAGCAACCACTAATACAACCGGAAGTACCAATGCAGTCTCAACAAACATTTGCCCTTTTTGGCAACAAAGAAATTTCATTTTTCTCATATGCCACCAAAAACTTTCTTAACATCAATTTCTAAAGGAATCTCAATATCAATGACAGGAATGGTCAGCTTTGCAATTGTGATTTTGTCAGGCAAATACTGGAGAGAAAACGCACCAAGTGAACGAGCTAAAGCAATTGGATCTGATGTATTAGGTATTTTCTGAACTAGTTCACGAATCGTTGATTCTTTCTCAAAGCCAGCTTGTTTCAAAACACTTTCTGTATTAACAAGAACAGGCTTCATTTGTCTTAAATCACTTGGCTCTAATCCAGCGTCAATAACTATTTGTTTCAAAGCACTCTGTAATTTGGAGCCGACACTTCCACCTGTTATTCCGTCAACGTTATCAAGAAATTCCGACAGCTTAGAAGACCAAGAAGTTACACCATCCCCATATGAGATTAAAAGAGATCCCCACAAGCTCATTACCTTATCTATGGTCTGTCCAATAAACCCTCCCCTCCTTTCAACCTGATCAAAAAAGCTTGAAAGAACGTTGTTTGTAGAAGAGCTGTCTGGAGCAAGCGTTGCTCCGGATATTGCATATCCTTCTGGGAGAAAAACTGACTGCTCAAGTGTTCCTAAACTTCCTTGAAATTCTGGAGATGAACCTCCTCTTCTCACAAATGAAATACATCCCCAAGCTCCTGGAGGACATAATCTGGGCCTAGCAACCTTTAGGGCATCAAGTGCTTTTTGAAATATTCCAGTTGATTTATCTGCAGCTTCAGACAACTTTTTTCGCAAATCTTTTATTTGCTGACGTGATGATTCATAAACTTCAGACTCTTCGACTACGATTTTCCAGTAATACTCAAACCCGTTATCAATATTTGTCGAAGCAGAAGCCACTCTTCCCACATCGCTGCTCGTAAAATGACAATGTTGACACTCATGAACCGCTCCAGAATCTAAATCTTGTAGCGATGCAAATCCCGCGTTTTCTCCTGTTGCTCCTGGACAAGACCTATGAGCATGAATGGTTTTCTCGCCATTTTCATAGGTGCAAGGCCAAATAGGCTTTAGATACAGGTCTGTTTTCTTTGTCTCTTCTAAATTATGTGGTAATCGAGGCAAATTCATTTCAACCTCACCATCAGCTGTTTCTTTATAAAATCCTTTAGAAAGTTCCGTAAACGCAAAGTTGTAAAACGCTTTTCGTATAGCAGAATCACGTAATTCTTCTGCAGTGCTTCCATTGACAATTTCTTGATCATATCGAGCTCTGTAATATGCTCTAGCTCGCTTTAAAGCGATACCGAACGTCCAAGAAGTTGGCGACGGGATAGATGGATTTATATCCCCAGAAAGACCAGCGAGATGCTCTGCTCTTTCACGCATAGAATACGGACCTCCACCGCAGTCTGCCTCCCACGCCCTCTTTTTAGATGTCTCTGCTTTACTTTGTAACTCTTCAATTTCTTTTGCTATCTGCTGTAATAGCTCGCTCTGTTCTTTTAATTCATCTGACGAAACGTCGCTATTTAAATGTCCAAAATCAGATTGTGACTGAGCGGGAAATAAAAGAGCTGATCCCACGAAGTTACCCGCATCAGTAGAGTTCTTTTGTATACAAGAGCTCGCCGCCATTGCTGCAAAAACTGGAAGCATTTTTTCAATTTCCTCTAAGCCTTCACAAGCTGAAGTAGCAAATTTTTTACGCGCTTCAAGTGTCTTAAAACCTGCATCACACAATTTAGAACCCGCTGAAGCTAAACCTGGAACACATGAAGCAACCAATCCGGCTCCAACACATAACAATCCTGATAACCCAAGACTCAAAATGCTTGCATCAATTACCTGCGCAATAGTTGTGTATTTAGCTACGACATTTTCTCCTGCCATAGAAGCCGCATCTGCTATTGACTGAGTTTTGTATGCTCTCGATGAAACCCAAGCGACCGATACCAGTGCGAATACAAGCGCTAGACATACTAAAAGCGCACTTGCAAAAGCGATTGACGTAATACCGCCTTTATCGTCTATAAACATGGAAAGTCCAAGCTTTATTCTCTTATGTTTATCCTTTCCAAAAGGCAATCCAATCCGCATAAGAACCCTCAATCCAATCTGGATACGTACTAGCAGATAAACTTGAATGCAAGACAATCCCTTGGTTATCCGTCTGACCTGCAAGGAATAAACACCAGCCTATTGGCGGCATCGCTGCCACATGACCCGTAATTTCAATCAAGACATCGTTTTCTTTTTTATCAATAGAGATATTCCAGTCCTCATCTCCACCCTTATGAAATAGAGGTATCTCTGGTATAGCCTTAAGTCTGCGTTTGATATAGGACTCTATTAACTCAGTGTCAGAAGACGTTGTTGCTACTCTTAATCCTTCTGCACAGGCTCCATCCATAACTGTCTTTGTATAGAGAATGCAAACAGGTTCTACAAGCAATGCAATAATCATCAGAATAACGGGAAATAAAAGTGCTGCTTCTACTGACGCTTGACCAGCATTCTGTTTAAAACGAGAGAACATCTTTGGCTAAATCTAAAAGAGAGTCATGCATAGTATGTGAAGCAGCTTGAGTAGCCAGTTGAACAACTGCTCCATTTTGCACAAAGTGATATATCACACCAAGAGACGTAATGACAATTAAGCACGAAAATAAAACTAGAGCATATTCAAGCGTTGCTTGTCCTTGTGTATTCTTAACCCCTAGTTTGATTCTTCTAATAGATTCTTTACATCTTGAGTAGAGATATGACATGTTGAGACCCTCCTTATCTCTCCCTGATCAGAAATAGTCACAAGCTCCGACCAATTTCCACCATTAACCAAACAGCTCCATACATTGCCAGCTAGATCTAAATATCCGGAATAAACAAGCACACAATCAGCTCTTTGCTGATAGCCCTCTAAAATACTCTGGGCTTCGTTTTGAATAGTTTCTTTACTATCTCTTTGCACGGAATTCTGTTTAAACAAATCTTCTGCTGCTGCATATGAGATCGGCTGTTCATTGGCTTTTTTGTCGTCTCTATTTTCATGAGTCTGCACATAGTCTGAGCTCGTATTTGATGAATGGTCCTGTTTTCTTGGTAATACGAGAAGTGCAGCAAATAGCAAACATACAGTGATAATAATAAACACAGAATAAGCAGCAGTACTCTTTCTGCTCATAGAGAATTAATTCCCGATGTAATTGCTTCCCAAAGCTCAGAAACTTTACCCTTAAAAGCAATAATTGCGACAATTGCAATAACTACAAGTACACCAACCAAAATTGCATACTCAGTAGTTCCCTGTCCGGAATCATCCTCTTTTAAGCCTTGTAGATACCTAAAAAATTGATAGAAGAACATCATCGGCTTTCCTTTCTCTTAAGAAGAAAATGCAGGTCCAAGCAAGGGACCTAAAATTGCAAGTAACATTGCTGGAACAATCAGCGTTCCCAGAGGGATGAGCATTTTAATTGGAATCTTTTCGATTTCCGTTTCTAACAGCGAGCGCTGCTCATCGCGAAGAACTGAAGCTTGTCTATCTAATATTTCTGCAAGAGGAGTTCCAAAAGTAAGCGCCTCATTTACAACAGTCGCAAAGCTTTTTAGCGATGGAACTCCCACTCTGGCAGCCATCTGATTGAGAGCTTCTTCACGAGTAGTAGCACCAAGCTTCCAAGTCATATGAGCATTTGAAAGCTCTTTTGATAGCTCGCCGGATTCTCGTAAACAATACAAATCTAGTGCCGAATCAAAAGATAGCCCTGACGACAGTCCAAGAATCAAAATATCAATCATTTCTGGCATCTCGCGTAGACATGATTTTCTTGTAAACTCTAACTTTGCTCGACGACTCACTCTCCTGTGGCTTTTTACACCTCTAATAATTTGCTGGCAATAACGCTGAAAATCAAAATGATTCAAATTTACGGGCATAACCAAGACAAGAATGGCTATGCATAACGCAAACGCTAAAGAGCAAATTAGATCTATCACTTCATTACTCCTTTCATAATGCTTCGAATAATCAAAAGAGCAACGCAATCCATGACCATTGCAATTGATGTGCATATAACGCCCGATGGCGTAAATAAACCCTTTTGAAAGTCCGGCGATAGAAGCGACAAGACAATCAATAAAACAACTGGGAGAAGACATACAATTCGAGCAGATAATCTAACTTGAGCAGTCTTTGTTGCTATGAGCCTTTGATTCTTCTCTTGTAGTTCAACTAACTCAGCAGTTTTCTGTAAAAGACTCTTAAGCGGAGAACCTGTTCTATGTGAAATTACTAAAGCACTAGCCAGCAAATTAACACCTGGAGCATCCAACCTTTCTGCCAAGTCCTCAATAGCTTCTTCAATAGGAAAACCGCACTTGATTTGCATGTCTGCAATATAAAAATTTTCTGATACGACACCTTCTGTGTGTTTACTGACATATTCAATAGATTGTGAAAGTGTGAGACCTGATCCAAGAGCAACGGCGATTGTTCTAAAAATCGAAGGCATCATATGGGCAATTTCTAAAGCAGACTGATGCTTAGCATGTTCATATAGAAAATAAGGAACGAGAAATAACGAGAAAACACCGCAAAGCGTACCTATCACAGACTCAAATAGAACGCCAAGCAAGATGGATGCAGCTATGCCACTAATAAAAAACAGCACAAAAGCATCACTGACTAAGGTGATTCCGTATTTGTACAGAAAACGATTACGTAGCTGTGTTGATATATAAGAAAAAGGCTCCCATTTGAGCAAGCGCTGGACAAAAGTACTATTGCGTGCAAATTGAAAAAACTGAACTACATAACCTGTTATTCGTGCATTTATTTGAGAGATAGTTTTTTCCTCACCGTTGCAAGCAAGAAAATAAATAATTACTCCAAACGCACCTCCTGTGATTGTGGAAGTAAAGACATCCATGAAGTAACCTCCTTTTTATTGAGTATTCCTTCTTGTATTGCGCGATTGATAAAAGAAGGAATTTTTACAAAAAGCCAACTTCTTTTCTGCACGTCAAACGACACCACCTCTTGCACTTCAATTGATCCTGACGAAGACAAGGAGATTTCTGAAACGCTGGTCACATATCGTTTTCCATCAGGAAATCTTTGAGACATAACTATCAGATCAAGTGCAGTGGCAATCTGCTTTTCTATGATTTCTGCAGGTAAGTCCATTCCAAAACGAGCCATCAACACTAGGCGCAATATTGCCTCTTGAGCGGTTCCGGCATGCAATGTAGTTAAAGAACCATCGTGACCTGTATTCATAGCCTGCAGCATATCAATGCACTCTTCACCTCTTACCTCTCCTACTACAATGCGATCTGGCCTCATTCGGAGCGCATTTCTCACCAATGATCTAATGGTTATTTCTCCTGTTCCTTCTATTGAGGCAGGTCGAGCCTCTAGCCTGACCACATTTGGATGCGAATCAAACTTAAGCTCCGCTGAGTCCTCAATAGTGACAATTCTTTCTGACTTTGAAATTTCACATGAAAGTGCATTTAAAAGCGTTGTCTTACCAGATCCTGTTCCTCCAACAACCGCAATTCCCTGTCTGCACTTCACAGCCCAAGACAAAAATCTTGCGAGCCATTGAGGCAATGATTTCATTTCCACTAGCCTGTCCAAAGAAGTAATTTTTCCAGTGAATCTTCGAATAGTTACCGAAGTGCCATTCACTGCAACAGGGCTTGCAACCGCATTGACACGGTCCCCATTCTCAAGTCGAGCGTCAACAATAGGACTTACCCTATCCAGCCTTCTTCCTAATGGAGATAAGATACGATCCATAACAATCAAAATCTGCTCTTCAGAGTCAAAGACTGTTTTTGATTCAAATAGCTCGCCGTTTTTCTCGTAAAACAAATTGTTGCAACCGTTAATCATGATTTCAGTAACATCTTTATCATTCAGTAGCGGCTGAATTGGACCAAGACCACATACTTCATTTATTACCTGTTCGATTGTTTCCTCATAGTCAACTGAACTAAAGAGCTCGTCCTTCGCTTCATTAACAATTGCCTCACAGGTAACTCTTAGTTCGTCTCTTACGCGATCGATATCACTGCCTGTTATAAGAGAAGAAACCGTAGAAAGTCCTAATCGAGAAACAAGTTTTTCTTTTAACTTCTTTCTAGCCTTCTGAAATACTTCTTTTTGGAGTAGTGAGTCATTCTCATCTTGCGCCTCAATTTGCTTAGCAACGCGTTCAAAGACAAGCATTAACCCACCTCCTTCCTCCTATTGAATAAGCTAAATGGCTTTTTCTCAGGAGCTACTTGTAGGGCAATCTGAGCCTCTCGCAGCTGTGGAAGAATACCCAGCTCGTTAAGGAAATGCGCAAGGACAAAAGAAACCGACTGTGCAAATGAAGTTTCCTCTTGTAACAACACTGAAAGCTTTCCTTGCTGGATAAGCTCTTGAAACCCTGGCCCGCCTTCAAAAATCCTAAACATCTTTGCTGCTTCAAGACCAATCTCTGCCTTTCCAACAGAAAAGTCCTGTTTAACCTTTGGATTTGCTTTGTTTTCAAGTCGAATAATGCGAGTTCTTGCCACCCCAAGACGCACTGCAAGTCCACTTACTTTTGCTAATGAATTGATGCACGTAAGAGGATTCTCTGAGACAATAACCAGCCTATCTGCGCATTGGGCCGCTTGAGCGTAGCAATCTGTTGACGCGGTAGTCGTGTCTACGAGCACCAAATCAACCAAGCCGGAAACAGCTTGAAGAAAATGACTTACACAAGGAAATAACAACTCTGCCATTTCAGGTTTTACACAAGGGCCAAAAAGATACAAATTCTTATGGACACAAGTTGCCTTTTCTAGAAGGCTCTCTTTTTCTGAAGGCACATCAGCGACAAGATCAGAGAAGTCTTTTGGCTGCCTAATTCCAAGCTTCTCAAAAGCATTTCCATAAGACAGGTCAAAATCAACTAACGCAACCTTCAAGCCCCAAGAAGAAGCAATCAGAGCCATTGAAGAAACAAGTGTGGTCTTTCCCACTCCTCCTCTTCCTGAAGTGAACGTCAAAATCGGAGCTTTTAAAGTCTTATCAAGAGGAATAAGGGATTGTAGATAGGTATTTAGCTCTTGGATACTGGCAACATAATCTGAAGCTTCTGGTAAAGGCTGAGAAAGCCTGTCAGCCCCATATGATTGATATCCTCTTCCAACCTTTACCAGATCCCCCAATTCCATAGGGTCAATAACTAAATCAACTCCTGCCTTAGCCGCTCTAGAACGAAGTGACCCAGAAGCTCCAGACCTTACCAACACCACGCAACGTGCATTTCCGTCTTTAACAATCGCAGCTGCAAGATTTATATCCGAAACATCGGAGCCGGTATTACCAATTAAGACTGAATAATCTTGAGGAGTTGAACGAGCAACAATTGATCTAAGAGATGCTGCCGAATCTGTAAACTCACACCTATTACTGATACCTAAGTACGTAAGAATGGCTCCAATCTCAACGCGTGCGTCAAGACCTACGTATGAGATCCACTTTTCTAACATCACGCTTCACCTCCTGGATTAGTAGACGAATCTGCTTGTGACGCACTGTTGCTGTTTTGGTCGGATGTTGGAGAAACAGGGTTCTCTGGCTGCACATCTTCACTTACAGATGATGGGCTTGATTGATTTGTCGTGTCAGATAAATCTTTTGGGTTTTCTTCTTCAACGTAAGAATTGTTATGTAGTAAGTCCTGAGCATTAATCTTTGACCCCGGAAGAGTAAAGCGGAGTGTTCCTCGAGCATATGCAGAAAGCACAGCAGGAACCTGTTCAGGAGTTAATCCAAGCGTTACAGAAGAAGAGGTGTAAAGAGTGCCCTCGGTATCATCTGACAATACCGCAATATCCGAGGCAATACAGGTAATAAGAGAATCGGTGACCTCATACGCCGCAAGCTTTGTACCAGCGCTAAGCCTCTCAGCTAATCCGTACTTCTCGCCATGAGAAATAGTGAGACCAACAAGATTTTCTGGAATAGAAATCTGAGAGGCAACTGATCGCAGATGAAGAGAAACAACAGGCATGCCAACTCCAATAACAGATGAAACCGTTCTACCCATAACACTTTCTGGATTAGTAATTGCACCCTCGGGAATCAGATCAGAAATCCAGCTTTTTACCTGTGTATTAGAAGATGAGAGAGTCTCTCCAGGCTCTATTTGCCTAGTTGCAACCAAAATTGAAGTAAGTTCTCCACCGTATTTTTGTATTGCTTCTGCTCGTGATTTCTCTGCATCTACACGAACACTTTGTACATATGCAAAGAAACAAAAACTAGCTAGAAGTGCACTCAACACAGAAATCAAAATTCTTGTTTTCTTAGTCACTTTTCTCCTCCCTCCATTTGCGATATACCGATTGTGCGCTCGGATTGAGAGAGGGAGGACAAAAACAAAAGATTTACCTGCACAAATATGTCAGATAGCTGACGCAAATCTGACACAAAGTAATGTATCCACAGGCTGCAGCGACGCAATGAAAAATAGGTAATTTAAATTTTTATCTTATTTGATATATAAAAATTTTTAGAACGTCATAACTGCTACATTTTCAGAGAGATTGTAGTGAATGATTTTCTGAGTGATTTCATGACTCATGAACGAGGGTTGACCCCCCCGATTAGCCGGGCAGGACCAACCCTCCGTTAGGCTCAATATAGCATGTTTCCTGCTGGTTGACAAAAAAGCACCCTAGTCAAGCCAGGGTGCCTTGAGGGTTTAGGTGTTTTACGCCGATAAAGCTTAAAGCACAACATCAGGGTCAAGCGATTGCTGACTTTCTCGCATTTCTTTTGCCAAAGACAAATATGCTTTTAACTGCGGCTCTGTAATCTTGCCCTCGTGGAGAGCATCCTGAACACTACATCCTGGCTCATGCGTATGGGTACAATCCCTAAACTTACACGTCTGAGCAGCTTCAGAAATGTACGGGAATATCTTCTGCAATCCCCTCTCATGGCCCACAATAGGCAGGCTTCTGAGGCCAGGCTCATCCACAATAACGCCAGCATCAGGAAGCGCTACCATGCGGCGAGCAACTGTTGTATGACGTCCCGCTTTATCAGATTCGCGGACTTCTCCCGTTTCAAGCGCCTCATGACCCAAAAGCGCATTCAGAAGCGTTGATTTACCAGCACCTGATTCGCCAAGCACAATGGCCACAGAGCCGTAAGGAACAAGGCTACGAACAGCATCAATTCCCCATGCAGCTCCAAGCTCTTGAGCAGTCTGAGCAAGATCAGCAAGTGCATCGGTTTTCTCGCCCTCAAGCTTTGAAGCTGTTGCAACAATCTTTACCGTAGAGCCAAGAGCTGCGGTAATAGAAGAAATCTCTTGAGCCAAAAGCTCCGGACCCGCTACATCTGACTTAGTAAGCACCACGGCACAGGCGGCGCCACAGTCTTTAGAAATAACTGCTGAGCGCACAATACGATCTACCGAGACAGCCTCGCCGTCCAAGGCCTGCACCACAAGCACCAGGTCAACGTTTGCAGCCAAAGTCTGCTTTTGACCACGGGCACCGCCCTTCCAGCGAGCAATATCGGTCTCTCGCGGCAAAACTGCCTCGATGATACCCATATCGTGCGAGTCCGGAATGCGTGCGCATACCCAGTCTCCCACGGCCACCGTGGAGTTCTGGCCCTTGGTCACGCGCGCGGCAAATTCGGCGCGAAACACTCCCTGCTCCGAAACAACCGCAGGAAATCCCCTATCCAAGCGGACCACGCAGGCCATGGTCATCGTCTGGCGAGAAACCCCTTGAGCTTCAAGCTCAAATACGACGTCTGTATAAGCTTGTATCTGGGCCGACGATGGAGTCAGCTGCTCAAACGCTGGAACGTCCAGCAATGAAGAAAGGGCCGGCAGAGACCCTTGAGTCCTGCCGGCTCCTAGTTTTTTGGAACTTTTTGTACGCTTAGCGGACAAGAGTACTCCTCTACCTTATGCCTTGTTCTTTTGAACAGAACGCATAACAGCCTTATAAAGCTCCATTAGAGGAATAATCGATGCAGCTAAAAGCATTGCCATGGCGTACTCTTCAAAGCCAATCTCAGCAAAACCGAATGCCTGAGAAAGTGGTGTCTCAATTACCACAAAGGTGAGAATCAAAGACATAACAAAAGAACCCCACAGCCAAATGTTTTGGCTGGTTAGCTTAAAGATAGAACCACGAAGAGAACGCATGTTAAAGGAGTGGAACATCTCAACCATAGAAAGCGTCAAGAACGCCATGGTCATACCCTCAACGCCTGCCTCTGGGTTAGTAATAACCTGTGAGATATCAAAGGTTCCATACTCAAAGTAATGGCCAATAAAATAGCTAGCAAGGGTGAGAAGAGCAATGATAGAGCCCTGAACAAGACAGTCAAAACCAACACCATCCGCAAAGATGCCGTCCTTAGGATTGCGAGGCTTGCGCTTCATAATGCCTGGTTCAGCCTTCTCGGTAGCCATAGCAAGAGCTGGCAGAGAGTCGGTGATTAGGTTAATCCACAGAAGGTGGGTAGGTTGAAGGATAGTAAAGCCGACCAGGGACGCAATAAAGACGGAAATGACCTCAGCAAGGTTGGAGCTCAAGAGGAACTGGATGCACTTACGAATGTTGTCGTAGATGCGTCTTCCCTCTTCGCAGGCGCTAATGATGGTGGCAAAGTTATCGTCAGCCAGAACCATATCTGCAACGCCCTTGGTAACGTCGGTACCAGTAATACCCATACCAATACCAATATCAGCGCGTTTAATGGAAGGCGCATCGTTAACGCCGTCGCCCGTCATGGCTGTAACCATGCCCTTCTTGCGCCAGGTATCAACAATGCGAACCTTGTGCTCAGGCTGAACGCGTGCATAAACGCCAATTGTCTCAATGCGCTGCTCAAATTCTTCATCAGAAATCTTATCAAGCTGTGCGCCAGTGATTGCTTGAGAGCGATCAGTAATAATGCCCAGCTCAATTGCAATAGCAACGGCTGTATCAATGTGGTCGCCCGTAATCATAACGGTACGCATACCAGCTTCATGAGCCTCAGCAACAGCACCCTTAACCTCAGGACGAACTGGGTCAATCATGCCTGAAAGTCCAACAAAGACCATGTCGTGCTCAAGGTTAGCTGGATCATAGCTCTCTGGAGCTTCTGTTCCCCAATCACGACGGGCAGATGCCATAACGCGAAGTGCTTGGTCAGCCATAGACTTGTTCTGAGCCAAAATCTCAGAGCGAGCCTCATCGGTGAGGTCAATAATGCCATCGCTCGTCATAATCTTGGTGCAGCGAGCAAGCACCTCATCAGGTGCACCCTTGGTGTGCTGTACAACCTTGCCGGAGCGGGTACGTACCACAACAGACATCATCTTACGAGAAGAATCAAAGGGTGCCTCGCCAATACGAGGGCGAGAAGAAGCTAAATCACTTGTGGTATATCCAAGTTTTGCAGCGTCTGCAACAAGAGCAGCCTCAGTAGGCTCACCCTTTGCAACCTGCTCCGCATCGTCCCAGGTAGCATCTGAGCACAGTGCCATGGTACGTACATGTGCATCAAGATTTTCTGTCTCATGACGGACAACAGTCATCTTGTTTTGGGTCAGAGTACCAGTCTTATCGGAGCAAATTACCTGAGTACAACCAAGAGTCTCAACTGCAGTAAGACGGCGGACAATAGCGTGGCGTTCGCTCATTCTAGTAACGCCCATAGAAAGAACAATGGTAACAACAGCAACAAGGCCCTCAGGGATTGCAGCAACTGCAAGAGATACTGCAACCATAAAGGTGCTCAATATAAGGTCAAAATTGCCGAGCATCTCAGTGCCATGCTTAATAAAGCCTGTTGCAAAAACAAGCAGTGAGATGACAACAACAAGAATAGTAAGTGTGTGGGAAAGCTTATCAAGCGCAATCTGAAGTGGAGTCTGTCCCTCTTCTGCCTGAGAAATTGCATCTGCAATCTTGCCCATCTCGGTGTCCATGCCGGTTGCAACAACAACTGCACGACCGCGTCCATAGACCACAATAGATCCGGAGTAGCACATATTCTTTCGGTCACCCAAAGGAATGTCATCGGTGTCTTCAGCAAGGCTGAGGGTCTCAGCGTGTTTCTCGACAGGAACTGATTCACCTGTGAGCGCCGACTCCTCTACCTTCATAGAAGCGCTCTCAAGAATGCGGCAATCGGCTGGGACAGAGTCACCTGCCTCAAGCAGGATGATATCGCCCACAACAAGCTCGGTTGAGGCAACCGTCTCAAGGCGGCCGTCCCTGATAACCTTGCTCTGAGCTGCACTCATCTCTTGCAGAGCAGCAAGGGCTTCCTCGGCTTTGCCCTCCTGGACAACACCAAGAACAGAATTGATAACAACAACAAACAGAATAATTACGACGTCTGCAACTCCGCCTTCTCCGGTATAAATACCCTCAGCAGCAGAAATAGCAGCAGCAACAAGAAGCATGATCACCATAGGATCCGCCATCTGCGCAAAGAACCTTTTAATAATTGATTCTTTTGGAGCCTCTTTAAGCTTATTGAGGCCATGAGCCTCAAGACGCGAAGCTGCTTCTGCATCAGACAGACCAACTTCAGCATCAGTTTTTTGCGCACTGATAACATCAGCCGCACTTGAAAGATACTCTTTCAAAGTTCCTCCTGGGTTTCTACCTGACAGATTGATGCCCGATCATAATTCCCCAGGAGAGGGGCAAGGGCTCACCAAGGTTGCCGTGTCAGGACCTTACAACGTCCTATCATAGGACCTTACAATGCCCTATCATTTTACCGTATTCTTCTTTTTTTCAAACCTCATAAATATTTCTTAAAACTCCTGTTATGTGGCAAATAATTGTTATCCAAGGGGTACAATAAGCGCAGAACATAACAACATAAGCCAAACGTTAGTTTTGGCAAGGAGGCAGTTATGAAAATCCTGTTTTATGGTGCTCAAAGTTACGACAAGGATTCTTTCAACCTTGAGCTTCCAAAGTATCCAGACATCTCAATCGACTACATTGAGTCAAACCTTACGCCTATGACCGCAGGCTTTGCCAAGGGTTATGACGCTGTCTGTGCTTTTGTTAACGCAGACGCCTCAATTCTGACCCTTGAGATTCTTGCCGGTTTTGACGTTAAGCTTCTGCTGATGCGCTGCGCTGGCTTTGATGCTGTTGACGTTAACGCTGCTAAAGATCTTGGTATTACGGTTACGCGCGTACCTGCTTACTCCCCTGAGGCAATTGCAGAGCACGCAATGGGTCTTGCGCTTGCTGCTAACCGTCGTATTCACCGTGGCTACATCAGAATTCGCGAGAATAACTTCTCGCTTGTTGGCCTTGTTGGCGATACACTTCACGGTAAAACTGCCGGCATTGTTGGAACTGGTCGTATTGGCGCAGCGCTCTGCCGTATTTGCAAGGGCTTTGGTATGCACGTCCTTGGTGCAGACCTGTATCCAAACATGAGCCTTGTCAATGACGAGCACGTTGTTGATGAGTATGTCAGCTACGATGAACTCTGGGAGCGTTCGGACTTTATTTCCCTTCACGCTTTCTTGAATGACGAGAGCTATCACATGATTAACGATAAGACCATCGGAAAGATGAAAGATGGCGTCATTCTCGTTAATACTGGTCGCGGAGGACTTATTGACACCAAGGCTCTTATTCGCGGCATTCTTTCTGGCAAGATTGGTGCTTGTGGCCTTGACGTTTATGAAGAAGAAAATCCAAACGTCTATAAGGACCGTGGTGCTGAGGTATTTGACTCAGTTACATCTACCCTTTGCTCCTTCCCTAACGTAGTTATGACAAGTCACCAGGCATTCTTTACTCATGAGGCTCTCTCGCAAATTGCTCAGGTTACGCTTGATAATGCAACTGCTTTTGCTGAGGGCACTGACTACGTTGATAAAAGTGTGGTTTGCTAAGCGCCAGAGAAACAAACGCTCTGAAAACGGTTACTATTGATATCTGAATGTGATTTCAATTCCTATGAAAAGGAGAGATATGGCTCGCAAAAAGACCAAGATTGTTTGTACTATGGGTCCTGCTACAGAAAGTGATGAGGTCCTTCGTGAGCTCATTCTTGCTGGCATGAACGTCGCACGTTTTAACTTCTCGCACGGTAGCCATGAGTATCACCGTACTATGATTGGTCGCGTTCGTTCTATCTCTGATGAGCTTGGTATTCCTATTGCTATCATGCTTGATACAAAGGGTCCTGAGGTTCGCACCGGTCTTCTCGAGGATGGCAAGAAGGTCACCCTTACTACTGGTGAGTCCGTCATTGTAACCACCGATGATGATGTCATTGGTAATGCTCAGCGCTTCTCGCTTGACTACAAGAATCTTCCAAAAGAGGTCAAGAAGGGCTCTATCATCCTTATTGATGACGGCCTCATTGGTCTTGAGGTTGATCACGTTGAGGGCACCGACATGCACTGCAAGATCATCAACGGTGGTGAGCTTGGCGAGAAGAAGGGCGTAAACGTTCCTAACGTCAACATTGGCCTTCCTTCCGTCACTGAGCAGGACCGCGCAGACATCATGTTTGGTTGCGAGCTTGGTATTGATGCAATTGCTGCTTCCTTCATCCGTGATGGTGCTGCAGTCGAGGAGATTCGTAACATCTGCCGTGAGATGGGCACTCCTAACGTACAGATCTTCCCTAAGATTGAGTCTGCTCTTGGCGTAAAGAACTTTGACGAGATTCTTGCAGCTTCTAACGGCATCATGGTTGCCCGTGGTGACCTTGGTGTTGAGGTTCCTGCAGCTGAGGTTCCTCACATCCAGAAGACTGTCATCAAGAAGTGCAACGATGCCTACAAGCCTGTCATCACCGCAACTCAGATGCTTGATTCTATGATTCGTAACCCTCGCCCAACCCGTGCAGAGGTTACCGACGTTGCTAACGCAATCTACGACGGCACTGACTGCGTCATGCTTTCTGGTGAGTCCGCAGCTGGTAAGTACCCTGTTGAGGCAGTAAAGACTATGGCTTCCATCTGCAAGGAGACCGAGAAGTACCTGCCAGTCAAGGATGTCTATCACCAGCGTGAGGGTCTTAAGAACGTCAACGGTGCTACAGGCTTTGCTGCAGTTGATATGGCAATCCGTGTTGACGCTAAGTGCATCATCTGCCCAACACACTCTGGCCGCACTGCTCGCCTTGTTTCTAACTTCCGTCCAAAGCGTCCTCTGTATGCAATGTCTCCATCCGATGAGGCAGTTCGTCGTACCTGCTTCTATTGGGGTGTCTATGCATTCAAGACCTCTGAGCAGGGCACGCTTTCTAACACCATGTACAACGCACTGAACGTTGCTAAGGAAGTTGGCGTCGTTGAGACCGGCGACATTGTTGTTCTGACTGCTGGCGATCCTCATACCAGCCCACGTCTTGGTGACTACACCACTTCAACTAATGTTGCTATGATTTGCCAGGTTCAGTAAACCGCATTTCAGCTTTAACGTTATATGCACCCAAGCACAAGCTTGGGTGCATATTTTTTACGTGGGATATTTTTAGCGTCTTACCAGCAGTTAGGCAATTTTCCAGCCGACGGTTTTCTCGCGCATGTTAACAAAATCAGCGTAGATGCCGCCTTCTGCCATCAGTGACTCGTGAGTGCCTCTTTGAACAATACGGCCCTTATCCAGGACAAGTATCTGATTTGCTTTACGCACCGTCTTTAGGCGATGGGCAATCATAATAACGGTCTTAGAGTTTGTGAGCTCTGCGATTGCACGCTGAAGTTCAAGCTCGTTTTCTGGATCAACATTAGCTGTTGCCTCATCAAGTACTACGATTGGCGCATCTTTTAAGATAGCGCGCGCAATAGAAAGACGCTGGCGCTCGCCGCCAGAAAGCATTGAGCCGCCTTCTCCTAAGCGTGTTTCGTATCCGTCAGGTAGTGCCTGGATAAACTCTTCACAGCAAGCACGCTTAGCTGCGTCAACTACTTGCTCATGAGTTGCACTCTGGATTGCCAAACTTGATGTTGTTCTCAATGGTGTCATCAAACAGGAATACTCCCTGGAAATACGGTAGAGAAATTTTGGAGCAGGGCGTCAACCTTATAGTCGCGCACATCGCGTCCACCAAGGGTCACTTGACCTGCATTTACATCCCAAAAACGCTCAATTAGACGGACAAGCGTTGTTTTGCCAGATCCACTTGGACCCACAATGGCACAAGAGGTGCCTGCAGGAATAGATAGACTCACATCTTCAAGAATTTGCCTGTCATCGTAGCCAAAGGAAACATGAGAAAGCTCAATATCGTAGGAATCCGCTTTCTTCAAACCTTCTCCCTCGTCCATTGCGGGAGTGGCGAGAATAGCGTTTGTTTGTTCCATTGCAATTTCAAGATTACGCAGAATAGTTGAGAAACGACCAGCAGATTCTAGGCGACTAAACAACATAAATGACATAACTACTACTGTTAAACAAGCAGCTGTATCAAGTATTCCAGATAGCCATAGTCCAACTGATACCAGGCACATGATAATGCTGGTGGCCTTGGAGATGACCATTTGCAAAACTGAGAAACGAAGCGCCTTGAGCTCAAGATTAAGCGCTTGAACGCGACAATCGTCAACTGCTTTGGCATATTTTCCTTCAGCATCATCAATAAGAGAAAACGCCCTTACTACACTGATGCCGCGGACATATTCAAGAACAGCACTGATTAAGGTGGTATTAGCAGCTACATACTTATCTGATACATTGCGCACGTAGACCTGGAGCAGCTCCATAGTAATGCAGAAAAGAACAAACGTAGCTGCAGTTATAAGGCCTAGTTGCCAACAAAACACAAACAAGAACACAACAATAATTGCAGTTAAAGCTAATCCTCCAACAACCATCATATAAAGTAGGCCACCCAGACTTTGCATTACATCTAGCTGATTGGTCATAACAGCTGTTACTTCACCCAGGCTATTCTCGTTAAAATAACCCATAGGAAGGCGGCGCAGTGTATCTCCAATTTCCGCGCGCTTGGTACCAGCCATACTAAAATTAGCATCACAGAAATTCTCACTCTTAAAATGAGCGCAAATGAACGCTCCTATAATGCTCAGAAGCATAACTCCCAGCGCAGAAAATATCGTCTGAGTTGAGAGTGTATCCGTAGTAAGAGCAGTAAAAACAATCCAAAGCGCCGTTATTTGTACGCCTTCAAAGAGGCAGCCAAGAATGGTAAAGAAAAGGCCCTTATAGAGTTTCTGGCGATAAGAACTTCCAAACTGAAAATACATTTTTAGGACAGATAACATTGCTACTCCCCTCCTTAAGCCTCATCAAGTGCGCCGATATGAGCGCGATACATGGTTGCATAGAGCGGACATGCCTCCATAAGCTGCTCGTGCGTACCCTCAGCTTCAATGGATCCATCATTAACAACAACAATTTTGTCGGCATTTTGTACAGTAGAAAGGCGGTGCGCGATAACCACCAGCGTTTTACCAGCCACCAGCTTTGCAACTGCAGATTCAACCTCTGCTTCTGATTCTGGATCCGCGTAAGCCGTTGCTTCGTCGAGCATGATAATAGGTGCATTTTTGAGCATAGCTCGAGCAATTGCTACGCGCTGACGCTCGCCACCAGAAAGGTGACCTCCCGAGCCTCCTACAACCGTTTGATAACCATGAGGAAGCGATTGGATAAAGTTGTGGCATCCAGAAGCTTTTGCACAAGCAATTACCTCTTCATCAGTAGCGTCTTTTTTACCCATCCTGATGTTTTCCATAATGGTTTCATCAAAAAGGTAACTATCTTGATCAACGTAAGCTACAAGGTCTGCGAGTTGAGTTGGAGTGCAGGAGCGAATATCTTGTCCTCCAATAGAAACAGACCCTTCATTTGGATCCCAGAAACCTGCGATAAGCCGTGCAACAGTAGACTTACCTGATCCACTTGGACCAACAAGTGCCGTAACTTGTCCTGGCTCAATATCTAAAGTAATCCCATGGATTACTTCATTACTTCCATACGAGAAACGAACATCGCTTAACTTAATTTCAGTCCCTTCAAGTGTGCAGGGAGCCGTGGCTCTCATCTGATCTGGGTAATTCAAAACCTCAGAAATTTCTTTGACAACAGAGCCTACCTGCGCAAGAGAATCCATAAAGCTCATCGCTTCAAAGAGCGGCTGAAAAATTCCTAGAGAAAGCACGGCACACATAACAAACGTAGAAGGAGAAAGAGTTCCCTGAAGCACAAACAAGCATCCAAGGGGCAATACCGTTACTAACGTTGCAGGAGCAATTGATAGCATGGCATCCTGCCAGATTTGGCAGTGACTCATCCAATCAATAAAAGCATGGGCGGAAGCGTAAACAGCCTTTGAGAACTTCTCGTAAGAGCTTGCAGACTGTCCAAAAGCCTTAATTACCTCAATTCCAGACACGTACTCAACTGAAGCATTATTCATCTCTTTACCAGTTACGATAGTATTTTGATACCAATACTCATAGTCTTTCATCATGCCTGATAAACAGGCAAGTCCCACAATAATAGTGAGTAGAGCAGCAAGAGCAAGACGCCAATCCAAAACAATGAGGTACACAAAAACCGCAAAAGCAGCCGTAAGGTTTGAAGTAAGTTCAGGAACTGCATGAGCAAGTGTGGTTTCAATACTATCGATCTTCTCGACTAACAAGCGTTTGAGAGAGCCGGATGGCGTATCAAGCACATATCCCATGGGGATAGTTGTCAGTTTCTTTGCCACTCGGGTGCGCATGTTTGCAATTGTCGCAAACGTTGCCTTATGAGAAACGATAGTTGAAAGATGGTGAAAAACTATTTTTACTAAATAGCTAAGACCCGCTATAAGTCCCCAATGCAGGTAAAACGGCCATTCTTGAATTCCATTAAAGATACCAACCACCATGTTGCCTGCGGCAACGTAGGGAACCATTCCTCCCAAAACACCAATAATGGCAAGAATGACAGACAGTGCATACATACTTTTTCTGTCTGACCACTCGAGCAACACTGCAACAGGATTTACTTCAGATTGCTGAGGATCCTGTTTTGTATTTTGGTTGGGCTCAGTAGCTTGAACACTTTGGTTCTGACGATTTGCCATACCCACACCGCCTCCTGCCACAAACTCACAATGTAGTGTCTGTTATTCAGGCTGGCTTTGACAGAGAAAGCAAGGCTTCAACTGCCATAAGTTAGCTATATATAACTATTTAATAGTTTCAAACTGCTGAATAGCTAAAACAAGCTAGTTTTATAAGTAATCGGTAAGTGGTAAGCGCGCTGCCTGTAATTGAGACGTGTAAACAATCCCATTAAAATACTTATGAAAGCTTAATCTAACCTCAATAATTGGTTAATCTTTATAAGAGACCATGTATCACGAAGACGAGAGGCGTCTTTAACATCTCGAAAGGAAGCTGATCATGGAAAAGCTAGAAAAGGTTGAGGTAATTCGCGAGAAGTGCGGCGTAAGCTACGAGGACGCAAAGGCAGCACTTGACGCTTGTGATGATAATGTTCTTGATGCAATTATTTGGCTCGAGAAGCAGGGCAAGTCCACTAAGCAGACTGCAAACTATACTACTGAGTCAGCTGCACAGTCAGACGTTTCTCCAGAAATGGAAGCAGCTCAAATTGCCTACCAAGAATCAAGCAAAAAGTCTGATTTCTCAGAGAATATGTCTTCTCTCTGGGAGAAGTGCAAAGAGCTGTTCCATAAAAGTGTGGAAACGAAATTTATTGTTACTCGTCGTGGTGAGCAGTTCATGGCCATGCCAGTAATTATTCCAATTGTTGGTCTATTCCTCTGGGGTGCTACATTCTGGCTGCTCATCATTGGTCTGTTCTTTGAAATGCGCTATCACATCCAGGGAGCTTATCCTATTGTTGTTGATGTAAATGAGGCAATGGATAAGGCTGCAGATGCAGCGGGTTCCATCAAAAAAGATGTTATCGACAAAAAATAAAATGCAATTGGTTCCAAACCTAAAATAGAAAACTTCGATATTTAGGCGAGAAAATGATTAAGGTTCTTATCGTTGAAGATGAAGAAAAAATTGCACGCTTTATAGAACTCGAGCTTAAACATGAGGGCTATGAAGTAGACAAAGCTCTTGACGGAAGAACCGGAGCTGAAAAAGCACTGTCAAATGACTACGACCTTATCTTGCTTGATGTACTTCTCCCCCAGCTTAATGGTCTAGAAGTTCTTAGAAGGATTCGTCGCGAGAAAAACACGCCAACTATCATGCTTACTGCTCGTGATTCGGTTATGGATAAAGTAGCTGGTCTCGATGCGGGTGCAGATGACTACCTCACCAAACCTTTTGCGATAGAGGAACTTCTCGCCCGCATTCGCGTGGCACTCAAACACCATGAGGCAGACAGTTTAAACTCCCCGAGCAATTCCTCAAACAGCTGCTACAAGCACCTTTACAATTAAAGGTGTCTCGCTTGATGTTGATCGTAGAGAAGTCTGTGTCAAGAACGATTCAATCGAACTTACTACTAAGGAATTTGAAGTCCTCCGTATGCTTATGGAACACGCTGGTGTTGTCATGAGCCGTGAGCGTATTGCTTCTGAAGCCTTAGGTTATGAGTTTGCCGGAGAAACTAATAACGTAGATGTACATATTGCCCATCTACGTGCAAAAATTGATGACCGCTATAACATCAAGCTAATTACTACCGTTCGTGGAGTCGGATATGTCATCAGAGAAGCATAACCAGTTCCACCATACAAGAGCATAAAAAGCCTTTCTTTACTCCCTCTGATTCGTCGACAGCTGGAGTAATTACCTGGGGATTTTGGTGGCGTAAGCTGATGAATTACGTCGGCTTTGATCTCTTTTTACTGGTAACTATTGCTCTGATTTTTATTTATATGTATAACCAGCATGTTCCGCAAGGTACTTTTTACCTAGGATTTTTCCCTACTGAGTCTCACTCTATTTCTCTTACTGGATTCAGTTTCTTACACGGACTCTCAAGCCTAAAATACATTGTTCATGGCCCTACTTTTGGCGCCAAAATATTTGATTTAGGCGTAGAGTTAGCACGCTTCTGGCCCATGTATATTGCAATTCTTATCTGGGAAATCATTGATCTGTTGTCATTCTTCGGTGATATGCGCCGTGTCAGAAGAGCTCTTCAGCCCCTCAATACACTTGCACTTAAAGCCGATCAACTAGTAAATAGTGATGTTCTTTCTACCGAAGCTACAACAAATGACGTCCTGGTCAAAAGCGAGAAAATAAGGAGTCTTGAACAGGCAATTGAAGAAGCCAATATCAATGCGCCAAAGATTCAAACAGGTGACCAAGACCTGGCAAGTATTGAGATTGCCTTGAATAAACTGCTTCAACGTATGCAAGAAGCAAAATTGCAACAGATGCGCTTTGTCAACGATGCCAGCCACGAGCTTCGCACGCCTATAGCTGTTATCCGAGGTTATACTGACATGCTGGATCGCTGGGGTAAGACGGACGAGGCTGTACTAGATGAGTCTATCGCTGCACTCAAATCCGAGAGCGAACACATGCATGACCTTGTTGAGCAGCTCCTCTTCTTAGCACGCGGAGACGCTGGAAGAAATACCCTCACAAAGACTAAGCTCAATCTTGCACGGATAACTTCTGAGGTCTGTGAAGAGTCGGAGATGATTGATCCAGATCATCAGTATGTGCTGAAATTTGATCAGAGTACACAAACAGACGATTGCTATCAGGTGCTTGCTGATACCGCAATGATTAAGCAGTCTATCCGTATCATCGTGCAAAATGCTGCTCGATATTCTGCTGCTCAGACCACCATTTCTTTTAATGTCGCGTATGACGAGAAAACTGTTCAAGTTTCAATCGAAGATGAAGGTATGGGCATGTCCGAGACAGCAGCCGCTCATATTTTTGAGAGATTCTGGAGAGCCGACAACGCTCGTATTGAAAGCAATGAGGGTTCTGGACTTGGCTTATCCATTGCTAAATGGATTGTCGATAATCATGACGGCTCTATTGAGGTACTTTCACGCGAAGGTGTAGGAACACGCTTTACCATCGTTTTACCTCGAGAGATGTCATAGTGAACCCAAAGGCACATCTGCAAGTAAAAGGTCCTTCTCGCCAGTCGTGAACTGTCTCCCATTTCTTATGTCCACGAAATGGAAGGCAGTTCATATGCGGGTGATTATGATTCTGTAGCGTGTTAGCGTCGGCTTTTAGGCCTGGCGCACAAAATAGCGCAGCTTTGGTAGGTTCTGCCGAAGAATCGACATGTTTCTAATCAAGATAGCTAGGCAGCTAGGCGGTCGCACTACCTGATATGCATCTCTATGCATAAACTTCATCTAATATGCTTAAACATGAATAGACTTATATAAGAAATTTAACTATCGATAAATTCTGTATCTACGGAACACACCTAAGTCAGATATTCTGCTCAGATGAGGGCATTTTACACATCTAATAAAGATAATCTGCATGTTTGTGGTAATTTTCAGCGTCATGTATACGTCTTTTTAACAGATTATCTGACTTAGGTGTGTTTTGAACTGCCTCCTATTTCTCGTGTCTAAGAAATGGGAGGCAGTTCATCGAGAAGGACTTTTTTGTTGTAACAAATAAGGTACGCTAAGCGCCGAGCTTGCTCTGGTGCAGTTCAACAAACCTCTGCAGCTTTTGAACAACCTGTGGCGTGAGTGTGTCCTTTTTTACCTGCCAAGACCAATTGCCTTCAGCCTTACCAGGAATATTCATGCGGGCGTCATCAGAAAGGCCCAAAACATCCTGTAGCGGCAAAATAACCACTGCATTAGAAGTGCTAACTACTTGCTCCATAAGGCGGTCAAAAATCTGGTGCGATTCATCAGTTGCCTGGCCACCTGTAAAACGAGCTTCTACAAAACCCATAAGCGTTTGCGTATCATGGGTACCGCTGTACACAATAGACTCCTGAGCTGGTGTAAAGGAATATCTACAGTCTCCATCAGCAAATTGAATGACGCTCATGCCCGGAAATCCCGTCTGAGAAAGCAGCGCACGGACCGCAGGAGTAACCGCTCCCAAATCCTCCGCAATAAAAGGCAGTGGACCAAGCTGCTTATAAGCAACGTCAAACAGCTCATAGCCAGGACCAAACTTGAATGAACCCTCAGCAGCGGTCTTTCCCTGCTCAATAGCATAGTAAGACGTAAAGCCAATAAAATGATCAAGCCTCGTGTAGTCATACAGATAGAAAGACCTGCGGAATCGTTCAATCCACCAACGATAACCCTCGTCTTTATGAGCTTGCCAGTTGTACGTTGGATTGCCCCACAGTTGGCCATCTTGAGAAAACGCGTCAGCAGGAGCGCCGGCCTGAAGCTCTGTATGTCCAGTAGCATCAAGGGCAAAAAGCTCTGGATGTGCCCAAACATCAGCGGAATCCTCTGAAACAAACATAGGCATGTCGCCAATAATCTGAATTCCTTTGGCACGAGCCTCCGCTAATGTCTGGCTCCAAATAACGTCAAAAGCAAATTGCTGCTTTTGATGAAGTTCAATTGCCTGAGCAAGTTCAGGAAGCTTAAGTAGCTCTGGTGACCAGCAGCGATACTGCTTTGGCCACTCCTGCCACACTCCCTCACCAAGAAGGTCTTTGATTGCACAGAACGCCGCATACGAATCAAGCCAATACGAGTTTCTTGCCAGAAATGCCTGGTACTCAGCAGCTCGCTTGCTCTGAGGGCCATCGCACTCAGAAATGACTTTCTCCATAGCAGCCTGATCAAGCAAGTTGATGTTTCCTGCAAAGGCGGAAATTCCCGCGTAAGGAGATCCGTATTCATCGGTTGGGCTGACAGGCAAAATCTGCCAATACTTCTGGCCAGATTTAGCGAGAAAATCAATGAACTCGGAAGTCTCGCGACCAATAACACCAAGCTTCTGGCCTGGCGTAATTGCGGAGTCCTCATTAGAAGGCAGAGAAGTAATGTGAGCAAGCACTCCCATACCAGGCTCAAGAGGCTTTTGTAGTCTATGAGCTGGCTGCACGTTTAAGACAGTACACCCAAGCTGCCACAAAAAGACCTCTGCCTTGCCATCTTTGACAGGTACTGCTTGTCCACTAATAACGTCAATAACCTGCATGTTTTGAGGAACAGAAACATATACGGTCTTAGCATCTGAGCGGCTCTTATTCACCAGACACACAAATGCCAGAAGCGTCTTTGCTCTGCTGCTCTTGCTGGTCATCTTTTTGAACAGGCCTACGCCAGAAAGCTAAAACATCATCTGAACCACCCTCTGGAACAAATGGCTCAAACGAACCATCTACCAGTAGTGTCAGCGTTTTTCTGAGTGCGATGGCATTGCGATACATATGCAGGTAATCCAAGTCCGCACGAGGACTGCTTCCAGGCCATGGCATAGTTGCACGATTTGTTGGGTCAACAAATCCCTCAACGCCCATCTCATCGCCGTAATAGATAGACGGAACACCCGGAAGCGTCATCTGCAGCACAGCCGTCTGCCACATACGAGCCTTAGAAAGACCGCGCTGATCAGCAGAAAGTCTGTACGTTACCTGTTCATGAGCAGAAAGAGAATCAGGAGCAGGAGCTCCTGCAACTACGTTAATCAAGCGCTCTTTATCATGTGTTCCAAACACATTCAGGCAAGAATAAAACGCCTCGTGAGGATAGTTTTCCCACAGCTCCTCAAGAGCTAAAGCAGTTGACTCAGCACCAGCCTCATTCATCAAAAATGAAAGAATAGACTTGCGCAGAGGATAATTCATAGGTCCGTCGAGCTCAGAACCTTCCAGATAATGCCTGAGTTTTCCGTATGCACGCTTATTGCTTGCGTCCTCCCAGACCTCTCCGATAATAACTGCGTCGCTACGCTCTGCAAGTGCAGCCGCACGAATCTTCTGTATAAACGAATCAGAAATCTCATCTGCAACGTCTAAGCGCCAACCACGAGCTCCACGACGCAGCCACGTTCTAATAACGCCATCCTTGCCACAAATAAACTCCTGATAATCGGGGTTATCGGAGACAATAGTTGGAAGTGCGTCTACACCCCACCAGCTCTCATACGTTCCATCCTCATGGAACGTAAACCACTCATCATAGGGCAGAGCCAGCCTGCTGAACTGCTCCTGGTTCAGAGTAGTTAGAGAATTTATTAAAGTATTTTGAATCAGCACCACAGTGATTAAAAACGCCATCCAAAATAATAGAAATACCATGCTCAGCAGCTTTAACGCAGAGGTGTTCAAAATCCTCTACGGTGCCCAAAACGGGATCTACTTCCAAATAATCCGCAATATCATAGCGATGATTACTAGAAGCAGCATAGATAGGATTCAAATAAAGCGCAGTTATTCCAAGGTTTTCCAAGTACGGAAAGCTTCTCTTCAATGCCAGCCAAAGAACCGCCGTAGAAATCCCACTCAGTTATGCGGCCGTTAGCATCTCTTTGATACTCAGGAGTCTTCTCCCAGTCTTCAACCAGCTGGCGAGAAACCCCATTTCTTGGAACAGCAAGCGCCTGCTTGGTACGTTCGTGCCAGTTTGCATCTCGTGCAAACCTGTCAGGGAAAATCTGGTAGACAACTCCACCCTTGTACCAGCTAGGGTCTTCTACACCTGCAAAGCTGCCACGAGACTTATAGCAAGTAATCTGAAATGATGGTGGCTCGCCATAGGCAAAGCTACCAACACCGGTGCATCTATTTTCTTGAGCACCATATGACCAAACTGCTCCGTCAGAAGCCTGAAGCTCAAAACGATACCAAATAAGGCCAGTAGCAGCTGGTTTAACAATTGCCTCAAAGCACTGCGCATAGTCAGGTACGCCAGTCGGAAGCGCGCCAGCAAAATCACTCTTTTGCATCACAACGCGTTTCTCGCCAGACAGAACTTGGGCCTCTGAAGACGATTCAGGGCCATACTCTTGCCAGAGACGAAGTGTTACTGATTGAACATCATCGTCCCAAGCAAATATTCTGATTGTTGCTGAAGTACCTAGTTCTACCGCGCCTTTTGGATCTCTACAAACAATGTTTGAGGTGTTGTGAAAAGCCTGCATTCTTACCAATCTCGACGACGTACATACCTGATAATCTCAGGGTGTAGTAAATGATACACGTCAAGATATTCATTTGCAGCGTTATGCCAACTAAAGTCCTCTGCCATCGCCTGTTTTACAAGATTTGTCCACGCTTGTTTATCGTTTCTATAAACATCGGCGGCGTACAGAATAATATCTGCCATTTCATCTGCGTTTTGATTGGCAAAACTAAAGCCGGTTCCTTCTCCCGTAAACTGGTTGTACGGTTTAACCGAGTCTGCCAGACCACCCGTCTCGCGAACAACAGGAAGCGTGCCATAACGCATAGAAATCATCTGAGAAAGGCCGCAAGGCTCAAACTCTGAGGGCATCAAGAACATATCCGCACCTGCATACATGCGGTGAGAAAGCGCAATATCAAACTCAATACGTGCAGCCATGCGGTTGCCATAGTGCTCATCAAAGAAGCGCATAGCATCTTCTTGTTCAGCGTCACCAGTTCCTAGAACAGCAACCTCAATACCTGCACAAATAAGACGGTCCATCGCATAGCGAATCAGGCCCAAACCCTTCTGGTTGGTCAAGCGCGTAACCATTACCGCAAGAGGTACATCAGGATTTACCTCAAGACCCAGCTCCTCTTGCAATTGACGCTTACACTCAGCCTTACCTTCCATATGACGTGCCGAGAAGTTCTGTGGAATATAAGAATCACTTGCAGGTGACCACGCACCAATATCAATACCATTCAGGATGCCGCGCAGTACACTTTGACGGCGACGGAAGATATCATCCATTCCCTCTCCGAAGTGCTCTGTCTGCAGCTCACGGGCATACGTTGGGCTAACGGTGAGCAGATAATCAGAGTAGCAAAGCGCGCCCTTCATAAAGTTGATAGAGCTTGCGTCACATCTGAGTTGATCAACCGCAGCAGGAATATCAGCAAGACCAAGTACGTCGCTGAGCATCTTGTCAGTAAACTGGCCCTGGAACTTGACGTTATGAATGGAGAAGACCGTCTTAACGTTTTGGACCTCAGGGACGCCCTGATACTGCTCACGCAGAAATACGGGTGCCAGTGCCGTTTGCCAGTCATTGCAGTGCAGAACGTCGCAGGAGAGCTCTGGGACGTGTGCAATCAGCTCACACAGAGCCTTGGAGAAGAACGCATAGCGCTCTCCATCATCAAAGTAGCCATAAAGGCCATCACGAGCAAAGTAGGACTCGTTATCTACAAAGTAAAAATCAACGCCTTCATGAACCAGATGCCACAGCCCACAATACTCAAAGCGCCACGAAAGAGGCACCTGAAGCTCGTAGACCTTTTTCATCTTTTGTTTCCACTCGGGCTTAATAGAGCTGTAGAGTGGCGAGATAACCGCCACTCTTGCTCCTACTTTTTTAAGTGCTTGTGGCAATGAGCCCGAAACATCTCCAAGACCACCCGACTTGGAAAAAGGCGCTACCTCTGAAGTTGCATAGACAACGCGAAGTTTGCGACGCTTGGAGACTTGGGACATTGTTACGCCACCCTCTTATTGTTTTTACGCTGAATAAGAATTTCTTCGCTGGTACCACGAAGCTCAGTACCCGCAGGAATAACGTTAGAGCGATCCACAATAGCATGCTCGACTACAGAGCCTTCCTTAACAATGCAGCCCTCCATCACAATAGAATCGCGTACTACTGCGCCACGCTCAATAATGACGTTACGACCAAGGATGGAACCAGTAACCGTTCCGCGAATGCGGCAGCCTGCAGAAATAGTGGAGTTACTTACCTTTGAGCCAATCTCAAACTTTGCAGGAGCAGTATCGTGTGCCTTTGTCTTGATGGAGCGCTCTGGAGTAAAGAGTTCATTTGCTGGCATGGGGTTCAAAAGCTCCATGTTAGCCCGATAATAAGAGTTCTTTGAGAAGATAGATGCTACATGACCTTCAAAGTGGAAGGTGCGAACCTTGACGCGGTTATAGTCAGCGTGGAGTGCCTCAAAAAGATCAAGATAATCAGTAGCTCTATACCAATCAAGCATGTCAATAAGCAGGTCGCGCTTGATAATAAAGCAATCGAGAGAAGCCTCGTCTCCGCGCTGAACGCCATTGTGCGTTTTAACTACACAGTCACCGTCAAGCTCAACACCAACAACGTCTCTATCGTTATAACGAGTGGTGTAGGTCATCATAGTGATGTCCGCATCGGACTCAAGGTGCTGGTCAAGCAGCTCGGTAAGATCAGAGTTGAAAACAAAATTTGAAGTAGACAACAGAACATACTCTGCATCAGTTCTCTCAAGATATGGCTTGTTGGAAATCAGATCTCTGAGCAGGAAACGAGCTCCTGCGTGGGAGGTACCAAAAGCGGATCCTGGCAGGATAAATAAACCACCGCTCTTACGGTCCAAGTTCCAGTCTTTGCCAGAGCCAAGATGATCGATAAGTGAGCGATAGTTAAAGGGCATGATTACGCCAACGGTACTAATGTCCGAATTAACCATATTTGAAAGAGGAAAATCCACCAGGCGATATCTTCCCAAGAAAGGCATGGATGCAATTGGGCGTACATCATTGGCGATTTCCATGTTAGTAGACGCATAATTGCAGGTAATAAGACCAATTACTCTATTCATTATTGCTCACCTCTTTCGACTACTACATCATTTCCAACAACAGCAATCTCCTTGTTCAAATCAGAGCTGCCAATATGGACGTTCTTCTCGACCACAGCGTTCTCGCCAAGAATTGCACGAATAACCACCGCACCAGGTTTAACTTCTGCGCCAGGAAGAAGTACGGAGTCAATAACGCGAGCTCCCTCACCAATAACGGCATCGGTAGACAAAATTGAATGACGAGAATAACCAAAGACCTGGCATCCGTTGCTTACCAGACAGTCGTCTACCTCGCCAAAAGCGCCAATGTACGCTGGTGGACGGGTGGAAGCATTAGACAAAATAGGGAACTTATCCGAGAAGATATCAAACTTAGGCTCAGAGCCAAGTAGATCCATGCTGGTCTCGTGATAACTTGCAATGGTGCCTACATCGCGCCAGAAACCCTCAAAGCGATAGGCAAAAAGACGTTTACCATCATCAAGCAACGTCGGAATAATATCGCCGCCAAAGTCATGAGAAGATTCAGGATTCTTTGCGTCCTCACGCAAGGTCTCAAGAAGCAGGTCTGTGCTAAAGATATAGATTCCCATGGACGCCAGGTTGGACTCTGGCTCTTTGGGTTTCTCGGAAAACTTGGTGATCCTATCCTCATCATCAATGGACATGATGCCGAAGCGAGAAGTCTCTTCCCAAGGAACAGGCATAACAGCAATGGTGAGGTCTGCGTTGTTCTTCTTATGGCAGGCAAGCATCTCGCCGTAGTCCATACGGTAAAGCTGATCGCCAGAGAGAATTAGTACGTAATCAGGGTTATTCTGCTCAATGTAACCAATATTCTGGGTGACGGCATCTGCGGTTCCCGCATACCACGCACCACCAGACTGTGTTGCGAAGGGAGGAAGAATAGAAATTCCACCACCGCGCTCATCAAGGTCCCAAGCACTACCTGATCCCACGTAAGAGTGCAGCAAATACGGACGATACTGTGTCAAAACACCTACCGTAGAAATTCCTGAATTTGCGCAGTTGGATAATGCAAAGTCAATAATGCGGAACTTGCCACCAAACGAGACAGCAGGTTTAGCTACTTTTGAGGTCAGAGCACCTAAGCGGCTTCCCTGTCCTCCTGCAAGTAGCATTGCAAGACATTCCCTTTTGCCCATATCCAAATCTCCTCTCTCCCCAACAGAGGTCTATATTCTCAACGCCCTACGACGATTGAACCTAAACGCAGATCCTTACACGTGCCAAATATCTTCCATATACTCCCTGATAGTTCTATCAGCGGAGAAGAAACCAGAGTTTGCCGTATTGTGAAGTGCGCGAGCATTCCAGCTGCGACGATCTGCATAGGACTGAGTAAGCTCTTCCCATGCCTTCACATAGGCATCAAAGTCAATAAGCACCAGATCAGGATCGTTGTTGATCAGCAGGTAATCGCGAATTGACTCAAAGTTGCCAGAGAGTCGGCTCAAAGAACCATCGGTCAGCATATTTACAATGCGAGCCAGCGTTGGGTTCTGGTTAAGTAGGTTCTGTGCAAAGTAGGTGCCGGAAGCATATACCTGCTGAACTTCGTCTGCACGAAGACCAAAAATCTTGATGTTCTCTGGTCCCGCAAGCTCGGAAATCTCAATGTTGGAGCCATCGTAAGTTCCAAGTGTTAGAGCTGCGTTCATCATAAGCTTCATGTTTGAGGTACCAGAAGCCTCTGCACCAGCAACAGAAATCTGCTCTGAAATATCAGATGCGGCATAGATAAGCTGTGCATTTGAAACAGCAAAGTTTGGAATAAAGACAACCTTAAGGCGGCCCTCAATGCGCTCATCGTTGTTAACTACGTCCGCAACGGAGTGAATCAGTCGAATGACTTCCTTTGCAAAGGTATAGCTCTGAGCAGCCTTACCCGAGAAAATAAAGGTGGTTGGAGCTGGTTTATAGCTTGGGTCATCAAGCATGCGGTTGTAGAGATACAAAATCTTAAAGACATTAAGCAGCTGACGCTTATATGCATGGAAGCGTTTTACCTGCGTATCAAAGATGGTATTGGTATCCATCTCAACACCAGTTGTCTTCTTGACGTATGCAGCAAGACGCTCTTTTTCTTCTCTCTTTGCAGCGTCCATCTTATCCAAGAACTCAGCATTGTTCTCAAAAGCAGAAAGCTTCTGAAGTTCATTGGCATCATCAAGCCAGCCGGTACCGATAGCCTCAGTAATAAGCTTTGCGTAAGCGGTATTAGCCTGTGCCAAGAAGCGACGGTGGCAGATGCCGTTAGTCTTGTTATTAAATATTTCTGGACGAAGCTTGTAGAAATCCTTCAAAACACTCTGCTTCAAAATGTTTGTGTGCAGGTCAGAGACACCATTAACCGAGTGGCTAAACAGAATAGAGAGGTTAGCCATACGAACGGTGTTATCCCACAACACAGATGTTGAGGCGAGAAGATCGGTGTTGCCGTTAGAGTCAGCAAGCAGCTGCTCCTTATAGAGGCGATCAACCTCATCAATAAACATATACAGGCGGGGAAGCAGCTCACGGAAGGTGTTGATAGGCCACTTCTCAAGAGCCTCAGGCATAACGGTGTGGTTGGTATAAGAGATTGCGTTTCTCGCGATATCAAATGCCTCGTTAAAGTCAACGCCATGGTCATCGACAAGCAGACGCATAAGCTCTGGTCCGCACATTGCTGGGTGCGTATCGTTAGTGTGGATGCAGACGTGATCTGCAAAGTGGTCCCAATCCTCACCGTACTTATCCTTGTAAGCACGAAGAATGGTCTGAAGACCAGCGGAGACAAACAGGTACTCCTGCTTCAAGCGAAGAATGCGTCCGTGCTCACCAGAGTCATTTGGATACAAAATGGTTGAAATTGCCTCAACGTCAGAGCGGAACTTATTAGCACGTGCATAATCGCCGGCGTTAAAAGCATCAAGATCAAAGTCTTCCTCTGCTGGTTCTGCAGACCAAAGACGCAGCTTATTTACGGTCTTTGCGCCATAACCAACAATAGGCACATCGTATGGAACAGCCCTTACTACCTGGCCACCCTCTTGCGAGAACCAGAAGTTGCCATTCTCGTCCTCATGCCTTACAACGGTGCCACCAAAGCGCACTAGTACGCTGGAATCGTCTTTTCTGACTTCCCATGGATATCCATTTGCCAGCCAGTTATCAGTACGTTCTACCTGGCGTCCATCCTTAATTTCCTGACGAAAGAGGCCGTAGCGGTATCTCATGCCGTTACCAAAGCCAGCCATTCCCTCATGTGCCATGGAGTCCAGGAAGCACGCGGCAAGTCTACCCAGACCACCATTGCCAAGGCCAGGGTCTACCTCCTGAGCGGCAAGCTCATGAAGAGAGGTACCCATCTCTTTAAGGCCCTCTGCAACAACGTCGGTAATACCAAGATTGAGCAGGTAATTCTCAAGCAGTGGTCCTAGAAGGAACTCAAGGGAGAAGTAATAGACCTGCTTGTTTGCATGAATATAGGAGGTTGACTGAATTTCTCGCGCCTTTTCTGCAATGAGGTGAGCAAGAACGTTATAGCGCTCCTGATCAGTGCACTCTCCATAGTATTTGCCAAGAATCTTGATGAACTTATCGCGATACTGCTCTTCAAAATCTTGTTTATCGGTAAAAATGTTTTGTCCGTTATTTACGGCCATGCTTCCCCCTCTTTGGAAGTTCTTTCTCAAACGCTAAAACAATGCCACCAAGCGGAGGAACAGACAGTTCTACCGAATAATCTCTTCCATTCCATGCCACTGGCTTGGTGGAAAGTTTCTTAGTATTCACAATACCCGAACCGCCAAACTCTTTTGCGTCGGAATTGAATACTTCTTTCCACACGCCTGCAGAAGGCATGCCCAAACGGAAGTTCTGATGGGTTGCAACGTCAAAATTGATGAGAATAACCAGGTCCTCGGAAGGCTTTCTTCCGTGACGAACAAATGAGATGATTGATTGCTCATTATTGTCTGCGTCAATCCAATCAAATCCACGGTTGTCGTAGGCATACTGCCAAAGTCCTGGATGATTCTTATAGAAATGATTAAGAGCCTTAATAAATACCTGCTGATGAGCGTGAGTTGGATACTCCTCAGTCAGGTAATACTCAATGCCCTCGTAGTAGCGCCACTCAATAAACTGCGCAATCTCGTTGCCCATAAAGTTGAGCTTAGCGCCCGGATGAGTCATCTGATGAAGCGCCAGAGCCCTCATGCCAGCAAACTGTCTCCACCAATCTCCCGGCATGCGCTGAATAAGACTGCACTTACCATGAACAACCTCATCATGGCTGAGTGGCAGCACAAAGTTCTCATTGAACTGATACATACTGGAGAAGGTCAGAAGACGGTGGTTACCTGGTCTATAAGGGAAATCAGTCTGACAATAGTGCAGCGTATCATTCATCCAGCCCATGTCCCATTTAAGGTTAAAGCCAAGTCCCCCAACCTCGGGAGGATAGGTAACCAGCGGCCATGCTGTGGACTCTTCTGCAATCATCAAAATATCGGGATGTTCTTTTTGAGCAGTCTCGTTGCAGAGACGCAAGAAAGCGCTTGCATCCAAATCTTCCTCTGTGCCCTTATGGTTAAAGCGCTTCTGAGAAGGATCGTCGATACCAAAATTCAAATACAGCATGCTACTGACACCGTCAACACGAATGCCATCAGCGTGATAGTCCTTCAGCCACATGAGCAAGTTAGAAACAAGGAAGCTTCTAACCTCACCACGAGTAAGATCAAACTTAAGAGTTCCCCAGTTAGGATGCTCTTTTTCTTCAAAGAGCTTGGTACCATCAAACTCTGCAAGACCATGAGCATCTTTGCAGAAGCCTCCTGGGACCCAGTCTAAAATGACGCCAATACCAGCCTGATGGCAGCAGTCAATAAAGTGTTTGAACTGGGCAGGATTGCCATACCTTGAGGTGGGAGCAAAATAACCCGTTACCTGATAACCCCAAGATCCATCAAAAGGATGCTCCATAACAGGGAGAAGCTCAATGTGGGTGTAACCCATATCTTTAACATAGGCTACCAGCTCTTCTGAGAGGTCATCATAGGTGTAGAAGGCATCTACGTTGGTGTCAAAATAGTCCTTGGGTTCTTCAGCCTGCTCTACATTCTCTGTATCAGCAGAATCTTCCTCTTGGGCAGTCAGGTCAGTATGCTGCTTCCAGCTCCCAAGATGAACTTCAAAGATGTTAAGAGGACTATGCAGGAACTTAAGTGTTGCACGTCTTTTCATCCATGCTTCGTCTTCCCAAACGTACACGTCTGGGTCAAACGTAATAGATGCCGTATGTGGTCTGACCTCCGCATAGGTACCATAGGGATCAGCCTTAAAAATCTTCTGTCCAGAAGCGGATACAATCAGGAATTTATACAATACTTCCGAGGTGATTCCTGGAATAAAACCTTCCCAGATTCCGCCATGTTTTGAGCGAGAAAGAACGTTGACGGTATCATCCCAATTATTAAAGTCTCCAACAACAGAGACAGAGGCTGCATTGGGGGCCCAAACCGCAAAATGATAACCTTCAACTCCATCTTCTTGAACCGCAGGGTGTGCACCTAATTTCTTGTGACTCTGGAACCATTTTCCTTGTGCAAACAAGTATGCATCCTGGTCACTCACTGCTAACGATGCATTTAACTCTGCCATACTCACCCCCGCGCTTACCAATGAAATCTACGCATCTTATAGATTTGTTATCCATAAATACTCGTAGTTGATAGTTACTAAGATAAACCATTACAAGGTAAAACACGGTGACAAACAGTCAATATAACTTTCACCGATAAAAAACGACCGTACGCGTTATTTTTTGTTTTTACCGATTTTTGTTAATAATAGTGAATAAAAATTGCAACTAAAAGAAATGGCAGCTTATCCAAATAAACTGCCATTTGATACAAAAACTTTTTATATAACCGTGAAGCGACTTAAGAAAGCTGGCTCCTACAAGTCCTCTTCCTAAAGTGATTCTTCAGGTTACTTGCAGCTACATCTTGCGTGGTACAGCCGTCTCAGCTGAAGGAGCATGCGCAGCAATTACATCAAGAGCTGCTGTCTCTTGGTCCTTCTCGCCAGAAGCAACTGCCCTACCGTATGCATCGGTATCAAGAATTGCCTGGCGGAAGCGATCAGTTGTAAATCCATAAGGAGCGCGACCCCATTCGTTGGTCTTCTGAGCTCGCTCAACAATGATGTCCAGGTCAGCGTCAACTGATTCTGGAGTAATGTCCAGATCGGCCAAGGTGGTTGGGAGACCAAGCTTTCTATTAAGCGCCACCTGCTCCTCAAGTGCCTTAAGGTTGCCGTCAAAGGCATACAAAACGCAGGTACCAAAGGAAACAACCTCACCATGAAGGTGTTTCTCGCCACGCTCGCCCAGAGCAGTAAAGGCATTGTAGAAGGCATGAGCTGTAGAGGAGTTGAAGTAGTACGCACCGCGCTCTGCGCCAAGATTGGTGGTCATATTAGACACAATACCAGCAGTTACAATGATGTTCAGAACAACGTTCTCAAACGCCTCAGAGACAACGCCGGCGCGCTTATCTGCCAGTGCCTGCTCTGCATTATCAAACAGAGGCTCAATGCAGGCACCTGCGGCAAGGGCTCGTCCCATAAGAGGGCTGTGGAGCAGCTCAACTTCTCTGGAAGAAAGTTCAACCTCAGGACCCTTAGAGAAGGCATCGCCAATTCCTGCCCAGAAGTACTCATCAGGGCTCTCTGCAATAATCTGCGTATCAATAAAGGTATGAACGGGGAGCTCAGCAGGAATGAAGTACGTATCTGCAGAACCATCCTCTTTATAGAAAACAGCAATTCTTGTTACAGGAGCGCAGTTAGAAGCAAGTGTTGGGAAGGTAAAGTATGGCTTGTCCAGAATAGTTGCAATCTCTTTACCCTCATCAATTGCACGACCACCACCAACAAGGAAGAGCATATCAGCAGCAATAACCTCAGGCATTGCTGCAATTCTCTTGGCATTTGCGTGCGTAGAGTTAGTGCCGTAAGAAATCCAAGAAGAGATAGAAACCTCAGAATCCGCAAGTGCAGCCTCAAGCTTTGGGCGTGCCTTCTCCATTGCAGTTGGTCCACCAATGACTACGGCATTTTTGCCAAAGCGCTTAACAATATGCAGTACCGACTTATAAGCATCAACACCAATGGTGTATGAAGGCAGATACTCCGTAAATGTTCCGCGAGATTCCATCTTTTCCATAGCGTCCTCCAAAACCTATCTCAGAAAAGCGAGAATATAACTTTAGCTGAATTAGTTATGTTTTTGCAGCATAAATCCTTGAAGTAGTGTTTCTTCTGCTTCTTTATAAGCTGACGAGAAAAACTCTGTATCAAGCATTTGATACTGCGGGGAGCTCACACTATTCTGGCGATTCTCCTCTGCAATGCGCTGTATAACCTGAAGTGTTTGCTCAACATCTGAATGCGTAAACCCATACTGTGGATGAGCCGCGGCAACTGCAAAGAGCTCATCAGATGCTTCTGGCAGACGATTCATATCAAGCGAGCGCCCGTAAACATCAAAATCTGCTTGCTTGCGGATACGTGCGTCTTCTCCCGTGGGAATATGATGAGCACGCAAAAATGCCCGTGTATGAGCGTTATACACATGGTCGCAAACAAGGTGGCACCAAATGCCCACGATAAACTCTCTGAGCTGGCGCTGATCTACTAAGCCGCGCTGCTCAGCTAAGCAATAACTCACATTTGGCTGAATAAAGTCAGTCTGTAGCAGATACTCAGCAGGATTAAGACCACCCATAAAATTACGCTGATACCGCTTATAACTTGGAATAGGCAAGCTACCTGGATACGATTGATGGCTTCTGCCATATCTCACCTTGTGAGAATAGTCTGGGACCATAAAGCCAATATGCACATCAGGAGCAACGTTTCCAAGCAGAAATGCATCAGGGTAGTGAATATCTACGTCCAAGCAACCGGCTCCTTTCTCAAGGAGCCGGTCAGCATGAGCAATATGTACGTTCCAACTTGGCACTACAATTACCTGCTTATCCGCGAATTTCTCCGCCGGTAGAACGAAGAACTTTCTCCACAAGCTTTGTGTGGGTCTTCTCAACCTCTTCTGAAGTAAGCGTTCTGTCGTCTGCACGATACGTGAGCGAGAAGGCCATGGACTTCTTGCCCTCACCAACACGCAGCGGATCGCGATACACGTCAAAAAGTCTGATGTCGCAGAGGAGCTTGCCACCAGCAGACTTCAAACGCTGAACCAACTGCTCAGCAGTGACGCTCTCATCAACAACAATTGCCAGGTCAATTGAGATGCCTGGGTAGGTTGGTGGCTCCACAATAGGAAGGTCTTTCTGAGAAAGACGCAAAAGTGAAGCCACAGAAATCTCAAAGGCAATGACTGGAACCTCAATGTCAAAGTTCTGGAGCGACAAAGGATGAATGTTTCCAACCCAACCGATTGTCTCGCTACCTGCAAGAATCTCAGCAGCGCGACCAGGCTGCAGCCAACCGTATTGCTCTGGCTCAGCTACACGGAAACGAACCTTAGGGATGCGAAGTGCCTCAAGCAGACCCTCAACAATACCCTTGGCGTCAAAGAAATCGTAGGCTGGATACTTAGCATTCCAAGCGTCATCTGCTGGACGACCAACCAATACGCCACAGACATAGCTTGGCTCATCTGGCTGGCTCTTATCCTTATGTCCAAAGAGTACGCGGCCCAGCTCATACATGGCAATATTAGAGACACCATGAGCAAGGTTGTATGCAATAGAGCGTAGAAGGCCTGGAACAATGGAGCGGCGCATCTCAGACTGGTCAGCAACAAGTGGGCTAATAACCTTTACCGGGACGCCTCTTCCCTCTTCGCTCATACCAAGCTTAGAGAGGTCATCTGGACTTGCAAACAAATATGACTTTGTCTCGTTGAGGCCAAGGGAGCGCAGCGTGCGGCCAATCTTTCTAATCTGACGCTGATCTGAGGTCAAACCGCCTGCATGGTTTCTAGCAGCAGGAAGCGTAGCCTCAATATCACCTTCACCCCACAGGCGAACGATCTCCTCAATAAGGTCAACCTCGCGTGTAAGGTCTGGACGATTTGTAGGAGCAACAACGCTCAACTCACCGTTGTCTGTAGGAGTAACCTTGCAGCCAAGACGCGTAAGGCGAGAAACCATAAACTCTTCTGGAATTTGAGCACCTGCCAGGGCGCAAACGCGCTCTGGGCGAAGCGTAATAGTTACTGCTTCTTTTACCTTTGGATATACATCAACAATACCAGGGCAAACCTCAGCACCACAGCACTCTTCAAAGAGAGCTGCTGCAATATCTGCAACAGATGCGCAGCCGTTTGGATCCACAAGACGCTCGTAGCGAATAGAAGCCTCACTCATAAGGTCAAGATTTCTACTGGTACGGCTAATGTGACCGTTATCAAAGACCGCAGACTCCAAAAGGACATCAACGGTATTCTCGGTAATTTCAGAGTCAAGACCGCCCATAACACCAGCAAGTGCAATAGGAGTCTTACCGTTATCTGTGATGACCGTCATATCGGACGTGAGCTCGCGATCTTCTCCGTCAAGCGTCACAATGTGCTCACCGTCTTCTGCAGCACGAACCACAATGTGGTACTTGCCATCTTCCTTGGTAAGTTTTCCGAGGTCAAAAGCATGCAGAGGCTGGCCGGTCAGGTACATCACGTAGTTAGTAACATCAACAACGTTGTTGATTGAGCGGCCACCACAAGCCGTAACGCGACGAGCAAGCCACTCAGGGCTTGGGCCAATCTTGACGTTACGAACCACGCGAGCGGTGTACCTTGAGCAGAGCTCAGAATCAGCAATAGTAACATCTACCTGCTCAGATGCATCTGCGCCAGACTCAGACGTAACACGTGGAAGCTCAATGTGGGTGTCAGTGTCATACATTGCAGAAACCTCAACAGCCATACCCGTCATAGAAAGGCAGTCAGGGCGATTAGGGGTAATCTCGCAATCAAGAACTACATCAGACATGCCCAGGTAATCCGTAAGAGGTACGCCAATTGGAGCATCCTCAGGAAGAATCATAATGCCGCTCTGGTCATCGCCAAGACCAAGCTCGCGAGAAGAGCAGTTCATGCCGCAAGACTCAACGCCACGCAGCTTGGACTTTTTAATCTTAAAGTCTCCAGGAAGTACCGCACCAATCATTGCCGTAACAATGTGATCTCCCTGATTAAAGTTCTGGGCACCACAAACAATCTGTAGAGGAACAGGATTTCCGTCCTTATCCACATTGTTGTTGCCCACGTCAACCAGGGTAACGTACATGTGATCAGAATCAGGATGAGGCTCTTTGCTTACAACCTGAGCAGTAACAACATGGTCAAGATTTGCGCCAACACGCTCTACAGCCTCAACCTCAGTACCAGTGCGCACAAACTCGCGCTCAAGGTCTTTTGGGTCCTGAGGAAGATCAACGAGCGTCTTCAGCCATTCATAAGATACACGCATGTGATTGCCTTTCTAGTAAGACGCCGATGATTAGAACTGACGCAGGACTCTCTGGTCACCAGAGATGAGCATGCGCAGGTCAGGAAGGTCATAACGGAGCGCTGCAACACGCTCAACACCAATGCCAAAGGCAAAGCCTGTGTACTTCTCGGAATCAATACCGCAGTACTTGAAGACATTAGGATCAACCATGCCGCAACCAAGAATCTCAAGCCAGCCCGTGTTCTTGCAGAAACGGCAGCCCTCACCGTGGCAAACACCACAAGAAACGTCTACCTCGCAGCTTGGCTCGGTGAATGGGAAGAAGTGAGGACGATAGCGGGTAGCGCGGTCCTTACCAAAAATCTCACGAGTAAAGTGATCAAGAGTGCCCTTGAGGTCACCAAAGGTGATTCCCTCATCAACAACAAGGCCTTCCATCTGCGTAAACTGAGGCAGGTGGTTAGCATCTGCTGTGTCAGGACGGAATACCGTACCAGGGCAAATCATGTAGATAGGAGGCTCTTTTGTCTCCATGGTGTGTACCTGAACGCCAGAAGTCTGTGTACGAAGAAGCACGTCGGACTCGCCCAGTACGTGCGATTCTTTACCTTCTGGCGCATTGTCTACTACGTAGAACGTATCCTTACCAGAGCGGCTTGGGTGATCTTCAGGAGCGTTCAGAGCTGTGAAGTTGTAGTAGGTAGTCTCAACATAAGGGCCTGTCTCAATGGTGTAGCCCATGCTGATAAAGATGTCTTCCATCTCCTCACGTACCTGCTCAATGAGGTGCTGAGTACCAGGGCTCAGACGACGACCTGGAAGGGTAATATCAGTTGCCTCAGCATTAAGCTGAGCCTCAAGGGCTTCTCGCTTTAAGGCAAGCTGACGCTCGCGAATAGCGGTCTCAACGTTAGCACGAACGGTATTTGCAAGCTGACCCATTTGAGGGCGCTGATCTGCGGGAACCTGACCCATCATACGCATAATTGCGGTAAGAGAGCCCTTCTTTCCCATTGATGCAACGCGCACCTTCTCAAGTGCTTCAAGGTTTGTTGCCTTAGCAATTCCTTCAAGTACTTGCTCGCGAATTGCCGAGAGTTCCTCAGACATTCCCATGTAATTACCCTTTCAATAGAAAACCGTCCCTGAGCATATGCCCAAGGACGGAAAATTTCCGCGGTACCACCTCGGTTGATTGCACAGTTTTCTCTCTGTGCAATCCACTTAAAAGCCTAGTTTCGTTAGGCGGACGACTTCCCTACTGAGCAGAAACTGCCGTTCAAGTTGTAGCTCGGGAGTGAACTCTACCAGCGCTGTGCAGGTGTTTCTCAACCACGAACACCCTCTCTGTTCACAACGTGCTCCGGCAAACCTCTCCGTCAACGCACTTTGTTCAGAGTATCACACTGTGCGAGTTTTGAGCAGCAGCACAACCCTTTTTACCAGAAAGATAAACAAAAGCGTAACAACCGCGAGAAGAACGATGGTTCCTCCAGGTTTAAGGCCAAGCTCATAGGAAACAACCAGTCCACCAAGTGAGGTTAGCATGCCCACGGTACTTGCATACAGACAACATTGCTTCCAACTGCGGGAAATCTGCAGAGCGCAGGCAACAGGAACCACCATCATGGATGAAACAATAAGTGAGCCAACCGTTCTTGCTGCTACAGCAACCACCAAAGCTACTGCGATAACAAAGCCAAAGTTAATAAGGCTTACAGGCACACCTACACAACGGGCATGACGCTCGTCAAAAGACATCAAGAAAAGTTCTTTTCTGAGGAAGAAGCAGAATGCGACTGCAAGTACGCTAATAACCACAATCATCTGAACTTCTTGCTCGCTTACGGTCAGGATAGAGCCAAACATAAAGCTGTTGAAGCTTGATGAGTTAGGAACAAAACCTGACAAAACGCCCGCTAGACCAATACCAGCTGCCATCACAATAGCGACTGCAAGCTCTGACTGGTCTTTAAAGTGACGACGCACTCCCTCAACACAAAGCGCACCACCCAAACAAGCGGCAATTGCTCCGGCAACAGGATTAATACCTGCAATCATGCCGCCTGCAACACCTGCAAGAGAGGTATGTGAGAGAGCATCGCCAATCATAGAAAGGCGCTTCAATACAACCGTAACGCCTACCAGCGGGATAATTGCTCCCAGAAGAATTCCCACAAGAATTCCTCGCTGCATAAATACGTATTCAAACATTTACGCCCTCCTCTCATGCGAGTCTTGGGCATCTTGAACAACGTCGGACGCAGGACCAAGGGACTCCGTTAAAGCAAAATCATCTAATTTTCCGCGATTGTGGTCGTGGACATGATGAGAGTCAAGGTCACAGTGAGCGCCATGAACTGCACAGTGATCATGACCGTGACCCCTACCTGCAATTTCTGTAGCTTTGTGGTCAGCAACTTCAATAACTCGACAAGCCAGCGCATCAAGAGCTGCAAGATCATGCGTAACAATAAGTACCGCAAGATCTCTAGCTGCATGGGCTTCTCGCACTAGGCTATAGAAATGATTGCGACTCTCTTTATCAAGACCAGTTGTAGGTTCGTCCAGGATAAGTAGTGATGGGTTTCCAACCAGCGCGCAGGCAAGACGAACTCTCTGGAGCTGTCCTCCAGAGAGTTCCCTAATAATACGCGTGGAAAAATCAGTCATACCTACAAGGTCAAGTGCCTCAAGCGTGCGCTCGCGACGCTCTTTTGCGCTCATCTTTACCTTTTTGGCACGAGCATACTGACTTGCATCTACTAGCTCGACGACGCTTGCAGGAAAGCGATTAACCGATTCTGAAGGAAGCTGTGGGACATAGCCTACACGCTCCCAGTCTTTAAACCGAGTCGAGGGCGTTCCAAAAAGAAGTGATTTGCCACTTGTTGGCTCAAGCTCACCCACCACAATACGAGAGAGCGTAGATTTACCAGCTCCGTTATCACCAATAAGAGCGCAAATCTCACCTTGATGAACGTCTAAATTTACATCGCTTAAGACGCGCGTCTTCTTGTAAGAAAAACTCACGTCTTGAAGCGAGATGGCTATCTGACTTTCCTGCAACACGTCCTCCAAACATCCAGCCTAAGCTGGCAACACACTATGCGAGAGCGCCCTCAAGAGCCTTGAGGTTCTCGCGCATAACAGAGAGGTAATCCTCGCCTGCCTTGAGCTCGTCATCAGTAAGTCCCTCAAGTGGGTTAAGCTCTTCAACACGAGCGCCTGTTGCCTCAGCAATTGCCTGAGCAACCTTAGGACTTACCAGTTCCTCCGTAAAAATAACCTTTACATTATGCTCTTTTACGAACTCAGTAATCTCTTTCATTTCCTGAGCATTTGGCTCTGCATCTGCCTCAACACCCTCAATAGGCATCTGAGTGAGACCATAAGCCTCGCACAAATAACCAAATGCTTGGTGAGAAACAACAATGGTCTTGTTAGGTAGTGAATCCAGACCCTTATGGAACTCACTATCAAGCGTATCAAAGTCTGCATTTGCTTTATCAAGATTGGCAGCATACTCTGACTTGTGCTCAGAGTCCTTCTCGGAAAGGGCATCGCAAATATTCTTCATCTGAATCTTGGCATTCAGAGGGCTCAGCCAAACGTGAGGGTCAGTTCCGCCATGGTCGTGATCGTGGTCATGATCATGGTCGTCTTTCTTCTCCTCATGATCGTGATCATCGTCCTCTTCAAGCTCAAGAAGTTTGACATCTTTGCTGGTCTCAACTGCTGTAAGTTTTGTGCCAGAACCAAGTCCATCAAGTACGTCCTTGACCCAGTGCTCCATACCAGCACCGTTGTAAATCAAGAAGTCTGCTTCCTGGATAGTCTTCATATCCTTGCTGGATGGCTCCCAATCATGTGGCTCAGTACCTGCTGGAACGAGGCATGTTACCTCAGCATGATCGCCAGCGATGCGCTTTGCAAAATCATACATAGGATAAAAACTTGCAACAATGCTGAGCTTCTTCTGGTCTTTGTTATCAGAAGCTCCTTCTTGCTTTTGAGCCTCAGGCTTGCAGCCAGCAAGAATAGCACTCACGCCAAAAGCGGAAGCTACAAGTGCGCTACGACGAGAAACGGTTGGATTCAAATTCATGTTACATCTCCCAAAACTATAAAAACCAATATGGTGTAGTGCCAAATTCTTCAAACAAAATTGCGCGATTACCATTACTACCAAGCATAAAAACATGGCGAGAAACCCGTGTTTCTCGTTACTTCATTGCCTTTCTACTCACTTCTCATCATCTGAACATGCATTCATACTTCCCCTTTAGCACGAAAGCGGGCTGTCATCCGACAGTCCGCTTTCTAAAAGTTAGCCTTAGTATACATATTCCAATTCAAGTCAACGATAAATTTTTTATCTTTTCCGCAAACGGAACTGGAATAAACAGGTTAACTGTTTTATCTCTTGCTAACCTACTGATCTTTCTCCGCATACGGAGTAATAATCAGATCTCCACTATTATACTCACCCAAATAAACCTCTGAAGCAGACTTATAACCTTGATGCTCAAGTTCTCTTTCAAGCCAATTCTCTTCCAGGTCCAGCGTCTCAAGAATGTTTGTCTGAACTTGTCCGTCAGTAATAAGCGGGAATCTAACGTTCTCTTCTCCTTTTTTAACAATAATCAACTGTCCATTTTGCTCAAGAATGGCACGCTTAACGTCTGAGATATAATTCACTCCTGCCTGGCGAAGCTTCAGCGACACATCGTAGGCAGTGAGACCCATAGACCTACAGTTGTCTACAAGCAGCTTGCCCTTATCAATAACAATAACAGGACGTCCATCAATCAACTGCTTGACCAGCATATTGTTTGTTCTCAACCATTTGAGAACCATAACAATAATGAGCCAAATAAGCAGGACAAGGGTGAACTGCAAAATGGTAATTGAACTGTTGTAGATCATGCCGCCAACAATGCCGCCAAGTACAAAGTTTTGAACCTGGTCAATTGCTGCAGTTGGTGCTAGGTTTCCTTTTCCGCTGACGTTAATTGCCAGAACAAGCGAGAAAAGACCGATGCACAATTTAATGGCAACTTCTAAATAAAAGTTCATCAATCTACTCCTCTACATGCTTAATGTCATTACCAATGAGATTGATCTGTTCAATGACATAGTCATTCTCGGTATTTTTCAAAACGTGATAATACTTACCGTCAACCTCAAGATACGAGGGATTTCCCTGGCTATCAAAGGCGACGTACACGTGGTCAAAATCAACCTCAAGACGTCGAGCGAAGCTTTCTTGTGAGGAAACAATTGACTCATAGTGCTTACTTGTCTGATTGACCTCTAGCACACGATCAAGCTGTAGAAGTCCAAGAAAGATTAATGAGAACAGCGCAATAAGCGCCAGCTCACGATACTTAGAATTCTTTCTATCGCGCATGTAATGCACAAGCGAGAAGATCATTAGAAGTGCAACAAGGCCAAATAGAACAAGCTGAGTCCAGTCAAATACTGTTGCATGGTGAATTAAATAGTTATGGGAATAGAACTCCATAGGCTTCCTTTAGTTTGCATTACTCAAGATTTGCTGCTTAAGCCTTGTAAACGCTCTTTCCTCCAAGGAACGTCTCTTCAAGCTGAAGATCTTTTGTAACAACAATAAAGTCAGCATCATATCCAGGACGGATGAAGCCACAAACATCATCAATTCCACAAGAGCGAGCTGGGTTTTCTGAAGCCATACGAACCGCTTCTTCAGCAGAAACAATACCCCAGTCAAAGACGTTCTTCACGCCTTCAAACAGACGAAGGATTGAACCAGCAAGGCTATGAGACTCATCCATCAGACGAGCAGTTCCGCCTTCAACAACAACAGGGAAATCGCCAAGTTTGTACTGTCCATTAGGCATACCACCTGCACGCATGCAGTCTGTAATAAGAACGGTATGGTCATATCCCTTTGCATTTACCAGAGCGCGAACAGCAATAGGATTAAGGTGATGGCCGTCGCAAATAGCCTCTGCATAGGTACCGTGGGTGGTCATTGCAGCACCAACCATACCTGGCTCACGGTGGTGAAGACCGCTCATGCCGTTATAGGTGTGAACAAAGATATCTGCACCAGCGTTTACGCAGGCAAGAGCTTCCTCATACGTTGCATCGGAGTGACCAAGTGCAACATGAACACCGCGGTCTGCCATCTCTGCACAGAACTCTGGAGCGCCATCGCGCTCTGGAGCAATAGCAATCTTGGCAATCCAGCCGTCAGCACGCTCCTGCCACTCATCAAAGACCTCTACATCTGGATCAAGGAAGTACGCAGGATTCTGGGCACCCTTGTGTTTCTCGGTAAAGAAAGGTCCCTCTAGGAAGATGCCCTGGATGCGAGCAGCATCAATACCGTTTGCCGCAATTCCCTCTGCTGCATCAGCAACGGACTCACAAGCATCACCAGTCTGCTGAACGCTTGCGGTTAGTGTTGTTGGAAGCCAAGAAGTTACACCGTTAGAGAGCAGGCCCTGAGCAATCTCAATGACGCCATCAGGATCGCAATCCATGATGTCATGGTCCAGGAAGCCATGGATATGGGTATCAACAAGGCCAGGCGCTACCCAAGAACCAGTACGATCAACAATCTCGCAGTCTGGCTTCTCTTTAGTGAAATGACCAAATACACCATCTTCTACGAGCAAATATCCTGGACCAGAAGTTGCTCCTGGTAAAAAGAACTTATCTGCTTTAACTGCAAATGTACTCATACGTACCTCAATCATTCTCAAAAGGACGCGCCATAGGCACGTCCTTCTTAGTAATTCCTATAGTGAGTGAATTGTAACACCCTTAACCACTCGATTAACCTGACCAGTTGGAGAAGGTGTGTCCGGTTTGTTATTGACACGAACTGAGTTTAAGAGTGCCACCACTTGAGCAACCATTACAAAAGGCAGTGCCAAATAAGGTGCTGGTAGAGGCTCTGTGAATACTGGAAGACTAAACGTTCTTCCCGTAAAGTTTGTTGTCCCCTCTTGCTCAATACCAATAGTCAGAGCAGCAATCTGGTCCCCCTTAATCTCGTCAAGAATATCCAGATCATATTGACGCGTATAAGGGTTATTGGAAACAAAATCAAACACCAGGGTGTGCTCGTCGACAAACGACTTTGGTCCGTGGCGATATCCCATTGAGGAATCCCACGACGTTGCATTAATACCAGCTGCAAGCTCCAAAATCTTAAGCTGAGCCTCATGAGCAAGGCCCACAAAAGGACCAGAACCCAGATAGGTAATGCGGTTGAAATCGCTCTTGAGCCACTCAGCAATCTCTTCCTCGCGCTCAATTACCTGCCTACCCAGCTCAGCAGCATCAGAAATCCAAGCCTTCTTCTGCTGGTCATCAGCACTATCAAATACCAGAGTTGCAAGAAGTGTCATACAGCTATAAGAGCCGGTCATAGCAAAGCCCTGGTCATTTGCACCAGGAATAAGAAGCAGCAATGTATCGTCTTTACCTGCGGATTCAACGGCAAGTTTTCCTTCAGGAGCGCAGGTAATATTGATGAGTAAAAGATTTTTAACAATCTTACGGGCAATATTTACGGCAGCAAGACTCTCTGGACTATTACCAGAGCGTGCAAAAGAAACCAAGACCGTTGGATCATCTGGATCAAGGCTGCCATAAGGATCAGAAACAATATCAGTAGTTGCAACAGACGCAAACTCAAAAGAGCTCTTCTCGCCATGAGAACGAAGATACGGAGTAATGGTATCGCCTACATAAGCCGAGGTGCCTGCACCCGTAAAGACCACACGGGTACGACGACCCTCGCCAAGATTGCGAGCACGCTCGACAAACTGTTTAATTGCAGAAAGGTTCTCCTGATAAATGCCAAAGGTAGATACCCAAAGCTCAGGCTGCTGCTTAATCTCGGCAGTTGTAATATGAGCGCCTAGTGCCTTTAGCTCTTCTTGGCTCTTCTTAAACATTGATATCCCTTCTCACAGCTATTTAACTGCGTGTATGTACAATTTTGTATCTAAACTGATCCGCACGAGCCACGCTTAGTGTGAACTCAACAATGATATTTCTGTCATTGTACGTGGTGCGTGTGAGACTCAAAACAGGCGAGCCTTCAGAAATTTGCAATAAAGTGGCGTCATCCGAGCGAGCAATTGAAGCCTTGAACTCCTCTTCTGCTACACCAATCTTTATGTTGTAGTCTTCTTCAAAAATTTGGTAGAGAGATTTTTGCTCAACATCATGAGCAGTAAGCGAGAAAAACTGTGAAACTGGAAGATACGTTACTTCCAGCATCATAGGCACGTCATCGGCACTTCTTAAACGCTTGATGCGGAAGAGTTTCTCGCCAAGGATAACGTGCATATGCTGGGCTAAGAACTTATTAGCCTCAATAGTGTCAAACTCCAGAATAGTTGTCTTAGGAACGCGACCTAACTGACGCTGCTGGTCAGTAAAGCTATAGCCGCCCATAAGGTCTGTTGCACGTTCAGAAACGTCTGCAACAAAGGTACCGCGGCCACGCTGACGATAAATGAGCCCCATGTGTTCAAGCTCTTGCAGTGCAAGTCTTACCGTGGTGCGAGAAAGTCCGTAGGAATCGGAGAGCTCACGCTCAGAAGGAAGTGGATCATCTGGATCCATCTCGTTCTCAATACGATAGCGCAGCATATTTGCTAGCTGCTCGTAGAGTGGCTGTCTTCCCATAAACGTTGTCATCAAAACTCTCCTATAAAAGACGGGTGCCCACTAAGTGGGCACCCGTCACACTTACTTAACCCCAAATATATGGGAGAACGCCAAAGCCAGAACCAAGAAGTGCAATTACCAGAAGCAGGCAGATGCACATGATTGGAGTCCAGTTACGCTTTGCCATGAGATAGTACAGGCAAAGGGTAAGAGCCAGTGGGATAAGCTTTGGGCAAACGCCGTCGAGGATCTTCTGGATGTCAATGGAGACAGGAGAAGTAACTTCCTCGCCAACAGTTACCAGGTTAACACCGTTGCCGACTGGAGCAATAGCAGTAGTGCCGTCCTTGCCGTCAGCAGTCTTGCCGCCGATGAACTTAACGGACTCAGGATTCTTCTTGTAGTCAGAATAAGAACCCTCAGCAAAGAGTGCCTTGTCATACTGACCAGAAGCAAGCTGCTCGTCAGAAAGAGTTACCTGAGAAAGAACAACGCTGTGTGTCTCACCGTTAGGGATATTTGCGCCAGCGCCAAGCTTGGTTCCACCGTAGCAGACAACCAGGCAGCCAACAACAAAGACGCCCAGGATAGAAGCAGCACGAGTGAACTCTTTTGCGTTCTCGGTGAGCAGGGTAATTGCGTCAGTACCCATCTTGTAAGAAAGATTCATCAGCCAATAACGTACAGCAAACTGTGCGATGTTGAAGATGATAAGGAACAAGAATGGTGCAAAGACATTGCCAGAAATTGCCATGTTAGAGGTAATACCAGCAGTAATTGGAACAAGGGTGAACCAGAACAGTGCGTCACCAATGCCGCCCAGAGGACCCATTGCAGAAACGCGGACTGCACGAATGGTTGGGATATCCAGCTTGTTCTGCTCAAGAGAGAGAACAATACCCATAACAAAAGTGACCAAGAATGGGTGGGTGTTGTAGAACTCAAGGTTGTGACTCATGGAAGCAGCAAGGTCATCCTTGTTGTCGCCGTGAATCTTCTCAAGACCAGGGAGGATACCGTAAAGCCAACCAGCTGCCTGCATTCTCTCGTAGTTGAAGGAAGCCTGCAGGAACAGGGAGCGCCATACCATCTTGTTGAGCGTCTTCTGATCAAGTGGCTCAGCAGGAGTGGTGTTCTGATAGGTATCAGGAATATTAAATGCCATCTTCGAAGTCACCTCCAGCAACAACAGCAGGAGCAGCATTCTTCATCTTGGTCTGGAGCTGGTAATCCCAGAATGCGATACCAAAGCCGATGAGAGCAAGAAGCAGAAGTGCTGGACCAGAGAGCTCAGGAATGCTGATAAATACGATTGCAGCTGCAAAGCCCATGAGGAAGAAGCCCCAAAGCTCGCGAGAAACCATAACCTTCAGCAGGATTGCAAAGCCGACGAAGCGCATCATGCCACCAGCGACGGACAGTGCATTCATGAGCCACTTTGGAATTGCCGTGGTGATCTGAGTGCCAAATGCAGCACCACCCAGGAAGAACAGGGTAACAATGACACCAAAGAAAAGACCAAGGGCTGCCATTGCGCCGTAGTTAATACGAGCAATTCCCTTAGGATCGGCCTTCTCGGCGTATGCATCAGCAGTTGCCATTACAGGGGACATAATGGTAAAGATGATGGTTACTGCATACTGACCAAGCAGAGAGAATGGAATTGCTGCAGCTACAGCGGCCATTGGCTCAAGCTTAGTAGTGATTGCAAAGACTGCAGACATAATGCCGCCGATAACAGCGTTAGGTGGCTGAGCACCACCAACAGGCATGTTGCCGATGGTCATAAGCTGATAGGTACCACCAACAATGAGACCAGTCTGAACGTCACCAAGAATCAAACCAACCAAAAAACCAGTTACGATTGGCTGGTAAAGAGACTCGAGGAAACTAAACTGATCGATGCCAGCGATAAACGCAACGATGAAAATTAATAACACCTGAATAGGGCTAACATCCATCTTAACTCCTCCTTTCAAACACACCATAACTACCGATGACGATGATCGGCAGACTATCCGAATACCTTTGCCAACCTGCTAGAAACGTTGCACCATTGCAACTTTTTGTAATCTCTACCAGGAAGTTGCGCGCAAAACTTACTCGAATAGCTTTGAGATATCCTCGACCGGGGTCGTAGGAACACGCCTAATCTCTAGAGTCACCCCCAATTCCTGAAGCTCACGAAAGGCAGCGACGTCCTTATCGTCTACCGCCACACTTGTGGCGACCTGTCGCTTTCCCTCAGCCATGTGCATATTGCCGATGTTCACTTTTTTGATTGGAACACCGCCCTTAACCAGAGTGAGGACATCCTCTGGATTCTCGGCAACAAGGAAAATGTGCTGGCTTGCTGAAGCCTTGTGGATAACATCGATAGTTTTCTGGAGCGTAAAGTACCTGGTTGCAACACCGTTTGGTGCAGCCATATCCATGAGGCCCTGACGCATCTTATTGCCTGCGACCTCGTCATTAGCAACAAGGATGAGATTTGTTCCAAGGGTACCGTTCCACTGAGTAGCAACCTGACCATGAATCAAACGATTATCGATTCGAGCAAGCTTGATATCTGGTTCTCCCATAACAAGTTCTCCTCTCTTTGCGCGCACACTTGTGCGTGCTATCTGCGATTTTCATCGCACTACTCGCAACTTGCGCTGCGTGTTTTACTGCAAATTTATTTATTGTTGGAAACGCTGATTAACGCCCAACGATCCAACGTGATGACCACATTTGGAGCAAACTCAACATCTACTGTTTCTTTTTTGACGTTTTTAACTACGCCATACATTCCGCTGTTAGTCTTAACTTTCTGACCTGCATGAAGATTCTTCAGAAACTCTGAAGTTGTTCCCGCCTTTTTAGAAGAGGCTCTCCAAATAAAGAAGGAATAAATAAGGCCCAAAATTACTAAAAACGCGAGAAGAACAATGGATGAAGCAAGAATGTTCTCTGCTAGATTTGCCATGTGCATCTCCTTAATTCAACAACAAAACGCTACTTAAATACCATCGTCTCCGAAGATGTCATCTTCTGGCTCAACCTCAAGCTCAAGACGCTTATGAACAACTCCCTGGCTACCAGCTAAAACAGCAGTCTCAACCAACTCTTCAAGAGAGGTGTCTGCCATGCGGCTACCAAGTGTTTCAAGAAGCATAGGAAGGTTTGTACCTGTAACAACTTCTACGTTTGAATAACTCTGAGCAATAATCATTGCCTGATTAAAAGGCGTTCCACCAAGCAGGTCGCAGAAAACCAACACGCCATCAGTAGTATCAAGAAGATCGGAGATTGTGGCAGCAAGAGTTTCTGGGTACGTTGCAGCACCGGCTTCAATAAAAGGAACGGGAACAAAAGCATCTTGCTCACCAGCAATCATCTTTAAAGCATCAGCAAGCCCGTTTGCAAACGTTCCATGACCAGTTAAAACGCAACCTACCATGTCAAACTCCTTTCAAAGAGCTGGAAACTATCTGGAGAGCTACACGGAAAACATTAGGAGTGTTGAAGCTTTCTCAAAGTGGTAGATACCAGATAACAACCTAACATAAGTATAGTCTAGTGGGCTTCTTGTGATGTGTACGTTAACAATCGCCGGTTTAACGGTACTATTTTTACCGTAAACGGTACACACGTTGTTATTTTCGCAGGTAGATATATGGATAAATTGTGACGATGCACTAAAAATTTAGAGCTATTCTTGAAAAATGAGAAGTTCTTATAACGTACCTTTATACGTAATAAACGTAGTAAACAACCCTAAAATCCTGCTCAAATACGGCGAGAAAATAAAATTGGTATTAAGAAATTATGTACTGGTATCTTTTTTTATAACATCTAAAGAAAAGTTTCTTGATGGTGCTTTGGTTAAATAGATTTACTCCAATTTCATTTGCAGTGGCGCTGCTCCATAGTGTTTCTCGCCCCTGCTTTCCTCTGAGCACTTTGTGTGCACTGTCTTTTAGACGAGGTGATATGCGTGATTGTTACCGTAACACTCAATGCATCCATTGATAAGGCGTACTACCTGGACTCTCCTGTTGTAGATGGAACCGTACACAGAGTCTCGGTGGTAGATAACAGCGCGGGCGGCAAAGGCCTTAACGCCTCACGAGCCATTACCACCCTTAACTACCCCGTTTGTGCCACAGGATTTGTTGGCGGTAATAACGGAAGATACCTTGTTGAGTTGGCTCATAAAGATGGCATTACCAGTGATTTTATTTATACCGAGCAAGAGACTCGCTCATGCATTAATATCCTGGAGCCAAGCGGACAATCAACTGAGTTTTTAGAGCCTGGACAGCCTGTACTTCCTGAGGAATTCCTTGCTTTCAAGGCAAAACTTGTCCAGCTTACCAACGAAGCCGAAGTTGTTACCTTTAATGGCAGTGTTCCCAAGGGCATTTCTGTCGAAAATTACAAAGAACTTATTGAAGAGACCATGGCTGCGGGCGTGCCTTGCATTGTAGACGCATCCGGTGCACTGCTCGCCTCCTGTATTGATGCCCTTCCTACCATGATCAAACCGAACACCGATGAAATCGGTCAACTTCTAGGAAGAGAAGTAACTACAGAAGATCAGGTCATTGAGGCGGCTCAGGAACTGCATAAACGCGGCATTAAAATTGTAGTTGTCTCGCTTGGTGCAAAAGGTGCACTCATGGTTTCTGATGAAGGAACCTTTAGAGCAAATCCTCCAAAAATTGAAGCTATCAATCCTGTTGGTGCAGGAGATACCCTTGTTGGCTCATTTGCTGTTGCACTTGCTCAGAAAAAGCCAACTTCAGAGTGTCTTACCTTTGCGCTATCATGCGCTACTGCAAGTTGCCTATCTGCGGGCACCGGTCGCTTTGATCAGGATATTGCAACTAAGATTCATAAGCAGGTCGCAATCAAGAAGATTGCTGAATAATATGCAGCAAGACAGGTTTCTCGCCAAAGGTTACAAAGACAAAACTATTTCTAGAAAACTTACGTAACAGAGTAAGAGAAACGTTACAATTTTTTCAGTCAATCAAAGAGCCCTTTGGGGCGAAAGGAGCAATAGATGTTCGTTACTACTAAGCAGATGCTTCTTGACGCACAGGCTGGCCATTACGCTGTTGGCGCCTTTAACGTTGAGAACCTTGAGTTTGTAATGGCTGTTGTTAGGGCAGCAGAAGAGCGCCGCTCCCCTGTTATTCTTCAGACCACTCCTGGCACCATCAAGTACGCAAGCCTTGATTACTTTGCTGCCATGGTTCGTTGTGCTGCTGAAGAGGCAACAGTTCCTGTTGCTCTTCACCTAGATCACGGTGACGGCTTTGACCGCTGCATCCAGGCAGCTCGTGCCGGTTACACCTCCGTCATGATTGACGGCTCTCACGTTCCATTTGAGGACAACATTGCACTTACCGCATCCGTAACCAAGTTTGCTGGTCCTATCAACCTTCCTGTTGAGGCAGAGCTTGGCAAAGTTGGCGGCAAAGAGGACGACGGCCCAGCTGTTGAGGGCGAGAACCCCTACACTGATCCAGACCAGGCTGAGGAGTTTGTCGCTCGCACTAACTGCACTTCTCTTGCAGTTGGCGTTGGTACCGCCCACGGCGTCTACCACGGCACTCCTCACATTGAGCAGGGCGTCCTCAAGGCAATCCGCCAGCGCCTTGATATTCCTCTGGTTCTTCACGGTACTTCTGGTGTTCCAGATGACCAGGTAGCAGAGGCCATTCAGAACGGTATTTGCAAGGTTAACTACGCAACCGAACTTCGCCAGGTCTTTACCGCAGCCTTCATGAAGTACATGTCAGAAAACCCTGGCAACTTTGATCCAAAGAAGCCTTCCGTTCCTGGTATGGAAGCAATCACTCAGATTGTTGCAAGCCACATGGATAACCTGGGCTCTTCCCACAAGGCATAAGCGTCAAGGCATAGCCGTCACACGTATCCTGCTTTTGCAGATAAAAACAAGGCGAGAAGATCGATTGGTCTTCTCGCCTTTGTGTTAAAAGCAAAGCGTTGTTGAAAACGCGAGTCCTAGCAAATCTTGCAAATCCAGTCTGCCTCTGGAGCCTCAATCTCGCCAGACTGAATACTGGTCAGCGTGTTGCGAAGCTTGGACATAACTGGTCCAACAGCCTCCATACCAGCGCCAAAGACAATTTCTTTCTGGCCGTCAACAACTTTGCCAACAGGAGAAATAACAGCAGCGGTACCGCACATACCGCACTCAACAAACTGATCAAGCTCGTCAAAGCGGACAGGACGCTCAATAACCTTCATACCAAGCAAGTCTTTAGCAACGGTTGCTAGAGAACGGCGAGTAATAGAAGGCAAGATGGAATCTGTGTAAGACTGTGGAATAACCAGGGTTCCCTCTTTATCAACAAAGAGGAAGTTTGCGCCACTGGACTCCTCAACATAGGTACGAGAGCCAGAGTCAAGATACATACTGTCTGCAAAGCCCTGCTCATGTGCCCAGGTAGTTGGGTACAGAGACATAGCGTAGTTAAGGCCAGCCTTGATGTTACCGGTTCCGTGAGGAGCAGCACGGTCATAAGGAGAAACGGTCAGTGCAACAGGAGCAACGCCGTTGGAGTAATAAGCTCCAACTGGAGTGACCATAATACGGAACTCATAGGTAGGAGATGGCTTAACACCAACAGTATTGCCGGTACCAATCATAAAAGGACGAACATACAGCGTAGCGCCTGTACCAAATGGCGGAACCCATGCTGCGTTTGCAGAAACAACCTCTTTAACAGCAGCGACAAATCTATCCTCAGGAAATGGTGGCATGACAAGACGAGATGCAGAGTCAACCATACGCTGAGCATTAAGATTAGGACGGAAGCAGACAATATCGCCAGAGACTGTGGTGTAAGCTTTTAAACCCTCAAAAACTTCCTGGCAATAATGGAAGATGTTTGCGCATTCAGACAGCGTAATGCTGTGGTCGGTGGTAAGTCCGCCCTCATCCCAAGCACCGTCTTTGTAGTGGGCAACGTAGCTGTAGTCACACTGCGTATATGCGAAGCCAAGCGCTGTCCAATCGATGTCTTTCTTCTCCACTGAGTTTGCCATGGCTTTCCTTTCTCCGTGGGTTTTAAAGAATGAACTTCATCATAAACATGCGGATATGAATACCTAGTCCTATTAAATAGTTTGTAACCGAATAGATATTTTGCGGTATAACGTACATGAGCTGAAGGGAGCAAAAATGAATATCAAACTTAAGAGGACTTACGATGCGCCAGAAGCTGACGATGGGTATCGCGTGCTGGTAGATAGACTGTGGCCTCGTGGTATCAAAAAAGAGAACCTACACGCTGATGAATGGACTAAAACCATTGCTCCTACTACTGAGTGCAGAAAAGCATTCAACCACGATCCAGAGCGCTTTGATAGCTTTGTGTCTACCTATACAGCTGAACTTGACAGCAATCCTGACGCAGATGCCTTTGTTGAACAGCTTAAAAAGCTTGATCAATCTACCGTGACACTGCTTTTCTCGGATAAAGACACTACGTACAACAACGCAGTAGTGCTCAAAAAGTGGCTTGAGACTAAGCTTAAGTAATACGCTTACCCAGCCACGCTTACATATCTTGCGAGAAGAACTCCTGGTAGAACTTCAATTCTTCAGGAGTATCTATGCTTGATGAGAATAAAATATCAGGCTCTACGGCGCTAGTGTTCTTGTCTGCAGTGACATCTGCAGAAGCAAGCAAGTTTGCCTGTCCAAGCAAACGCTTAAGCTGATGAGCAGCACCTGCGCCGCCGTCAAAAAATTCTACGTCTCCTAAAACAGAGCTAATTTGCTTCTTGATAAAGGGGTAATGGGTACACCCAAGAACCACAGCATCTACCTGACCAGCATAATTTCCCAAAAGCTCGGTCAGTCGTTTATGCATCTGTTCTGAATCAGCCTGACCAGATTCAATAAGCTCCACCAGACCTTCTCCTGGAATAGAGATAACCTTTGCAGAAGGATGCAGGCGCGACTCAAGGTTGTGGTACTTCTGCAAAGAGAGCGTTGCTTTTGTAGCCAGAACAACCACTGTTCCATGGGGATATGCAGTTACTGCAGGCTTAAGAGCTGGCTCAACGCCCACAATAGGTACATGAAGATAGGTTGCCCTCAGCTCGTCTGCAGCAGCAGCTGTAGCAGTATTGCAGGCTATAACCAGCGCTTTAGCACCCTCATCAATAAACTTTTTAGCAATAGCCGCAGAGCGCTGGGCAATCTGCGCTTTTGGCTTAGTGCCATAAGGAGCAAATGCAGAATCGCCAAAATAATGAAATTCCTCGTGAGGCATTTGGGCAACAAGGTGTTTAAGCACACTCATGCCACCAACGCCTGAGTCAAATACACCAATAAAATTATGAGGAGCTAAGCGAGCTTCCATTACAAACCTTTCAAACTGAATGTAAAGTATTTTATACCTTTATCATTCAAAGGTTGATTTACGTCACTCTTGGGTAGAATGCCAAAGATATGTTTTTAACGATTGGAGTTTCATGAGCAACGAAGGTAAAAAGGTAAAGGTCCACTACGTAGGCACGCTTGATGACGGAACTAAGTTTGACTCCTCCCGCGATCGCAACGAGCCACTGGCATTTACCTGCATGGCTGGTCAGATGATCCCTGGCTTTGATGAGGCTGTCAAAGATATGACCGTTGGCCAGATTGTTGACGTCCACATTCCAGCAGCAGAGGCATATGGTGAGCGCCATGAAGAGGCAGTACAGCCTGTTCCCGTAGCTCAGCTTCCAGGCTCTGAGAATCTTGTTGCAGGTCAGCAGGTTACTCTGGGCACCCCTGAGGGATACCCTGTTATGGCAACCGTTGTCTCTAACGACGGCACCACTATCGTCTTTGACACCAACCATCCAATGGCTGGTAAAGACCTTAACTTCAACATTGAGCTTCTTGAGGTTGAAGAGTAATCCACTCCCCCTTTATAGAGCGAGAAGGGCGTAGGTGCTTCTGGCATCTGCGTCCTTCTTTTTTGCGCCAAATAAACATCAAAAAAGAGCTTGGTTGCATGCAATCAAGCTCTTTTACATAACAAGTTATGAGGGGCCAATACCTTAGCTTAGGACAACGCCGCCAAGCCAGCCCCACCTTGGAGTACTCAAAGCACCAAGCTGAGAAATCCAAGAACTCAAGCTCTGGCTTCTTACAATACCAGAGAGGCAGTGCCTGACCATGCCGCCACCAATGTAGATGCCAACGTGGCCGTAAATCAGAGCTGCAGCAGAACCACCAAGGGTTGGAACAGCAATAATCATGCCAGGCTCAATAGCGCTCTGATCAGTAGAGTAGCACCAGGAATAGTACATATCACAAGCGTTGCCATAGAAGGTGCCAACGCCTGCGTTTGAGAAGACGTTGGAGACCCAAGCTGCACAGAAGCCAGCACCGGTAGATCCGGTATAGCCCGCAGCATTAACAACTGCAGCAGCAGAACCAGAACCAGCAGAAGAGGTTCCTCCTCCGCCACCGCCGCCAGAGTAGCTACTACCGCCACCGCTGTCGCTTGATGCAGCAGCACGCTGAGCGGCAACACGCTCTGCCTCCTGCTGAGCGGCAAGAAGCTCAGAATCACGCTGAGCGATAAGCTCTTTTACGTTGTCATCAAGATTTGCAACAACGTTTGCAGCGTCCGCCTGACGAGCAGAAATATCATTAAGCTGAGACTCCTGGGAAGCACGGAGATTCTCAAGTTCAGCCTTCTTATTCTCAAGCTCGGTCTTCTCGGACTGAAGAGCAGCCTTATCAGACTCAAGAGCAGCCTTCAAGTTCTTAACTTCCTCAATCATCTTCTGATCAGACTCAGAAATCTTATCAAGGTAGTAAATATTAGAGGTGAGCTCCTCAAAGCTTGCAGAAGAAAGAATCATCTCCAAAGCACCGGCTGGGCCAGCCTTGTAGTTGCTGGACATACGAGCGCCAAGTGCTTTTCTCTTCTCGGCAATCTGAGTTTCCTTTTCAGAAATCTCTTTCTGCTTAGCATCAATCTGATTCTGCTTATCTGTAATCTGATCAGAAATAGCGCCAATCTGAGAGTTAGTGTCATTGAGGCTTGCCTGCATGTTGGAGACTTCATTAGAAATCTCATCGAGCAGCTTCTGAGCAGCATCGTAATCGCTACGAGCAGCATCAATCTGAGCCTGGGTAACACCAAAAGCAGGACGGGTATTAATCAGGGATGCAGTAACGGCAGCGGCAGCAATGCCCATGCCGGCAAAAATCTTAAGAGCATCACGACGGTTGAAAAGAGCAGCGCTCTGCTCCTCAATGGTTGTGCCTTGCTGTTTCTTTAAACTCATAAGGGTCTCCTAGAACGTTTAGTAGTACGGTGTGACCTTTGAGAGACTATTCTACCCGAGATACACGATGATATTCAAAAAGATACGTAATTTACAAACTCTCCGAAACGAATTTTGGGGAGTTTTGGCTCTAAATTGTGAGGTCAGAGATAGGATTTAGCGGTTTTCAATATGTGCAACATTTTTTATTGATATGGTAATTCTACCGTCAGACTCGTGAGAAAATTCTAGGTAACCTGGACGATCCGTTAGGTTTGAGGGAAATGAAATCTCAATTCCCGTATCGGTGCGGATTTTATGATTCTTTGCAATTCTGTTAGCAACACCGCGTTTAACAGGAACTTCTTCGGGGAGCTCTCTGCTTGCCACCTGAGCCTCGTACTTTTCCTGAATCTCAGGACGCTCCTCAAAGATACGCTTACCGACCTTAATAGGGTCTACTACCTCTTCTACCTCTGCTGCTTCTGCAACGGCGGCCTTAGCACGAGACACCTCAACAGCAGGCTCAAGTCCATACTCTTCTGCCAAGTCTTGAACAATAACAGTTACCTCGCCAATAACCTCATGGCTAGACGCTTCTGATGTGCACTCAAGGAAAAGCTCGGGGATGATGAACTTTCCCTCTCCTGCTACAGAGCGGTCATGGTCGTGGAAGTCAATGGCGCCTGTATCCAGGTCAATGACTGCATATGAATCAACTTTTTGCGTTGGAGACGGCAGCGTTGCGTCTTGGCGCAAAATCTCGTTTGCTGAGCCATTCACATCATGGATAAAGGCCTGCTTACGTGGGAGAAGCACAATAGCAAAAAGACGTTTTCCCTCTCCCTCAAAGGCCTCAGCCTGAGCATCCTCGTCATCTGCAGCAGCACTGGCAAGCGCCTGACCTGCATCGGTATCAATGTAGTCCGCTACAAGAAGATCACACTGCTCAACGTCATCTGCACGACGAAGCTCTTCCCAGAACCACTGGGCAATCTGATGAGAAAACTCTACAAACTCAACGTCTCCGTGAGCATACTCCTGAAGACCTCCCGCAAAATTACTGGTAGGAGCAAACTCTCCATGTCTGGACTCTGGATTTGCCGTAATCTTACGCAGCCTACGCTGTACGTATGACTTTGTCTGACGGTCCTCTAAATCCAAGGTAGATTGAGAGAAGTATTTAGTTCCCGTCTCAAAATCAAAGACGTGAAGAATTGCCTTAGTAACTCTAAGCATGTAAAACCTCGTTTATTGCAGATGTTTTGCTGGCGAGAAACCCTAGTGCTTGACGCACATCAGAGGATCGCCAATCTTAACCAGTGGACGACCACCAATCAACGTTCCGGACTCACCAATAAGATCGATGCGCTCATACTGATCTGCATTAACAACGGTAACAACTACAACGTTCTCATATCCTGCTTCTTCAATAGCAGCAGCATCAAATGAAATCAGTGGAGTACCGGCCTTGACCTCATCGTTGGCGTGAACGTAACGGGTAAAGCCCTTACCGTTCATCTCGATGGTACCAACACCAATGTGAATCAGAATCTCAATACCAGTATCAGTGGTAAGGCCAATTGAGTGATTGGTTACGTTAGTTGCGGTAACGCGAGCATTGCAAGGAGCATAAACGCAATCAAGACCAACGGGCAAAATGCCATAGCCCTGGCCAAAGAGACCGCTTGAGATTACCTCATCGTGAACCTCTTGTACGCTTACCAAAACACCAGAAACTGGTGCATAGATAGTGTCTTCCCTGGTAGCAAATGTAGCCTTCTGAGGCTGCTCTGCTCCGTTAGAAGGAACAAACACATTTTTAACCTTTGACCAAAGACCCATGATGCCTCCTTGAGTATGTGCTCTGCACAGATACCATCTGACATAACGTTTCTATTTTACCTAAGCGAGAAGGACGAATGCTCCACAGAGGAACATCCGTCCTTCTTTCACGAATTTACAACACGGCGACGCAACTTACTGCATTCTCTTGGCACCTCTAAAGATGATCGAACGTGCAGCAAAAAAGGTAACCAGGAAGTATCCGCCATACAAAGCAGCTACTACTGCAACCACTCCACCAATGCTGCTAGCTACATCAAAGTTGCCAATCGACTTAATGACAGAAACCATAATGGACATCGCACAAGTAGCGTGCGCAGCTGCCATAAGCAGTGGGAACAGGAAGTACACACCAATCTGAACAAAGAGTGCGCGACTTGCAAGGCCCTTCTCGGCACCAAGTTCTGCAAGAACTTGATACGCACGAGCGTTGTCCGATGCCTCGGAGAGCTGCTGAAGTGCCAGAATAGCGGCGCACGCAATGAAGAGTACCAGGCCAATGTACAGCGCCAGATACGTCACAATACCAGAGAATCCAGCAGTCGATTGAATGTACTCGGAAGCGGTGACCACAAGCATTAAAGAATAAGGATCGGAATCGCTACCAGTTACGGCGCCATCACCAAAGTACTGCTTAATTTGACCCTGGAACTGCGTTTCAGAAGCATCGCCTGGGGTTTGATAGTTGCCTAAGATATATGAGTTGGTCAAAACAACGCTTGAAGGGAAACTTTGATCAGCAACAACCACAATTCCAAATGCTGGCATAAGTGCAGGTCCACCTTGTGTTTGGGCAATATCAAGCGTTCCACCAACAGCATGAAGTTTGTGACCCTCAATGGTGAGTTCAGGATTATTAGCAAGAGAATCCTGCCAGTATTTTGTGAGATTAGTATCAAGCGTCCAAACCATATAGCCGTCAGTACCAAAGTCAACAGGCTCAAGACCAGATGCAACACGCAGTTTGTTGTACTGAGAAGCTCGCATCAGAGTTACGTTTTTCTGCGCAGGATCTTCCTGGCCACTATAGCCGGTAAAGTAATCACTAAAGCGCTTGCCTGTTACAGCGTCAATAGAACTATACGTAAAACTAGGCGTTGTTGGATCACTTTGAGCAAAGTATGTATCTACCTGGAAGGCATTTTTGATAGTTTTATCCCACTCTGGATCTAGCTTCTGCACTACAGAGAGATAGTCATATGAATCCGCTGGACCAGGGGTATAACTGCGCTCTGAGCCTGGATTGATCGATACAGAAACATCGTACGTTTTAAGCTTGGAGAAACTGACGTTCAAAGAGTCAACAAGCGAGAAACCCGTACCAAGTCCACAGACTGCCACAAAGAGCATGGCGCAGACTAAAGAGATGGAAACCCAAGCAGTATTTACACGGGCATTAAACTGGCGCAGGATAAATGAGTGAAGACCCTTGTAGTAGAAGCCCTTCTGCATCTGCATAAATCTGAGCAAGAAACCAGAGATTGAGAAGAAAAAGAGTGCTGTGCCCACAGATACCAAAGCAGTAGCCATGGCAAACTCTTCATCTATCTGTTTTAAACCATTGTGCTGAAGCAGAGTATAGGAATAAGCAATGATTCCAAGAGAGGCCAGGAAGAGCAGCACTGAGACGGTAAGGTTTCTTACCTTGACGGTCTGAGTTACTTTGTCTGCGTTAAGAAGGTCAATAAGCTTATAGCGGGACACCGTGGTGACGTTAAAAATCAGCGCAACCACAAACATGACCACAAAGTAAATAACCGTTTGAATCAACGCAGCTTGCGAGAAGACAAATTTGAATGAATCAAGAGTCGTATTGAACATGTGGGCCGTTGCAAACATCATAAATTGAGAGATAAAAATACCTGCAACAAGTCCAACTACCAGAGCGAGAAAACCAACAAACAGTGTCTCAATACTCATAATCTTAGAGACATTTCTCTTGGTCATGCCCAGTATCTGATACATGCCAAATTCTTTTTTCCTACGACGAATCAGAAATTGATTAGCGTAGACAACAAGAAATCCCATAATTACAGCAAGAAAAACGCTTACTCCAGAGATGGTGTTACTTAAGAGCTGAACAATGCGTCTCTGGTCTTCAGAAAGATTCAACACCATGGATTGCTGAGTAATTGAATTGAAGGAATAAAAGAGTGCAACGCCTACTGCCAATGTCAGAAAGTAAATGCTGAAATCGCGCAGTGATTTCTTGACGTTACCAAGCGCGATTTTACTGTACATCAGCACCCTCTCCTCCCAGGAATGAAACAACGTCCATGATCTGGTCAAAGAACTGCTTACGGGGTTTCTCGCCACGAACTATCTCGTTAAAGATGCGACCATCTTTAATGAAAATAACGCGATGAGCGTAAGAAGCTGCATATGAATCGTGAGTAACCATTGCAATGGTTGCACCATTACGATTGAGGTTCTCAAGGCTTTCAAGAAGCGTGCGGGCGTTCTTTGAGTCAAGAGCGCCGGTTGGCTCGTCTGCAAGGACCAACGAAGGGTTGGTAACAATTGCACGAGCTGCAGCAACACGCTGACGCTGGCCACCGGACATCTCGTAAGGGAACTTGTCCAGCACCTCAGTAATCTGAAGCAGCTTGGCAACGTTTTCTACGCGCTCCAAAACTTCCTGCGCGCGGACATGACCAATGGTTAGTGAAAGCGCGATATTCTCGCGAGCAGTAAGGCTATCAAGCAGGTTTGCGTCCTGGAAAATAAAGCCCAGACGGTCACGTCTAAAGGCAGAAAGCTCTGCTCCACGCAGGCTGGAAAGCTCTTGGTCATCAATAAAGATGTGGCCTGCTGATGCCTGGTCAATGGTAGAGATGCAGTTCAAAAGAGTAGTTTTACCAGAGCCGGAAGGTCCCATGATGGCAATAAACTCACCGCGAGATACAGAAAGATTAATGCCGTCCAGTGCCTTAGTGATATTTCCACGAGTTCCATAGTACTTCTCGAGGTTTTGGCAAACCAAAACGGTGCGTGGGGTAAGTGCTGAAGATTGTCCAGCCACAACAGTTGGCTGAGTTGGAGTTACTTGAGTAGCTGCCATGTTGCGTCCTTTCATTGGAGGCGAGTAAATCTTGAGATATATACTCCCGCACTACCGTTTACGTTGCCATCGATTGACCTTACGGAAACCTTACGCTTTTCTCACTTTGATGTGTCAAAATATCACTACCAAGCATACGGGAGGGGCATGCTATGCAGTTAGTAATTAAAAGATTTGGTCAGCTTACCGCTAAAGAGTTATATCAAATTCTTTCTCTAAGAGCAGAAACGTTCATTGTTGATCAGCAGATTATGTACAACGATCTTGATAACGTTGATCAAGTTTCTACCCATGTCTTTTATCAGGATACTGACTCGGTGGCTGCATATTTGCGCATCATTGATGCAGGACAGTCATACAACTCCCCTCTTATTGGCCGCGTATGTGTCAGTAACAAAGGTGCTGGTATTGGCTCAAAGCTACTGCACGATACCCTTGATTACCTGGCACAAGAAAGTAGTGCTTCCAAGGTGTTAGTTGAGTCGCAACTCAAAGCCCAGTCTTTCTATGAGCGAGCAGGCTTTACGCAGGCATCTTCTAAGGTACTTGATCACTTTGGCGTCCTCCACCATGTGCTCTCCTTTGACCTTGATGCATATCGTCAGACGAGAAATGCGGTCAATATTGATGATGTGCACGTTTCAATCCGACCGCTTGAAACAGCCGATTTGCGCACACTGCAGAAGCTTAGCGTAGAGACGTTTGTAGATACCTTTATTGACTCAAACACAGCAGATGATTTGGCAAGCTGCATTGACTCTCTCTACAACACAGAAAAGCTTGCCCGTGAGCTTGCTGCTAAACACTCATATTTCTATTTTGTTGAGGTAGAAGGTCAAGTAGCTGGCCACCTGAAGCTCAATACGCGTTATGAGCAAACCGAGGGTCAGCGCGATGACTCACTTGAAATTGAACGCCTGTATATTCTTCCGCACTACAAAGGCCTGCACCTTGGATCAAAGCTCATGAAATTTGCCCTTGATCTGGCAAAAGAGAAGGGTAAACAACGTGTATGGCTGGGTGTCTGGGAACACAATGAGCCTGCTAAGGCATTTTATGCAACTTGGGGATTCAAGCGCTTTAGTCAGCACACCTTCCAGGTAGGAAGCGATCCTCAAACAGATGAACTGTGGGAGCTTCTAATTTAGGAGAAGCTAATTAGTTTCATTTTAAATCCGTAAAAGACTGGTTGAACGTAATAGAAAAGGTTGAACCTTTACCAATTGTACTGCTCACAGCCAGCTTAAGGCCCATTTTCTTACAGAGCTCATAGCAGAGATAGAGACCCATACCGGTAGATTTGGCGTACTTGCGTCCATTTTGACCGGTGAATCCCTTATCAAAAATTCGAGAAAGATCCTCTTCAGGAATACCGATGCCATTATCCTTAATGAAGAGAGTGGTTGAAGTAGTTCCCTCACGTGGCTCTGAGACAGAGGCAGAAATCCAAACGTTCTTCTCGCCAGGTGCAAGTTCTGGATTTGAATACTTTGCTGCGTTGATGAGAAGCTGTCGCAAAATAAATTCAAGCCACTTTGGATCAGCCTTTACCACGTGAGCCAAGTCATCAAAATGCGGAGAAACACCTGCATCAATAAAGACACGTGCGTTGTTTTTAAGGGCATCTTTGACAATAGACTGCAGATTAACGTCTCTGATAGAAAAATCTCGATCTACAGATGCACTGCGAGCATAAAAGAGCGCCTGTTCTACAAGCGATTCAATCTTGGTAAGCTGTGTTTGCACGTCATCCATAGGAAGCGATGGATTATTTTGAGCAACCAAATGAGCTGCGGCGATGGGAGTCTTAATCTCATGCACCCACATCTCAATGTACTCGCGATATTCCTTTGATCGCATATGCTCATCAGCAAGCTGGTCCATCATAGACTTTGACATGCTTGAGAGCGCATCTTTAAAAAGCCGTTCTTCCAGCGTTGAAGGCGTATCCAGCATGGTAGGAACCAGATAGCTTTCTTTATCAGTTGCCGCTAAGTTATCTGCAAGCTGCTGGTAAAACCAACGACGATGAAAATAATCGGCTAGAAGCGCAGCTGTTCCCACTACCCATAAAACCAGAATACAGTAGGCAATAGCAAACACGTTAAGTCCAACACCTTTAAGCATAAAGCCAATTAACGTGCTGCTAGCTATAAGCGCAAGAAAGAAAATAGTTCGATTTTTTAGATACTTGAGAAACGACATAACAGCCTACTCAATAACGTAGCCAAGTCCGCGGCGTGTCATAACAAAATCCTCAACGCCAATGCTTGCAAGAGTATTTCTGAGGTGACTAATGTTTACCGTCAACGTATTGTCATCAACAAACTCGTCCGACTGCCACAGCTCTTCTTGAATACGCTGGCGAGAAACAACCGTTCCCGCGTTTTGCATCAAAAGTGAAAGTATTCTGAGCTCGTTTTTGGTCAGCTCGACGCTCTTCTGATTTGCAGAAACCTTACAGGAAGAAGAATCAAGCGTCACACCTCCATGTGAAAGCTTTGTTCCTGTTGTGACATCGCTATTTGCACGCCTCAAAACCGAAGTGATATGCATGAGCAAAATCTGGGTATTGTACGGCTTGGCGATAAAATCGTCTGCTCCTAACGAGAGCACCATAAGCTCATCAAGGTCAGTGTTTCTGCTGGTAACTACAATGATGGGAACGTTTGAGAGCTGTCGTACTTCTCGACAAATCTGTTGACCATCAATACCTGGGAGGTTGAGGTCCAACAGCACCAAGTCTGGATGCGCAGCAATAATCTGTTGAGGTACAGACTCAAAAGACGTGAGCGCCTGAGCCTCAAAGCCGTTTCTTTGCAGCAGCAGTACCAACTCTTGCTGAATCTGATGATCATCCTCTACTACTAGGATTTTTGTCATATGTGCTCACCTCCTGCTGTGCTATGCAAGCCCCACAAAGCGTTGGGCATTTTCCCACAGTATGGTATACGTCTTCTCTTTGGGGATATCAAGTCGCTGCCAACGAAGCTCCGCCAAGCGCTCAACCGTGTGCACCACCATCGCTGGCGTGCATTCCCCTCCACGTAAAGGCTCTGGGGCCATATAGGGGAAGTCCGTCTCAGAGAGCAGTTGTGCCTCTGGACAGGAAATTATTGCAGCTCGGATATCATCTGAGCGCTTAAAGGTTGCTGCACCACCAAAGGCTACAAAACAACCAAGGTCTGCAAAGGGCTTCATGACCTCAGGACCATCGGTATAACAGTGCAGGTCACAACCAGTTTTAGGCACACCTAGGCGGTTCAAAATTTCAAACGCCAAATCATGAGCATGTGTATCATTAGCACCATCACGCAAGTGCAACTCAACGCGTTGATTGAGCTCGTGTGCAATGGAGAGCTGGCGTTCAAATGCTTGACGCTGGACCTCTTCTGGGACCTCACAGTACGGTCCAAAATCAAGACCAATCTCTCCCACACCAACACAAAGAGGATGCTCAAGCAACTCAAACAAGCGCTGTTCAGCCTCTTGGTTATAGTCTGGTGCACTATAGGGATGCGCACCAACCACAAAATACGTGTGCTCAAACAAATACTCTGCAGGTAAATCGCAGGGTACGCAGAGATCTGCCTCAGCCAGCTTTGCATAAGCCTGGCGAGCCTGGTTCAAAGTATCCTCAAACCATGCGATAAAAGCGCTGGTACCTGCCCACTTACGAGGGAACTCCGTAGCAATATCTACGGGCACAATAAGCATGCGAACACCCGCTGCGGCAGCGCGAGCAAGAGACTCCGCTGCACTGTGCTCATGGAGACTGCCCAGGTGACCATGGGTATCAGCAACAGGTGCTAAAACGCGAGGTGTTGGACGAGGTGTGCCGTAAATATCGTGGAATAACTGACCGTCAGAAAACGAAAGTGCTTCCACTTCTTCTGCTGGTAGATGATGCTTTTTCTTACTCACTCAAAGGCTCCAAAGCAGCTGCAAGACAAATAAAATCTTGGCTGGTCAAAACTTCTGCGCGCACCGTAGGTGCAATTCCTGTGGCGAGAAACGCCTGGTCTAGCATGTCTTTATCAAAGCCAGAGGCGCTCATTGAATTACGAATGGTCTTTCTGCGCTGAGCAAAGGCAGCGTCAATAACCCTCATGGTATGCAAGAGCTCTTCTTCAGAAAGAAGCTTGGAGGTCACCGGGTTTCTCGCGATGGCGCGATCAAGACGGACCACGGCAGAGTTGACGCGTGGTGGAGGCATAAAGTTGCCAGGACCCACTTCAAATCTGCCAGTAACCTGCGCAAATAAAGACAGCTTTGCGGTGTAAGCGCCATATGCCTTGGTAGAAGGCTTGGCAGCAATTCTGTCGGCTACCTCAGCCTGCACCATGACTACCGCTCGCTCAAGTGAAGGAAGCTCCTGGAAGAACTTAAGGATCAGCGTAGCTGCCACCTGATACGGCAGATTGGATACAAACTTAGTTGGCATCGGAGCGTTCGTCGCTGCGTCATGAGCAACGGCCCGAAGTGCGCTGAAGGCCTCTGAGAGTTTCTGCGGCGTGATTGCCAGAGCATCTCCCATAACCAGCGCAAACGAGTCTGGATGAGGCTCCTTGCAGGTTACCGCCAAGACTTGCTCCAGTTCAGAGTCTGCTTCAAGTGAACAAACCGCACGGGCGCGGTCGAGCAAGGCCACCGTAAGGGTACCCAGACCGGGCCCAACCTCAACAACCACATCGGTAGGCTGAACCTCTGCAAGCTGGACGATCTTCTCGATAACATGGTCTTGTACCAGGAAGTTTTGGCCCAACCTGTATTTGGTGGCAAGGCCAAAACGTTCCAGCGTTTCTTTAGTGGCGCGCTGATTAGCGAGCCACGATGTCTGATGCGATGCGTGCTCCGACACGATTACTTGCTTGCAAGACGTGGGAACAGAGCGTCTCCCTTAGAGACAGCCAAGCCACCCTGAAGCTTGCCCCATACGCACTCGCTGCGGGTATCGGTAGAGGTAATCTCTGCCTCGTCAAGGCTCATACGACGCAGAACCTCTGCGGACGTAGTAGGCATGAATGGCATAAAGAGATGTGCGCAAATGCGGATAGACTCAAGCAGCGTATAGATAATCTCTGCAAGCTCTGCTGCGCGCTCGGGGTCTTTTGCTACCGTCCAAGGAGCAGCGTCCTCAATGTAGTGGTTAGCTGCGTGGACAAGCTCCATGATGATGTTCTTAGCGCCCACGTAGTCCATCTTCTCCATGCACGCGGCGTAGCGGTCATAGATGCCCTCAGCCAGCTTGCGCAGAGGATGGTCTGCAGCAACAGAAGAGCCATCAAAAGTTGGAGTGACGCCCTCAAAGTACTTATCGCTCATGTTAAGGGCGCGAGAAACCAAGTTACCCCAGCTATTTGCCAGATCAGCGTTATAGACCTGCTCCATGCGCTCAAAGGAGATACCGGAGTCCTCACCAGGAGTGACGTCGGTCATGAAGTAGTAGCGGTAGCCCTCAACACCCAGCAGGTCCAAAACGTCCTTAGGTGCAATGGCGTTTCCGCGAGACTTACTCATCTTCTCAACAACACCGGTCTCAGAGTTGCGGACGTTCAAGAAGCCGTGAGCAAAAATGTGCTCAGGTACAGCCTCACCAAGAGCCATAAGCATTGCAGGCCAAATGACACAGTGGAAGCGGATGATGTCCTTACCAACAACGTGCATCTGAGCTGGCCAGAAACGCTTTCTCATGGCAGCAGCCTCTGGACTGTCATCGCCATAGCCAACAGCAGTGTAGTAGTTGAGAAGAGCATCAAACCAGACGTAGGTTACGTGAGACTCATCAAAAGGAACTGGAACACCCCAGTCAAAGCTGGTACGGGATACAGAAATATCCTGGAGGCCAGACTCAACAAAGCTGCGGACCTCGTTTGCACGGAAATCTGGCTCAATGAAATCTGGGTGCTCAGCATAGAGCTCAAGCAGCTTGTCCTGGAATGCGGAAAGCTTGAAGAACCAAGACTCCTCAGAGACACGCTCAAGCTCACGATGGCAATCTGGGCAGAGGTGGGCGCCCTTGCAACCAGCCTCTTCATCTGCCTTCTCTACCTGAGTCTCGGTGAAGAAGGTCTCCTCGTGGATGCAATACCAACCATCGTAGGATCCTTTGTAGATGAAGCCAGCCTCACGCATGCGCTCCCACAGATACTGGACAGCTTTTACGTGGCGCTCATCGGTAGTACGGATGAAGTCGTCGTATGAAATGTTGAGCTCTTCGTAGAGTCCCTTGAAGAAAGGAACCTGCGAGTCACACCATGCCTGTGGAGACAAACCGTGATCAGCTGCAGCAAGAGCGACCTTCTCGCCATGCTCGTCCATACCGGTAAGGAAGAAGACGTCGTAGCCGGCAGCGCGTCTAAAGCGAGCCTGGATATCGCAAAGCAAGGTGCAGTACGCAGTTCCTAGGTGTGGCTTTGCGTTGACGTAGTAAATTGGGGTGGTGATAAAGTATGACGGCTTGGCCTCGGGCATAATGACTCCCTTTGTATAAGTTGCAATAACTTATATATTGTAACAGTTAAATATCTACATTGTTTATACGTGTATTACGTGCAGTTTTATTAATGATAAGGTTTAAAAGATCCGCTAAAAATACTATTTGGGGCGCACTTGGTACACAATAATACCCCTTCCACCAAAGTGGGAGGGGTAAATATTACTTAATGCCTGTCTACAAACATACGAGCTATTGTGATGCTACCAAAGCTGGTCGCAAGAATACCAGCAACACCAGGTTGCCCAAAAACAATACATACAATCACACTAAGAATAACAACAACACTAATTGCAGCCGTTAACCATTGTGCTCTTGTAAATGCAATCCGTTGTTCAGTCATTAATCTGTCTTGTCTATCAGATGCAGCCTTATCATTTTCGATTGATCTGTCAACAAGGCGATTTATATTTTTTGAACTTTCTCGAGCATTCTCAAGAATAAATTCCTGAGCATTTTCTGGATATTGAGCAAATACATCAGGCGGCGGTAAGATACCGCTCCAATGAGTCTCTTGAACAATAATCGCTGCTTTATCTTCAACATCATGTTCAAGAATCTCAGCATTAGCATTTACTTCTTCAGCTGTTGGTTGTCTTTCTTCTGAGCGTACAACATCTGTATCACCCTGTTGGAAATCATCTTCTGAGTCGCTGCTCTGGATTCCTTCGCCATTCTGCGATATTCCGCTGTCATATCCAGCCCTGGCCATATCGGCATTAGCAGTGTCCTTTCTTTCATTCTCCACTACCTCCTCCTTTTGTGACCTTTTTAAGGTGTCTTAATATGGTATCTATTTTTTACCCAAAATGTAAGGAATTTTTACGCTTTTAAGCGTCATAGTGCAAAATAACATTATTTATAGCAGTGAAGTTAAGCGACTGATCTCATCTGTGTCTACTTGCACGGTGCTGTCAGCCTGTACAAAGCCGTCAGCGTTGACTGCATAAGCATGGTCATTGTGAGCATAACACGCTCTCAAAATCCTTTTCAAAAATTAAATAGAACCAGAGCAAATGCTGGGAGTTCTTTGTGTTGGTATGGTGATTATGCCTCGTGAGCAAGAATTGCCTGGTATGCCTCGTCACGCGCAATACCAAACTTCTGAGCAAGCTCCTTAGCCAGGGCCGATTTTCTCGTACCAGCAGCAAGACCAGCCTCTATTGCATCTTTAAGCGAGAGCTGAGACTCTCCTTCTGCCTGCGATGATGCAGAGGCAAGCTCTTCATCTGTGGGAGCCGCGATAACCAAAACACACTCGCCTTTGAGGTTCTCTTTTGCAGCAAGTGTCTCAACAAGGCAAGGTGCCACATCGCGCACTACTTCTTCGTGCAGCTTAGTAAGCTCTCTGACAAGGGCCACCTGCCTAGTTGGAAACACCTCGGCTATAGCCTCAACCGTTGCGAGCACCCTAAACGGAGACTCATACAGCACAATAGTGCCAGGAATTTGCGCAAGCTGCTGCAAGCGCTGAACAATCTGTCCGTGCTTTCTGGGCAAGAAACCTTCAAAGAAGAAATGGTCACTTGCCAGGCCCGATGCAACAAGCGCACAGGTCACCGCAGAAGGTCCCGGAATAACCTCCGTAGCAAGGCCTTCTGAAAGCGCCGCATCAACCAAATGCTGACCCGGGTCAGAGATGCCTGGCATACCCGCATCTGACACAAACGCAACACGCTGACCAGCGCGAAGCCTCTCAAGCGTTGGCTCAATTTGCGACTCAATAATATTTTGATCACAGCGCTGCAGTGGCACATGAATGTCAAATGCCGAGAGAAGCTTTGAGGTCACGCGCGTGTCCTCACACAAAATGACATCTGCTGCTGCAAGCGTTTCTTTAACGCGCGGTGACGCGTCCGAAAGGTTACCAATAGGCGTGCCCACAATAGACAGTTTACCTGCTAAAAGAGTAGATTCTGTCATTACTCGAGCATTCCCCTCTCAAACGTTGCAAGCGCAACGCGTGCGTCCCATGCAGCCAAAAATGCAGAGGTCTTCCAGGTCTGGAAGAACCATGCAGGACACGTATTGTACACTTTGAGCTGGCCGGAAGTATAAATGCGCTCAAGTGCAATTCTTCCCTCTGCCGTCATAGCGCCGTCAATGCTTGGAAGTGATGCTGACCACTTACCCACCATGACCGGCAGACCGCCTGAAGCAGAAGTCTTCAAATACGCTTCGTTTTTATCAATGAGCTGCTGTACACCGCGAGGACCTGAACAATCAATTCCCTCGCAGGGTTTATCAAGGTGTGCATCAAGCCAAACGTTTTGATAGGCCTGCTGGCTCATAAAACGCCTAAATCCCTGAGGCCAGCCACCATCTGGAAGAATGACCACAGGCTCTTCTCCTGCCACAGATCTAATGGTCTCATACGCACGGCGATAATAGTTTCTAAGCGAGTGACCAGGGATTCCATCAGTGAGCTTAAAACCCTTGCGCACGCGAGGCTTAACCTCATCAGCTACTTCGATGCCATAAAAACCACTGCGGTGCGCGTAGTGAAGGGCAAGCTTGTGCAGAATAGAAAGCGACTTCTCTCCAGAAATTCTGGTGCGTGGAACACCACCTGGCTGGTCATTTAAGCCATCAGGCAGGCCTGGATTTACTGCTAGCACAAAAATAACGTGTAGACCAAGCTCTTCTGCCCATTCAAGAGCCCTATCAAGCTCAGTAATGCAGCTTACATACGGTGTACCTGCGGCTTCTTCGTCAAAAACGTACCAAGGCACAGAAATTCTTACCGCATTAAAACCACGTGCGGCAATGCTGACAAAGTCAGAACTCTGGATAAATGAAGAACGATGCGCTTTAACAAGAGTGTGGTAGGCCTCAACACCCAGCGCTTTAATGAGCTGAGCTTCATCAACGCAGCCTGTGCGTGCAAACGGCTCAGGAGTTACCCACGGTTCAAGCGTAAGCCAACCGGTTAAATTGACACCCCGCAACGCTCCGTGAGCCATGAAATTCCACCTCGCCAAAAGATAAAACCTCTACATACGTAGAGTATACCCATCGAGGTTATGTTGCTCACACGAGCTTCAAAAAACAACAGGTTACTTCATATTTTTTGAATAAATGGCGCAATTGTTAGGGGTCTCATCAACCTCAACGGAAGAGACGGGCAAACCTTCTGACTCAAGTTGCTCAAAGAGATACTTTGCTAGATTTTCTGCTGTTGTTCTAAACGGCAAAATGGTAAGCGAGAAACCCTCTTCTTTAAGACAGGCCAACGTCTTTTCAGAAAGTGAACCTTCTTCAATCAAAAACGTATGGTCAAGAGAATCACATAGCGCACGAACCTTACGCTTAAAGACGCCAAAGTCCATAACCATATCTTTTTCTGTACCAGACTCACCAAGCTCTGCAGTTGAAATGCAGGCAGTCACATGCCAGCGATGACCATGCAGATTCTCACACTTGCCGTAGTAGTTTGTAAGAAAATGCGCTGAGTCAAAGGCATATTCAGTCTTAAGCGTATACATTACTCGTTGTCCTTCGAGCCGCGACCGCGATCATCGCGTCCAGCTCTTCTATGTCTACGACGTGCAGCGTTTTGTGGCTGAGCATCTCTAGATACAGCGTTAGGTGCACCGTTAGAACCAGAAGTATTCTGTGGAGCGTTCTGGGTCTTCATGCCCGCCCTATCACCTGGACGACGAGTCCTTTTTGCACGAACTGGTGCCTGTGCCTCATCAGCTTTCTGTTGTGCCTGAGGAGCATCTGTCCTTCTAAAACGCTTACCCTGAGACTGCTTCTGTGCAGGAGCTGTACCCTGCTCATTCTTCTGAGGAGCCTGAGTATGTGCAGTGCCCTCTTCTGTTGCGTGATGACGGCGACGGGTACGACGCAGCGTATCTGTTGCAGCATCAAACGTACTGGAACCAGGGTTGACCTGAGCATTCTTTGAAGTTCTTACACGACGGGTGCGAGAAGAACTTTGAGCGCCCTGCTCTTCTCGGGCATTTCTTGCACCAGAATTCTTGGCGTTTTCCTGCCTATTTGCAGAGCTCTGCTCAGAGCGCTCACGCTTGCGCCTTGGAGTCTCTGTGACAAAGAGATCAGGGTTAATCTCTGGTTCTTCATCAACAATCAGACCGTTTGCCCTATCAAGCTCTGCCAGCGCCATCTGAACCTCAACAGATTCAAGGCGCTCAAGTGCAGCGCGAGAAACGCTATCTGGCCTACAAGAACAGCCAAGGTCTTCCGACTTCTGCTGAGCCGCAGGAGATGTGTCCATGTCAGCAAGAGGAATACGTACCACCTTGCCACTCTCAAGACGAAGCGCAATCTCCTCTTTTGGCGTGTTGTACTCAACAATTTTTGCCATACCCAGAGGAGTCTCAATGACAGCATTGCGCTTTGGAGCACGGTTCTTAAAGTCGCGATAGGCTTCAAACTCATAGCGCAAGCAGCACATTAAGCGGCCGCAAGCACCGGAAATCTTGGTGGAGTTCAGAGGCAAATCCTGCTCTTTTGCCATGCGAATAGAAACTGGCTCAAAAGAAAGGCCAAACCTTCTACAGCAGAGCTCTTGTCCGCAGTGACCATAACCGCCAATAACCGCTGCTTCTTCTCTGACACCAATCTGACGCATATCAATGCGCTCGTGAAGCTCATGAGAAAGCTCACGCACAAGCTGCCTAAAGTCCACGCGATCATCAGCCGAGAAGTAACACACGACCTTCTCGCCATCAAAAAGGTACTCGACGCCAATAGGCTTCATCTCAAGTTCTTCTTGAACAGCAAACTTCCTGAACACAGGAAGCGCAGCCTCGCCCTTAGCGGCAAGCTCTTCTGCGCGAGAAAGGTCTTCTTCAGTTGCTACACGGACAACGTCTTTGAGCTCGGCTTTATTTGTCTTGTACTCAAATTCCTCCTGAGAAATCTCACGAGGATCAGCTACAGCAAGACCAATCTCTAGACCGCGCTCGGTCTGACAAATAACGTGGTCACCTTCAAGAACGCCGGACTCCTTTGGATCAAACCAAAGGTCGCGCGCGGCGTATTCAAATTTCACCGGGACAACGGTGGGCATGTAAGTGCCTCCTTGATATGCAGCAGCATAACCTCAAGAGTTAGCTGGGGAGAAACAGAGCGATCCAGGTTGTATTGAGCCTCTTGCACCGCAGCAAGAGCCCCCAAAACACCCTGAGTATGAGTTTGAGATGCAACGCGGTCAATAATGCCTGCTGCATCCGTATTTACTATCTCTTCATCAACCGCTTCGCAACATAAAAGTACGTCGCGAAGAAGCGATTCCAGAATTGCCAACATTTCTATGATACCCGAACGCTCGCGCGCTGTGAGTTCTCGCTTATTTGCCGCCTCAACCTGCTTTAACGCAGCGCTGGTAAGAAAGTCTTCATTTTGAGCGAGGGCCTCTTCTTGAGCTCGCTTTACATCCCCTAAAGGGATTTTTGCAGCTTCTATCAGCTCTTTTGCGGAAGTGAGTACATCCCACGAGTCATTTCTGAGCAGGTTGCCAAAAACATCAATAAGCTGTCTGCGGATGTTTTTGCGCGTAGAAGATTGCAAAAACTCCACAGCTCTACCAGGGGTTCCTGTTGCTGCAAGCGCAATACGAGCTTCCTGCTCTGTGGCGGAAATCTCTCGCATAATAGCGGCTTTAGCAGCAGCGTCAGTGAGCGTTCTAAACGCAACTACCTGACAACGAGAAACAATGGTGGGAAGCACCGCAGAAGAAGAACGTGCAGACAGAATAAAGATGGTGTCTGCAGGTGGCTCTTCAATAGTTTTGAGCAGTGCATTTGCAGAATTTTCTCTGAGCAAATCAGCGCGGTCAATCACGTAAATCTTATGAGTTGAGCGCATAGGCGCCAGACTAACATCAGCGATGAGCTGACGAATCTGCTCAATAAGATAGCCATTTGCGGAAGCTGGAGTAAGTACGTGAACGTCAGGGTGAGTACCGCGAGAAATACGAATGCAGTCGTCACAGGCAGCATCACCGCCTTGAGCGCAAAGCACGCACTGCGCCAAAGCTTTAGCTGCAAGACCTTTACCAGAGCCAGGAGCTCCTACAAACAGATAGGCGTGGCCAAGCTTGTGCTCATGAAGTGCACGTGCAAGCAGATTTTGAACTTGAGGTTGATCCTGAAGACGGGTAAGTGCCTGAGGAAGTGGATAGGTGTTTTGAGTAGTATGTGTGCTCTCTTGAGTCATAAACGCGTCACTCACCAAGCTCACAAATACCAGGAATAAGATCTGCCAACAGCTGACGAGTACGTGCGCGAACCTCATCAATTGTGCCATCTGCATCAACAGCTTTTACACGCTCAGGCTCATCTTGCAGAAGTTGCTTATAACCAGCAAAAACTCGCTCCTGGAAGGCAACACCTTCTGCTTCTAGTCTATCGGCGTCATTTTGCGTAGCACGCGCATGAGCAACTGTTGGCTCAAGCATAAAGACAAGGGTTCTATCAGGAGAAACCCCACAGCTTCCCAAACGATTTGCACGATGCACGAGGTCTGTATCAAGACCGCGACCAGCTGCTTGATAGGCAAAGGTGGAGTCATAGAAGCGATCACACAAGACAACTTTGCCCGCAGCTAAAGCTGGTCGGATAACCTCTCCTACCAGCTGGGCACGACTTGCTTCATAGAGCAACAGCTCACACTCATCGCACATCATGCCGTTTTCTGGATTAAGTACCACACCTCTAATCTGCTCAGAAATAACAGTTCCACCGGGCTCACGAACAAAGACCACGTCAAAGCCAAGAGCTTCAAGATCTTCTCGCAGAAGAGAAGCTTGTGTTGACTTGCCACAGCCATCAACGCCTTCAAGCGTGATAAACAGGCCTTGAGATGTACGTGCGTCTTTGTTCATGCTTCCCTCCCTCTTAACTATCTCACGATACAGGCAGATTGTGTTTCTCGCCATGAATATTCTAAAGGTTTTGCGCATTTCCACATGAAAAGTGCTCAAAAATGGGTAAAAATACGTATGGAGCGGGCGTTGGAGAGGGACGCTCGTTCTTCCGAAAACGGTGCACCTCTCGATGCACCGTCATACGTTTACTTTTTTGCTGCCTTGGTGGATTTGGTGCTCTTAGTACTCTTACGAGCGCCTCTACGCGAGGCAGTTTTCTTTTCTTTACCAGGGCAATCGTAGTTTGGACAGAGCTTCCAAGGACCCCTCTGGGTAGTAACAACCACCATAGGAGCGCCGCAATCTGGGCAGACCTCATCGGTCTTCTCGAGCTTTCCGCGAGCAGGCAGAGGATAGCTAGTCTCACACTCCTCGTAGTTGGTACAGCGAATAAAGCGCTTACCTGTGCGCTCTGACTTATGAGCCACCAGGTCCCCATGCTTGCCATTTGCCTTGCAGGTTGGGCACTCGCCCACAATAAGATCTGGCTCCGCGTTTGTAGGACAAGCAGGATTGATGCAAGTCTCATACGCACGCTGTCTAAACGGCTGAACCTTTACGCGAGGAGCACCACACTCTGGGCAGACACCAGCCTCTCCCTCAAGCGGCTCAACGCGTCCCTGAGGCAGTGGATAGGTAACATCGCAGTCTGGCCAACCCATGCAGCCAACAAAGCTTCCACGAGTCTTCAGAGAGCTCTTAGCAACCAAGTCTTTGCCACACTTAGGGCAGGTTCCCACCTTTGCATCAGCAGTAACTGCATCAGCAATGGCCTCAGACAGGTCTTCTTTGTGGTCAATGAGCGTATCAATCATGCCTGCAAGCAGGGCTCTTGAGTGGGTAACAACGCCATCACGTGTATCTTTGCCCTCAGCAACGCTTGTCATATCGGACTCAAGCTCTGCTGTCATATCAGGCGAGGTAATGTGTGGTGCAAACTGCGAGAGCGCATCAACAATTGCCATACCAAGCTGACTTGGCTCAACAGGATCATTCTTGAGGTATTTACGCTGGTAGAGCGTATCAATAATGGAGGCACGCGTAGATTTTGTACCCAGACCGCGCTTCTCCATCTCTTGAATAAGCTTGCCCTGGCTATAGCGAGCAGGTGGCTCTGTCTGCTTTGCATCAAGCGACAAAGACTTAATAGAGACAATCTCTCCCTCGCCGACATCAGGAATCTGATCGTCTTTCTTAAGGCCAAAGGGATAAATCTCTCTAAAGCCTGGCTCAGCCAAGACCGTTCCGTTTGCAACAAAGGGCTGACCTGCAACATCAAGCGTAATCTTAGTGCCACTCATAGTAGCTGGACCCATAAGGGTTGCAAGGAACCTTCGAGCAATCAGGTTATAGAGCTTCCAAGCTGCGGGCTGCAAAGCATCTGGATTTGCTGCCGCTGTTGGATAAATTGGTGGGTGGTCGGTAGACTCCTGCTTGCCACGCGTTGCGTGCAGCTTTGACTGACCCAAGAGCTTTTTGCAGGTAGGAGCATACTGAGGAACCGCAGACAGCGTGCGAACACAATCCTTCAAGTCAAGCGAACTTGGATAGACCGTGTTATCAACACGTGGGTATGAAATCAAGCCGTCCATGTACAAAGACTCTGCCAAACGCATAGTTCTAGCTGGCGAGATACCCTCTGCAGCTGCAGCCGCCTGCAGCGATGTGGTGTTAAATGGAGCTGGTGGCTGCTGCTTTCTGCTACGAGATTCAATCTCGACAACCGTTGCCTGTGTTTGATCTTTAACAACGGCGTAAGCTGCATCTGCTTCTGCCTGATCCCAGAATCTTGCGGTCTGGTGAACCATCTTAAAGGTTGCTTCCGCATCATCTTCTGGAGCAGCAACACCAGAAATAACCCAATAGTCTTCTGGCTTAAATGCCAGGCGCTCACGCTCACGCTCAACAACAAGTGCCAGCGTAGGAGTCTGAACACGACCAGCAGAGCGTGTATTGCCCAGACCACCAAAACGTGCAGTGGTCAGGTAACGGGTCAGCACCGCACCCCAAATGAGGTCGATATACTGTCTGGACTCGCCTGCTGCAGCCAAGTTGTAATCAAGGTCCACCAGGTTATTGAAGGCGGTCTCAATCTCTGTCTTGGTAAAGGCAGAGTAGCGAGCACGGAACACTGCCAAGTTAGGGTTAACCGAGAGAACCTGAGCAAGCGCATCAGAACCGATAAGCTCACCTTCTCGGTCAAAGTCTGTGCCGATAATGACAGACTCTGCCTTCTTAGCAAGGTTCTTGAGGGCGCGAATAATCTCTTTTTCTGCAGGTTGTTTATCTACAGGAGCCCAAATCAAATAGGGCAAGCTGGGGATTTTCCAGCCCTTAAGGTCAACGCCATCTGCCATAAAAGGCTTGCGCTTAACCTTATAAGGAGGACGCTCAAGGCCATCTGGAACATCTGCAGGAAGGTGCTCCCCTTCTGCAGTTTCTCCGTACCAGCCCTCTTCCTTGTCAAACTTGAGAGCCAAAGGAAAATCAGGCTGCAGAATATGACCGCGAAGACCAATAGCAACATGGTCTTCTCCGCCACGTCTAAAACGATAAACAGGAGTGTTGTATACCTTGTCTGTCTCAGGCTTACCCGATTCAGACAGAAGGCGAGCAATCTGCTGCGCTGCGTCGTTTTTCTCGGTAACAACTAGAATCAAAGAACAACACTCTCCAAAGTAAAAGGCGAAATTACTAGATTTTGTCCAGCTCATGCTGCTCGTAGTCCTCGCGGCTCCACTTAAGAGCAGCCTTGCCATCGCGGGCAATAATGACGTAACGAGCAACTGCCAGAGCAACTTCGTACAGCAGGATAAGAGCTGCAAACATCAAAATCATGGTGACAGGCGATGCGTCAGGAGTAACTACTGCAGAAAGAATCATCAGACCAACATAGACGTAGCGCCACTGCTCACGCATGTCCTTGTAAGGAACAAGGTGAAGAATAGCCAGGTAGAAGATGACCAGTGGAAGCTGGAACGCAACGCCAAAGCCAATCTCAAACATCATAATAATGTTGAGATAATCGCTTGCTTCGTTAATGGTTCCTGCAAACTCCTGCGACTGACCAATCATCCAACCAATTGCAGTGTTCAAAATGATAAAGTAGCAGAACAACATGCCCAAGAAGAACAAGGTAATCATAGCGGCTACGGTAGGAACAACCCACTTGCGCTCTTTAGCGTTAAGCGCAGGCAAGAAGAAAGCCATAATCTCCCAGATGATAATAGGTGTGCAGATAATCACCGAGAAGAAGAAAGCTACCTTAAACCTGATACTAAAGCCGCCAAGGACCGAGATAACCGTAAGCTTACCATCGGTTAAAAACTCCCTGATAGGGTCAATCAAGATCTCAATCAATGCAGGTGTTGCAAAATAAATAATGATTGCAGTAACAAAAAGCGAAACCACCACAATGGTCACGCGGCGACGGAGTTCTCCCAGGTGATCAAAAAGTGGCATACGAGCTGGAGTAATAGGCATTACACACGAAAGCTGGACTTATGCGTCCTGGCTTTCTCCCTCCTCTCCAGCAACTTCTTCTTTCTTGTCTTCTGCCATAGAGCGAGAAGAACGTGCAGATCCAAGGTTATAGAGGTCTTTTGCAGATGGAGCTGCAGCAGGAGTTTCTTCTGCAGCCTTAGGTGCCACGTGCTCAGTTACCTCTGTAGAATCATCGGAGAAAGCAACAGAAGACGTAGCTTGTGGTGCAGCTGCAGGAGCTTCTTCAGCAGAAGCGGCCTCTGGCTGCTCAGCCTCCTGGGTCTGCTCAGCTTGCTTACTCTGCTCAGCTGCCTCAGCAGCAGCCTTCTCAGCTGCCTCACGCTCTTCCTTGAGGCGAGCACGACGCTCAGCAAAGGTCTCCTGATGGTCAGTATCCTCGCGGTCAGCATCAGATGCAGCATTTTTGAGCTGCTCGGAGCGCTTGGGTTTCTCGTGAAGTGCATCCGCTGCAGGATCAAGTAAGTCTGCACGGACAACTTTATTAAAGCCTTCTTGAGCGTTCTGGAACTGTCTAAGAGCACGACCAAGCGTGCGACCCATACCAGGTAATTTATCAGGACCAAATACTAAAAATGCAAAGAGCAAAATTAGTACGAGCTCTGTTTCTCCAATGCCAAACACAAGCAATACCTTTCTGGAACAAACATAAACAAGCTCTTTGAACCGTTTCATCAAAGAGCTTGCAAGTTACCAAACCTACTTGCGAACGTTAAGGTCTTTATCAACCCCAAGAAGCGTAAAGACACGCTCCACGTTTTTCTGAGGATTTGCAACAACAAGCACAGAACCACTCTCTTGTGCTCGATGTGCGGCACCCACTAAAACGCCAATGCCCGTCGAATCAATATAAGCTACCTCAGCAAAATCAGCTTCAACTTCTTTTGCTCCATCGGCGAGCGCAGTATCCAAAGCATCACGAAGCTCAGAGGCGTTTGATACGTCTACCTCGCCCTCAATGCGAATAATGGCCTTTTCATCTGTAATTTCAGAGCTTATTTCTAGTGCCATAACTCCTCCTTACTTGGTGTTATTTGAAGAGGTAGAGGTGTTTCCGTTTAATGCATCAAGAACTTTCTGTGCATTATCCCTCACACCGGCGCTATTATCGGAATCTTTCTCAATTGCCTTCTGCAGTGCCTCTTTTGCAAGATCTACTTGATCAGTAACACGATACATCATTCCCAAATTAAGCCAACCGTTAGCATAGTCTGGAGAGCGATCTGTTACTGCCTTAAGCGCCTCAACAGCACCTGTTTGGTCTCCTGCATAGAACTGCGCAATAGCCCTATCAACACGAACCTCATCAGAATCATTTGAAGCAAGATACGTATCGTACTCAGCAATTGCTTTGTTAATCAGCTGCAAAGACTGCTTCTGAACAGAATCATCTTGAGAAGAACTCTTAAGCGCCATTCCCCAACCTAAATACGTACGAGCCAAATCAAGATGTGCTGGTAGATTATCTGGATTGGACTGAATGGCAGACTCTTTTTCTTCTGCCTGCTTCTGATAGACCTGGTTAATAGCCTCAGGAGAATTCTGCTGAGTCTGATGCTGCTTTTGAGAGTTAGAGAAAATGCTGGCAAGAGAAGGCAACATCATAGAAATAGCAATAAAGAGCGAGAATACGCCAATAGCAATCTTCATGCCTGTAGAAGGACCTGGCTTTTTAGGAGCCTCATCGGGCTTGCGGTCCTTTGCCTTCTTTTTTGCTGTCTGGTTTGCCATGGCAACCAGCTCTTTTTCTGCCTTCTGTTCTGGTGTAAGTTCTGGCTTTGAAGTATTAGTTGGCATTCAACATCCAATCGCTTTTTCTAAACATAACTAATCAAGATACGGCAGAATGGGCCTACTTTCAAAGGAAATACCAAAGTTACACAAGCTATCCCCAGACGCTCTGGCCACGATCAACTTTTGCAAGTCGAGCACTTACCTGTTTAACAGCAACAATAAAGACATCAAGTGCTGCATCAAGCTCTTCCAACGTTGGGTAACTTGGAGCAATTCTGATATTAGTATCAAAAGGATCTTTACCGGCTGGCCATGTAGCTCCTGCAGGTGTCATGGTAACGCCCAGCTCATTGGCGCGAGAAACAATTGCGCGTGCAGAGCCAACAGGACCATCAAACGAGACAAAATAGCCGCCCTTAGGATGAGACCAGGTTGCAACACCTAAATCTCCCAGACCCTCCTGCAGTTTGCGTTCCACCAGTTCAAAACGTGGTCGAAGCAGCTCGGCATGCTTTTGCATATGAGCTTCAATGCCTTGAGCATCTTTGAGGAAACGTACATGCGCCAGCTGAGAGATTTTCTCGGGAGAAACTCGAGCAACCTTGAACGCGCTCTGGATTTCTTTAATGTCCGCAGGGCTTGCGGCAACCCATGCCATGCCTGAGCTTGGGAAGGTTACCTTTGCCGTTGAGGCAAAAGCAATAACCAGGTTCTTTTGAGCATCATCTGCAGCAACCTCTGCAAGTGCATCAAAGATATTGAGGAGCTGAGGAGCCTCAGATTCTGGTACAAAGGCGTGAATTGCGTAGGCGTTATCCCAGAAGATTCTAAAGTCAGGAGCTGCAGGTTTGAGGTTTGCAAACGCACGGACAACCTCATCTGAATAGGTGATACCGGTAGGGTTAGCAAAACGTGGTACGCACCAAATTCCTTTAACAGAGCTGTCGTTCTCAACAAGCTCCTTGACCACGTCCATATTTGGACCGTCTTCAGTCATAGGTACGGCAACGTTTTCAAGTCCGTAATGCTGTGTAATAGCAAAATGGCGGTCATAGCCTGGAGCAGGGCACAGGAACTTGAGCGTAGTGCCCTGAGCCTTTGCAGCCGCCATCTGCTCTGCCCAAGAAGGCTGACCAGCAAGACCGTGGGTTACGGCATGAGAAATAATGTCGTGCATAAGGTTAAGGCTAGAAGAGCCATTTACAATGACCTGATCAGCAGGTACACCTGTGAGCTCTGCAGCGAAGGCTCGCGCAGAAGGAAGACCCCAAGGGTCTCCATAGTTGTCTGCAAAAGAGCCGCTGTCAGTCAGGTCAGAAGCAGAGTTCAGCTCGTCAAGCATAGGCTTAGACAGCGCCGTCTGTGCAGGGCTTGGCTTTCCGCGAGCCATATCAAGCTTGAGGTTTTTCTCGCCAAGTGCACGAGCTTCTTGTCCAATAAGCTCAAGAGCCTGGTTAAGCTCAGCATCGCTCATCTTCTGATAAGCGTTTTGCTCAGAGGTTGACTTTGGCTGGAACAGCTCGCGAGAAACTAGCTCAAACATGACACTCCCCTTTTCGGTCTCTGCGTGATACAAAGTATAGGTGATTTAAAAATCAACGCGACAAGGAGAATCATGGCAAATTCTGCACAGCCTGGCATGCGCTCGGAGGCATATGGCGAGCTCCAGCACCTTGTTGATAATCTTTATAAGCGCAAACCTTCGGGCACAGTCACTAAGGTTGACGTGCTGATTCAAGCTGAAGTAGATGATCTTGAAGAAGATTTGCAAGAAGTTATTGAGTTGATTCCGTCGGGCACATATGTCCGCGCTCGCCTCTGCGATCAGATTAACTCAATTGTTACGGCACACGGTTGGGGCTTTACCTACGGCACGGTTGAGTAACCATAGTTTATTGATTTTATATAAGTGATAAAATTGCATATATACGGGGTCTTTTTCTAACAAGTTGGAGGCTCGTCATGTATGACTCTTGGAAAGATTTTTTCATTAGCATCTTTAATAGAGGCATATTTTTTGATGCTTCTACTCCAATAGCTTGTCTTATTAATAAGATAGTCAATATTTGTTTACTTCTTATATGGCTATTCACCATTGTCTTGATGTGTCTCTCTCCTGCAGGGCAAGAGGCCTCAATAGGCGGAGTGAACATTCTACGCGCCAGTTTTTTAATAACTTCTGCGTATTATTTTGTGGGGCTCTGCATTTTAATAGTCAAGGATAGAAAGATCGTACGCTCATTAGGTCATTTTTACGCGTCTTCCTTAAGCTGTTCTTTTGACGCTTGTGAAACTCTGCGATATGTACAAAAAGTAGGCCCAAGATAGCTGAAGCAAATGATGCAGCAAGAACGGCTACTTTAGCTGCAAGAATCTCCCTGCATCTGGGAATGCAAGGTTAGAAATAAGAATTGACATGGTAAAGCCTAAGCCACCCATAAGACCAACGGCTGTAATCTGAATCCAGTCAACCTTTGCAGGAAGTTTGCAGATTTTAACCTTTACCAACAGGAATGTCACAAGAATAATTCCCAATGGCTTTCCAAGAACGGCGCCAAAGAATACGCCGTGAGCAATGTTACTGCTAAGAAGCGCACCAAAATCAGCACCTACCAGCGTAATCTGTGCATTTACAAACGCAAAGATAGGCAGAACAACAAAGTTTACAAAGACAGAAATATAGTGCTCAACACGCTGAAGTGGTGGAGTTACGTGGTGCATGACCTGCTCAATTGAGTTAGCACCATGTGTAAAGTCATGCTGACCCAAAACGTGATGCTCATCATCGTAGTGATCATCAAGCTCACGAGCGCGCCTTGAAAGCCAGCTTCCCAGCTTGCTCAAGCGAACATCAGAGTGAGATGGCAAGAAGAAGGCAAGAAGAACGCCTGCAAGAGTAGCATGAATTCCCGAGTGGTACATGCAGACCCAGAGAACCAAACCAACAAGCAAATACGGACCAGAAGAATAAATCTTTAGGCGATTCATTCCCCACAAAATAACAAGAACACCAAGAGAAGCTGCTAACCAGGCAATATTTGGCGTGTGACCATAGAAAAGCGCAATGACCACAATAGCCAGGATATCGTCGGCAATAGCAAGTGTCTGGAAGAACACCTTAGTCTGCGGACTAATTCTGTTTCCTAAGAGCGACATAACGCCAAGCGCAAAGGCAATATCGGTTGCAATTGGTGTTGCCCATCCATGAGGGGCAGTGCTTGCGTTAAGCGCCAGATAAATAAGAGCAGGAACTGCAACGCCACCAACAGCCGCAAGCATAGGAAGCATTGCCTGTCTTGGCTTTCTGAGCTGGCCAACAGTTACTTCATACTTGAGCTCAATACCTACAAGCAAGAAGAAGATTGCCATAAGGAAGTCATTCACAAAGGTTTCTAGAGCCATATGTGCATGAATCATTCCAAGCGAGAAACTCATTTGCACTTCAAGAATTTCTCGAACCACCTCATGAGCAGGTGAGTTGGCAACTACAAGCGCAATAAGAGCTGCAAGCACCATGACTGCTGCTGCAATAGTGCTGTTAGAGGTGATTTTCTTTAGAGAAGAGCGCTGACTAATTCTTCTTACAACTGCGGGCTCTCTATAAATACTAGACATTATCTGCCGTTCTCTCTTTATCTAAATGGTATTGACCGTTAGCTATGAAAGTTTTTCTCGATGTATATGCCTAGTGTACCGTCTACCTACCGTTGAGGGCAACTTGTCATATCTCAAGAAAACGGGGTATATCTCTATGTAAAATGTAGGTAATAGAAAGTCAACGTTTAGCTACTTGTAGCACGTATATATTTGGAGCGGATAATGGACACTAAGCGAATTGCCATCATCACAGACTCAGGAACTAATGTCCCACCTGATTTTGTTGCTGAACACAATATTCGTATCACCCCACTTCGCATTAACTATTCTGACGGCTCTTCCTACGAGTCTGGTATTACCATCACACCAGCAGAGCTTGTTGCTCGCTTTGAAGAAGAGGTTCCAAAGACTTCACTTCCTTCTCCTGAGGGCATTAAAGCTGCCTTTGATGATGCAAAAGCAGCAGGGTACGAGGGTGCTGTTTACGTTGCTATCTCCTCTGGACTTTCCGCTACCTGCGATACTGCTCGCATGATTGCAGAGTCCATTACAGACTTCCCTATTTATGTTGTTGATACCAAAAACATTGGTATTGCTTCTGGCCTTATTGTTATTGAGGCTCAACGCCTTATTGATCAGGGTCTTTCTCTTGAGGAGATTGGCGCCAAACTTGATCAGGCATCTCTGAACACACGCGTATACTTCTCTGTTCCAAGTCTTGAGTATCTACGTAAGGGTGGCCGCATTTCTGAGGCAATTTATCGCATTGGTTCCATGTTGAACATCAAACCTGTTCTTACCTGCGATGAGAACGGCAAATACACCATTGCCAAGAAGACTCGCGGTTGGCAGAAGTCTCTTGCAGGACAGATTGCTCTAGGAGCAGCCTTTGCTCAGCAATTTGACCGCGTCCATGTGGGAATTTGCTGCTCTGCGCCAAATATCATTTACTCCGAAATGGAAGCCATGATTAAAGAAGCAATCCCTAATGTCACCGACTTTAGGTATGTCGAGGCTGGCTCGGACCTTGTTGTCCATACGGGACCAGGCCTTGTTGGCTATGCCGTATTTGGCTACTAAAAGTTAATCGCCTCATGCAACTAAGAACAGCCGCCCACTCAGGCGGCTGTTTTCTTGTAGAGAGCACGTAGGGCGAGAAGGGCTTCTCGCCCTATGCGTCTAGGGTTACAGCAATGGCTGATCCGCGAAGAAGCCTTGGTCGTCAAGAAGATTGGAGCCGTCAGCAGCCTCAGTTGCCAGCTGATCGCAGCGCTCGTTAAGCGGATGACCTGCGTGGCCCTTGACCCACTTAAAACTTACCTCATGGTCTTCCATGGCGGAAAGCAAACGCTTCCAAAGGTCTACGTTTTTGACAGGCTCTTTAGAAGCCGTTTTCCAGCCTTTTCTAATCCACCCCGAGACCCATTTTTGATTAAACGCATCAACTACGTACTTTGAATCGGAATAGAGCTCAACCTGGCAGGGACGCTTAAGCGCTTCAAGTGCAACAATGACGCCGAGGAGCTCCATTCGGTTATTTGTAGTGGATTTATAACCCTGGCTGAACTCTTTTGTATGCTGCTGGCCGGAGGGATCGGTATATAGAAGCACGGCCCCGTAGCCACCAGGACCAGGGTTTCCTCGAGACGCACCGTCTGTATAGACTGTGACGTGCATATATGAGGTTGCAGCCTCCATACCAAATCTCCTCTAGAACGCGCCTCTTACGTGTTTACTTTGCCTCAGCCCAATTGGAGCCATAGCTGACATCAGCAATCAGAGGGACACGCAGGGTAACAACGTCTTCCATGGTCTCTTTTACCAACGCAGAGACTGTCTCAATCTCTGACTCTGGAACTTCCAAGTCAAGTTCGTCGTGAATCTGAAGAATCAGCTTTGACGCAAGACCCTCATCACGCAGGCGTTTCTCGACATTAATCATTGCAATTTTGATAATGTCTGCAGCACTTCCCTGCATAGGGTGATTCATAGCAGTGCGCTCGCCAAAGGCAATGAGCTGGCGATTTGACTGATTGAACTCTCTAATGTGGCGCTTGCGGCCGTACATGGTAACCGCATAACCAGTCTCGTGAGCAGTGCGGACGGAATCGTCAAGGTATGCACGAACACCAGGATATGCGTCAAAGTAGCGGTCAATCATCTCTTGCGCTTCCTTGCGGGAAATCTTCAGAGACGTTGCCAGACCAAAGGCCTGCTGACCATAGACAATGCCAAAGTTAACTGCCTTAGCACGGCTACGAAGTGCTGGAGTAACCTCTTCAACAGGCACGCCAAAGACACGTGCGGCAGTTGCGGCGTGGAAATCAGCACCAGAGTTAAATGCTGCTACCAGGTGCTCGTCAGCTGAAAGATGTGCCAGCAAGCGCAGCTCAATCTGGGAGTAGTCGCAGGCGAGAAACACACTGCCCTCGGGAACGGTAAAGGCAGTACGGACACGATGTCCCAGCTCAGAGCGGGTAGGAATGTTCTGCAGGTTTGGATCAGAGCTGGAAAGTCTGCCCGTTGCAGCAACGGTCTGGTTGAACGTGGTGTGAATGCGCTTATCGCCACGAATAAGTGCAGGAAGTGCATCGAGATAGGTTGATTTGATCTTGGCGCGCTCACGATATTCAAGAACGTCAGCAACAATCTGGTACTCCTGCGCCAGCTCTCCTAGAACCTTTGCGTTGGTGGAGTAGAAACCAGTGCGCGTCTTTTTGAGGCCATAGGTTGGAAGTTTAAGCACATCAAACAAGATATGCGAAAGCTGGCTTGGAGAATCCAAGTTGAAGTCCTCGCCTGCGGTCTGGTGAATGCTTGCCACGCGCTGCGCAATATCTTCCGCTAGCTGGGCAGACTGCTGAGCAAGTTTTTGAGGATCAACGTAGAGACCACGACGCTCCATCGCAGCAAGTACAGGCAAAAGCTGCATCTCTAGTGAAGTAAAGAGCTCCAAAGAACCGTCATCTTCAAGCTTTTTAGTGAGTACAGGCACAAGAGCCCTAGCAGCTACTGCTCTTAGTGCTGCAGCAGGAATCTCATCTGTAGGCTCAGGAAGCTCAGAGCCAAAGTACAGTTCAACCAAGCCATTAATATCAAAACTTGAACGATCAGACTCAAGCAGATACGCGGCAACGCCCGTATCAAAGATTCGGTCAGAATCAATGGTTTCAATATCCAGTTTCTGTGGCTCGGACGAATCAACAGGGCTTACCTCGTGTAGCAGCGCCTTGACATCGTCTGCAGCAACACGGGCTTCTCGCAAAATACGCAAAAGTGCTGCGGTGGCGTTTTCACCCTCAAATTTGAGAAGTGCCTTTTCTGTAGACACCCAAAGTGTGCGAGAAAGGCTAAAGAGCGCGCCAGCATCGGCGGCAGAGTCTTCTGCAACGCCGATCCATTCCTGGTTCTCAAGTGCAGCGGTCAGAGCGGCAGATGCGTCTCCTGCCTGCAAAAACTCTGACGGAATAGGAAGTGCAGGTGTAGCAGAGGCGGTTTGTGCAACTGCGCCAGCGGCAGAGCCACCAGCCATGCGAGCAAGCCTTGAGGTCATGCCTGTAAAGCCCAAAGCCGAGAAGGCCTTGACCACGTCATTTGGATCAAATGTTGGGAACTGAGCGTCGTCCAGGTTGATATCAAGCGGCGCATCAGTGCGAATAGTTGCAACCTTACGGGAAAGCAGCGCGTCATCAATATGGGCGCGAAGGTTTTCTCCCACCTTGCCCTTGACCTCGTCAGCGTGAGCAATGACCTGGTCAAGCGAGCCATACTCCACAATCAGCGCAGCAGCTTTCTTGGGGCCAATTCCGGGAACGCCTGGAATGTTGTCGGAAGAATCTCCCTTAAGGCCATAAAAATCTGGAACAAGCTCTGGCGTAATACCTGCATAGAGATCTGCCACAGTCTCTGGCGTCATAATTGAAACGTCAGAGACGCCTTTGCGCGTAGAAACAATCTTGACGTTTTCTGTGGAGAGCTGGTACATATCGCGGTCACCCGTGAAGAGCAGCATCTGGTAACCCTCAGCCTCACCACGGCGGGCAAGGGTACCCAAGATGTCATCGCCCTCCCAGCCTTCAAGCTGGCAGACAGGAACGTCCAGCGTTTTGAGCAGCTCTTTGACTACAGGAAACTGCGCGTGCAAAGCAGGATCCATAGGAGGACGCTGAGCCTTGTACTGAGGCAACATATCAATGCGAACCTGTGGTTTGCCCTTATCAAACGCACAAATGACACCATCTGGCGAGAAGGACTCAACAAGCTTGATAAACATGTTGAAGAAGCCAAAGAGCGCTCCAGTTGGCGTTCCATCTGGTGCTGCCATAGGCTGACGGATTGCATGGAACGCTCGATGCATGAGCGAGTTTCCGTCAATAACAGCAATGGTTCTACGTGGTTTAGCTGCATCTTCTTTAGTTGATGCAGCGTCGTTTTGATCTGTAGTATCAACTGGCATAGTAGTATCAGACATACCTGCTCCTCTTAGTTTGTGTGCCTCTATTGTACTAAGACTTCCTCCGCTTATGCGCGCCAGAGCCCACGGAAACAAAGCCCACATCTCTTCTGGCGGCGGCCAAAATTTTTTGTAATCGTTATGTTTCTGTTTGCATCCTCGCCACTCTCTCAGTGGCAAACGTGCGAAAATAACAACCAACATAACGTGCCTAGCACGCGAGAAAACAGACTAACTGCCAGCATTTACCCACAAGGAGGGGCTGTGGCTCACGACAAAGTTTCTCAGGAATTTGGCTCACTTCTCTTTACCGACGCAGACATGCAAGAACGCCTGCCAAGGCCAACGTACAAGAAACTTCGTAGTGTCATCCAGGACGGCAAGCCGCTTGACCTCGACATTGCAAACGAGGTTGCGCATGCCATGAAAGAGTGGGCGCTAGAAAAAGGTGCTACTCACTTCACCCACTGGTTCCAGCCTCTCACAGGCATTACTTCCGAGAAGCACGACAGCTTTATGACTCCTCAGGGAAACGGCACCATTTTGATGTCCTTCTCGGGAAAAGAGCTGGTACAGGGCGAGCCTGACGCATCAAGCTTCCCTTCTGGCGGTCTGCGCGCCACCTTTGAGGCTCGCGGTTACACGGTTTGGGATCCTGCAAGCCCAACCTTCATCAAAGATGAAGTTCTCTGCATTCCAACAGCATTTATTTCATACACCGGAGAAGCTCTGGACAAGCGCACTCCGCTACTTCGCTCTCAGGTTGCCCTAGAGAAGCAGGCCAAGCGCGTTCTTGCACTTTTTGGACAAGAGCCTTCTCGCGTTGTTACAAACATTGGCCCTGAGCAGGAGTACTTCCTTATCAAAGAGGAAGACTTTGAGCAGCGCCCTGACCTTATCCTTTGCGGTCGTACCCTCTTTGGTTGTGAGCCAAGCAAGGGCCAAGAGCTTGACGAGCACTACTTTGGCGCCATTCGTCCAACCGTCAACAACTTCATGAAAGAGCTTGATGACGAGCTCTGGAAGCTGGGCATCCCTGCAAAGACCAAGCATAACGAGGTTGCTCCTTGCCAGCATGAGCTTGCACCTGTCTTTGAGCAAGGTGCACTTGCTATTGACAACAACCTCCTGACCATGGAGAAGCTCAAGCTTCTTGCAACACATCACGGTCTTGCCTGCCTTGAGCACGAGAAACCCTTTGAGTACGTCAACGGTTCTGGTAAGCACGACAACTGGTCGCTCTCTGCAGACAACGAGAACCTGCTTGAGCCTGGTGATAAACCTGGCGAGAACCTTCGCTTCTTGGTCTTCCTTGCCTGCCTTGTTGCCGCTGTTGACTCGCATGCAGACCTTCTCCGCATGTCTGTTGCATCTGCTGGAAACGATCACCGCCTTGGCGCAAATGAAGCTCCACCTGCAATTGTTTCCGTCTTCTTGGGTGCTGCGCTTTCCGTAATCGTTGATGACCTCATCACAGGTTCCGACGTCCACGGTGCAAAACGCACTCGCATGGATTTGGGTGTACCAACACTTCCTGCAGTTCTTAGGGACAACACAGACAGAAACCGTACCAGCCCCTTTGCGTTTACTGGTAACAAGTTTGAGTTCCGCATGTGTGGCAGCCAGCAGAATCTCTCTGATCCTAATGTTATTTTGAACACCATTGTTGCCGAGCAGTGCGACCGCTTTGCAAATGACCTTGAAAACGTTTCTGAGGAGAACTTCACTAAGGAAGCTTTGAGCTGGGTTATTGACACCTTTAAGGCTCACGAGCGCATCCTCTTTGAGGGCAATGGCTACTCAGGCGATTGGGAGAAACTTGCCGAGGAGCGCGGTCTTCCAAACCTCCGCACCACTCCTGAGGCACTCCCTGCAATGGTTGCTCCAGAAAACATTGAGCTCTTTGAGCGCTACGGCGTTCTTTCTCAGGCAGAAGCACAGGCTCGCTACATTGCAAAAGCTGAGCAGTACACCAAGGTCCTTAACATCGAAGCTCGTACCATGCTGTATATGACGCGCCACATGTACCTGCCTGCCCTCTTTACCTACTCAAGTGATGTTGCCTCTTCAGTTGCTGCTAAACAGGCCATTGGCATCAAGAGTGCAGCTGAGACAGAGATTGTTGAGAAACTCACCGCAGGTATTGACGAGATTTACGCAGCTACCAACAGTCTTGATGAGATCAACACCACAGCTCACCAGATGAAGGATCAGCCTCAGGAGCAGTGCGAATACTACTGCAATGAGGTTCTTCCTGCTATGGCCCGCCTGCGCAGCGCCGTTGACTCCATGGAGCTCATCTGCGGACATGACTGGTGGCCAGTTCCTAGCTACAACAAGATGCTCTTCTACGTCTAGTTCTTCATCAGAGCTTCTTGGCGAGAAAACCGGTCTTCTCGCCACTCCACCTTTAAAGCAAAACGGCTCAGTTTACCTGGGCCGTTTTTTGGTGTCCAAATGCTTAACGTTTAGAAAGAGCTATGCGTTGACCAACTTACTGTAGGTAGCGTGGATGTCTTCAAGCTTGATGAGATTGCCTTCTGCATCGGTTGGAGCAGGAGCTATCTGCATTGATTCACTTACTGCTGTCAAATTCAGACGATCTGCATACCAAGGCGTTGGTGTTCCCTCAATAACTGGCGAGAAGAACGAGTCCATTTCTCCCATGTGTTCAGCAGAATCTCGCTTAGTAATAAATTCCTGCCATAAATACGCTGAATACGTATGTTTTGACCCCTGACATACAAATGACCTTATCGTAGAGAAATAAGAAGTGCCTGGCAGAATAACTGAAAGATTATCAAAATCGTCTTTAGTAATTGCTCTATAAGCAGCGCTCAGCGGACAAACACAAGCCCTGTACCTGCCAAATCCTGTGTCTCTAATAGCTTGATAAGTACTCTCAGAAAATGCGTCAACATTTTCAAACAAACTTTGGATAATTTGAGCGCCTTTATCCAGACCATACTGTCCTAAAAAGAGCGATTCAAACTTCTTGCCCGCATACGTAAGTGCGGGGTCAGGAATAACATACCTTCCACGCAGGCCATCTGTAAGAAGATCGGTCCATTCGCGAGGACGCAGAATCTTTTTCTCATTAAGGCGCTCTTGATTTACCAGTAAAACCAATGGATCTGCAGCGTAGGCATACCAGTGTCCGTTGGCGTCAAAAAACTCTGGGCGCACGTACTGGTCTGTTGAAGAAACTTCAAACGGTTGACAATATGCGGAAGTCTCAAAATTTTGCATGAGAGCTTCGCTTGCCAAGAAAATGACATCGGGTTTCTCAAAACCCCAATCAGTACCAGATTTGGTATCAGAAGTTTCAGACTCCGAACTCTTACCAGAAGTATATGTTTGCTGAATAAACTCCTGAATTTCTTCCTCCGTTGCCTCACCCACCGTAACAGGCATAGAAAACATTCTTGAATATGTTTCTACCAGGGGCTTTACCGCTTCTTTGGAAGTACATAAAAGATTGAGGGAGCCCTCTCGTTGCGCAAGTTGAATAAGCGCTCGAGCATAGCCTGGAACTTTTGAATTAAGCTGTGGAGGAAGAAGCTCCTGCTGAACATAAGAAATTCCTGGACTCAAAACATTTGCTACCGTAGCTATTACAGGTGCAGCAACCGCCGAGACAGCCAGGATAATAAATGAGGTTCTTGTAACAGAAGTGGCAGTTGGTGGAGTGATCTTCTCGTCAGGGTCTTTTGGTCCAAAAGTTTTATGCATCTTCTGGCGCAGACAATCTGGGATAAACTTCACGCTACCTCCTTACCTGCTACATAATCCGTCTGGTCAAACAGATTTTATCCAAAAAAGGCTTTTAGTCCAATCAGGATAAGCACCACACCACCGACCATCTCGGCACGGTCGCCCAAAAGCGAGCCGAGTTTTTTACCAATAAACAATGCAATAGTGCAGAGGATAGCGGTAATAATGCCAAAGAGTGCCGAGGCAACCAAAATGTCTACGCTATGTGCCCTAAAACTTACACCAACAGCAAATGCATCAATTGCCGTAGCAACAGCTTGAAATACTAGCTTGCCGTAAGAAAGCGTTATAGCGCTTTGCTGAGCGCCTTGCTGAGCTTCTTCCTCATCTTCTTCAGAAGCATCTTCTTTGAGCGCCTTATAGCCGCTGTACAGCATGTTTGAACCAATGAAGCCAAGAATAACCAACGAGACAATACCTGCGTACTTCTCAATCAACTCTGCTGCAATGCCACCAACAAAATAACCGGCAAGAGGCATACCAAACTGAAAGAGGCCAAAGAAAAGAGGCATACGCATGAGGCGAGAAAACCTATGGTCATCAAAGGCAAAGGTGTTAGAGATAGTGACAGAGAATGCATCTGTTGCAAGCGCCACACCCAGCATTAAAATTTCAAGTAGACCCATGTGTCAGTTCCCAGGTATCATTAAATCTTGTAACACGAAGGAGAAATTTTAACGCCTGTAAGCTGTTTTAGGCTACTCTTATATTGAAAAACTACGAGGAGTCTTATGCCTGCTTTAATAACCCACTATCTGTTTGGCGCAGAGGTGGTTCATGATTTACCGCAAGAGCTTGTTGCAACTGATGCAGAGGTCAATGCATTCCTGCTTGGAAACCAGGGTCCTGATCCCTTCCTAGCACGTCATCTTGCCTGGCCAAACCACTCGCTTGCCTGCAATAGACTACATCGTCGTATGCATGCAGGTCATATTGTTGACGCGTTTTTATCTATTCGCGATGGGGTTTCTCGCCTACCGCAGAGCGACATGCCCGCTGGTCGTGCGTTTGCGCTTGGCCTCTTAGCACACTACGCGCTGGATAGAATTGTCCATCCGTTTGTGTATTCCCAGCAAGATGCACTGATTGAGGCGGAACCATCTCTCAAAAATGCCTACAGAGAGCTCCATCCTATTATCGAAACGGATTTGGATTCATACCTTCTTTGGCACATGCGCCACACTACCGTTGAGACGTTTCCACCAGCTGAGGTGCTTGAAGCCATTGAATCCACCAAACACGTTGGTGGCGCGCTTTTCTCGCAAGTAGCGCTTCAGGTATTTGACCTTAATGTTGGTGTTGGTGAGTACGAGAAAGCCCTCCAGGACTACGCTCGCATTTACCACACGGTAGAGCGCACTGATCCTAAATACACTACCAAGCTTCCTGACGTTTTATACAAGACCGAGAAGTTCATGCGCCCTTCAAACAATTCGTACGTTGCCGCAATGGCTCACCGTATTGTTATGACTGAGGACTTCCCTACCGCTAATCTCAAGCGCCTTCCTTGGAAAGAGCCTTACACAGGAGAGATCAAAACTGAAAGTATTCTTGATCTTATGGATGAAGCTCGTGAGTTCTACAAAGAGCTTGTTCAGGCAACTATCTTAGGTCAAAGAATCACCCTGGAAGAGCTGGTCGACGGTATCAATTACATGGGCAAACCCGTTGTAGAAATGGTTGATGACGAGGACTAGCTCGCAACAAAATACAAATGCGTTGAGCATTCAAACACGTAAGCAAAAGGCGACTACCTTGTGAACTGCCTCCCATTTCTTAGACACGAGAAATAGGAGGCAGTTCAAAACACACCTAAGTCAGATAATCTGTCAAAAAGGCGTATACATGACGCTGAAAATACCTCAATCGTGCAGATTATCTTTATTAGGTGTGTAAAATGCCCGCATCTGAGCAGATTATCTGACTTAGGTGTGTTCCGTAGATACTGAATTTATCTATAGTTAAATTTCTTATATAAGTCTATTCATGTTTAAGCATATTAGATGAAGTTTATGCATAGATATGCATATCAGGTAGTACGACCGCCTAACTGCCTAGCTATCTTGATTAGGAACATGTCGATTCTTCGGCAGAACCTACCAAAGCTGCGCTATTTTGTGCGTCAGGCCTAAAAGCCGACGCTAACACGCTGCAGAATCATAATCACCTGCATATGAACTGCCTCCCATTTCTTAGGTCCAAGAAATGGGAGGCAGTTCACTTGGTAGCCGCCTTATTACTAACGCTTATCCACAATCTAACGCACGCTATAAAGATGCATGCTGTAAAGAACGCATGCTGAAGAAATCAATTTTACAGAAGTGCTTCTTCCCATGCAGGCTCTTTAAATCCAAGAAGAATAGTATTGCCTGCAACAACCAATGGGCGCTTGACCAGCATGCCTGTGGTAGCAAGCAAATTATAGGCATCACTATCGCTCATACCTGCATCAAGCTGCTCCTTGATGTTATTATCGCGATACACCATGCCTGAAGTATTGAAGAATTTCCTGATAGAAAGACCGCTCAGCTTGTGCCACTCAGCAAGCTCTTCTGCAGTTGGATTCTCCTCTTTAATATCGCGCAGTGTATAAGAAACACCGTGTTCATCAAGCCATTTAAGAGCTCTCTTACAGGTAGTGCAGCGAGAATAGCAAAGAACCAAAATGTTTTTATCTGCCATAGCTGTTCCTTTTGGATCAATTATCGATTACATAAAGGCAATCTTTTTTGAGTTACAAGCAATCCTAAAATCAATATTCCTAGAGAAATGCCATAGAGCATACCGATAAATAGGTCATTAACGTTTGATGCTGCGCCCAGGATGATTGCTAAAATCAAAAACATCATTCCAAGAGAAACATACTTACTTTTTAGTAGGTTCATTTGGTCGCCTCCTTTTTACTGATAGTAACAAGATAGTATTATACATCACCACCTTGTTACTGAACATGTACATTTATGCAGGTGCCTGACCTGTTTCAAGAATTTGCTGGAGCGCAGCCTCATCAAGTACGGGAACACCCAAGCTCTCAGCCTTTGTAAGCTTAGATCCCGCAGCTTCTCCTGCTACTACAAAGCTTGTCTTCTTAGATACAGAGCCGGAAACCTTTGCTCCCATAGCTTTAAGCTGGGCACCAGCCTCATCGCGTGTGAAGTGCTCAAGAGTTCCCGTTAAAACAAACGTAAGCCCAGCAAGTGTCTGAGGAAGCTCATTTTCTGGCTTCTCTTCCTCAAGCACTACGCCTGCCTGACGAAGACGCTCAATAACGGCAACATTTTCTGGTATCGAGAAGAACTCGTGTACAGATTCTGCAATCTTGGGGCCAATACCTGGGATTTCAGCGATTTTCTCGACAGGAGCTGTAGCAAGCGCCTGAATAGAGCCAAATTCTTGGGCAAGCAGCTCTGCAACGTTAGCACCAACGTGCCTCATGCCAATACCAAAGAGCACGCGTCCAAGACCTCGCGTCTTTGATTCCTCAACCTTTGCCATAACCTTCTTGGCAATTGTGTGACCCACAGGAATGCTGTCGCCAGAAAGGTGATCTGCAGTATCAGTATCGTAGACACGACCTGTAGGCATGCTTGCCAGCGTTTCTTCAGTGAGTTTGTCGTAGAAGTCAGCAACGTCAGAGAGAACGCCCTCTTCAACCATACGGTTAATAAGCTCGTCACCAAGGCCGTCAATGTCCATGGCCTTACGGCTGCCCCAGTGAATCAGGCGCTCAACTGCCTGAGCAGGACAATCAATAGAGACGCAGCGGAAGGCCACCTCTCCTTCTTCCTGAATAACAGGGCTGCCACAGCTTGGGCAGGTAGTTGGCATCTGGAACTCAACAGCATCTGCAGGTCGAAGACTCAAAACTGGTCCAACGACCTCTGGAATAACATCTCCTGCCTTGTGGACAATGATGGTGTCGCCCTCGCGCACGTTTTTACGACGAATCTCGTCAAGGTTGTGAAGTGTTGCACGCGCAATGGTAGAACCTGCAACAGTAACGGGATCAAACTCAGCAACAGGTGTGAGTACGCCCGTACGACCAACCTGAATACGAATTTCTCGCAAAACGGTCTGCTTTTCCTCTGGTGGGAACTTAAATGCAATAGCCCAACGAGGAGCGCGAGAAGTAAATCCTAGAGCCTCTTGGCTCGCAAATGAGTCAACCTTTACTACCACGCCATCAATGTCGTAGTTAAGATCTCCTCGCTGCTCAAGAGCTTGCGCACAGAAATCGTGAACCTCCTGAGCGCTCAGGCAACGACGGGCATGAGGATTAACATTAAAGCCGCAGCTACGAAGCCAGTTTAAAAACTCCCACTGACTGTGAACATCAAGAGGGCCTTCGTCGGCTACTGCGTAGATAAAGGTCTCAAGATCTCGGTGTGCGGTAATCTTTGGATCCTTCTGACGCAAAGATCCAGCAGCTGCATTTCTTGGGTTAGCAAAAGGCTGTTTTCCAGCAGCATCCGCATCCTCATTCAAACGAATGAAGGAGTGCTTGGGCATATAAACTTCGCCGCGGACCTCAATACTCTGGTTGAGGCCTCTATTCTCTACCTGCTCAAGACCAGCCAACGCAAGCTCTCGTGGAACGTCAGAGATAGTCAAAACGTTTGCCGTAACGTTTTCTCCCGTACTACCGTCGCCTCGTGTAGCAGCACGTACAAACTGACCGTCACGATACGTGAGTGCAACACCTAAGCCGTCAATCTTAAGCTCGCAGGTATATGCCACAGGATTAGTGGGCGATGCACCAAGAGCCTCATCAGTTCTGGAAAGCCATGCATCCAGCTCTTCCAGGTTCATGGCATCGTCCATGGAATACATGCGAGCAGCATGCTGGACAGGCTCAAACTGTTCAGAAACATAGCCGCCTACGCGCTGCGTATAGCTATCCTCAGTTACAAGCTCTGGATATGCTGCCTCAAGCTGCTGAAGCTCAATAAGCAGACGGTCAAACTCAGCGTCAGTGAGCTCTGGATTATCAAGAGCATAGTAGGCATATGCCGCATGGTTCAAGATTCTATTAAGCTCCGCTGCACGAGCGGCATCTTTTGGCGAAAGTGCTGCCATTACTACTCCAAACATAAAAACGTAGGTGCAAGAAATCTTGCACCTACCAGGTATTTATTTGCGTCCTCTTAAGGTTCTACCAAGGGCCTTAAGGGCTTCTCGCCTTGCGCTACCATATGGTGCAAGAGGGTCAATAATCTTGCGCAGAGGACTTGCATCAGAAAGCGCACGCTCGTGGAACTCCGTGACATCTGCATCATTTCTGGCGCCTGGCACCATGTCCTGAATAATGACCTCATAGAACGGAGTATTTCGCGCGTACTTCCAGAAATAGGAAGCCATGTCGCAGCTGGCGTTCTGCCAAGGCTTAATGGCGCCAGCAAAGTGAACAATCTTTGGTGAGCGGCGGGCTGCTTGATAATCATCAAAAACGCTGTTTGGTGCCATTGGATAGAGTTTCTCGGCACGGCCAAAGATATTATGTGTAACGTTCCAGTCAGCTGGTAGATAGACAACACGACCCTGGCACTCGCTGTTCAGAATATCTTGATCGTTGTAGATAAAGATCGGATTGGTTGCAATACGTAACCACTCCGGAACAGTGTGATAACGGCGCAGTTCAGCAGTATTGAAGACCATAACTCCCGCCTGGAAGTAGGCATAAGGATTCTTAAGATTAAGCACGTCAAGGCTGTACTTCATGCGGTCTCCGCCGCGAATGTTGAGGTTTGCCAGATAGTCAATATCAAGCGTTGCCGCAATAAGATTATTGCCCATTCTTACGTCATACAGTTCAGCGACATTACCGTTAACCACAAGGTCAGAGTCAAGATAGACAACCTTATCGTAAGCAGAAAGAATGTCTTGAGCCAAGAAGCGGAAGTACGTTTCAACACTAATATGAGCGTTATTAGTGTCTAGCTTGTAGTCCTTTGACCATGCGCCACACGTTATAGAACGTAATACGAGCATTCTTATAACGCGAGAAGTGCTTCTTAACCAGCTCCTGCTTTGATCCGCCAATATTGGTGTTGAGGACAACCACATCGTAGAAACGGTTAGGATCGGCGTTTTCAAGCATTGAGCCCATAGCGCAGGTAAGAATTGGAACATAGTTGTTGTCTGCTGCAAAAACAACAGGAACAACGTTCTGGCTTGCAATCTCAGGCTTCTCTTCAAAGAGAGGAATAAACTTCTGACGAGGCTCTGGATTAGTAAAGTGAATGCACTGCAGCTCTTTTACCTTCCAGTTTTTGCCCTCTGTACGCAGCATATGCATACGCCAGATATTAAAGAGGCGCTCAGTCAGATGACCTGGGGTTCTTAGGGCCTCTTTGCTATAGGTGGACATATCAGTACGGGCAGTCCACTCGTCAACAAGTGGGAACACCCATGCTGCATAGCGATCAAAGAGCTCCTTACGCATGATATACATGTTGCAGAAGCACTGCTGATGACCGTTGAGAAAAGCGTTTACGTCCTCTGCATACTCTGGATGACGCTCAACGATAAGCGCAGCCATGGTATCCATATCCTTTGGATGGAGTAGCGGAGCGGAATGATACTGCTCAAGAGGTGTGTTAGCGCTTCCAGGGAATTTGCGAATATCCTTTACCCCAGTAGTAATGAGGTCATAGCCCTCAATGCACTGAGCGATGGTCTGATCATCAAGACCATATTTCTTGATAGCATCCTCATCAATGAAGTCATCCATAACCTCACCAAACGGATTTTCTGGATAAACCGTATCGGTAAAGTTGAAGTAGCGACGATAATGACCAAAGCCAACATAGCGCGCATTGGTGATGTTCTTCCATGCCCAATACTGTGTAGTCATCTCACAGTACATAGGGTTTTTCTCGGTAATAGTATCGCCCTCATCGTCATGGAGCATATACGTAAAACGATTGGTCTTCTGGCCTGGTCCTACCTGGATAGGCTGAAGGTACTTACTTGCGGGAACATCAACATCTTTATGAGAAGTAATCAGAATGCGAATAGGCTGCTGCTCAAACATCTTTACCATGTGCTTTCTCTCTAGATACTCCATGTGCTCATCGGCAATCTGTTTCATGCGAACTGCCCTATCAAACGACAGTCCCTCATCCTGATTCATCAGATCCGCATACTTCTTTGCATACTTTCTAAAGCGATATGCATCGCTGTCTTCTGGAAGCTCAGTACCAGTGGCAATGGCCTCGTATGCTTCATCTCTTACAAAGCGATAAAGCTCTCGAGCAGCTACCGCTGGTCCAAAGAGAATGGCAAACGGCTCAAGAGCTACCTCTTGATCTTCAGGAGCAAGACGGAATCTCCACTCAGCACTCAGAAGCTCCAACAGTCTATGCTTCATTCCCTTAAAGGAGTTGAGATGCGCAATGTTATCTGATTTGCCAATATAGAGTTCTACCTGATCAATGTTGTCCAAGAACTGATAGCAGAACTGTCCAAATTTATCTAAAGAAATACGAGAAGCGCCAGTTACACCAATACCATAGTGGTACAAAAAGCCTCTGCAAGACTCAAAGCCATCAGCAGTCTGAGCCTTATCTGCCAGGATAAATACCTCATAGGCATCTTCTGCTCTTACCAGGCGCTCCGAAGTCATCTCTGCAAAGGCAGAGCGGAAAAGTTCTCCGCGATATAAACGCTGCGTAGCACGCCAATCAAGCTTCTGTCCATAGCCTTCATCATAAATAATGCGAAGGATATCGTCACCCTGAGTAAAGTCTGATTGTTGGTTAATGTAGCTTTCAAAAGACTTTGCATCAGTTGGATCAACGCCATTTTCTGGAATAACAGTAATGCCAAGGTGAAGAATATCAACAGGGTTCTGATCAATACGAGCAACTACCTGCTCAAGAAAATCAGCAGTAACCTCATCATCACCGTCTAGACAAAAGACCCACTCGCCTGTGGTGTGAGCTGCGGCAGTTTTACGTGCAAGATGAAGGCCCTGGTTAGTTGGGTGAGTAACAACCTTGAACCTTGAGTCATCACCTACTGCCGTAACAATTTTCTCTGGAGTGGAATCTGTTGAGGCGTCATCAACAATAATTGCTTCAAAATCACCAAACGTCTGATTCTTTACACTTTGAATACAACGCCCAATGTATGATTCGATGTTGTATGCAGGAATTACAAAAGAAACCTTAGGCATACCAACTCCTTATAAATAAGCAATCTCAACTATCTTCTATCTTATCTAAAATATGCCTCTCTTGGGTGGGCAAAAGATGTCTACTCGACGCTCTTCAAGCTCTCAACCATATCAATATTTTTGAGCTTAGGTCGCATGGCAACATATACCAACAGCGAGAAGACAAGCGTAAGTCCAAAGGCAAACCAATAACTTGGTGCATGGATAGCTCGACCAAACATAACAAGGTCAATCTCAGCAGTTTGAACTACAAATCCCTCAAGGTATGTTCCTAGAACAAGTCCAAAGAGCGCTCCAAAGATGGCTAACAATGCAATTTCTCTAAAGACATAGGCATCAACTTCATGACGCGTAAATCCAAGTACTTTGAGGCTGGCAATTTCTCTAATGCGCTCTTCAATATTGATATTAGTGAGGTTATACAAGACGATAAATGCCAGCAGAGCTGCAGCCACAATAAGAATAGCTACAACACGGTTAACTACGGCAAGTGATTCTCTATAGGTGCGGATAGCTTCATTGACGTCATCAACAGTTGCAACTCCTGTCTGGTTAATAAGCTTTTCTCCAAATGCATCTCTCGTTGCTTGATCTTCGGGAAGCGTTGCATACCAGCCGTCCGCTGCTTGATCTTGAATACCTAGAGAATGCCATGCTGAAGGTCCCAGATACAGATACGACCCAACGTAATTCTCGGCAACTCCTGTAACAGTAAGCGTACTTGGCTCGCCAGAAGCGTTTCCGATTCTGTCTTGAGCATAGACCTGAATGGTATCTCCCACGCCTACCCCAAGCCGTTTTGCAAGCTTTTCTGTAATTACAACCGAATCCTCTCCAAGCTCTATTGCTTGACCAGAAAGACGATTGCGCAGGGTAGCTAAGCCCGTAAGGTCTTGAAGAGAATTGCTGGTCATAATAGTTGTTCTTGTCAGTGAGCCTGCCTTTTGTGTAGAAGACTCAAGAAGAACGTTTTCTCTGGTTATGCGGCGGATATTTGTAGCGCCCACCTGATTAAGCTCTGCATTAATCTGATTTGCTTCTTCCTCAGAAACATCAGAGGTCATTCCCACAATATAGTCATAATGCGAGATAGTTGGCCATTGGTTATCAATGATGTCGCTAATAGAATCTCTAAGACCAAAAGCCACCAATAAAAGCGCAGTACATCCAGCAATTCCTACCAGCGTCATAATCAAGCGTCGCTTATATCGGACAAGGTTTCTGATTGTAACTTTCCACGAGAAAGACAATCTGGACCATAGAGGCTCAACGCGCTCAAGCAAAATCTTTGAGCCCGCTTTTGGAGCTTTTGGGAGCATAAGACTGGAAGGTTCTTCTTTTAGTGATGACAAGACGGCAGTCATTGTAGAGAGCAGCGTAATGCCTATACCGGAAAGTCCAGAGAGTAGCGCACTATCAAGCTGAATAGGATAAGGAGCTCCCCCATTTGGGATGGTATAAATTGACCCGTATGCAGAGATAATAACGCCTGGCAACACTTGACTTAAACATGCTATGCCAATAACGGCACCTAAAAGTGAGGCGAGCAAGGCATATAACAGGTACTTTGCCGCAATCTGAGCGGTTGAATAACCAAGCGCCTTATGAACACCAATAAGCGTACGCTCTTCAGAAACCATACGCGTCATACTGGTAAGTGAAACCAGAGCTGCAACCAAGAAGAACATCAGCGGGAATACATTAGCAATATCATTGATACGCTCAGAGTCTGCTTGATAAGCTGCAACACCAATCTCTTTTGTGCGATCAAGTACATACACATCAGGCTCTTTAAGCTCGTCAATCTTCTTCTGAGCTTCATCAAGCTCTTTCTGACCGTCAGCAAGTTGTTTCTCGACCTCAGTGCGTTGCTCCTCAAGACTCTGTCTTCCCTCGTTAGTCTGAGCTTCTGCACTTTGGAGGGCTGTTTGTCCTGCGCTCAGGCGACTAAGCGACGCAGCAAGTTTTTCTTGAGCCGCAGACTAGCTGATCTGCAGTAGCACTTCTCGCCTCACTCAAATCCTGACGCGCCTGAGCCACTTGTGACTCTGCCTCATGTAGTTGAGCCGTGCGCTGATCAAGCTCTTCTCGCGCAGCTGCTAAGAGTCTGCTGCTGGGTAGCCAATTCTGTCTCTGCAGCCGTAATCTGCGCTTGTGTGGCGAGAAGGGCGTCTACTTGCGTAGTTGCCAGACCTAAAGCGCTGAGCTGTTGCTGCGCTTCCTCAAGACTTGAAGCGGTAACGCCTTGCGCAGCAAGCCCCGCAAGATACGCATCTCTACCCGCTTCAAACGCACTCTTTTGCTGTGTAAACGTTGCTTGTCCTGCATTATAGGCAGCAAGACCAGCCTGATACTGGGCCTCTCCTGCACTGAGCTCAGCTGTACCCTGAGCTATCTGAGCCTCTGAGGCAGTAATCTGAGCTTCCGCTTGTGCAAATTGCTGCTCAGCACTGTAGCGAGAAGCTGTAAGCTGCTGACGTCCCGCATCATATTGACGCTGACCATCAGCCAGTTTTTGCTGCTGAGCAGAAATCTGCGCCTCCGCATCGTCAAGCTTCTTTTGAGCATCTCCTAGTTTATCTGCGGCTTCCTGCCTTGATTGCTCCAGCTTTTGACGAGCCTCATCAACTTGAGTCTGAGCGTCATCTTTGAGCTCTTGCAAACGAAGTGAAGCAAGTGACGGATTCATCTGCGAAATGCGTTCTGCAACGCTATCAACGGCACTCTGATAGTCTGATGAGCCGCTTTTATAGCTGGTAGCACCCTGAACCGTTAGATACGCTTCGGTATAGGGGTCATCATTTGCAAAAGCATCTTCCGTGACATACACAAATTGCTGGACAATGCCGTTGCCTAACGATGTAGTACCAAAATTGCTTACATACGGATACATTGGCGCATTTACAAAACCAACAACCGTGTACGAACCACCCTTTAAATGAACGCCGTTTGAAGTGTCTGGCAGCTCAATCTGTTGACCAAGGCTAATATCTGCACGTTTCTTGGGATCCGCACTCATCACGCACTCGTAAGGCCCTTGGGGAAGCCTTCCCTCCACAACTATTGGTTGATTAAGCTCACCAGGTCTAAAAGAACTCACACGAGCAGTAGATTGCGAAGATGTCAGTGTAGCCATAACGTCTACCGTGCGAGAAGGCATAACTGCCTCAACGCCCTCAACTGATGCAAGGGCATGAACGTCCTTCTCGCTTAACCCAAGCGTAGAGATTACACGCAGGTCGTAGAGATGTTGGTTTGCGTAAAACGTATGAGCAGCTTCTTGCATGTCAGGGCTGGCCATTTTGAGGCCTGCAAAGAAGCCGCAGCCCAAAGCAACAATTCCTGCAATTGCAAGAAATCTGGCGAGAGATCCTTTGATGGTCCGAGTAATCTCGGTAAAAAGAGCGTGTGGCATAACTACCACTCGACAGTAAGCGCGTCAGCTGGGTGCTTATTAATTTCTACCGATTGAGCTTGACCCTCTTTAACGTGGATAACCCTATCGGCAATTTGAGTGAATGCAAAGTTGTGCGTGACAATAGCCACGGTCTTATGCTGCTCCTTGCACATATCCTGCAAGAGCTTAAGAATTTGCTTTCCTGTTTTATAATCCAGCGCACCTGTTGGCTCATCGCAGAGCAAAAGGCGTGGATTTTTTGCCAGAGCGCGCGCAATAGAGACGCGCTGCTGCTCTCCACCAGAAAGTTGAGCTGGGAAGTTATCCATACGATGCTCAAGACCAACAGCACGAAGCGCATCTTCTGGCTGCATGGGGTCAAGACAAATCTGCGACGCAAGCTCAACGTTCTCTTTTGCGGTGAGGTTAGGAACTAGATTGTAAAACTGGAAAACAAAGCCAATATCATGACGGCGGTAAAGCGTTCTTTCTTTTTCTGAAAGCCCACCAATTTCTTTTCCATCTAAATAAATAGACCCGGAGGTACAGGTATCCATACCTCCGAGCATATTTAAGACAGTTGTTTTACCGGCGCCTGATGGACCTACAATTACGCAAAGCTCTCCTTCTTCTATGGAGAAGTTCATGTCATGGACAGCGTTTACCTTGACGGAGCCCATGGTATACGTCTTTGTTACCTCTTTGAATTCAACAAAAGACATACGTTTCTCCTATGAGAAAAATTCTCCTGAACAAGAGGAGGTGTGCGTGAGGAGCTACTCCTGTGGAGCTTCTGGAGCTGCAGGAGCCTCAGGTGCTGCAGGAGCCTCAGGAGCGACGGTTGTGACAGTTGCTTCTGGAGCAGGTGCTGCTGTAGCCTCTGCAGTTACAGGAACTACAGGAGCAACCTCTGCGCCCTCAGTAGCAAGAGGCATTGGAGCAACAACAACCTCTTCCTCCTCAAGATCAGCCTGACGCTGGTCAAACTCTTTCTTAGCACGAACCCAAATGAGAAGTGCAAGAAGAGCGGTAAAGAGCAGGAAGGTAACAATCATGACGTTAAGAATAAGGGTGGTGAAGTTCACTGCCTGGCTGATAGAAATCATTACAGAGAGCTCTGTAAGTGCGGAAGTTAAACCAACTACAGAGAGAATGGAGAGACCCCACCTAAGACGAGGACGGAAGCCCCTCAAAAGACCTGAAACCGCAGCAAAAAGGTAGCACAGGAAAATAATGTAGGTAATACGTGCAAGTATCAGAGAGATAGGGCTTGTCTGACGAGTTGCAAAGTTAAATACCGTGTGGAAATAGCTGAGATACTGAACTGGTGCAACAAAATCAATGACAATAAAAATGAGAGCCACAATTGCTGGGATGGCAATTTTTGCTTTGGGGTTCATGAAACCTCCTCGATTTCTTTATACGACCTGTCTATTTTATCGTATAAACCTATGACCAGTGCGGTAAGTCATGAAAGTCTTTTATATGGTCTTGAGCTTCTTGTTCTCTTTCTGCTAAAGCCTCTCTTAAACCCTTCAATGCATCAAAGGGCATGAATATTTTTGCCCTGTTTGCCCGAGACATGCGAGGATGACCGTAGTGCATCTGCGATGCAAACGCGTCCTTTTTTGCATCATCTTCCGCTGGCGAGAAACCCTGTCTAGGCTTCATTGGTTTCTTCTCCACTACGGTGTCCTCCAATCTGAGCATTTCTCTGTCGAGCAGTTGCTTCGGGAAGTAGGTCCATAGCTTTGAGCAAAGAGTTCTTTCCAAACTTCTTCTTTATGGCGTTGATAGTATCTTGGCGCTGGCGCTCTTTCTCTAAAACGGTATTGTCCTGGAAAAGCGATGTCTGAATACCCGATCCCGTTTCTTCTTGAGTGTTTCCAAAGGTTAGGCCAACGCGATGCACGCTTTCTGAAGGTATTACTCGCTCGTCAAAGAAAGACAAAACCTCCGCCATAAGCTCATCTCTAGAGTTAGTGGGGTAAGAGAGTTTTTTAGTACCGCTGCTGGAGGGAATATGTCTTCTCCAGCTTCTATAATCTCCTGTTTGCCTCAGTTCTTCCATCTGGCTCTCTGTTGCCGAATAGCCAATATAGATGCCAATAGAAGAGCAGACCAGCTTTTGCGTTACAAGCTCAAGCGTCAACGCTTCAACCATCTCTTTAAAGATGAGGCGCGCACCTTCTGTGTCTCTGTTGTGATCAAAGACCTGTGCTGTTGAAACTGAATGGCTTTGAGACTTATAGGACTTAATATCTGCAATGGTAGTTGGCTCGATGCCCCATGCATGATCAATAAGAATTTCTGCATCAACGCCAAATTCTTTATATAGAGGTTCTGTAGGAGCCATGGCAAGCTGTCCCATGGTGCGAATATTCATTGCTGCAAGACGCTTTTGAATACCTGCACCAATATGCCAAAAATCAGTCAGAGGTTTATGGTTCCAGAGTTTAAGTTTGTACGACTCTTCATCAAGCTCACCAAAGAAATTTGGACTGTGCTTAGCTGTGATATCAAGCGCAATTTTTGCCAGATACAAATTTGGACCCAAACCACAGGTAGCAGGGATACCAGTAGTTTTTGCTACGTCTGCACGGATCTTCTCGCCTAGCTCTCTTGCTGTGCATCCGTAAAGCGATAAGTACGGTGTTACATCAATAAATGCCTCGTCAATGGAGTAGACATGGATGTCTTCTGGCGCAATGTATTTGAGATAGACCGAATAAACGTCTGCAGACCGCTCCACATACAGAGCCATGCGGGGAGGCGCCACCTCGTAAGTAAGATTTTTGGGAATCTCAAAAACGCGACAACGTCCAGAAACGCCCAGCGCACGAAGCGCCGGTGAAACCGCCAAACAAATTGTCTTTTCTGTCCTGGTAAGATCAGCCACAACAAGCTTAGCCTTCATGGGATCAAGGCCCCGCTCAACACACTCAACCGATGCGTAGAAACTCTTTAGGTCAATAACCAGGTACTGTTTTTGAGAAGGTGTCATGGCTTAGATAAGTACAATACCTTGAGAAACTTTTTCTGCCACGTCATTACCTACAAGATAACGGACAATCTCTAGGCCAAACTTAAGAGCGGTTCCTGCACCTTGGCTGGTAATGAAAGAGCCGTCAACACAAACCGCATCTTGCGAAAGATTGGCGCCATTCTCTGAGAGAAAATGCTGAAAACCTGGGTTGGAAGTAGCCTTCTTACCCGTAAGTAATCCACGCTTTGCATAAATTGAAGGAGCGGCGCAAATTGCGGCAAGCGCACGACCATCTGCTGCAAACGCATCAACTGCCTGCATAAGTGGCTCACAAGCCTCAAGATTGGTGGTTCCGGGAAGACCGCCAGGAAGCACCAACATGCTGTAATCATCAAACGAGACCTGGCTGAGCAGCTTATCTGTTAAAAAGGTAACCTGGTGAGAAGAAGTCACGCTCAAAGAATCAGATATAGACACTTTGTCACAGGGAATACCTGCACGATACAGGACGTCAACAACGCTCAGTCCCTCAATCTCTTCACAACCATCAGCAAAAAAGACAGCAACGCGCTTGTCAGTACATGGTGTAAACATCTGACTCCCTTCTCGACTAAAACTAGTACAAGTGTACGCCTTTTTACTCAAAAAAGGACACTCAAGTTTGTGCTTGAGTGTCCAAAATTTTACCCAGTTAAAGTGTTACAGAAAGTACCCGTCAAGCCCCCTATGACCTGGCGAGAAACCCTACTCCTCGCTAATGCCCTCGTTAATAGCCTGAGCAATAACTTCCTGATCATTAGAGCCACGAAGCAAAGACTTAAACTCATCTCTCATCAGAAGAACAGCGGTCTTAGAAAGAAGCTTGATGTGAGTGGTGCCAGCCTCTCCATCTGGAACAAGCAGTGCAATAGCAACATCAACGGGCTTCTCGTCAAAAGAAGGCCACTCAAGAGGGGTGCTGTTCTTGAAGACAAAGACAGCTGCGTCCTTGATAGCAGCATCTTTTGCGTGTGGAACTGCAAAACCGTCAGTCATACCGGTCTCGCCCATCTCCTCGCGAGCTAGAAAAGCGTTGTAAACAGCGTCTGCATTATCAGTTACGCCAGCCTCCTGAGCCTTATCGGCAATAAAACGCAGGACATCATTACGGCTCGCTGCGTTCTGATTAACAAAAACGTTGTCTGCTTTAACAAAACCGCTCATGAATCTTCCTTCCGTATGTTTGAGCTTTGTGGCTCAGTAACTTCGTATGTAGTAATAATACCCGCAATGAAACAAAATTTGCCTTGAGAAACTTTACTTTAGAGCCATCCTCAGAATCTGTTGTACATCTGCTGTTTTAAGTTGCATAAAGTTACCCGCATGATCTCCGCCGCGAGCGTCAATAGTACCCTTAGCCATCTGAAGAATATCCTCTTCAGAAGGGTCTACTCCAAGCTCTGCAAGGGAGGTTGGCATACCAATTGCATGACACCACTGATTCCACGCCTCAATTCCTGCAAGACCCGTAGCAACAGGATTATGGAAGTTGTTTTGAACTCCAAAAACATTGACGGCAAACTGCGCAAAGCGCTCTGGATCTTGATGCATAACGTAGCGGGCCCAACTTGCCCAAATAGCCGTGAGGCCAGCACCATGAGCGACGTCATACTTTGCGCTGAGCTCATGCTCAATGGCATGAGAGGCAAAATCGCTTACGCGACCAGTTCCGGTAAGTCCGCAGTGAGAAAGCGACGAGGCCCAGAGCAAATCTGCTCGTGCAGCGTAGTTCTCTGGCTCTTTGACAGCAACCAGAACAGCTTCTTTTACGGTACGCAAGAGCCCCTCGGCAAGCTCGTCGGTGAGTGCCACGTCCTTCTCGAGCGTAAAGTAGCGCTCCATGGTGTGCATCATGATATCTGCGCCTGTTGATGCCGTCTGATAAGCGCTTACAGAGTAAGTGAGCTCTGGATTCATGATCGCAAAGCAAGGACGACCGCTCTGATGGTGATAAGAACGCTTTAGTACGCGACCATCAGCCAGCGTAATGTTCATGACGGAAGAATCCGAGGTCTCAGAGCCAGTTCCTGCGATAGTGGAGATGACGCCAATAGGAGCTGCCTTTGAAACACTGACCTTATGCAAATAGAGGTCTTCAAGAGAGACATCATTGGCTAAGCCATATGCAATAGCCTTAGCGGAATCCATGACAGATCCGCCGCCGATAGCCAAAATGAAGTCAACACCCTCGCGTTTTCCCAGCTCTACAGCTTCTTCTGCAAGCTCTAACCGAGGGTTAGGAACAACTCCACCACAGTCAACATACGCAATTCCAGCCTGGTCAAGAAGCTGATGGATCTGGTCAAGCAAGCCGCTCTTTACCACATGATTGCCACCAAAATGCACCAGCACCTTGCTGCCTCCGTGAGCAGAGACAAGCTCTGCCGCACGAAGCTGAGTATCTTTTCCAAAAACCACCTGAGTAGGTACAACGTACTCAAAATTAACCATGACCAAAGACCTTTCTTACCTACTCGAGCAACATCTTAAGCGCGAGGTTCTTCTCCCCACCAGAACGTTGCAACAGTTCCAGGGCCAGTATGAACGCCAATTGTTGCACCAATAGTAAAGATGTTGATATCACCTGTCTGAGGAAGCTTTTCTTGAATAAGCTCTTTAACAGCCTGGGCATCAGAAACGCACTCGGAGTTAGAGATAAACACCTTACGCGCATAAGCATTTCCCTGTTCAGCAGTCTGAGTCATAATCTCAACAACGCGAGCAATTGCTTTCTTCTTACCACGTGCCTTCTCTTTAACAGCCAAAGAACCGTCAGCCTCAATATCCATAACAGGACAAATGTTAAGCATGCCGCCAAGCAGGCCAGCTGTCTTAGAAATGCGACCACCACGAACAAAGAAGGTCAAATCTGTAGAGAAGAACCAGCCATACACACGATGACGTGCTTCTTTAGCCCATGCAACTACCTCGTCAAAAGACAGACCCTCATCGCGCTTATCGGCAAGACCATCTACCAAGAGTCCATAGCCAGAAGATGCCTGCAGAGAGTCAACAACCTCAATCTTTCTGTCAGGAAACTCCTGCTCAATTTCTACTTTTGCCTGGCAAGCAGACTCATATGTTCCAGAAACGCCTGAGCTCAACGAAACATGAAGAACGTCTTTACCCTCCTCCAGGAAAGGACGCCAAAAGGCCATGTACTCACCAATTGATACCTGTGAAGTGCGGCACTCGGCGCCTGCAAGCATCTTTTTATAGAGATCAGCTGGTGCATTAGTGCGACCAAAGTCATCCTTGCACTGAACACCATCAAGTTCGTAGTTGAAATATACGTATTTCACATCTCGTGACTGAAGGTACTTCTCACTTACATCGGCCGTAGAACAACAGGTCAAAACGTAGTTGGACATACAAGTCTCCTTGAAATATCTTCTTGCATAAAACAATCGCACACACTTATTTTTCTTGCAGATGTGAGTATACTTCTAATCTCATTTTTATGCTGCTTGTGGGGCGTTCCAAGTGCAAAATCACGTATACTTGCACGCGTTTGATTTTCTCAAAACACTACCTATACCTTAACTTTTATCTTCGACGGAAATGGATAGCGCGTGGCATTATCAGATCTTTCTACTAGAAACTCTTCCAGACTCACATTAGATACTTCTTCTGCGCTTGTATGGAAGTTTGCTCTTCTTGTCTGCGCACTTATCTGGGGTGGGTCATTTGTCGTTATCAAAGATGCAATTAGTTACATCTCGGCAGCTTGGCTTATGACCTTACGTTTTGTCTTTGCTGTAGGTATTGTTGCCATCATCTTTAGAAAAAAACTTAAAGAACACTTGAATGTCACACATATCAAATACGGCGTGCTTTTAGGCATCTTAAACGGTCTAGGATATCTGTTCCAAAATGGAGCTCTTGCTTATACCACTGCAGGTAAAGCTGCCTTTATTGCATCAATTTATTGCGCGATGATTCCGTTTGTAAACTGGTTCATTGCAAAGAAAAAACCTCATGGAACCAGTATTTTTGCAGCCTTTTTATGCGTAGCAGGCATTGGTCTTATCTCACTGGGCACTGATTTTTCGTTCTCGTTTGGCTTGGGCGAGCAGATGACATTGCTCTCAGCCATTATTTTTGCCTTTGTTTTTGTGCTTACTGCCGAGCTTGCTCACAAATACGACATCATCACGCTTACGGTGGTGCAGCTTGGCGTGAGCGCCCTTCCCTGCCTTGCCTACGCGCTTTGCTTTGAAACGGTTCCCAATTTTGCGGCACTGCCCACAAATGCCTGGGTTGCCCTCGCCTACATCACTCTTATTGCAACCGCACTGACTGGTGTTTTGCAGAACCGCGCACAGAAATCAGTTGCTCCTGTTCAGGCTTCACTAATTATTTCTCTGGACAGTATTTTTGCAGCAATATTTGGCGTTATCTTCCTTGCTGAAGTTATTACCCCTACGATTTTCCTGGGCTTTATTGTTATCTTTGTTGCAATCTTTATCAGCGAGGTTGGCGAGAAACCCGCAGAGCCCCAAGCTCCTTCAGAAAACTAAAGCTCTCTATACAACACGATCCTAAACAAAAAGCCCGCATACGCGGGCTTTTTTATTGCGCTTTGGAGCTCTTACATCTCACGAGAGCTCAGCATAGGTCCATCGGACCAAAGTGTAATCTCACCTGAAGCAAGCGTTTTAGGAACATCAATAAGACGCTGGTTGGAAGAGCCTCTAAAACGCAAGGTAATATCGTGGAGACTCTGGACCCATGGACCGTCTACGAGAACATCAATACAAGACAGAATGCGGTCAGTGTACTCTGTGTGCCACTTTCCCTCGGTCAGCTGATCCCAAGTGTGACCCGAATACATCCAAATGCTCTTTTGCGGGTAGGTAGCTCTGACCTTCTCGACAAACTCAACAAGACCTTCTTGGTTTTCTGGCTCAAAAGGCTCTCCACCAAGGATGGAAAGACCGTTGATATAGACAGGTGCAAGAGAGGCAATAATCTCTTGCTCAACTTCTGGAGTAAACTCTCCGCCGCTCTTGAAGTCCCACGCCTCGTAATTAAAGCAGCCTTCACAGTGCAGACGGCAGCCTGAAACAAACAGAGTTGTTCTTACGCCAACACCATTTGCAATATCTGAAAACTTAATATTTGAATAGTTCATACATAACCTTTGATGGGTAACTTCCACATATTGTGGATGTTACCTGATAGAGATAATAAAAACGAGCAGAAGGGCCAAGGCGCTCTTCTGCTCGTTTGTCTAGTACATAAATCTTAGAGGTGAAGGACGCGGTCCTTGATCTCCTGGGTACGGCCCTGGTTCCAGAACTGGGTACCAATGTAGCCGCAGGTACGACGAGCAACATTCATCTTGGTCTGGTCACGGTTGCCGCAGTGTGGGCACTCCCAAACCAGCTTACCGTCCTCCTCGACAATCTGAATCTCACCGTCATAACCGCACTCCTGGCAGAAGTCAGACTTGGTGTTGAGCTCTGCATACATGATGTGGTCATAGATGAACTGCATGACGCTGAGAACAGCCTCGATGTTGTCCTGCATGTTAGGAACCTCAACGTAAGAGATTGCTCCACCTGGGGAAAGACGCTGGAACTCAGACTCAAACTGGAGCTTCTGGAATGCGTCAATCTCTTCTGCAACGTGGACGTGGTAGCTGTTAGTGATGTAGCCCTTATCAGTGATGCCAGGGATAACACCAAAGCGACGCTGAAGTGCCTTAGCAAACTTGTAGGTGGTGGACTCAAGAGGAGTACCGTAGAGGGAGTAATCGATATCCTCTGCTTCCTTCCACTCGGTGCATTTATCGTTCATGTGCTGCATAACCTGGAGAGCAAATGGAGTTGCCTCTTTGTCGGTGTGGCTGTGACCAGTCATAGCCTTAACGCACTCGTACAGACCTGCATAACCAAGGGAGATGGTGGAATATCCGCCGTAAAGCAAAGGATCGATAACCTCACCCTTGTCCAGGCGAGCAAGTGCGCCGTACTGCCAAAGGATAGGAGCAGCATCGGACAGGGTGCCCTTCAGGCGATCGTGACGAGCACGAAGTGCGCGGTGGCAAAGCTCAAGACGCTCATCAAAGATCTTCCAGAACTTGTCCATATCGCGACCAGCAGAAAGAGCAACATCAGGAAGGTTGATGGTTACAACACCCTGGTTGAAGCGGCCGTAATACTTAGGCTTGTTTGGCTCATAGTTCTTTGCGCGAGCAACGTTGTTGAAGCCATTACCAGAACGGTCTGGTGTCAGGAAGGAACGGCAGCCCATGCAAGTGAAGGTATCGCCCTCGCCTTCCTTCTCGCCCTTAGAAAGCTTGTACTCCTTCATCTTCTTCTCAGAGATGTAGTCAGGGACAAGGCGGCGAGCGGTGCACTTTGCAGCCATCTGAGTGAGGTAGTAGTACTTGGAATCCTCGTAAACGTTGTCCTCTTCAAGAACGTAGATGAGCTTAGGGAATGCAGGAGTAATCCAGACACCCTCCTCGTTCTTCACGCCCTGGTAACGCTGACGGAGCATCTCCTCAATGATGAGTGCAAGGTCCTCCTTCTCCTGCTCATTCTTTGCCTCGTTGAGGTACATGAAGACAGTAATGAAAGGAGCCTGGCCGTTGGTGGTCATCAAAGTGACAACCTGGTACTGAATGGTCTGAACACCACGAGAAACCTCATCGCGAAGGCGCTTCTCAACCATCTCGTTGAGCTGCTCAGCAGAGAGCTCAACACCGACGGAGTTCATCTCCTCCATAACGGTCTTGCGGATCTTCTTACGAGAAACATCAACAAAAGGAGCAAGGTGAGCCAAGGAGATGGACTGACCACCGTACTGGCAGGATGCTACCTGAGCAATGATCTGAGTTGCAATGTTGCATGCAGTGGAGAAGCTGTGTGGACGCTCAATCAGAGTACCGGAGATAACAGTGCCATTCTGCAGCATGTCATCAAGGTTGATGAGGTCACAGTTGTGCATGTGCTGTGCAAAGTAATCGGAATCGTGGAAGTGGATGAGGCCCCCATTGTGAGCAGCAACAATATCCTCTGGAAGAAGCTCACGCTGAACGAGGTCCTTAGAAACCTCACCAGCCATGTAGTCACGCTGAACAGAAACAACGGTAGGATTCTTGTTGGAGTTCTCCTGCTTGACTTCCTCGTTGTTGCACTCAATCAGAGACAGAATCTTGTCATCGGTGGTGTTCTTGTGACGCTTCTGGTTCTGGATGTAGCGGTAAATGATGTACTTACGAGCAACCTCAAAGCGGTCAAGAGCCATGAGCTGATCCTCGACAAGGTCCTGGACCTCCTCGACGGTGACGGTGTGTCCAGCCTTCTCGCACTCATCGGTAACGTTGAGGGAAGCAAACTGAATCTCACGCTCAGTCAGGCGCTGATCCTCAGGGACCTCTGCGTTAGCCTTAGCGATTGCGTTAACAATCTTCTCAACCTCGAAGGTAACCTCTGAGCCATTGCGCTTGATAATCTTCATGTGCAAACTCCTTGAACAAACGTTGGTGAAAGCAACGCTTTCATGCGTGTTTAATTGGATTATCACTGCGGTTCCTAAGCTTTTGCCTAAGCGAAGTAGTTGGGAACCCGCTTGTGTGATGAAAACTACTATGCCACAACTTATAGTGTTTGAGTTCGAGAACTATAACAATATATTGTGAAATTTCCACACGAATACAAAATTATGTATTGACACGTTGCGGCAACCAATATCTCTGCAGGTAGAAAATTAGCTAGAAACTTCGCTAATTACAAAATTTATTAATGGTCATAAAATAATTCGATTTTTTGTAAGTAGGCATTCGTCGCCTTTCACAAATGCGCCACAATTCACCCCTCAGTACTCACTTTTGTTGGGCGTTTGGGGACTAAAAAAGCCGACACAAAATGTCGGCTTTGATGGCTAGTCTAGTGGAGGCTGTGGACGCCAGGTTGCGTCTTTATAGATAAGGCGTGCATCCTTCCAGCCCTTTATAAGGCGAGAAAGACCAGACGAGAAGTGCGCTCTGTCTACCAAAATGAGTCGAATAATCTCTTTTGCAAAGGTCAGAGCGGTACCAACACCAAAGAACACAGGGTTGTAATCACCATGAACCTGGAAGTAACGGGCAATATAGCCGCGGTTACGTGTGATGTAATAGCGTGTCATGTCAGAAGTTGAATTGAGTTGACGTACAGAGCCAATGCTCTGACCAGGAACTTCTCGACATCTTGAAAGAACAAAATCTGGAATCAAAATAGGCTGCGTTACCTTGCTGGCCAAATAGCCATACAGAGCGTCATCCCAGTAGATAAAGAAGCGTGCATCAGGTAGGCCAATCTTCTGCACTACAGAGCGCTTAAAGCAGGCGCCCTCAAAGCACATCACATTGCACTCGCGATAAGGCACACCGTCAAAGCCAGCCTTTGCCAGCGGATTGTAGATGCCCAGGGCAGTGCTAAAGCGATACTGCCAGAAGAAAGGACCACCATCAAAGTCGTAGCGCTGGCCTTGGATAACCTCAGCCTTGTCTGACCATGCGTCAAGCTTATCAAGACCATCAGGCAGCACAGCTACGTCATCGTCCATAACCCAGAACCACTCGGCGCCCAGCTCGTAGCCTACGCGCACACCCTCAGAGAAGCCGCCAGAGCCTCCAGTATTTTGCTCCATAGGGACGTAACACACGCGATTAGTGCCACCGTGAGCGTCGGGATCATCAGTGGTTTCTCCCCACGTGGTTTTGACCTTCTCCGAAAACTCCGACACAAGCGAGGCTGTCTCAGAGGAGTTCTCGTTGTCCACAACAATGATGCGCCATGGAGCCTGTGTGAGCTGTGTAATGGAATTGAGCAGGTTGGAAAGCAGTTCCTGGCGTTTAAAGGTAACTATGACAAGGGCGGTGCGCTTCATATTTCCTCAAAATGTGACTTCGTGAGTGAGTTGATGCCTCTATAGTATAAAGCAGCAATCAAAAGGAGTTTAGATGAGTCACGCTCAAAACCACCAACCTTTGGTTTCTCTTGTTGTGCCCATATACAACGTTGCAGACTATCTGGAGCAATGCCTGGCAAGTATTCAATCACAGAGCTACACAAACCTGGAGATTATCTGCCTCAACGATGGCTCAACTGACTCGTCTTTAGCTCTTTTGGAAGCATACGCTGCTCGCGATGGTCGCATTGTCATCATTGACAAGGAAAATGAGGGTTACGGAGCAACGTGCAATCGTGGCATTGCCGCAGCTCATGGCTCATGGGTGGGTATTGTTGAGCCTGACGATTACCTTGAGCCAACCATGGTTCAAGAGCTTGTTGATCTTATCCAAGCAAACGGTGGAGAAGACCAGGTAGATATTGCCCGCTCTGCCTATTGGCGCGTATTTGGCAATCAGAAAAATGGTCGTGCGGGAGCAAAGTCGCAGTTTAGAGCTGCTGCTGGCGCTGCCGAGTACAGAGTTCCCTGCGCATATAAGGGCCGCGTCAAGCCCAAGCAGCAGCCTTGTTCTATTGACCAGATGGCTCAGCTTCTGCTGCACCATCCTGCCATTTGGACGGCGCTCTATCGCAAAGAATTCTTGACCCAGAACAGCATAAACTTCAAAGAAGTCCCCGGTGCAGGCTGGGTGGACAACCCCTTCCTCATTGCCTCACATTGCTGCGGAGCTCGCATAGTGTACACAGACTCTGCGCTCTACAACTATCGCGAGAATGGCTATGCAGAAGCCGCTACCTTTGCGCAGCGTCAGCCTAAAATTCCGCTTGAGCGCTGGAACGACATGATGGATGTTGTGGACGCACGCAACATTACCTCAGACGTGGTGCTCAACGCGCTCACACTGCGCGGCATCAACTACGCTCTGCTTACAAAAGACGCGCTTACCTGGCGAGAAGAACATGATGCTGCAGGTGAGACTGACTCAGAAGTGCACGATCTTCTCGCCAAGAGCTTTGAGCGCATGGACGCAAAGCGTGTGTTTGAAAACCCAGCAATCTCAGGCTCTGGAAAAGCTTTCTTTGCGCAAGTGAGAGGTATTGCTCTGCCAAAAGATGACAAGTTTTCTCGCTATGCATATCTAGCCAAAGAGGGATTTTTCCGTGTCAAAAATGACGGCATAGCACAGACGTTTAAATCGCTCATGGACAGGCGTTAAGATTAGCTATAAAGACTAGTCCTAAACACAAATCGCCAGGCTACTCTAGAATCACACGCTCAAATTTTGATGCTGCTTATGTGTCGCTGAAGCTTATACAAGTGGAATGCGCATAAAACGTGCATACCATACGGCTCTACGTACATAGGCATAACGAGCTCGTGTTGTAGTAGACAAAATAGCACCAAGCAAGGCATGAGCTACCAGTCGCGGAGAAGTTGCTTCAGTGACAATAAGGTGCGCTACGGGATTAGAAAGAATCTTGACAATAAAGTTTTCTTTTTCCTCATGGCTGAGCTGGGATTCTTCGTTGAATACAGGATACATATTCATAAGAAGTTTGCTGATCAGGTAGCGACTAATCAATTTTTGAACTTTTTTGGAGTTTGCAAAGCCAAGATGCTTGGCAAGAGCACCAAGTGCCTGACGCTCTTGGGTAAGTTTATCCATAGCGGCAGTAATAGTTTCTTCTTTCTTAGAAGAATCTGCTGGTACATCAACAAAAATTGCTTCAGGAGCGTACGTGATGTTTTTTGCAATCTCAAAACAGTAGCCTACAAAATTGCATTCACCATCAGTCTCTGGCTCATGTTTGATATCGGTCAAAATACGCGTTGAGCACAGCTTTCCGCTCATAGACGTCAAATAAGGAAGCTGTGACTCCTCAAATACCTGCGACAATGCAGAAGCCTTTGCACCAAAAGCCCTTTTGCATTCCATGGGTGCATTGGCGGTTTTCATGTGCGCAATAACAATATCTGCTGCTTTAGGTGAACCAACAGGACCCAAAGCGGTAGCTGCAGAATAAAGCTTCTGCAAAACATGAGGATTAAATCTATAAGAAGGCTCAGTAGTAAGCGTATAAGCTCCACGCGCACGACCCTGAGCAATCTCAAGCGCAACAAAATGGCTAATGCCCGATTGGCACAGGACATCTAAGCGAGGCTCTTGATTAGCAAGGTTATCCAGCATGCGAGCAATCTGAGGGTCGGAGCTGTTATCAACAATGATGAGCTCCCAATGAGGGTATGTCTGCTCTTGAAGTTGCCTAATTACCGTTCTAATAGCATCAGCATCATTATCAGCGGCCATAAGAACCGAAATCATATGTGGATTGTATGAGCGCTCGTGCATTCCACATCCCCCAAACTGGTCCTAAATTTTAGATACCAGTTTACCCATAAAAAGTGAATTAAAAAGACATTTTTATTCTATCAAAATCTCTCCACACATCGTGTTTAACTGCTGTTATGTGGACATCTGACCTGTTTTGTAGGAGCGGCGCTACACACAACGCCCATAACGTCTATACGAGCATGCCAACAAGCTTTCCTAAGGCCGTAGGGTCAACGGTAGTGCCACTTGAACCTTCAACAACAGGAGCTTCATCATGCTCAAGATTAGACACGCCAATTGGCTGCACAATCTCTACAAGCTCAAGAAGCTGATTGGGCTTCATATCGGTAATCATTGAAGACAACAAACTAGAAGCATTGCTTACCAGTGAACGAGCGCCCGAACCAGAAAGTGCCGAGATTTTCTCCCACACATCATCTGTGGCAATGATAACGTGCGTAATCTTAATGTTGGTGACAGAAGCAAGTGCGCTAACAAAAGCGATCTGACCGTCATCTTTGTAAATATCTGCCAGTGTTTTAGCGTTTGAGTCTACTTCTGCATACACATCAGTAGGAATAGACACTATATGGCCGGTTCCCTGCGTACGATCAATGACCAAAAGCCGTACAGACTGAAGCGTCGACTCCCCTGCCTTAAGCGAATTTGTGCTGATAACGGCATAGGTAAGAAAGTCATCATCAGATTGTGTAGTGCCATCCGGATTACCTGAAACACTTTGGCTCTTTACAGCCTTGTTAAGCCCATGATCTCCCAAGTGAGACTCAAGCTGCGCGCGATCCCAAAGAGTTACAACAACAATGCCTACAAGAACAGCAACAATGGCAACAACGGCAAGGCCAATCACGTTGGTATAAGGATTGTCACGCGGAACATCACTGCGCTCGAATCTTTCTCTTTTCCTAAACATACTGGCTCCCTGCCTCACTGTTCATCAGTTCTGCAAGAGCTCCTAAAAAAGACGCTCTCTTCTATGATGCTATTTCTTTGCGAGGGAAACCACCGCACACAATACAAGTGGTAGAAAAGACTTCGTAAACGGCGCGAGAAGACCGATGGAGCTGGATTGGCACACAGAAACTACGACGCAATCAAGGAACCGAAAGCGCTACCAGGGTTGCAAAACACCCTCTGGATAGCGAACGCTCACAAACGTGAGGCCCTGAGCAGGTGCACAACTGCCAGCAGCAATTCTATTCTGAGCAGCTAGAACCTCGTCGATCCACTCAACAGGCCTGTGACCTCGGCCAATCTCAACCAGTGTGCCCACAATCGTGCGCACCATGTTATGCAAGAAGGCGTTACCCGTAATATCAACTGCAATGAGTTTCTCGCCAGCCTCTTCAATTTCTTCAACGGTAAGGCGCTCCACAAAACGATGCGTTGGCTTGCCCTCGGCAGAAATTGCCTTGCAGAAGCTCTTGAAATCGTGCTCTCCCACCAGCGCCTGCGCCGCCTTGTCCATAAGCTCTGCGTCCAAGTGACCGTTGTACCACCACACGTGGTCCCAGCCCAGCACGGGACGAGCGCTACCTGCACAAATTCGATAGCGATACGAACGCGCCTGGGCATCAAAGCGTGCCGAGAAACCCTGTGGGGCACGGAAGAGTTGTCGGATAGAGATGTCATCGTCGGTCAGAGCGGTGAGCGAGCGGACGAGTTTCTCGCCAGACAGCGCCAGTTCAGCGCCATATACGGGAAGGCTCACGTACTGGGCCTGGGCGTGCACGCCGGCGTCGGTTCTGCCCGCGCAGGTGAGCTCGACCTCTCTGCGCAAAACGGTCTCGAAGCGCGCGGCGAAGGTCTCCTGCCACGGTGCGCTGGGTGGGCTGCTCGGCAAAGCCGCAGAATGCAGCGCCGCGATAACCTAGCTGGATAACAAGTGTAGCTTCAGGCTCAGAAGAGATATCAGCGAGAGCCTCAGGAGCTGAAGGCTCAGCCAAAGACTCCTCGCATGTATCAAAACTGCAATTTGATGCAATATTTTGTGATGTTTCTGAGTTCATGAAGCTCCCTGAAATGACTTTGCCCACTAGAGTGATTGTATCGTAGGCTCAAACTTGACGCACGTACGACATGTGCCAGCTGCTACAGTGTTGCAAGGCTGTCCACAGCAATGCAAGATCACTACAGCGTTGTAAGGCCAAAGACACAGCGCTAGTCCACAGCAGCAACACTACCCAGTCAACAAGCTGCATTTTTGCGGAGATACGCGTGCGTTTTGCTGCACCAAGACAGCGATCTGTCATTGTTTGCGCCATCTGATCTGCGCGCTGAAAGAGCGAGACGGTCAGCGGTACCAAAAGCGTAAACCACTTTTTGATGCGCTCAACAATACCGCCCGATTCAAAATTGAATCCACGTGCCCTCTGAGCTGCTCTAATTCTGTCGAGTTCTTCTAAGGTAAGCGGAATTGCCCTCAGCGCAATTGAGAGCACAATGCTCAAACCATCAACGTCAACACGAATAAGGCGCAGACGGCAGCAACAGTACAGAAAAGCCATCAGCAAGCTGCGTAGGTGTAGTTGTTGACGCAACCGATAAAACCAGCGCCAAGGCAAGCAACACGCGGGCAATAGCTACAGTGCTTCTGTAAAAACCCGCCACAGATAGACCAACTGATCCAGAAAAAATGATATCGGGATGTCCAATAAACACCAGCGTATTGGCTACAAATGATATAAGCAAAATGAACGCTGCAGGCTTTGCTACGCGCAAAAACTCCGGCAAGCTTACACGAGCACTCCACAAAAGGCTCACGCAAATCAAGGCGAACACCGCAAAGGCAAGTGGCTGTTGTACTGAGAAGAGAGCAACAATGCCCACAAAAGTGGCAACGATTTTTGTCTGCGCTGTCAATGAAGCAAGCGAGAAGCGCTTAAGCAGAGCACAGGGGCACTTAGACATAGCAGGCCTCCAAAAGCTCATGCAATACGCTTACAAACAGCGGGCAATCAAGCTGCGCAGCCTCGTAGACCTCTGGGCTTGTCTGCGCTTCTTGTACATTGACGTCTGCAACAACACAGCCCTTCTCGAGAAACACTACTCTGTCAGCAAAAGGAAGCCATTCGCTTACATCATGGGTGATTGCAAGAACCGCCTTGCCTTCGTTTGCCAGCTCACGAGCAAGATGCAGCACCTGCGAGCGCGCCTCGCCATCAAGTCCAGACGTTGCCTCATCAAACACCACCGCGTACGTTGCGCAGGCCAGCGTTCCTGCAAGCGCTGCGCGACGAGCCTGGCCACCAGAAAGCGTCAGCGGAGACGCGTCCATGACCTGCTGGTCAAGCCCCACACGTGCTGCCGCATACGCGACAAGCGCCTCAACATCATCTGGCGAGAAACCCTTGTTAGTTGGACCAAACGCGATATCTTCAGCAACACTTTGGGCAAAGAGTTGATCCTGAGGGCGCTGAAAACACATGCCGACATCTCCAGGGCACACCAGTCGCGCATCGATTGTTGCGTGCCCGGTATCAGCCTCTATGAGGCCAGCAGCTATGCGGGCGCAGGTTGTTTTTCCAGAGCCAGAAGCGCCTACCATAACAACAAGCTCTCCTGTAGAGGAAATAGTTACGTCATGCAGAACGGGCTTGTCAAACGCATGAGATACACCACAAACTGCCAGCTCGTGCGCCTCTCCAAGCGCCTGGATTCCGTCATAGTTGTTTGCTCGCACCACCTCAAGGGCGCGCTGATACACAAGGGTATCCAAAGCATCAAACGCAAGGTTGTTCTGAACAAGAAACGCAACAAACTCTGATGCGTTAAAAGGCACATCAAACGTATAGCCAGCCTGTGCAGCTATCTGCGCTGTTGCTGTGAGTACATCATCAAAACCAGCGTTTGCGATTGCGTTTGCGTCCAAGAGAAACTCTGTAGGAGTTCCCGCCCAAACTAGCTGGCCTTTCTCCAAAACAAGTACCTGGTCAGCCCCGGGAAGAGACTCAAATGAATGAGAAATCTCGAGCACACCCATCCCGTTTGCAACAAGGGTATTTACCAGCTTAGAAAGGTGATTTCTGAATCGAGTATCAAGCTGCGCAAATGCCTCATCAAGCACCAGATAACGTGGATGCACTGAAAGCGCTGCTGCAATAGAAACAAGCTGCTGTTGACCTCCAGAAAGCGTATGGGTAGGCGCATCAATCAAATCGGCAATGCCACAAAGCTCCAGTGTTTGAGTAACGCGAGAAACTATCTCTTCTTTTGGCAAACCAAGATTAGCAGGGCCAAAGGCAACCTCATCAAATACAGTTGCACAAACAAGCTGCGCTGTTGGATCTTGACGAACCATTCCCACAACGGAAGAAATCTGAGTAGACAGCACTACAGTCAACTGAATTGCCGTCTACTAAAACCTCTCCAGATAGAGGAAAAAGTGATGCATTACAAAGATTTGCAAGCGTTGACTTGCCTGAACCATTGTGGCCAAGCACAACCGTTCTAGAGCCCGGCTTTAGGGTAAATGAAACGTTATCAAGGGTTAGTGCCATTGGGTGCAGAGATTGGCTCTCAGTGGCTCCTGTGGCATCTTCAGAAGCAGAGTCAGTCATAGATTGCGCAGCAGCTGACGTACCGTATGCGAAAGATACGTTTTTGAACTCAATCATGACAACCCTCCTTCATTTGAAAAAGAGGTCCCAGCAAAAAGCCAGGACCTCTTCAGATTCACTTTGACAGAAGTTACTCTGCAGCCTCTTCGGTCTGCTCGGTCTCCTCTGCTGGAGCCTCGGTCTCCTCTTCCTTTACAGGAGCAGGAGCAACCTTGGTAGCCTTAGCCTTCTTGTTAGAAGCCTTTGGCTGAACTGGCTCGGTAACGAGCTCAAGGATAACAACCTCAGAAGCATCACCCTTACGAGGACCAAGCTTCATGATACGGGTGTAGCCGCCGTTGCGGTCAGCCCACATACCCTGAGCAGCCTTGTCAAATACCTCACGGACAAGCTCTGCGTTACCAACCTTGGCCATAGCAAGACGACGAGCGTGAAGGTCGCCGCGCTTTGCCCAAGTGATGACCTTGTCGACCTCGCCGCGAACTGCCTTAGCGCGGACGTCAAGAGTCTTAATACGATCGTTAGTGAAAAGGGCTTGGATCAGGCTCTTCTTGATGGCCTTGGTGTGGCTAGCATCAGTACCAAGCTTCATGCCCCTCTTCTTATTGTGCCTCATAATTTACATTCTCCTATGCGTGACAAGGCGCGACTAAGCCTTAAGGGACAGGCCCATGCTCTCGAGCTTTTCCTTGACTTCTTCAATAGACTTAACACCAAAGTTTCTGATGTTGAGAAGATCGTTCTCAGAGAAATCAACGAGCTGACGGACAGAGTGAATTCCTGCACGCTTGAGGCAGTTGTAAGAACGGACGGAAAGGTCCAGATCCTCAACCTGCTTCTCAAGCTCGGAATCGTCCTCGACGTCTGCCTTAGCAAAAATCGAAGCCTCTTCCTGAGTCTCGTCAAAATCAGTAAGTCCCATGAATGCGCTCATGTGCTGGTTAATGATGTTTGCAGCCTCAACGACAGCCTCGCGAGGGCTGATTGCACCATTGGTCTCAACCTCAAGCACCAGACGATCATAGTCGGTGTGACGGCCAACACGGCAAGGCTCAACAGCCTTAGCGCAGCGGCGAACTGGCGAGAAGATCGAGTCAACGTGAATGAATCCAATTGGATCACTCTCGCGCTCGTTATCCTCACCGGAAACATAACCGCGACCATTACCAAGGCGAAGTCTCATGGAAAGATGAGCTCCCTCAGCAAGAGTGCAAATGTGCTGAGCTGGGTTGACCAGCTCATAGCCCATAGGAACATCAAGATCAGCACCAGTGACTGTGCAAGGACCATCAACAGAGATGGAAGCCTCAGCCTCATCAGAGTTGTTGGTGTTGCGGAAAACTAGGCCCTTAACGTTCAGAACGATGTCAGTAACGTCCTCATAGACGCCTTCAACCGTAGTGAACTCATGCTGAACGCCATCAATCTGGATGGCCTCAACCGCAGCTCCCTCAAGAGAGGAAAGCAGTACGCGGCGGAGGGAGTTGCCAAGCGTGTCACCATAGCCACGCTCAAGCGGCTCTACGCTCACACGAGCGACGTTTGCGCCGATTTCATCTACCGACACGTTTGGTCGGATAAATTCGGACATTGCTACCTCCAAAACGGGTCGGGCTTACTTGGAGTAGAGCTCGACGATCAGCTGTGCGTCAATCTCAAGGTCGATCTGATCGCGGGTTGGAAGCTGAAGAACAGTGCCCTGCAGCTTCTCAATGTCAACCTCAAGCCATGCAGGAACTGCCATGTGCTCGGAGGAAATGAGAGCTTCCTTGATTGGAAGAAGATCCTTTGCCTTGGAAGCAACAGCGATAACATCGCCGCTCTTTACGCGATAAGAAGGAATGTCAACGCGCTGACCGTTAACGGTGATATGACCGTGACGGACAGTCTGACGAGCCTCTTTACGTGTACGAGCAAAGCCAAGGCGGAAGATGACGTTGTCAAGACGAGTCTCAAGGATGCTCATCAGGTTGTCACCAGTAATGCCTGGGTTCTTCTTAGCCATCTCATAGTAACCGTGGAACTGGTTCTCAAGGACGCCGTAAATGAACTTAGCCTTCTGCTTCTCACGGAGCTGCATACCGTACTCGCTCTCCTGGCGACGACGGCGACGTGGCTCACGGTTAGAAGTCTTATTGATCCCCATCACAACGGGATCGATGCCAAGCTGACGACATCTTTTAAGGACCGGGGTCCTATCAATTGCCATTTGCTTGTCCTTTCGTGCTAGTTGCGACGGCGCTTTTTAGGACGGCAGCCGTTGTGTGCAATAGGTGTCTTATCCTGAATACCCGAAACCTCGAGGCCTGCTGCCTGAAGGGAACGGATTGCGGTCTCGCGACCAGAGCCTGGGCCCTTAACAAAAACAGCTACCTTGTGGAGACCGTGCTCCATTGCTGCCTTTGCTGCTGCCTCTGCTGCAAGCTGTGCAGCAAAAGGAGTGGACTTACGAGAGCCCTTGAAGCCGACGGTACCACCGGACTGCCAGGAAATTACATTACCCTGGGGATCGGAAATAGAGACAATCGTGTTATTGAATGTGCTCTTGATGTGGGCCTGGCCCACTGCAATGTTTTTACGCTCGGAGCGGCGGACGCGTGTAGTGCGAGCGTTCTTTTTCTGTGCCATTAGCTACTCCTCGCCTACTTCTTCTTGCCGCCCACCTGACGCTTCTTACCCTTACGAGTACGAGCGTTAGTGTGGGTACGCTGACCGTGGACAGGGAGGCCCTTGCGGTGACGGAGGCCGCGGTAGCAGCCAATCTCCATCAGGCGGGCAACATTCTGACGCACCTCGCGGCGAAGATCGCCCTCGGTGGTGTAATGAGCGTCAATAAAGTCACGAATCTTAGTGACTTCTTCCTCTGTGAGGTCCTTGACGCGAGTATTTACATCGATACCAGTCTCGTTGCAAATCTTGGTTGCACGAGTCTGACCAATGCCGTAAAGATAGGTGAGTCCGACCTCAACACGCTTATCGCGTGGCAGGTCGACGCCGTTAATACGGGCCAACTTGGTGCTCCTTCCTTAGCCCTGACGCTGCTTGTGGCGCGGGTTCTCGCAAATCACGTAAACCTTACCGTGGCGACGGATGACTTTGCACTTGTCGCACATCTTCTTTACCGAAGGACGTACCTTCATGTGTCTTCCTTTCGGTTCTGCTGATACGAACTATATACTCGCCCAGCCGCTGGCGTGAAATACCGACTGTACTTACGTACATATGCCCTTGCGACGTGCGCAAAGACACAGATAGCCTCATGCATGGCACAAGACTTTTGCATTACTTACTTATAACGGTAGGTAATGCGACCCCTAGTAAGATCGTAAGGAGAAATCTCTACTACAACCTTATCACCAGGGAGAATTCGAATGTAGTTCATTCGAATCTTACCTGAGATGGTGCAAAGGATGGTCTTGCCGTTCTCTAACTCAACGTTAAACATAGCGTTTGGCAGGGGTTCTAGTACCTTGCCTTCAAGCTCAATCGCGTCTTGTTTAGCCAACTTTCATCCTCTCGACACATCGACAGCGGTTATCAATAATACATAAAAATGTGCCACTCGTCTATCACTTATTTTTTCAACACAATTAGATAGCGAGAAGAACAATGTATGTGTTACTCAAGACCGCCTTGCATCTCGCACCATGGACCAACTTCATCTTCTGAAACGATAACGGGACCATCGGCAGTAATAGCAACCGTGTTCTCATAATGTGCTGATGGCAGGCCATCATCGGTAACAACGGTCCAACCATTTTCAAGAACGGTGCAATCGTAGGTACCCATAGCAATCATAGGCTCAATTGCAATTACCATTCCCTCACGAAGAACAATGCCGTTACCTGCACGACCATAGTTTCTGACCTCTGGGTCCTCGTGAAGATTGCGACCAATACCATGACCAACAAAATCACGAATGACACCATAGCCATTATCCTCAGCAAGTTTCTGAACTGCATGTCCAACGTCGCCAAGGCGAGCACCAGGAACAGCAGCTGCAATACCTGCCTTAAGGCAATCGCGGGTAACCTCACAAAGTGCCTGGGTTTTCTCGTCAACTGTTCCGCAGTAGAACGTCCAAGCGTTATCTCCTGCCCAACCGTTAACGGTAGCACCCGTGTCAATGGTCAGAATATCGCCATCTTGCAAAATGACGTTAGCTGATGGAATACCGTGAACAATCTGCTCGTTAATAGAAGAGCAAACAGATCCAGGGAATCCACCGTAGCCCTTAAAGGTAGGGGTTCCGCCATGAAGTCTAATAAAAGCTTCAACAGCGCGGTCAATCTCGAGCGTTGAAACACCAGGTCTAATCATGGATCCAGCACGGCGAAGAGCTGCCTTAGAAAGGGCGCCCGACACCTTCATTGCCTCGATTTGTTCAGGTGTTTTTATCGTAATCATAGTGCGAGGAGTGTCTTTACGTCGGCGAATACCTCGTCAACAGGACGATCTCCGTTGACCTCCTTCAGAATTCCATGACCCTTGTAGTACTCGATCAAAGGAGAAGTCTGGTTCTCGTATACATCAAGACGCTTACGAATTGTCTCTGGCTTATCGTCATCACGCTGATACATCTCACCAGAGCAATTTGGGCAAGTCTCTGTACCAGCAGGTGCAGTATAACCACACTCTTTGCACGTACGGCGAGAAGAAAGACGCTCAACAATAACCTCTGGCTCAACAGCAACAAGCAGAGCTGCATCAAGCTTGAGGCCCATATTCTGAAGCTCAGAATCAAGGGTTACTGCCTGAGCGGTGTTGCGTGGGAAGCCATCAAGAATAAAACCAGCCTTTGCATCGTCTGCAGAAAGGCGCTCTTTTACCAGGTCAATTACAAGCTGATCTGGAACAAGCTGACCAGCATCCATATACTCTTTAGCCTTAACGCCAAGCTCAGACTGAGCTTTAACAGCAGCACGAAGAAGGTCACCGGTTGAGATGTGAGCAAGTCCATACTCTGCAACGAGCTTCTGAGCCTGTGTACCCTTGCCAGCGCCAGGTGCGCCGAGAAGAACAATGTTCATGCTTCGCCTTCCTTTCAAATAATAAAAGGGGCCTGTTTCCAGGCCCCTTTATGCTACGTATTAAGAACTACTTAAAGAAGCCCTCATAGTTGTGCATCTTAAGGTGGGACTCAATGGAAGAGAGTGTATCCATTGCAACACCGACCATGATGAGGACGGAAGTTCCACCAAACGCCTGTATCAACGAATCGCCTGTGAACCAGAAAATAATGGTTGGGACGATTGCAAGAACTGCCATAAAGATAGCACCGGGGAGGGTGACTCTGTCAATAACAGTCTTGATATACGTTGAAGTAGCAGTACCTGGACGAACACCAGGAATAAAGCCACCCTGCTTCTTAAGCTGGTCTGCTGTCTCCTCTGGATTGAACACCATTGAGGTGTAGAAGTATGCAAAGAAGACAATGAACATAACTGAGAGAACCCAGTTAACCCATCCAGAAGAAAGTGAAGTAGCAAGATTTTGAATCCACTCTACTCCTGGGAAGAACACAGCAACCTGAGCAGGAAGGTACAGGATTGCAGATGCAAAGATGATTGGTACAACGCCTGCAGTGTTTACCTTAATTGGAAGGTAAGTTGACTGACCACCCATCATACGACGACCAACAACGCGCTTGGCATAGTTGATAGGAATACGACGCTGACCACGCTCAATGTAAACAATGAGCGGAATAATAGCGAGCATAACCACAACAGTAACAACGGTAAGAACAATGTTTCCACGAGTAGCTACTGAAGAAATAAGGGCTGTTGGAAGTCCAGCCATGATGTTTGCAAAGATGATAAGACTCATTCCGTTGCCAACACCCTGCTGGGTAATAACCTCACCGAGCCACATAATAATGATGGCACCAACTAGCATGGTAAAGACTACCAGGAAGTTTTCAAGTGCCTCAGGCACGCCCTCCATAGATGCAAAAGATACACCATAGCTCTTAAACAAGAACAGGTAACCAACTGCATTGAGCAGAGCTAAGCCAACCGTAAGATAACGCGTGTACTGCGTAATCTTACGCTGGCCGCTCTCACCATCTTTAGCAAGCTCGCCAAGAGATGGAATAACGGACTGCATCATCTGGAAGATGATCTGAGCCGTAATGTAAGGCATGATGCCCAGACTGAAAACAGACATGCGAGAAAGAGCGCCACCCGAAAATAGGTTAAGCACGGCCATTGCGCCATTCTTAGCAAGACCATTCTGATAAACAGAAAGCATCTGCTGGAATGGAGCACCGGGCACAGGAAGATACGCACCAAAACGGTACAGAAGAAGAATCAGTACCGTAAGGAGAATCTTTCCCCTTAGTTCCGGAACACGAAATGCGTTGGCGATTCCTTTACTCACTACTCGGCCTCAACCTTTCCACCGGCCGCCTCGATCTTAGCCTTTGCGGAGGCGGAAACCTTGTCGACCTTAACAGTGAGCTTCTTAGAAAGCTCGCCATCACCCAGAACCTTGACTGGGATGAAGTTGTACTTGATAACTCCCTTAGCAACCAGAGCCTCTGCGTCTACGGTCTCGCCGTCTGCAAAGAGAGCATTCAGACGAGCAACGTTGACTGGAGCGTACTCAACACGGTTGTGGTTAGTGAAACCAGGAAGCTTAGGAAGACGCATAGCCAGTGGCTGCTGTCCACCCTCGAAGCCAGCGCCCTTACCGCCACCAGAGCGGGAGAGCTGACCATTCATACCGCGGCCGGCAAAAGTACCATTGCCTGAAGAATTACCGCGACCTACGCGCTTACGATTTTTGCGCGAACCCACTGCGGGGCGAAGATCATTGAGCTGCATTATTACTACCTCTAGTTCTCTTCAACCTCGACAAGGTGCTTAACCTTGAAGATCATTCCACGAATGCTTGGGTTGTCAGGCTGCTCGACGGTATCGCCGATCTTGTGGAGGCCGAGGGCCTTCACCGTAGCAGTCTGGTCCTTCTTGACGCCTGCAACAGCGCCACGGACAAGCTTGATGCTAAGGTTCTTAGCCATCGTTAGTTCTCCTTTCCGACGAACATATCGCCGACGGTTAGGCCACGACGCTCAGCTGCTTCTTCTGGGCTGGAAAGCTCCTTCAGACCCTCAGCTGCTGCCTTAATCATGTTCAGAGCGTTGTCGGTACCAAGGGACTTAGAAAGTACATTGGTGATACCTGCAAGCTCGAAGAGTGGACGAATAGGACCGCCAGCAATAACACCAGTACCCTCGAATGCAGGCTTAATAAGAACAGAACCTGCACCGTAGTGACCAGTGACTGCGTGTGGTACGGAACCAGTCTCGGTCAGTGGGACCTTGAACATGTTCCTCTTTGCGTCCTCGACGCCCTTCTGAATTGCCAGAGGTACCTCAGCGGAACGACCCTGGCCAATACCAACGTTACCCTTACCGTCGCCAACGACTACCAGAGCAACGAGTGACATACGGCGGCCACCCTTAACGGTCTTGGAAACGCGGTGAATATAAACGACGCGCTCCTGAAGATCCGTATCCTGCTGGCGCTTACGATCACGTGCCATTGAATCCTCCTAGAACTTCAGGCCCGCGTTGCGGGCGCCATCTGCCAAAGCCTTGACGCGGCCGTGATAGAGACGGCCACCACGGTCAAAAGTGACCTCAGTGACGTTCTTCTCGGCAGCGCGCTTACCGATAAGCTCACCTACGAACTCAGCTGCCTCCTTGTTGGAGCCAACCTTGCCAGTAGAACGGAACTCTGGGTCAAGCGTAGAGGCAGAGCAGAGAGTTCTTCCAGAAGCGTCGTCAATAAGCTGTGCATAAATGTTTGCGTTTGTGCGGTGAACTGCAAGACGCGGACGCTCAGGTGTACCAAAGACCTTGGCACGTACGCGGCGCTTGCGGCGTTCAAGACCCGCCTTTTTCGCCTGCTGCTTGTTCATTCCTTCTCCTTAGAGACATGCCATCACCTAACGGGGTGATGGTCTTTTAGCCTAAAAGTAGGGTTGCTTTACTTAGCAGCCTTACCGAGCTTCCTGCGGATGTGCTCACCTTCGTAGTGAATGCCCTTGCCCTTGTAAGGCTCTGGTGGACGCTTCATACGAATCTCAGCTGCAACCTGGCCGACCTTCTCCTTAGAAATACCCTTAACGGTAAGGTGAGTGTTATCAGGTACCTCAAAGCTAATGCCCTCAGGTGCAACATAGAGAACTGGGTGAGAATAACCAAGGGAAAGGTCAAGATCCTTGCCCTTAAGTGCTACACGGTAACCAACGCCGGTGAGCTCGAGCTTCTTCTCGAAGCCCTCAGAGACACCAACAACCATGTTGTGGATAAGGGTACGGACAAGACCCTGCTGAGCATTGGACTCAGAGGACTCGTCAACGCGAGTAACAAGAATCTCCTCGCCCTCCTGAGCGATAGCAACCAGCTCAGAGAAAGTACGAGTCAGCTCGCCCTTAGAACCCTTAACGGTAACGGTGGTGTTATCAACTGTCACAGTGACTCCAGCAGGAATCTGGACAGGCTTCTTACCAATACGAGACACGGCTGTCTCCTTTCATTCCTGTCAGATTTACCAAACGTAAGCGATGACCTCGCCGCCAACGCCGTTCTTACGAGCGTCGCGGTCGCACATCATGCCCTTAGAAGTGGAAACCACTGCGGTACCAAGACCACCAAGAACGCGTGGAAGCTTCTCAGCGGTGGAGTAAATGCGCAGACCAGGCTTGGAAATGCGACGGATGCCGCGGATAACCTTAGCGCGCTTCTTACCATACTTAAGGGTGATGTGAAGAGTCTTCTGAGGCTTAGTATCCTCAACGGTGTAACCCTCGACATAGCCCTCTTCGGTGATGACGCGAGCAATCTCAACGAGCACCTTGCTCGATGGCATGGATACGGAATCCTTGCCAGCTGAGTTTGCGTTACGAATACGCGTCAGCATGTCTGAAATGGGATCGGTAATTTTCATTTGATCCTTCTCCTTCGTTAATGATGAAACTGCGTGTCTGGTTCATCTACACCCGTGGCGCAGATGCCTTGACGCCAGAGCCCTGAGTCCTACCAGCTTGCCTTGCGGACACCAGGAAGCTCGCCCTTGCTCGCTAGCTCACGGAAGCACACACGGCACAGACCAAACTTGCGATAAACGGAGTGGGGACGTCCACAACGCTGGCAACGGTTCTGTGTGCGCGTAGAGTACTTCGGCTCACGCGAGGCTTTGACGATCATCGAAGTCTTAGCCACAAATCCTCCTTCAAAATGCAACTTGGCGAACGCCAAGATGACTTCAAACAATAGTGCTGGTGACTATGTCACCCGGCATCAATGATGCCAACAGGAATGCGCTTAACTTAAAGCGCAGGTAAAAGTTAGTCCTGCTTGAATGGGAAGTGGAAGGCGTCGAGAAGTGCCTTACCCTCCTCGTTGGTGTTAGCAGTGGTGACAATGGTGATGTCCATACCGCGGGTGTGGTCCATCTTGTCAAAGTCAATCTCTGGGAAGATGAGCTGCTCGGTTACGCCCATGGAGAAGTTACCACGGCCGTCGAAGCTCTTAGCAGAGATACCACGGAAGTCGCGAATACGAGGAATTGCAACTGCGATCAGACGATCCAGGAACTCCCACATACGATCGCCACGAAGGGTAACTTTAGCGCCGATTGGCATACCCTGGCGAAGCTTAAAGGTTGCGATAGACTTACGAGCGTGTGTAACAAGTGGCTGCTGACCAGTAATGGTACGGAGGTCGTTTACAGCGCCGTCAATTGCCTTAGCGTCTGTAGCTGCCTCGCCAACACCCATGTTGACAACGATCTTCTCAAACTTAGGAATCTGGTTAACGTTGGTGTAACCAAATTTCTCCTTCAGAGCATCACGCACAGATGCGTAGTAAAGCTCTTTAAGGCGAGGTGTGTACTTCTCGTCTGCCATGGTTTCTCCTTAACTCTTGGGGTTTTAAGTGCGGGGATCGCCTCGCACCTCCTAGTTTGGCGAACTAGGAGCCATCTGCGTCCTCGAGACATACGTGTCCCATAGAAAGACGCAATGAACAATATTAGACCTTATTGAGCAAAAATGGGGCGAGAATTTCAAGCTAGCTGATATTTTTTCGTGTCATCACACGACTTCCACACGTCTTCCACACGACACCGCACTTCTCACCCAAAAGATAACCCCGCTATCTGATGATAACGGGGTTTGAAGTAGCTCTGAGATGTTTCTTACAAAGCGAGAAACACGTGTAACTTAGAGCTCAGCGCCTGACTTCTTGGAGACGCGGACCTTGGTGCCGTCCTCCTTGATCAGGTAGCCAACACGAGTTGGCTTGTCGGTCTTAGGGTCGATAAGAGCAACATTGGAAGCGTCGATTGCTGCCTCTGCCTCAACGATGCCACCCTGCTGGTTAGCTGCGTTTGGCTTGACATGGCGCTTTGCAATTGCAACGCCCTCAACGACAACCTTGTTCTTCTCTGGATATACGCGAAGTACCTCGCCGCGCTTACCCTTGTCCTTACCAGTGAGGACCTCGACCTTGTCGCCCTTCTTGATCTTCATCTTAGGCATGTCGTTCCTCCTTAAAGGGTCTCAGGTGCAAGTGAGACAATCTTCATGTACTTGTGGTCGCGCAGCTCGCGAGCGACTGGTCCAAAGATACGAGTACCCTTGGGCTCACCCTCTTTGTTAACAAGAACGCATGCGTTCTGGTCAAAGCGGATGTAGCTACCGTCCTTGCGACGGGTGTCCTTAGCGGTACGAACGATGACGCAGCGAACAATGTCGCCCTTCTTCACCGAACCACCTGGAGTAGCCTCCTGGACAGCGCCAATGATGACGTCGGCAAGGCCGGCGTAACGACGCTTGGAGCCACCAAGGACCTTGACGCACTTTACGCGCCTTGCGCCGCTGTTGTCAGCGACGTTGAGAATGGTCTCCATCTGAATCATGTGACGTTCCTCCGGAACCTAATTTCTCAGAGGTGCGCGTATTTGCGCACATGAGAAATAATGATAGATACAAAACTAGGTTGAGCTAAAAGCTGTTTCCTAGGTGCTAATTACTTAGCGCGCTCAACGATCTCTGCGAGACGCCAACGCTTGGTCTTGGAAAGAGGACGAGTCTCCATGACGCGGACGGTATCGCCCAGACCAGCCTCGTTGTTCTCATCATGAACGTGAAGCTTCTTGCCGATGGTCATCATCTTGCCATACTTAGGGTGGTGCTTACGGTACGTAATCTCTACCGTAATCGTCTTCTCGCCAGAGATGGAGACGACGAGTCCGGTACGAACCTTACGCGCATTTCTGCTTTCGGTCTCTGCCATAACTTATCTCCTGCGATCTAGTTCTGCTCTGCGGATGCTTCCGCAGCAATTTGACGGGTGCGCATCTCGGTCTGAACGCGAGCAATGTCACGCTTAACAGCCTTGACACGAGCGGTGTTGTCCAGCTGGCTGGTTGCCATCTGGAAACGAAGATTAAAGAGCTCTGCGCGGCCTTCCTCGAGTTTCTTAGCGAGGTCTGCATCGCTCATAGCCTTGATTTCGGTGTACTTCATTAGTTCTCACCGTCCTGATCGGCCTTGGAGACAATCTTGGTCTTGATTGGAAGCTTGTGCTGAGCAAGACGGAGAGCCTCACGAGCAACTTCCTCTGGTACGCCATCAATCTCAAACATGATACGACCAGGCTTAACAACTGCTACCCACTCTTCTGGGTTACCCTTACCGGAACCCATGCGAGTCTCTGCAGGCTTCTTGGTGATTGGCTTATCTGGGAAGATAGTAATCCAAACCTTACCGCCACGCTTCATCTCACGGGTGAGAGCAATACGAGCAGCCTCAATCTGGCGGTTAGTAATCCAGTGAGCCTCCTCTGCACGGATGCCCCAGGAACCAAAATGCAGCTGGGTATTACCCTTTGCCTGGCCCTTCATGGAACCGCGCTGTACCTTACGGTGCAATACACGCTTTGGAGCAAGCATTAACGGCCCCTCCTCTCATTGCGAGCACGACGAGGACGAGCGGAGCCCTCAAGAGCTGGGTTAGGTGTTGGCTGTCCAGGCATCTTCTCGCCGTAATAAATCCAAACCTTGATACCAACAGCGCCCATGGTAGTGCGACCTGTAGCGGTACCATAGCCGATTGCAGCACGAAGGGTGTGCAGAGGCACGCGACCCTCACGGTACCACTCACGGCGGCCCATCTCAGCACCGTTCAGACGACCGGAGCACTGGATACGAATACCCTTAGCGCCAGCCTTACGAGCGGACTGAACAGCCTTACGCATAGCGCGACGGAAAGCGACACGCTGCTCAAGCTGCTCTGCGATGGACTGAGCAACAAGGTTTGCGTCAAGCTCAGGACGCTTAACCTCGACAACATCAACGTTGACCTGACCCTTGCCGACCTTAGCAACACGCTCAAGATCTGCACGAAGGCCGTCAATCTCTGCACCCTTCTTGCCAATGACAATACCAGGACGTGCGGAGAAAATAGTTACCTTGACCTTATCGCCAGCGCGCTCGATATCAATACGAGCAACAGCTGCCTTCTCAAGGCGCTTCTCAAGATACTTGCGGATAGCAAGATCGTTGCCGAGCTGCTCGGCGTAGTCCTTATCGGCGTACCAACGAGAACGCCAGCTCTCGGTTACACCAAGACGGAAGCCTGTAGGCTGTACTTTCTGACCCATTCCTACGCCTCCTTTCGAGGTGCAACAACAACGGTAATGTGGCTCATGCGCTTGTTAATGCGGGAAGCCGAACCCTTTGCACGAGGGCGAATACGCTTAAGCGTTGGGCCTTCGTCAACAAAAGCGGTCTTGACTACCAGGTTGTTAGCGCGGAGACCATTGTTGTTCTCGGCGTTAGCAACTGCGGAGCGCAGAACCTTAGCAACATCAGTAGCGGCAGCGCGAGTCGAGAACTGAAGAACCTCAAGGGCCTTCTCGACAGACTTACCGCGGACAAGCGCGACAACTGCGCGAGCCTTACGAGGAGCAACGCGAACATACTTAGCTGTTGCGCGAACCTCAATAGAATCGGTGTTCTTAGCCATTTACTACACTCCCCCTATTTGGCCTTGTGACCGCGGAAGGTACGGGATGGGGAGAACTCACCCAACTTGTGACCAACCATGGACTCGGTGACGTACACAGGTACATGCTTACGACCATCGTGAACAGCGATGGTGTGACCGACCATCTCAGGGAAGATGGTTGAGGAACGTGACCAGGTCTTGATAACGTCCTTCTTGCCAGCCTCGTTCATTGCAGCGACACGCGCAAGGAGGCGAGTCTCCACAAAGGGGCCTTTTTTGAGACTTCTGCTCATTTATCTACTCCTACTCGTGTCTTACTTGGACTTACGACGGCGAATGATCAGGCGGTTAGAAGCCTTCTTCGGGTCGCGGGTCTTATAACCCTTGGTTGGCTTACCCCATGGGGTGACGGAAGGACGACCAGAAGTGTGGTTCTTACCTTCACCACCGCCGTGTGGGTGGTCAACAGGGTTCATGACAGTACCACGGACGGTAGGACGGACGCCTGCCCAACGGGAACGACCAGCCTTACCAACAACAATGTTGGAGTGCTCAGCGTTACCAACCTCGCCGATGGTTGCACGGCAGGTCAGAAGAACACGACGGAGCTCGGAGGAAGGCATACGCAGAACTGCATAGCCGTTGTCCTTACCCATGAGCTGGACGGAAGTACCAGCAGCACGTGCCATTGCAGCACCCTTGCCAGGCTGGAACTCAACTGCGTGAACAAGAGTACCTACTGGAATCTGCTCAAGAGTGGTGCAGTTACCAGGCTTGATGTCGATGTCCTTGGTACCAGAAAGAACGGTGTCACCGACGCTCAGGCCCTCTGGGCAAAGGATGTATGCCTTTGCGCCGTCTGCATAGTGCAGAAGAGCAATACGAGCGGAACGGTTAGGATCGTACTCAACAGTAGCGACCTTAGCTGGGATGTCATCCTTGCGACGCTTGAAGTCGATACGACGGTACTGGCGCTTGTGGCCACCACCCTGGTGACGGGTAGTGATGCGGCCATTGTTGTTGCGGCCAGCCTTCTTTGGCAGAGGCTCGAGAAGGGACTTCTCGGGCTTATCAGTTGTAATCTCAGCAAAGTCTGAGATTGTCTGGAAGCGCCTGCCTGCGCTTGTTGGCTTTAGATGCCTAACTGCCATAAACAGTATCCCTTTCTTCTCCGTTGGCTAGCCCGCTTAAGGGAAAGTCGAGCTAACACCGGATTACCACGGTACCGCGCGTATCTACTATGCGCGGCATACGAACCCGTACCTCAAAAGAGGCACGGGAGAAAAACCTTACTCAGCAGAGTTATTACCGAAGATCTCGATAGTCTCACCAGCAGCGAGGGTAACAATAGCCTTCTTCCACTGGCGGGTCTTGCCTGCCTGCTGATAACGTACACGCTTGTTCTTTGGCTTAACAGAAAGTGTGTTTACCTTGGTGACGTGTACAGAGAAGAGCTTCTCTACAGCTGCAGCAATCTCTTCTTTACCTGCGTTACGAGCAACCTCAAAAGTGTACTTGCCCTGCTCCATCAGATCGAAAGCACGCTCTGAAACGATAGGACGAATGATGACCTCATAAGGAGAGTTCATTATGCGAGCACCTCCCCAAGCTGCTTAGCGACATCAGCGGACATAACAAGTGCGCCGTTGTCGATCAGGAAACGAGTAGTAACCTCAGAAACGCCGAAGATCGAAACCTTAGGAAGGTTGCGGAAAGAGAGGTAAGTGTTGACGTCGTCGTCTGGGACGATGACGGTAACGCGCTTACCCTCAATACCGAGGTTCTGAAGTGCAGCCTTTGCCTGCTTGGTGGAAGGCTGAGCAAACTCGAGAGAGTCAACGAGGACAAGCTCGGAGTCTGCAACCTTGCCGGAGAGGACGGACCTCATAGCAAGCTTGACCATCTTGTTGTTAATACGACGTGCGTGGGAACGAGGGGTAGGTCCAAAGATGACGCCACCACCAGTCCACTGACCAGCACGAATAGAACCCTGGCGAGCACGACCAGTACCCTTCTGACGGTAAGGCTTAACGCCACCGCCGGATACCTCGTGACGGTTCTTTGTAGAGTGGGTACCCTGACGTGCGGATGCGTCCTGGCAGACTACAACCTGGTGCACAACAGGGATGTTTGGCTCAATGCCATAGACGTCAGAGGAGAGCTCGGCGTCGCCGACCTTCTTTCCCTCTACGTTCTTAATCTCATACTTGGACATGTTGTCTCCTTGTTAGCCTAAGTGTTTGCCTAAAGGCCCTTAGGCCATGCGGACCTGGACGAGGGCATTCTTGCCGCCAGGAACAGCACCCTTGATAAGCATGAGGTTCTGCTCAGCATCAACGCGGACAAGCTTAAGGTTCTTGACCGTAACGCGCTCTGCGCCCATGTGACCATACATGTGAAGGCCCTTACGAACGCGTGCAGGGTATGCGCACTGACCAATGGAACCTGGACGACGCTGGTTACGAGAACCGTGAGTCATTGGACCGCGAGAGAAGTTCCAGCGCTTAACGGTACCCTGGAAACCCTTACCCTTAGAAGTGCCTGTTACGTCAACAGCGGTGACCTCAGAGAAGTCAGCAACTGTGACAACATCGCCGGTCTTGTGCTCAGAAGCATCCTCAACGCGGACCTCGCGGAGGTAACGCATTGGCTCGACGCCCTGTGCCTTGAAGTGACCAGCCATTGGCTTGTTGACATGCTTCTCGGAGATGTCGCCGAAGCCAATCTGTACGGCATTGTAGCCGTCCGTCTCAACAGTCTTTACCTGTGAAACGGTGCAGGGGCCAGCAAGAACGACGGTAACAGGAACGACGTTGTCGTTCTCGTCCCATACCTGGGTCATGCCCAGCTTGCGGCCGAGGATGGTATTAACCATGCTCTTTCCTAACCTTCGGTGGTCATGGGACCTTGAGAGCACATCGGGTACTCTTCCCCAGCGGACCACGTCCTGTACATACTGCCTTTAGACATAATTGTCCTGTTTGAGCAGCCCGTCTACTTTACACTCATTTTTGACAAGAAACAAGCCTAAAATCTCTAAAAGATGAACGCTTTGTGAAGAGCGTTTGATACCTTCTAGCTGCGAGATCTTTCTTCTCGCCTATTTTGCGAGGTCAAACCGCTGACCCGGGCGTATCCATTGGCAAGAAACCCAAGGAATTTTGAAAAGTTTTTTCAAAAATTTTGTAAAAACAATCCGCTATAACAACTTTTCCAAAATCAGGCTGCCAAGACTAAGCAGCTAAGGCTAGGCAACTAAGACCAGGCAGCCAAAAGTTTCTTGAGCAATACTTCGCAACCCTCAGTGACATCCTCATACGTCAGATCAAAATTTCCTGAATACCATGGATCCACAATATCACGAGGCTTCTCTGTCCAATCAAGGAGTAGCGAAACCTTTCCAAGCGAATCATCCTTAAGTATGCGCATCATGTTGCGCAGGTTATTATGGTCCATGCCTATGAGGTAATCAAAGTTATCGTAATCTGCACGAGTCATCTGCCTCGCACGATGGTTGCCGCAACGAATCCCCTCTTGCTGAAGCTTGCGTCGCGTACGAGGGTCAACAGGGTTACCAATCTCTTCAGTTGAGGTTGCTGCTGAGTCGATGACAAATGAGTCTGCCAGACCGTTTTTCTCGACAAGGTCCTGCATGACGTACTGTGCCATTGTTGACCTACAGATATTTCCGTGGCAGACGAAGAGTATTTTTATCATGCGGGAGTAATTTGGGCGAGCGTTTACCGAGCAGTCGGTGTTTAGCTGGCTACTTGCATTCTTCTGACCACTTATGTTCTGCGAGCTTTCCTTCATCTCTTCTCCTGTGCGCTGTAAAAGTATTCGCTTCCCTATTCTACGGGTTTCTCGCCAAGTGCAGATGTGAGTTACGTCTAGAAAAGTCTGCCTGAAAAGTACAAAGAATCTGTATTTCCGCCACCGATTCTTTAACAAAATCAGGCAAATCCACAGATTCTTTGATGTATTTAGGCAAAATTTACAGATTCTTTGAAGAAATCAGGCGCACGTCAGGCTCGCGCCGCCCACCTGGCGAGAAACCCGTCCACTTCCAGCATATGCGCACAAGAAAACCTGGTACCCACACGAAGTGGATACCGGGCGGAAGGCGCGTTGTGCAGCTAGCGCGGTCGTGACGCGTGTGGTGCGCGAGTCGCAGCTCGTACGTGGTCCTTCGCACGTGGTTCAACGCCATCCACGCAAAAACCCTCCCGCGCAAAGATGCGCAGGAGGGTTTGCACGTTGGATTAAGCCGTATGTTTAGAGCTTGATCTCGATATCGACACCAGCTGGAAGGTCGAGACGCATAAGCGAATCAACGGTAGAAGCGCTAGGGTCGAGAATATCGATGAGACGCTTGTGAGTGCGCATCTCAAACTGATCACGGGAATCCTTATCCTTGTGTGGGGAGCGGATAACCGTGTAAAGGTTACGCTCGGTTGGCAGAGGGATAGGACCGGAAACACGCGCACCTGTCTTCTGTGCGGTGTCAACAATCAGCTTAGCGGACTGATCAATGACCTCGTGATCATAGCCCTTGAGGCGAATCCTGATCTTCTGGCTTGACACTTTGGGTACCTCCATACATGAGCTAGAGCTCGTGGTCGTTTACTTAGGATGCAGAGCCGCCGTTTTTGGCGACAATCTCTTCGCGTACAGCGTTAGGAACGGGCTCGTAAGAATCGAACTGCATGGTGTAGCTCGCACGGCCCTGGGTCTGGGAACGAAGGTCGGTTGCATAACCGAACATCTCACCAAGAGGCACCTTAGCGCGGATGACCTTGGCGTCCATACGATCGTCCATACCCTCAATCTTGCCACGACGGGAAGAAAGGTTGCCCATAACGTCGCCCATGTACTGCTCAGGTGTCTCAACCTCAACAGACTCAACAGGCTCGAGAAGGACTGGGTTGGACTTCTTAAGAGCATCCTTAATTGCCATAGAACCAGCAATCTTAAATGCTGCCTCAGAGGAGTCGACCTCGTGGTAAGAACCGTCAACAAGAGTGACCTTGATGTCGACTACTGGGTAACCAGCAATAACGCCGTTCTCAAGAGCCTCACGAATGCCCTTATCGATAGATGGGATGTACTCCTTAGGAATAACACCACCGACGATAGCGTTGACAAACTCGTAACCCTTGCCCTCTTCCTGTGGCTCAAGGTCGATGACTGCGTGGCCATACTGACCCTTACCACCGGACTGACGGACAAACTTGCCCTCAGCGTGGCTTACTGCCTTACCAGCAGTCTCGCGGTAAGCAACCTGTGGCTTACCAACGTTGCAGTCAACCTTAAACTCACGACGGAGACGGTCAACAATAATCTCAAGGTGAAGCTCGCCCATACCAGCAATGATGGTCTGGCCGGTCTCGTGATCAGTGTGAACCTGGAAGGTTGGGTCCTCCTCAGCCAGCTTAGCAAGGCCGATGGACATCTTCTCCTGCTCAGCCTTGGTCTTAGGCTCAACAGCAACGTCGATAACAGGATCTGCGAAGCTGATGGACTCAAGGATGATTGGGTTCTTCTCGTCACAAAGGGTGTCACCAGTAGTGGTGTTCTTCAGACCAACGCATGCAACGATGTCGCCTGCGGAGCACTCGTCACGATCAACACGGTCGTTTGCGTTCATCTCAAGGATGCGGCCAAAGCGCTCACGGTTGTCCTTGACGGAGTTGTAGACGTAAGAACCTGCCTCAGCCTGACCAGAGTAAACACGAATGTAGGTAAGCTTACCAACATAAGGGTCAGTCATGATCTTGAATGCAAGAGCGGAGAATGGCTCTTTAACGTCTGCGTGACGGACAGCCTCATCACCCTTAGGAGTGACGCCATCAATCTCTGGAACGTCAAGAGGGCTTGGAAGGAAGTCGATGACTGCGTCCAGAAGCTCCTGGATACCCTTGTTCTTGTAAGCGGAACCAACAAAGACAGGGTTAATCTGACCAGCAAGAACGCCAGCACGAAGAGCACCCTTAAGGGTCTCAACGTCAACCTCTTCACCCTCGAGAACAGCCATCATGACGTCCTCAGAGAAGTCAGAAGCTGCCTCAAGAAGCTCTTCACGCTTCTCAGCTGCAATCTCTACAAACTCTGCAGGAATCTCATCGAGTGGCTCAGGGTAAATCATGCCCTTAGCATCCTCTTTGAAGTCCCATGCAGTGTTGGTGACAAGGTCGATAAGACCCCAGAAGTTGGACTCAGCGCCCATTGGGACCTGAGCTGCAATTGCGTTTGCGCCAAGGCGGTCACGCATGGTCTGGATTGCACGGAAGAAGTCTGCGCCTACGCGGTCAAACTTGTTGATGAATGCAATACGAGGTACGCCGTACTTGGTTGCCTGACGCCAAACAGTCTCGGACTGTGGCTGAACGCCTGCAACTGCGTCGAAGACTGCAACTGCGCCGTCCAGAACACGAAGGGAACGCTCAACCTCAGCGGTAAAGTCAACGTGGCCTGGGGTGTCGATGATCTGGATGACATGGTCTTTCCAGAAGCAAGTGGTAGCTGCGGAAGTAATGGTTACGCCGCGCTCCTGCTCCTGAACCATCCAGTCCATGGTTGCTGCACCGTCGTGGACCTCACCAATCTTGTGGGTCTTACCGGTGTAGTAAAGAATACGCTCCGTAGTGGTGGTCTTACCAGCATCGATGTGAGCCATGATGCCGATGTTGCGGAGGTCTTTAAGATTGTACTTAGTCTTAGCCATTTGTTTGCTACTCCTGAATTCCGACTAGAAGCGGTAGTGGGAGAAGGCGCGGTTGGCCTCAGCCATCTTGTACAGGTCCTCGCGGCGCTTGACGGATGCACCTACGCCGTTAGTTGCGTCGATGATCTCGTTTGCAAGACGCTCTGCCATGGTCTTCTCTTTACGGCTACGGCTGAAAGTGACCATCCAGCGGATAGCAAGAGTAGTTGCACGGCGGGAGTTGACCTCCATTGGAACCTGGTAAGTAGCGCCACCAACACGCTTAGGCTTAACCTCGAGTGTTGGGCGAATGTTATCCATAGCCTTCTTGAAGACAGTGAGGGCATCCTCGCCAGTCTTCTCTGCGACGATGTCAAATGCACCGTAGACAATGCGCTCTGCGGTTGCTTTCTTGCCGTCGAGAAGGACCTTGTTAATGAGCTGGGTTACCAGACGATTGTTGTAGACGGCGTCAGGCATAACCTCACGACGTACTGCTGCTGCGCGACGCGGCATATTAATCTCCTAAGAACTAGTTCGAGTAGTGGACGTGATTACTTAGCACGCTTAGTGCCGTAACGGGAACGGCCCTGAGCACGATTCTGAACTGCTGCGCAGTCGAATGCACCGCGAACAACCTTGTAACGAACACCAGGAAGGTCACGGACACGGCCGCCACGAACCAGAACAATGGAGTGCTCCTGGAGGTTGTGGCCCTCACCAGGAATGTAAGCGGTTACCTCAATGCCATTAACAAGACGAACACGAGCAACCTTACGGAGTGCTGAGTTAGGCTTCTTTGGCGTAGTGGTGAAAACGCGGGTGCAAACACCACGCTTCTGTGGGTTGTGCTGAAGAGCGGCGTTCTTAGACTTTGACTTGACGCTCACGCGGCCCTTACGTACGAGCTGGTTAATAGTAGGCAAGATCTTCTCCTTCTTATACCTATCTACCTGCAGTTTTACATATTCGAAAGGCGACACAGCACTGTCCCCTTGGAATTACGCAGGGAAGTACTTTACGCTGATGAAAGCCACATGTCAACAAGCCACTGTGCCGGGCGTATCTATACTTCATAGAAAATACAAATGCTAGGTAGCCTCAATCTCAGCAAGCTCAATTTCTAAGCCTTGGATGAGTTCTGTTTTCTCGCTAGAACAATAAGGGCATGTACGACCATACGTTACCGTAGCGTATGTTTTATTGCACGATAAACACTGTGTTAGAGCAGGTACTTCTTCAATTTCTAGCTGAGCTCCGTGTAGCAGCTCCGTGCGATCAGCAGCCCAGCGCCAAACATCCAACAAATACGTTGGGACAACTCCAGATACCTCCCCTAGCTGCAACTTTACACGTGCAACTGAAGTGAGGTTGTTCTGTTTTCCCAGATCCTCGACCATATCTATGAGGTAAAACGCAATTCCCAGCTCATGCATGTCAGTTGATTTCTATGATCACGTTAGCTTGAAATACCAGTACTACCCGCAGAAACGGGATTACCAAGCTCATCGGTTGTTACGTGTGACTGAGGCTTAGGAGTCTTTGTTTTTCTCGCGGGGTTTTTAATAATCTTTACCGCACGTTTTCCAACATACGAGAGAATCTTTCCTGCCTTATGCTCTGCGGCAACCATATCTGAACAGTGAGGATTGTCTCGGAACAGGTGAATTGCATCAAACTCACAGCGTGTAGTACAGAGACCACAACCAATACACTTATTTGCATCAACAATTGAAGCGCCGCACTTCAAGCAGCGAGCAGTCTCAATTCTGATTTGCTCCGGCGTAAAGGTATGGCTAGGGTCTGTCCAGTTGTGTCTAATGTTTTTGACCGTATCGCATGCGGGACGCTGACGACCTGCGTGATCGTATCCACAAGACTCAACTGCTGCGTCAGATTTATCAAGCTCAACATAATGACGCTGGTCGCGGCCAATAGTCAAAGAAGAACCTTTCTGTACAAAACGATGTAATGAAACAGCAGCTTCATGACCTGCGGCAATAGCATCGATAACAAACCGAGGACCCGTGTACACGTCTCCACCCACAAAGACATCGGGCTGAGCAGTCTGATACGTCTGGGAATCAGCGCACGCAAGATTACCTCGCGTAAGCTCAACCGCCTGACCCTCCAAAAGACTTCCCCACTCAACGGTTTGTCCAATAGACAAGACCACTGCATCTGCCTCAAGATACATTGTTTGCTCGTCATCAAAACAAGGCGAGAAACGCTTGTCATTGTCAAAAACACGGGTACAACGCTTAAACATCACGCCGCAAACGTGTCCTTGCTCATCCGTGTCAATAAAAGCAGGTCCCCAACCATTCTTGATTGACACACCATCTTCCTGCGCTTCTGTGATTTCTTCTGGCAGTGCAGGCATCTCTTCTGGCTGCTCTAGGCACACCATAGTGACTGACTCTGAGCCACAACGAGCAGAGACTCGAGCCGCATCAATGGCAACATTACCGCCGCCGATGACCACTGTCTTACCAGGTACTTCATGCAGAGGATGCTCGGTTACAAAATGCAAGAAGTCAACAGCAGAAATAACACCATCTGCATCTTCTCCAGCAATATTGACTTTTCTGCCGCCCTGGCAACCAATGGCAACATAAAAGCCGATAAATCCTTGAGCGCGCAGTTCATCGAGAGTTATGTCTTTTCCTACCTCAACACCACAGCGAATCTCAACGCCCATTTCTTTAAGAACGTCAATCTCTGCGGCAACAACGTTTTTCTCGAGCTTGTAAGAAGGAATGCCATATACCATCATTCCACCAGGAAGGAGGTTCTTCTCAAAAACGACGGGATTGTAACCGCGCTCTGCCAGGTAATATGCACAGGACAGGCCGGCTGGACCTGCACCAATAATGGCAATTTTCTGATTGAATCGGCCTCTATTTGACGGGATAACTGGCTCTGGAATAAAGCGATGTTCTGCCTCTAGATCTTTTTGAGCAATGAATTTCTTAACGTCATCAATGGCTACTGCCTGGTCAATAGTTCCTCGCGTACACGCTGCCTCGCAACGTTTATTGCACACGCGGCCACAAACAGCTGGGAATGGATTTTCTTTTTTGATCAGCTCAAGCGCATCTCGATAGCGACCTTCAGCTGCCATACGCAGATAACCCTGAACAGAAATATGTGCTGGACAAGCAACTTTACAAGGAGCAGTACCGGTATCGTGACACTCAATACGGTTGTTGTTCTTATAATTCCAATCCCAATCAGCCTCTCCCCAGAACTTATCATCGGGAAGATCCTGCGTTGGGTAAGAGATTTTGCCCATCCTAGTAGGAAGCTTCTGACCTAATTGAGGAGCTCCAGCTGGACAAACTTCAACGCATCCGCCACAAGCAACACATTTTTCTTCATCAACGTGAGCTACAAAAGCAGAGCGAGACAAATTAGGTGTATTAAACAGCTGAGAAGTTCTGAGTGCATAGCAAACATTTACGTTGCAGTTACAAATAGCAAAGATCTTATCTTCACCGTCAATGTTGGTAATCTGATGAACAAAACCGTTTTTCTCGGCCTTTGTACAGATATCGATAACCTCGTCGTAGGTGATGTAGTGGCCTTTTCCTGTCTCTACGCAGTAATCAGCCATGTCTCCAATGGCAAGACACCAATCTTCTGGATCGTCAGCACAGCCGTCGCCACGAACTCGCTCAGCAAGGCGACAAGAACAGGGAGTAGCAGCATATCTATCGTATTTCTTGAGCCAATGCGAAATATGCTCGACAGTAACTGTGTGATTTACCTGCTCAATGGATCGTTCAACAGGAATGACATGCATTCCAACGCCCGCGCCGCCTTCAGGAACTAACTTGGTGACATTTTTGAGCGGTAGATAGGTCATACGCTCAAACAAAGAACCCATCTCGGGATGTTCTTCGAGTTGACGCTCGTTCATCACGGTAAACTCTGCGGAGCCAGGAACAAACATAGGAAGAACATACTGCTTTTGCTTGCTCTTGTTTTCCCAGTTGTACTCAATCATGCCCTTTACAGACAGGGTGTCTAGGATAGGCTGAAGCTCCCCCTCAGTTTTTCCAGTACGCTTGCAAAGCTCCTCTAAGGTAACTGGCTGGCGAACCTTCATGTATTTGGTTACCGCAGCTTCTTCCTCAGTCATAATTGCTGCTATGCCCCAATATTCTGGGTCATCTTTTACAATTTTGTGACCAAGGCGACTCGTAATTTTTTGAACTTCATCTCTTACAAGAGGCTTAAATTGCTCAGAAGAAGCTGGTCCAGGCTCATTTGGATCTACAGTTTTGTAATGAACTACCTCGTCATTTTCAGTAATGTGATTTTGAGCGAGTATGCGAGTAGGACCGCCAGCAGGGTTAGTAGTTGGCAATACATTTCTGCGTGCAATTTCTTCATCAGTAAGACTGCCACGCATGGCATTTTGACCTTTTGGAGTCTTACGTGCTGGTACTTCCTCTGCCATGACCTCTCCTATCAGGCATAAGACATTCTTTAAGCGCTAGCCATTGGTTACTGACTGCTTTTCCACTCAGCAACTTTGCGAGAAAGCCATTTAGTCCAAGCGTCTAATCCTTCCCCAGTTTTGGCAGAGAAAGGAATAACGACAGCCTTTGGATTTCTAAGGGCCACATTTTTCTTGAGTTTTTCTAGGTCAAAATCAAAATACGGTGCTACGTCTATTTTGTTAACAAGCACCACATCACAGACCTGATACATCAAAGGGTATTTCAACGGCTTATCGTCGCCTTCGGGAACAGAAAGAATAGTGACGTTTACGCCGGCACCGGTGTCAAACTCTGCCGGACATACCAAGTTTCCAACGTTCTCTAAAAAATAAGGTCCACATCACCTGCATTGAGACCTTCTAGACCCTGAGCGCACATATGCGCATCGAGGTGGCACATACCGCCAGTGTGCAGCTGAATGGCTTTCACGCCCGTTTCTGAAATAGCAGCAGCATCAACATCTGAATCAATGTCAGCTTCCATAACAGCAATGGAAACCTTATCTTTCAGGGCAGCAATGGTCTTTTTAAGGGTGGTAGTTTTGCCAGAACCTGGAGAAGACATAAGGTTTACCAGCAGAGTTCCCTTTTTCTTCATTTCTTCTCTTAGTTGATCGGCGCTTTTCTCGTTAGCTGCAAAAACACTCTGCTTAACTTCAATGATGCGATACTCACCCATAAGTTCTCTCCACAGTTCCGATACGTATGTTAATGACCCAACAGGTGTGCGGCGTGTGCAAGGCCAACGCGGATCAGCGTTGTGACGTGCTCATCTGCAAGTGAGTAGATAACTTTTCTGCCATCTCTTTTTGCATTGACAAGACCGCGGTCGCGCAAAAGACGCAACTGGTGAGAGGTTGCTGACTGAGATACCGAAAGCATTTCCTGCAGCTCTGTTACGCTTTTCTCGCCATTTACTAAAGCACCCAAAATCTGGAATCGAGTGAAATCAGACAGTGCATCAAAAATCTGGGTTGCATCGTAGATGATGTCATCGTTTACCAGGTATTCATTCAGCTTCTGATCAGAAACATAATCGCACGTAGAATGAGTGTGCTCGCACTGTTCAGAATCGTGGGAGTGACTATCCATTTGCTATTCCTATCCTTTAAGAGCCGCAAAATAAATGGCTTACCAAACGTAATTCATAAAAGATTAGTATATACCGTTACTCGCTTCTGTAAGCGTAACTAAAAGAGGACTCCAGCTAACGGCTGAAGTCCTCTTGTGTATCGGAGGCAATCTCCGAAAAAGTTTGATGTATCAGGCGAGATTACTTACTCGTCTTCGCCGTCTGCCTCAGCGTCCATGCGGACAACCTGGTTAAGAAGGTCATCCAGAGAACCAAGGTCCTCGTTAATTACATCAGGGCTAACCTCGTCGGAAGAAGAACCGATGAGTGTCTCAGTGTAATCAGAGTGCGTGGATGGAGCTGCAGAGCCCAGCATCAAGCCACCATCGCCTTCTGGCGAGAAGACCATGTTGAGCAGCTGAGAAAGATCCTCAGAATCTGCCTCATCCTCTTCTGGCTCAAGGATGTAGAGGAGGTTACGAGCCTCAAGGCCATCGCGGAGCTCCTCGATTGCCTTTGCACCAATACCATCGATGCGAAGCAGGTCTTCCTCGGTCTTACCGATAAGATCGCCTACGGTCTCAATGCCAACCTCGCTGAACTTATTGGTCCAACGCTGTGATACGCCAAGATCGTCAAAGAGGTACAGCTTTGCGTCCTCGCTTGAAAGCGTGCGGCCATTCTTGGAATAAACGCCACCGTTGTAATCCTCGTTGACCCAGTCAAGCTGCTTAGGAAGCTGCTCCTCGATATCCTTAAGCTCTGCTGGTGCCCAGTCTGGAAGAGACTTAGCAAGAGAAGAGGTTGGGCCATCAATCTTGGTGCCATGGTAGGTAAGCTCAACATCGTTGTATGCGGAGAGACCAGTACCTGCAGGAATCTGCTTACCAACAATAACGTTGGACTTGAGGTCAAGCAGGTGGTCAACGTCACCTTCGATAGCTGCAGAGGTAAGAACGCCTGCAGTACGAATGAACGATGCGCTGGAGAGCCAAGAATCGATAGAGCTTGCAACCTTCAGAGTACCAAGGATTGCTGGCTCTGCCTCTGGTGGAGTACCACCAGCAAGGGCAATGTTCTGGACAGTCTCTGCAAAGACATAGCGGTCCACATACTGACCAAGCAGGTACGAAGAGTCACCTGGGTTGGTAACCTGAACACGACGAAGCATCTGACGTGCGATAACCTCGATGTGCTTATCGTTGAGTTCTACACCCTGGGAGGTATAGACGTCCTTAACGGACTCAACGAAGGTGTGCATAGTGGACTCAATGTCAGTGAGTCGACGGAGCATACGGAAGTTGACGAAGCCGCGGGTAATCTGGTCACCAGCACGGACAACAACGCCATCCTCAATACCAGGCATGAAGCGGACAGATGCAGGTACACGCCACTCCTCGATGACACGGGAAGCATCGTCTGCATCAACAATACGCAGCAGGTACTCGGTGGTCTCTGGGGTAATGTGAAGAACACCAGAGACTGGAGCCAGGTCAGCCTCGCGGCCAAGAATCTTCTCGTTGACGTTGCCGACGACGTCGAACATACGAGCAACGGTAGGAAGACCCTGCGTAATATCGTCTGCGCCTGCAACACCACCGGAGTGAATGGTACGCATGGTCAACTGAGTACCAGGCTCACCAATGGACTGAGCTGCGATAATACCAACTGCAGTACCAATGTTGACAGGACGACGGGTGGAAAGATCCCAGCCGTAGCACTTCTGGCAGACGCCGTACTTAGACTTGCAGGTCAGAAGCGCGCGGAGCTGAACCTTAGCAAGGCCGTGCTCAACAAGACGCTCAAGATCCTGCTTGGACTCAACATAGCCACCAGCAGGGATAAGAACCTCGCCAGTATTTGGATCGCAGACATCCTCAAGGGTGCAGCGACCAATCAGGTCAGTATCAACAGAAGTCTGACCAGGCTTAATCAGAGGATAGGTAACTGCCTCATCAGTGCCGCAGTCCTCCTCGCGGACAATGACGTCCTGTGCAACGTCGACGAGTCGACGAGTCAGGTAACCAGAGTCGGAGGTGTGAGATGCGGTATCTACCAGACCCTTACGAGCACCGTAGGTAGAAATGAAGTACTCGAGAGGCTCAAGACCCTCGCGGAAGTTTGCCTTAATTGGAAGGTCGATGGTTTCACCGGACATATCCGCCATCAGGCCTCGCATACCAGCAAGCTGGCGAAGCTGTGTCTTAGAACCACGAGCTCCAGAGTCAGCCATCATGTAAATTGGGTTGTTCTCTGCAAAGCCCGTAAGCATCTCAGAGCCGAGAAGATCGGTGCACTCGGTCCATGCGTTAACAACCTCAACGTGACGCTCTCGCTCGGAAAGGAAGCCGTCCTCGTAGTACTCGTTGATCTGGTCGACGCGGTCCTGTGCCTCCTGAAGCAGCTGTGGCTTGTGTGGAGGAATAACAGCGTCCCAAACAGAAACGGTCAGACCAGCAAGAGTTGCGTAGTGGAAACCAGTCTTCTTGATGTTGTCCAGAATTGGCTCAACATCAGCCATTGGGTAACGGTCGCAGCAATCGTTGACCAGAATGCCAATGTCAGACTTGACCATCTTGTAGTTGATGTATGGGTAATCCTCTGGAAGGCACTGACGGTTGAAGATAATACGACCAACAGTGGTCTCAAAACGCTTAGTACCCTCAGTAACGTCCAGGTCCTCATACTGACCGCGGCCAGTCATAACGCGGAAGATAGCACGATCGCTATCAGCAACGTTTGCATCCTTGGAGCTTACGCGGACAACAACCTTTGCCTGAAGATCAAGGTCACGGTTGGCCTCAATAGCCAGAAGAGCATCCTCAAAGCTTGCAAAGGTAAGAGTCTTAGCGTCTTCACCGGTCTTCTCGGAAGTGAGGTAGTAGACACCAAAGACCATATCCTGAGAAGGAACGGTCAGAACCTTACCAGAAGCAGGGCTTCTGAGGTTGTTGCTGGAGAGCATCAGAATGCGAGCCTCTGTCTGTGCCTGAGTAGAAAGTGGCACGTGGACAGACATCTGGTCGCCGTCGAAGTCTGCGTTGAATGGTGCGCAGACCAGAGGGTGCAAGTGGATTGCCTTACCCTCGATAAGGACTGGCTCAAATGCCTGGATAGACAGACGGTGAAGGGTAGGTGCGCGGTTGAGAAGAACGAGGCGGTCCTGAATGACCTCATCCAGAACGTCCCAAACAACTGGGGTACCACGGTCAATAGCGCGCTTTGCGCCCTTAATGTTTTCAACTTTGCGGAGCTCAACCAAACGACGCATGACAAATGGCTTGAAGAGCTCAAGTGCCATAGCAGATGGAAGGCCGCACTGGTGCAGCTTCAAGTGTGGGTCAACAACAATGACGGAACGGCCAGAGTAGTCAACACGCTTACCCAGAAGGTTCTGACGGAAGCGACCCTGCTTACCCTTAAGGGCCTCAGCAAGAGACTTCAGAGGACGTCCACCACGACCAGTGACTGGACGACCACGGCGACCGTTGTCAAACAGAGCGTCAACGGACTCCTGAAGCATGCGCTTCTCGTTGTTAACAATGATAGAAGGTGCCTCAAGGTCAAGCAGGCGCTTAAGACGATTGTTACGGTTAATAACACGACGATACAAATCGTTTAAGTCGGAAGCTGCAAAACGGCCACCATCAAGCTGAACCATAGGACGAAGATCAGGTGGAATAACTGGTACAACGTCAAGAATCATGTTAGCTGGATCGTTGCCGCCCTTAAGGAAAGCGTCAACAATCTCAAGGCGCTTAATGGCCTTCTCGCGCTTCTGCTTCTGAGCATCCTCATTGGCGATAATAGCGCGGAGCTCCTTGGCCTCTTTCTCAAGGTCAATGTTGGAGAGAAGGTCACGTACTGCCTCTGCGCCCATGCCACCCTTGAAGTAGATGCCGTAGTAGCGCTTAAGCTCGGAGAACAGACCCTCATCGGAGATGAGCTCTCTGGTCTCAAGCTGCATGAACTTCTCGAAAGCCTCACGACGAAGTGTCTTCTCTTCCTCGTACTCTTCCTCAAGATCAGCGACGCCTGCACGAATCTCGTCCTCAGAAAGAGGCTCAAAATCGCCAAACTCGTCATCCTGTGGCTGGCCCTGCTCGCGAAGACGTGCGATCTGATCGTCACGCTCTGCGTCAAGCTCTTCGATATCTGCTGCAAGCTCCTCACGAAGATCGTCTACGTCAGCCTCACGTGCCTCAGTGTCAACACTGGTGATTACGTAAGATGCAAAGTAGAGGACTTTCTCGAGGTCCTTGCTCTTGATGTCAAGAAGACGTGCCAGAGGGAAGCTGGTTGGGCTCTTGAAGTACCAGATGTGGCTTACAGGAGCAGCAAGCTCGATGTGACCCATGCGGTCACGACGAACCTTTGCGGTGGTTACTTCAACACCGCAGCGCTCGCAGGTAATGCCCTTGAAGCGAATGCCTTTGTACTTACCGCAGGCGCACTCCCAGTCCCTTACAGGTCCAAAGATCTTCTCGCAGAAAAGGCCGTCCTTTTCTGGCTTAAGAGTACGGTAGTTGATGGTCTCAGGCTTCTTTACCTCGCCATAGGACCAACCGCGGATATCATCAGCAGACGCTAGAGAAATTTTAATAGCGTCAAATTCAGTGGAATCGAAATCTGCCACAGTCGCTACTCCTTATCGGTGGTCGCGTCGCCTACAAGTGCGGATGCACCCTCAGCGTCTTGGGACAGGTCGGAAGCGGTTACCTCAGTGAAGCCAAGGTCGTTGAGGATCTCAACAGCGTTCTTCTCCTCAGGATCGGTGACCTTTGCGGTATTTGCACGCTTACGATAGGAGATTGGCTCAATGTCAAGTGCCAGGGAGCGAATCTCTTTGACCAGAACCTTGAAGGACTCAGGAATTCCTGCAGTAGGAATGTTCTCGCCCTTAACAATGGACTCGTAGGTCTTAACACGGCCGTTGGTATCGTCAGACTTAACGGTGAGGATCTCCTGGAGGACGTTAGCAGCACCGTATGCATACAGTGCCCAAACCTCCATCTCACCAAAGCGCTGACCACCGAACTGTGCCTTACCACCCAGAGGCTGCTGGGTAACAAGAGAGTAAGGACCAGTTGAACGTGCGTGGATCTTATCGTCAACCATGTGGCCGAGCTTCAAGATGTAAGAAACACCAACGGTAATTGGGCTCTTGAAAGCCTCACCGGTACGACCATCGTAGAGGGTAGTCTTACCACGCTCGTTGAGCTGTGGAACAAACTCCTCGCGCATGTCCTCGCCGTACTCCTTGAGAGCCTTATTGATCATGTTGATGTTGGTGCGGCGAACAATCTCTGCAACGGACTCATCAGTAGCACCGTCAAAGAGTGGTGTTGCAACAGGAATTGGGCCTTCAACGTAACGCTTGGAATCTGCGTCATCGTCATCCCAACCATGTGCAGCGCCCCAGCCAAGGTGGCACTCAAGCAGCTGACCAACGTTCATACGGGAAGGAACGCCCAGTGGGTCGAGAATAACGTCTACTGGGGTACCGTCTGCCATGTAAGGCATGTCCTCAACAGGGAGAACCTTACAAATAACACCCTTGTTACCGTGACGACCAGCAATCTTATCGCCCTGCTGAATCTTTCTGCGCTGAGCAACAAAGACGCGGACCAGGTCGTTTACTCCTGGAGGCAGGTCGTCTCCAGCCTCACGGCTGAAGCGGACAACGTCAACAACGCGGCCGTAGGAGCCGTGTGGCATCTTAAGGGAAGTATCACGAACATCGTGTGCCTTAGCACCGAAGATTGCGCGAAGCAGGCGCTCTTCTGCGGTCAGAGCAGTCTCACCCTTAGGAGTGACCTTACCAACCAGAATATCGCCAGGGCCAACCTCAGCGCCGATGCGGATGATACCGTCATCGTCGAGATTTGCGAGCATGTCCTCACCAAGGTTTGGAATCTCGCGGGTAATCTCCTCAGCACCAAGCTTGGTGTCACGAGCATCAATCTCGTGGCGGGAAATGTTAACGGAGGTCAGAAGGTCTTCCTGAACAACGCGCTCGGAGACGATAATACCGTCCTCGTAGTTGTAGCCTTCCCATGGCATGTAAGCAACGGTAAGGTTTGCACCAAGTGCCAGCTCAGAGTGGTCAACAGATGGACCGTCTGCGATTGGCTGGCCCTTCTCGACCTGCTGTCCAACAGTGACGATTGGACGGTGGTTGATGCAAGTGGACTGGTTGGAGCGCTCGTACTTAGGAAGATCGTAGCGCTGAGAACCGTGCTCATCGGAGTAGATGACAACGTGAGCTGCGTCTACCTCGGTGACCTCGCCGGCAAACTCTGCACAAATAAGCTCACCAGAGTCCTGAGCTGCGCGGCCCTCCATGCCAGTTCCAACAAATGGAGCGTGGGACTGAATCAGAGGCACTGCCTGACGCTGCATGTTTGCACCCATGAGGGTACGCTTTGCGTCGTCGTGCTCAAGGAATGGAATGAGGTTAGCTGCGACGGAGAGAAGCTGACGTGGAGAAACGTCCATGTAGTCAACGTCCTCAACGGGAACCTGTGCAGGTGCACCGAAGGAACCGTCGAAGTCGCGGGTACGTGCAATAACGCGGTCTGCATCAACAATCTTGCCGTCTGCGTCAACCTCAACAAACTTCTTAGACTTAGGATCAATTGGGGTGTTAGCAGGAGCAATAATGTGATTCTCCTCCTCATCTGCAGTCATCCAAACGATGTCGTCAGAAACAACGCCGTCTGTGACCTTACGATAAGGAGCCTCGATAAAGCCGTACTCATTTACGTGAGCGTACAGTGCCAAAGAGCCGATAAGACCAATGTTTGGTCCCTCAGGAGTCTCGATTGGGCACATACGGGAGTAGTGCGAGTTGTGAACGTCGCGGACTGCGGTAGGAACGTTGGTACGACGGCTGGAGCCGGACTTGTGTCCTGCAAGACCGCCAGGTCCCAGAGCAGAAAGACGACGCTTGTGGGTCAAACCAGCAAGTGGGTTTGCCTGGTCCATGAACTGCGAAAGCTGAGAAGAACCGAAGAACTCCTTGATTGCAGCAACAATTGGACGGATGTTGATCAGAGACTGTGGAGTGATGTCGTCTGCGTCCTGAGATGCCATACGCTCACGAACAACGCGCTCCATGCGGCTCATACCAATGCGGAACTGGTTCTGGACCAGCTCGCCTACGGTACGGACGCGGCGGTTGCCAAAGTGGTCAATGTCATCAAGGTGCTTAGACTCATCACCTGCATGCACTGCAAGAAGGTACTGAAGAGCTGCGACAATGTCCTCTTTGGTAAGGACACGAACATCTGCAGGAATCTCTTCCTCAAGCTTCTTGTTGATCTTGTAACGACCAACGCGAGCAAGGTCATAGCGTTGCTCGTTGAAGAAGAGGCCGTCAAGCAGAGAACGGGCGGAGTCAACAGTTGGTGGCTCGCCTGGACGCTGACGACGATAAATCTCGATAAGAGCATCCTCACGTGTGGTTGCAACGTCACGCTCAAGTGTGTTGCGAACAACATCGGAATCACCAAGGAGCGAGAGAATCTCGTCGTCGGTAACAGCGATGCCAAGTGCACGGAGGAAAACGGTAGCGCTCTGGCGGCGCTTGCGGTCAATAGAGACGACCAGGTGGCCGCGCTTATCAACCTCAAACTCAAGCCATGCACCACGTGCAGGAATGAACTGAGACTTGTGGACCAGAACACCGTTGTCCATCTCTGACGAGAAGTACACTCCAGGTGAACGGACGAGCTGTGAAACCACAACACGCTCAGAACCGTTGATGATGAAGGTACCGCGCTCGGTCATCAGTGGGAAATCACCCATGAAGACAAGCTGCTCCTTCATCTCACCAGTCTCTTTGTTGACAAAACGGACGTCAACAAAAAGAGGTGCTTGATATGAAATGTCTTTTGCACGACACTCAGCCATTGAATTGGCAGGGTCGCCGAACTGATGGTCACCAAAGGTGACCTGCATGGTTCCAGCGCTGTTCTCAATTGGCGAGAACTCAGCGAAGGACTCTGCAAGGCCCTCTCCCATAAAGCGCTCAAATGATTCCTTCTGTACAGAAATCAGATTTGGCAGCTCCATAGCTGCGGGAATCTTACTGAACGTCCTGCGTCCAGTATGCGCCTGAGGCGTGGTGAGGGAAGTCTTTTTAGCGGTAGACACCAGGTTGTCCTCCTTCAAAAGGGTGGAAGGTGGCAATTGTCGCAACCTAGTAATTTAGTCAAGATTTTAATGCGCGTCAACAGAAAAACACTTGATTTTTTAAGACGTTTTGACTATATTATCGCGTTTATGTTTTTCAACTGCACAAACGTTATGTTGCAGGTAAATACTTGACTAACTCGTCTTTTCTATATATGAAGATTTTGTGGAGAAGGTCCACGGAGGCAGAAATCACTTTCGGTGAGCGGCGCTCCCCCGCCGCGTTGCTTCGCATGGCGCTCCATGCGCTGCGAGCACACGGGTTTCTCGCCAGGCGCGAGTGCGAGCGTGGCTGCAAGCGCGCGGGTTTCTCGCCAGGTGCGCCGGCTTTTTGCTGCACGCGCCTAAAAAGTGCAAAGAATCTGTATTTGAGCCACCGATTCTTTTGCAAAATCAGGCAAATCCACAGATTCTTTTGCAATTTTAGGCAAAAGTTACAGATTCTTTGTAGAAATCAGGCGCGAGGAAGCTGGGGTAAGTCACGCAGAAAGATAGAGCAATCACACCGGATTTATGAGCCTGAAATGCACACCAAGTCTGAGCAAAAGTACTCAGATAAGGCGAGAAAAACAGGCAAATCGCTCAGACATGGCGAGAAAATCCGGCAAATCACTCAGACTTGATGCACTTTTCAGGCTGCAGCGAACGCATCCAAGCTCCATGCACTCCAAGCACACCGGGTTTCTCGCCAGGCAAACAAAAAAGAGGCCAGACCGAAGTCTGACCTCTCCAGTAAGCAATGTAGGATGGACTTACTTAAGGGTGACGGTAGCGCCAGCCTCCTCGAGCTGAGCCTTAGCAGCCTCAGCGTCCTCCTTCTTTGCGCCCTCGAGGACAGCCTTAGGAGCACCCTCGACGACCTCCTTTGCCTCCTTGAGGCCAAGGTTGGTAAGAGCACGGACAACCTTGATGACGCCGATCTTGTTGTCGCCGAAGCCCTCGAGGACAACGTCAAAGTTGGTCTTCTCCTCTGCCTCCTCAGCAGCGCCACCAGCTGCAGGAGCAGCTGCAACAGCTACAGGAGCAGCAGCGGAAACGCCGAAGACGTCCTCAAGCTCGTGAACGAGCTCAGAAAGCTCGAGTGCTGGCATCTCTTTAAGGGCCTCAATGATCTCATCTTTAGTGACAGCCATGTCAATTCTCCTTTTTAAACGATGCAGCCTTTGTACTGCATCTGGGCAATAGCCCGGCTTGTATGTGTGCGTTTAAGTGCGTCTACACTCTCACGCGGTTTGCGCCAATGCGCGGGTACAACAAAACGTTGCTTATGCAGCGTTCTTCTGATCTGCGACTGCAGAAAGAGCGGTTGCGAGTCCACGAGCTGGACCAGCGCAAACCTGTGCAATACCGGTAAGTGGGCTTGCAACAACGAAGACAAGCTTTGCAATGAGCTCCTCGCGAGAAGGAAGATCTGCGTAAGCCTTTGCCTCGTCAGCAGTAAGTGCCTGACCATCAGCGATACCACCAATGAACTCAACTTTCTTGAGCTTCTTGGCCTGATCCTTGATGACCTTAGCGGCCTCGACAGGATCATTCTCATAGAAAACGTATGCGCAGGTACCGGCGAGCATCTCGTCAATCTCTGGCATACCAGCATTCTTAAGAGCAATCTTGACGATGTTGTTCTTGTAGACCTTCATGTGAGCGCCTGCTGCGGTAAGTGCGCGGCGAAGCTCCTGAGTCTCCTTTACGGAGAGACCACGATAGTCGATAACAAACAGGCCCTTGGAGTTGTCGAGAGAAGCGGAAACCTTCTCGAGCAAATCAAGTTTAGACTGAGCTGGCATGTAGTACACCTCCTTTATCATGTCTCGGGCACGAGCGCCAACAGGTGCGGCCCTCACATGAAAAGACCCCACTTTGGCAACCAAAGCGGGGTCTGGATGTACTAATCTCAAGACCACCTCGGCAGGCGGGAATTCCCATTAAGCCTTGGATTCAAGGCGCCGGCTGTCTTTGGCAGCGAACGTGCAACTACAAGACGTCTGTCTTGCGTTGGATATTGTGCAGCAAAAAACTATTCAAGTCAAGGTTGAGTGCACAATTTCTTTCTCTTCACAAAAATTTGACGAGAAGAGCGGTCGAGCTGCTACGTACAACTAAGCCACACACAACAGCCGCACGTGCGCTGCGAGCCGAGTCCACGCCTACACCGCATGCACGCTTCAAGAAAAATCCGGTACCTGCAAGCAGATACCGGATTAAACGTGCTAGGTACTTCTAAGCGTTTAGCTTAGTCCTCCATGAGGTTACGAATCTTGGTTGGATCAACCTTGATGCCAGGGCCCATAGTAGAGGAAATAGCAACGGTCTTGACGTACTTACCCTTTGCGCTGGATGGCTTGACGCGGATGATCTCGGAGATCAGTGCGCCATAGTTCTCAACAAGCTGCTGGACCTCAAAAGAAGCCTTGCCGATTGCAACGTGGCAGATACCAAAACGGTCTGCACGATACTCAACACGACCAGCCTTGAGCTCGTTAACCATCTTTGCAACATCCATGGTAACGGTGCCGAGCTTAGGGTTAGGCATAAGGCCACGAGGACCAAGAACACGACCAAGACGGCCAACCTTACCCATCATCTGAGGGGTTGCGATTGCTGCGTCAAAGTCAAGCATGCCCTTCTCGACCTCTGCGATGAGCTCGTCGCCACCGACGATGTCAGCGCCAGCTGCCTCAGCCTCGCGGGCCTTCTCGCCCTCTGCGAAGACTGCAACGCGAACGGACTTACCAGTGCCGTGAGGCAGAGAGATAGAACCGCGAACGTTCTGGTCAGCCTTACGAGTATCGACACCAAGGCGAATTGCTACCTCAATGGTCTCGTCAAACTTAGCAGTTGCAAGCTCCTTAGACAGGGTTACTGCCTCTTTTGGGCTGTAGAGGTTTGCACCGTCTACCTTGGCAACTGCATTCTTGTAGTTCTTTCCGTGCTTAGGCATTATGTACCTCCTGTGGTTAGCGGGCGTCTGCCCTCCCACTCCTGCATCTTCCGTTCGTAGTTACGCCCTCTTGGCGAGAAACCCAACTACGTGCACTAGCGTCGGATGCTCTGACAAAAACAACCGTCAGCCACACACATGGCTGACGGGAGTAAACACTACTCGGCGATGGTTACACCCATGGAACGAGCGGTACCAGCGACGATCTTCTTTGCAGCCTCAATGTCGTTTGCGTTGAGGTCAGGCATCTTGATCTCAGCGATCTTGGTGAGCTGCTCCTGGGAGAGCTGGCCAACCTTATCGCGCTGAGGAACACCGGAACCACCCTTGAGGTGAAGCTCCTTCTTGATGAGCTGAGCTGCTGGAGGAGTCTTGGTTACGAAGTCAAAGGAACGATCCTCGTAAACAGAAATCTCGACTGGGATGATGTCGCCAGCCTTGTCCTGAGTTGCAGCGTTAAATGCCTGGCAGAACTGCATAATATTGACCTGTGCAGCACCCAGAGCTGGTCCTACTGGAGGAGCTGGGTTTGCCTGGCCTGCAGGAATCTGCAGCTTAATAAAGTTAACAACCTTCTTTGCGGGCATGTTAAGCCTCCTGTTTGAATACGTTTGAGTCTATTCTCGCGCACTCCCGAGAAGCAATCCACAAGGGACGAGAAGTGCGGGATAAGCCGTTAGTTACTAGTCTATCAGGGAAATCTGATCCATGGTGAGCTCAACCGGAGTCTCGCGACCAAAGATGGTGAGCATAACCTTGATCTTGCCGGACTCTGCGTTGACCTCAGAAACAGTTCCGTCGAAGTCAGCGAGAGGACCAGAAAGAACGTGAATTGCCTGACCGACCTCAATATTGGTTGCTGTACGCTTAGGTACAGGGCTACCCGTCTTCATACCGCCGCGACGCATGATCTTATCGAACTCATCACGACGCAGAGGAACTGGCTTGCCGTCAATGCCAACAAAACCAGTTACGCCTGGGGTGTTGCGAACAACAGCCCAAGTATTGTCATCCAGCTCCATGCGAACAAGAACATAACCTGGGAAAACCTTGGACTCTTTGGTCTCGCGCTTGCCGCCGTCCTTGACCTCAGTAACTTCCTCAGTAGGAATCTGAATATCAACAACAGCACGCTCAAGGCCATAGGTCTCAATACGGTGCTCAAGGTCTGTCTTTACCTTGTTCTCATAACCTGAATAGGTGTGAACTACATACCAGCGCTTAGCCATTGATTATCCCCTCAGTCCAGTAAAGGCGACGAGACCAGCAACAATGCCAGTATCAACCAGCCAAGTTACCAAGCCAAAGAAAATGATTGTTGCAATTACGGCTACAGAGAAACCAGCAAGCTCAGAGCTTGAAGGCCACACAACGCGGTGCATTTCTGTACGAACGCCTGCAAAATAAGCACCCAGGCGGCCAAAGAAGCCAGGGTTAGCGTTACGCTGAATGGACTTCTCCTGCTTCTTTGCCTCGGCCTTAGTAGCCTTAGCAGAAGCTTCAGGAGTAGCTTCAGCCTGAAGGGCCTCACGCTGGGCGCGCTCTTCTGCGCGAGCCTTACGTGCGCTCCTCTTATTGCGCTCCTTATTTGCCATCCTACGCTCCCTTGGATGTTATACCTACATACAAACCGGCCAACCCTTATGGGAAGGCCGGTGAAGTTATCTGGCAGGCCAGGAAGGACTCGAACCCTCAACAAACGGTTTTGGAGACCGCCGCTCTACCATTGGAGCTACTGGCCTAGAACGAACCCACCTAGCCTAGCGGGTCTCGCGATGTACCGTGTGCTTGTGGCACCATGGGCAGTACTTCTTCAACTCCATACGATCTGGGTTGTTGGACTTATTCTTGTCCGTAGTGTAATTACGACGCTTGCACTCAGTGCAGGCGAGAGTAACGAGTGTACGCATTGATCCTCCTGAACACGGTCACGAGATGTATTCTCGAAATGTGACGCGGTTGCTTAGGTTAGCACCCACTACCCAGAGATGTCAATACTTTTCTCTAATTACTCTAGGCGTTCACATATTTTTTCTCGACAAAAAACCCGGCGCGCAAAAAGCACGCCGGGCAAGTTAGCAACTTTAAAAGAAGTTACTCGATGACGGTGGAAACACGGCCATCGCCGACGGTGTGGCCACCCTCGCGGATAGCGAACTTCAGACCCTGCTCAAGAGCGATTGGGTGAATGAGCTCGCAGCCAACGGTGATGTGGTCACCAGGCATAGCCATCTCTACCTTGCCACCGTTTGCATCGGTGAGCTCGTAGATGTCGCCGGTTACGTCAGTTGTACGGAAGTAGAACTGTGGACGGTAACCAGAGAAGAATGGGGTGTGACGGCCGCCCTCTTCCTTAGTAAGAACGTAAACCTCACCGGTGAACTTCTTGTGTGGAGTAACGGTACCAGGCTTGCAGAGAACCTGACCGCGCTCGATGTCCTCGCGCTTAACACCACGAAGAAGAATACCAACGTTGTCGCCAGCCTCGCAGAAGTCCATGGTCTTACGGAACATCTCAATGCCGGTAGCAACAGAGTTCTGAGTTGGCTTAATACCAACGATCTCGACTGGATCGTTGAGCTTGAGCTCACCACGCTCAACACGGCCGGTAGCAACGGTACCACGACCAGAAATGGTCATGACGTCCTCGATTGCCATCAGGAATGGCTTCTCGTTGTCACGAGCTGGTGTTGGGATGTAGGAGTCAACAGTGTGCATGAGCTCACGGATGGACTCAACCCACTTCTCCTCGCCGTTAAGAGCGCCGAGAGCGGAACCACGGATGATTGGAAGGTCATCGCCTGGGAAGTCGTACTCGGAGAGAAGGTCACGGGTCTCCATCTCGACGAGGTCGATGAGCTCGTCATCGTCGACCATGTCGCACTTGTTCAGGAAGACGACGATGTAAGGAACGCCGACCTGACGTGCAAGAAGGATGTGCTCACGAGTCTGAGCCATAGGACCATCGGTTGCAGCAATAACGAGGATTGCGCCGTCCATCTGAGCTGCACCAGAAATCATGTTCTTGATGTAGTCTGCGTGGCCAGGGCAGTCGACGTGAGCGTAATGGCGCTCCCAAGTCTCGTACTCAACGTGAGCAACGGAAATGGTAATACCACGCTGACGCTCCTCTGGAGCCTTATCGATGTTCTCGAAGGCGGTATAGTCTGCCTTGCAGCCCTCGGTCTCAGAGAGAACCTTGGTGATTGCTGCGGTAAGGGTAGTCTTACCGTGGTCGACGTGACCAATGGTACCGATGTTTACGTGTGGCTTTGTGCGGTCAAACTTTTCCTTGGCCATTGCCAATCCTCCTTCTGGAACTAACCCTCGGGCTAGACCGTGGTGAAAAAACGTCTGTTTATACTCAACGGCGCAAATGTCTAGGACATGTACGCCGTAAAGAGTCTGGTACCGGCGACTGGATTCGAACCAGTGACGTCACGGGTATGAGCCGTGTGCTCTAACCAGCTGAGCTACGCCGGCATAAATGCCGCTTGAAACATGGAGCCCGCGACCGGATTTGAACCGGTGACCTCTTCGTTACCAACGAAGTGCTCTACCTACTGAGCTACACGGGCGTGGTGGGGATACTTGGACTCGAACCAAGGAACCAATAAGGAGCGGATTTACAGTCCGCCGCAGTTGCCGCTGTGCCATATCCCCAAATGCCGTTTTCAAGCACTCTTGAAGTAATTGTGTACACTGTTTACCTTGCGGTTTAACGTACGCAGGAAGTCTAGTTGATCTTCCAATTACCTCGTAAGCGGGAAAATATTACGATTGAATAAAAATCTTGTCAACGTAATCCACCCAACCGGGCGTATCTTATCAAATATTTTCCACAATTCCAAGCGATTTTCTCGCCACAATTCCATGCGGTTTTCTGGCCACAACTTCAAGCGGGTTTCTTGCCACAACTCCACCGATTTTCTCGTCACACTCCAAGCGGGTTTCTTGCCAGACGCATACGGGCTTTTACGGTTGTCTATAGGAGCCGTACGCGATACGTCGCGAATGCCCTAAAATTTGCACGAAAAAAGCCAGGCAATGCCTGGCTGAAAATTCAAGTGGTGCCGCCACCAGGCTTCGAACCCGGGACCTACTGATTACAAGTCAGTTGCTCTACCAGCTGAGCTATAGCGGCATCAAGTGCAGAGGATATTCTATAGACTTTTCTGGCTTTGGTCTAGTCTCAATTTTCGAGAAATTTTTCTCCACAAACTGGTCGATGCAGCATGTAGGAGCACTTCCCTTCTGTAGGAGCTAACTTGGTGCAAATGCGCTGTCCATCAAGTCTGGCCAGCCTGAAAACCGCATCATGTCTGTGTAAAACAGCTCAGACTTGGCGAGAAAATCAGGCAAATAACTCAGACTTGGTGCGCTTTTCCGGCAAATAGCTCAGACTCGGCGAGAAAATCAGGCTCCATGAAAGCGTCCATGACGCCACACCCAAATCTAAAGCTACGTCACGAAAGACCCGCCTGAAAAGTGCAAAGAATCTGTATTTGAGCCACCGATTCTTTGATGAAATCAGGCAAATCCACCGATTCTTTGCTGTTATCAGGCAGAATTTACAGATTCTTTGCAGAAATCAGGCGCGCTGATTGCGCCCAGGCACGTCGAGTGCATTGGCACGTCAGTCAAATTGGCGCGTCAGATGCATTGGCGCGTCAGTCAAATTGGCATGTTGAGTGCGTGAGACGCTGACCTGGTCACCTATTTGCCCAGAAGCTTCCAGAGTTTCTCGCGCTGATCTGGAGAAATGCGGTCTTCAAGCGTCATGCGCGTGCTGACCTGATCGCGACGCATCTCTTCGACAACGTTGTCTGCCTGGGAAATCTCGTGGACCAGAGATGCGCTTGCAATGCGCGTGACCTCGCCGGGGCCAAAGCCGGCCGTGGCGCGAATGTCCCTGTCCGACGTGACCAGAAATACCTTGCGACCAGCCTCTCGCGCGTCCGTGACCAGGCGCTCGATGACGCTATCTGCGGACTCGCCCGTCTCGGAAAAACCAGCTGCACGCCAGCGTGGGTGCGCTCCGGGCGCTCGTCGTTTACGTTTCCCTTTCCGTCGAACACAATAACGGCCTCGTAGGTGCTCTGCGCAAACGTGGCAACGTCAGAAATGAGCGCCAAACGGGCGCGATAAAACGGATCGGTGTTGAGGTGATAAGCTCTCTCAGCAGCGGTTTCTTGTGCAGAAGAGCCACGCTCATCCAGCAATGCCTCATAGCGAGGAGTTGCCAACATGACGTTATAGCCATCGACTACAAGCAGCGATTTTTTCTGAGCCATACCTTACGCTTCCTGGGCTTCCTGGACTTCTTACGCTTCCTGAGCTTCCCGGGCTTACGCTTCCTGAGTCCTGCGGAGCCACTCGTAGCACATAACCGTTGTTGCCTGAGCAACGTTCAATGATTCTACCTGGCCAAACTGAGGAAGCTTACACGTAAAATCGCACTTCTCGAGCATAAGGCGAGAAATTCCTGAACCTTCAGAACCCATGACAAGTGCAAGGCGACCTCCCATAGGAGCCTCCCACACGGACTGAGTGGCGTGCTCGGTAGAGCCACATGTCCAAAAACCTGCGGCTTTAAGCTCTTCAAGAGCACGCGGCAGATTAGAAACCTGAGCGATTGGCAGGTGAAGCACAGCTCCTGCGGAAGTCTTGTATGCTCCAACGCCAACTCGGGCGGCGCGAGCGTTTGCAATAACAACGCCGGCTGCGCCAACTACCTCGGCACTTCTTACAATTGCACCAAAGTTTCCCTCGTCAGTGACGTGATCCAAGACCACAACCAGAGCGTTTTCTGAACCAGCGCGCTGGATAATTTCAGAGAGGTCAGCGTAAGCAAAAGGCTGTGTACGGACAATAACGCCCTGGTGAGCGCCATGGCTTGAAAGCGAGTCAAGCACGGGCTTTGCAACACGCTCGACAGGAATACCCTCCTGCTCAAGCTGACGTGCAAGCGCCTCAATCTCCTGGTCCTTCTGACCGCTTGCGGCTTGTACCAACGCATTCTTCAAAGGAATACCAACGGTCAGCGCCTCTGCTACTGCGCGACGACCCTCGATAAGATCGGTTGCAGGCTTCTTGTTGCCGGGACGTCCAGCGCCAGCACCTCGCTGTCCACCAGCGCCTTTCTGTCCGCGAGTGCCCTGAGCTGCGCGTGCGCCTTGTGCGGAGCGACCACCCTTTGAGCCCTGGCCATTCTTGGCGCCGAAATAACCGCCCCAGTCGGCAGCCTTCTTGGAGCCACGACCTGCACCACCGCGACTTGCGCCGCTACGACCTGCAGCTCTACCGCGACCTGCAGCTCCGCCGCGGCCGGCAGCACCCTCGGAACGAGTGTTTTTAGAGGTAGAACGCTGATTTCTTGCCATAGTTAGTCTGCCTTACGCTTAAGTCGAGCGCCAGCGGCGGTATCTTCAATCAAAAGTCCAAGCTCGGCAATGCCGTCTCTAATTTGATCAGCAACTGCCCAGTTCTTCTGGGAACGAGCCTCCTGACGAGCAGCAAGCAAAGCCTCTGCAGCCTCGTCAGCTGACGCGCCCTCATAGTCTGCTACCTGAGCGGCAAGCGCCACAAGCTCTTCTGGTAAATCAGAGGTAGACGCCGCCTGAGTCAAATCAATTCCCAAAGCTCCCGTGAGCTCGCACAACATATCTGCTGCACGGAGAACAGGACTTGCGCCAACGTTCTGACCAACCTCTGCAAGATACGTATTTGCAGCAGTTACCAGTGCAAAGATAGCAGCGAGTGCTCCTGCGGTATTGAAATCATCATCCATCTGAGCGTCAAACTCGCTCTGAGCTGTATTGATTGCCTCAGCAAGCGTGCTATCAGCGTCGGAAAGTTCGTGCTGAGCAGAAGACTGCTTGAAAGCCCAGCGGAGATTTGCAACGCAGGTCTTCATGCGCTCAAGCGTACCAACGGTGCCCTCAAGGCGCTCAAACGAGAAATCAAGTGGTGCACGATAGTGCGTCTGAAGCATCAAAAGTCTTACTGCATCTGCAGGGTACTTGTCCAAAACTTCCTTGAGTGTGTAGAAGTTGCCCAAAGACTTGGACATCTTCTCACCATCAACGCGAAGCATTCCGGTGTGCATCCAATAATTGGCGAGAGGAGCGTGCCAGGCGCAGGATGCCTGCGCGGTCTCGTTCTCATGATGAGGGAATACCAGGTCAGAGCCACCGCCGTGAATGTCAATTGGAGTGCCCAGGTAGCGATGAATCATTGCGCAGCACTCACTGTGCCAACCTGGACGACCTTCTCCCCAAGGGCTTGGCCAGCTAGGCTCACCAGGCTTTGCAGCCTTCCAGAGCGCAAAGTCAAATGGATCGCGTTTCTCGTCATTAACCTCAACGCGCTCACCTGCGCGAAGCTGATCAAGATCGCGGCCAGAAAGTACACCATAGCCGTGGTCAGAACGAACCGAGAAGTACACGTCGCCCGAAGGCACCGCGTAAGCATAGCCCTGTTCAATCAAAGATTGAATCATCTGGAGCATGGCTTCAATCTCGTGCGTTGCGCGAGGACGAATATCCGGATCCAGAATATTGAAGCGATGCATCTGCTCGATAAACGCCTGAGAAAACTCTTCAGAAACCTCTTGAGCAGTCCTTCCCTGCTCAATGGCGCGCTGAATAATCTTGTCGTCAACGTCAGTCAGGTTCTGAGCAAAGGTGACCTCATAACCCTTGTGCATCAGATAACGGCGAATAACGTCAAACGAGAGGAAGGTACGGGCGTTTCCGATGTGAATCTGATCGTAAACCGTAGGACCGCACACGTACATGCGGATTTTGCCCTCGTCGATTGGCTTGAACTCTTCTTTTTTATGCGTCTGAGTGTTATAGACAAGCATGCATACTCCTCGCAACCATTGTGTATTGGTGTAAGTATAAACGGTTTGTGGAAAACCTTTAAGTTCCATACCTTACTAATCAAGATTCAATTTTGTTACCATTTACGGATTAGTACTGGATTGTTTTTTTGATTTATTAAACTTGACGAACAAAAATTTTAAGAATTTATATTTGAATCAAAACTGCAAAGAACTAGAAGACAAGAAATCTTGCTCTTAACAACTTCAGAAGGTGATTCGAATGAGTAAGTTTTTTAACGTTATCCGCTACTGTATATCTACCATTCTGGATAAGGGCAGTCTTGCGATTTATCTCTTTCTGTCATTCTTTGTCACAGCGCTTACTGTTGATTCAACCGCTTCTTGTTGGATTTGTGATTAATCTATTTATTGCAGGAACAACTTGGAGTGAAATACTTTTCTATTGTGCTGTAGTTGCCGCACTAGGAATCCTTATTGCCAGCTGCTCCTATCTTGCTAAAACACGCTATTGTCAGTTACAGATTGATTCTTCGTTTACTATTGAGCGACAGCTGATTGACAAGATTCAACATGCAGATTCATCGTTTTTCTCGTCATATGATTCTGGACATTACCGCCAGACAGTAAATAACGACGCTAATGATGTTTCAATTTTTATACTTACACAATGTGTGAGCTTTGCAACGACTTTGGTCTCCGTCATAGGAACGCTTGCGATTATTTTATATTTGAACCCATTAACCGCCCTTGTAACGGTTGTTCTGTTGCTAGTGAGTTTTATTATCTATAAGCAAATCCAAGCTTCGGCCTATAAAAGATACAAAGAATCTAAAGAGCTGCGGTCCCAGTATGGATCTATTGAGCTCTCCCAATTCACAGACGTAGATTTTATCAGGCGTCATTCCCTCTTTGAGCGTTTCTTTAATCAGCACTATGCCGTCAATCAAAAGCTTCGTAGTGCCATTCATGAGCAGTACAAGCTTGAGTTTGGCGTACAAGAATTAAACAACGCGGTGATTGCCGTATTCCAAGCCATTGTCTTTATAACCTGTGCATATCAAATTTTCCTTGGAGCACTGCAGCCTGGCTATATTGCAACCATCTCAAGCTATTTTGTATCGCTTTTAGGTTCTATTACGCTTCTCATGGAATTTGGTATGGCTTATCAGAGCATTACGGTAAGCCTTAATCGAATTGAGCAGATTCTTGATTTACCTCAAGAATCCGTTGGTAACATCATTCCATCAGAGAACGTCAATCAAATTACCTGCACAAATGTATCTTTCTCTTATCCGCATACAAATAAAGTACTGATGAACAACTTGTCTTGTAGTTTTACAAAAGGAAATATATATGCCATTACCGGTGGAAACGGAACAGGCAAATCTACATTTCTGAAGCTCATTAACGGAGAGTGGTCTTCTCACCTATCAGGCACTATTGCTATTAATGAGGACTTGCTAGCTCAAATTAATCAGTATGAGCTCCGAAAAAATACGCTTGGATTTACCGAGCAAGAGCCAAGCATTGTTGACGATACGGTAAGAAATAATCTAACACTGCTGTGCAAAAACCAACCAACAGATGAAGAGATAATCAGCTATATCAAGCTGTTCAATTTGGAAAAATTGCTGCTTGGAGACGATCAAAATCTTGACGTCCGCCTTGGTGAACGAAGCTCTGCTATCTCTGGTGGAGAAAAGCAAAAGATTGCAATTATCCGCATGATGCTTATGAACCCAAGTGTTATGTTGCTTGACGAGCCAACTTCTGCATTAGATCAAAACAGTGTTGATGTTCTTCTTAATCTTCTCAAGAAGGTCAAGCAGGACCACATAATACTTCTCATATCTCATGACCCTAAAGTGGTGGAGGCAGCCGACCATATCGTAGAGCTATAACTTATTGCGCGCTACGTCCCAGCAGTACAACTGCCCAGGCAGCAATGCCTTCTTGAGTGCCCACAAAGCCAAGGCCTTCGGTGGTGGTTGCTTTTACGCCAACTTTATCTGGCGAAACACCCATGACCTCTGCCATGCGGTTTCTCATAGCATCGCGATAAGGGAGCAACTTAGGCGCCTGAGCTGCAACGGTGCAATCACAATCCAGAAGCTCAAAGCCCTGATTACGAACAAGCTGCATAACATGGGACAGAAGCACCATAGAATCAGCACCCTCATAAGCAGGGTCTGTATCTGGGAAAAGCTGGCCGATGTCACCGGCGCGCATAGCTCCTAGCAGGGCGTCCATAAGCGCATGAGTCAAAACATCGGCATCGGAGTGGCCGAGAAGACCTTTGGTGTGCTCAATTTTGATGCCACCTAAGATAAGATCTCTGCCCTCTACCAGGCGATGGACATCGTATCCGTGGCCAATTTTAAGCTCTGGCATGCTCACTCTACAGCCCCACTTCCGGTTGCGCCTTCTACCAGGCGACGGCTGAGCGTAGCCTCAACAATTGCAAGGTCAGACGGGTACGTGACCTTCACGTTTTCTCGTTGCGACTCAACGCACAGCACCGTAAGACCAAGTCGCTCAACTAACGACGAGTCATCGGTTCCCTGGTAGCCTTCCTGGCGAGCTACTTCGTGGGCTTCAAGGAGTGTGCGTGTCTTGAACACCTGAGGGGTCTGAGCAGCCCAGAACGTTGAGCGGTCAGGCGTATCTACAATGGTTGCGCCGTCTACGCGCTTCAATGTATCAGTTGCGCGGTGAGCCAAAATTGCTCCCGCAATCTTAGGAGACTTGCGAACCGTGCCAATGACATGCTCAATGGTCTCCACCTCAATGAGCGGACGTACCGCATCATGAACAGAAACAAAATCGTATCCGGCAGGTACTACCTGGAGCGCGTTGTAAACCGATTCCTGCCTGGTAGCACCAGACGTTGCAAAATGCACGGGTTTGTGGAGTACAAGCTTGCCCAAAACACCCTCTTGAACTGCAGTGCGTTTCTCGTCAGAGCAAGCAATCACAATGTGAGCCACGCTGGGCGCGTGATCAAATGCAAGGATTGACCAGCTCATCAGCGGAAGACCGCAGACAGAAATAAACTGCTTGCCGTCAGGATATCCAAAGCGCTCGCCAATGCCACCGGCCACAATGACGGCCACGGTATCGGCTTTTGCTCCATGTGTTGTGAGGCGAGAAGGACGTGGCTTTGACACGACCTTTGCGCAAGTGCTGCTTGCAGCCATTATTCTGACTTACCCCACATTCTGCGGAGACTGTTAGCAAGTGCACCGGGGTTCTCGACACCCAGAGATTTGAGGCTGGACGTATCGTTTTCTGCAACGTGAAGCAGCTGCTGCAGGTTGTCGTAGGCGTCAACAATTCTGGCCGCAATTTCATCGTTGACCACGTGAACGCGGGAAAGTGTGCGCAGGCCCAGAGGCTCCATGGACGCATCTTCTCCGCGGCCATCGGAGTAACCAAGAATCTGGCCAACACTTTCTGCGGAGCGTAGCTCGGTATTGGCTGTCTCGTGGAAGCGGCGGCGAATGGCGCGCGCCTCTTCAGCGGAAGAATCTACGGCGTAGTCGCGAATCATCAGGTTATAGGCCTCGTCGATGCCGCCCAAATATTCCTCGCGCTGCATAGCGGTAGTTTTTCCCTCGCTACCTAGCTCCAAAAGACAAGAATCAAGCTGGTCAGCGGCACTCAAAAGAACCTCAAACAGGTAGAAAATACCTGCTACATCACCCAGGGTAACGTAATTATCAAGCTCTAGAGCGGTCAAGCGCAGAAGCGCGCGATCAAGTTGCTGGCGCGTATTTTGCATAGCAACCGAGAGCTGATTGACGGTAGACATAATGGCTGGTACCGACTTTAGCGGAATAACGTGACCATCAACGTAGACGGTAATCAACGAACGGCGAGAAGACACGGCAATCACAATAGACTTGGTGAGCAAACTCATGCGAGCGGCAGTACGGTGGCGAGTGCCTGTTTCTGCAGTTGGAAGCGTTGCGTCAGGATTGAGGTGGAAGTTGGCGCGCAGAATTCTGGTGAGATCTTTGTCCACCACTACAGCGCCATCCATCTTGCAGAGCTCAAACAGTCGGTTTGCCGTGAAAGAAACATCAAGTTTGAAACCATCTCCGCCCGCAGCAAGGACGTTTTCTGTATCTCCCACACAAATGAGGGCGCCAAGACGGCCCGCAATAATCATATCAAGTGCAACGCGGAGCGCCGTGCCAGGGGCAGTCATCTTTAGAGCTGTGGCAATACGGTCCTCGTTTTCTGTTGCGCTTGGATCAAGTTGCGTTGGCTCCATGGCTCTCCCTCAATTACTTGCAGCTTACAGGCTGCGTTTTGCATTCTGGTACGTTTATAGCTTCAATTTGTTTCAACATTTCAAGTATACGGTTTTGTTGCCGGCGCGTGTAGTGACGGTTTGGAGAAGACGGGTTTCTCGACGGGAGCCTGGGCGGTCTGCTCGCCGGGGTTTCTCGCCTAGTGAGCTGCACGTGTGAGCCGCGATACAAAAAGACCCGAGGCAGAACCTCGGGTCGGAGTGTCTTACTCAGCGGAGGACATCAGGTCGGACGAACCGCCTGCACTACCCTGTGGCAGCGAGGATGGACCCATGCTGACATCCATCTGGTCAAGCTGCGCCATTGTCTCTTTCTTGCGAGGCTCAGGGATAACACCCGTGGTCTTGGTGAACACAAGCTTCTTGCCCTCAGCATCAACATCAACAGCAACAATGTCTCCTGCAGCCCACTGACCAGAGAGAAGCTCCTCAGACAGTGGGTCTTCAATCATCGACTGAATGGTGCGGCGCAGTGGACGAGCGCCGTAGACAGGATCGGTTCCGTCTTTGGCAATCAGGTCCTTTGCGGCCTCGGTGAGCTCAATGGACATGCCGTTGGCAATCAGGCGATCGCGCAGCTCAAGAACCATGAGGTCAACAATGCCACGGAGCTGCTCGGTAGAGAGCGACTTGAAGACAACAATCTCGTCCACACGGTTCAAGAACTCTGGGCGGAATCCACGCTTGAGCTCGGACGTAACACGGCTGGTAATCTCTTTGTCGGAGAGTCCCTTTGAGCCTTCTGACGAAAAGCCCATGGTGTTGGTGCGGGCAATCTCGCGAGCGCCAATGTTGGAGGTCATGATGACAACCGTGTTGGAGAAGTCCACGTGACGGCCTTGACCATCAGTCAAGCGACCTTCGTCCAGAATCTGCAACAAAATGTTGAAGACGTCTGGATGTGCCTTCTCAATCTCATCAAAGAGCAGAACAGAGTACGGACGCCTACGGACAGCCTTGGTGAGCTCGCCGCCCTCATCGTACCCCACATATCCTGGAGGTGCACCAACCAGCTTAGCTACAGTGTGGCGCTCCATGTACTCGGACATGTCGTAGGATAGCAGGGCGTCTTCAGAGCCAAACAGGAACTCTGCCAGGGCTTTTGCAAGCTCAGTCTTACCTACACCGGAAGGGCCTAGGAAGATGAAGGAGCCGCCAGGGCGCTTAGGGTCTTTGAGAGGGCTACGGCTTCTGCGGATCGCCTTTGCAACCTTAACAACAGCCTCGTCCTGACCAACAACGCGCTGGTGAAGGATGTCTTCTGTACGAAGCAGCCTTGAAGCCTCAGTCTCGGTGAGGTTAGAAACAGGAACGCCGGTGATGCCAGAGACAACCTTTGCAATATCGTCCTCGTCAACGGTAACAATGTTCTTGTCCAGCTGCTCACGCCACTCAGTCTCCAGGCGATCCCTCTCTGCTACCAAGGATTTCTCCTGGTCACGAAGACGAGCTGCCTGCTCAAACTCCTGAGCACTTGCTGCCTCAGATTTCTGGGTACGAACGCGGAGAAGATCTGCGTCTACCTGGGCAATCTCTGGTGGAAGGCTCATCTTGTGGATGCGAGCTCGAGCGCCAGCCTCATCAAGGACGTCAATTGCCTTGTCTGGCAGGAAGCGATCCTGGATATAGCGGCTTGAAAGCACAACGGCAGCCTTGATAGCGGCCTCGGTGTAGTGGACGTGGTGGTGCTTCTCGTAGCGGTCCTGAAGACCGTGGATGATAGAAATGGTGTCATCGTTGTTTGGCTCGCCGATGTTGACAGGCTGGAAACGCCTCTCAAATGCAGCGTCCTTCTCGACATGTTTACGGTACTCTTCTGCCGTAGTTGCGCCGATGACCTGGATTTCTCCACGAGACAGCGGAGGCTTCAAGATGGACGCAGCATCGATGGAACCCTCTGCGGAGCCAGCGCCAATGACGGTGTGAATCTCGTCGATGAAGAGGATATCATTCTTGGATTTCTCCAGCTCAGCAACAACCTTCTTCATGCGGTCCTCAAACTCACCGCGATACTTGGATCCTGCTACCAGACTTGCCAGGTCAAGCGTCCAAACCTGCTTTCCGCGCAGGATGTCAGGAACGTTGCCGGATGCAATGAGCTGAGCCAGGCCCTCGACAATGGCGGTCTTACCAACGCCAGGATCTCCCAGGATAAGTGGGTTGTTCTTCTGGCGACGTGCAAGAACCTGCATGACACGCTCAATCTCGCGGTCACGACCAATAACGGGGTCAAGCTTTTTATCTGCGGCAAGCTTAGTAAGGTTGCGGCCAAACTGCTCCAGCATGGAAGCATCGTCGTTTGCGTTAGGACGCATCTGACCAGCGCCAACAGGCATGCCAAAGATGCCGCCTTCAATGCGAGGCTCTGCCATACGAGGACCAGCAGGTGCATCTTCTGGAGTCTGGGCAACCAGCTCATCAACGGCGTTTCTTACGGCGTCGCCCGAGACACCCATAGTACGCAGGGCATCCATAGCGCGACCATTACCCTCGGATACAATGCCCAAAAGCAGATGCTCAGTTGCAATATAGCTCTGACCGTGGGTCATGGTTTCTCTGTACGCGTCCTCAAGCACGCGTTTTGCGCGCGGAGTAAACGGAATGTGGCCGCCAGGAATAGGATCTCCTGCGCCCGTGGTGAGCTCTTTTACGGTTGCTAGGGCCTCATCATACGAGACCTCCAGCTTAGCCAGAGCCTGAGCAGCAATGCCCTCCCCCTCTTTGATGAGAGCAAGTAGCAGGTGCTCGGTACCAACATACATCTGGCCAAGACCGCGAGCCTCGTCCTGAGCCAAGCTCATGACTTTACGCGCTCTGTCAGTGAATTTATCAAACATGTGCTGAAACCTCTCAAAACTCTCTTGATTTGGATAGGTATGTACCCAAAAGGTTAAACCCACAATCACAAGAAACCGGTACCCGTAAAAGTGCAGGTACCGGTTTTAATTGATGTGACTATCGTGTGAACACGAAGGATTTTAAGACAGACGTGTCGCAAGCTTTCAAGTCTTATTGTTGGTATGTCGCGGGCGTTGAATCCGCAGTGCGCTCAAGCTCTTAGCGCTTCTCGGGCTTGAGCTGTGGGAAGAGAAGGACGTCGCGGATAGAAGGCTGATCGCAGAAGAGCATCATCATGCGGTCGATGCCATAGCCAATGCCGCCCGCTGGTGGCATGCCGTACTCAAGCGCGCGGATGAAGTCGTAATCGTACTCCATGGCCTCTTCATCGCCCTGACGCTTAGCCTCCATCTGGGCAGCAAAGCGCTCCTCCTGGTCAACGGGGTCGTTGAGCTCGGAGTATGCATTTGCGTACTCTGCGCCGCAGATAATGAGCTCAAAGCGGTCGGTCAGACGAGGATCATCTGCCTTGCGCTTGGTGAGCGGAGAAACCTCTGCAGGATAATCGCAGACAAAGGTTGGGTTTACGATGCTCTTCTCGCCAAGCTCGTCGTAGATTTCAAACAGCAGCTTACCGGCCTGCCACTCTGGATTCCACTCAATCTCGTAGCGGTCCAGGACAGCACGGAGTTTCTCGACAGGGGTGTCAATGGAGAGCTCCTCGCCAGTGACCTCGGACGCGATCTCTGCCAGAGACGCGACGCGCCAGTTGCCGGAAAGGTCAACCTCGGTGCCCTGGTACGTGATGACCTCGTGGCCCTCCTCGCAGCCGCAGGCCTTGCGAGCAATCTCCTGGAAGAGGTTCTGGGACAACTCACGCATGCCGGCCAGGTCAGAATAGGCGGCGTATGCCTCCATGGAAGTGAACTCTGGGTTGTGCGTGAGGTCAGTGCCCTCGTTTCTGAACTGGCGACCAAGCTCGTAGACACGCTCAAGTCCGCCAACAAGCAGGCGCTTCAGCGGAAGCTCGGTTGCAATGCGCAGGTAGTTCTCGGTGTTCAGAGCGTTGTAGTGCGTGATAAATGGCTTTGCGTTTGCGCCGCCAAGGATCTCCTGGAGAACAGGGGTCTCAACCTCCATATAGCCGTCCGCCTCCATGAACTGGCGGATGATGGAGATGATTTGGGAACGCTTGCGGAATACGTCGCGGACCTCGGGGTTCATGATGAGGTCAACGTAGCGCTGGCGATAACGGACCTCGCGGTCGGTGAGGCCGTGGAACTTCTCTGGCAGAGGACGCAGCGACTTGGAGAGGACCTCCAGCGAGGTGACTGCCAGGGAAAGCTGGCCGCGGCGCGTACGCATGATAGCGCCGGTTGCGCCAATGATGTCGCCAAGGTCGAGAAGACCCAGGAGCTCCCAGTTCTTCTCGTCAAGATTGTTGATGCGGCAGAAGAGCTGAATCTGGCCGGTATAGTCCTCTACCACGACAAACGCGATCTTGCCCTGGTTGCGGATGGCGCGGACGCGACCGGCCACGGAATAGACTTCCTCGCCAGTCTGGCCGTCCTCGAGGTCAGCGTAGCGCTCCTCCAGCTCAGCGACGTGAGCGGTGACGGTGGACTTGATTGGGTATGGGTCAACGCCGGCGTCGATGAGCGCCTGACGACGGGCTTTGCGCTGGGCGCGCTCGTCGTTGATGGAAGCCTCTGGGGTGACCTCGGTTGCGTCGACGTTCTCGGCGGCGGTTGCGTCAGCGGCGGCCGAGCTACCAGCGATGTTGTTCTCTACTTCGGACATGTATCCTCCACGTAAAAACGCCCCGCGCCAGACGGACACGGGGCGACCAAATATCTTTTGTGCCAGTCTAGCGAGTAATAGAGGTAATGGTGTACTTCTTCACCTTGCCGTTTGGCGTGGTGAACTCAACCTCGTCGCCCTTCTTATGACCAATAAGAGCCTCGCCAGCTGGGGACTCGTTAGAGATCTTGTGCTCAAGGGAGTTAGTCTCAGTAGTACCAACAATTACATATTTAGTTGTCTTGCCTTTTGCATCAGCAAGCTCGACGGTTGTGCCGATTGCAACAGTGACGTTGCGCTTGCTGCCGCCCTCGACAACCTTTGCGACAGAGAGAATCTGACGAATCTCGTTGATGCGGGACTCGTTGTGAGACTGCTCTTCTTTTGCAGCATCATACTCGGAGTTCTCAGAAAGGTCGCCGAAACCACGAGCCTCTTTGATGCGCTCAACAATCTCGTCGTGTTTCTCGCCCTCACGATAAGCCAGCTCATCGACAAGCTTCTGACGGCCTTCTGGGGTAAGTACAATCTCTTTAGTAGTGTCCATCGTGTTCTTTCTGTTGATGGGTCAAGTAGGTCTATACGTGTGAGATGGGGTTACTCAGCCTTTTTGGACTCTTCGTCCTCAACGAGCTCAGCCTCTGGCTCCTTGGCTTCTTCCTTGGTCTCAGACTCCATGCCCTCACGAACGCTCTTGACGGTCTCGCCGACAGCCTTGCCGAGCTTTGGAAGGTTCTTAGGTCCAAAGATGACCATAACAACGCAAACAATAATCAGAAGCTCAGGAATACCAAGTCCTAAAATCATATAAACCCCCAGAAAATCTTTTCCTGTAAAAGCGTTCAGAAAAAACGCCGTATCGGCTAGTATAACCGAGGGAAACCTTACTAACAAGGAATTAACATGGTCTTACATGATTTTTGGACATTTTTTATCTGGTCGACCGTAGCAGGGCTTGCCGTTATTGGCATTTACCAGCTATTTCTGTTAATTCTGCGCGCTCGAGGCGTTTTTGTGACGCGTACCAAATTTGGCCTCACGATGATTTTTGACTCCGAAGACGCCGACGGTACGTCCATCAGGTTGCTCAACGTTAATGGTACGTTCCAGTCCGTGAGCTATATCGCATCTGAGCTGCGTTTTGAGCTTTGCGTTCACTATCACCGCATGATGGCGCAGGTTATTCAGCAGGTATCTGCTCGGGGTCACGTTGTAGTCATGGGCGGCGGAGGTTTCTCGTTGCCAAAACACCTGGCTACGCACATGAGCGGCGCCGTTATTGACGCAATTGAGATTGATCCAAAGATAGTCTCGCTTGCGCGCGAGCATTTCTTCCTGGACGAGGCTCTAGCTGCGGCTTCAAGTAAGCTGCGAGTTGTTGAAGACGATGCTTGGAGGGTGTTGCAAGACGCAGAAGCCGGCAGCATTGACGTGCTGGTAAACGAAGTGTTTGCTGGTCGGAAGTCGCTTGGACCTCTGGGAACAGCGGCTGGCGCGCAAGTGGTTAAAGAAAAGCTTGCGTCTGGCGGAGTATATCTGGCCGATGTTCGCTGTCCACTAGAAGGCCGTAGATCTGCGCTGCTTTCGCAGGTCGCAGACGTGTTTGCGCAGGAGTTTGCGCACGTCGCGTATGTGCCCGAGTGGCCCGATACTCCTAAAACACCAGGTAACAATCTCCTAATTGCAACCGACGCGGATATCGCACTTCCCGAAGGCGCTGTTGTAGTGAAATAGCATCACTTTGAGAGCTGACCGCTCTCCAGTTGACCGAACGTCATCCAATCACCCGAGAAAATTGTATATTCCACCTTGTTTATGCGGAGTTTTGTATCAAGAATTTGACTCACAAAATCTGACCCCCTCTTTTGGGTAAAAAATCCGTTTAGTTGGAAATGAAATCGCAATCACGGAATTTTCTGCTTCACGTTTGCGCAGGTGGCAAAAAGCGTCCAGATTTCACTATTTTTGTCCAACGAAAAACCGCAGGTAAATGGCGTGCATAAAAATCAACCGCCGCTGCATATTCCAACTAAACGCATTTTTTACCACTTGCACCCCGAGCGCTCAACAAAACCGCAGTTGGCGTTAATTCTGTCTTACTTTTCTCCGTTAAAACGATTCTCACAAAAGAATCTGAAAGCACGGCCTTGGGATTTGAAAGTACGACCTTGGGATTTGAAAGTACGACCTTGGGATTTGGAAACACCACCTTGTCGGATTAGCAAAATTTATATATGCACAGGTGAACATATATGTTTTACAAGAAAAGTTTTTCAAAAAAGAAGAAAATTTCTTCTAAATCTCGTAAATACATAACAGAATATGGGTATTGTTATCAAAAATAGAGCAGAACACAATCCACACGAATTGCTCTCGGGCTTATTTCACAGCTGCTGTTTTGCTGCAGGAATATATGCTTCCAATGCCTCGAGTCCTCAAGCGTTAAGCACTTCCACGCCAATTTTTGTGCTGCGTTTCAACTCTAAAGTAAATCGATGCATTAAGGAGGCATCATGAAGACAGGTTTTGAGCTACTGAATGATCCGTTTTTGAACAAGGGAACCGCTTTTACGCAGGAGGAGCGACAGAAATATGGCCTGGTAGGCCTTCTTCCTCCTAACATCCAGACTATCGAGGAGCAGGCAGAGCAGGCATACGTACTCTTCCAGCAGTACCCTGACCTCGAGACTAAGCGTCACTATCTGATGAGGCTTTTCTCTGAAAACCGTACGCTGTTCTATAACTTGTTCTCAAAGCATGTCGAAGAGTTCATGCCTATCGTCTACGATCCAACCATTGCGCCTGACATTGAGCAGTACTCCCAGCGCTACGTTGACTCGCAGTACGCATGCTTCCTGTCTGCCGATCGTCCTGAGGACCTTGAGACCTCGCTGAAGAACGCAGCCGCAGGTAGAGACATTGACCTGATTGTTGTTACCGACGCAGAAGCCATTTTGGGCATCGGTGACTGGGGCACTAACGGCGTTGAGATTTCCGTCGGTAAGCTCATGGTCTACACCGCCGCAGCTGGCGTTGATCCAAACCGCATCATGCCTGTTGTCATCGACGCTGGTACCAACCGCCAGGAGTTGCTCGATGACCCACTGTACCTGGGCGAGCGCCACAAGCGTGTCGACGAGGACCGCTACAACGCCTTCATTGACAACTTTGTAACCACCGTCGAGAAGCTCTTCCCTAACCTCTACCTGCACTTCGAGGACTTCGGCCGCTCGCACGCTGCAGCAATCCTGGACCGCTACAAGAACACCTACCCCGTCTTCAACGACGACGTCGAGGGCACTGGTATTGTTACCCTTGCAGGCATCCTCGGTGGCCTCAATATTTCTGGCGAGAAACTCGTCGACCAGGTATATCTCTGCTTTGGTGCAGGAACTGCTGGTTGCGGCATCGCTGAGCGTGTGCTGCAGGAATTTGTGGACCAGGGAATGGATCGTGAAGAGGCTCGAAAGCGCTTCTACCTGGTAGATCGTCAGGGCTTGCTCTTCGACGATATGGACAACCTCACTCCACAGCAGAAGCCATTTGCTCGCAAGCGTTCTGAGTTCGCAAACGCTGATGAGCTCACCAACCTCGCAGCCGTTGTAAAGACGGTCCACCCAACAATCATGGTTGGCACCTCTACCGTTCACGGCGCCTTCACCGAGGAGATTATTCGTGAGATGGCAGCTCATTGCGAGCGCCCCATGATCTTCCCTCTGTCCAACCCAACTAAGCTTGCAGAGGCAACCGCCCAAGACCTGCTGACCTGGACCGATGGTCGTGCACTTGTAGCCTGCGGAGTCCCCTCAGACGACGTCGAGCTCAACGGCGTAACCTACCAGATTGGTCAGGCTAACAACGCCTTAATTTACCCAGGCCTTGGACTTGGCGCACTTGCATCAAAGGCTCGCCTGCTCACAGACCAGATGATTTCCCTGGCAGCTCACTCGCTTGGTGGAATCGTCGACACCACAAAGCCTGGTGCGGCAATTCTTCCTCCAGTCTCCAAGATTACCGAATTCTCCGAGCGTATTGCTGTTGGCGTTGCAGAGGAGGCAATTAGGCAGGGTCTGAACCGCGAGCCAATTGCCGATGCAAAAGAGGCAGTTGACGCCCTTAAGTGGTTCCCTGTCTACAAAGAGTTAGAGGCATAGTATGTCTGTCTTTTTGACATCGCTACAAAATGTATTGCCCATCATTTTGATCATTGTGCTGGGTTATGTACTGAGGAAGATTAACTGGCTCAACGAGACATTCGCTGGTCAAGCATCTAAGCTCATCATGAATGTGGCGCTTCCTTCCTCTATTTTTGTAGCGGTACTAAAAAACTTGTCTCTCAATCAGCTGCTCCAGCTTGGTCCCTCGGTGCTTATCGCAGCGATTAGCTTTACTTTGTCTTATGTCGTAGGATTTTTGGTTATCAACGTTTTCCGCATCCAACCAGGTCGCCGAGGCTTGATGCTCAATACCTTTGCAAATGCCAACACCATCTTCATTGGTATGCCACTTAATCTTGCGCTCTTTGGCGAGCATGCCGTACCGTACTTCTTGGTGTACTACATCATGAACACTATTTCTACCTGGGCAATTGGAATCTTCTTCATTTACGGTGATCCAATGCCAACAGAAAATGATGGCGAGAAAAACAACGCAGCTGAGCACAAATTCAATATCAGCAAGTTGTTACCACCACCATTGCTTGGTTTCTTAGTAGCCCTTGTTTTTCTCGTGTTCAACATCCCTGTTCCAGCAGTTGTAAACACTGGTCTTACGTATTTAGGCAACCTAGTAACGCCACTTTCTCTGATTTATATTGGCATTATTTTGCAGGAAACGGGACTCTCGAGCATTCGAATTGACCGCGATACGGCAATTACGCTTATTGGTAAATTTGTTATTGCCCCGCTTATTATGGTTGGCGTAATCATGGCGTTTACCGGCGTGTTTGGTACACAGAACGTACTTGAAACTAGAACGTTTATCATCCAGGCCGCAGTTCCAGCGCTAACCGTTCTGCCAATTCTGGCAAACGAGGGTAAGGCTGACGTCAAATTTGCAACTAACGTTGTTGCAACTTCAACGGTGCTCTTTGCGATTGTCATTCCTATCGTAATGACCATCATTGGCTAATTTTCGTTACCAACCAGCACTTCTAACGCACAACAAAGCCTCTTCTCAATGGCGAGAAGAGGCTTTTTTCTTGTGAGATTTGGTACAGCACACTGCCACGGTGGCAAGTTGGTCCAGCAGCACACTGCCCTTGCAATACCCTAGTTCAACAGCACGCCTTCAACTGCAGAAGCGGAGCCGTCGAGGACGTTGCACTTTTGGATCTGGTGAACAAACCAAGTACGGAATGCCTTTTGGTCGACGCCCACACATACGGTTGCATTGGGTTTCTCGCCAAGGTATCCGGCCAGGTCAACAACGGTGCAACCACTTGTCAGAGCGCCGACGCACTCGACGTCCACAAACACGTCTTTGGTCTCGAACATCTGAGGAGCCAGCAGGTAGGCCACGGCCGTTGGGTCGTACATGCTAAAGCCCTCCTCCTGGTAGTGAACGCGATAGTTGAGCAGGAGCTTAACCAGCATGTCGCCGCTCTTGCCGGAGTTCTGGATGTTCTCGATGTCCTCAGGCATGACGCGAGCAGCGTCGCCCACCTCAAGGCCAACCATGGCCACGTGAACGCCGGATGCGAAGACAATCTTTGCTGCCTCGGGGTCAACGCCCACGTTAAACTCAGACATGACGCCAAGGTTTCCGCGGGTCAGAGCGCCGCCCATCATGACAATGCGCTCGATATGCTCCTTGACCTGCGGGTATGCTTTCAGTAGCAGTGCAATGTTGGTCAGAGGGCCAAGCGTCACCAGCGTGGTTTTCTCGCCAACCGAAGCGCCCTCCATGATGACACGATGTTGTGCTTCAAGTGCAGTTTCTTCGAGCAGACAGTCCGGCTGAATGCCGTCAAATTCGTAGCCCCTCATGCCCGAAGCACCGTGGACGTCACTTGCGTCCATAGGCTTTCTGAGCAGAGGCTCGGCAGCACCACGCGCAACAGGCACATGCTGATTCCAGAATTTGAGCAGCTTGAGAGCGTTATTGGTGACGTTCTCGATGCCAACATTTCCGCTCACGGTAGTAATAAGCTTGATATCCAGCGCCTTTGCGGCCAGGGCAAATCCCAGCGCAATGGCGTCGTCAATGCCGGGATCCGTGTCAATGATGACGCGCGTCTTAGTTGAAAGCGTTGTCATAAGTCTCCTTTGTACGTTTGAGCTGCGTGTACGTTACGTTTGAACTGCGTATAGACTGCGTTTGGACTTGGCTGGAGCCTTTTTCTGCGTGTAAGCTGCGAATTATGGAGCAACAATCACGGTAATTTTAACCTAAAACTCAACTACCTGCTGATACGTTGGAATTGATTGCTGGGCGCCAACCTTAGTGGTGGCAAGCGCCGCAGCCTTTGCAGCCACATCAAGTGCCTGCTTGATATCGTGCCCCTCTAGCTGTCCCGATGCCTGAAACGCAGCAAGCGTACCCATAAACGTGTCGCCTGCACAGGTAGTGTCCACGGTGTCCACGCGGTAACATTCCTGCTGGTACACGCCGTGCGAGTCGGCAGCAATGGAACCCTTGGAACCCAGCGTCAACACCGCAGTTGTCACGCCACTTGCAAGCACCTTCTGCACTGCAGCCTCGGGATCTGCCAGCGGGCTTATCTTGCCCTCGCCAAACAGGTCCGCAAACTCAATCTCGTTCAGGCAAAGCACGTCCACGCTGGCGAGAAGACCGGTGGTCATGGTAGCCGATGGAGATGGGTTCACCATCGTATAGAGTCCCAGCTCATGTGCGTACCTGATGAGCTCAAACGTGGTCGACAACTCGCACTCGAACTGCGTCAAGAACACGTCACCTGGCTCCGCAATGCGATCAAGCACTGCTTTTACGTCGTCGGCGGTGCGTGCGTGATTAGCCCCGTGGTCCAAAATGATACGGTTATCGCCGCCAACGCGCACGATCACAGCAACACCAGTGGAGACTCCAGACAGCTCATCTACCTGCTCTGCATTGACTCCGTAGCTAATAAGCGACTGCTTGAGATCTTGTCCAAACGAGTCAGCACCAACCGCGCCAATCATGTGGACATCTGCGCCCATTTGAGCTGCGGCAACAGCCTGATTAGCGCCTTTTCCACCTGGGCTGGTGACAAGATTTTTGCCGCCGATGGTCTCACCCTGCTGAGGCATCTTGTCTGCCTCGATGGAGACGTCCATGTTCAGGCTTCCAAATACAATCACTTTGCCCATGTGAGGTCCCTTCTTTGCAAGAGTACCGCGCTCGGCGTTGCTGCTCGACGTTGCTGGTCAACAGTTCGGTCCGGCACTCACCGCGATGTGCAACGCTCTTCTCGACGTTGCAGCCCGACGTTCTTCTCGACAATGTGTATTAAATAAATGTCCTGTTTATAGGGTATATAGTAATTACTTGACCAATCTCGTCAACCCAACTACTCTTAGAGTGCTTGAGTGAACGGACGTTCATTTTTTAAGTGACGTTGCTCTTGCAAAACACCTAATTTTAAGGAGGTGCTTTATATGCCTGGTCGAAGTAGCGGCTTACGTATGACAGCCGACGATGATTCTGTTCATGTGCGTATGGGATATAAAGAAACCTCTCATAAAAAGTTTTAGATTTGATTTCAACTGAATTGAAACTGCAAGAGCTCTTATTGACTTATACATTTTGAGATTTGCCTGCTCGTTTGTAATTATTTCGATTCTGTAGATATATGAATCTATGCCCCGGTTTCAGACCATTCTGGTTTCAAATCTCGCACATAACAGAACGCTTTCAGCTTGTGTCATACACCAACCAATTAGTCATTCGTTCCCACTAATCATCGGAGGTGCACATGGCAATCATGAAGCGCACAGACCAACCAAAGACAACTCAGACCACCTCGGGAGAGCTTGGGCAGTCCTTGACCTTTGCCGCAACTCACTCGGTAAAGAGCGTATGCAGAAAGTTCCATACCACCCCGGACGGCCTTGCCATTGACATTGCGCAGGCAAAATACGACCTCGACGGGCCAAACGTTATTACCAGCGCCGCCGAAGAGCCCTTTATCATCCGCTTGCTCAAGAGCTTTGCAAGCCCCTTCACCTTCATTTTGATTGCGCTCGCTGGCATTTCTTACATCACTAATGTGGCTCTTGTCGCAGATGGCGAGAAGGACCCGTCAACCGTCGTCATCATTACCGCAATGGTGCTTATCTCCGGCATTATCGACTTTGTCCAGAGCTCAAAGGGAGCTTCAGCAGCGGCTGCGCTCTCAAAAATGGTGACCTCAACCACAAGAGTTATCCGCCGTCCTATCGACTTTGATGACATTGGTACTGAGCAGGGCTTCGAACAGGGCTCGGATGTCGCTGCAAATGCCGCCATGGACTTCGAGGATGAATACGCCGCAGATGAAGCCGCCGACGATGTCGAAGACCCCGCCGACGAGGCCGAAACCCCCGAAGAGCCTAAACTTGCTTCCGCACTGGGAGAAGAAATCCCCTTTGAACAGGTAGTTGTTGGCGATATCATCCGCCTTGCCTCGGGCGACATGATTCCTGCAGACTGCCGCGTTCTGGACGCCAAGGACCTCTTTGTCAACGAAACCGCGCTCACCGGAGAATCAGAGCCTGTCGAGAAAACCGCTGGTGTAGTGCACGCTCGCCGTCGCGCAGATGGAACCCGCTATCCCCTCTCGCTCTCTGAGTGCACAAATCTGCTGTTCGCGGGCACTACGGTTCAGTCAGGAAGCGCAACGGTAGTGGTAGTTGCAACCGGCAACAAATCCTACGTGGGCACTATGTCTGAGCTGCTCCAGCAGCCTGCTGGCGAGACCAGCTTTGATGAGGGTCTCAAGTCCGTCTCCAAGGTGCTTGTCTCGTTCATGCTGATCATGTGCCCCATCGTGTTCTTTGCAAACGGATTCCTCAAGGGTGACTGGTTTGACGCGCTGCTCTTCAGCGTCTCTGTTGCCGTTGGCATCACCCCTCAGATGCTGCCTGTTATTGTGACCACTTGCCTTTCTCGCGGTGGAACGCAAATGGCTAAGCAGGACGTTATTGTTAAGAATCCGGCCGCAATCCAAAACCTGGGCGCCATGGACATCCTGTGCACTGACAAAACCGGCACCATCACCGCAGACGAGGTTGTGCTTGAGCGCCACCTCAACATTCTGGGCGAAGAGGATCCTCGCGTGCTCCGTCACGCGTATCTGAACAGCTACTTCCAGACCGGCCTTCGCAACCTTATTGACAACGCAATTATCAAGACCTCAAACGACGAGCTGCCCACTAACCTGCTGAGCATTGAGTACGAGAAAATCGACGAGGTTCCATTTGACTTTGAGCGCCGACGCATGAGTGTTGTGGTAAGGAACACAAAAACTGATAAGACGCAGATGATTACCAAGGGTGCTGTCGAGGAAGTTCTCAACGCATGCTCCTTTGTTGACCTGGACTCTGAGATTAAGCCGCTGACTCCCGCCCAGCGTAAGAGTGTTATGGACCGCGTCTACCAGCTCAATCAGGAGGGTATGCGCGTAGTTGGCGTTGCTCAGAAGAGCGACCCTCGCGGCGTCGGCGAGTTTGGTGTAGGCGATGAGCGCGACATGGTGCTCATCGGCTACCTGGCCTTCTTGGATCCGCCAAAAGAGAGCGCTCGCGAGGCAATTGCCAAGCTCAACCAGAGAGGCGTACAGGTCAAGGTACTTACCGGTGACAACGAGGGCGTCGCTGCCGCCGTCTGCAAGAAGGTGGGCATCCACGTTGACGAGCTCCTGCTTGGAAGCGATGTAGAGAATCTCAACGATGAGCAGCTCAAAGAGCGTGTCGAGAAGACCCAGCTCTTTGCAAAGCTTTCCCCTATGCAAAAGGCTCGCGTTGTCTCTGCTCTCAGGTCTAACAACCACGTTGTCGGCTTCATGGGTGACGGCATTAACGACGCAGCCGCCATGCGCTCTTCCGACGTAGGAATCTCCGTTGACACCGCTGTTGACGTGGCAAAAGAGTCTGCTGACATCATTTTGCTGCAGAAGGATCTGCTGGTACTTGAGCATGGCGTTGAAGAGGGTCGCAGAACCTACGGCAACACCATCAAGTACATCAAGGCAACTGCAAGCTCCAACTTTGGTAACGTGCTGTCCGTTTTGGTGGCCAGCTTCTTCCTGCCGTTCTTGCCTATGAGCGCGCTTCAGCTGCTCCTCTTGGGTCTTGCATATACCGTTACCTGCATTGCGATTCCTTGGGACAACGTTGACGATTCGTTCCTCTCAAGCCCTCGCTCTTGGGACGCACATTCAATTACAAACTTTATGCTTTGGATTGGACCTATCAGTTCAATCTTTGATGTGCTGACCTTCGCGCTTATGTTCTTTGTGGTCTCCCCTGCGCTTGCAGGAGGAACCTGGGCAGAACTTGCTGCAGCTGGAAACACCGCTGCTCAAGCACTCTTTATTCTGTCTTTCCAAACAGGCTGGTTCATCGAATCCATGTGGACCCAGACCTTTGTTCTCCACGCACTTAGAACCAACAAGATTCCGTTTATTCAGAGCATGCCATCGGTATCGCTGCTTGCACTCACCACCGCGGGAATTGTTGTGGTTAGCGCTCTTCCGTATCTGCCCGTGTTTGCCCAGCCTTTGAGCCTTGTTGCGCTGCCTTTGTCATTCTTTGGGTGGTTAGTGGCACTCATGAGCGGGTATATGGTTCTTATCACCATAATCAAGAGCCTCTACGTCAAGCGATTTGGCTCGCTGCTTTAACCTTGCTCCAGGAAGGACCACGATGGACGTAAAAGAAGCTATGGACCAGCGCATATCTCTGCGCGCGTACGACCAAAAGCCTATTGAGCAAGAGAAACTTTCTCAGCTCCAGGAAGCCATTGACGTCGCAAATACCCAGATGGCAGAGGTAGCGCCTGATCATCCCGCAATCCTTACCATCGAGGGCCCTCACCTTGAGGACGGCACCTCCGTCCACATGAAGAACAGGTCTATTGTCGGTCCCATTTACCACTACGTAGCAGGCTATTGTGAAGACGCAATTGCCCGTGAACTCATCGGTTACTATGGCGAGAAGATCGTTCTTCTCGCCACCCAACTGGGCATTGGCTCATGCTGGATTGCCGAGACCATGGACTGGAAGACCCTGGCTCGCGACGAGTACAACGGCCTTAAGCTGGGCATTATTATCTCTATCGGATACGCTCCGGAGAAGATTCCGCTCAAGCAGGAGGGCATTCGTACCGCAATTCGTCTGCGCACCAAGAAGCCTGCGCAGATTATGACGGCAAACGGTACTCCAACTGAGCCGGAGCAGATGCCCGAGTGGTTTAACCGCGGCATTAATGCGGTTTTGGCATGCCCGACCGCCATCAACAAGCTGCCCGTTGTATTTGACCTGACAGATGGCGTGGTAAGCGCATCTATGCCTAACCAGCGCCACCTTGTCCAAGACTACGACCTGGGCATCTCCAAGCTGCACTTTGAGCTTGCCGCTGACCTCAAAGGTACGTGGGAGCTTGGACAGCCTGGTCGCTTTATCGTTTCCGAGTAACCTTCCGCGCGTAGCGCCTCCCAGCTCACAAACGTCTCACTCCCCCGCACCTCCTTCCTGAGCGACACTTTTCCGAGTAGCGCTTCCGGCTTAGCGCACCCAGCGCGCCTCTCAGCTCAGCACAACCAGCTCGACGCCACACCACTAACAAGAAAGGACCTCACATGGCCTGTTCCGCACAACACGTTGCAAACAAAGTTCTCTCGTCCTACCAGTGGAGACTTGCAACCAAGAAGTACGATCCAACCAAAAACGTCTCTGACGAGGACCTTGAGGTAATCCTTGAGGCTGGTCGTCTGGCACCAAGCTCCTACGGTCTGGAGCCTTGGCGCTTCCTGGTTGTTAATTTACGAGAGGATCAGGCCTCTGAGCAGTCACTTCGCCTTAAAGAGAAACTTTACGAGCCATGCTATGGTGCTCGCGCATCCCTTAATGGTGCTCATTACCTGGTTATTCTTCTTGCTCGCAAGAACGTCAACGCAGAGTCTGCTTACGTTAAACACATGATGCACGACATCAAGCAGCTTCCTGCAGACTTTGAACCAACCTACGCTGCTGCCTTCAAGAACTTCCAGGAGAACATGTTTGACCTGGTAGGCAACGAGCGCGCAACTTTTGACTGGGCTTGCAAGCAGACCTACATTGCGCTTTCAAACATGCTTACCATGGCCGCTATGATTGGCGTTGATAGCTGCCCAATCGAGGGCTTTAACCGTGAGGCTGTCGATAAGATTTTGGAAGAAGAGGGTCTTCTCGACGGTGGTCAGTACAACGACTTTGGCGTTTCCTGCATGCTTAGCCTGGGCTATCGTGATATGGATCCTGTCCAGAAGCGTCGCCAGCCAGCTGAGGATGTTATCGTCAAGCTGTAAAGCGTTGTTACACTAACTCTTGAGCTGCCTCCTATTTCCCGACACTGAGGAAATAGGAGGCAATTTGTTTAGCAGGCAATTCTTTAACTGAGCAGGAAAGTTTTTGCTGAGCAGGAAACTTACTGCTTGTGCGAAACTCGGTCACACATAGCTTGATCGCACACCATTTTGTCGCCAACTGGTCTTTTGTGGCGCGAAGTGGCTTATTCTGATCCAAAAATGGCTTATTTCGGTGCGAAGTGGTAAAAAATGCGTTTAGTTGGAAAATACAGGATTGGCTAATTTCTATGCAAGCGATTTACCAGCGCCTTTTATTGGACGAATTTTTCGTGCACATTCACATTATTTCTGAACTGCTCAAACGTAAATGCCAAAAAGACAAAACACAAAAATTATTTCCAACTAAACGGGTTTTTACCCAAAACAGCACCCTCTGAATGACATATCAATTTCTTGATTAGTTTTTGTGCATATTGGGTGGTCTTTATGCACGCGAGGTACCTTCGTACGTTTTTTGAGCGCCTCGCGCACACCTGTGCGCCTCGTGTACCCCGTGTAACCAGCACGCTTTGGCGCGCCATCCACGTCGTCGCGTAACCGCGACGTGTATGGCGCGCTAGTACGAACAGTGTAGATGACCAGTCTAGCCAGCAGAAAACCGCTGTCTACCTGCGGATAAACCTAAAGCCACGGCCGGAGTGGATGTACGGCAAGAATGCTTGGTCTTCTCCGCAGATACTTCCTGCAACGTTGTCGCGAGCATCAAGCTCCAACAGGCCTCGAGCAATCGAAAGCTCCCCTGCATAGCGACCATATGCTTTACTGCTCACCAAAATGGCGCCAGTAGCAACAGTCTCCCAGGTAGAAGGCTTCGCGTCGTACAACGGAGCATCTTTCCAGAGTCTGGACTCCTGTGAACGGATAATGTACGAGCTGGAATCAGGTCGATCGGTCTGAAGTCGATTATACAGATACTCAAAATCAGGTTTTAACTCGGCTTTTAGCTCGATACAATTCTGCTCAAGCTGACCAATGCGCTTCCACGTAGCCTCAGTAACATCTGGGTCACCAATAAGCACCACGTCAGAGTCTGCATCATAAAGCGCAAGCATTGCCTGAATAAGCGCATCGCCCGAAAGTCCACGGTGTTCCTCGACAGTTGGCAGTCCCTCGTAGAGAGGACCGCGGAAAACCTCGCCAGGAACAAACGAGAAAATCTGGAATCCAAGCGCCGAAAGGCGTGCGTTAATCTGTGCGACGCGCTCCAGCGAAAGGCCCGTGTAGCTCTTGGGATAGTAATTGTGGCAGGCGGCAAAACGAGTGAAGTCGGCACCAGCTGCTCGCCACGCGGAAATGTCGTCCTTGGTGATGGTCGAAGCGTTAAAGACCACGTGGAACTTGCGAGAAAGCTCTACGGTCTCCGCCGCATCAAACCCAAAGTCAAGACGCACATACGTAATGCCCAGCTCCGCAAGCTCGTCAAACTTCTGAACGCCAAGTTTAGAAAGAGTAGCAGGAGAAACATCGGCAATGAGGTTGATCTCTGCCTTCCTGCACAGCTCTAAAAGTCGGCGAGTCTCAGTACGATAATCAATCCCCTCTTCCTCGGGAATCTGAAGAGACGTAAAGGCGTAGTGGCATCCGGCCGCCTGTGCTTTTGCCACAACCTCAGCATTAGCCTCATATCCGCTGGCAAAATACAGTGAAATTCCGGTGCGCATAAATCCTCCAAGCAATTGCAAGCGCTTTCTAAAAGACGGGTTTCTCGCCGGACGAGAAGACCGACGAACAGCCAGTCGGGCGCCGAACGAGAAGAAAAATCCCTCTTCCTAGGATACCTAAGAAGAGGGATAAACGTTTCTAAAACGTGCGGTTTTTACTCGCCGAAGACGTCGTTAATACGATCCTCGTCAACGCCGAAGAACCAAGTAAGTGCAAAGCCTGCAGCGTAAGCAAGAAGCATTGCAAGCAGGTAGAAGACCTGGTTACCAGGCTGGACAATCAGCAGACCAAAGAGGCCGGAGACGCCCTGGGAAACAGTACCAAGGTGGAAGAGGTAAGCAACTACGGAGCCAATACCAGAGCCAAGGCATGCGGTGATGAATGGCTTACCAAGAGGCAGGGTAACTGCGTACATAAGAGGCTCGCCGATGCCGAGCATACCAACTGGGATGGACTCGGTCAGGTACTTCTTGACGCGCTTGTTCTTGGTCTTGAAGAGGATTGCAAGACCAGCACCAACCTGGCCGCCGCCTGCCATCATCAGCAGAGGAAGCAGGTAGTTGATGCCCTGAGTTGGGCCCTCTGGGTTGTTAAGCATAACGTGGATTGGGGTAAGTGCCTGGTGAAGACCAACGGAAACCAGTGGCAGGAAGGTAGAACCAAGCAGGTAAGCACCAAAGACGCCAAGCTTGTCATAGAAGAACTGAAGAACAAAGAAGATTGCCTGAGTGAGCCATGCGCCTGCAGGCTGAAGAATCAGGACAGAACCAATAACACCGATGATAACGGTGCAAAGTGGAGTCAGGAAGGTGTCAAGAACGCTTGGCATAACCTTGTGCAGGTTCTTCTCCAGGAATGCGAAGAAGATTGCGCAGATGATTGCACCAATCATGCCGCCTGCTGCTGCGTTGAACAGGTCAGAGGAAGCGACGATAAATGCGCCCTCCTTGAAAGCAACAGTTGGGAGGCTGAATGGAAGGTGAACCAGACGAGTTGCAACGCCGTCAACAGTCTTGGAAGCAAGAAGAGGCATACCAGCGTTAGCAATGGAGAGTGCACCAGCCATAGCACCAAGAACGCGAGAACCGCCAAACTCCTTGGCAGCGTTCTCGCCAGCAAGAACTGGCAGGTAAGCGAAAAGCGCCCAACCCATGGTCCAGATAGCTGCGAACCACCACTCGTTGGCATAAGCCTTACCAGTGGAGAAGTTGATAACGTTGATGATACCGTTAATCAGACCTGCAGAAATGATACCAGGAAGCAGTGGAACAAAGATGTTAGCAATCTTCTTGAGGAAGCGCTGAACAGGCTTGTTCTCGTACTTAGCCTTCTGAGCTGCCTTGTTGTCCTTAGCTGCGGAAACAACGTCGTCCTCAGATGCGTCACCAGCAGCAACGCCGGTAAGCTTGGAGAACTCAACAATAACCTTGTTGACAACGCCAGGACCAAGAACAACCTCAAGGTACTCTGCATCCTCGACCAGACCCATGACACCGTCGATAGCCTTGATGGCCTCGGAGTCAACCTTTGAAGGATCTGCGGTCTTAATGCGGAGCCTGGTCATGCAGACCATGTTGCTCTGAACATTTTCTTTGCCACCGACGGCAGCAAGAATCTGTTCTGAAAGCTTGGTGTAATCCATACTTTCCTTCTTTCTCTCGTTGCGATGTTGCAACAAATACTTATCAAGAATACATAAAAAATGAACTTGTCGATACAAGAATCCATACCTGTGGTTCATTGTTTCATGTTTTGACCTAATTTGAACACCCTGTTACTGCAGGTAAACTGAGCGTTTTTCAAAACTTACCGACCACTTGCGCGTCATGCTAATACCACTGACCGATGCAACTGAAACAAAATGCTCATGCGTGTGTCATTTGTTACAACTGTAATTACTACAGCGCACCTCTGACATGACCATGAGCCGCCTCAAGCTTAGCTTTAGCCTCGTCAACAGGCATCTGAGTAAGCAGCATAACAATAGCAAGCTTTGCATTACCCTCAGCCTGCTCAAGCGCCTGAGCTGCCTCTTCGCGAGTGCAACCAGTTGCTGCCATGGTAATGTTCTGTGCACGAACTACCAGCTTCTTATTGGTCTGCTGCACGTCAACCATAAGATTCTGATATGCCTTACCCACGCCAACCATAGAGCCAGTTGAAATCATGTTCAGAATCATCTTCTGAGCGGTACCAGACTTAAGGCGTGTGGAACCTGTAAGAACCTCAGGACCGCAGGAAGGCTCAATGGCAAGCTCTGCCTCTTTGCCCACTTCAGAGCCCTTATTGCAGGCAATAGCGACGGTCTTGCAGCCCAAAGAACGAGCATAGCGCAGGCCGCCAATAACGTAAGGTGTGCGACCACTAGCTGCAATTCCAATAGCAATGTCGTTCTTGTTCAGGCCGATCTTCTTGAACTCTTCTTCGCACAAGCTCAAGAGAATCTTCTGCGCCTTCAACTGCACGTACAAAGGCCTTCTCGCCACCGGCGATAAGACCAACAACCACGTCAGGAGAAACGCCAAAGGTAGGTGGGCACTCAACCGCGTCCAAAACGCCCAGACGACCGGAAGTTCCAGCGCCAAAGTAGACAATTCTGCCGCCAGCCTCAAGCGAGGAAACTGCCCACTCAACTGCCTGTGCTACCTGCGGAAGAACCTCTTTTACGCCAGCTACCACGTTGAGGTCTTCTTGGTTCATAACGCTAACCAGCTCAAGCGGGGTCATCTGATCCAGGTCCATGGTGTTGGGGTTTCTTGTCTCGGTGACAAGCTTTGTTAAATCAATCACGTTTTCACCTTCTGTGTTGTGATTTTTACGCAATTACGTCGTTGGCTATACCAGGCAAATCTTGGTCAGAAGAAAGCGTATTGACACGCTCGGCTGAATCCAACTTGCCAATATAGTTTGTCGAGAAACGCTTAACGCTCTTCTCGTAATTTCTGTTTACGTAGGCTGCAAAAAGCGCATCTACTACGTTGAGCTGGGCAATTCTTGAAGACATGGCGCCGCTTCTCATGATGTGCTCGGTCTCCGCTACGCCCAAAACAAAGTCGGAGCGGTGAATCAGCTCTGAATCAATGCCGCCTCGGGTGATGGAAACCACCTTGGCGCCATTTGCCTTTGCAATCCAAGCGCACTCAATGGCTTCTCGCGTGAGGCCTGAGTAGCTAACCACAATGGCAAGATCTTCTCGCCCCATGTTTTTGGCGTAAAGCATCTGAGAGTGGTAATCGTCACTCAAATTGCAGTTGATGTTGAGACGCATAAGCTTGAGCTGCAAATCTCTTGCAACCAGCAGCGAAGCTCCCATGCCAAAGAGGCAGATGGAATGGGCCTGCATCATGAGTGAAACAACTGAGTCAACAACCTGAGCGTCAAGCAATTGCCTGGTAAGCTCCAGCGAAGAAATGTTCTTTGCGGTAACTTTTTCGATGATCACATCAGTGGTGTCACCTGCGATAACGCCGCCGACAGCAATATCGTTGCTTTTGTTGCTGACTGCAAGCTCGTAAATAAGCGCCTGCTGGAACTCTTTATAGCCACCGCAGCCAAGCTTTTTGCAAAGCCTGACAACCGTTGACGCAGACGTATACGTTTGAGCTGCTAGTTTATGGATTGACTGACCAACTGCTGCCTCTGGATCGGACAGAATATAGTCGACAATATCACGTTCAGCTGAACTAGCATTCTTGCGATACTCTTCCAGACGAAGACGAACACCTCTCACGCAATCACCTCCGGTCGTCCGGTTGACTAAAACGTTTGACTATATTGTTTCACGTTGCCATAAAAATTTCATCTGTAAAGTAGGCAGTGCCGCAAACGGTAGTATTGCGTGTGCGAGCGTGAGTGCATTCTATTTGCGTTGTATGCGCAATCGTTCATGTTTTCCCAGCGTAATGCAGGGACAATTGTCGTAAAAACCTTGCTTTATGTTAGGTACGTTACTATCACTTCATAAAAACTTTTACTACCTAGTAGACATTTGACCACGTGAAACCTGATTAAAATATTTCATTTTTGCCTAAAAAATTCAAATTTAGATACCATTGACAGCTTTTTTGATACCACTCGCAGTACGTTAACGTACCCATTATTTCAACTTGAGCAAACTAGCTGCAATTTTGATGGAACGCACGTCATCATAAGCGCAAATTATCTCAGCCAATTGAGATAGCAGGTGTTTCACCTAAGGCAAAACCGAAGGAGACGATATGCGCACCAACGAAGATTTGCACCAGAATCAAAACGCTCACTCTGAGCACTCATCTAACGCAGGCTCCCCTGCTGGACAGACCAGAAGGCAATTTCTGAGCAGAAGTGCTCTTGGTCTAGCCGCTCTAGCAGGTCTTGGCCTTACCGCCTGCCAGACAAAGGGTGGCGCAACTGCTGCTAAGGGCACCGCAAAGAAAGTTGACTCCGTAGACGGAACCTTCCAGTACGAGAAGGTCTTCCCTGTTCTCAACGACAACGAGGCCTTTGACGACTCTCTTGTTACCAACCAGCTCAACAGCTTTGTTTGCTTTGCTGGTCAGGGCACCGTCTATGTAAAGAGCTCCGAGCCTCAGAGCTTTGCACTCTTTGTAAACGGTCACCAAGTTCCAACCGACAAGCTTGACGGCTCTTCCTGGAACCAGATTGACATCTCTGACGTAACTGTCAACGGCGATAACCGCCTGCAGGTCAGCACTGTTAAAGAGACTCAGGCAACCTTTGAGGTCAAGATTGGCTACCCAACCCTTATTGACGGCACCAAAGACTACGCCGACAACGACAACTTCAAGCTGATTGACCAGATCATCAACGCAGAGATTGCTAACGGCTTTACCTCTGCCCAGCTGGTTGTTACCAGGTACGGCAAGATTATCAAGAAGACCAACTACGGTAACGTCAATTCTTACAACAAGGACGGTTCTCGCATCAAAGATGGCAAGGCTGTTGATGACAACACCCTCTATGACCTGGCCTCTAACACAAAAATGTATGCCACTAACCTGGCAATTGAGAAGCTGGTTACCGACGGTCAGCTGGACGTTTCCAAGAAGGTTCAGGAGTACATTCCAGACTTCAAGGACCAGGAGGGCGATAAGATCCTGGGCAAGAATGACCTTACCGTTCGTGAGATTCTTGAGCACCAGGCTGGATTCCCACCAGATCCTCAGTACCACAACCGTAACTACAACCCAGAGAAGCCTGACGATCCACAGCCAAACGCAAACCAGAAGCTGTACTCTCAGAATCGTGACGAGATTCTGCAGAAGATTATCGAGACCCCTCTGCAGTACGTCCCAGGCACCAAGACTGCCTATTCCGACGTAGACTACATGCTGCTTGGTTTTATCATCGAGAAGATCACCAACAAGCGCCTTGACCAGTACGTTAAGGAAGCTCTCTATGAGCCACTGGGACTCAAGAACGTCACATTTAACCCACTGGACAACGGCTTTAAAGCTGATGGCATTGCAGCTACTGAGCTTAACGGCAACACTCGTGACGGCCTGATCACCTTTGACAACATGCGTACCGATACCATTCAGGGTACCGTCCATGACGAGAAGGCCTACTACGCCATGGGTGGAATCTCTGGTCACGCTGGTCTGTTTGCAAACGCTTCCGACCTGGCCGTTCTTGTCCAGACCGTTATGAACCGTGGTGGCTACGGCAACACCATGCTCTTTAGCGAGGACGTTCACGACCAGTTCATCAAGCCAAAGGACACCAACGTCACCTACGGTTTGGGCTGGAGGCGTAAGGGTCACATTGGCTATCAGTGGGCCTTCTCGCCAATTGCAAACGCTGAAACCGTTGGACACACCGGCTGGACCGGCACGCTTACCGTCATCGACGTCTACAACAACACCAGCTTGGTGCTGCTCACCAATACCAAGAACTCGCCTGTCATTGACAACAAGGTCAACCCTAACGACTTTGTGGGCAACCACTTCCTAACCGGCGGCTACGGTGTTGTTTCTACGCTGGCATTCGATGGCCTTGACGACGCAAACGCCGAGGGCAACAACGCCAAGCTCATGGACATGGTCATTGCCAAGTACAAGCTCATTCAGGCAAAGCCAGATTATCAGACTGACCCCGATAAGGCTTCCCTGAAGGCACTGCTTGAGGTCTGTGACCAGAGGAAAGATTCCAAGGTTATCAAAGACTTCCAGGCAAGCGACTTGTACAAGACTATCTCGCAGTTTGTTGGTAAGTAGCACGCGGAAACCGCTTACCGGCAGAGGCTTCGCTCAACAGTGAGAAGTGACTCCTTACGTAAAGCTCGTGTAAACAAGCTGTTAAGCGGGAATAAACGCAGTACACGAACAAGGTACGATACACATCTTGTCTAGCAACGGCCCTCTCCTCCGTCTAGACACACCAAAGCCCGGATGCTATTGCGCGGCATCCGGGCTCTTTTCTGAATGTGCACGACTTGAGCGAACGCTCGGGCTTTCGAAGTCGCGCGGGTCAGGGCAGCTGAAGCCGCGAGCCTGAAAAGTGCAAAGAATCTGTATTTGAGCCACCGATTCTTTGTCAAAATCAGGCAAATCCACAGTTTCTTTAACGTTTTCAGGCAGAATTTACAGATTCTTTGCAGAAATCAGGCACGCTTTGCGGTCACGAGCTTGCAGGTGCGTTCGCCGGGCGCGTACCTTACAGTGCGGCGAGAAAATCCTCTGCCTGCTGAGCAATTGCCTCGTGAACCTCGGGCTCTGGCTCCCAAGTTCCCTCAGTCCAAGCGGTAACAGGAAGCGAGAAGCCATTGAACGGCTCAACCGGCTTGGTGCGCAGAGCCAGGAACTGCTGCTTTACCACGGCAAGCGATCCTGCAGTCTTGTTTCGGCCGCCGACGCCACTTGCAGTAACAACCTTGCCAGCAATGGCAGTCTCGGACTTCTTCTCGTAATCGGAAGTAAGCGGACGACTCAGCCAGTCCAGCATGTTCTTAACGGTACCGGGAATGCTGTAGTTGTACTCCGGGGTAAAGAGCCACACGCCGTCGGCGGCCATGACAGCGTCCCTGACTTTTTGGACACCTTCAGGAGCTGGGAATTCTTCGTCCTGGTTGAGCAGAGGGACGTTCAAAACGTCAACAACCTCAATCTCAGCCTTGCCCTCGAGTGCCTTTGCCGCAACCTGGCTCAGCGTTTTGTTAAACGAGTTCTTTCGGCCAGAACCGATGATAAATACAATTTTCTTCATGAGCAGACCTCTCCGTGAATGCTGTGTAAATAAAAATCATGCACGAGCAAACCTGCCCGTACATGATTTGTGTACCCAAATGTTAGCTCTATAGTCGTATTTAACAGAAGTCCGAGAAATTCGCACAGCTCTCAAGCGCTTTTACCACCTGCTCAAGACCTGCGAGGTCTTCCTGGGTGAACCTTGCCACGCGCGGACTATCAATGTCCAATACGCCAACTACCTGGCCATCCTTGACAATAGGAACGACCACCTCGGAGTTGGATGCAGAGTCGCATGCAATATGTCCTGGGAACTGATGCACGTCCTCTACCAGCTGACTTGTCTTTGTTTCCGCAGCCGTGCCGCACACTCCCCGACCAAAGGGAATGCGCACGCAGGCAACTTTGCCCTGAAACGGTCCCAGGCGCAGCTCAGGAGTGCGCAGCTCGTGGTCGCTCGGGGCTACGTCCGACTCCGCACCCGGGGCCGCGCCCGGCTCCGCTCCTGACACCGTGACAGGGTCTACCAGGTAGAACCCCGCCCAATTGATGTCGTCGAGCGCGTCCCACAGAAGAGCAGCAGCGTTGGACAACACCGGTAGCCAGTGAGCATCAATCTCGGCAAGCGAGACAATCTGTTTTGCAAGTAAACCGTAATCAGTCATGTTTACTTCTCTGGCAGGATCTCAATCCAGCAGCCATCAGGGTCTGCGATAAAGTAGAGCCCCATCTTTGGGTTCTCTTTAACAATGCAGCCCATCTCTTCGTGAAGCGCGTGGAACGCATCAAAATCGTCAACGCGGAACGCAATGTGAGTGTCTTTTCCGCCGTTATCGTAGGGGTCTACCCAACCGCGGTTCCACGTGAGTTCCAGCTCAAAAGGAGACCAATCGTTTACCAAAAACGTGTTGGTCCAAGAACCGTCCTCTGGTCCCTTAACGCGGTCAACGCGAAATCCCAGAGCCTTCTTGTAAAACTCGACGGTTTTCTCGTTATCCAAAACATGAGTGCAACGGTGAACAAAACGTGCCTGCATAAATCCTCCTTTGTTGTACGCGCCCGGCCGTGCGGTCATGCGCGGTCGTACCCGATCGTGCCCGCAGCCGTCGCGCCTAGTTGAGCTCCTGCTCAAGCTGGTCGACAAGCTCGCCAAAGTACTTGAGAGCAGCGTTAACGGGATCTGGAGTTGCCATGTCAACGCCAGCTCCGCGGAGTAGCTCGATTGGGGTCTTGGAGCAACCACCGGACAGGTAGCCAATGTAGTCCTTGACCGCAGGCTCGCCCTCAGAAAGGATGCGCTGAGACAGGGCAATAGCTGCCGAGAAACCAATGCAGTACTGATAGACGTAGAAGTTGTAGTAGAAGTGAGGGATGCGCGACCACTCTAGCTTGATCTCTTCGTCCAGCTCAATGCCAGGTCCAAAGTACTCGGCGCAAAGCTTGCCGTAGCGCTCAGAGAGAACCTCGGCGTTCAGAGCCACACCGTCAGCGTTCATCTGGCTGATGTCGCGCTCAAACTCGGCAAACATGCACTGGCGATAGATGGTGCCACGGAAGCCCTCAAGGAAGTGGTTGAGGATGTACGCGTGGCGCGCAGGATCAGTCTCGTGCTCAAGCAGGTAGTGCGAGAGCAGCGCCTCGTTGCAGGTGGATGCAACCTCTGCAACAAAGATGGAGTAGTCAGAGTAGGTAATCTCCTGGTTGTGGGACGAGAAGTACGTGTGCAGGGAGTGGCCCATCTCGTGAATAAGGGTGTAGACGTCGTCAAGGCCGCCCTGGAAGTTGAGGAGCATAACGGGATTCATGCCCTTACCACCTGCGGAATAAGCACCGGAGCGCTTACCTGGGGTTTCGTACACGTCAACCCAACGGCTCTCCAGACCCTTCTTGACCAGGTTAACGTACTCCTCGCCCATAGGTGCCAGCGCCTTAACAATAAGGTCGCAAGCCTCCTCGTAGGTGAACTTCATGTCAACGTCGTCAACAAGAGGAGTGTAGACGTCCCAGAAGTGCAGCTCATCCAAGCCCATGACGCGCTTGCGCAGGTCAACGTACTTGTAGAACGCTGGGAAGTTCTGGTGAACGGCGTCAATCAGGTTGTTGTAGACCTCTACAGGAATCTCGTTCTCTGCAAGAGCGGCCTCAAGGGAGCTTGCATACTTTCTAGATGACGAGAAGAACTGCAGGTTCTTAACTTGGCTGGTCAGAATTGCAGCGGAGGTGTTACGGAACTCGCCAAAGCGGCTGTAAAGCTGCTTGAATGCAGACTCGCGCAGGACGCGGTCAGCATCCATCAGCAGAGGAACAAATGAACCGCTGGTCAGCTTATGAGTCTTGCCCTCGGAGTCAACGGCATCGTCAAAGGTAAGGTCCGCGTCATCAAACATGGAGAAGATATTGGTTGGCTGAACAGCAAGTTCTTCAGCGCGTGCCAAAAGAGCCTCTTCCTCAGCAGAAAGGGTGTGCTCACGCTGGTTCAAGATCTTGTTGAGCTTACGACGATAAAACTCAAGAGCTGGAACCTCTGCATAGAACTTCTCGACAGATTCTGCTGGAATTGCAAGAAGTTCTGCGGCAAACCAAGAAGTTGCCTCACCAACCTGCGTATATGCGCTGGTAGCGTTTGCGACGTATGCCTGGTACTTAGCAACGCGGGTGTCCTCGTCACTCTTGCGCTCAGCGTAGTTGATAATCTTGTAGAGCAGAAGGGTCATCTTGTCCTCAAGCTGCAGAAACTCCAGAAGAGCCTGAGCAGAGGTGGAAATCTTGCCCTTGAACGCAAGCAGCTTTGGACAGTAAGCCTTGAGCTCCTCGAGCCCAGCCTCAAATGCCTCATCGCTGGGGAACATTGAGGACAGGTCCCACTTATATTTGCTGTCAATTTCTTCGCGAGACTCGTATGCCATGAGCCTTCCTTTCTTGACTGGGTCAGTATGCTGTCCTGTTGTCATCAGTGGAGAAGTTACGTCCACAAAATGTGAGCGTTCAAACTTCACATAATCCTGAGTATACAGCACGACTATTTAACGCTACTTAGTGTCTCATATCAGCAAGATTTTATATAGCGAGGACAGACTATGTACATCTGTACGTAACTTTGCGGGAGTATGGCACTCATGCGGCAAGCTAAGTGGGTAATACACTGGACAGTTAAAAGTTCTCCTCCTATTAAACTTGCTGAAAGTTGAGTCACAGATTGGACTTAATGTGCACAGGTAGAAGACCGCATTAAGTAATTGTTGTTTTGGCTTAAGTGAGTTCACTATTTGGGAGACGTCTATGTATGTAAAGAACTTAACGGATTTAGCTGGCTGGTTCCTTGCAACAACTAATTCCTGGTCTGGGCATTTTGTTGAACTACACGATTTTTGCGACTACATCGACAACAACGTAAGCTTATTCGACACGCCGTTTGACATACCCCATTATCAAATTCCTGGAGTGCTTGAAAAATTTGCTTGTTTATTTAATTCCGAAATACGCGAACAAGAGAATGCTTGCAACTATCAAAAAATTCTTGATAGCTATGGCATAGATATTACAGACGATGCTGAATTACTTTCTAGTATTAACGAGCTTGTTTTAAACAAAGAATGCATCTATGCAATCATCACCAAGTGCGTTACCGAAGATCCTAAAGGAGTTGGACTCCTCTATACTGCAGCGGAAAGTTCACTTCTTGATAGATGCCTATTCAAATTGGATCATATCAAGAAAATGTTCAGACCAAACTATGACTTTGGCCGTAGAAAAAAGAAAACTACTCCGAGCACAGAAGGAGATTACTGGGATTTTGTAGAAACAAATAAACTCCCAGAATGGATTTGGTGTCTGGTTGGTAACATAATTGACGAACATCCTTTTGGAGAAGACCATACCGTTGTTCATGGGACGCGACATTTTTCTCCTGGAACAAAGGTTTATTGTCTTCCAGTTCAATGGGGCGATGGATACGAAAAAATCGCTGTACTAGGCAAACATAGAGGTTCACGAGGGCTCATTAGAATTGTAATGAGTAGAGAGTTGATCCATAACTTTAGGTGTCAAAAGGTTTTCTCACCATATGTAATTAAGCGCATGTATACACGCAGCAACCATGGCATGAACTTTAAGGGTTGGGGGCAATCTGAGGCAGAGCATGAGACCATCTTGTCACTACTTCCATGGCTTAATACGACTCCTGAAGAAGAAAAACAAAGGACACTGCTACTTACTAGTTCGCAACTGTCATTCTTGATACATGTTGGCGATACACTAAACCAAAAAATTCGTTTGAGAATTGAACGACACAGTCGCAGAGATGATTGTTGTGGTGCAGGGTGGTATGGATTCTATAGAATTGGCGAGAAACAAGAACAGTCTATTGGTCTCCTTGATTGGTATGGATATTGGCCAGATGATGTGTCCTACGAAGAATGTAGATCAAACTACAAACCGTCATGTGAATTATTAGGTGGATTTTTAGATGCCGGAATTCTTAACTGGGAGAATACCTATGAGTCTATTCCTACTAATGGTAGACCTCCATTTACGTGGGAATTTGAGGCGGTTTTAGAGCATGGCTTTCTATCGAATGCTGGACATAATGCATACCCAGAGAACTTTCCATCAGTTATGAGACTTCTGACAGCATGGGGTTTTCCAAAGATTTGGAATTCAACCAGCAATGCACCTGATGCATTTCTTGATTTGATGCGGGAGCAGAAATAAATCTCAAGCCTCCCTCTCGGTCATCCCTCGCAGCTCCATCTCTACCGTTCGCGGAAAATGTCAGCTTTGGTGAACAAACAGCAAATCCGTGTGCCCAGCAGGGATATAATCGCAGGTGAACAACAGGGGGAGAACTGCCATGAAGATGCACCTCATTGAGCCCAAGACTTGTACTCAAAGCACACCTACCGTGTTGCTAATTCATCCCATGCTCTCGTCTGCAGAGGGAATGAAAACAGTTCTTGTGAATAACATGGGTGATGACCTGCGCTATCTGGTCCCAGATCTTGCCGCTCACGGGGAAGAAGATGCAACGGAATATGTCTCAGCGTCCCAAGAAGCTGCGCAGATTCATGACTGGCTGCTGGAACACGACATAACCCATCTCTCCCTTGGCTTTGGTGCCTCCTTAGGTGGAGTAGTTCTATCTGAGCTTCTCAAGTTCCCAGACCTATCCTTTGACCACCTCTTCTTTGAGGGAACAAGCTTTTGGACGGGTGGATTCCTGGCTTCCACGCTTGAGTTTGTGCTCAAGAAAGTGTTCCTTGCCAAGCACCGCACAGCCATTGCAGACCCCAAGCTCTCCGTGCAAAAGATGGAACAACTTTACGGAAAAGTTGCAGCTAAGCCTATGGCAGAACACTTTATTGCGATGAGCGACCAAAGTATCCAGAACATCATTCACGACTGCAGTAACGTTGACCTTCCCGCCCTTAGCTCCGAGGTACAACGCCGCTGCATCTTCACGTATGGCGAGAAGGACTTTGACTTGAAACGCGCAAGGACGGTTCTGCCCAAAGTCTATCCCAATGCCACGCTTACTATCTGGCAATGCTATGATCACTGTGAACGCATGACGAGCGATTCAGCGGCGTATGGCCAAATGCTAAGGGAACTTGTGGTTTAACAAAAAACCCGCCGAGGGCGGGCTTGAAATTCTTATGGTCGCGGAGGCAGGATTTGAACTTACGACCTTCGGGCTATGAGTGAATTCGGGGTGTTCGCAGTTCATATCCCGTTTTTCACCCGTTTCCAAGAATACCAGGTCAATGTAGTGGAAGCGTGATTTTATTAATCTCCCTTTCCACCCGAAACCACGCTTTCCAACTTTCCCAACTCCGAGTTGATGGCAATTTGGCGGCAATTATGGTGGCAGCGTTGGTGGCAGCCAAATCGCCAAGAGAGATTGAAGAAGAAGGAGTTGGTGAACATGGCAGAGCTCAAGTACACGACCAGAAGCATACGGCAGCGCGGCGCGAAGGAAATGTGGGGGATCACGCTTTCCCACAAGAACCCGATAACGGGAGAGACGGTCCGCACCTACCACAAGGTCGAGGCGAAGACCCGCAAGCAAGCCGAGAAGAAGCGCGACGAGCTGATCTTGGACCTGAAGCGCAAGGGCGGGGCCAGGGAGCTCTTCCATCTTGTAATACGAGGCGAGGTCGGCCTTCTTGGGCTCGTCCACGACCACGCATTCGCCGTCTACGAGCGCAAAGTAGACCTCGCCATTATCGACCTTGGTGTCGGTGTTGGGAACGTAGACGCCGGCGCTCTTCTAGTAGCCGAACTGGTGGCCCTCGCCCGAGAGCAGATCTATCGGCGTGTAGAACCGCACCTACAGCACCTCCACAATCTGGGCGAACCGCTCCAGAACGCGGTTGCTGCGCGCCGGATTGGCGTAGGAGTAGTCGTCGAGCACGCCTTTCGGCGTGGGGGTGATGAACAGGTAGCGGCTCCCGGTGGAAACCTGCGCCTCGTCCATCCGGTTGGTCACGTCGCGCAGACGTTCCAGGACATCTACCGCGCCCGCGCCGTCCAGGCTCTCGCGTGTCTCGTACATGCCCTCGTGCCCTGCGATCTCCGAGAACGTGAACGCGTCGGCCTCGGGCGCAACCTGAGTGCGCTGCAACTCCGCCCTGCCTCCACGAAGCAGTCGTTAACACCGGCTTCCTCCACGTCCATGACGTCGGCCATCAGGCGTATGCCACGATCGTGGTTGAAAGTCTTGGTCTCGAACACGTAGTTGATGCTGTCAGTCTTGTAACCCTCGTTGCGCACGTAGTCACCGAGCCCCGAAACCTCGATCTTGGGAATCATGATCTCGCGTACGTTGCGGCCGGCACGCACCATGGCCGCCCGCTCGTCAGGCACCCCGAAACGCTCGCCCTCTGGTAAACCTCGTCGATCACGCTCGTGTAGTTGCGCGTGAAGTTAATGCTGTTAGCCATGCTCCGGCCCTCCTGTCAGTCGGTGATTCCTTACTCGTCCTCAGCGAGCCCCGCGACCTCACGGAACCGCTTCAGCTGCCCGCCGGCATCCGTTACCGCACCCGCGTTCGCGAGCCCGGTCTTGCCGGTCCGCTTGGCGGGAGCGTCCTGGAATATCCACGGCTCGGCGGCCTTCAAGACGTCGATGTCGCCGCCGTGGTCTTCGAGCAGCGCCTTCGCCGCCTTAACGTCGCGACATACGCAAAATTCGAATTCGCCAAGAATCTAACTGACTGTCTTGGTGTCTACATCGGAAAAGCTGTAAACATCGGAGACAGTATTGGGGAGGCATTCTTTGATATACCCTTCCCCGTTACAAGAATCTCTTCCGCTGATTGCGGTAAGAAGAGACTGAGATGAGCACCGCAGGTACAATAATCATTGCAAACATCAGCAGCAAGGCAGCATATCCTCTCAGAAGACCGGTCCCGCAGAACAGAAGGATCACCACCCCCGCTGAGATAAGGAGGCCTTTGGCGTATTTACCGCTGAATCGTCTCGGTGCCCTAGAAGACATGCTCATAAGAGTTGCAGGGAAAACGATTCCCAAGAGGATGCAGACCAGACCGTCTATCACGTAGAACAATGTTGCGCCATCGAACTTGGACGCCACAGATCCTTCCGACTGTAGAGACAGATAGATATGCACAAGAGAAAGAGCGGAAAACGTAAACAAGGTAACCATCAAAGAGGCAATCCCATATTTTCTTTCTTTATCGTTTGAGTCCTCTGCATTTCGCCTTACCGAGAAAAAGCTCAGTAAGAGGCCAATTGCCAGACAGATCACCGGAAGGATGAGAAGCTCCCATTTCTGCCCCCACCGGTCAACAGAATCCCCAAACCAATGGGCGGGTATCGATTGGGGAATCGAATTCCACAAGACAAGCAGAACAACCGCAGGCAGTATCCCAAGAAAAACCGCCAGCAAACTCATGGCCTTATCGAAATACCCTTTATCGCCCTTCATCAGCTTTGCCATCTCCTCATGCCAAAAACTGTCTGGACGGACCTTTACACGCTGTCACTCGGGAAGACAAAGGCGGTCTTGAGTCCCCGCCCCTTATCACATTTTATCTGTCGCCATAGGAAAGATGCGCAAGATCGGTGCAGCGCTTGAATTGATTCTTGGTCAGCCAGTTCCTGCGTCAGCCCAGTGCCATACCCATCATATAAATAGGGAGATACGTAACACCTTCGAAAGCTTCTGGAGTATCCACATTGCCGTCATGAAATACGTAGACATGTTCGAAGCTGTAGTTTTTTGTTGTTAGGAGATTGTCAAGCGCACTGTGGCGTCGATAGTTCTTACCACTCTTTATCTCACAGAGGTCGATGCCTCCTTGTTGCCCCTGAAGCACAAAATCAACCTCGCCTATCTTGGAGGAATTATAGTAGCGCAGTTCCCTTCCACACGCCTTGAATTCCTGGGCTGCCACATTCTCAAATATCGACCCAAAGTTTATGCTTGACCTTCTATTGAGGATATCGATATCGACATCCCCCATCATTTGGGCGGTAAGCAGGCCGACGTCATTTGCGTAAAGCTTCAGCATGTTTCGGTCCTCATGGGCGGCAAGGGGAAACGTCGGCTCATTGACTCGGAACGCCGGAAGAGCGACCCCTACGTGCTCAAGCCAGTCGAACGCGAACTCAAGGCTGGCAAACCTTAGACTCTTCCCCAGCCTTGCATATTTGAAGCGCTTGTTCTCGGAATTCAACTGAGAAGGTATGGACTCGTATACCATTTGTACCTGGCGCGCCTCAAGCGTATCCGATACATACTTGGCCATGTCCATCTCGTACATGTTCACAATTCCCCTCTGCAGATTACGGGCTCGCAAGAGGTCGTTGTTGTCCACAAAGGCCTGCACAACGTCAGGCATACCGCCTACCAAAAGATACCGGTAAAAGGTATCCGTAAGCTTATCATGCAGATAATCAGGCACAGGGGTAAGGGATTCCATACAGGCAGAAACAGCTTCCAATGCCGTCTTGCCTATCCCACTTGCCCAGCAAAACTCCTCAAAATCAAGGGGATACAAGGTTACTTCCTGCAAAAAACCAACGGGAAGGGAGGAAATATTGGATACCTCAAGCCCAAGCAGGGAGCCCGAGAGGATGTAGTCATAGTCGGTCCGTTCAAGGAGCATCTTGATCCAGGTGAGCAGGTCCGCACCACACTCCTGGATCTCGTCGAGGAAGACGAGGGTCTTTCCGGCCTCCAGTTCTTTCCCGCTGAGCACGGAAAGACGTAGAAGCAGGTCATCGGCATCAATCGCCCTCATGACCGTCTCTTTGGCAGTCTTGTTGTCGAAGAAGTTCACCTCGGCGAGGATCTCATAGTTGTCTGCGGCAAACTGCCTGACAAGGGTCGTCTTTCCTACCTGTCGGGCTCCTTTGACGAGAAGTGCCTGCTTCGTCTTGTATCGTTTCCAATCCTCCAGCCTTTGGTATGCCTTGCGTTTGAGCATGATTTCATCTCCCCATAGTAATTAACAAGTGAAATGCGTTTTTCACACTCTATGATACGCTTTCAGTTGCGTTTTTTACATCATTTTATAGTGGTTTTATTGCGTTTTTCGCACGCTAGGACAGTCTCTCGGTCGCGTTTTTTACACCCTGCACCCCTAGTCCACGTCCTCCCGGTGGTCCGCGATGTTGTCTCACCACGGGGCGTAATCAGGGTCAGAGTGACCTGTATCGTTTTTTTTCGGACACGGGCATCCCAGATTCAAAACCCAGGAATCGTATATGCCCAGACAACCGAGAAAGCGAGGCAAGGCATGGGCAACAACAAGTACACCGACGAGTTCAGGCGCGAGAGGTCGCACTATGCATCGACTAAGGCCGAGGGGACTTCCTCATAAACGGTCTCGGTCTGCGCCGTGTCGCTCGCGCCCAGAAGGTAGGTTGTGCCGCTCCTCGTCCGCACGAGGAGCCAGGGACCGACCTCGGGGTCCAGGCACACCTTGAGCGATCCGTACGCGTCACTTGAGAAGTTACCTTCAAGGAAGGTTTCACTCGCGCCGCCAAACGTGCGCGTCATCTTGGGAAGTTGGTCAACAAGCTCCACAGACACCACGTCGGCCATGTCAATCTCATAGGTTGTGAGCAAGTGGTGTGCCCGAATCGTCTGCTCGCTCAACTCAAGCGTCACAGGAGCTCCAAATTCCTCCGCCATGAACGCTCCCGTCACGGGCAGGCAGAGCAGCGAGCAAGCGAGGGCCACTACAATCGCCTTTCCCGCCGGCCGTGCCAGGTTGATCGACGTGTTGATGCCCACGCGCTCGTTCACTATGAGCTCAGCATCGTCGGGGTTATAGTAGAAGATGCCAAAGATCCAGTGATCGTCCTCGTCCACGTAGAAGCCCTCGCCGCTGGCCTTTGTAAGACGCTCCTGTAGGCTGCGCACGCGCATCTCGGTTGCAAACGCCACGATTCCAAGGACCGTGCAGGGAAGCATCATACCGATAAAGTACAGATTGGTTGAACCCTGGAAGAGGAGCTGCGCCCAGCTCATGAATGCAAAAGACGCAGCCGCGACAAGGAACACCCTCGCCCAGGCGCGCCGGCGTATGCGCGTGAGCGTCTGCGTGAGGGCGGTGTTGTCGTCCACCACCTCGCTGCGATTGCGGTAACACCAACGGAAGATTGCCCACATCATGAGCACACATGCGGCAAACAGCAGGTAGATTACTACGTTGTCACGGTCGAGCAGGACGGGGACCAGGCTCGCCGCGCAGATGAGGACAAACCATATGCTCGAGACGCGCGGGTACGACTGCGCGGCCGCCCCAATATCGGCCACCGTCACGCGCTGGGCCGCGGCGCCTCTGGGCCGCCAGCCGCGCTCGTCCTTCAGGGCCGCGAGCCTGCGGTTGGTGAGCGCGTAGATTACCTCGGGCACGATACAGACCACAAGTATCCAGACGCTCCAGCAGAACATGCTCGACCCGGCCCACGCTCGTACCGTTCCTGTCGCCGCACCGCCAAGTGCCGCAGCCACGAGCACGATAGCGCACGCGAGCTGCAGGTGACGGTAGCTGGTAAGAAGCGCCTTTACCTGCACGTCTTCCCGCGCCTCGCGCGGGAAAGTGACGCCGACGACAATGTTCTTCTTGAAGCGCGCGCTGTTCCTGAGCGTCCACCATATGAGGAGTGGAGTCCAGCTGCAGGAGAGCCATAGGATAGTCGCAGTGCTCATCATAAACTTCCTTACTTCTAGCGATACGCAATCTCATCCAGCAGGTGCTCGCAGAGCGCGAGAACCTCTTTGCCTGACATCCCACCGGCCACCAGCTCAGCCAGGCGCATCCGCAGCGCGTCCATGATGCCGGAATCGGGGTCCGAGCTGCCATCGGGCTCGCACACGAAGGTGCCACCCCTCCGGTCGCCGAGCACGTGTCCCTCCTGCTTGAGAAGCTGATAGGCCTTGCTCACCGTCATGGCGTTGACGCCGCACTCCGATGCGAGCGCCCGCACGGTCGGCAGGCGCTCGCCAGGCGCAAGCTCGCCTTCGGCGATGCCACGCACGATCTGATCGCGGATCTGCTGGTAGATGGGTGTTGCGGTTGAGAAGTCCAGCTGCAGGAGCATGGTGTGAGCCTCCAACGATGTCTGTATCGTATGTATTACTCACAATAATACACAACAGACAAAGCTGCAAGCGCAGAGGAAAGCACAGTCCAAGCCGCTTCCGTCATCGCATTATTTTCCATTGTATGATCTGTGCCTACAGCAGATCTGCCTTGGCAGAATCGGGATCCGGCCATGCCCTCCCATTAAGAGCTCGTCTTCGACACGAACGCTCAACTCCTCGGCGCAAGAGTTAACCGGATAGCGAGAAGCAAGAGATCGCCGAGAAGGGCGGCTACTCCTGGGTGGCGGACATCCGCGCCCGCATCCGCGTTGCGCGCTCCGTCACGAAACTCTAAACATACAAAATGAATAACGTTACCTCAGGCTACTCATAGATCTCGCTTTAGGCAAAGTCTGATCACGCACAAATGCAAGTAAGCGTACAAGCACAACAATACAAAGCCCTGCTGCAAGCACTGTTTCAACAGTAGCTATTCCATCGAGCCATTGAAGAGGCTGACCAAGTTCAGCCAGGTATGCCGACGTCTGGGTGTGCGCAACGACACAAATTACAAAAGGGAAAGTAAACGCGGCATGACTGGGAAAGAATGGTTTTGTAAGACACCTGATGCACCACACAAAAGAAACCACATAAATAATCGAAGCGATTGCCAGCATAACCAAAAGAAACGGTACAGACTTTTCCGAAATAGATTGAATATATCCCGCAATACAAAGACTTGTTGGAGCTGCATAAATACAAGCAAGCGACTCAGCAGAATCAGGCACAGGTCCATATTTTATGTACTTTATGCTTACTACTATAAAAAGCACCACAAGGCAGATAAATCCAAACCCAAATGCAACCGTGCCAACACTTGTTTCAAAGTTAAACGCCGGCGCCGTAACACTTGCAACAACAATGCCCACATACACAATGAACCAGCTGGCATGCACATTCTCCCAATTAAATTTTGCAATATAGCGAGAAGTAAATAGAGCTATGCACAGGATGTGTAACGCAATTCCTGCAAACCAAAAAAATTGTGCTGCATCACCAATATCAGCCTTCAAATACACTGAAATCAGCATAACTGCCATCGGATACGTTGCGGCAACTGAAAGTCCGATCGGATCCGAGAGCTCTCGCAACACAACTTTTGTCGACACCATAAATTTGAGGGTATAGAGAGCTAAAAGAGCTATAGAGATTATGCCGCAGGCAAGATAAAGACCTTCGAAAGAAGTCTTAAAAAGATTTCCAAGTGCTGCAAAACCTAATGCAACACCACAAATAGCAACAGGAACTTTTTGGACATAGTTCATAAGGACTCTTCTATCTGTTTAGAAATCTCTTTTCTAACTCGAACACCTATACGATAGTGTATCTAAATAACCCTTTAATACTCAAAACCCAATGAACTTCCACAACAGCTTTCTGTCATAATAAACACCGACGTTATTTCTTACAACAAACGTCCACAAAGATAAAAACGCAACGTGTACTGGATAAAGTATGCTAGAACCGGTAGGTAGCCCGGTCGTCTCGTTATTACGAGATAAGTAACCTTCCCTCCTTGGGTTGTCCGTTCTTTGTGTAACTACATACAAGGAGGAATTTCATGAATCGATCTAGCGTCACGCTAACCGTTTTATTTGATGCTCCCTTTTGGGTGGGCGTCTTTGAACGTGTTGACGACGATAAACTTACGGTAGCAAAAGTTACATTCGGTGCAGAACCAAAAGACTATGAAGTATATGACTTTATACTCAAGAATTTTTATCGCCTTAAATTTAGTCCATCATTGATTATTGAAAATAACCGTACCTTTGAAAATCCCAAACGAAAACAACGTGCTGCGCGCAAACAGATGCAGAAAACGGGCATAGGCACCAAATCACAACAGGCCCTACAGCTACAACTTGAAGCTAAAAAAATAGAGCTTAAAAATTTCAACAAAGTACAACAAGCAGTCCTAAAACAACATCAATTTGAGCTTAAGAAACAAAAACATAAAGAAAAACATCGAGGCCATTAATAGCTCACTTTGCTTTCATGCTTTCCAAGCTTCCCATTCTTTTCAAGCTTATTGTCAAGCCACCAAATTGGAATTGGAAGAATTTCATCAATGGGTTGAGTATTGTCCCAGATGTCGATAAATTCCTTTGTCTCCCTATCGTATAAGAACTTGCAATATACGTCATAATCAGGGGCTGAAAATTCTCCGCCGTAGAATCCGTCATCATACTCAATGTTATGAAAATAATAGTTGATATAATATGCGCCCATTTTTACCTCACTTAGTGGAAAATGCACTCCAAGAAAATGCATTTCCAGTCCATCTCCAAATATGTGAAAGAAGGATAAGACCTACAGACAATTTAAGTGGGTACTGCAATGGACAGTAAAAAATCTATGTTGTTGCTAACGAACATAACGATGAAAGGACTGGCATTATTCAATTACCCAATTAAATTTGAGGTCGTATAATTCAATCAACAAGCAATCCGTTCCTGATTGGAGTGAATATGATGTTATATTCAGTTATATCTTGGTCTCTAACCGCGATTCTTGGCGTTTGGTCTCTTATACTTCTATCCGGTCATGGTGCTGCTTCAATTGCTGGATTTAACACAATGACTGAAGATGAAAAGAAAACAATAGACGAGAAAAAGCTTTGTTTTGTAGCGGGTATTTGCATGCTTATAAGTGCGTTAGTACTCTTTTTCATGGCTATGCTTGGATCAAAAAATATAACAAACACAACAGCAATCATTGCGGGCAGTATTATTGCGATTGATGCGGCAGCAGCGGTTTATATAGCAAACACAAAATGCAAAAAATAATAAAAACCTGACGACAAAATACTTGAAGTTCTCATTACCTTTGGACAATGACTCTTGTTAAAATAAATGCAAAACATCACCTCAAACTACTCGTCTCTTTCGTCCCTCTTAAGACAAAGTCTGATCACGCACAAATGCAAGTAAGCGTACAAGCACAACAATACAAAGCCCTGCTGCAAGCACTGTTTCAACAGTAGCTATTCCATCGAGCCATTGAAGAGGCTGACCAAGTTCAGCCAGGTATGCCGACGTCTGGGTGTGCGCAACGACACAAATTACAAAAGGGAAAGTAAACGCGGCATGACTGGGAAAGAATGGTTTTGTAAGACACCTGATGCACCACACAAAAGAAACCACATAAATAATCGAAGCGATTGCCAGCATAACCAAAAGAAACGGTACAGACTTTTCCGAAATAGATTGAATATATCCCGCAATACAAAGACTTGTTGGAGCTGCATAAATACAAGCAAGCGACTCAGCAGAATCAGGCACAGGTCCATATTTTATGTACTTTATGCTTACTACTATAAAAAGCACCACAAGGCAGATAAATCCAAACCCAAATGCAACCGTGCCAACACTTGTTTCAAAGTTAAACGCCGGCGCCGTAACACTTGCAACAACAATGCCCACATACACAATGAACCAGCTGGCATGCACATTCTCCCAATTAAATTTTGCAATATAGCGAGAAGTAAATAGAGCTATGCACAGGATGTGTAACGCAATTCCTGCAAACCAAAAAAATTGTGCTGCATCACCAATATCAGCCTTCAAATACACTGAAATCAGCATAACTGCCATCGGATACGTTGCGGCAACTGAAAGTCCGATCGGATCCGAGAGCTCTCGCAACACAACTTTTGTCGACACCATAAATTTGAGGGTATAGAGAGCTAAAAGAGCTATAGAGATTATGCCGCAGGCAAGATAAAGACCTTCGAAAGAAGTCTTAAAAAGATTTCCAAGTGCTGCAAAACCTAATGCAACACCACAAATAGCAACAGGAACTTTTTGGACATAGTTCATAAGGATTCTTCTATCTGTTTAGAAATCTCTTTTTATTTCTTTCAATAATAGATATTTTTTCATGGAAGCGAACTCAGTAGCAGATATATATCTATGCGTTGTAGTAATTAGCTAACAAAAAACCCGCCTGGCTTCTGCTTCCGAGCATTTACACTGGCGGGTCTTCCTTATGCGATGTGCCTGCAATCTGTCCTGCCCCGAGCTCGAAGGCTAAGGGCGGCCGCATGGGCCGACCTCCCGTCGAGACGATCGGCGTGGTGGCAGAGCGACCCTCTCAATCCGAAACCAAACGCAACGCCACAGCGAACGCCGAGGCCTCCACACGCCCCGACTATCGAATCGAACCCGATGCGCCACTCGAGTCTCCGGATGTCGCATCGAAAGGACGGCTGCCCTTTTGCCGCCATGAAATCCGGGAATTTAGATTCACGGCGAAATTGGAGATCATGCGTCAAAGGCATACCCTACGTCGTCGTTCTTCACCCTCATAGAGCGAAGACGGTCTCCCCGTCTATGGGCCCGCCTTCGGGCATAACACGACTCAAATCGCAGTGATCGGCCTCCTCTCGACTGCGTTATCGTTGACATCAAAGTTAGATAAGGTTAATATTAGACCGACATTCGTTCTAATATTAAAAACCCATCGGTATGGGACAAGGAATCGGAGCATTGCTTGAGAAAGAACAGCAAAAAACCTGCAGAGCGACGCAAGGAGCTCGTGGATGCGGCAGCGAGGCTCTTCGCGGAGAAGGGCTACGAGAGTACATCGGTGCGCGACATCCTGGATGCCGTGAACGGCGCTCCTGGCATGTTCTACTACTACTTCAAGTCGAAGCAGGACGTCTACGTGGCCGTCATGGAGGACTTCATCTCGGAGCGCATGGACCGCAAGTGCGCAGTCATGGAGGACGAGGGCCGGCCGTTCGACGAAAGAATCGCCGCTCTGCGCAGTCTCGTAACGGATGACGTCAATGAATATGTCCGCTCCTTCGACCCCGAGCCGGGTGAGTCAGTTCCCGACGCCTCTTACAAACTCTGGGACATGGTCCAGATGATCGATCGTATGGCAGGCCCCTACACCAAGCTCATGCTGGAAGGGATACAGACAGGCAAGCTCAAGAACCGTCTCGGCGTAAACGAGAGCAATGCGCAGGCCTGCGCGCTGTTCATGCTGTACGGGCTCTGGGGCGTCATGTACGACGGGCGTTTTGCACCAGAGTGTGAGCAGCGTTCTCCTCAGGAGGCATTCGAGATAGCGCAGAAGCTGTTTTATTGATGTAGGCAGGTTGCAAAATCGCCGCTCTGAGCGGCGTGCAAAATGGGCTGATGACGGGAGCATCCAGATGGATGCTCCCGTCAGTGCATTTAAGAGAAAAACGGAACGAATTCGTTCCGATAGCAGTGAAAGGAGCACGGGTCCATGGAGGACGAGACAGACCTGGAAGACCCAGGTAAAAACTTGAAAAAGAAGCAGGGCATGGCCAGGCTGCTGGCCCTCTCTGAGCGAGGGAAGGGGTTTCTCGTGTGCGGCATTGCGCTCGGCTGTATCGGATCAGTGCTGCAGCTCGTGCCCTATCTAGCCTCATGGCGGGTCATAACCTCTCTAATGGCAGGTGTAGCATCTGGCTCAGCCCCCGAGGCGGGCTCCATGCTATGGTGGGGAGCCGTCGGCCTCGCGGGGCTTCTGTCTGGAACTGCAGCCTCCTGGATCGCTGGAATCGCCGCGCATGCGCACGCCTACCGCACGGTCTGCGACATACGCATCGCGGTCGCAGAGCATGTGGGACGCCTCCCGATGGGCTACCTCGACTCCTCGTCCATAGGGCAGGTCGAGCAGGTGATGGATGCGGATGTCGAGCAGGTCGAGGCATTCCTCGCCCACCAGGTGCCCGACCTCGCGAGCGCTCTCGCCACGCTCATCGTCCTCTTCGTCCTGATGTTCGCCGCGAATGTTTGGCTTGCCTTGGCCTGCCTTGCGCCAATTGTCATTGGAATCGCCTGTCAGCTGCAGGCGATGGCCAAGGTCATGAAGACGGGCGCAATCAAGAAGAACTTCGATGTCCTTGAACGAATCAACTCGTCGGCGATCCAGTACGTCGAGGGGATGCCCGCCATCAAAGCGTTCGGCCAGACCACGGCGTCCTTTCGCGGCTTCAAGGACGACACCGAGGCCTACCGGGACTTCACTGTAGGCATGACCGACCAGATCCGCCCGGGCTACGTGCGTTTCCGCGTCTTCACACTTTCGGTCGCGACTTTCGCAGCCCCAGTTGCGATAGCGCTGTTCCTCGGCAACCCCTCGGACGTCGCGCTCGCAGCCGTCTGCGTCTTCGCCCTCGTGGTCGGTCCCGCCGCCTCCTCGCCAGTACTCAAATTGCGCATGTTCGCCGAGAGCGTGAACACGGTCAACGAGGCGGTTGGGCGTGTGTGCGCAGTGCTTAATCTGGAGCCGCAAGGACAGGTTTCGCAGGATGTCCGGGCGACTCCCCAAGATGCGGGCATTGCATTCGACCATGTGACCTTCTCCTATCCAGGTGCCGAGAATCCCGCGGTAGATGGGGTGTCGTTCGCTGTAGAGCCCGGCAGCACTTGTGCCATCGTGGGTCCTTCGGGCGCCGGTAAGTCCACAATCGCCGAGCTAGTCGGCCGCTTCTGGGATGTGGATGAGGGAATGGTCCGCATAGGGGGAGTCGATGTGCGCGAGCTGGGGACCGATGCGCTCATGGACATCGTTGCCTTCGTTTTCCAGGACAGCTTCCTATTTGCAGGAACCATCCGGGATAACATCGCCATGGGACTGCCCAGCGCGACCGAGGATCAAATAGCCGCAGCGGCTTCGGCGGCCCAGTGCGACGAATTCCTCGCGCGGCTACCGAAGGGAATCGACACCGTCGTCGGCGCAGGTGGTGTCCGCCTGTCGGGAGGTGAGCGGCAGCGCGTGGCTATAGCGCGGGCAATCCTCAAAAGCGCCCCTATCCTCATCCTCGACGAGGCCAGTTCCTTCGCTGACGCACAGACGCAGTTCTCGATCCACCGCGCTCTGGCGGAGCTGACGAGAGGCAAAACGGTTCTGACAATCGCCCACAGACTTGAGACCGTACAGTCGGCGAACCAGATTATCGTGATGGATAAGGGCCGGATTGTGCAACGGGGCAGACACGACGAGCTCATAGAGGTCGATGGGCCCTATGCAGATATGTGGGTCTCCGGCGACAGAGCCGCCGACTGGAAGCTTGGCACAGAGAAAGCTGAGGTGTCGCTATGAGAGGCATTATCGAAGCAATAACCTGTGGAGAACCGAGGCGCATAGCCAGACCCGCATTCTGGAACACCATTGCCCAGCTCGTATGGTTTCTACCCTTCATCTGTCTGGTGCTGATTGTCGACTGCATGTTTGGCTTCTATGCCACAGGCGGACTGAGCAACGCCGAACTCTGGCTCGCGTGGGCTGGCATGGCCGCCTGCTTCGTCCTTGCCCTCGCGGTCGAGAACATCGCATGCAAGGTGACTTTCCGTAGCGGCTACGCTGTCGGCGCTGAGGGTCGCACAAGCCTGGCCGAGCATATCCGCAAGCTGCCCCTAGGAAAACTCGAGGGAAAGGGTGCTGGCAGCATCGCTACGACGATGATGAACGACTTCTCGCTCGTTGAGACGGGCATGACGCACCTGCTCGCCCAGGCCATCAGCGCCGGTGTCGTGGCGCTCGTCACGACGGGGGCGCTCTGCCTGCTCGACTGGCGCATGGGCCTCGCCCTCTTCGTTGGACTGCCCCTGTCTCTCGCCATCACCGCCGTTGCACAGGGCTTGCAGAACCGCGCGGAGAGGCGCCTTGCCGCAACGAGAATGGAGCAGACAACCCGAATCCAGGAGTATCTGAGAGGCATGCGCGCCATCAAGGCCCATCACCTGCAGGGCGCGAGCTTCACGACCCTCGCCAAGGCATGTGAGGACTACCGAGATGCCTGCATGGCAAATGAGAGCGCGGCTGGCTCGCTCGGCGCGGTGTCGGAGGCAATTCTACGCAGCGGTCTGGCATGCATGACCCTCGCCGGCGTCTACCTGCTGGCCGGCGGCTCCCTCGATCCCACGGGGTTCTCCCTCTTCCTCCTCGTCGGCACGCGAGCTTTCGAGCCTCTTGCCGTGGCCCTCACGAGCTGGCCCGAATTGCAGCGCTGCGCGGCGGCGGGCCGCCGGATTATGTCTCTCTTGGGCGAGCCGGAGATGCCCGGCGAGTCCGATGCCCCCGAGGAGTGCAGCATCTCCTTTGACCACGTGTCGTTCGGCTACGACGATAACGAGGTGCTTCACAACGTGAGCCTGGACATAAGGGCTGGGGAGCTGACAGCACTTGTCGGACCCTCTGGCTCAGGCAAAAGCACGATTCTGAGGCTTGCCGCACGTTTTTGGGACCCGCAAGCAGGGCACGTTCTGCTCGGTGGGCTCGACGAGCGCTCCATAAACCCGGAGCACCTGCTCAGTCGGGTGTCGATTGTCTTTCAGGATGTCTACCTGTTTCAGGACACGATTGAGGCCAACATCCGCTACGGGCGCGCGAATGCAACGCACGAGGAGGTCGTTCAGGCGGCCAAGGCGGCACGCTGCCACGACTTCATAATGGAACTGCCCAACGGCTACGATACCGTTATCGGTGAGGGCGGCTCGACTCTTTCGGGCGGTGAACGCCAGCGTATCTCCATCGCCCGCGCCCTCCTCAAAGACGCGCCTATCGTCCTTCTGGACGAGGCGACAAGCGCACTCGATTCGGAGAACGAGGCCGAGGTGCAGGCGGCTATGGGCACGCTCGCACAGGGCAGGACTGTTGTCGCCATCGCGCACCGGCTGCGCACGGTGACGCGCGCCGACGCCATATATGTGATCGACAGCGGTCGCGTCGCGGAGAGCGGCACCCACGAGTCGCTGCTTGCCAAGGGAGGGACCTACGCGAAACTGTGGGGACTCCAGACAGATCTTGACGCCTGGCGCGCAAAGCACCCGCACGGCAACGGCGACACGCCCGCACGATGACATCCTCCGAAGACAACGGCGTTCATCAACCACAAGAGAAAGGAAACATCATGGAACCACAAAAGAAGGGTACATCCTCGAGGGCTGCTATTTCCGCAGGCGTGTTCATTGCGCTCTACCTGGCCGTCTACGTCATCATCGGGATCGTGTGCATGCCGGTGCCGATTCTGTTTCTGCTCATGCCCGCCCTCGTCGCCCTACTTGCGGCACCCATCTTCCACATAATGCTCGCCAGGTCACCCTCGGGCGTGCCCATCTTCATCGCCGCTGTCCTTCCGAGCCTCGTCCTCATCGCCTCGGGACACATCCCCATCGCACCTGCTGTCTCGGTCCCTGCGGGCATCGTTGCGGTGCTCATCGCACGTGCTGGAAAATATCGCAGCTTCGCATGGAACGCCGCAAGCCACGCCGTCTTCTCCTGGAACCTGCTCGGAGGCTTCGTACCCATCTGGTTCATGCGCGACTATTTCTTCCAAGACATCCTTGAGCGGGGTATGAGCTCAAGCTTCTGCGAGACGCTCTATGCGCTCACGCCCGACTGGGTGCTTCCGGCCATGATGGTCGCCATCGTCATCAGCTCGATTTTGGGCTCGCTGATCGCACGCAAGCTGCTCGCAGCCAAGCTCGGACGGGCAGGAATCCTGTGAACCCCCTCGAAAAGCTATATACGGAGCAGGGTCACAACGGAGGCATTGTCTTCGACCCTCGAACGAAGGCGACCCTGCTCGTCCTGCTCGACATAGCCGTCTTCCTCGGCCGCTCACTGCCCTACGAGGCCGCTGTCTTTTTGGTTTGCGTCCTGATTGTGGCAGTCGGCGGCATGGCCAGCACCGCCCTGCGCTACTGCGCGGTCTTTTCCCTGCTCGTTGCCGTCCAACAGCTAATCGGTCCCATGGTGGGCCAAAGCGCCGTGCTTTCCCTCGTGCAATTCCTGGCAGTGGCGGTCCGCAAGGTCCTGCCATGCCTGCTTGTGGCTTACTGGGCCGTGGGGACAACCGGCGTTAGCGAGTTCGCGGCCGCCCTGTGGGGAAGCGGGGTACCGAAGAGCGCCATAATCACAACATCGGTGGCCTTCAGGTGCTTCCCGACTATTAGCGAGGAGTGGCGCGCCATAAGGTCCGCCATGAAGATGAGGGGTATCGGAACGGGCCTCTCATCCTGGCTGTTCCATCCCATCCAGACGATAGCCCACATCTATGTGCCGCTTTTCGCCTCCGTGATCTCTATAAGTGACGAACTCGCGGCTGCAGCTCTCTGCCGCGGCATGGACGATCCAGCTCCTCACACCTGCCTGGCGCAGATTGGGTTGCGCACCCAGGACTGGTTAGCTCTGGCGCTTGTAGCTGCGGGAACGGCCGCGGCAGCGGCGTTCGCCATTGCCGGGAAGGGGCTCTGAGACGATGGGCCAGCCGATGATATCGCTCACCAACGTCAGTTTCTCCTATCGTGGAGCAGAATCCCCGAGCCTATCGTCGCTGTCGCTTGACGTGAAGGCGGGAGAATGCGTGCTCCTGTGCGGGAAGAGCGGTTGCGGAAAGTCAACCGTCCTCCGCCTGCTGAACGGCATGATACCCGAGTTCTTTGACGGTGACCTTACTGGTCGCGTGAGGGTTGGCGGCATGGATCCCACCACCTGCCCTCAGTACAAGGTGGCCCGCCAGGTAGGGACTGTGTTCCAAAATCCCCGCACGCAATTCTACACCCTCGACACCACAAGCGAGGTGGCCTTCGGCTGCGAGAACCGTGGAATGCCGCATGCCGAGATCTCACGTAGGGTGAACGAAGCCGCAGCCGATTTGGGCATCGCGGCACTCATGAATCGCAACATCTTCCACCTCTCGGGGGGTGAGAAGCAGCGCGTTGCCATCGCGAGCGTCTATGCTACCGGCCCGGAGGTGCTCCTACTGGACGAACCATCGGCGAACCTCGACTTCCCCGCAATCAGGGAGCTGCGACGTACCTTGGACATACTAAGGTCGAAAGGCAAGACGATCCTCATCGCCGAGCATCGCACGTGGTACCTCGAGGGCATAGTCGACCGCGCGGTCTACCTGGACGGCGGGAAGGCTTCCGATGTCTTCGCCATGGGCGAGCTCGCCTCGCTGACCCGCAGCCAGCGCCTTGAGACGGGCATACGACCCGTGAAGCTGGAGGAATTCGACCTCCCGAGGACAGTCGCCCCAGTGAAAGACACGCCCATGCACGAGATGCATCTCGCCGACCTCGTCTTCTCATACTCACGACATGCCGCCCCCTCCCTCTCCGTCCCCGACGCGCAGTTCGGGTCGGGTCGCGTCGAGGCGATTGTGGGAGACAACGGTGCGGGCAAGTCGACCCTCGCCTCGGTGGTGTGCGGGCTCGCCAGGGAACAGCGAGGCAGCATCGAAATCGACGGCGCCGTGCTCTCCGCGAGAAAGAGGCTGCCCCTTAGCTACGAAGTGATGCAGGAGGCCAACCACCAGCTCTTCTGTGATAGCGTCGAGGAGGAGGTCGTCCTGGGGGCGAGCAACCCTGGTACCCGAGGCCTGGAGTCGGTGCTAGGTCAGTTGGACCTCCTCGACGTGAGGGGGCGCCACCCCCTGACGCTGTCGGGAGGGCAGAAGCAGAGGTGCGCCATAGCGGCTGCCATGTTCTGCGGCAAGAAGGTGCTGGTCTTTGACGAACCGACGAGCGGGCTCGACTACGCCCATATGGCGCAGACGGCCACGCTGCTGCGGGAGCTTGCCGCGTCCGGGGCCTTCGTCCTCGTCGTGACGCACGACTTCGAGCTGGCGCTGGCCGCCTGCGACAGGGTTACCGAGATGACGGGCGGAAAGGTCACCGCCCAATACGGTCTCGACAAGGGTGGCGTGGCGCGGCTGCGCGAGTTCTTCGGAATAGGGTGACCCTTCGCATTTGAGAAGAAAGGATTTTAATTTGCAAAGCAAAAGATTATTCTCCACCCGCATAGCGGGTGGTTTTGTGTTTCGCGCGTTACGCGCGCTCAACAGGCTAAAGCCTCGAATAATAAGACCAAGCAAGAAATGGAATTCCTGCTTGGTCTCTGCAGCGTCGTATGTTCAAACACGTTTATTTCTGAGGATACAGAACCTCAAGGATCTTCTCGGCAGAATCGAATGCACGTGGCGAGTAGTCGATGTATTCAGAATATGGAATCTCTACGATGCTCTTGTTGGCAATAGCTGGGACGTTCTGCAGGGAGCTCTCGCCCAGAAGGGTGTCTTTAGCTGCGGCGTCAGTTGCCTTATTGCGCTCTGCGGTGACGTAAATAATGACGTCAGGGTTGAACTTAATCAGATTCTCATACGTCAGGCCGTTTGCAGACTGAGTTGTCGCAGGAGTAGCTCCAAGCTGGTCAATGATAGTAAACTCAAGGCTCTTCTCGCTACCGCCAAAGAGACCAAACGTGCCGTCCTTGAGGTTGGTCATAACCAGCACGGTCTTCTTTGCATCTTTCTCGTGTGCTTTAACGCGCTCGTTAATGGCATCAAGGCGCTTCTGCAGGTCAGCGGTATAGGTGTCGGCATTGCTCTGAACATCAAAAATAGATCCAAGGTTCTTAATATCAGAAATAATTCCGGCAAGCGTTGGATCGCCCTGCTCAGAAGATGCCAGCTGTGTATAGACAGAAATGCCTAGGTCAGCGTAGTCCTTTGGAGAAGTCTGGTCCTTTGAAGTAAAGAGACGAGAGCGTCCCACAATAAGGTTGGGATTAGCGGCAACAACAACCTCGCGCGAGAGGCTCTTCTTATCGCCCAGCTGCTTGATGTTCGCATACTCGTCAGCAATATCTGAAGGCATTGGCGCATCGGGCTTGATAGTACCAATAATCTTGGAGCCAAGGCCCAGACGCAGCAGAATCTCGGCTGCGGAATCTGTCAAGGTAACAACACTCTCAGGAGCCTTGTCAAACTTGGCCTCAAACTCATTGCCGTCACCGTCATAGAGCTTAAACGATACTGGATAGCTCGTATTGGCTGATTTCTTTTCTTCTGTAGCAGGGGTAGATGGGCTAGACGTTGCATTGTTGCACGCAGTAAGGCCCAGTCCAGCAGCAGTTGCAGCAAACCCTGCCGCAATGCTCAAAAAATTCCTTCTCGTAAAGAGATTTGAACTTACACGAGGATCCATCGGATATCCTTTCATTCATCTGTTGATACTCAACAGGCGATTAATACACGTAATCAATGCTGATACCGTTTCCAGCAGTTGATGGCCTCACTGCACCTTCAACGCCATACACATCAGCAAGTAACTCAGGGGTCACAATGTCCTCAGGTGTTCCCTCGGAAACAATAGATCCCTCTTTTAAGAAATACAGGCGGTCGACATAATGAGCTGCCATCACAATGTCATGCAAAACAGCCAGGCAGCTGATACCAAGATTGCGAACAAGGCGCAAAATATCAATCTGGTACGTAATATCCAGGTGATTAGTAGGCTCATCAAGCACCAAAAACTCTGGTTCCTGAGCCAACGCACGAGCCAACATGACACGTTGTTTCTCGCCACCTGAAAGCGTGGCAAAAGAGCGATCTTCAAAGCGAGAAAGGCCAACTTTCTGAATAACGTCAGAAACGATTGACTCGTCGTGGTCGGTTTCTTTTGACAGCGCCGACTGATGAGGACTGCGTCCCAGCGACACAATCTCGCGAACGGTAAAGTCAAAGGACAACGAGTTAAACTGGCTTACAACCGCAACCTTACGCGCAAAGTCACGTCGTGATATCTCAGTGGCGTCGCGCTCGTCCCACAAAATCTGGCCGTCATAGCGATGCCCGAGGCCATAAATTGCCCGCAAAAGCGTGGACTTGCCTGATCCATTGGGGCCCAGAATGCCCACAAACTCGCCGTCTGCCACGTTAAGCGAGACGTCCTTTACAATCGGCTTGTTGTGAATGGTGACTGACACATTTTGCACGTCAAGGCGCATGTTACTCACCATCCCTAAAGCTGTAGTTGCGGGCGACCATGATGTAGACAAAGAACGGCGCGCCTACAACGGCGGTCAGGATGCCAATAGGAACTTCGGTATTGCCTAAGACGGTACGAGCACAGGCATCTGCCCAGAGAATGAAAATAGCTCCCAGTACCAGCGCCGTTGGCACCAGTCTTCGGTGATCGGACCCAACAAACGAGCGAGCAATATGCGGAATGATAAGGCCAACAAAACCGATGGTTCCCACTGATGAAACAAGCGTGCCTACCATGAGGGCAGAAATGGTCAAGTATGCCCATCTGCACAAATTAGTATTGAGACCAAGCGTTGTAGCGGCCTCGTCTCCCATCAACAGCACGTTAAGGGAGCGGAACTGTGTTAAGAAAAATACACTGACGAGAAGTACTACAACAACGGAAACGCCAACGTTTCCCCAGCTTGCTCGTGCCAAAGAGCCCATGGTCCAAAACTTCAGATCCATCATGCCCTCAGCGTTAGCAGCAATAGTGATGATGAAATTAGACAGCGCCGTGAACAGAGCGTTCAAAATCATGCCCGAGAGAACAAGCTTTGACGACGTCATATGGCCGCCGGTAGATGCCAGCAACAAAACGCCAATCGTGGCTATTGTTGAGCCAATAAACGAGAACAGCGGCACCGAAGAAATTCCCACAACGTTTACTGCGCCGGCTCCAAGCATGATGGCACAGGTGGCTCCGCACGAAGCTCCTGATGAAATGCCCAAAATATACGGCTCAGCCAAGGTATTTTGAACCGATGCCTGCATGACAACGCCCGAAAGCGCAAGGCCAGCTCCGGCTACCACACCCAAGATGATGCGAGGAAAACGTAGCGACCAAACGACCTTCTCGACAGGTCCTCCTGCAGCTAGAGCCTCTGGTAGCGGCATGCCAAAAAGATGATGTGTCAGCACGGCATATGCGTCTTGTAGGGACACACCAATGGCGCCCATCGTTGAAGTTATTACGATACTCGCCGCCAGAATTGCAACGAGAACGCCCATGAAAAGACGGAACGGTCCGGCTTTTCTTATCATACGTTACCCCTCTAAAGTGACGCTGCGTTTTTGCGCACAACATACAACGTACAATGCGCGTTACACAGAAGCAGCGGAATTTTTTGAAAGTTAACTATATCTTACATTTTGAGTTGTGAGAAGACTGCGAGTTGAGAAATGCTTAAAATATCTGCACCCCTCTATAGGATGCTCTCCACGAGGCGGCTACTGCGAGACGACGCCGGCACCAACAGGCAATAACAGACAAGGTCAGACGAGGAACTTCATGGATCTATCAGCTTTACCAGATAACACAATCACTATCGGAGAGCGCTCCGAAGTTCCAGGTCTTCTTGTTATTCTCCATGGCTCGCTGCTTATGCCAAAGATAGCTGCGCTTCTTACTTCCGGGAAACTTGATACGACCAAGCTCCCCCAATGCCTCACCATTACTGCGCCGTCTAATCAAGACTGCTATTCCCCTTGGCCAGCATCAAGCGTGCGGACTGAGGCTCCAAATTTTGGAGGATTTGGGCGAGAATTTCTTTCTGACGTCGTACTTCCAGCTGTTGAGAAGTACGCTGCTCTTGCTACTCATACTGCAGAGGATACGTGTCCTCTTACCTTGCTAGGCTATTCTTTGTCGGGTCTGTGCAGCCTTTTTGAGATGCAGACTACCTGCCACTTTAATCAGTATCTTCTTGCGAGCCCAAGTACGTGGTTTCCCGATTTTGTTGAAACTTTTGATACGAGCCATGTGCGTTCGGACATTCGCTGGTGCATTGCAAGCGGAGAACACGAAGGTAAAAACCATCCTGAGCCCCTGCACTCTGTGAGACAGACAACAGACGCGCTGGTAGAGAAGCTGGCGGCTGCTGCTCCGAAGCATCAACGTCTGCTGGATTCTTACGATCATCACAAGGGTCTTGAGCTGAGATTACAGCGTTTGCTGAACTTTGGGTTTGGCGCGTAGAGGCGATTAATTGCCGGAGACGATGTTAGTGGCTTGCCAGGTGGTCCACGAAGACGGCAGCCAAAAAACGGCCTACGGAAACAGTCTCCCCAACCAGCGTTGATTGCTAACAAAAAACCCGCCGAGGGCGGGTTTGAAATTCTTATGGTCGCGGGGGCAGGATTTGAACCTACGACCTTCGGGTTATGAGCCCGACGAGCTACCAGACTGCTCCACCCCGCAATGTAAACGCTTGCGCGAACAAGTACTATACCTCGCAGCTCTCAGTGAGTCAAGCAAAATCGACGATTTTCTCGCCATGAGGGTGTGACGCTGGCGTGCAAAGGCCAAGAAAGTTGCGATGTCGGCAGCACAATTGGGGGCGGACGGCTAAACTATTTATACTGTCTTTAGGGCGCTGTGCTTGCGCCAAACAGCTATCGAAGGACTTTTGAGGATGACATTACACGAGCTCCTGGCGCTCTTTACCAGCAAAAACATCAAGTACACTACTGGGCATCTTGACGAGGTTGATCAAAACGCACAGCTTACCGATGTTGCAAGCGATTCTCGTGAGGTTACTCCAGGTTCGCTCTTTGTTTGCAAGGGCGCGCACTTCTCGCCAGCGTATCTGACAAGCGCGGTGAACGCCGGAGCTGTTGCGTACCTCTGTGAGCAGTCGATTGCAAAAGAGTTGCAGGCAGTGGCGCCAAACGTAGCCGCCGTTTGCGTGGATGACGTGCGCCTTGCCATGGCCTACGCAGCCGCAGGCGTTGCAGGCCACCCCGACAAGAAACTCACAACCATCGGCATTACGGGCACAAAAGGTAAGTCTACCTGCTCGTATATGCTGCGCGCCATCCTCGACGGCGACGAGCCGTACTCCAAGTGCGGCGTGATCGGCGGCATCGAGGTGTTTGACGGCAAGGACACGCAGCCCGCGCACAACACCACGCCCGAGGCTCCTGAGCTGTGGCGCCACCTCAAGCACGCCGCGGACGCTGGCCTCCCCTACGTTGACATGGAGATTTCCAGCCAGGGCCTCAAGTACGACCGCACGGTTGGCCTCAATCTGAGCGTTGCCGTGTTCCTAAACATTGGAACCGATCACATTTCCCCTGTTGAACACCCTACTTTTGAAGATTACTTTGAAAGCAAACTGAAGATTTTTGACCTTGCTCGCGTGGCCGTTATCAACAAGAACACCATGATGTTTGACCAGGTCATGGAGCGTGCGCAGAGGTGCGAGAAGGTCCTGACTTTCTCCACAACCGATTCCGACGCCACCGTTTGGGCGGACGAAATCACCCCTCACCAGGGCATGGTCACGTTTACCGTGCACGCGCCAACCTGGACCGGCGCTGCCGCGCTGCCCATGTCCGGCCTCTTTAACGTGGAGAATGCTCTTGCGGCAATCACCGTTGCCGACTACCTGGGCATTCGCGAGAAGGACGCTGTGCTTCCACTGATGAACGTTAAGGTGCCAGGTCGCATGGAACTCTTGAGCTCGCCCGACAACAAGGTCACGGGCTTGGTCGACTACGCCCACAACAAGCTTTCCTACCAGAAGCTCTTCTCGTCAACTGCCAAAGAATTCCCTGGTTATGGCCGCTATGTGGTCATGGGAGCCGTTGGTGGAAAGGCATACAATCGTCGCCAGGAGCTGCCGGAAGAGGCGGCCAAGTGGGCGGACCTGATGATTTACACCACCGAGGACTGCAACATGGAAGATCCTGCGGTGATTTGCGCGCAGATGGCCGAGGCCACGCCCGAGGGCGCCGCGCACAAGATCATCCTTGACCGCTACGACGCCATTTACGAGGCAGTTTCCGCAGCTTACGACGATCCTCGCCCGGCACTGGTGTACCTGCTGGCCAAGGGCGACGAGCCGTTCAACATTATCGGCGGCAAGCACGTTCCGTGGATGACGGATGCTGCCGCGTTCAAGGCCGCCGTTCGCGCCAAGCTGGACGAGCGTGCCGGTCGCGCCGCGCGCGGGTAGCGGCGCCGGCCGCGAGTGCGGGAACAGCGTCGTGTGCGGACAAACTTGCAGGTTGGACGCGCGAAGCGCCGCTGCGAGTGCACGGGTTTCTCGCCAGGCGATGCTGCAAGCGCAAGGGTTTCTCGCCAGGTACGGATGCAAGCCTGAAAAGTGCATCAAGTCTGAGCGAATTTACTCAGACTTGATGAGAAAAACCGGCAAATAGCTCAGACTTGGCGCACTTTTCCGGCAAATCACTCAGACTTGGCGAGAAAATCAGGCTCCATGAAGGTGCGTGTGAAGATGCTCATGAAATAAGCCTTGGGTATGCTTAAAAGTCCGCCTGAAATGTGCAAAGAATCTGTATTTGGGACACAGATTCTTTGATGAAATCAGGCAAATCCACAGATTCTTTGATATTTTCAGGCAAATTTTACAGATTCTTTGCAGAAATCAGGCGCGCTGGGCGCGCACTGCGCGACGGCCGCACTAGCTGCGCTCGGCGAGAAACCCCGTCCACTCCCAGCGCTTTCGCACAAGAAAGCCCGGTACCCACACGAAGTGGATACCGGGCTGAAGGCACGTACTGGTCGCGACGTGTTACTCGTTGTCGCCAGCGGTTGCCTGAGTTGCGGAGATAGCCTGATCAGCATCGGAAGCGTCTGGCCAAGACCAGTCGGTGAATGCTGGGTGATCATAGCCCTTCTCGACAGCAAACTCGAAGGCCTCGGTGCGGAACTTCTCCCACTCGTCAATCTGATCTGCCCACTTCTGAGCGTCGATCATGCGGAGAGCGTCAGCAGCAAGTGCCCAGCGGTCCATGTTGTTCAGGCGCAGCATATCGTAAGGAGTTGTGGTGGAACCCTGCTCCTCATAGCCGTGAACGTTGAAGTTGTCGTGGTTTGGACGGTTCCAAATCAAGCGACGGACGGAACCGGCGTAAGCGTGGAACGCGAAGAGAACTGGCTTGTCTGCGGAGAAGAGCTTGGTGAACTCCTCGTCGGAGAGAGCCTCGTCGTTCTCGGAAGCGTTCTGAATCTTGAGCAGGTCAACAACGTTGACGAAGCGAGCCTTGATGCCCAGCTTGCCAAGCATGTCAAGAGCTGCCAGGAGCTCCTGAGTTGGGACGTCGCCGCAGGATGCGAGGACAATGTCCTCCTCGCCAGCCTCAGCGTTGGAAGCCCACTTCCACTCCTTAGCGCCAGCTGCAAGCTCCTCGCGAGCCTCGTCGAGGGTTACCCATGTTGGAGCAGGCTGCTTACCAGCGAAGATTGCGTTGATGCAGTTTGTGGAGGTGTAGCACTTCTCGCCAACTGCAAGCAGGAGGTTAGCATCTGCTGGGAAGTAGATGTTGGTGATGTGGTCGTTGTTGAAGCTCTTGTTGAGCATGATGTCAACAAAACCAGGATCCTGGTGAGAGAATCCGTTGTGGTCCTGGCGCCAAACGTGGCTGGAAAGGACCAGGTTGAGAGCGGAGATAGGCTTGCGCCATGGAATGTGGCGGACGGTAGCCTCGAGCCACTTAGCGTGCTGGTTGATCATGGAGTCAACGATGTGAACGAATGACTCGTAGCTGGACCAGATGCCGTGGCGGCCGGTCAGGGTATAGCCCTCAAGCAGGCCCTCGCACTGGTGCTCGGAAAGCTGCTCGATAACGTTACCAACTGGGGAGATGTGCTCGTCGTTCTCGAAGTCGTCGTTGAAGCCGCCGAACCACTGCTTGTCGGTTACCTGGAAGGATGGCTGCAGACGGTTGGAAGCGGTCTCGTCAGGTCCGAAGATACGGAACTCGGAGCGGTTGCTGTTGATGAGCTCAGCGGTGTACTCGCCAAGGACACGCGTTGCCTCAGTAGCACCAAAGCCGTGGCCCTTCTCGGCAACTGGGATCTCGTACTTCTTTGCGTCAGGAAGAACGAGGTTGCGGCGGATTGCGCCACCGTTTGCGTTAGGGTTAGCGCCAAGACGGAGGTCACCCTTAGGCATGAAAGCGGTAACCTCTGGACGGATTGCGCCCTTCTCGGTGAAGAGGGTCTCTGGCTTGTAGGAGCCCATCCAGTCGCGAAGGACCTGGAAGTGAGCCTCGGTATCGCGAGCGGATGCCAGTGGAACCTGGTGTGCGCGCCAAGAGCCCTCGGTCTTCTTGCCGTCGATGTAAGGAGGGCAAGTCCAACCCTTAGGGGTGCGGAAGATGATCATTGGGTAGTAAGGACGGGATGCGTCACCTGCGGCTGCGCGAGTCTTGATAGCGCAGATCTCGTTGAAGACAGCCTCGAGAAGAGCTGCGAAACGACGGTGGATGGATGCGTGATCCTCGTCGTCGAAGCCTGCAACAAAGTTGTATGGGTGGTAGCCCATGCCGCGGAAGAACTCGTCGCGCTCACCGTCGGAAATACGAGCGAGGATGGTTGGGTTAGCAATCTTGTAGCCGTTGAGGTGCAGGATTGGGAGAACGATACCATCGGTCAGTGGGTCCATGAACTTGTTGGTCTGCCAAGAAGTTGCAAGTGGGCCGGTCTCTGCCTCGCCGTCGCCGACAACAGCGACTGCCAGCAGGGATGGGTTGTCCAGGACAGCGCCGTATGCGTGGGACAGAGTGTAGCCCAGCTCGCCGCCCTCGTGGATGGAGCCTGGAGTCTCAGGTGCGTAGTGGGAAGGAATTCCGCCTGGGTAAGAGAAGCGGCGGAAGAACTTCTGGAGGCCCTCTTCATCGTCGGTGATGAATGGGTAGGTCTCGCGATATGTGCCGTCGAGCAGGGACTGTGCGGTACCTGCAGGTCCACCGTGACCAGGGCCCATGAGGAAGATGGTGTTCTGGTTATGGTCGCGGATGAAGCGGTTGACGTGGCCGAACAGGAAGTTTAGGCCTGGGGTGGTTCCCCAGTGGCCAACCAGGCGATGCTTAACGTCCTCGCGAGAGAAACTGTCCTTCATAAGAGGGTTGCTGCGAAGATAAATCTGACCAACAGACAGGTAGTTAGCTGCGCGCCAATACCTATCGACGCCGGCAAGCTCATCCTCAGATACAGGCTGATTCAGGGTCTGCCAAGGTGTGCCGTACACGGGCTGAGCCATGTGCTCCTCCTTTTCTTGGGCTGCTATCTGCGCGTTTACGCAGGTTAGGCAACCTCGTTGCTTCCATCACCTGAGCGTTTGTTTTGTTCGCACTCAACTGGGCACGCATAAAACAACACATACATAACAGTATGATGCTTCGGCTATGTTTCAAATACTACTGTAAGTGATAAAACGTTTTATCACTGTGAGATTTCTGGAAATTTCTTTCCTGAGAGACGCTTAAGCTGTCTTTTAAGCAGCAAAACGATCCCCCAACAGTACCCACAATGCCAAAGCGCAACCAAAATGGTGCCCAAGTAAAGCGTATACACACCAAAGTGGTAAAAAATGCGTTTAGTTGGAGATTTCATTTTTCTGCATACAACGTTTGCCCAGATAAAAATTTTTGAGGCGGTAAAAAATCGTCTTAGTTGGAGATAAAACGTCTAATTTTCAATTTTCATTTCCAACTAAACGCGTTTTTTACCTTTTTCGGCACATAATTTTGAGCCCAAAAATTACGTATTCATAGAAATGAATTTAATTGCACAAATATGCAGAAATCTGATTAGCGACCCAAAACACGCACACTATTCTTCTCAATCATGCGCGGCTCAAGAATTATCTGAATCGAAGCGCCATCGTCCACCGGCCCATCTGCGTTTTCCAGGCCTATTCCGGTAATCTTTGCAGAGACAAGGTCTGTGCCGATATCCGCACCAGCGCTACTACCAGCAGCTGCGCCCTCACCCGCACTAGCAGCGACACCCATCTCGGCGCCAACGCCAATACCTGCGCCAACATCCGCCCCGTGCTCGCCCAGACGACGAAACATGATTGAAAGCGCAGCGTCAGAAAGCTCATCAACATTTTGCTCAATCGAGGTCAGCGCTGGCTCAAACAGTGCGTCTGAAATGCTGTTATCGTATCCGACAACAGAATAGTCGCGCGGAACATGCAAGCCACGCTCGTACAGGTAGCGCAACAAGCCCAAGCGCAATGTTGTCCGACGTCGCAACAACCGCCGTAGCGTTCACGCGAATCAGCTGCTGAGCTGCAAGATACGCATCAGGAATGTAATAATCGCTGGTCAGCACAAGCGACTGATCCAGCTCCAGGCCCTTCTCGCCAAGTGCGCGAACGTAGCCGTTGAGGCGCGCGCAGCCGGTGTTGGAGGCGGTGTTGACCATGCATGCAATGCGGCGATGACCATGATCTAGCAGGTATTTTGTGGCCAGATAGCCGCCAAGCTCATTGTTGAACGTCACTTTGTCGCAGTCGAGCGCGTCGATGGTTCGGTCCACCATGACGTACGGCACGGGCAGCTGCTCCAGGTCGGCGATGAGCTGCTTTGAGGCTTCTACCTCGTCGGACGTGATGATAAAGATGCCGTCGGCGCCGCGATTGACCAGCAGTCGCACAAGGTCCGCATCGTTTGACGTGCTGTTATCCGAGTTGGTGATGAACAGCGCGTACCCGCGGCGGCGGCACTTCATCTCCAGCATCTTTGCAAACGACGAGAAAAACCGGCTCTCGATATTCGGCACGATCAACCCCAGCGTCTGCGTATGCTGCGTGACCAGGCTTCTTGCAATCTGGTTGGGAATGTAGTGCTCGCGACGGGCAACGTCGAGGATGCGGCGACGGTTCTCGTCGCTCACGCGCACCGGCCGACCGTTCAGCACCAGCGAAACCGTGGCGGGCGACAGCCCCACCTCGCGCGCAATCGTTTTTAGGGTGACTTTTTCTGCCACGTTACCTCGCAACTTGCCCCGTTTGTCGTTGTTGCTTAAGTATAATAGTCGAGAAACCCCTGCGGCTGGTCGTCCGCCAAAAGCCAGACGTTGTCTCCACACGACAACCGCACCTGGACCCCGACACCGCACGCAAGCTGCACCTGCGCCCCGGCGCTCGCACGACAACCGCATTCCGAGAGGACGCGCATGAACATCACACCACAGGAAATCGCCGAAACCCTCGCCATGGTCAGCGAGCAAAACCTTGACCTGCGCACCATTACGATGGGCATCTCGCTCAATAGCTGCGCAGACGAGGACCTGGACCGCATGTGCCAGAAGGTCTACGACCGCATCACTCGCCAGGCCGAGCACCTGGTGTCCGTGGCCGAGGACCTGGAGCGCGAGTACGGCATCCCCATTGCCAACAAGCGCGTTTCCGTCACGCCAATCGCACAGATTGCGGCATGTACCTCGGCGCAAGACCTGACCCCGCTTGCTCACACGCTTGACCGCGCGGCCGAGACGCTGGGCATCGACTTTTTGGGTGGCTTCTCGGCACTGGTCCACAAGGGCCTTGGCGACGCCGACCGCCGACTCATCGCATCCATCCCCGAGGCGCTGGCCACCACGTCGCGCGTCTGTTCCTCGGTAAACGTTGCGTCTACGCGCGCAGGCATCAACATGGACGCCGTTCTGCTCATGGCAGAAACCGTGCTCGAAGCCGCTCGTCGCACCACTGACATTCAGTGCTACGGTGCTGCTAAGCTGGTCGTTTTTGCCAACATGGTGGAGGACTCCCCCTTCATGGCCGGCGCGGTCCACGGCAGCGGAGAGGCGGACGCCGTCATTAACGTGGGCGTTTCTGGTCCTGGCGTCATGGCTGCGGCCCTCGCCGAGCTCCCCGACTCCGCAAACCTCATGGACGTTGCCGAGAAGATCAAGCAGACCGCATTCAAGATTACCCGCGCAGGCGAGCTGATGAGCCGCGAGGCTTCAAGGCGCCTGGGTGTCGAGAAGGGCATCGTAGACCTCAGTCTTGCGCCTACCCCAGCAGCTGGCGATTCCGTCGCTAAGATTCTGGAGCTCATCGGCGTTGGCGAATGCGGTGGTCCCGGAACTACCTGCGCGCTTGCCCTGCTCAACGATGCTGTCAAGAAGGGCGGCGTCATGGCGTCGTCCAGCGTTGGCGGCCTGTCCGGCGCGTTCATCCCGGTCTCCGAGGATGCGGGCATGATTCGCGCAGCTCAAGACGGCGCGCTTTCTCTCGAGAAACTCGAGGCAATGACGTCAGTCTGCTCCGTTGGCCTGGACATGATTGCTATTCCTGGCGATTCCTCTGTGGAGACCATCGCGGGCATCATCGCAGATGAGATGGCCATTGGTGTCATCAACACCAAGACCACAGCGGTCCGCGTTATCCCAGCTATTGGTTACAACGAGGGAGACGTCCTGGAGTTCGGCGGCCTCTTTGGATCCGCACCAATTATGCCGGTCAACCAGTTTGCGGGCACGGTGCTTGCCCACCGTGGCGGTCGCTTCCCCGCTCCGCTCAATTCGCTCAAGAACTAGCAAAAGAGCCTCCACATTTGAACTGCCTCCCATTTCTTGGACATGAGAAATAGGAGGCAGTTCATGTGCGGGTGATTATGATTCTGCAGCGTGTTAGCGTCGGCTTTTAGGCTTGGCGTACAAAATAGCTCAGCTTTGGTAGGCCTCGCCGAAGAATCGACTATGCTCCTAATCAAGATAGCTAGGCAGCTAGGTGGTCGCACTACCTGATATACATCTCTATGCATAAACTTCATCTAATATGCTTAAACATGAATAGACTTATATAAGAAATTTAACTATCGGGAAATTCTGTATCTACGGAACACACTTAAGTCGGATATTCTGCTCAGATGTGGGCATTTTATACATCTAATGACGATAATCTGCATGATTGGGGTATTTTCAGCGTCATGTATACGTCTTTTTAACAGATTATCCGACTTAGGTGTGTTTTGAACTGCCTTCCATTTCTCGTGTCCAAGAAATGGAAGGCAGTTCAATCGGAGGCTCTTTTTAGTTGCATGTTTTATGCGCTTGCGACTCAGTGCTCGCCATGGTCGTGCTCGTGGCCGACGCTGTGCACGTGACCCTCGTGCTCGTGCGTGTGCTCACCGTGCGCGTGCTCGCCGTGGTCGTGGCCGTGCTCGTGGTGCTCGTGTCCCTCGTGGTCGTGCTCGTGGCCTCATGCTCGCAGTGGCCATGCTCGTGGTCGCAGTGTTCATGCACGCAATGACCGTGCTCGTGGTCGCAATGCGAGTGATCGTGCTCGTCAGCCAAGTCCGACTGCTCGTGCCAGAACGCCGGCACAAACGCCTCGCGAAGTCCATGACGCAGCAGGTCACGGCCGATAAACACGCACCTGGACTCTTCCTGAGGTTCGTCGCCCGTAATCGCCCATGCGCGCTCTACCAGGTCAAACTTGACCCACTGATTACCACAAGGCAGCGTACCCTTTGCACGAGCAAGCTTTCCAAAAACGCCAGCCGACGCTGCGTCCAAAAGCCAAATCAAGTGCGTTGGACTTGGAAGCTCAGCGTGAGTCAGCGCCATAGTCTCCAGGTCAGGCCCCTCGTCCTTCTCGCTAGCTGAATCTTTAAGAACAGAACCGTCAAGCGCGCGCGTTAAAAGAGAGTTCCACCACTCATCAGGAATATCAGCATATGAAGACTCCGCAATAACCTCTGCCTGCGGATTTATCTCTGCCGCAAGCTGCTTAATGGGCTCGGCGGCATCCTCGCTACCTGGAGCAAGCTTGGAAATCACCACGCTCGCAGCGGCGCTCAGCTGGTTGTCAAAAATCTCTGGAAAATCGGTGCGCTGATTCTGCCACGAAACGGCATCGACCACGGTAACCGGCGCCAGCAAACTGATGCGTTCCCAAGCCACCTGATTCACGTTATCAAGAATGCTCTGCAGCTTAGCCACGCCAGTTGGTTCAACAATTAAATACTCGGGGTCGATTGTGTTTGAAATGGTCAGCACCGACGTCGCAAAATCCTGCTTGCCCGAACAGCAAATGCAATTCTCGGTAGACTCCCAAACCTTGAGGTCGGAGTCCTGCCTCAGGCGGCGCGCATCAATGTCTGCCTGGCCATATTCATTCTCGTAGATAGCAAAATCACGCCCAGTCCGGCGCACGAGCTCCTGAATGAAGGTGGTTTTACCAGCTCCAAGAAAGCCTGATACAACAAGGATTTTCATGAATACAACCGCTTCCTAAACTCCGTTGGCGCCCACCAGCGCAAAAAGCTGGCGAGAAAACCGAACTTCTCGCCAGCTCAAACGTACTAAATAACGCGACCTAGTTGATTACCTAGTCGATAACAACAACTGGCTTGATAAGGTCGGATGGCTTATCACGCATGGTGAAGAGAGCCTCCTCGAGGTGATCCCAGCCGTGATAGAGGTGAGTAACCTCTGGGTGAAGGTCAAGACGGCCGGAAGTGACCAGGCTGGAGAGCTTCTCCATGCGCAGACGGCCGCCAGGCATGAGGCCGCCACGGATGTCCTTGTGGCCCATACCAACGCCCCACTCGACGCGAGGAATGTTGACGTAGTCGCCGGAGCCGAGGTAGTTGACGTTACCAATCTTTCCGCCAGGCTTGAGTGCCTTGACAGCGTCCTCGAAGGTCTCGCAGCCGCCGCCGTCGACGCAGACGCGGTCAACGCCCTTGCCGCCGGTGAGCTCCATGACCTGCTCCCAGATTGGGCCGTCCTTGTAGGAGATGAAGTCGGTTGCGCCGTAGCCCTTAGCTGCCTCAACGCAGACTGGACGGGTACCAACAGCAATGATGCGAGAAGCACCGTGAAGTGCAGCACCAGCAACGGACATGAGGCCGACAGGTCCAATGCCGATGACCAGGACGGTGTCGCCGAACTCAACGCCAGCCAGCTCAACTGCGTGGAAGCCGGTTGGAACCATGTCGGAAAGGATGCAGGCGTCTGCTGGATCCATGCCCTCTGGCATGTGAGCGAGGTTGCCGTCAGCGTCGTTTACGTGGAAGTACTCGGAGAAGACGCCGTCCTTGAAGTTGGAGAACTTCCAGCCAGCAAGCATGCCACCGGAGTGCATGGAGTAGCCAGCCTGAGCCTCAAGGGAGTTCCAGTCTGGAGTAATTGCAGGAACGAGGACGCGGTCGCCAGGCTTGAAGTCCTTAACGCACTCGCCAACCTCGACAACCTCTGCGGAGCACTCATGACCAAGAATCATGTTGTGACGGTCGCCGATTGCGCCCTCCCACAGAGTGTGAATATCAGAAGTACAAATTGCGACCGCAAGTGGCTTGCAGATTGCGTCCAGAGGACCACACTTTGGTGTCTCCTTCTCAATCCAGCCGGACTCGCCGATCTTGAGCATTGCATAACCCTTCATAAAACCCTCCTAAAATCTGTGTTTCTTAGCAATGAAACACTACCTACCTCGTGGAGGAGCACGCCTTTTGCGTGACACTGACGAGGCTTATAAACGATTTTGCGAAAGCTCGCATACGAGCGTACGTGGTTGTTGCGGCCACAAATGGGTCCTCTCCACAACAAACTGCGAACACTCGCGAAGTACATTTTCAAGTACTTTTTCGCGCAAATCTAGAACGAAACCGTGAAAGGTTGAGCAGTCTTTCATGAATTTTAGGCTGGCGAGAAATGCGGTTTGCAAATATCCGATATTTGCGCACGTAGACAATGTGTACGCTAACATACCGTTAACCAAACCTCCGACCGATGAGAAACAACGCTTATCGGCAAACGGTTACCGTTCACCGAGTCAAATGGGCAGACTGTCCACTTTTCTGTTGTATGCGGTTGCTCCGTGGTGTTATGCAGAGGCGCTTTGTTAGAATTCTGGCAGACGGGTTTCTCGCCACATGAGTTTTTAAGCAAGCTGCTTCAAGAAGAGAAATCCACTGGTCAAGGAAGGAATTCACATGCTTTTAGACACCCTACTCAAAGACGCTGGCACTAGCCTTGACTGGCAATACATAATCTCATACGCCATCCTGCTGGCTCCGGCAGTTATTCCGGGTGTGCTATTTGTTTACTCTTTTATCAAAGAACCTCGACAGTTCCGCAACGCGCTTTTTTTATTTGCGACTCTTGCGTGGTCCTCGATTCTTCTAGTGCTAAGGCTGAACAACTTTATCCTTGGACTAATTCTGGTTACTCTTGTACTGCTGACACCATTTCTGACCATTGGTTTCTTGCTGATCAACACCATAGTTGTGGTAAGAAATAACGGATTTTCACTGACATCGATGCTGCCGTTTTTGATGGCTGGATTCCTTGTTCTGCTGATTGCGTCGCCGACCATCGTGAATTATTTTGACCCGGACGCTCGCCACATTGTTGTCTTTGTGCTGGGACTTTTTACGCTCGAGGGCCTGTGGTTCTCGTTTACCTTTGTGGCTTTGCTGTTCTATTCGTGGGTGTATCGTTTGCTTCCCCGCCGACGCCAATACGATTACATCATTATTCACGGCGCCGGACTTGACGGTCCGCGACCAACTCCGCTGCTTGCAGGCAGGATTGATAAGGCGCTTGAGCTGTGGAATAAGCAGCATCAGCACGGAAAGTTTGTTGTTTCTGGTGGTCAAGGCGCTGACGAGATTGTCTCCGAAGCTCAGGCCATGCGCGACTATCTTCTGGAGAAGGGCGTTTCGGCTGACGCGATTCTCATGGAAGACAAGTCCACTACCACCTGGGAAAATCTTAGGTACTCGCTAGCCATTATCAACGCTGATCGGGCAACGGGTGTCGACGTTACAAGCTCGGCCGCCGTCGCAAGCGGGGCCGTCGCAACAACAGCTAGCGACGCGGCGGCCAGCGACGCGAGCGGAACCGCCGCCTCGAGCGGCGACTTCACCACAGCGGTTGTTACCAGCGATTTCCACGTTTTCCGTTGCGCCGAATACGCCCACAACCTGGGCATTAAGGCAGATGGCATCGGTTCGCACACCAAAGGCTGGTACTGGCCCACGGCGTTTATCCGCGAGTTTATCGCAATCACCAAAGCGCACCTCTGGCCCTACCTGGTCATTGTCGGTCTGTACACGTTAATCAACGTGCTCAACTACGCATTCTTTTACCTGGGAGTTGTGTAATCTAGGGGCGCTCAATTTTTGCTCCGCGCCTGATTTGCTCCGCGCCTGATTTCTTAAAAGAATCTGTAAAATTTGCCTGAAAATATCAAAGAATCTGTGGATTTGCCTGATTTCCTCAAAGAATCTGTATCCAAAATACAGAATCTTTGCACTTTTCAGGCTCACTTTTCAGGCTCACGCTCTTTCAGGCTCCTTTTAGGCTCGCTTTTCAGGCAGAGTTTAAAGCGAGTCCGAGCTCGCCCTTTCATGGAGCCTGATTTTCTCGCCATGTCTGAACGATTTGCCGGAAAAGTATGCCAAGTCTGAGCTGTTTGCCGGTTTTTCTCGTCATGTCTGAGTAAATGTACTCAGACTTCATGCACTTTTCAGGCTCGCAATTCCAAGCCTCGCCGATAGAGCTCACGAATCACCGCAGAAACCATGTGTTATCTGCGCCAAGTCAAGCTAGAGCCGCAAAACCGTATATACTCGAATGAAGCGTTATCTGGCGAGAAGCCCCGTGTGCTCGGAACCCTCGTGGACCCGACGCCCGCTCATCGCGGACCCGACGTCCGCTCGTTGCGGACCCGGCGCCCGCTCGTCGCGGACCCATCGTCGCTCGACGCTCGCCGTCGTTGCCACCTACGACCAGGAAGGAAGCCTGTTGGAGACATTCGAATTTGTGCTCATTGTTTTGACCTGCGTCGCGGCTTCCTCGGTTATCGACAAGTTTGTCAACGTCTCCATCCCCGTTATCCAGGTTGTTATCGGCCTGCTTGTTGCGCTCGTGCTGCCCAGCGTCCAGGAGGTTCACCTGGAATCCGAGCTCTTTATGCTGCTCTTTATTGCCCCACTCCTGTTCAACGAGACGAGAGAAACCAACATTCGTGCACTTCTCCTCAACCTGAACAGTATTTTGTCGCTGGCGATTGCTCTGGTAGTTGTCAGCGTGCTTTCGGTCGGCTACGCCCTCCACCTCATGGTCCCCTCAATTCCTCTAGCTGCGGCGTTTGCGCTGGCCTCGGCCCTGGGGCCAACCGACGCAGCCACTGTCACCGCGCTTAAGTCCAACATCCACCTGACCCATCGCCAGCAGACGCTTCTCTCGGGAGAGTCCTTGATTAACGACGCATCCGGCGTCGTTGCATTCCAGTTCTCCGTAGCTGCGGCCGTAACGGGTGCGTTCTCTCTGGTAGATGCAGCGGGATCTTTCACGGTGCTTTTTGTAGGCGGCGTGGCAATGGGAATTGTCACTGGCTTTGCCTTCTCTGCCATCAACGCAATGCTTGGTAGGTTGGGTTACGAGGACACCGTTGCAAACGTTCTCTACGAAGTACTGACGCCGTTTCTTGTCTATCTTCTTGCCGAAACCTTCCACGTTTCTGGCGTTTTGGCTGTTGTTGCGGCGGGTCTAGTGATTGCGCTTCCTCGTAGGCAGAGTAATAAAGCGCTGTTTGCAAGGCAAAAATTGGTCTCAGATTCCACATGGAAAGTCATCAGCTTCCTCATCAACGGCACCATCTTTGTCTTCCTAGGAATGCAGCTCCCCCTTGCCGTGCTTCCTGGCACCAACGGCGGCCTCAATATCCTGCAGATTCTAGGAATTGTTGTCGTAATTACCCTGTTCATGCACGGTGTCCGCTTTGCGTGGCTCTACGCGCTGGAAACTTACAAGCTCCACAAGGGCGGCCATCTCTGCACCGGAAAAGACGCCGTCGACGGCGAGAATGACCTCGCAGGTAGCAGCCCCGACGGCGAGAAACCCGACCAGCCGCTCGCTGAACTGGGCTCGGAGCAAACCTCGGAGCAAACCGATGAGCAGCCCAAACCCACGTGCGCCATAAAACCCATCTCAATCACGTCGGCCGAGGTCATCAAGAACGTGCTGGTTACCACCATTGCGGGCGCAAAAGGTGCGGTAACGTTGTCGATTATCCTTACCTTGCCTCTCACAACCCAGTCCGGAGCAGCGTTTCCGCAGAGGGATCTGCTGATTACCATCGCCGCCGGCGTTATTCTCGCCACGTTGTTTTTAGCGGACAATCTGTTACCCGTGCTATCAAAGTCCCCTGAAGCAGACTCTGACCTGCCCGAACGCCTCCACAAAGGAGAGATTGCCGTCTTGGAAGCAACGCTTGCAGAGCTCAGGAGCATGTTACAGTCAGAAAATGCCAAAGCAAAGTATCTACCTGCGCTTCGTTTGACTATCACGCGCTATACCAACCGCTTGTTTGCCTCTCGCATCACTGTCCCTGGCTCGGGAGAACTTGTCAAAAAGCTGGTCCTTCACGAGACAGAAGTCCAGCAGAAATGCCTCGAGGAGCTACGTGAGCGCCATATTAAAACGCACAACCCCATTCCGTGGGATCAAATTGTCGATGACATTACTTCAATCCGCAGGTCAGTAGGCTATTACGGACCTATTGCAAACATTGCTGCTAAAACAAACCACCGCTCGCGTATTGCCGTTGCTCTTCACGAGCTTAAGCTGGCAGCGCAACGCATCATCGACGGCGAAATCAGGCACCTTGAGGACGCAGACCAGTCCTACTACCAGGCGTGTTTATACGCGCTTGAGATGGAATACGCGGAGCTTGATGACCTGGAACGCATTGCCAACGGTGACGATGAGGAGCTGGCGGTCATCGCATCTAATCTGATGATTGACCACGAGTCAGCAATTGAGTCCATCTGGGGCCGCATCAACATCAATGATGAGCATGACTCCAGCACCACTCAAGTCTCCTACCTGCTGCCTTACAACCTGAGCTCACACAAGATGTCGCCTCACTTTAGGCAGCAGATTGCGGACGCTCGAAAGTACGCCGACGACGTGGCAGAAAACGCCCTGCGCATTGAGTTGGACCAGATTTCGCGCCTGCAGTTTGAGGGTGTCATCGACCGCGAGGTTGCCTCTCACCTGCGCGAAAACGTCTACTACCTGCAAATGACGTTGAGTGAGTAGTATGAGCGCTACACCAGATACGCACCCCACCGCCGCAGCCTCCCGTCCCGTTGCGGCTGCAATGCCGCGCTCCGCCAACCCTGTGGCGAGAAAAACGACTATCTCCGGGCTTTTCGTCCACGCGCAGATGTCCTCTGTAGCTGGAGCTCCTGTCGTGTACCTCCTGGGTGACGTGGCCGACCACTCCTCCGTTCAGGTACCTGAAGGTGTCAGCCTCGTTAACGTTGGTGTTGACCTGTGGGAAGAGAACTTCTCGCCCTGGTGCGCGCCGCGCGTTTTTGCCAAGGGACCCAACTTTGGCGACGGCGCTCAGAAAACGCTCGATACCCTTATCAACCAGGTAATCCCCTGGGCGGAATCGGAGCTTACCGAGCCACCGGCGTATAGAGTGCTTGTAGGCTATTCACTCGCAGGCCTGTTCAGCCTCTGGGCTGGCGTATCGCAGCCCGCCACGCCGCAGCAGGTCGCACGCGGCTACCAGCCCGACGACGCCCCGTCGCAGCCCGGCGTGTCGTCGCAGCCCGGCGCGCCGCACGTCGATGCCCCCGTCGCTACCTTCCAGCGCGTCGGAGCCGTCTCGGGATCGTTCTGGTTCCCGAGCCTTCTGGACTACGTTGACCAGCAGCTCAGCGGAGGAGCGGTCGGCCTCACACACGCTTATCTTTCGCTGGGTGACCGAGAAGCACGAACCCCCAATCCGCAAATAATGCACGTGCGAGAAAACGCTGAACTTCTCGCCAGCGAGCTAGAGAACGCGGGGATAACTTCGACGTTTGAGCTCAACCGCGGAAATCACTTCCAAAACGTTGAAGGAAGAATGCAGAAAGCCCTGAACTGGCTGGTCAAATAGGGTAAGATTCTTCAAAACGCACATGTCCAGAGAGGTTTTATGCCCAACCAAAAGCAATTTGACAGTAAAACTGAATCGCCCAACACAGCCTCTGGCAAGCAATCTGACTACTTATTTGCGCTCATTCTTTCCCTAATCTTTGGCATTTTTGGCATTCCGCAGTTCTATCTCAAGGGATGGAAGTCGGGGCTTACCAGGCTTGTTGTAAACGCAGCGCTAATCGCTGGCGCATTTGCCCTGGCTCAAATACTTGCGTTACCGTCACTGCTTTCTTACCTTCTACCAGCAATTTTTTCGTTGCCGGTTATCGAAAGCGCGTTGAACCTCATTTATGAAGATCCCAGTGCTTCCAAACAACTCGTAAAAGGCAAGCTCAAACCGCGCAAGCGATACGCTGGAAAACAGAAAGCTGGAATCGCGCTTGCCTCGTTGACGGTGGCGCTCTACTTTAGCGCCGCTTTGACGCAACCGCTTCCAACCGTCGTGTCACCTGCGGGTTCGCCGCAGCAAGACTCCTCCGCGTCGTCCCAGTCAGACACCGGCGCACCATCCGCCACCGCTCAGACCAGCGCAAACGTAACTATCAAGTTTATCGACGTCGGCCAAGGAGAAGCCATTCTCATTGCACTTCCCGAGAAAACCATGCTTATCGACGCCGGCCCCACAGGATCTGCTCCAAAAATTGCCCAAGTGCTCCAAGAACTTGGCCGAAACAAAATTGATTACCTGGTAGCTACCCATCCCGACGAAGATCACATTGGTGGCATGGCGGATGTCATTTCCAGCACTCAAATCGGGACCATTTACGCACCAAATAAGACAAACAACACGGCAACATACAGAAAGTTTCTGGCCGCTATCCAGAACAATAACCTGCAGATAACCCTTGCCGAGGCGGGCACCATCATCGACCAAACCGACAGCTACAAGCTAGAAATTCTCTGGCCCAAAAAAGACGCGAATTTCCCCGACACCAACGATTACTCGATAATCATCAAGCTGACCGTTGGCAACAAGACGTTCCTCTTCACGGGAGACGCGCCCACAAGTGCCATCCTGGACTCCAATCCAGGTCACATTGACGTGCTCAAACTCTCGCATCACGGCTCCCGAACAGGCACCACCGAGCAGCTGGTCCGCAAGCTCTCGCCCACCTACGCCGTCCTCTCGTACGCCGTGGACAACTCCTACGGCCACCCCATGCAGTCGGTCCTGAACGCCCTCCGCAAGCATTCCGTTGAGGTCTGGGGTACGGGCGCCAATGGAACCATTACTATTACCTGCGATGGTACAAACATTGATATATCTGGCGAGAAACCCGGCACAGTGGTAGCTCCAACCTCACAAGATAAATCTGGCACGTCGGCAAAATCGAGGTCCAAGTAATGAAAGCAATCATCGATCGATTTGAAGACAACAATCTTGCCGTGCTTGAATTGAATGATCAGCCAGGCAATATGCTGACCGTTTCTGTCGATGAGCTACCAAGCAATGCTTGTCAGGGCGATGTACTCTACTACAAAGACGGCTCGTGGATACTAGCCGAGGAAGAAACCGCTCAGCGACACACCGATATCGACGAGCTGTTCAACTCCCTGCTTGCCCATGATGATACGGAATCCGAGTAACCCCAGATAAAGACTAAAATATGCGATTTTAGAATATTTATAAAACTGCACGTTAACCCATAAATATGCGTTTTTCGAATATTTTGTAAGACATCTATCTACCTGCATAAATAAAAAAGACGTCTTGTCGAGAAAGACGTCTGTGTAGAGTACTTTTATCCAAGAAAAAGTGTGATATATTACATATAACACCGGCGCGCATCCTCGCTCTGCAGAGAGAGAGGGCACGCCATTTACTTTATAGGGCCACGATAGCTGCGGCCATTCTCTTCTCATCTTCAGCTAGAAGTACTCGCATTGTCCAACCCTATCGAATCCAGCCACTTTTGCACTTCACTAAAAGTATACGTGCCTTTTACTGCCAGCCCTGGTATCACGCGAGAAGTACTACATTCTCTCTGATACTCCTCAATCATATTGCCAAATCCTCCGCCGCCATGCGTGCAAAACGGAATGATTGTTTTGCCACTCAAATCCGTTGCCCTTAAGAACGAAAGCACCGGAGGAGCAAATGTTTTAAGCCAGTTGGGTGATCCAATAAAGACAGTATCGAAGTCAGCAACATCTGTATCGTATTGCATCAGAGCAGGACAAACGCCCTTTTCTATTTGCGCTCTAACCTCTTTTACCGCCGTGTTATACGAGAAAGAATAGGGATCTTGAGGCTTAAGTTCCAGCAGCTCGGCATCGGTAATCAGCGCAATATCCTCCGCAAGCCTTCTTGTGATGCCGGAATACGAATAGAACACAATCAAAGACTTCATGTAAGAATCTCCACCATCAGTCGAGAAGAACGTGCCGTTGCAGCATTACGTCAAATTATTTGCCACAAACCTACAATGTGATGTCAATATAATAAGTTATGACCAGCGCTTTCCGTCTGGATCTAAATTAGACAGCCAATTTATTTCATCCTGAATCTGTTGTCTTGATTCCTCGCTTTGATCCCAGTAGCCGCGTCCAACTGAAGTTGGCGCCATGTGGGTAAACATCCAGATGTTACCAGGATTTTGAAGTGCAGTTACAATTTCCGGATCACTTACTTTCTCTAATGTGAAATGTTCAAGCTTTCTGACATCCATAACAACACGGATATATTTATCTGTATAACGAGGGATGCCTATTGCAGCAACACGTTCGTCCCAATTTGGTGGGTGAAGAAAAACTTTTGTACCCGGAGAAAAATGACGCGTTCCATGAACTATGCGTTTATCCTCACCAATCTTATTTTCATCTCTCACTTCTGCAGTAAGGCACCACACCCATTCTGGGATTTGAGGTGCCTTTTTTATACATCTAGCAAGTGTTGTATAGAATTTCTCGACATCTATGCCAGTCGGGACCTGAGACATCTGTCCGTCAAAAAACCTATAACATTTCCAAATGCCCTCTTTTAACAAGATGAAATCGCAAGCATAAAACAAGTTCCAGGTAACATCCTGAAATGCTCCAATAAGCTTTTTGGGTGGTTTGGGTAAATTGGGACAAATTGTTAAGGCATCAGGTTCTAATGGACTTTTAAAAAATGCCTTGCCTTCAAAATAAAAAACTCTCCAAATCACAGGAATCTCATTACATGTAGCTTTTGTTACATATTCCTCAAAGAAAGCCCCACCAGTAAAGTAAGTACCTTTTGCTTTCTCAAATTTTTTAGCAAGCTCTTTGCCCTCATTTCCAGAAAAACATCCTATAGCTAGGCTTTCATTCAAATCACTAAGAGGACCATCGGCATCTCTTACAACATAGACAGAAGGAGGGTAAGAGCCATGACCACTTGAACCAAAACATGCGCCGACATTAATGCTCTCTATTGCATAATCCCCTGCTGAAGAATGTCCTCCCAAACCTCTTTCTTCAGGTCCGATTACGCGCCAAGAATCAGTTAAAAGCCTATACCCCAAAGATAAAAGATCATGCTCTAGGTGTTTGTAATTTTCTTTAGAGGTTGGATGACAGCGAAGAAACGTTGGCATGTCATGTCTTAGAGCTTTATCACAAATTAGTTCTTCTCCATTAAGGTATGCCTCGTAATTAAAAAGATGAACATCAAACTGTGGCAACTCTTTGGCTGCCGACCATTCGTTGTACCAAACAGGATCAACAATATTAGGATTTTCTGCAGAAGATTCGAACAACAGAGCAATTTGCTCCATTCCATCCTCCTTTAAAAAATGGCATCTCCATGCAACATGAAGATGCCAAAAAAGATAATTGGCTCTCTTGAGCCCGCACTATCCAGTACGCAATTTGGTACCACTATTTTACATCAAATGAAAAGTGACGTGAGATAGTAAACTTAATCAAATAAACGCCAAACAAAAAAACGAGACCGTTTCCCGACAAGCAACTGCCCGGGCGTATCTCGTTTTTTATCAGTCTATGTAATCGTTAGCGCTTAGTCAAACCAGATCTTTACAACGTTGCCGTCTCCGGACGTAATATCCACAAGTGTGCCACTCTCGCCAGTCTTTGCAGCGTCCATAAGCGCATCAAGGTTGATGTTAGAGAGCTGCTCCTGAGTCTCCTGATTAAGATAGCTTCCGCTAACCTGAATTCCCGAATTCAAAACAAACTTTGCCAGACCCAGGGGTACGCACATATCTACAACGTCGCCGTCATCGGAGACTACATACACGTGCAAACCGTGCTTTGCAGAGCCGTTGCCAAGGCGGACGCCCTTCTTCTTGCTATTGTCAGCCTCGTCGTTCTTCTCGACTTTGACCATGCTCTTACCAAAAAGCTTACCAAAGCTGAAACCTGAAGACTGAGTGGCAATACCCTGGTTGTCCTGCTCGACAGGCTCTTCTACGATCTCTGCGGGCTCGTCATCTGCAACGGAAACAACCTCAGCAGCGCTTTCCTGAGCAGCAGTACTCTCCTGAGCAGCAGTGCTCTCCTGGGCAGCAATACCCTCCTGAGTGGCAGCGCTTGCGCCGCTCAAAAGCTCGTCAACGGACACGCCAAGAAAGCGCGCAAGATCTGGCAACAGCGAGATGTCCGGATAGTTAATGTCGTTCTCCCACTTGCTCACCGCCTGCGGGCTCACGTTCAGCTCCTTTGCCAGACGCTCCTGCGTTGCAGTTTTAGCCAAACGAAGACGTGCAATACGACGACCAAGGGTCTCAGATGAAGTAGTCATAGTTGCTCCTTTTCTCAACTCATTATCACTGAAATGGCATGCGGGCCGCTGATTTCACTATGAGTCGTAACAATACGTTCAACAAGAACGCATCAGTTGAGTTGAGTATCGTAACGGTTTCCAGCCACTCAACAACAGGTTGAGTTCGCAGGTAAACTATGCTTTTTGACTAAAAATTACTTGCTCAAAAAGTATTCTCCCACTACCATTTAACCAAGAAACTTTTGATGTTTAGAAAGGTCTGTCTATGGCTGGCGAGAAGAACTGGGTGTTCTGGACCAGTGGTGCACATATTGTTTCTGGTTTTGAGCAATGCGCTACAGACGGTTTTGTTGGTGTCGATGCAGATGGCATCGTGTACCTTTTTGATAACAATCAAAACGTCTTTGCTTCAGCCCACGCTTCAGATATTGAGGGAACGGTCGGCAGTTGGAGAGGTACCTGGCTTACCATTGACGATAAAAGATATGTTCTAGAATTTGTGCCCCTTGCAGATAAGATTGCTCCTCGCCTGCTTATTGGAGCCATAAGCAATGTCTTTATGCAAGAGCTCCATCATGGAGATCAGGAGAAAGTCCCTAGAGAACTCCTTGAAGACTTCAAGATTGCCTTTGAGAACGCCAAGTATAGGCGCTAGCTCAAACTAATTTTTTGAATTATTCATATCTTTGCGGATATGAACTGCCCCCATTTCTTGGACACGAGAAATAGGAGGCAGTTCAAAACACACCTAAGTCAGATAATCTGTCAAAAAGACGTATACATGACGCTGAAAATACCTCAAACGTGCAGATTATCTTCATTTGATGTGTAATATGGCCGCAATTGTGCAGAATATCTGTCATAGGTGTGTTCCTTAGAAGCGGAATTTCCCTATAGTTAAATCTTTTATATGACGCTATTCATTTTCTAGCATATTAGGTTAAGTTTATGCATAGAGATGCATATCGGGTAGTACGACCGCCTAGCTGTCTGCTATCTTGATTAAGAACATGTCGATTCTTCAGCAAGGCCTGCCAAAGCTGCGTTATTTTGTGCGCCAGGCCTAAAAGCCGACGCTAACACGTTGCAGAATCATAATCACCCGCACAATGAACTGTCTCCCATTGCTTGGACATAAGAAATGGGAGGCAGTTCAATAGCGGGTGGTTTTGTGTTTCGCGCGTTACACGCGCTCAACAGGCTAAAGCCTCGAACAAAAAAGACTCAAGTTTTTAACCTTGAGTCTTATCAACGCTTTAACTAATTTACGAAGCCGCTAATTTACTTGACTACTTACTTAAGCACTTCTTAATTTCTTGCTTAAAAACAATAGAACGAGCAAGAAACGTAGCAGCTGCAGGAATAACCAATAGTGGTGCCACTACAAGAATACCCGCAACAGCCACTCCCTGGGCCGTAACTCTTCTACCAGGTCTTGATAGTATGCTGTTTAGAATATCGGTCATAGTGAATACAAACGAGCCATCGGTAAGCACATACGCAAGTATCAACTCAAGCGAAAATAGAACAACAAAGACAAGTGCCATGGTATTTCCAGTCTTTTTGCAAATAGCAAGTCTCTGGTCAAATGAAAGATCATCTGCCTCGGGCACTTTCTCAAACCATTTAACTGCGCGTTCTTCTGACGTCATTACGAGTTCTCAATCTCATTAAGCTCTGCATCAACCAATGTTGCCCCAAGGGTATTTTTGAAATGCGCAAGCGCAAACTGATGGTTCTCTGGCGTTAGCGACGCAACCGCTGGCTCAACAACCTCAATGTGATAACCCAGGTTGTAAGCGTCCACTGCCGTGTGCAGTACACAGATGTCGGTAAGAACACCGGTTAGGATAACCGTGTTAATGCCGCGCTCCCTCAGACGAATATCAAGATCAGTTCCCGAGAAGGACGAGTAGTGACGCTTGTCCATCCAGAGCACATGGCTATCATCTTTGTGCTGCTGATAGAAATCATTTAGAGGACCAAACAGGTCTCTACCACTTGTTCCAATAATATTGTGAGGTGGGAAAAGCTTAGTCTCTGGATGGAAGTTGTCCTCTGGATCGTGAGCATCAATAGCAAAGAAAATATAATCGCCACGATCAAAAGCGCACTTTGTAGCCTCATAAATAGCATCTGAAATAGCCTGAGCTGGCTTACCTGCTGTGAGCTTTCCATCATCTGCTACAAAATCATAGGTGTAATCAATCGAAATCAAAGCTTTCTGCATGTTTGGTCACGCTTCTTTCTTGAGTTTAAAAGAGCAGCCAGTAAAAGAATAGACGCCACCCATTGTACAGGTGACGTCTCTGTATTCCACGTTTAACACGTAAATGTTTTATGTGTACGTACTTGTCTCATTATCAAAGGCACACTTACTTCTTCTGAGAGATTATCAGGTCGACGTTTTCTGTCTTAGTGTCTTCCATGCTCTTACCACCTTTGATGTGGTAGTACTCAACAACTGCATTTACCTCAGTCTGATCAGCAAGAGGTTTTTTCTGATAAGAATCGTTAATAACAAATGCAAAGACCCTCTCGCCGCTCTCAAGATAGTTGGAATCGTTAGCCCATACGGAATTCTCAGAATTATCTAACTTAAAGGTGCAATTTACCCAGTTTTCAGACCTATTGATAATCTCAAAGACGTAGCCTTCAGAGTAACCATCTGGAGATTTAGCAATTCCAACATACCTAACATAGAGATCGTCATTATCGATAAGAACCTTGTCCACCTCGGTCTTCAGCTTAAAGCGCATCTTGTATTCGCCCTTAGTAGAAGAGAAGTTATACGCAATAGTGCCTTTGTCTGCCATTGCGTCAAAAGGCTTGTACTTAAAGCTGGAATAATCACCAGATGTTTTAGTGACTTGCTTCAAGACTGCCTTGGAACCGTCAGAACCCTCAACGGTCATCTGACCTGAGGAATCAACAGTTGCCGTGTAACTTCCGGCATTGCCTGCAAGGGTGATAGTGAGCTTTCCATTAGCATCAACAGACCAAGTAAAAGGCTTCTGAGCGCCAAAACGGATAAAATTGCCTGTGCCGTCATCAGCAAAGTCATAGCCATAAATTGACTTCATGGATTCTACTGCCGTTGGGTAAACACTCTCGGGGATATCTCCCTGGCTTGGATCACTAATAGACTTTGCTTCCCAAACGCCCACAAACGGAGCAAGAGCAGCCTTCTTCTCTTCTGCTTCCTTCTGAGCAGCGATCTCTTCAGGAGATGGTCCGCCGATGTTAGGAGTGCAAGCCGTAAACACAATGCTGGTAGAAAGCACAAGTGTAAGTACAAGCATAAAAAGTAGTCTACGCTGTTTCAAGAAAGTCCCTCCAACACCAAAGCTCTCTAGATTGACAATGTCTTTTCTTGGCGACACTTTTTTGACGAAGTTCATTCTGCTCAATCTAGGTATCGTCTGAGTGCATTACTTATTCTGTGAAATCGTCAAATCAAACTGCTCGGTCTTCTCGTCTTCAAGACTGGTTCCATCTGCAACATGGGAATACTTAAAAGTTCCCTGAGATTCAGAAAGCTTAGCCAGAGGTACATCTGCTTTGGAGGTATCGACTACAAACTCATAGAATCTCTCACCAGGCTCAAGAACATTAAGAGCTGTTCCAAACACAGTGGAATCCGAATTATCCAGCCTAAAGTCATATGAGGCCGTCTTATCGGACTTGTTGATTACCTCAAAAACATAACCTTCGGTTTGACCGCTTGGTGTTGTGGCGATTCCAACATATCTGACGTACATGTCGTCATTATCAACAACAACCCTGTTGACCTCGGTAACTACCTTAAAATTCATATAAAAGTCATCATGGGAGGAATAATTTCCTCCAATAGTTCCCTTACCCGTAAGTACATCAAATGGAGCATATTTAAGAGAAGAGTAATCACCTGAGGTTTTAGTTACTTGGGTAAGCACTGCCTTGGAACCGTCAGAGCCCTCAATGGTCATCTGGCCTGAGGAATCAACGGTTGCTGTATAGCTTCCGGCGTTGCCAGCAAGGGTGATGGTAATCTTGCCATCGGCATCAGCGGTCCAGGTAAAGGGCTTCTGAGCACCGAAACGGACGAATAGTCCAGTGCCGTCGTCGGAAAAGTCATAGCCGTAAATGGCCTGGAATGTGTCTCTTGCTGTTGGATAGACACTCTCGGGAATCTCGCCCTTCTTTGGATCACTAATAGACTTTGCTTCCCAAACGCCCACAAACGGAGCAAGAGCAGCTTTCTTCTCTTCTGCTTCCTTCTGAGCTGCAATTTCTTCAGCCGAAGGCCCACCAATGTTAGGAGTGCAAGCTGTAAACATAACACCAGCAGAGAGCGCCAAGACAAGCGCAACAACTGGCAGTATTTTATGTTTTTTCATCAAGTGTCCTTTCAATGGTAGTGATCAATCTGAAGATATGCGTTCTTTTGCTACTCAGACTTAGGAGGGATATTTAGGTCAAGCTGTACTTTCTCCCTTTCCGAAACAGGTGTATAGGTTGTTCCGTTACTGTAACCAATAGAAACCGTGGCTTTTGGATTGGAAAGTGCCACAAGAGATCCAGGTGTCTGCGAGACATTAGGAACGAACAAATAGAACTTCTCACCAGGTTGTAAGGAGGCTTGACCAAAGGCATTCAGAGGACCAACTCGATCTCCAAGAGAGAACTCTCCGTAAAATGAGTCAGGACACTTGTTGATAATCTCAAAAACGTAACCTTCTTGAGAGCTTCCCGGTACCTGAGCGATAGCGTACAGATTCATATACAGCTTATCTGTATCGATAAGAACTTTATTGACCTCTCGAGTTATTTCAAAATTTTTAAACTTGAGATCGTTATACCTAACCATGGTTGGTACGGTACCTTTATTGGTAAGTTGATCAAATGGCTGATAGGTAGCACTTGCATAGTCTCCAGCAGTAGTTGAAATCTGCTTAAGCTCGGCGTCAGTCTCATCATCGCCAGTGCCCTTGAGCCTTAACCTGCCAGTCTCAGCGTCAATCTGTCCCGTAAAAGAACCCGCAGTACCCTCAAGGGTAACGGTAATCTTTCCTTCTGCATCAACAGTCCAGGTAAAAGGCTTCATTATGCCAAAGCGAGTAAACAGGCCAGTTCCATCCTCAGCAAAGCTGAAAGCATAAATTGCATGGAACTGTTCTTTATAATCGTCGTAGGCAGCTCCCTCACTCAGATTTCCTAGTCCGGGTTCAAAGATGTCATAAGCTTCCCAAACACCTACGATCTGACCAGCAGACTTTTTATTTCCTGCAGGACTGTTATCCCCTGATGAGCATGCACTAAGCACTGCACTTACGGAAAGCACCAGTGCAAGCAGACATCCTAACAGCATTTGACGCTTTTTCATTAAACTTCCTTCCATACGTGCAGCGATATAAAACTAACTCTTAGCTGTTACTTGCTCTGCCCAGTAGGCAAATCAAACGTCACGGTTTTCTCGTCATTATGAAGGGCACCATTGCTAGAGTGGTCATACTCAAGAGTGCCTTTTACATCTGTGACTTCAGAAAGTGACTTATCTCTACGTTGGTTATTAAGAACATACTCATAGACTCTCTCACCTGGCTCTAACACGTTAAATCCATAAGCCCAATAGCCATCGGTTGGATCTTGAATAGTAAATTGATAGCCGGTTGTATAAGGAGTTCTATTAATAACCTCAAAGACATAGCCTTCAAAACCCTTAAGGTCTTTAAGGGAAGCGATGCCAATAAGCCTTACATAGAGCTCATCGGTATCAACAATGACCTGATCAAGCTCAGTGGTGATAGTAAAGCGTAGTTTAGTTTCATGCGATGACTTGTTTTTAGAAATATTGCCTGTTCCTGTTAATGGATTAAATGGCTCATACCTAATATGAGAATAATCACCTGAGGTCTGTGCTTACCTGAGTAAGGATAGCTTTAGAACCATCAGAGCCCTCAACGGTCATCTGACCTGAGGAATCAACGCTTGCTGTATAGCTTCCGGCATTACCTGCAAGGGTGATAGTAAGCTTTCCATCGGCATCAACAGACCAGGTAAAGGGCTTCTGAGCGCCGAAGCGAACAAACAAACCAGTGCCATCGTCAGAGAAGTCATAGCCATAAATTGCTAGATAAACATCTCTAACATCTTTGTACATGTCTTCAGTGACTGTGCCCTTATTTTCATCTTCGATTGACTTGGCTTCCCAAATGCCTACATAAGGAGCAAGAGCAGCTTTCTTCTCTTCTGCTTCCTTCTGAGCGGCAATCTCTTCAGGTGATGGTAAACCAAAAATATTAGGGCTACACGCAGTAAATACAACACCTGATGAAAGCGCAAGTACCAGTGCACAAGTAAGTGCTAGTTGACGTCTTTTCATTAAGCAACCTTTCAGTGGGAGCAGTGCCAAATTAAAAAATTTAAGCCTCTACTATCCAATATGTTACAATAAATCTCTCAAATAGGATAATTATTTATATCCTGAATAGTTCTACCAGCTACAAGGAGGACGCTTTATGTCACTTCCAACTCCACCAGAAGCACCACAAAAACCCGCTCAAAAACAGGAAATTCCAAGTAACGTTTATCTTTACGATAAAAACGACACCTCCCCAATTCCTCTTACTTACGATGTAATTGATTTTGGTAAACCTCAAGGAGGCGCTAGTCCTCTTGTTGGTTGGGCAACTGGTGCATTTTTTGCTGTTGGCGGCCTCTGGAATTTCTTTAATTTAAATGGTGAGGGTACCATTTTTGCAGGAATTCTTTTGTGCGCCATTGGCGGCTTACTTATTGCAGCTGGTTTCTTTATGAATGGCTATAGCATTATTGCTAATGCAAATGGATTCAGGTCTGGAACGGCCAATAGCGGAGAAGTTACCGAGTGGCCTGTTGATCGTGGTTACTTTACTGTTAAAGTCCGCGTTGGCGCTAACAAGACGACTCGCATGGCCATGAACAGCGCAACTCTTACTATTACCAGGCCAGATAACCTTCCTCTTTCTGTTCAGCAAGTTACCTTCACTGGTTCTAACACCGCTGAACTGAGGCAGCGCTGTGAAGTACAGGCTGACCGCATCTGGAACTGGGCTGTTGCAAAGGGATATATTTTTTAACGTGTTTTAAAGGCTCAACCGGCTACAAACCGCAGGCCACAAATTGCCAAAAGGAACGCTCCTAGAAAATGAACTGCCTCCCATTTCTTGGACACGAGAAATAGGAGGCAGTTCATATGCGGGTGATTATGATTCTGCAGCGTGTTAGCATTGGCTTTTAGGCCTGGCGCACAAAATAGCGCAGCTTTCTTCTGTTCTGCTGAAGAATCGACATGTTCTTAATCAAGATAGCCAGGAAGCTAGGCGGTTGCACCGCTTGATATACATTTCTATGCATAAACTTAACCTAATATGCTAGAAAATGAATAGCGTTATATAAAAGATTTAACTATAGGTAAATTCCGCACCTAAGGAACACACCTAAGTCAGATATTCTGCTCAATTGCGGGCATTTTACACACCTAATGAAGATAATCTGCATGATTGAGGTATTTTCAGCGTAATGTATACGTCTTTTTGACAGATTATCTGACTTAGGTGTGTTTTGAACTGCCTCCTATTTCTCGTGTCCAAGAAATAGGAGGCAGTTCAAAAATCTTATTTCTAGAGGCGTATTTGTTACTTATTAGCTCTTGCAGTTTATTACTTCATTTTCTTGCGGAGACCAAGTGCAACAAGAGTAGTGCCAGCTGCTGCGATAACACCTGCTACAGAGCTTGCGTCACCTGTATTAGGCAGAACGCTCTTCTCGCGCCTTGGTGCAGGAGTTTGGGTTGCATCAGAGGCAGGCACAACTGGAGTGGGCTCTGGTTCTGGCTGAGGCTCAGGTTCTGGCTCTGGTTCTGGCTCAGGATTTGGTGCCCAAAGCGGAGCAAAGTAGTAATAGTAAGTTGTTGTGTCATCACGCAGGTCATCGGTAACGGACCACGAGATAATATCAGCAAAATTCACGTGAACAATTCCATTAGCATCAACGGTGTAAGGCATTGACTGGTCGGAAGTTGCGTTATCCCTTTGAGCATTTGAAAGCAATTCTGACGAGTAACCTACCAGCGTGTAACCATCTCGATGAATATTTCCATCAAAAGTGAAGCTCTTATGGTCGTCTGAAATCGTTGCAGGGATATAGTTATTTCCATTGTATTGAGTGCCATATGCACCGACAACAAGATTAATCCTAGTATTCCAACCAACTTCAGGATCATAAAAACGAACAATAGTTGCGCCATTGTCATCTGTTGAGGTGGTGCTGGCAGCAGCTTCAGTTGAAGTGGTTGTCTTCAGTTGTAGCAGTCGTCTCAGCTGCGGTGACTGCTTCAGTTGTAGCGGACGACTCGGTCGAGACGGTTGTCTCAACTGCGGTGGTCGCTTCGGTCGCCGCAGACGACTCAGTCGAGACGGTTGCCTCAGCTGTGGCAGTTGCTTCTGTCACCTCAGTACCCTCTGCAAGCGCAAGAGAAGAAAATATTGGCGAGAAGACCAATGCTCCTGCAAGAACACCAGAAAGAATAAGAAGCTTTGTGCTGTTGTGAAAATACTTAGACATAGGGATTTATTTCTACTAGGAAGCGACTATTTACTGCTGCATTTTCTTGCGGAGACCAAAGGCGGTCAGTACAGTACCAGCTGCTGCGACAACGCCTGCTACAGAGCTTGCGTCACCGGTGTTAGGCAGAACGCTTTTCTCGCGCCTTGGTAGTGACTGCTGGACTGAATCGGAGGCAGGTGCAACTGGTGCAGGTGCTGGATCTGGTTCTGGCTGAGGCTCTGGTTCTGGCTCTGGCTCAGGATTTGGTGCCCATAAGGTAGTTAGATGATAGCGACTCGTAATAGTGTTTGTATCAATATTGTCGGTAATGCTCCAGGCAACAATATCATCAAAATTCATATGAACATTGCCACTCTCATCGATAGTATATGGTTTCGACATATCTGGTGTTGCATTGTTTATTTCCTCTTGCGAAAAATAACCTGTTGAAAAACCTACCAGTGTGTATCCCTCACGCTGAAACATTGCTGCTAAAAGAAACACTCTTAAAATCATCTGAAATAGTTGGTGGAATATAATCTTTTCCGTTATAAGTGCCGCCATCTGTTGAGACTGAAATGTGGATTTCACGCATTATGCCATCGGCGCCCATATAAGATCCAACAGCCTCTGCGTCACTGTCATCATCTGTAGCGACAACTGCAGCGATCGTCTCAGTTGTAGCAGTCGCTTCGGTCGTAGCGGCAGACGACTCGGTCGAGGCGGTGGCCTCAGTTGTGGCGCTTGCCTCAGCTACCTCAGTACCCTCAGCAAGAGCCAACGCAGAAAGTACTGGCGAGAAAACCAACACGCTTGCCATAATGCCTGCAATTGCGAGTAGTTTTGCGTTGTTACGCAAATACTTCTGACATTTCATATTCCTTAACTCGTGTATTTCAAAAAAATTGTTTTTTTAAACATGTTTCAACGGTTTGGTAAGTATATATGAAAAGAAATCGCAGTTATACCGCCAAAACACCCAGTTATAGATATTCTTAAAATATCTATAACTGGGTGATGAAAACGTTATTTATTCAGCAATTACAGCGACTGAATGATTTCTTCTCCACGAGCATTCTGTGGGATAAAGCGAATCTCACGGCGCGGCTCAGTGTCGTCGGATTCCAGTTCTTCCTCAGACAATCTAGAAACATACACATCAAGGGTTCTCTCGCCAATTTGCTCTGCAAATTGCTCTCCCCACTCGATGATAGTTGGCCCATCAGACTCAAGCGCATCGTACAGGCCGGTGTCTTCAAGCTGGTCAGGATCGTTTAGGCGATACAGGTCAAAGTGGTAGAGCGGCATGAGTTGCGCCCTCGTAAACCATCTCGATGGTAAAGGTTGGGCTGGTTACGTCGTCCGTGACGCCCATGCCGGCAGCGATACCCTTGGTGAGCTGCGTCTTTCCTGCACCCAGGTCTCCCGTGAGCACCAGCACGTCTCCAGCTTGCAGAAGTTTGCCCAGAATCTGACCAAGAGCAATAGTTTGCTCGGTGGTAGTAGAGACATATGTGCCAGCTGCGGTTTTTTCTGGCAGATTGTTTGCGCTGGCGTTGTTCGCTGCAGCGTTGCTTGCTGCGTCATTTGCGCTGGTAGAAAGGTTAGTCACAAGAGCCTCCTCGAGGGTGTTCCTCAAGCCAATCAGCAAGAAGTTGCAGGTCATCTTTGAGGAACTGCGCCCACTCCTTGCGGTAAATAGTTGATGCGGGATGCATGGTAGGCAGCACGCTAAAGGCGCCTATCTGGTAAAACTTGCCGCGCAGCTCCGTCACGCCCTTATCGGTATGCATGACAAACTGCGTCGCAAAATTACCCAGGCAGACAATAACGTCCGGCTTAATAGCACGAATCTGGTCACGAAGGTACGGAGAGCACTCCTCCACCTCGGCTACCTTGGGATTTCTGTTTGAAGGTGGTCGGCATTTGACCACGTTAGAGATAAAAACATCCTGGCGAGAAAGACCAACTTCTTCTAACAGTGCATCAAGCTTTTTGCCCGATGTGCCTACGAAAGGTTGACCACTTAGATCCTCGTTTTTACCAGGAGCTTCTCCCACAATCATGATGCGAGCCGTGGGATTTGGACCACCAAACACAATGTTGGTGCGCGTTTCCCAAAGCGGACACTTCTTGCAATCAGTTATCTGCTCACGAATCTCGTCAAGCGTTTTACCTGCTTGTTTAGAATATGCTATTTTCGCATATTCTGCGTTTGACATGCACTTTCTTTCTAAAGCATTTTTAGGCGAAGCAGGAGTAGCTGCCATTAGATGTACACCTTATCGAGGCGCGCGCCAAAGTTGCAAACTACCTCGTAATTGATGGTCTCACGGAGGTCAGCCATCTCATCTGCGGTGATTTCTTGGTCGCCGTCTTTGCCAATGAGGGTAACCACGTCACCATAGCGAATCTCGTGCGCAGGCTTATTAGCGTGTGTACCTGCGGTATCAACGGCAATCATAAACTGATCCATGCAGATGTTGCCCACCTGGCGGACACGGTCTCCGCGCGTCAAAACATCCATGCGGTTAGAAAGGCTGCGTGCAAGACCGTCGGCGTAGCCAATAGGCACCGTAGCTACCTGGATGTTATTGCGAGGAACGCGCCACGTCATGCCGTAGCCAACGCCATCGCCAACAGCTGGATACACCACGCGCGTCACACGACCGCGCACGCTCATAACGGGCTGCAGGTCAATGCGGGGAATAGTGAGCTTGCTAGGATGAAGTCCGTACAGGCCAATGCCCACGCGGACCATATCAAACTGAATGTCTTTGTGCAGGACGGTGCCAGGAGTGTTGTCGGCGTGAACCAAGCCCAGCTCATAGCCTGCGTTTTTGAGTGCCGTAACCGCTTCAATAAAGCGATTAACCTGCAGGTCAAAGTCCCAGTTGTCGAGCACGTCGGCCGTAGCAAAATGTGTAAACGTACCAGCGCATTCAAGACCCCTGTGGAAATCAATAGAGCCGCGTACCTCGAGAAGATCTTCTCGCCTGACGCCAATGCGGGTCATGCCGGTGTCAATGGCCAGGTGATAGCGGCCAACCTTGTTAGCTGCGGCGGAAGCCTCGCCGTACGCAAGCGCAAAGTCAACCGTGTAAACAGACGGCATGATGTCAAAGCGCACGAGGTCTGGAATGGAGGTAACTGGCGGCTCGGAAAGCACCAGAATAGGATTATCAATGCCAGAGCAGCGCAGCTCAACACCCTCATCAACCGTTGCAACAGCAAACTGATCAGCACCCACGGACTGCATGGCTTTAGCACACTGAGCAGCACCGTGACCGTATGCGTCAGCCTTAACCACGCACATCATCTTGACACCGCGGTTAAGCTGGGCCTTAAACGCCTTTACGTTGTGGCGGACGGCAGAAAGATCAATCTCTATCCAAGCCCATCTATCCTGGGGATATGCCGACATCAGACTCACCTACTCCGCAGCTTCTTCAAAGTCTGCCATAGGGAATGCAATCTGCTCCTCAAGTGCGTCGGAAGCAAGGCCAATAACGTCACAGATGTCGCCCGCCATAGCTCCGCGTACACCGAACTTCTCGGCAGCTAGCTGACCTGCGTATGCGTGAACCTCGCACGCAAGCGAGCAGAAGGTTGGCAGGTCATCAACTTGACCAGCAACCTGAGCCAAGCGGCCAGCAATAGTACCAGCAAGAACGTCGCCAGAGCCAGCGGTTGCCAGCGTAACGGGACCAGGCTTTGGCAGCACGGCTTTCTGGACGCCCACGCAACCGGTAGCGGTACCCTTGGCAACAATGACCAGTTCAGAGCCACCGTCTGCCCAGACAATCTTACGAGCAGCCTCAAGCTGACCCACCAGGCTTGCAGGAGGATTGTCTACCTGGTTGACCAGGCGACCAAGCTCGCGACGATGCGGCGTCATGATGAGCGGAGCGGTACGACGAGTGAGCTCAGGGAAATCTGGAAGGTTGTTATTAGTGAGGCGAGCAATGCAGTTGAGTGCGTCGGCGTCAACAATAACGGGCAGCTCAGAGTCAAGCAGCGCGGAGGTAACCTTGACGGTTCCGCCAGAGACGCGCATGCCAGGGCCAACCAGCGTAACGGTGCGCATGGCGGCAAGCTGCAGCACCAGCAGAGCTGCTTCCTCGGTAAACACGCCCTCAGCGTCGCACGGGAGGCCAATAACGGGAACCTCTGGCAACATCATCTGAACGCAGCTGACAATGGCCTCAGGAACTGCCAGCGTAACGTAGCCAGCACCCGCACGAGCAGCCGCCTTAGCAGCAAAAACAGCAGCTCCGGGGAAGCGGCTTGAGCCACCAACCACCAGAACGGAGCCACGAGAGTATTTATCGCAGTCGTTGAGCTGAGCAGGAACAGAAGCAAGATAATCTTCCAGGTCAACGCGCCAGGCAACAGGATCTGCCTCAACAACCAGGCGCTCGGTCTGCTCGGCCAGAGGAGCCACAACAATGGAGCCGCAAACGTCGCGGCCTGCGTCTGCAATAAGGCCGGGCTTGAGCGCAATCATGGTAACGGTAACGTCAGCGACAACACACGCGCTTTCTACCTGGCCCTTCTGCGCAGAAAGGCCGCTTGGAACGTCAACAGAAAGCACGCGAGCGCCAGACTGATTGAGGCACTCAATCCAAATATCAAACGGAGCACGAACCTTGCCGTGGAAGCCGGTACCCAGCATGCAATCAAGCACCACGTCAGCCGTAGCCAGCAGGTCAATCAGTTCCTGGCGAGAAGGACCAACAAGCACGGAGACTCCCGCGCGAACGGCGCGCTGCGCCATCTGACGTGCAAGATCGCCGGAAATCTGATCAGGCTCAAGCGGAGTGACTACCTTAACGTTGCAGTTTCTAGAGCGCAGCGCTTCTGCTGCCACCCAGCCATCTCCACCGTTATTGCCAAGACCTACGAGGATGACAACGTTAGAGATGTCCCCTCCCATGCCAAGGGCCTCTTGAGCAGCAGCGTAACCTGCACGGTGCATGAGCTCGGAAACGCTCACGCCCACGCGTGTCAGCGCAATCTCTACACGCTTGATGTCCTCAACATTTAGTACCGGCTGCATAACTTACTCCTCGGATTTAACAACATCATCAAAGGTTGTCTCAATTATAGGTTCTTGCACGCGCTCAAGCTCGTCCAGCACAGAACGAGCTTCTTTGAACGAACGTGCCAGCTCTTGGGCAGCATCTTCCTTTTGATCTACCTTGGGTTTTACGGCGTTGGTTACCGCAACCGCATTGGCCACCGCAACGTCTCTGGTGTACGAGATAGAAAGCGCAATCTCTTGCACGCCCTGCTCAGCCGCAATCTGTGCAGCCTTGCCAGCTCAGACGAGCCTGTGGCCTGCCCAACTGATCTCTCTCAACAGACACATCCTGAAAACCAATACCAGACGAGAAGCCCGTTCCTAAGGCTTTGAGCACGGCTTCTCTTGCCGCAAAGCGAGCAGCATAGTGCTCCGCAGGGCGAGCAGTGCGCTCACAATACGCACGCTCGGCATCGGTGAACATACGGCGAATAAAGTGAGGGCGTCTCTCAATTGCCTGCTGCATGCGGGCAATCTCAAGCATATCTACACCTATTCCTGCCAGTGCCATCGTATCCCCTGGATCTATCTGCGCTTAAGCGCTGAGCCTATACTCCTCAAGAGCATCGAGCACAATCTGATTTGCCTGCTGGCAGAGCTCATCGGTTGGAGCTTCTGCAAGAACGCGCACCAGAGGCTCTGTTCCGGAAGCGCGGACCAACACGCGACCATTGCCCTCAAGGAACTTCTCGGCAGCTGCAACTGCGTCGTTAACCTTAGGAGACTGCATAGCAGCCTCTTTGTCGGTGACGCGAACGTTAACCAACTGCTGTGGATATAGTGTAACGGGACGAGTCAGCTCAGAGAGTTTCTCGCGCTCTGCTCGTAAGACCTCCATAATACGGAGGCTGGTCAAGATGCCGTCGCCGGTCTTTGCCAGGTCACCAAAGATGATGTGACCACTCTGCTCGCCGCCCAGGCTGTACTCGTTCTCGTTCATGCAAGCGTAGACGTACTTATCGCCCACGTTGGTCTTCTCGTAAGAGAGGCCAGCGTCGTCAAATGCTTTGAACAGGCCAAAGTTGCTCATGACGGTAGTGACCACGGTCTGCTTAGCCAGGCGACCATACTTGTTGAGGTAGGTGCCGCAGACGTAGAGGATCAGGTCTCCGTCAACCACGTGGCCACGCTCGTCAACTGCCAGGCAGCGGTCGGCATCGCCGTCGTAGGCAAAGCCCACGTCAAGGCCGTTCTGAACCACAAAACGCTGCAGCTGGTCAATGTGGGTAGAACCGCAATCAACGTTGATGTTGAGGCCGTTTGGAGCGTTGTTGATAACATGCGTCTCGGCGCCCAGTGCGTCAAAAACAGGGCGAGCAACGCTAGAAGCTGCGCCGTTTGCGCAATCCAGGCCAATCTTCAGGCCCTGGAGGCTAAAACCGCAGCTTGCAATAAGGCTGGAGATGTAGCGGTTGCGGCCCTGCATGTAATCAACCGTGCGGCCAATGCTGTCACCGGTTGCCAGAGGAACGTCAAACTCGCCGTCAATATAGGCCTCTACCTGCTCAAGGACGTCCTCATCCATCTTGTAGCCGTCTTTGTTGACCAGCTTGATGCCGTTATCGGTGAACGGATTGTGGGATGCAGTAATCATGACGCCGCAGTCAAAGGCACCGTCTACTACCTCGTAGCTAACACCAGGCGTAGGAATGACGTGCAGCATGTATGCGTCAGCGCCAGAAGCAACCAGGCCCGAGACAAGCGCGGACTCAAACATATAGCTTGACCTGCGGGTATCCTTACCAATAATGATACGAGCCTTGCGAGCCTGCTTAGCTCCGTAATACCAGCCAATGAAGCGGCCAATTTTATACGCGTGATCGACGTTCAAACCCTCGTTTGCGCGGCCTCTAAAGCCGTCGGTTCCAAAGTACTTCATAAGCGTCTCCTAGCTGCGAATGTAGTGTTGTCGGGTGGAGAGCAACGTGCGCGCGAAGCGCCAGCGAACTACTCGACAGGTGGGGCTTCTCGCCAGATGGCGAGAAGAACGTGCGGACTAAAACGGTTGCGTAAATATGCAAAATGCAACCATTTAAAAGTATACAAAAAAGAGACCTGCCGATATACAACAGGTCTCTTTGTGAGGACTTTTTTGGGTCCAGCGGCCTTAGCGCTTGGAGAACTGAGGACGCTTACGAGCCTTCTTCAGACCGTACTTCTTACGCTCGACCGCACGAGAATCGCGGGTGAGGTAGCCGGCCTTCTTAAGGTCATCACGATACTCGCCAGCCTCGAGAAGAGCGCGAGCAATGCCCAGGCGAAGAGCACCGGACTGGCCGTTGATGCCGCCGCCATCGCAGTTTGCGAGGACGTCAAAACGACCAAGAGTATCAGTAATGCGGAGAGGTGCGGTTGCGTTGTCTACGAGCTGCTGGCGACCAAAATACTGGACTGCCTCGCGGCCGTTAACGGTAACCTTACCAGTTCCAGGAACAAGACGAACACGAGCGACGGCCTCTTTACGACGGCCGGTGCCGGTGTAAACAGCGGTGTTATCTGCCATCGTTTAGCCCTCCAGCTCAATCTTGACGGGATTCTGTGCAGCATGTGGGTGCTCAGCGCCAGCGTAAACCTTAAGCTTCATACCCTGCTTGCGACCAAGAGTGGTCTTAGGAAGCATGCCCTTGACTGCGTGCTCAACAACACGCTCTGGGTGCTTCTCCATCTCTTCCTTGAAGGAAGTGATCTTCAAGCCACCAAGGTAGCCGGAGTGACGCCAATACTCCTTGTGGTCAGCCTTAACACCAGTAAGGACAACCTTGTCTGCATTGATGATGACAACAAAGTCACCAGTATCAGCGTTTGGGGTGTACTGTGGCTTGTTCTTGCCACGAAGAATCATGGCAGCCTTTGTAGCCAGACGACCGAGCGTTGCGCCCTCAGCGTCGATGAGCACCCACTTGCGCTCGACTTCGCCAGCCTTGGCGAACTGAGTCGACTTCTTCACTTGACTCCTCCTACGAATTACGAGTTGATAACCCCTGGACGGGTCATCGATGCTTTTTCTTGTCAGAGATTACGGGGCTCTGTGGAAAAGCCTTAAAAGTATACTCCACTCTTTAGCAGTTGTACGCGGGAATTTTTGTTGCTCCACGAATGCAACAATTCGTTCAAATTTGACGGGTTTCTCCACATTGAAAAGCCGTCCACAGCACAAGAACAACCACTTGGCCTGCTGTGTGGTGCATTTTGTTTCGACTTTTTATTTTATAGGGCGAGAAGCACGGGCGTGCTCGTATGTTTACACCAAGGTCAAAGCTACAGCGTCAGGAGGAAATGATGCGTGACACAGATTTTGTCGCACGTTTGCACCGAAACTTTGCGTTGCTGGGCGGCCAGCTTAAAACCCGCTTCAAGAACCATGTTGTTCTGAGCACCTCGCTTGCTCTGTTTGCGGCGCTTTTGCTGGTGATTCCATTTTATGGTTGCTCGCCAGCCGCTTCTGAAAACGCTCAGGGCAGCTCAACTGCTCAAACGGAGGCGCAGAAAGATCAGAAAGAAACTGCTCCCGAGGGAACAGTCAAAGCTACATCGTTCTACTCGCCAACCCTTGGTCTGGACTGGAACTATGACGTCTACCTGCCTGCAGACTACGAGTCCAATCCCGATAAGACCTATCCTGTTGTATATATGCTGCATGGACTGTATGGCAATCATCGCAATCTGCTGGAGCGCTTTGATTCATCCGCCATGCTTGACGAAGCTATTCAAACCGCTGGTCAGGGAGCTATCGTGGTCTTTGTCGACGGCTTTAACAGCTTCTACATTGACTCCGCCGACCGCGGCCTCAAGATGGAATCTGCCATCATGAACGACCTGGTACCTTACATTGAGAGCACGTATCGCGTGTCAAAGGACCGCAAGGATCACGCAATCGGCGGCATTTCCATGGGCGGTTATGGTGCAGCTCGTTTTGTTTTGCACCACTCCGATTACTTTAGCAAGGGCATTTTGCTCTCGCCTTCCGTTTGGACAACGCTTGCTGACGACAACTTTATTTACACGTCTCAGCACGCCTTTAGCGACGGAACCACAAGTTGGTCTTGGGATCTGTACAAGAAGCTGTTCCCAACTCAGTATCTTGGTGAGGTTGATCCAAGTCAGGTTTCGTTCTTTGTTGCAACAACTTCCGACGACGGCGTAGTGCCTGTTGCTGACGTGGACGCCTTTGTTGAGCAGCTCAAGAATGCTGGTATCAACGTTGACTACCAGCGCGACTCCGGCGACAACCACAACTGGAAGTACTGGTCCAGGGTTGCTCCAACTGCGTACGCTTGGGCGCTCGACCAGTTCAAGAGCGCTGACAGCAAGTAAGCGCTGACGGCGCGCCGGGCCGCAGGTCCAGGTTGGGTCGCGAGTGCGCCGGTCGGTGCCGGGCCAGAGCGAGCCGCGAGTGCACCGGGCGGTGCGGGACCAGAGCGAGCCGCAAGTGCGCCGAGTTTCTCGCCAGAAAAGACCGCGGATATGCGCGTAACAGCGCTGTCCGCGGTTACTTTTTTGCCGAAACTGAAGTATTATCAGCGTAGATAACTTGCGCCGCTTGGCGGTGCTACTCAAGCGCCGATTGCGGCGCTGCAAACCGAGGAGCGACTATGCCCAGCATCTACACCGTCACGCTCAACCCCGCTCTGGACAAGACCGTCCAGGTGTCAAATTTTGCCGTTGACCAGGTAAATCGCATCACGTGGCTCAGGCAGGACGCGGGCGGCAAGGGCATAAACGTCTCCAAGGTCATCGCTAAGCTGGGAGGAGAATCTACCGCCATCGCTGTTCTTGCAGGTCAAACCGGCAAGTGGATCGCTGACACACTTGGCGAGAATAACATCAAAGTCCAGGCGATTTCCGTTCCCGGTGAGACGCGCACCAACCTGAAGGTCGTTGACACCGAGGGCGGCACCAATACCGATATCAACGAGCCCGGTCCCGAGGTCACTGACAGCGTGCTTGACCAGGCACTTGCTGACGTGATTGCCAAGACTTCCGTCGGCGACATTGTGGTTCTCTCCGGCAGCCTCCCCCGCGGAGCTGCCGCTGATACCTATGGCCGCTGGACTCGCGCTCTGCGCGACGCTGGGTTGAAGGTATACCTGGACGCTGACGGCGCGGCCCTCTCAGCTGGCCTTGAGCAGAAGCCATACTTCACCAAGCCAAACGACCACGAGCTTTCCGCCATGCTGGGCCGTGAGCTTGCCGACGTGGACGCGATTGCCGCTGCCGCATCCGAGATTGTTGCTGGTGGCATCGACACGGTCTGCGTTTCCATGGGCGGCAACGGCGCCGTCTACGCTACGGCCGACGAGGTTTGGTATGCAGGTCCAGTAAAAGTCCAGGTAGGAAGCACTGTCGGTGCTGGTGATTCCGTTGTGGCGGCGCTTGCCTTTGCAGATGCACAGGGCCTCTCGACAGAAGACGCGCTGCGGCTGGCCATGGCCACGGGTGCCGCAAACGTCATGGAGAGCGGAACTCAGGCGGCGGAGCGCTCGGTTGTGGATTCGCTTATCGAGAAAGTGCAGCTCACGCGCCTGCGCTAACGTGCGGGATGCGAGCGCGGGTGCGCGGGGTTTCTCGCCAGGCGCGCGTTACACGAGCCTAAAAAGTGCAAAGAATCTGTATTTGAGGCACCGATTCTTTGCAGAAATCAGGCAAATCCACAGATTCTTTGATGCTTTTAGGCAAAATCCACCGAATCTTTGATGAAATCAGGCGCGTGAAAGACGGACCGTCTGCTCCAAATTTTTGAGCCTGAAAACTGCATCATGTCTGAGTAAAACAGCTCAGACGTGACGAGAAAATCAGACGCGCACTTTTCGGCAAATGTCAGACATGACGAGAAAATCGTGCGCATAACGTCGCGGGCATAACGTCTCGCTCGTAGCGCCGTCATGCGAAAACGCTCGCGACCTTTCCGAAGTTACTCAGTAGCACCCGCGGTTTTCCTGCGGTTACATTCGAGCTTCCAGCCGATCATCCAGCCAACTGCAAGAACGTAATTCTCGATAGCTCCTACCAAATTTACCGACTCGTGAGCGCTCAAGAAATGGATGAAGTGGTTGGTTCCAATTCCAATGCCGCCCAGAATCAGCGCGAGCAAAATCGCACGTAGATAGACCCAATCGTAGTGGAAACACGTGGTAACCAAAATGATGAGCACCGCGAGATTCCAAAAACCAATCTCTCGCTGCCAACCGGTCGAAATACCATAAGCGGCATTGCTTCCCATGTACTCAGGAGCGACAATTTGCAGAATCGCCGCACCAGTCATCGCAACGATAACCAGCGCAAACATTACCTTCAAAAACTTGTTCATTGGCGTCTTCAAAACAAACTCTTTTCGTATCAATTTGCGGCCCTGCGCAGGTCGCGTGCATCGCCGCAGATCGTGCGCCAAGCACAAGCCACCGCAGGTCACGCGAGTGCCAGCTCGCGCACTCTACTCGATAAAACTTTTAATCTCTTCGAGGCGCTCAAGTGCAACTTGGCGACCTGTCAGGTACAGAGACAGCAGGGCCTCACCGGACTTCTCGTTAACTTTAACTTCAACTGGCTCGGGAGGCTCAAGCACCAGCACTCTACCCTCTTCCTCCAGTTCAAAGAGCTGTTTGCGCTGATCCATGTAACGCTCGGCGCGAGAAGCCAGCGCGGCTTCAAAGTACGGATACGCGGAGTAGAGCTGCGAGCGAATGGCGATCTGCTCGTTGACGTCGGTTTTTACGAAGTTCCTGTCCTGCGTGACAATGACCAGCGCTTTCTTTGCTGGCGTGTGGTCGGGAACGTCAACCGCACGCTCTGCTTTTCCGTCGGGCAGACCAAGCGCCGCCGCAAACGGAATTGAATCGGTTGTTCCGCCGTCCAAATAGCGATGTCCGTCCAGCTCAACCATGCGAGAAACCGTTGGCATCGACGCGGACGCTCGGACCATGGTCACGTCTTCCGGGAACTTTTTTACGTGCAGATACGCCGACGTACCAAACGTAACATCGGACGCAACCACGTACATCTGCATGGGATTTTGATTGAACGCCTCGTTATCGCAAGGGTCCAGGTGGTTTTGGATTTCGTCAAACATAAAATCCGCGCCTGCGATGTCGCCAGTAGTGATCAACGAGCGAATCGAAAGAAAGCGAGGATCGTCCCTAAATGCCAGCATGATGCGCATGGCGCGACCCATCTGCTTGGACCTGAAGCTCACGGCGTTGATGGCACCTGCGGAAACTCCCCACACACTCTCAAAGTTGGTGATGCCCTTCTCGCGAAGCACGTCAAGAATTCCAGCGGTAAAAATGCCTCGATAACTGCCGCCTTCTAGAATAAGTGCAGTTGAAGATGGGTGCACCGACTCCTGCTCCACGCCACCGTCCTGCGAGAATTTCTGCTGCTGGTCTTCCATAACAACCTCCGAATTTCGTTATTCAGAGTGTACCCAATTTCCGCCTGGCCGCCCAATCGGTTTCCGTACAAAAAAGTGCCCGAATCTCGGGCACTTTACATGCATGTTATATTCTTCTGGCGAGAAACCCGTCGGCTTTGCAACGCGGTCGGCGTCGCAGGCTCTTCCCCTACTGGCGAACCTTACGAGAAGCAGCAACAAAACCAAGGCCGCTTACTGCAAGAACAGAGGCTGGAACAACAACGTCCGCGACACCAGTTGCAGGAAGAGCGGACTTCTTCTCTGGTGTTGGTGCAGGAGCTGGAGCAGGCTCTGGTGCTGGAGCTGGCTCTGGATCAGGGGTTGGAGCTGGAGTTGGATCTGGATCAGGTGTAGGAGTTGGATCTGGATCAGGAGTTGTGCCAGGAATGCGAACAAACTGAACTGCAATGACCTCATCGAAATCCATTGCTGGAACCCAGTGACCCTTAACAGTAACAGTGCCGTCGCCGTTGTCGACAATGACCACACCGTCAGCGTTACCAACCATAAATCCGTCTGGAATTGGGTTAGTGATATCAGGAAGGAAGTATGCTTCCTCAGGAGCATATGGATTATTCGTTGGATCCATGAGCTGCTCTCTAGTTGGTGCAGGAATAGGAGTTACGCCAGTAGTAGCAGTAGCACCGGTAGTGCTTGTAGGAGCAGGCGCTGTGCCATCTGCCAGCGCAAATGCTGGAGCAAGTGCCAATGCGGCTACAAGAGCAGATGAAGCGATGCATACCTTTAAGTTCTTCATGTGGCTTTTGCGCAAATTTTTATGCACCATACGGATGACCAGATACACAAGAATTTTTAGCGCATTCCTTTCTGGTATGGATTATTTAGTTTCTCCGTAAGCAGATACTATCATATACATACTGTACAAATGTCGCATCTGGTCGACATATTCCGTGAACGCACAAAAAATTTGAACGACCTTTAAAACTATTTTTCCAAAATTTGATAACATTTCTGCAGGTAAACTATTACGCAACTCAGAGTTGACAAATTTCCAACTCAACTTGGTGGTGTGCAATCAAGGCAATTTTTAGAGTAATAGCCATCACATGTGAATCCCACCACATCACCAACAGAAAGGAATAGCCGTGTTACTGAGCGAGAAAATCATGAGCCTCAGAAAGCGTAATGGTTGGTCACAAGAAGAGCTTGCACAACAGCTTGGCGTTTCGAGGCAGTCAGTTTCTAAATGGGAGTCTATGGCTTCCATGCCTGATATTCAAAAGATTATGGCTATGAGCGAGCTCTTTGGCGTTTCCACAGACTACCTGCTCAAAGACGAGCTTGAAGAGCTTCCAGCCACTGCCATCGCTGTTGATTATGCGGCCTCTTCGGGGCAGGTTGACTCTTCGGATCCCGCTGCCGCAAGCACCGTAGGCAGCACCACGGACAGCACTGACGGCGGCACCGTTGGCGAATCTTCCACTGACAACGCATCTACCAGCAAAACTGTGGCACCGAAGCTCAGCGTTTCTCTCGACACAGCCACCGAATACCTGGATGCAATCGCACGAACTTCTCGCCCCACGGCAGGTGCAATTACCCTCTTTATCCTGGGGCCCGCGCTTCTTGTCTCGCTTGCAACATACAGCGAAGACGCGCTTTACTTTGATCCGATGCACATTTCTCCAGATGCGATGGGTATCGCAGGCATTTGCATCATGATGCTCTTCATTGCTGCGGGCGTTGGCCTGCTGATTCTCCAGGACATGAAGCTCGCGAAGTTTAAGCAGCTCAAGGAGGCCTCTCTCGAGCTCCAGTACGGTGTCGAAGCCGCCGTTCGTAGGCGCGCCGAGTCCACCGAATCGTTGCGATACATGCAACAGGCCGCCGGCGTCTGCCTCACCATCCTGAGCGCAATCCCCTTCCTTATAGCCTCGTACTATGGGACTGGCCTCACCTTTGCCCTTGGCTTCTTCGTGGCAGCAATTCTCGTTTCTCTTGGCGTTTACCTGCTGGTTTACTCGGGAATTCATCAGAGATGGCTATAGGGTTCTTCTCCAGGAAGGCGATTTCTCTCACGACGAGAAAAGCAACAAGAGGGACTCACAGATCCGCAGCATTGAAGTACAGGCCAATTGCCAGGGCGTATTTTGGCACCATTACCTTGCTGTACGTGGGCTATAGCTTCATCACCAAGGACTGGAAAAGTTCCTGGATTATCTGGCCTGTTTCCGCGCTCCTCTACCACATCATCATCAGCATCCTGAACGCTCTGAAGAAACGATAGGCGCTTGCCGGCACGAGCCCAGCCTAGGTACAGGTCAAATACGACTCGCAAGAGCTCGGTCTTCTCGACAGGCCGAGCTTTTTGTGTATAGCTCGGCGAAGGCTCCTTTTAGCCTGAAAAGTACAAAGAATCTGTGTTTAGAACACAGATTCTTTGACAAAATTAGGCAGAATCCACCGATTCTTTTATGTTTTCAGGCAAAACCTACAGATTCTTTGCAGAAATCAGGCGCGTGCCGGACGGCGCAGAATCAGTTGCAACATTATGCACGACGAGACGCCTGGTACTTCTCGAAAGCAGCCTTATATTTCTGCTCCTCTTTCTTGAACATGGCGTTGAAAATCAAAGTGGTTACCAGAAGAATGACCAGGTACAGCGCAGTAAACGACATCCAAGCCTGCGTCATATTTGGAACCCATCCGCCAATAAGCGCCATCGCCACAAGCGTTGGGAACAGGCAAACGTTGAAGCCAAGAAACCTGTGAAGGTAGCTGAGCTTAGTAATCAGAGGCTGATAGTTGAACCAAATCTGCTGGTAAATCCCCGACAGGACGCCGGCGGCGATCAGCGTAAGAAGTATGATGTTATTTTGCCTGTCACCATAATTGGTTGCCAGCGCAATGACGCCATACACAAGCGAGATGCCGGTGAAGCATATCGCGCCACCTGAAATACCTTTGCACATGATTTGACCTACTGTTTTATTGAGTCCCTCATCAAATTCTTGCTGAGTCTTTCGCTCAATTCCTTGCCAGTTTTGTGATTCGTTGCGTTCCATAATGTTCCCTTCTCTGGGATAAAACTGCTGTTAAAGTGTGGTTCGAGTGGTGTTTGGCGCTCGGCACCGGGAGCGATGCGCGAGAAAATCCGCTGGCCCTTACACAATTCCGATACGTCGTTTGATTTCCGCAGCGTACTTTCTTGAAGCAACAAGGGGTTTCTCGCCAAGCGACAGCAACATGCGGCCGGAACCTGCGGGTTTGATGCCCGTAACCTGATCCAAATTGACCAGTTCCTGTCGAGAAGTGCGCACAAACGCCGTGTCTTTCAGAGCATCCTCAAGCTCGGACAGGCGACTAGAACTTTCCAGAGTCTCCCCGTTTACCAGGTGAATCAGTGTCACACTGCCATCCGTCTGAATCCATGCAACATCCGCGAGAAGGACGACGCGCCTGTTGATGGTGCCGGGAACGTATCCAGTCATCTTTCCGTCAACCATCTGGAGCTGACGAACAATTCCCGAAACGCGCGGGTCATCGGGGCCGCTCAAGATGGTCACTTCGATTTGCGCGCGACCCTTTTCTTCAACTACACGAATTTCCATGGCACTTCCAAACAACTTACTTGACCAAACGTTTTGTTTCTTGCTGTAGCGGAACTGTGTCCGCTTGCCTCCTTGCCTTAAGGCATCTTTAGAATAACGGTTGCATCTCTTATGTGGGATATCATGTCTCTCAAATGCACTAACTGGCGTGTGAAGTGCAATCTTTGCGCTTCGAGCGCCGTTCTTGCGCTTGAACGGCGCTTTGCGTGCGCCCGAGCTCGCACGTACGAACGCGTGTGCATGCGAGCACATTCACGGTCCTACACAAAAAGCCGCCCTCAAAATGAGAGCGGCTTGAAGTTACCGTGCGCTATGCCTGCGAGCGTGTCAACCTGCCGCAGCTTAGTTCTTGGCTGCGTGAAGCTTGAGGGTGCCCAGTGCAAAGAGAACCGCAGCGCCGCCCGCAACAGCAAACATCAGCGTGTTCTGCAGTGCGTCGTCGCCAGTGTAAGGAGTGCGGGACTTGCGAGGCTTAGGGACAACAGGATTAGTAGTGGTGTTGGTATCTGTGTCGATAAGACCATCGCTGACGTGGGCAGTGTTTACAACTGTGACGCCCTTCTCGCCCTTGTTGACCTTGACCTGGAAGGTAACGGTGAGCGTATCGCCCGAAGCAACGTTCTGAGTCCAGGTTACGATGCGCGTAGCTGGGTCGTAAGTGCCGCCATTATCAGCAGAACCGTCAACGTAAGTTGTGTGCTCTGGGATGACATCGGTGATGGTGACATCGCGAGCGGTGTTGGTAGTGTTGGTATAGGTGACGGAGTACGTAAGCACCTGACCAGCAGTTACCTTGTTGCCGTCGATGGAGTTACCCTGACCGTCCAGGACGTCCTTCTTTGGCTGAGGCAGAACTACCCAAACACCAATGAAGTGAGCGTTCTTATGGTCGATGACCTCAGAATCGTGATCGTAACCGATGAATACCCAAGTTCCATCTGGGGTTTCTACGCGAGTAACACCGCCAAGAGGCTGATCAGGGGTAACGGTAGTGCCGTTAGGAATTCTGGTCTGCTTACCAGGAAGCAGGTCCAGAACCTCCTGAGGAAGCTCCCTGTTAGGAGTGCCGCTGACAAACTCATGGGTCTTCTCGTACAGAAGCTCAGTAGTTACCTTGTTGGAGTGAGCAACGTTTCCGTCGACAACCTGTGTGAGCTCGTTATCAATGTTGGAGCCGTCAGTCTCTACCTTGCTGTTTGTAACTGTCTTGTAGGTAATAACAAACTTCTTGCCGCCATTTGCCTTGGTGAGCAGGTGGTCCTTGATGTTGACGGTAACCTTCTGGCCGTCAACAGCAACGGTATAGTCAGTGCCTTCGGTCAGGGTCTGACCGTCAAAGCTTACGGTGAGACTCTGGAAATCAAGGCGCTCGTCAAAGGTGTCAACCATGCTCATCGACTTAATCTTGCCGATGGTATCAATACCCTGCTTTGGCAGCGTAAAGGTGCCGGTATACGTAATGGTTTCTCCAGCCTTGGCAGGAGCCTGCTCTGGATCAACGGCCTTTACAGGAGCTGGAGTAATTGCCTCAGTGTACACACCAAAAAGGCTGCCGCTGGTAGCTGCACTGGTGGACTCAAACGTCATGCTGTTTGACTTGGACTTAACAGCAAAACCTGCAAGGTTCTTCTCCTGATCAGGACCAGAGGTACCACGAACAGGATTCCAGGTAATATTGTTGCCACTGGTGCTCTCAACAAGGATGTTCCTGTTATTCATAACAATGCTATCGATGGTGCTATTGGCGTTAATGAGCGAGAAGGTCTCGTTTGCGCCAGTATCACCGACAACGTCAATATCGCTTGGCTGCATGACAAGCTTAAGGTCACAAGGGGTGCCATCGGTGTACTTAAGCTCTACTGTCACGTTTGCGCTGATTGCATAGGATCTGAACATATCGGCAGTGTAGCTGGGGTGATTTACGTCAATGTAGTCCATGATCTGGAAGGACTTAGTTCCCCAGTTCTCATCAACAGTCAGAAATGCAACATCAGTCTTATTTGGATTGTTGTAATCTGCGTTGGCGTTCTTAAGGGTAAGGTCCAGTGAGTTAATGGTGACATAAACGTCAACGGACTTGCCGTCAACGGTGCCGGCATTAGAGAACTTCAGCGAGAGAGGCTGAGCATACTGCTGGTTAGAGCCGTCCTTGGTTGGCTGAACGACAAAGGCAGTTGAAGGAAGATTGCCTGTGTCAGAAGCAGGAATCTCTATACGCTTAACGCCAGCTCCCTGCGAGAGAACAGTCATGTTGTCCCTGGTCAGCGTGAACTGGTAAATGTTGATCTGGGTAAGATCACTATCGTCTTTCTGGCGATCAAGTGCCTGAGCTGTATTAATAGACATAAACAGGCATGCCACAACCATGGTTAGAAAGACTGAGATTCTTTTAAGAAAACCCTTTTTCATGATGGCCCCTCAAAAAGATGTGCATATTACAGCTACATTTTCTTACAAATTGATAGTCAAAACTTAAGAGAAATTAGTATTCACATAAAAAGTGAATTTCGCTGATGAATAGTATAGTTTGTATGGACAATACTATTTTAAAAATAGTTCAAATTTTTGTGTTTGTCCCGCATCTGCTGCTTGCGAATATGAATTCAGGCTGTCGCGCTTTAAGACGCCGCAGTCAGTCCGCAGCCTCGGTCCGCGAGCCTCTGCTCACTCGCCTTAGTTTGCTTCGCCAGGGCGAGAAGGTCTACCAGCTTGATACTTACTTGGCTCTTGAACTTTCTCTGTCCTAGAGCAAATCCACGCAACGGTATAGCCAACGCAGCCGATAAACAGGCAGGTTAAACCTAACATAAGCATTTTCTCGCCAACGCCAAAGTTAATTTCATATTGAATTTTGAGCGCCAGCGGAGGATCTTGCAGAGGAAGTCCAGCCTTAGCAAACAGGTAGTATGCGCCCATGAGAGCACTTAAAATGCCCGAGATCAAAAAGCCCTGTGAAAGGTTCTTAATAACTTGAGCTGCTTTATTCATGTCGCATCATCTCCTTATGTTGCTATGGTAAAGCAAAATGGCAAGAAACCCAAAAAAGAGAGCCGGCGGATGAACTACCTCCTATTTCTTGGACACGAGAAATAGGAGGCAGTTCAAAACACACTTAAGTCAGATAATCTGTCAAAAAGACGTATACATGACGCTGAAAATACCTCAAACGTGCAGATTATCTTCATTAGGTGTGTAATATGCCCACAATTGTGCAGATTATCTGTCATTGGTGTGTTCCTTAGGTGCAGAATTTACCTATAGTTAAATTTTTTATATTTATCTATTCATTTTCTAGCATATTAGATGAAGTTTATGCATAGAGATGCATATCAGGTAGTGCGACCGCCTAGCTGCCTGGCTATCTTGCTTAAGAACATGTCGATTCTTTAGCAGAACCTACCAAAGCTGCGCTATTTTGTGCGCCAGGCCTAAAAGCCGACGTTAACACGCTACAGAATCATAATCACCCGCATATGAACTACCTCCCATTTCTTATATCCAAGAAATGGGAGGCAGTTCAGTACCGGCTCTCTTTTGACACGTAGGTGTTTTGTAATGGATTGAGCTGCTTACTTTCCGCTTGCCATCTTAGCTGGATACCATTTCTGGAACCACGCCGTAAACAGACCCATTCCAATAGGAACCAGATTGTTCACGATAACCAAAATGCCACCCACTCCATTGTGAACTGCAAACCAACTCCAGATGGCAGTTAAAACGTACATAGCACCCCAACAAGCAGCCAAAATATAGTTTGTCTTCATGAACAGCGGATTGTTGTAAGCACTATCTCCACCGTAGCTGTACTTAACGTAAGCAGCGCAGAGAGGTTCTTTGGTCAGGCACGAGGCCAACCACATAAGACCAAATGCCAGGTAACCCAAATTGACAATAAGGTTGCTGTCGCCATTTCCGCTCATAAAAACGCCCGCAGACAATGCGCCAACCAGGGCAAATGAGATTCTATCCCAGATGGTGAACTTAAAGTTCCTCATAATAAGCGGCATCAAAGCAGTAACAAGCAGCACAATCATGGCGCCAACCTGGGAGTCAAACGACGTTGCTGTCCAGAAGGTAATCCAAGGAAGCAGCATCGTAATCATCTGCGGATTTTTCTGTGCGTTGCCGGCTTCTTTAACCGACACATCCTGCGCAGCTTCAGTAGAACTACCAGGCGTAGGACCAAAGTACTTGTCCCAATCAATCATGAAGGAAAAATCGCCCTCAACGGTATACAGGTGCTTGCCCAGCGCCTCTGGTCCGCTAATTTCTCCCCTAGAAATAGACTGCCAGACCTCAAACGGAGTGTTGAGCTTTGTGGTGGTAGTTAAGCTGCCGTCAGTAAAGACCTTACTGCCGTCTTTGCCCAGCAAAATCTGATAGCTACGACCAAGGTCGGTGTAGTTCATCTCAAGAACACGATCTTTGCCGTCGTAAGCCGTTTTGTCGTACAAAGCCGCCATCTGGGAGGTGAAGATATGGTCAAACGGTAGCTGCTCAACGGGTTTCTCGCCAGCATTTGTGCTGCTCTGAGGGCTTGTATCGCGAGAAATTCCCCAGCTTGCATCCGCCATCTGCTCAAACATCTCTTTTGGATACAACAAAACTTTAAGCTCGGCCCTTGTCTGGTTAGAAATGCCGCTCTGCGCATATTCTGTACCAGCTTTTTTGACAAGCGCGAGGTACTGATCGGTGCGAGCAGAAAGTTCCTTTACGCGGAAGAGCTCGCCCTGACCGCAGAAAATGTTCTCGTAATTACCCTGGCCAAGAATGTGGTCAAACATCTTGGTAACGCTATCGTAATTACCCTCTGAAGAATAGAATCCGCAGGTAGAGATGAGGACGTGCTTCTTGCCGGACATGTCGTAGCGAGACTCGTGGGCACCGCTTCCGTATCCCCTATTTGCGTCGCTCATAAAGGGCAGACTCATGGGGAGCTGGCGATCAATAAGGTTCTTCAGCAGTCCAGGCACGTTGAAGTAATAGAGCGGGAAGCTCCAAATAACCAGATCGGCCCAAAGCTGCTTCTGAATGACCGTTTCTTCGTCGTCCGACATAATGCACTTGCCAGGCGTGTTCTTCCAGCAGTGGAAGCATCCCTTGCAAGGCTTGATGTCCATGGCGGCAACGTTGAGCTGCTCAACAGTTACGTCTTCATTGGCGTGATGCTCGGAGATGCCCTCGATGAAGCTCTTTGCAAGACGCAGAGAATTGCTGGCTTTACCCTTGGGACTGCCATTAATGAGCAGAATGTTCATGCTGCGCCTCCAGCTCCTTCATGCACTTCTCGCTCCATGCTCTAAGCATTTCCTCGTGCATCTTGCCGTACTCGATAGTAAATTTCCAGAACAACGCCTTCTCTGGGTCACCCATTTGCGCTGCATAAGCGGCTACTACGCCCGTTGCTAGCTCGCTTCCACCAGGAAATGACGAGGCGTTATCTGCAATTCGTTTAAAGAATGCAAGATTTTCCTCGTAGGAGCACTCACCCCTAAAGAACGTCTGCATCAAAAGCGGAATGCGCAACACCGAGGCCTGAGAGTCTTCCCTCAACCACCTGTTCAACTCTTCTTTACCGGCTTCAGTTATCGAGAAAACCTTCTTGTCCGGCTTTCCTTTCTGAGCAACCAACGTTGCGGTAACCCAACCGTCTTTTTCTAGCGCCTGCAGTTCTCTATAGATCTGGCTTGTCTGAGCAGTCCAGAAGTAATTAAGTGACTGTTGAAAGATGGTTTTAATCTCGTAGCCGGACATATCTCCATAATTCAAGAGACCAAGAATTCCCTGCTTGAGCAAATCTCTCATCTCCTTATATTCCACTTGTTGAATATCTTACTAAGATAGTAATTCCACTTGTGGAATATGTCAACGAGAAATTCTAAAAACTTTGATTACTTTCTATTTGCAATCACAACTACCCGCCACGGACGTGAAGATTATGGTGTCAAAAGTAGTTCACATGCGATATACTTTTGCCATGGCAATTATCGACGACATATACGCAAACGTGGACGACTTCGGACTCGTCACCTCCGCCGAGGCGAAGGAGTTCGGCATCCCCAACACCGAGCTCGTCCAGCAGGAGCGGCGCGGTAAGCTCGTGCGCGTCGCCCGGGGCGTCTACAGGATGCCCGTCTGGCCCCATCAAGAGGCCGCCCCCTACGCCATCGCGGTGAAGGCCGCGGGCGAGGGGGCCTACCTCTGGGGCGAGTCCGTCGTGGCGCTGCTGGGCCTCACCCCCACTGACCCCACCCGCATCTGGGTCGCCTCCCCAAGGAGGATCAGGCGCGACGTCGGCCAGGGCGTCACCGTGCTGGGTATGCGCCAAGGGGAGAGCACCACGCACTACGAGGGCGTGCGCTGCCAGCGCGCGGCCGATGCCATCCGCGCCGCCGCGCCGAGACTCGGGCGCGAACGGGCGCACGAGGCCGCGGAGACGGCCCAGCACGAGGGATACATAACCAGCGGGGAGATGGACGACCTGAGGGAGGAGCTCTCATGACCGCGAAGAGGCCGAACAGCATGCGCCACCTCGACGACGCGATTCGCAGGGAGTGCGGAGGCAACCAGGCCGCCTACGTGAGGCTGCGCACGCTCATGGCCAACGCCGTCGTCGCGGGGATGCTGCCCGACGGGGTCGTGAAGGGAGGGAGCGCCATCAAGATGCGCTACGGCAACGCCCGGACCCGCTACACCACCGACCTCGACACCGCGACCGCCACCGACCCCGCCGCCTACGCCGATCTCCTCGGAGCGGCGCTCGCCCGCGGCTGGGAGGGCTTTACGGGGCGGGTCGTCCCCAGGGAGCCCGCGCACCCGAAGGACGTGCCGGAGGAGTACGTCATGCGGCCTTTCGACGTAAGGCTCTCCTACCTCGGCAAGCCGTGGTGTACAGTCCCGCTCGAGGTGGGACACGACGAGATAGGCGACGCCGACGCAGCGGACTGGATCGACCTCGAGGACGCGGACGCGGCGTTCGCAGCGCTCGGCCTCCCCAGCCCGGGGAGGGCGCCACTCATGACGCTGGAGCACCAGGTGGCCCAGAAGCTGCACGCCGTCACCGGGACGGGCGACAGGGTGCGCGACCTCGTCGACCTACAGGTTATGTTCTCGAACAGCGACATAGACCTCGCTGCGACGAAGCGCACGTGCGAGAGGCTCTTCGCCTACAGGCAGAGGCAGGCCTGGCCGCCGACGGTCGAGGCTCGCGAGGGGTGGGATGAGCAGTACCAGGCGCTCGCCGAAGGCATGGTGGTCATCCAGGACGTCGGCGAGGCGATCGAGTGGGCCAACGCGCTCATCTCGCGGATCGCCACGGCGTAGTCCCACGGCGGCCGCAGACCCGCATCGTGAACTGCCTCCCCTTTCTTGGACATATGAAATGGGAGGTTTTATGTTTTGCGCGCTTCCCGCACTCAACAGGCTAAGCCTCAAAAAAGACTCTGCCATTTCTGGCAGAGTCCTAACATGCGATTATCGTATGTTTTCCGTTGCTTCAGCGTTACCTATTACAGGGCAGAAGCGGCGTGCTAACTGCACTTTCACGAGTATCGTCGCGCTCATCATATGCGTCGTAAGGAGCCTTAGGGTCATGAACTTTGACAGGTTTATTGACGTTGCAGACTTCGTCAGTATGGGCAAAGGCAAAGTTGATGTCATCCGCCCAACCTGTATGACCGGTGATAATCTTGGGGTTAAGTCCGCGCTGGCGCAGGATTCCTTCTAGCTTTGCAAGCGATTCAACAGCAAGTTTATTGTCTTCTGCAAGCTTGTTGATAAAGCTATAACCGCCGTCAGCACCAAACCAAATGGTATCTGCAGAGAATACATACTTGTCATCAATCAGGTACACCACGTGTCCCCAAGTATGGCCAGGGACTAGGATTGTTTCAATTTTTATGCCGTCGATTTCAAACACTTCCCCATCGTGCAGAAGCGTCTTTTTATTTGGGATGTTTACCTTTGGCAGCTTGTACCAGCCATTCATTACACGGCGGCGGACTTCTCCTGTTAAATACCTATTTTCAACATCGCCAATATAAACCTGTGCGTGGCTAAAGAGCTGATCACTATCAGCCTCAATTGCGCCAATGTGATCAGTATCCAAGTGAGTAATCAGGATATGCTTAATCTCTTTAGGGTCAATTTCCAGCCAATCCATCTTTTCTTGCAGGCGATCATAGCTGTATCCTGCGTCAATCATGATGGTAGTGTCACCTTTAGTGTAGAAGAAAATGTTGGCCACATACTCGCGCACGCATCTCACGTGCTCATCAATGTTGCCTGTGTTAAGGGGCTTAAATATCTCTTTGCCGCGATATACCCACGACATCAATACTTTTTGAAACTTTGAAGCGCTCTTTGACATTGCTTCGCCTCGATTCTATTTTTCATCCACAGTGGTATTTAATTTGAAAAACACTCCACTAATCCGACGGATTCTACTTAAGGAAAATAATGTCTGAACTTGCCTTTTACCTTTTGTTAGATTTTGCTAACTAAATATTACCCCTCTACCGTCTGCAATCTTTGATTTTCCGCTGAACGGATAAAAGCTAGACGCCAACGCAAAAATAGGTCCTGAACAGCAAAAGCCGCACTCCAAATAAATCGGAGTGCGGCTTAGTTGCAAATGCGCAACATACCGTTGCATATAAATGAAAGTACTCATAAATCACGGGGTTTCTCGCCATTCATGAGTAACGAATGTATGGTGGAGGTGCGGAGAATCGAACTCCGGTCCAAAGCAAATCCTAGGCAGGTGTCTCCAAGCTCAGTTACTAATTACATCTCAAGTACCGCACACTTAGTAACAGGCGTTTGGTGCTCCAGTTGGTTCAATCTTTTTGTAAGGCATACCAACTACGTCCTTACAAGCATCTCCCTAAAATGACGTCACCCTGAGAACAGGAGAAAATCCCAGTTAGACGCGCTGAACTAAATTAAGCAGCGAGAGCCATACGAGGCTCAAAAGTAAGAGTGTTGTCAATTCAATTTGACGTTACCCCTGTTTTACGTGGCGAGGAGACCACGGCTTGCTGCCCACCGCAAACTCACCTTGTCGAATCCAGTCACCCCCAATAATGAGAGAAACTGCCACCATGCAGTTTTCAATGTTCCTGAATTGCGGGCGCACGTAACGTTGCTTGCAATTCAAAGTGTAGAGAGTATACCCCATGAACTGCCATTCTTTCAAAAAAGATATGACTATTTTGGGAACGGCTTACTTTGCGGCCTACTTAACGGCTTACTTAACGGCTTACTTTGCAGACTTACCGTGAGCTTCTAGGACTTGTTTCTCGCGATCAATAAACATGACCAGAATAACCACTAGAAGCGCCGCAGGTGAGAGCCAAATCATATGAGTGCCCATCAGCGGAATAAGCAAGTTACCCACTACCGCACCAGCTACAAAGCAGAAAATAGTTCCAAAATAGAGCAGCGAGGTCTCAATATGAACAGGCTCGTGCGTATGCATATATGCGGCTATTTCTTGCGTTCCGCCGCGAAGATTACCAATGCACATGGTTGTGGCAAACGCGTGTCCGTGGAGCTTTCTAAACGCCTGAACTTGAATGCCGCATGCAAGAGATGTCAGACTGTTTGCCAGCAGGTTCATATCGGTTGGAAGTAAAGAAACTACACCTAGAAGCGTAATCTCTAAGATAACCGCCAGCTGTCTCCAGTGCAGATGTTCTTCTCGCGCAATGGCTCGTATGGCATATGAAAGTGCAATACCTATGGCAAATGCCAAAATTGGAAGGGCGTACTTGAGACACTTTTCAAACGATCCGCTGGTCAGATTTACGCCAAAAAGCAGTAAGTTTCCCGTCTGAGCATTGGCAAAAACGCCGCCGCGTACCAGGTAGGAATAGGCGTCCATAACTCCGCCCGAGAAGGCCAAAAATGCAGCTACTTCCACCGAATCTGACATTTGTAGTGCGTGCTTCAAGACTACTCCAACCAAAATGCGCACATCAGCGACACATATCACACAGACGTATACGAAAAGCGATGCAGGTTAAATCCTACATCGCTTTTACGATTTTGTTTGGGTGATCATCAAAGAGGTTACCAACGTGCAATCTTGCACGGAAAACCTGTCCGACTAATTTGTGGGGAGTTTACTCCTCGACAAGCTCGAACATCTCAGGACCAACGCCGCAAACTGGGCAAACATAGTCCTCAGGAAGCTCTGGAGTGTCAACCTCAACCTCGTAGCCACAAACGGTGCAAACAAACTTGTAAGTAGTCTCTGCCATTTTTATTCCTCTCTCCAAGCGCTTACGCGCTTTTCCTTCTATTCGCGCAATTAACGCGGACGGCAACTAACCGTGGCCCTTATCCGCGGTTAAGTGCTCATGCAGATAGTAACAAATCTTGAGTGATTCTAAAGCATTATTCCGAAAATAGGAATGATTCTCATAAAATTCGCACGAAATTTTTTGCGAGAAGTTCGTCGTGCTCCGAGCGCCAGCCGCTTCCGGCGGTACGCTCACGTGCGGCAGCGACGCACTCCTAGCGGCTACGCTCCTTGAGAGCTCGCTGAATCTCACGATCAGAATCGCGCTTGGCTGCAGATGCACGCTTGTCATAAAGCTTTTTGCCCTGCGAAAGCGCAATCAGCAGCTTAACGCGGTTATGCTCGTCAAAGTAAATCTCAAGCGGAACCAGCGCCAAGCCTTTCTGGCGAAGCTTTCCGTCAAGATAGTCAATCTGCCTGCGGTGAAGCAGCAGCTTGCGCTTTCTATCTGGGTCAACGTTCCACACGCCACCGTTTGTATACGGGTGCAGGTGCATGCCGTGAATCCACGCCTCACCGTCACGAATGAGGCAGAACGTATCGGTCAGCTGACAGCCACGCTCACGCAGGCTCTTGACCTCGGTGCCGGTGAGCACCAGACCGCACTCAAAGGTCTCGCCAATCTCGTACTCGTGGCGAGCAGAGCGATTGCGTGCAATCGACTTCTTACCCTGCTGTTTTCCCTGGGTCTCGGCCATACTTACTTGCCTTCCCCGTCTGAAGTTTCTGCTGCATCGGTTTTCTCGCCAGATGCATTGCTGGTCGCGTCAGCAGATACGGGATTGCCGCCCGCAGTGAAGCCCTCGGAGATGGCGGCGTCGCGGACAAGCTGCAGAAGCGTAAGAGCCGCTTGCTCGCCCACAAGATCGCGAGCGCGAATGGTCATCTCAGTTGCGGTAGCTCTGTCTCCCATGGCGGCGCAGTCCTGCGCGCACATGAGCAGGCAAACCGCAATCTCGGCGTTGGCACCTGTTGGCAGGCCCTCTGCCTCAAGCAGGTCATTTGCCTCTTCGTCGGTAAGACCGTCAGGATCTTTAGGGGTGCCTGCAGCCTGGTCAAGCGCGGCCTCAAGCGTGCTGTCTTTAACCTCAAAGCGACGAGCAGCCTTGAGACATGCCGCAGCCTGCTCAAGCCTACCCTGAGCCTCAAACCACGCAGCAAAGTTCAAAAACGCCCTGGTCAGATGCCTTGCCTCGCTTGCGCGCTCAAAGACGCCAAATGTCAGGGCAATATGCTCACGAATATCTCCTGCAATCTTAAACAGGTCAGCCAAATCAAGCCTAAATCCGCAGTTCATGGGGTTCCAACGAATAGCAGTCTTCAGCGCATTCATGGCGTTTTCGTAATCGCCGGTGCGTACGTAAGCCATTGCAAGGTCACCGTACAGGCGATCAAACGGCTCATGAACGTCTTCAAGCTTGCGAGGGTCGTTCTCCACGCGCCTATACGCTAAACGGTCAAACAGCGTGGGGAACGCAAAATACTGCACCTCATCTGTGGTTTGACAATTGCAGTCCACATATTCCTCAGCGTCTTCAGCCAAACGAAGCAGCAGCTCAAGAGCCTCTTCGTTCTGGTCCTGCATCATCATGCCTTCAGCGCGCATCAGCTCATCTGAAAGTGCCGAAAGTGCCATCTTACTCACCTATCATTCAATATCAATCATGCAATCATCTGAGCGGGTGTTTCATAAACCCGCACGTAATCTACCTGCTTATTATTCCACAAGTGCCAAATCAATCTGACCACGAGCCACATTTACGCCAGAAATCTTCACGCGCACACGTCCACCAATACGATACGTTTTGCCTGTTGATTCCCCTATCAGCGCCAACGTCTCCTGATCATACACGTACCATTCGTGACCCAAATCCCTCACAGCGAGAAGCCCGTCAGCGTAGGTACCGTCCAGCGTAATGAACAGACCAAAGCGCTCGCAGCCGTCAATGGTTCCCCACGTTTCTTCTCCCAGACGGCTCTGGTAGTACTCGGCCAGCTTGATCTTTTGCGTCGCACGAGCCGCCGCATCTGCCTTTCGCTCCTGATCAGAGCAGGTGCTGCAGATATCTGGGAGCGCGCTCAACTCTGCGCGAGACGCCGTTTGTCCGCGGAGCAAACGCTTTAACGTACGATGAACTATCACGTCGGGATAGCGCCTGATTGGCGAGGTAAAGTGGCAGTACGCATCCGCTCCCAGAGCAAAGTGCCCCTGGTTGGTTGGCAGATAGATGGCTCGTTTTTGGGCCCTGAGCAGCTGCGCATTTACCACGCGAGAATAACGCGTGCCGTGGACTGACTCCAGCGCTTCTTGCAATGCCGTCTGATCGCCAATGGCAATACGAGACGCAACATCTGGCTCAAGAGCGCCCATCGCCACGAGTGGAGTGACCGCAAGCTTGAGTGACTCTGGAGAAGGCTGCTCATGCACGCGATATGCCGACTCAAGGTCATGCTGGCTGAGCATGTGCGCAACGCTCTCATTGGCTGCAAGCATTGCCTCCTCAATGAGCCCCGTTGCTTGAGTGCGCTCGCGCACCGAAACGCCAGTAGGCTTGTTATCCTGGTCAAGCACTACGCGCGCCTCCACGCTCTCAAAATCTACCGAACCGCGTTTCTCGCGAATTTCTTCTCTCAGTGCTCGGATTTGATTGAGCACGTTAATCATTTCTTTGATTGCGCCGGCATCTTCTCTAGGCACAACGGAGTCAAGTGCCGCGGTGTCTCCTTGCAGATAGCTATCTACCTGGTCGTAACTGAGTCTTGCTCGTGAGCGAATGACGGAATTCATAGCAGTTGCGCCAAGAATCTTGCCTGAGCTGCTCAAAGTCATCTTTACCGACATGGCCAGCCTATCTTCAGCTGGTCGCAGAGAGCAAACATCGTTGCAAAGTTTCTCTGGAAGCATAGGCAACACGCGGTCCACTAAATATGCCGAGCAGGTGCGCATGCGAGCTTCCAGGTCAATGGGAGAATCCCATTTTACGTAGTGGGCCACATCTGCAATATGAACCCAGAGCTCAAAGCTGCCATCTTCAAGCTTCCGCGCACCAACGGCGTCATCAAAATCTTTAGCATCTGCGGGGTCTACGGTGATGCACAGCTCTTCTCGCAAATCGTGTCTTGAAGCATCTTCTGCAAGGGCTTTATCTGCGTCAACGGAGATTTTCTCGGCTTGTCTTTGCGCCTTGATAGGAAATTCCGTTGCCAAACCATACGAAGCAATAGTTGCCTCAACGTTCATGTCCAGATCTTCAGCTGATCCCACGCGGCGCTCAATAGTGACTACAGCAGCGCTTTTGCGCGTTGGATACTCTATGATGCGCGCGACAACCACGTCGCCCTCAAAAACGTAATGACGTCCAACAGAAGGATCTTCGGGAAGCACAAAGAAATCTCGCTGGATGCGACTATCCAGCGGCACCACAGCGCCAAGTGGACCGGCGTCGTGGTAGATACCCAAAAACGTCTGAGTAGCTCGCGTAAGCACAAAACGCACGTTTGCCAGAGGGGTCTTTCCCTTGGCCGAGACAAGCGAAACCTGGACCTCGTCTCCGTGCATTGCCTCATGAATACCGTGTTTAGCCAGCGCATACGTACCCTCAGGGGTGCTTACGGTAGCAACTCCTGGGCGAGAAAGACTCAGCGTGCCTGTAAGCAGCGCCGATGGTCGCTTCGAGACTTTTGCACGCCCCTGACGACGGTTTCCTTTATGTATGCGTTTTCTAGCCAAAAATCCTCCTGTAGGTAGAAGCCAGCGCCTTTTGCGCTGACCCGATGAATCTTCTGATATGTACCCTAAAGTGCCTTGTGATAGACGAGGTGCAGATAAGACGAGAAGTTCCAGGGATCTCGCCGGGTTTCTCGACGAGCGTCTCGCCAGATTGCCGTCGGAACCCTCACTGGGTTTCTCGCCATCCTGCGCGCAAAAAAGAGCCCCTATGCAGAGACTGCATAGGGGCTCCAGAAGGGATTGGTTTACCTCTTAGAAGGTGCCGCGAATAACCTCGCTGCCTTCCTTCATGATAACTTCCATGTTATCTGGGGTAAGGTCGCGGATGTTGGTAGCAACGTCGCCCTTGACAACCAGGAGGTCAGCAAGCTTGCCAGCCTCGAGGGAGCCAAACTCATCCTCGTGGTGAACCATCTTTGCGCCGTTAAGAGTAGCAGCCTTGATGGTCTCAAGAACGGTAACGCCAGCCTTCTCAACGAAGTCATACATCTCGTCGATGGTGACCCAACCGTAAGGAGTTACGAAGCTGAAGGAGTCGGAGCCGATGGTGAGAGTGACGCCGCGCTCGTTAGCAGCACGGAGGTTTTCGTATGTACGGTTGAGGCCCTTCTCAACAACAGTATCGCCTGCAAATGCGTCGAGCTCTGGAGTCCACTCTGGTGGATAAGTTCCGTACCAAGTTGGCAGGAAGCCAATGGTAGGAGTGAAGAAGGTGCCCTGCTCGCACATAAGATCCATGGTCTTTGCGTCAAGCTCGAAGCCGTGAATCATCTGCTCGCAGCCGCAACGGACGGAGTCATAAGCTGCGGAGAAGCTGTTGTAAGAGTGTGACCAAACAGGAATGCCAACCATTGCTGCCTCGTCGCAAACTGCCTTGATCTCCTCGTAGCAGTAGTGCTGATCGCGACCGGAGTCCCAGTGCCAAATGCCGCCACCGGTTGCCCAAATCTTGATTGCGTCTGGGTTCTCACGAAGGCGACGACGAACTGCCTTACGAAGATCCCAAGGACCGTCTACCTGATCGCCCCATGGGTGACCATTCTTGGAGATCTCCTGTGGGAGCTGGTGGCAGTCACCGTGACCAGCAACGCGGCAGAAACCAAGGCCGGTAGCGAAGATACGTGGTCCCTCCATGACGCCCATGTTAACGAGGTCACGAATTGCGATACCATTGCGGCCAATCTCGCAGACGGTGGTAAGACCGTGGGAGAGAGCATCCCAGGACTGCTTGACAGCGCATGCCTGCTTCTGAGCAACGGACTCGATAACCCAGTCGTTATCGTTGTCGGTCAGGTTGCCGGAGAAGTGCAGGTGGGTATCGATAAGACCTGGCATAATGGTGCGGCCCTGGATGTCACGGACCTCATAGCCCTCTGGAACCTCAGTGCGAGGACCAGCATAAGCGATCTTCTTGTCGTCTACGAGGACAAGAGAATCCTCAACAGGAGCGGCGCCAGTGCCGTCAACGAGCTTTCCGCCTACAAAAGCAATCTTACTCATTTCTTTCCCCCTCTAGTAAATGATACATACTATCTTTTTGCGCCCACCCTTTTTGGGCGCAAAAAATCCAAACTAAAGAAACAAATAACGTGCTTAGTTCAACGTACCGATGAAACCTTTAGAGCTTGCAAGCAACTTATGCTGCCGCCTTCTCAGACTGACGACCAAAGATCATGAAGATGGCCATACCAATGACAATCCAAGAAATGGTGATGATCCACTCAACTGGCTTCAGAGCTGCAGGGCTGAAAGGAACAACCATCAGGCCGATGATGATACTACCAGCAAGAATTGCAGCCATGATACCTGCGATACCACCGGCAACCTTGTAAGGACGAGGCAGGTCTGGCTCGGTCTGACGCAGGCGCAGGCAGGCAACGCCAGCCATGGTGCATGCAAAGATGAAGCCAAGAGAAGCAACGTTGGTCAGAGGAACAAGCATGTTGCGGCCAAGGAATGGACCAACAAGGGTCAGGCCAGCCATGAACATATTTGCGGTCAGAGGTGCGCCGGACTTAGGGTCGATCTTTGCGAAGGACTCTGGGAGCATCTTCTTACGACCAAGAGCAAGCATCAGACGAGTAGAAGCACCAAAGAAGGAGTTCATTGGGCCCAGAGGTCCGAGTGTTGCAATGATGAGCATTGCAATGTAGAAGAACAGGTTGATGCGCTCGAGAACTGCAAGTGCAGGAACGGAAGACTTAACAAACTCGTGCCAGTTAATCATAGTTCCGAATGCATAGATGCAGATGAGATAGAAGACACCAGAAGCGATAAGTGCGAGTGCAGGAATGATGCCAAACTTCTTCCAGTCAAGGTCAGCAGAAGCCTCTTCTGCCTGCTGTGGAATGGTGTCAAAACCAGCGTAGAAGAATGGAGTCATAACAAGTACTGCAATGATGCCGCCAAAGAAGCTGGTAGCCTTTGTGCCCTCGCCACCTGCAACCTCAGTTGCCTGGGAGAAGACTGGGAGGCCGTTGCTTGGAGAACCAGTTGCAAAGGAGATAACCATTGCAAGGATCATACCAGTCAGCAGAGCCTTAGTCAGGAAGCTCGAAAGCTTAGCTGCTGCGCCAGCGCCCTTAAAGTTAAGGAAGATGACCAGGATAGCAAAGCAGAGAGCGATGACTGTTGGCCACAGGTAAACATCTGCACCAAGAATGGTGTAGAGCTTAACGGACCTCAGCCAAGAAAGAATAGGGAATGCGCCAAAGCGGTCGGTGAGAAGCGTGGAAATAGCAATTGCCTCCCAAGGGCACAGTGGAGCGTTACCCAGAAGAAGCATCCAGCCGGTAAAGAAGCCCATTGGGCGGCCGAATGTCCTGTCGACGTACTCAATGATGCCACCAGAAATTGGAATAGCAGCAGTGAGCTCGCCAAAAACACATCCAATTGGTACAAGGAAAATTGCGCCAATTGCGAATGCGATCATCGCGGGGAATGGTCCTCCACCAAGAACCATCCAGTCGCCTACCAGGAGCACCCATCCGGTACCAATGATCGCACCAAATCCGATGGTAAAGAAGTTGAATAGACTCAACGACTTTTGCATCTCAGGTGCCTCGGCATTTTCTGCCATGTCCCACTCCTTCCCGTAATTACTCGGACGAAGAACTTGATGAGACTATGTTTGCACCCGAAGCGATTTGAAAAAGGAGTAGCGCCCTCTGGGCGTCAGATAAACCCGTAAGCGTAAAGGCTATAACCGCGAGCGGTAGTTAAATCTTTTTACATCTTTACCAAAATCTAATAACAGTTATGCAATTTTCAAATAGTTAACGTACACAGCTATGTATCAATCTTTAACTCAAATACTTTAAAAACTCTTCTGTAGTGCGCGACATCTCGCCTTTTACACGATGTGTAATAAAGACATTACGATGTACGGGAGTTTCTAGATGATGTACATCAATATCAAAATTTGTACCTTTTGTTGCCTCAAGTGGCAACAAACTTACACCAAGACCCGACTCTACCATGGACATAATGGTGAATGAATCCGATGATGCAAATGTCATACGTGCGTTTTTGAGCTGCTTCTGAAGCAGAGGAGCTGTCTCAATATCAACAATAAAGGGTTCTTCAATAAGACGCTTAACAGGAATTGTCTCAAGGTCCTTCTCGTAATGTCCCTTTTGAGAAACAACAATAACCTCATCATGATCAAATAAAGTTGAAGTAAATCCCTGCTCAGTTGCGCGAGTCATAGTAAAACTAATATCCACCTTACCCTTGCTAATAAGACGCAGGGCTTCTCCATACGTACACTCAATAACTTCAACTTTGATGTTTGGATGATCGGTCATGTACTTCTTCAAATGACCTGGCAGTGCTCGTGAAAGAAAGCTCGAAGGCGCTGCAATAACAAGATCGCCCATCTCAATGGCGCTGACGCGATTCACTTGATTGCTCAACTTGCTGTATGCCTGGCACACCTCTTCTGCAACAGGCAAAAGCGTCTTTCCCTCAGGAGTCAGACTTACATAGCCGCCATGTCTGTTAAACAAGCGGACATCCCACTCTTTTTCTAGACTTGCCACCATGCGACTAATAGACGACTGAGTGCATCCCAGCTCTTCTGCCGCCACCGTAAAGCTACTGTGATACGCCGCGGAAGTAAAAGCCTGGAATTTGTGCAGGTTGGTCTCCATACTTGGCCCCCATTCAAGTACGTGGCCTAACAATTCATCCTTAAAAATATCATTCTACCTGCAATTTAGTAAATACCGTTTAACGTAAAAAGACCCCGTGAACGGTTTTCACGAGGTCTTACCTTGCAATCTTTATGTAAAAAACTTTCTTAATTGATACTTCACTTTGACAATTGAAGTACCAGGTTGCTTAGTTGCTATGCCTTCAGATAGCGGCCCATAGCAATAGCAGAACCAAAGAGTCCCAGTAGCAGGCCAAGGAGCAGCAAAAGGCCACTCATACCCAGCATGACCGTTGTTGGAATAGCAAAGGTCAAGAAGGTCATGCTTTCTGCCATAACCGGGAGAAGCATGTGGGCTCCAACAACCAAAACGACAATGGCGAGAAGAGCGCCGATAAGAGCCTCAAGCACGCCTTCCATAAGGAATGGTCCGCGAATAAAGCCGTTAGATGCACCGACCAGACGCATGATTGCAATCTCACGACGGCGAGCATTAATAGCAAGGCGAATGGTGTTGTTAATAAAGACAAAGGCAACAAACACCAGAAGTCCAACAAGGCCAATAGCGCCAATACGAATGTATGCTGTTACGCTAAACAGGCGCTCAACGGTCTCGCGACCATACTGAACATCACCAGATGGATTGCTCTTATTATCCGCAATGGCTGCAAAAGATGATGAAGAAGCAATGCGCTGGGCAACTTCCTGAACATCCTTAGGATCCTTGAGTTTGATTACAAGAGATGCAGGAATTGGATTCTGGCCATCAAGAGCAGAAACCGCATCAGAAGCATTGCGATAACTCATGGTGGTGCGGTACTCCTCAAGAGCCTGCTCTTTGCTCTTATAGGTTACAGACTCAACCGTATCCCAGCCTTGAACCTCTTGCTGGAAAGCGGTTACTGCGGCCTGATCTGCATCATCAGAAAGAAATGCCTGGATAGTAACGCGGTTCTCGACACTTCCTACCATGTTCTCGATAAGAGCGGAGCCAAGAATAAACAGGCCGATGATGAACAGAGACAAGAAGATGGTTACGATTGCACCAAGAGCGGTAGACCAGTTCCTTCTAAAGTGGCTTCCGGCCTCACGCAGAGAGTATCCAAAATTAGAGAGCCCCATAGTAGCCATAGCCTCCCTTCTCCTGGTCGCGGACAATGTGACCAGCCTCAAGAGCAATAACGCGCTTACGCATAGAGTCAACCATCTCGCGATCGTGTGTTGCCATTACAACCGTAGTGCCCGCACGGTTAATGCGGTCAAGAAGCTTCATAATGCCCAGAGAAATTGCTGGGTCCAAGTTACCCGTAGGCTCGTCGCAGATAAGCAGTGGTGGGCGGTTAACCATTGCGCGAGCAACGGAAACACGCTGCTGCTCACCACCAGAAAGCTGGTCTGGGTAAGCGCTCCATCTTTTGACCAAGGCCTACCAGACGCAGAACCTCTGGAACCTGCATATCAATAACAGGACGAGGCTTGCCAATGCACTCAAGTGCAAAGGATACGTTCTCATAGACGGTCTTATCGGGCAGAAGCTTAAAGTCCTGGAAGACGGTACCAATCTGGCGACGCAGATACGGAACCTTGGAGTTACGCATACGTGTAAGATCCTGACCAGCAACAATAACCTGTCCGTGAGTTGCCTTCTGCTCGCGCGTAATAAGACGCAAGAGAGATGACTTACCGGAACCAGAGTGTCCAACTACAAAGACAAACTCACCTGGGTAGATATCAGCGCTGATGTTATCAAGTGCTGGACGGTTTGGCTGCGATGGATACACAAGCGAAGCGTTCTTGAAAGAAATGGTTGGAGTACCAGTACGCTCTACCTTAGGCGCATCTTGAGCTAGATCTGCAAAAAACTTTGCACGATCAAGAGGTGCCTGCTCAGGGTTGTTTTGCTGCTCAGCAGTTACCACGTGTACAGCTTCTGCTCCAGAAGCAAATGGATCAGATACAGTTGTTACAGGTTCAGCAGCCTGGGCCACTGGCACATCAGCAGAAAAGTCCTGAGTTTCAACTTGATCAGCTACAACATCTTGCTGGTCAAGCTGGTTCAGATCATCCTGAGAAATTACCCCAAAACGGTCATCAAACGAGGACTCCTGTTGCTCATCAGTGCGAAAATGATTAGCCACAGTTGCTCCTTTTCTTACTCCGAAGAGACAGATACAGAATTTATTTTACCAAAAGTGCAGGTATGTTATACGTCACGCAGTTCATCCACAGAAAAACCGCCTCTTCTTTACAGAAGAGGCGGTCTAAAAATCGCGAGAAAAACGTTGTTAAGCGTTAGTTATACGCCACCTGCAGGTAAGTTTTGCACCTGTTATGCAGTCTGCATCTTTGCACGTGTCTCATCAATGATGGCACGAACCTTGGCTGCGTTAGCGGCAATCTCCTCTTTTGAGCCCTTAGTAAGCAGGCTTCCCATGCCGCAGCAATCAACGCCACGCTCAAGCCACTCAGCAAGGTTGTCAAGATTAATGCCGCCAGAAGCCATCAGAGGCATCCAAGGGGTTGGAGTCTTAAAGAGGTTAACCAGCTCAGGACCATAGACGTTAGAAATTGGGAAGCACTTAATAAAGGCAGCGCCCATCTCAAGACTGTGGTTTGCCTCAGTCATAGTAGTGCAACCAGGTGCGTAAGGAATCTGATACAGGTTACACATACGAGCAACCTCATCAGAGCCGCAGTTAGCAACAATGAACTGAGCGCCAGCCATGATAGCAAGACGAGCAGTTGTTGGCTCCATAACGGTACCTGCACCAACAATCATCTTGTCACCAAGACGCTCTCTAATTGCAGCAATAACCTCGCCTGCATTTGGCAGGGTGTAGCTGATCTCCATTGCATGAACGCCGCCTTCAGCAAGACCCTCAGCAATTTCAATACCACGCTCAACCGTTGGGACGCGAACAACTGCAAACGCACAGGTATCTACCAGTGCCTGAGAAACAGCAGCTTTCTGCATCTTCATATACAACATCTCCTTGTAAACGTATCTCGCACTACCCTATTGAGCTGGCGAGAAACCCGTCATTTTTGATACTTAGTTATGAGCAATTCCGTAATGGTCAAGCATTGCATAGATCTTCTCGTCAACACCCTCTGCAACCTCAGTAACCGGGAAACGAGCAGGGCCAACAGGATATCCAGCAAGCTCAAGAGAACGCTTAAGCGTCTGAGGTGTGCTTCCAAGGTGAAGGATGTCGCGGATTGGCTCAATCTCTGCCTGCAGGCGAGCTGCCTCTTCTGCATTTCCTGCCTCAAGAGCCTTCCAAAGGTCAACGACAACCTTAGTAATAAGGTTTGCGGTACCTGCAATAGTACCCTGAGCTCCAAGAGCGTGGGCCTCAGAGATCTTTCCGTCAGAGCCAACAAGTACGTCTACGTCGTGACCAGCGGCAGTGTCCAGATAATCCTTGAGGTTATCAATGTTGCCAGAACTGTCCTTAATACCCTTGATATTCTCAATGGTTACCAGCTGCTCAACGGCCTCTTTAGAGATGTTTTTGCCGGTTCCCTTAGGAATGTTGTACAGAAGGACAGGAATCTTTACGCTTGCAGCAACAGTCTTGAAGTACTCAACCAGCTGCTGGTCAGAGATTCCCAGGAAGTAAGGGTTGATGACAGAAAGTGCGTCTGCACCAATTGCCTCTGCCTCACGACTCATGTAGAGAGCCTCTTTTGTTGAGCAAGCGCCGGTTCCTACGTAAACAGGAAGACGACCTGCGGTTTTCTCGATAATAAACTTGGAGAACTTGATCTTCTCGTCAGGATTACAAACGTGGAACTCACCGTTAGAACCAAACGTAAAGATACCGTCAGCGCCCTCGGAGATAAGCTTTTCTAGAAGTTGCTCAGCTGCTTCGTAGTTAATAGACTGCTCTTCGTCGCGGTTAAACGGCGTGACCATAGGGACAATAACGCCCTTAAATGTTGACATGCAAACTCCTCTGTACGTATTACAGTGTTTATCTGGGGTTATTTGCCCTCGCGAATGGACGCGCCAAGAGCTCCACCGGGATGCCACTTAACGTACTGCTCTGGGTTAAGGCCATACTCGTTTTGAAGCAGGATAGAGAGGCACTGGAGCTCCATAATCTCAGCCAGAATCGAGGCGCGTGGAGGCTTGTTCATGGAATCGCCCTCCTGCTCAACGCCTGCAATGAGAGCAACCTCTGCCTCGTTTGCCAGCCAAGAGTTTGGATTGCCAGTCAGCGCAATAATGTGCACACCAACGTTCTTAAGGCAGGTTACCGTAGCCTTGAGCTCGCCCGTCTCGCCGGAGTTGGAAATAGCAATGACTACGTCACCAGGACGAGTCTGACCAGCAGATCCATGGACGCACTCGGTACCGTGAAGCTCGTAGGTTGGAGTTCCGGTTGACGAGAAAAGCGATGCAGCATAACCAGAGACGTGACCTGGCTTACCAATACCGGTTACGTGCAGACGGCCACCCTTTGCCTCTGCATCCAAAATAAGCTTTTTAGCTGCAGAAAGGGCATCAAAATCGATGCTCTCTACATACTGATGAAGCGACTTTCCCACAATGGAGAGAAACTCCTGAACCTGCTCTTTTTCAGTTGCCATTACAACTCCTTATCTGTCTGTGAGGCAGCGCTCAAAGACACTTACTACATGCTGAGCTAACGCGTCTCTTTGACCTTGTGCTGAGCCATAAGCTGCTCGATCTGCTCTTGAATTTGATCAAGCGTAGTGGCCATAAAAGGACGGTTAATGTCTACAAATTCAAATCCGGAAGGATGGCTTACCCAAGCGCCTTCAAGAAGTAGGCGCAATGCCTTGCCCTGTCGGATGAGTTTGTAGCTTTTAATCTTGGTATAAGGAACGACAAGTGCTTTTCTCTTGTCGGATTTTGCAAAGATAAATACGTTTTTCTGTCCAAAATCAATAACATGAATGCCGCTGGCAAAACGACTAAAGCGTTTTCCCATGGCTCGTGATGCAAACCACGTAATGGTGAGTCCTGCAATAACACCAACAAGACCCAAAATGTTGCCACTTACATTGGCGTAAACCCAAAAGAAAAATGTCAGAGCAAGAGCAGCAAACGCCAGAAACAAGTACAGAATTCCCTGAACCATCAAACGAGTTCTATCTTCAAGAACTTCTAGAACTAACTGATCTTTGGGAAGCTCTGGAGCAGGCTGTTTGTCAACGCTGAGACCAAACATATCGCCAAGCACTGACTCAGTAACACTTTTGTTGTTCTTCTCGTCTGCCATGTTTTTCCTTGTTGTGAAGCTTTTAAAAGGGCGCCCGCGGGCTTTCCACGAGCGCCCTAAGAAACCGTAGAGCTGAGTAGGTACTACAGAAATCTAGGCTTAGGCAAGACCAAAGAGTGAGCCGATGCCGTAGATGATAGAACCAACGATGTTGTAGTCAACATTAGGGAAGGATGCCTCTGCAATTCCCAGCTGAGCAAATGCAGGATAGAGAATCAGAGGACCAGCGGTCAGGAAGATACCAACCAGGAAGGAGCCAAGAAGAGCACCGCGCCATCCGCCATAAGCGTAACCACAAACACCACAAGTACCACCAGAGAAGAAGCAGATGCCTGCTGCAGGAATCATGATGGTTGGGCTGTGGAATGCAACCATAAGTGCCATTGCGACAAGGCCGCCAAGGAAGGAGCCAATGAAACCGATGATGACGGCGTTTGGTGCAAATGGGAAGATTGCAGGGCAGTCGACTGCAGGACGTGCATCTGGAATGAGCTTCTCGGAGATGCCGACAAATGCAGCGGTAATCTCAGCAATGAACTGACGGACGCCGTAAACAAGAACGGACATACCAGCAGCAAACTGAAGACCAGCAAGGAATGGCCAAATCCACCACATATCGTTACCAAAGTAGCTGGTGAATGGCTTGTTGTTTGCAAGAGTGTCGCCAAAGTGACCGGTGACAAGGCATGCAATAGTAACAACGTAGAACAGAACAATCATGAAGAGAGCAACGGAGAAGACAAAGTCCTTGAAGAGCTTGAAGAACTCTGGGAGCTCCTTAGCTTCCTTCTCGCCTTCCTCCTCGTTCTTCTTAGCAAAAAGCTTTCCAACGTAACCGGAGAATGCATAACCGATGCAGTTGAAGTGGCCGATTGCGATGGAGTCTCCACCAATCAAGCTTGTTTACGAATGGCTGGCACAACGAAGGCAGTGCAGCACCGCAGAAGCCGAGAATGACGCCACCAAGAACAATGGTGACCCACATTGGGAGACCAAGAGCAATAAAGACCAGTGCAAGTACGCAGGAGAAGTATAGGAAGTGCTGACCAGTCAAGAAGACGGACTTGAATGGGGTAATCTTGGCAAATACAAGGTTCATGATGAAGCCAAGAACCATTACAAGAGCAACCTCGGTACCGTAGGTGTTCAGCGCAAGAGCAGTTGCGACCTCAACCTGGGTTACAACGCCCTTAACAGCGAATGCACGACTAAACATGTCGCTGAAGATGTTGACCTGAGCAGACATAGCGCTAGAACCAATGTTGAAGATCATGAAGCCAATAATGGTCTTCACAGTTCCGGAGAAGACGTCCACAGCGGACTTCTTCTGCAGCAAGAGGCCGACAAGAGCAATAATGCCCATGATGACGGCTGTGTCTCTAAGCTGCATGAGAATTGCATTGAGCATGCGTAATCCCTTTCAGCAAATAAACCGACGAACCTACTCAGATAAGTTCTCTCAATCAAGTGACAAGTACCTCTTGTCAAAGGTTTGGCGAGAGCTTCTCGCCGAAGGCAACTCATGTTGCGTATGACGAGAAACTCCCGCCAAAAAGATACAAAGGGGAGCTTATGCGTTGTGCTCTGCGAGCCAAGCGGTGAGCTTTTCCTTCATCTCTGCCTTGTCAACAATGTTGGTAATACCAACTGCAGAAGGAACGCGATCGTCAGCGTTGAGCTCATCGGTGAGGTCAGACATGGTGATGACAAGATCGCCATTGAAACCAATCAGGGAATCCAGATTACCGTGCTCGGTCTCGATTGGAAGATCATTCTCTTTGATGACCTGGTCAATCTTGATCTTGAGCATCATGGAAGAACCCATACCTGCACGGCAGCAAACCAGTGCGTGGAACTTCTTATCAGCCATTACAACCTACCTTCCTTTGCGTGGACAAGGTCCACAACATCTTTTGGTGACTGAGCTTTTTCAAGCTGAGCAAAGAAATCTGGATCGCTCAGCAATTCAACAAGAGACTGAAGGGCACTAAGGTGTCCTTCACTATCTTTTGCTGCAAGTGGGAAAAGAAACTTAACTGGATCGTTGTCTTTGCTGCCAAACTCAACGGAATCCTTAAGCACGGTAATGCCTACTGCAGGCTCAAGTGCGCCGGACTCAGGACGTGCGTGAGGAAGAGCAACATGCTCGGTAATAACAATATAAGGGCCAAGTTCGTTGACACCTTTAATGATGTCATCAACATAGCCCTCAGTTACTTTTTTGTTATCAACGAGTGGTTGCGCAGACTTTCTAATTGCATCTTCCCAGTTAGAAGCTACAACATTGAGCTGCACCAGGTCTTCGGTAAGGAGATCACTTAACACAGCACTACCTTGCCTTTCTCTTTATGAGACACATTGGCTCAAAGCCGTCTCATGACAAGTCTTAATAACTTGATAATATGCCACGAAACGTTCTTAACTTCAATCAATTTTAATAAAACAGTTATCAAAGTTGTTCATATTTTTTCAGCTTATCTTTTGTCCAAGTAACTATACAAATGTTCATTTTTTTATGAACGTAATTGAAGCACCTTCTATTATCCCATGTAAAGTTTATATGTTAAATTTTTTATAATCTAAAACATTCATATATATTTACACTATTATTTTCTGAAATATCTTGATATCCTTCTTCTGATGTTCTATTTTATTGATGAATGAACATTCAAAGAAAAAATGTTGCTCATAAAGGGAGGGCATTTATGAAAAGGAGTAAGGCTTACGTAGATTCACGTCGCGAGGCAATTACTGAGCTGCTAGAAAAAGAGGGACAAGCAAGTGTTTTAGAGCTTGCTGATCACTTTGAGGTCTCTTCTTTGACTATCAGACGTGACCTGGACTTTCTTGAAAAGCGCGGCATCCTGACTCGTCAGTATGGCATTGCTACCCTGCTTAATCCTTATGGTCGTCCTTCTGGCTCAAGGCAGATTCGCTCTAACAAAGCAATTGCCCGCGAGGCCGCTCGCTACGTTGAGGATGGCGATTGCATCTTCATCAACACCAGCTCCGTTGCTCTTGGGATGCTTGAGTGGATTGATGCTCACGACGTAACTGTTGTTACAAACAACGGCAAGGCACTGTTGCTTGAGGACATCCATGATCTTTCTATCATCCTTACTGGTGGTGACATCCGTCCTCCACGCGCTTCCATGACTGGTGATACCGCTCTTGAGTGCATCCAGCACATTACTGCTGCTAAATGCTTCTTGGGCTGCACGGGTTTCTCGGGAGAATTTGGTCTTACTTCTGCAACATCTCCTGAGCCAGCAATCAACGCTCAGATGCTCAAGCGCTCTAGAAAGCATTATGTTGTTGCTGATTCTTCTAAGCTGGGCACTACTTCCAACTTCCAGTTTGGTTCTGCAGAGGATATTGACCTTCTGATTACTGATACAGGTGCAACTGACGAGCAGATCCAAGAGCTCAAAGCCGCAGGACTTAAGGATGTTGTCTGCGTCACTCCTTCTATTCTTCCTGCTAAGTAAGACTTGCGCTTCATCATTTATTAAGCGAACACAGAAGGCGACCTTTTACAGGTCGCCTTCTTACATCGCAAAATTTTTACGTGCAATTGTGTTTAATCGGATCCAGCCACACACGTCCACCGAAGTTCAACAGGACCATCTGTCGAGCAACTTGCTGACCAAACAGCGATTAGCAGCGATTAGCTTTGCAAAGCCTCAAATGACTTAAAGCCTTCGCCGATTGCCTCGTGGACCTCTGAAACAAATACCAGTGCATCGGGGTCAATCTCGGAAACGATAACTTTCAGCTGAACAACCTCCGTACGACCAAGAACGCACATCAAAACAGGCTTGTGCGCACCACTCCACAGTCCGCGCGCCTGAAGCTCCGTACAGCCACGATTAAGGTTATAGAGAATCTCGTGAGCGATGGCATCGTGCTCAGAAGAAATAATATAAACGCAACGCTCGGACCTTGGTCCGTCGATGACAAAGTCGATCATTTTTCCTGTGACAAAGATTGCCAAGCTAGAATACAGACCGTTTTCTAGCGAGAAGACCGGAATAGCTGCAATAATGATGACAATATCAACAATGATGATTGCGGTGCCTGATGGAATACCAAAGCGCTTGGAAACCGCCTGAGCAATGATGTCTGTACCACCGGTATTTCCACCCGCTCTAAATACAAGGCCAAGACCAAAACCACAGATAATACTGCCCCACAAAGCAGCAAGCATAAGATCATTGGCGCCAAGAGCTGGTAAAAAAGGTGCAAATAAATCGACAAAAATGCTGGAAATTAAGAAGCCTACAACGCTCTTGAGCAAGTATTTTTTGTTGCCGCTTTTTGCAACAAAAGCCATCAAAATGATATTCATGGCGATTGTTTGCATACCAACTGGCAAATCAAAACCAAAAGGTAATGCAACAGCTCTAATAATCGTTGCAAAACCAGTAATGCCACCAGCCGCAAGTCCGTTAGGAACTTCAAATACATCAAGGCCAACTGCAAAAATTGCACAGCCAAGGACAATAAAGAACGAATCTTTAAAGGTCTTTTGCCAAGTAGATTTTTGCACACTAATCCTTTCCGCCAACAACCCAGCGATGGTACGCAATGATGAACTGATCAAGATCGCCGTCTGAAAGAACGGACTCTACGTTTCCTGTTTCTGTACCTGTTCTTAAGTCCTTAATGAGCTGATAAGGATAAAGAACATAACTCCTAATTTGATTGCCAAACGAGATTTCTCTCTTTGGACCACGAAGCTCATCCAGCTCAGCCTCGCGTTTCTCCTTTTCAATCTCATACAAACGACTACGCAAGATATTCATTGCTGCAGCTTTATTCTGAAGTTGACTGCGTTCGTTTTGGCAGGTTACTACCGTTCCTGTTGGAATGTGTGTAATACGAACTGCCGAGTCTGTAGTGTTAACTCCCTGACCTCCTGGACCAGATGCATGGTAAACGTCAATACGCAGGTCATTAGGGTCAATGTCAACCTCAATGTCTTCAGGAAGAACAGGTAAAACTTCAACGCCAGCAAATGACGTCTGCCTGCGTTTCTTATCGTCAGTAGGAGAAATTCTTACCAGACGATGCACGCCCTGTTCTGCACGAAGCATGCCATAAGCATTTTTGCCACTTGCCGTAAAGGTTGCGCGGTCAAGACCAATAACCTCCGCAACAGGAGCGTCGTTGATATCAACTTTCCAACCACGGCGGTCACAATATTTGAGATACATGCGAAAAAGCATCTCGCACCAGTCTTGAGCCTCAAGACCACCCTGACCAGGCTTAATAGTAACAATTGCATCACCGTGATCAAGTTCATCAGTAAACCAGCTTGAAAGCTCAAGCTCCGACAAGTCTTTTTCAAGAGATGCCGCAAGCGCTTGAGATTCGTCGAGTGATGCTTGGTCTCCAAGCTCTGTTCCAAGCTCAAAAGCGGCCTCAGCATCACCGAGTTTCTCTTTAGCCCTATCAATACCAGCAACATCATCGCGAAGTGATGCTAGTTGAGTCATTATTTTTTGCGCAGCTTCAGCGTCGTCCCAAAAATTGGGGCGAGCACTTTCTGCCTCAAGTTCTGAAATTTGCTGACGCTTCTCAGTGAGGTGAAGATATCCTTCTACCTCAGAGAGACGCTCCGCTAAAGCTTGGAGCGAAACAACCTCTGTATCAGCCATTCTTACCTATTTCGGCCGTGGCAGTTCTTAAACTTTTTGCCACTTCCACATGGGCAAGGGTCATTGCGACCAACGTTGACGTAAGGATTTGGATCGTCAGACTTACGGTAGGTTGATACAGAAGACTGGCTGGCGCCGGTTCCCTGTGGACTCTTTCCAATAGCTGCGGCATTCTTAAGCATGCTCTTGCCTTGCTTAAGTGCCTTTTGATCGCCGTCCGTCTCTTCTCCACCAGAATAGTGAGCATTTTGGAAGGCCTCTGCCTCAGTATTCTGACGTGGACGATTAACCAGCTCAAGACGGAGAATAGTGCGAAGGAAGTCCTCATACATGGTGTTTACAAGTAGCGTAAATGCCTCGTATGCCTCGGTCTTATACTCAACCAAAGGATCGCGCTGACCAAAGCCACGAAGACCAATACCGGTCTTTAGGTAATCCATCTCCTGGAGGTATGCCATCCAACGAGTATCAATGACGCGAAGCATTACCTGAGCAGCAAGCTCACGCATAACTTCTTCGCCAAGCTTCTGGGTCTTCTCGTCAAAAGTCTTTTGGACAAATGCGGTGACATCCTCTTCAAGTTGCTCAAACTTGGTATCCTCAGTAAACTCTGGAAGATCAGTCTTACCAGTAAGTTCAGTGAGCCACTTCTCAAGACCCTCAAGATCCCACTCGTCAGCATCTCCGTAACAGAACTCCTCGCAAATGCGCTGAGTAGTAGAAGCAGTGACCGTCTCGATGAGCTCCATAAGATCCTTGCCGTCAAGAATCTTGTTTCTCTCTGCGTAAATGACCTGACGCTGTTTGTTCATAACATCGTCGTAATCAAGGACGTTCTTACGCATTGCAAAGTTGACTTCCTCAACCTTGCGCTGGGCACCCTCGACAAGCTTGGTAACAATTTTTGCCTTAATTGGCATATCGTCAGGAAGCTCATAGCGCTGCATCATTGCTGCAACGCCATCCATGCGATCTCCACCAAAGCGGCGCATCAAATCATCTTCAAGAGAAAGGTAGAACTGGGTCTGACCAGGGTCTCCCTGACGACCAGAACGACCACGAAGCTGATTGTCAATACGACGGCTCTCATGACGCTCAGTACCGATAACACACAAACCACCCGCGGCGGTTACTGCCTCACGCTCAGTAGCGCAGATTTCCTTTGCTTCTTTGCGCGCAGCCTCTTTTTGCTCCTGAGTAGCCTCAGCTGGCTCAATTCCCTGGTTACGAAGGATATCTTCAGCCATGACATCTGGGTTGCCACCCAAAAGAATATCGGTACCACGACCTGCCATGTTGGTTGCAATAGTAACTGCACCCTCACGACCAGCCTGAGCAATAATCTGTGCCTCACGCTCATGGAACTTAGCGTTCAGAACGTTATGTTTAATGCCGCGTTTAGACAGAATACGAGAAATACGCTCGGAGTTGTCAATGGAAACGGTACCAACCAGTACTGGCTGACCATTCTGATGACGCTCTTCAACGTCTCTTACGACAGCTTCAAACTTAGCGTCAATAGTACGATAGACCAGGTCATCGAGGTCCTCACGCTTAACCGGACGGTTAGGTGGAATAACCTGAACAGGAACGTGATAAACCTCACGGAACTCTGCATCCTCGGTCATTGCGGTACCAGTCATACCAGAGAGCTTGTCGTACATGAGGAAGTAATTCTGGAGCGTAATAGTTGCCAGAGTCTGATTCTCTTCACGCACCTGAACGTTCTCTTTTGCCTCGATTGCCTGGTGAAGACCCTCAGAATAGCGACGGCCTTCCATAATACGACCGGTAAACTCATCAACAATCTTTACTTCGCCATCAATGACAACGTACTGCTGGTCACGATGGAACATATACTCAGCCTTCAGCGCCTGCTGAAGATGATTGACTAGCTGGCCAGTCTCATCGTTGTAGATATCGTCAATGTTGAGAGCGCGCTCGACCTTCTCGAGACCAATCTCTGTTGTTGCAATGGTGTGCTTTGCCTCATCCATCTCAAAGTCAACATCTGGAGTTAATCCACGAACTGCCTTTGCAAAATCCTTATAGGTACCTGCGGATTTAGTGCCGGCACCAGAAATAATCAGAGGAGTACGAGCCTCATCGATAAGGATGGAGTCAACCTCGTCGACGATGGCGTAGTGGTGTCCACGCTGAACACGCATCTCTGGGCGAGTAACCATGTTGTCGCGCAGGTAGTCAAAGCCAAACTCTGAGTTTGTACCGTAGGTAATATCTGCCTCATATGCAGGCTTTTTAAGGCTCAGGCGCATGCCGTTCTGCAGAAGGCCAACACTGATGCCCAAGAACTTGTAGATGGTGCCCATCCACTCACTGTCTCGTTTAGCCAGGTAGTCATTGACCGTAACGATGTGAACGCCTTCGCCGCTCAGTGCGTTAAGGTAACCAGCAAGAGTGGAGACAAGCGTCTTACCTTCACCGGTCTTCATCTCTGCGATAGTGCCCTTATGCAGCGCGATACCACCGATGAGCTGGACATCAAAGTGACGCTGACCAATAGTTCTTACTGACGCCTCACGTACCGTCGCAAAAGCCTCTGGGAGAAGATCGTCTAGGCTTTCTCCTTCGGCATAACGAGCCTTGAACTTCTCGGTCTGGGCTTGAAGCTCTTCATCGCTCATTTCCTGCATTGTTGGCTCAAGCGCATTGATCTTCTCGACAATACGCTGATATGCTTTGAGGTCCTTGTCAGCGCCAAAGGACAGAATCTTAGAGAGGAAATTAGGCATAGCTTTTTCCTTGACGTCGGGCATCTATCTTCGGTTGATAGACACAGTATTCAACTTATATATCATACCCCGTCTAACTGCTTGAATCACACTACATGGCGTCGTAAAATCCCAATTTCGTTATTTCTCCACCACTAGTTTCTATTGATTCTTTTCCCTTTTCTGCACCTGCAATCATCCTGAGCTGTTTAGACGGCATTTTTCTACGCTTCATAACGTATTTCTGCACGTACAAATCGTAGTAATGCTGCGCATCCTGCGCCCGGCCACACTTTCTGAGCGCCTGGATAAGTGCCATAAGCGTGTCTTCTCGCATATCATCAACAAGGTAGGCAAGCTCTGCAAAATGCACTGCAAGCGTATAGTGAGTAATCCTCAAGGCTGCCGCTGAAGCCGTCACCATAGTGTCTATGTATTGATCTCTCAAAGCAATGCGGATGGGGTCTGCAAACCTAAAGCACTCATCCTCGGGAAGATACAAATCACCTTGATAAAGCTCTTCTGCCTGCTTAGCCAGGTGCACTATGTCTTCATCACTGTTTGATGATGCGACACTCTTTGCTAATCGCGTAAAAATATCAATATCTACGGTTACCTGCTGGGGATTAAAACCAAGTGTTCTTTCAATCCGAGATGCCTCCAAAGGCTCACAGCCTTTCTTGATTTCCTGCACCTCTTTGCGAATAACCCGAGTAGCTTGATACAGGCGCTCTTGCCAATGTGCCTGATCAGCCTCAGGCCAAATCTGCTGAGCAATTTGCGACCTAAAGCTCATGTGATTGTGGGCCAGCGCCAAATACACAAGCAGCGCCTTTGCCGAACGATAAGCAATTTTTCTTCCGGCAATCTCCTCCCCTTGAACCGACAAACTAAATCTGCCGAGAAGAGCAAGGTAAACTCCAGGATGAGCATTATTTACCTTCTCTACGTGCAGGCTTTTCAGAGCGGAGTCTTCAGTCCGAGAATCCCCTGCCCCTTGTCTAAATGCTCTCCATTTTGTTATGTCTCGTTTTCCCTCGTTTGAACGTAAGTAATGGAGCCATTCTTCTGGCATTTCTCGTTCTAAGCACTGCTGAAACTCAGACTCATCAGACAGAAGCGCTCTCACAAGCCACATGGCATTTTCTGGAACTCCATACTCAACCGCATCCAGCCAAACGGGAGCATGTCCGTTTACGCTCTTAAAGAGAGCTTTGTATATTGTTCTACATGCAGCTTTTAGCGATGGATGGGTAATTGCCTCAAGGCTTTTCTCCGTAGGTTTAACGCCCAAGAAAAATCCCGCAATATCTTCAATAATCTTTCCGACTTGCACCACATATAGTGAATCCCATTCCCTACTTAGCAGCACCGCCCTTCTCGCCTGGAGCTGTGCTTTGGGATATGCTCTGCTTCTGAGGCTGAGAAGAGCTCCAATAAGAAGCGCGGGCACTTGAATCATACGATTACCCTGCAGTTCTGCTTGGCTAATGAGCTGCTCGGTATCGTATAAGTCTCCCACAGAAGAGCTTTTTTCAAAAAGGTAGCGAACGCATTTAAGTAGTCCTACAGACCCCTTTAAGCCTCCGACCTCACCTTCTTGTAAGAAGGAGAGCGCGCCAGAAGTGCGTGTATCAAATTCTTTTTGATATACACCCAGCAATGCGTAAAACAATTCCACGTCAACAGTTTGAATTGACGAGGTTATTGATGCAGCTTTCTCATACTGCTGCTCAAGAAGCAGTAGCTGAAGGGCATACTTAAAATTTCCTTGCACAGCTAAATCAATTGCGCGTTTATGTAGAGCAATTTTCTTCTCTAGTGGACCCAGCTCAAGGTCTTCCTTCAAGGGTGGCAGAGGCTTTTGCAAAATCAACTTCAGTAAAGTCATATATGCCGTTTGCTTAAGAAATCCGTTAAATGAAGTGAGATTTTTGAATGCCCTATCAGCATCTTTAGTATTCATCGGCCCCTTAGCAGTAGACAGCGAATCTACCATTCCCTTAGCAGCTTTTTTACTTGAGTTATCGAGCGTACAGTCAGAATGCGTGGCAGTAAGTGCGTTATCTACCAGCTCAATATATCCAGCGTCTACAAATTCCGCTGCATGAGAAAGAACAATTTCCCAGATAATCTCTTCTCTAACCAGCGAGCTTACAAATGCAGCCTTAGAGAAATCTTCTCTATCGATGAGCAGGGCTATAGCTTTCAGAACTAAGCTTTTCGTGCTTACTCGCTAGAGCCACAAGCTCCTGTTTATTAAAGTTCAACACATCAAATCTTGTAGCATGAATACACGAGAAACGTCTAGTTTCTACATGCACGCCAAAGAAAGGCGCATCTTGCTCTATCTTGGCCAAATACTCAAGATCAACTTGTCCGCATATACGACTTAAATCATCAAAAGAACCAACGCCGAGCAACATCATGCCCAGCCTGAGCCTAAGTTCCTCAATGCCTAGCGAGCTTCTGAGCATATACGATGCAACGCAAGCAAGACTAGTTAGATACGTAATTGGAACATCCGCGTCTTCATGCTCGCAAAATGTAACTGGCAAAGAGTAAACAAGTGTTGGAATGCCGCGCGTCAATCTCATATTAGTCAGAATTGATTGTTCAGAATTATCTATTCCAGGCATAAACGTGAGCAGCTCATTCTTTCCCAAAACATACACGCTAGGGACTTCCTCGATTAACTGACGAGCTTCAGGAGATAAAGAAATCGCAACAAGACAACCAGCCATACGAAGGCGTGCAATTGATTTAACCTGACGAGCAACAAAATACTCGTCAGACGGAGGAAAATCATCAATAAGAACTAACCTTTTAACCGCCTTTGATTTCTTAGCATTGCAGATAGAAGTACTTTTCTTAGTAAGAATCTGAGTTGCCTCTTGAGCTGAAAGGCTGGAAAGAGAAATCTCATACACAGTCCATCCGTGTGACTGCGCATAATCCGCCAACTCACGCAAAAACATAGTCTTGCCCATGCAGGGCTCTGCACAAAGCGCGAGCGGCCTATTGGTCTTTTCCATTGTTCTGAGGAAGTGCTGCGGTGGAACTACCCTGCTATAGTCACCCATCACATGGCGAGAAGACCCACCTAGCAGCGGCTCTGTTCCAACTTCTTCTTTGTTTTCCGACTCCATAAAGCTCTCCTTACTATTTAAATACTCAAGCGCTACAAGCGCTCTAACATTTTTCATTTAAAAATTTGGTGTGCGATAAATAATCAAGCTAAATTTGTCAGAAAGTGAGAAGGTTTAGGTGAACGGTAGGTGAAATATGGTCAGATTCAAGACAGATTAGTGACAAAATGTATGCAGAAATGCACAAATGTTGAAATTAGATAACATCAAATAGTAAAAATTATCTTCCGTGAACGGTATTTAATTAAGAAAATTATGTAAATATTGTGATACACAATAAATATATAATACGTAATAAATATGTATTTTTAGTAAAAATTTTTATGCTATTTTCGAATATTTCTCACCAAAAAAAGAGGACCCCACAAACGTGAGATCCTCTCGACATAAAAATGCCCCTTGTTGGTCAGCGACGTCCTGCTCTCCCACGGACTTACTCCGCAGTACCATCGGCGCTCGGGGGCTTAACTTCTGGGTTCGGAATGGGACCAGGTGTGCCTCCCCTGCCATGGTCGCTGACCAACAAGGGGTATTCTTGTTTCATGAGGGTTTTCTCACGTGCCCTGAGGGCCGCACAGTGTGACGTTAAATTCAAAGGCTTCAAAAATCACGCATCAGTTCAAAATATATTAAAGAAAAGAAGAGCTCGACCGATTAGTAATGCTCGACTGAATGCCTTACAGCACTTACATCTGCATCCTATCAACCTCGTAGTCTACAAGGGGTCTTACCGAAAGGAAAACTCATCTTGGGATGGGCTTCCCGCTTAGATGCTTTCAGCGGTTATCCCGACCGGACTCAGCTACCGGGCAATGCTATTGGTTAACAACCCGTACACCGGAGGTCCGTCCACCCCGGTCCTCTCGTACTAGGGGCAGCCTCCCTCAATTTTCCTACGCCCACAGAGGATAGGGACCGAACTGTCTCACGACGTTCTGAACCCAGCTCGCGTACCGCTTTAAATGGCGAACAGCCATACCCTTGGGACCTGCTCCAGCCCCAGGATGCGATGAGCCGACATCGAGGTGCCAAACCTTCCCGTCGATGTGGACTCTTGGGGAAGATCAGCCTGTTATCCCCGGAGTACCTTTTGTCCGTTGAGCGACGGCCATACCACTCTGAGCCGCCGGATCACTAGAACCTGGTTTCCCATCTGCTCGGCTTGTAGGCCTCGCAGTCAAGCCTGCTTATGCTCTTGCACTCAAAAGGATGGTTGCCGACCATCCTGAGCAGACCTTACGTGCGCCTCCGTTACATTTTAGGAGGCGACCGCCCCAGTCAAACTACCCACCTGACACGGTCCTCACGCCGGATAACGGTCGCAAGTTAGGATGCCAGAACGTCGAGGGTGGTATTCCAAGGGTGACTCCCCAGAGACTGGCGTCCCTGGTTCAAAGTCTCCCACCTATCCTCTACACGACGAACCGGCAGCCAATGTCAAGCTGCAGTAAAGGTTCACGGGGTCTTTCCGTCCTTCTGCGGGTAAGTCGCATCTTCACGACTAGTGCAATTTCACCGGGTCTATGGTTGAGACAGCGTCCAAATCGTTACGCCTTTCGTGCAGGTCGGAACTTACCCGACAAGGAATTTCGCTACCTTAGGACCGTTATAGTTACGGCCGCCGTTTACCGGGGCTTAGATTCGCTGCTTCGCTAATGCTAACAACTCCTCGTGACCTTCCGGCACCGGGCAGGCGTCAGACCCTATACGTCGTCTTACGACTTCAGCAGAGTCCTGTGTTTTTGATAAACAGTCGCTTGGACCTATTTACTGTGACCGATCTTAGCTCGGGGAGTAAATCCCTTCACCGAAACCGGCACCCCTTCTCCCGAAGTTACGGGGCAATTTTGCCGAGTTCCTTAACCATAGTTCTCCCGATCGCCTTGGTATGCTCTACCCACCCACCTGTGTCGGTTTGCGGTACGGGCTCCTCAGAGCTCCCTAGAGGTTTTTCTTGGAAGTATGGGCTTACTAGCTTCACTCAATTGCTTCGTCCGACACCTCAGCCACATGAGAAGCGCATTTCACTACTTCTCAGCCTACGTGCCATCACGGGGACGTCCAGAACCCCGCCTAGCTACCCTGCTCCGTCACCCCATTGGTGATAACGCTCTTTTGGAGGGACAGGAATTTCTACCTGTTGTGCATCGACTACGCCTTCCGGCCTTGCCTTAGCTCCCGCCTAACCCTGGGAGGATTAGCCTTGCCCAGGAAACCTTGGGTTTACGGCGGACATGTTTTTTACATGTCTCTCGTTACTCATGCCAGCATTCTCACTTCTGGACAGTCCACAGTTGGTTATCCAACTGCTTCAACCCGTACAGAAAGCTCTCCTACCACCAGTACAAAGTACTGATCCGCCGCTTCGGTACAATGCTTAGCCCCGTATATTGTCGGCGCATGTCCACTCGACCAGTGAGCTATTACGCACTCTTTAAATGAATGGCTGCTTCTAAGCCAACATCCTGGTTGTCTGAGCAAACGCACATCCTTTGCCACTTAGCATTGATTTTGGGACCTTAGCGGGCGGTCTGGGCTGTTTCCCTTTCGAATACACAGCTTAGCCCACATATTCTGACTCCCGGATTCTAGACCAATGGTATTCGGAGTTTGATTAATCTTGGTAGGCGGTGAAGCCCCCGCAACTATTCAGTGCTCTACCCCCATTGGTAAACATCCGAGGCTAGCCCTAAAGCTATTTCGGAGAGAACGAGATATCTCCAGGTTTGATAGGCCTTTCACTCCTATCCACAAGTCATCCCCTCAGTTTTCAACCTAAGTGGGTTCGGCCCTCCACGGGGTCTTACCCCCGCTTCAGCCTGCTCATGGATAGCTCACCTGGCTTCGCGTCTACGGTATGCGACTCACTCGCCCTATTCAGACTCGCTTTCGCTGCGGCTCGCTTTTTAGCTTAACCTTGCCACATGCCGTAACTCGCTGGCTCATTCTACAAAAGGCACGCCGTCACAGACAAAAGTCTGCTCCGACTGCTTGTAGGCAAACGGTTTCAGGTACTATTTCACTCCCCGCTAGGGGTGCTTTTCACCTTTCCCTCACGGTACTGGTTCACTATCGGTCACAAGAGAGTATTTAGGATTGGAGGGTGGACCCCCCAGGTTCCCACCGGGTTTCACGTGTCCGGCAGTACTCAGGTGCCACTCGGGAGTCTTCGCAGATTCGCGTACGGGGCTTTTACCCTGTCTCGCCAGCTTTTCCAAGCTATTCTGCTTCCACGAAGTTTTGTAACTCCACAATGAATGGTCCTACAACCCCGCCAGCGCTTGCGCAACTGACGGTTTGTCCTATATCCCCGTTCGCTCGCCACTACTAGGGGAATCTCGTTTGATTTCTCTTCCTCGGGGTACTTAGATGTTTCAGTTCCCCCGGTTACCTCTATCCTGCCTATATATTCAGCAGGAAGTACCAAGAAATGACTCTTGGTGGGTTTACCCATTCGGAAATCCACGGGTCACAGGATATGTGCTCCTTACCGTGGCTTATCGCAGCTTATCACGTCCTTCATCGGCTTCTTGTGCCAAGGCATCCACCGTTTGCCCTTACCATCTTCTTTTCGATGGTTTGAACATACTTTTTGCACTTTGATAATTACTTATCAAATGCGATCAGATGCGATCTTCTTGAAGAAAATCGAATTTTTGTTTGTCACACTATGCAGCTCTCAAGGTACGCGAGGGCGAACCCTCGAGACCGAATACTGCGCACTTTCGTGCAACAAAGACATCAACGGGAAAGACGGGAACTACTCGTCAAAAAAGTTAGTGTTATCTCTTCTAAAGAGGGTATCTCCCTAGAAAGGAGGTGATCCAGCCGCACCTTCCGGTACGGCTACCTTGTTACGACTTCACCCCCCTTACCAACCACACCTTCGGCGTCTCCCTCCTAAAAGGTTAGGCCGACGACTTCGGGTGCAATCGACTCGGGTGGTGTGACGGGCGGTGTGTACAAGGCCCGGGAACGCATTCACCGCGGCGTGCTGATCCGCGATTACTAGCAACTCCGACTTCATGGAGGCGGGTTGCAGCCTCCAATCCGAACTGGGACCGGCTTTAGGGATTCGCTCACCCTCGCGGGTTGGCAGCCCATTGTGCCGGCCATTGTAGCACGTGTGTAGCCCAGGACATAAGGGGCATGATGACTTGACGTCGTCCCCACCTTCCTCCGGCTTGACGCCGGCGGTCTCGTATGGGTGCCCGGCCTAACCGCTGGCAACATACGACGAGGGTTGCGCTCGTTGCAGGACTTAACCTAACATCTCACGACACGAGCTGACGACAGCCATGCACCACCTGTTTAGGCTCCTTTCGGCCACGACGTTTCCGCCGCTTCACCTAAATGTCAAGCCCTGGTAAGGTTCTTCGCGTTGCTTCGAATTAAACCACATGCTCCGCTGCTTGTGCGGGCCCCCGTCAATTCCTTTGAGTTTTAGCCTTGCGGCCGTACTCCCCAGGCGGGACACTTAATGCGTTAGCTGCGGCACGGAAGAAATATTCCCCCACACCTAGTGTCCATCGTTTACGGCTAGGACTACCAGGGTATCTAATCCTGTTTGCTCCCCTAGCTTTCGCTCCTCAGCGTCAGTTATGGCCCAGAAGGCCGCCTTCGCCACTGGTGTTCTTCCTAATATCTGCGCATTCCACCGCTACACTAGGAATTCCACCTTCCCCTACCAAACTCAAGTCTGCCGGTATCGGGAGCGAACGGGGGTTGAGCCCCCGGATTTAACTCCCGACCTAACAGACCGCCTACGAGCGCTTTACGCCCAATGAATCCGGATAACGCTTGCCCCCTACGTATTACCGCGGCTGCTGGCACGTAGTTAGCCGGGGCTTCTTCTGCAGGTACCGTCACTTTCGCCTCGTCCCTGCTGAAAGCGGTTTACAACCCGAAGGCCTTCATCCCGCACGCGGCGTCGCTGCATCAGGCTTTCGCCCATTGTGCAAGATTCCCCACTGCTGCCTCCCGTAGGAGTCTGGGCCGTGTCTCAGTCCCAATCTGGCTGGTCGGTCTCTCAACCCAGCTACCCATCATTGCCTTGGTAGGCCGTTACCCCACCAACAAGCTAACAGGCCGCGGGCCCATCCCTCTCCGCCGGAGCTTTCTCGAGTCTTCCATGCGGAAGACTCGAAGTATTCGGTATTATCCACGGTTTCCCGTGGCTATCCCAATGAGAGGGGCAGGTTGCCCACGTGTTACTCAGCCGTTCGCCACTTTATACACACCCGAAGGTGCTTTAATCGTTCGACTTGCATGTGTTAGGCGCGCCGCCAGCGTTCATCCTGAGCCAGGATCGAACTCTCCATTCAAAATTAAACTGACTAAAAGTCAGTACAATTTAAAGTTGAGTTGAATCCACGTCTCTAAAATCCCGCTGATCTCGGATTCGCTGAAATTATGAATTGACTATTGAACAAAATGTTCAAATTCGAATTTCGCTTGTCTGTCTTTGCTGATCTTTCGATCGCAGTATCCGGTTTTCAAGGTTCGCTGCGCTGCGATTTCACATTGCGTGGTGCGCGGCGCGGGGAATAACTATACGCACTTACGACTCGTTTGTGAAGATGATTTTGTATCTTCTTAATTCCTCCACAATTTCTACACAATTCGTAGTCTTTAGTGAACTGATGAGATAGTATACCACTTTTACATTTAGTAATAAAACGTTAGGTTAGCTGCCATTAAAAAGTTGAAAATGCTACTTATACAACTTCTGAAGGCATGTTTGTTGGCTTCAACAATTCTCACAAATTCCGGAAAGGTTGCCTCAAAAAGGGTGATCGTATTGAATCAAGCTGACAACAAGATTAACACCAATGTACCTTAAGACCCTAAAGACATAATTCTTACTGTATAAGATGCTTTAAGACTTATCTGACGATCCTTCGACATATATTGAATTGTCTCAAATGTAGAATTTCAAATTCAAACAAAGATGTCGAGAAAACAAATGCTGTAGCTACCAAAAAAAGAGGACCCCACAAACGTGAGATCCTCTCGACATAAAAATGCCCCTTGTTGGTCAGCGACGTCCTGCTCTCCCACGGACTTACTCCGCAGTACCATCGGCGCTCGGGGGCTTAACTTCTGGGTTCGGAATGGGACCAGGTGTGCCTCCCCTGCCATGGTCGCTGACCAACAAGGGGTATTCTTGTTTCATGAGGGTTTTCTCACGTGCCCTGAGGGCCGCACAGTGTGACGTTAAATTCAAAGGCTTCAAAAATCACGCATCAGTTCAAAATATATTAAAGAAAAGAAGAGCTCGACCGATTAGTAATGCTCGACTGAATGCCTTACAGCACTTACATCTGCATCCTATCAACCTCGTAGTCTACAAGGGGTCTTACCGAAAGGAAAACTCATCTTGGGATGGGCTTCCCGCTTAGATGCTTTCAGCGGTTATCCCGACCGGACTCAGCTACCGGGCAATGCTATTGGTTAACAACCCGTACACCGGAGGTCCGTCCACCCCGGTCCTCTCGTACTAGGGGCAGCCTCCCTCAATTTTCCTACGCCCACAGAGGATAGGGACCGAACTGTCTCACGACGTTCTGAACCCAGCTCGCGTACCGCTTTAAATGGCGAACAGCCATACCCTTGGGACCTGCTCCAGCCCCAGGATGCGATGAGCCGACATCGAGGTGCCAAACCTTCCCGTCGATGTGGACTCTTGGGGAAGATCAGCCTGTTATCCCCGGAGTACCTTTTGTCCGTTGAGCGACGGCCATACCACTCTGAGCCGCCGGATCACTAGAACCTGGTTTCCCATCTGCTCGGCTTGTAGGCCTCGCAGTCAAGCCTGCTTATGCTCTTGCACTCAAAAGGATGGTTGCCGACCATCCTGAGCAGACCTTACGTGCGCCTCCGTTACATTTTAGGAGGCGACCGCCCCAGTCAAACTACCCACCTGACACGGTCCTCACGCCGGATAACGGTCGCAAGTTAGGATGCCAGAACGTCGAGGGTGGTATTCCAAGGGTGACTCCCCAGAGACTGGCGTCCCTGGTTCAAAGTCTCCCACCTATCCTCTACACGACGAACCGGCAGCCAATGTCAAGCTGCAGTAAAGGTTCACGGGGTCTTTCCGTCCTTCTGCGGGTAAGTCGCATCTTCACGACTAGTGCAATTTCACCGGGTCTATGGTTGAGACAGCGTCCAAATCGTTACGCCTTTCGTGCAGGTCGGAACTTACCCGACAAGGAATTTCGCTACCTTAGGACCGTTATAGTTACGGCCGCCGTTTACCGGGGCTTAGATTCGCTGCTTCGCTAATGCTAACAACTCCTCGTGACCTTCCGGCACCGGGCAGGCGTCAGACCCTATACGTCGTCTTACGACTTCAGCAGAGTCCTGTGTTTTTGATAAACAGTCGCTTGGACCTATTTACTGTGACCGATCTTAGCTCGGGGAGTAAATCCCTTCACCGAAACCGGCACCCCTTCTCCCGAAGTTACGGGGCAATTTTGCCGAGTTCCTTAACCATAGTTCTCCCGATCGCCTTGGTATGCTCTACCCACCCACCTGTGTCGGTTTGCGGTACGGGCTCCTCAGAGCTCCCTAGAGGTTTTTCTTGGAAGTATGGGCTTACTAGCTTCACTCAATTGCTTCGTCCGACACCTCAGCCACATGAGAAGCGCATTTCACTACTTCTCAGCCTACGTGCCATCACGGGGACGTCCAGAACCCCGCCTAGCTACCCTGCTCCGTCACCCCATTGGTGATAACGCTCTTTTGGAGGGACAGGAATTTCTACCTGTTGTGCATCGACTACGCCTTCCGGCCTTGCCTTAGCTCCCGCCTAACCCTGGGAGGATTAGCCTTGCCCAGGAAACCTTGGGTTTACGGCGGACATGTTTTTTACATGTCTCTCGTTACTCATGCCAGCATTCTCACTTCTGGACAGTCCACAGTTGGTTATCCAACTGCTTCAACCCGTACAGAAAGCTCTCCTACCACCAGTACAAAGTACTGATCCGCCGCTTCGGTACAATGCTTAGCCCCGTATATTGTCGGCGCATGTCCACTCGACCAGTGAGCTATTACGCACTCTTTAAATGAATGGCTGCTTCTAAGCCAACATCCTGGTTGTCTGAGCAAACGCACATCCTTTGCCACTTAGCATTGATTTTGGGACCTTAGCGGGCGGTCTGGGCTGTTTCCCTTTCGAATACACAGCTTAGCCCACATATTCTGACTCCCGGATTCTAGACCAATGGTATTCGGAGTTTGATTAATCTTGGTAGGCGGTGAAGCCCCCGCAACTATTCAGTGCTCTACCCCCATTGGTAAACATCCGAGGCTAGCCCTAAAGCTATTTCGGAGAGAACGAGATATCTCCAGGTTTGATAGGCCTTTCACTCCTATCCACAAGTCATCCCCTCAGTTTTCAACCTAAGTGGGTTCGGCCCTCCACGGGGTCTTACCCCCGCTTCAGCCTGCTCATGGATAGCTCACCTGGCTTCGCGTCTACGGTATGCGACTCACTCGCCCTATTCAGACTCGCTTTCGCTGCGGCTCGCTTTTTAGCTTAACCTTGCCACATGCCGTAACTCGCTGGCTCATTCTACAAAAGGCACGCCGTCACAGACAAAAGTCTGCTCCGACTGCTTGTAGGCAAACGGTTTCAGGTACTATTTCACTCCCCGCTAGGGGTGCTTTTCACCTTTCCCTCACGGTACTGGTTCACTATCGGTCACAAGAGAGTATTTAGGATTGGAGGGTGGACCCCCCAGGTTCCCACCGGGTTTCACGTGTCCGGCAGTACTCAGGTGCCACTCGGGAGTCTTCGCAGATTCGCGTACGGGGCTTTTACCCTGTCTCGCCAGCTTTTCCAAGCTATTCTGCTTCCACGAAGTTTTGTAACTCCACAATGAATGGTCCTACAACCCCGCCAGCGCTTGCGCAACTGACGGTTTGTCCTATATCCCCGTTCGCTCGCCACTACTAGGGGAATCTCGTTTGATTTCTCTTCCTCGGGGTACTTAGATGTTTCAGTTCCCCCGGTTACCTCTATCCTGCCTATATATTCAGCAGGAAGTACCAAGAAATGACTCTTGGTGGGTTTACCCATTCGGAAATCCACGGGTCACAGGATATGTGCTCCTTACCGTGGCTTATCGCAGCTTATCACGTCCTTCATCGGCTTCTTGTGCCAAGGCATCCACCGTTTGCCCTTACCATCTTCTTTTCGATGGTTTGAACATACTTTTTGCACTTTGATAATTACTTATCAAATGCGATCAGATGCGATCTTCTTGAAGAAAATCGAATTTTTGTTTGTCACACTATGCAGCTCTCAAGGTACGCGAGGGCGAACCCTCGAGACCGAATACTGCGCACTTTCGTGCAACAAAGACATCAACGGGAAAGACGGGAACTACTCGTCAAAAAAGTTAGTGTTATCTCTTCTAAAGAGGGTATCTCCCTAGAAAGGAGGTGATCCAGCCGCACCTTCCGGTACGGCTACCTTGTTACGACTTCACCCCCCTTACCAACCACACCTTCGGCGTCTCCCTCCTAAAAGGTTAGGCCGACGACTTCGGGTGCAATCGACTCGGGTGGTGTGACGGGCGGTGTGTACAAGGCCCGGGAACGCATTCACCGCGGCGTGCTGATCCGCGATTACTAGCAACTCCGACTTCATGGAGGCGGGTTGCAGCCTCCAATCCGAACTGGGACCGGCTTTAGGGATTCGCTCACCCTCGCGGGTTGGCAGCCCATTGTGCCGGCCATTGTAGCACGTGTGTAGCCCAGGACATAAGGGGCATGATGACTTGACGTCGTCCCCACCTTCCTCCGGCTTGACGCCGGCGGTCTCGTATGGGTGCCCGGCCTAACCGCTGGCAACATACGACGAGGGTTGCGCTCGTTGCAGGACTTAACCTAACATCTCACGACACGAGCTGACGACAGCCATGCACCACCTGTTTAGGCTCCTTTCGGCCACGACGTTTCCGCCGCTTCACCTAAATGTCAAGCCCTGGTAAGGTTCTTCGCGTTGCTTCGAATTAAACCACATGCTCCGCTGCTTGTGCGGGCCCCCGTCAATTCCTTTGAGTTTTAGCCTTGCGGCCGTACTCCCCAGGCGGGACACTTAATGCGTTAGCTGCGGCACGGAAGAAATATTCCCCCACACCTAGTGTCCATCGTTTACGGCTAGGACTACCAGGGTATCTAATCCTGTTTGCTCCCCTAGCTTTCGCTCCTCAGCGTCAGTTATGGCCCAGAAGGCCGCCTTCGCCACTGGTGTTCTTCCTAATATCTGCGCATTCCACCGCTACACTAGGAATTCCACCTTCCCCTACCAAACTCAAGTCTGCCGGTATCGGGAGCGAACGGGGGTTGAGCCCCCGGATTTAACTCCCGACCTAACAGACCGCCTACGAGCGCTTTACGCCCAATGAATCCGGATAACGCTTGCCCCCTACGTATTACCGCGGCTGCTGGCACGTAGTTAGCCGGGGCTTCTTCTGCAGGTACCGTCACTTTCGCCTCGTCCCTGCTGAAAGCGGTTTACAACCCGAAGGCCTTCATCCCGCACGCGGCGTCGCTGCATCAGGCTTTCGCCCATTGTGCAAGATTCCCCACTGCTGCCTCCCGTAGGAGTCTGGGCCGTGTCTCAGTCCCAATCTGGCTGGTCGGTCTCTCAACCCAGCTACCCATCATTGCCTTGGTAGGCCGTTACCCCACCAACAAGCTAACAGGCCGCGGGCCCATCCCTCTCCGCCGGAGCTTTCTCGAGTCTTCCATGCGGGAGACTCGAAGTATTCGGTATTATCCACGGTTTCCCGTGGCTATCCCAATGAGAGGGGCAGGTTGCCCACGTGTTACTCAGCCGTTCGCCACTTTATACACACCCGAAGGTGCTTTAATCGTTCGACTTGCATGTGTTAGGCGCGCCGCCAGCGTTCATCCTGAGCCAGGATCGAACTCTCCATTCAAAATTAAACTGACTAAAAGTCAGTACAATTTAAAGTTGAGTTGAATCCACGTCTCTAAAATCCCGCTGATCTCGGATTCGCTGAAATTATGAATTGACTATTGAACAAAATGTTCAAATTCGAATTTCGCTTGTCTGTCTTTGCTGATCTTTCGATCGCAGTATCCGGTTTTCAAGGTTCGCTGCGCTGCGATTTCACATTGCGTGGTGCGCGGCGCGGGGAATAACTATACGCACTTACGACTCGTTTGTGAAGAAGATTTTGTATCTTCTTAATTCCTCCACAATTTCTACACAATTCGTAGTCTTTAGTGAACTGATGAGTATTCTACTCATTAAATTACGTGTATATCCTTGTGGTAATCCCTTATTTTTCATCTATATATAGTGTTGTCTTTTTGCGTTAGCTTTTTACGCATTTTTGGCATTATCTTGGTGCGAGTTTTACGCGTTTTTAACGTTGCCTTTTTACACGTTTTTGACGTTGTCTTTTCACGCTGCCTTTTACGCGTTTTTACACTGCCTTTTGCGATGTCTTTTACACTGCCATTTAAACGGTCTTCTCGACACGCTTTGTTTGGGCTAAATCTCGTCTTTTACAATCTGGCAAGCTGCATCAAGAAGTTGATCGCGAAGTGTCTCGTTAGCGGCCTCAGAATACACGCGTACCAGCGCATCCATACGAGAAGGACGAATGAGCACCCAAGAATCGTCTTTAAACTGAAGCTTAAGGCCATCGGCATGGCTTACCGAAACAGGAACTTTACCTGCAACGTTTTCTGGATTGAGACCTGGAAGGATATTTCTGAACGCCTGGGTAGCTGCAGCATCTAGTCGCACTCCTCGCCTGCTATAACACATGCGACCTAGTTCAGCCTCGTCCTCAGAGACAAGCTGTGCAAGCGATTTATGGGTATACGCTAGCATTTCGACGATAAGCAGGGCTACAAGCAGACCGTCTCGCTCCAACAGGTGGCTTGGAATGCAAATGCCTCCGTACTCCTCTGCGGCGAGAAGGACGTCTCCTTGCTCAATCTCTGAATAAAGTCGAGCAAATCCAACAGGCACACTTGCAGACTCTAGCCCAAGATGAGCCGCTTGCCTGGATACCGTTGCCGAACAGGTCAGTGTAGAAACAACGCGGCCGGTTTGCTTTCTATTTTGTACAAGATGGCGAGTGATAAGCGGGATAAGCTCGTGTGGACTAAGAAGTCGGCCGGTTTCATCTACGGCAGCAGCGCGGTCTCCGTCACAATCAAGCAAAAGGCCCAACTGTGCATGGCGGCTTACCACCATCGAAGAGCACTCATCAGCCCAAGGGTCCGCTGGTTGTGGGTGAATGCCACCAAAATCCCTGACAGGACCTTGGTGCATCTGATGTACAACACATCCAGCTACGGAAAGTACGTCAGCAAGCAGGTCTGTTGCTGCACCATACATAGGATCAACTACCACGCTCGGGCGTAGCTCTTTAATAACAGACACATTAATCTGATTAAGCAGCGCACTTTTATAAGGCGTCACAATATCTGTTGTGGTAAAAGTTCCACGCTGATTTGTTGGCTCAAGCGGCGTTGCGGATTCCACGCGCTGGAGAAAATCGCGAGAAACAGGACCTCCATTAGCAGCGCGAATAATCATACCGCAATATTCGCAGGAAAGCTCAGTTGCAGAAATAATGAGGCCACCAGCCACATCTTTATGATGTGCACAGGCCCAGCAAACAGATGGAGTGGGGCAAAAAGTCTCGGATACACGCACGTCTAAACCAAAGGAAGCCAATGTTGCAGCGGCTTCAAGAGCAGACGAATCTGCTTCAAAGCGTGTGTCAAAGCCGACAAACACAATACCGCCAGGCAGCTCCTCTGACCAGACGGTACCAAGGGCCTCTGCAAGTCTAACTACATTATCCCTGGTAAAGCCTTTATCATAGCGGGCTTGCCAGCCATCGCTGCCAAAACGGAGTATGTCGGGTCTTTTATCCAATGCGGTTGGCATAGCTGCCGAGCGCCTCTTTAAATGCTGCTGCAGAACTCTGATCAGAGAGCGCCATACGAGCATTAGTTGCTGCCCAAGCTGCAGGAGTACCGGTATCGCAGCCCTCTTCCGCGTCGATTACCAGCGCATACATCTCTTCCTCAGCAAGCAGACGCTCCATTGCATCTGTCAACTGAATCTCGTTGCCGGCGCCAGGGCCCTGAGTTGCCAGGAGCTCCATAATCTTTGGAGAAAGCAGGTAACGACCAACAATAAACAGGTGAGAAGGTGCGTCTTCTGGACGGGGCTTCTCGACAAGACCTGTTACCTTCCAAATAGCACCCTCGCCCTCAGAGTTATCTGAAGGAGAAGAGATGCACTCACCTGCGATAATACCGTAGCGATTCACCTGATCTGCAGGAACTGGAGCAACTGCAATGACGGAAGCGCCGTTGTGCTGCTTGGAAATCTCTGCCATGCGGATGCACATCTGACGATCTGGAACAAAGTAATCACCAAGAAGTACAAAGAATGGCTGGTCACCTACACCGTCTGCAGCGCAAAGCACGGCATGACCAAGACCACGAGGATTGTCCTGATAAGTAAAGGAAACAGGAAGTGCAGAAGCTGCATGGACCTTCTCGGCAAGGTCTTGCTTTCCACGAGCAGAAAGATCTGCCTCGAACTTCTGGTCTTCAGCAAAGTAGGTTTCAATCTGTGGCTTCTCGCGAGAATTGATGATGATTACCTCATCAACCTCTTCTGGCTCAAGAGCCTCTTCTACTACGTACTGAATGACGGGCTTATCCAAAACAGGCAACAGCTCTTTAGGGGTTACCTTTGTTGCAGGTAGAAAACGCGTACCTAGACCTGCTGCTGGGATAATTGCCTTCATGTGTTTACCTTTCACCTATGAGCCCTGTTGGCTCTGCACACCTAACGTGCGCTTGTAAGAATGACGGTTTTGCCGCCGATAAACTCAAATGACAGGCGCTTTTATACGTACCTAGCTTGCATAAGCGCCAGGTTACGTTACTTACTTGGAATCTCAATTCCACGCTTCTCAAGGAAGGTGATGAGCTTAGCCAGCGTGTCTACAGAAAGTGAATGCTCCATAAGGCAAGCTTCTGCGTCTGCAGTCTCTGTGTCTACGCCCAAGTCCTCCTCAAGGAAGGTGCGAAGCGCACGGTGAGCACGCCATGTGGTACGGGCGTTTGCCTCGCCTTCTTTGGTCAGCGTGACGCGACCATAACGACTCTGCTCAACCATGTCCTGCTCTTTAAGCTGGGATAGAGCCTTGTTGACGCTTGCCTTGGAAACATCAAGGCTCTCGGCAATATCAACGGAGCGGACGCTCTTATCGTCATCTGGCTGCTCAAGTGCAATGCGATAAATTGCCTCAAGATAGTCCTCGCCGGCTTTTGTCAGCGTGTGTTCGTTTTGTACGTTATCGTTGGCCATAAATCTCCTCCGACGACTGCTTGACAGTCTTTTTCATGCAAAATCAGTTGCGCTACGCAACGATAATATTTCTAACACTTGAATGATACCCAAAAACGGTGCTTAGTTTTACTGGCGAGAAGAGCTGTTTGAAGATTCTGAGGACTCTTCTGAACTTTTCTCGGCAGCCTCAGCATTTGCCTCGGCATCTGTTTGTCCATTTAAACTAGACGGATCGTCTCCTGCATCAATTACTTTCATCATCTTTGCAAGTGCATCTTCATCTGCAATGACATACGACTGACCGTCAATTTCTGTTCCCTCGGATGGTACGTATGCCGTATAAATATCCTTGTCAGTGTTCATGCCAATCATCTGAGTGCCCAAAGAAATAATGTCTGAGACAGAGAGATCGGTAATAACCATGCTTGCTGTTGAATTGACAGTATTTGCAATGGCTACAGGGTCTCCTGTGTTCAGAATCTGAGCAATCATAGCCTTGATGAAGGTTCTCTGATGGCGCATGCGGGTGTAATCGCTGTCTGCAAAAGCGTAGCGAACACGAGTAAAGAAGAGTGCTTGAGCACCGTTCAGTTTCTGAACGCCAGGGTACAGTTCAACAACGTCGCTGAAGTTCTCTGTATCGCGCATGTACTGCTCAACGTTTACGGTTACACCACCAAGAGCATCTGTAATGCCTGCAAGACCATCAAAGTTAACCTCTGCATAGTGGGCAATATGTACGCCGCACAGTTCATTTACAGCTTGTACCATGCCATTTGCGCCGTCATAGTAGTGGACGGCGTTAATCTTCATGTAAGAACCCTTCCACAAGACACGGGTATCTCGTGGAATAGAAAGCATGGTCACACGCTTATGAATAGGGTCAACGCGCGCCAAAATAATGGAATCCGCACGATATTCAGTCTCGCCAGGTCGGCCGTCGGTTCCTAGAAGCAGCATATAATAGGGGTCGCTTGGTGCAGAAGGCTCCTGAAGCGTCTGACGAAGCTCAGCAGTAATGACCTGCGAGTTATTGAGCTGCGCTTGAACGCTTGCATACCAGATACCTGCGCCCACCACAGCGGCAACAAAAACAGCAGCAAAGAGGCCCAGAAGCGACCTGACTACCATCTGCTTTCTGAAGACACGCTTGCGGCGCTTGTGGTAGCCCTCTGCCTGCGTGCGACTAAAAGGAGAGCTGCTAACTGAAGCGTTCTGCGACGTATTGGTTGCAGCGCTTGGCGCAGTGCCTTGAGTACTTCCCGTAGCAGTATTTTGTGCAGTGTCAGCCGAAGTGCCCTGTGAGGCCCCGTTGTCGAGCAGTTTTGCATGCTTTGGTTTAGTTGACACAAACTATCCTTCGATAAAGTCGTCGTCTGGAATGGTAGTGCGCTGAGCATCTGCTCCCAGCGCGACGAGTTTCTCGACAAATCCCTCGTAACCGCGGTCAATGTGATGGATGGCAGAAACGATTGTTTCTCCCTCGGCCACAAGACCAGCCATAACAAGCGCGGCGCCACCACGAAGATCTGGAGACTTGACCTGCGCTCCCTCAAAGCCGGAGACGCCACGAACAATAGCGTGATGGCCCTCGATGGTGATGTCTGCTCCCATGCGAGAAAGCTCGGATGCCAACATAAAGCGGTTCTCAAAGACGTTTTCCGTGATAATGCAGGTACCCTTAGCCAAAGCAAGCAGCGCCATAGTCTGTGCCTGCATGTCTGTTGGGAAACCTGGGAATGGCAGCGTCTGGATATCGATGGCCTTAAGATCTTGCTGGCGAGAAGCCCGTGCCCACCTATCTCCAGTCTCGATGGTAATGCCCATCTGCTCGTACTTCTTAAGTACCAGACCAAGGTGATTTGGCTCAAAGCCGTGAACGGTAATAGGCTCTCCGGTAAGTGCACCAATTGCCAGGAAGGTGCCGGCCTCGATGCGGTCGCCAACAACTTCATGCTCAACAGGATGCAGCTCAGTTACGCCGTGAATCTCGATAACAGGAGATCCGGCGCCCTGAATGTTGGCGCCCATTTTGTTGAGCATATTAGCGAGGTCAACAATTTCTGGCTCACGAGCTGCGTTATCAATGACCGTAACGCCTTTAGCAAAAACAGATGCCATCATCAGGTTCTCTGTTGCACCAACGGAAGCAAAGGCCAGAGAAACGGTCTCGCCGGTTATGCCGTGAGGAGCGCTTGCGTGAATATTGCCGTGCTCAACCTTAAATTCAACACCCAAAGCCTCGAGGCCCAGGATATGCATGTCAATTTTGCGAGCACCGATATTACAACCGCCTGGCATTGCCACAACAGCTTTGCCAAAACGAGAAATAAGGGGACCCAAAACAGCAGTCGATGCACGCATCTGTGCAACAAGACTGTAAGGAGTCTCCCAGCTTGTAATATCTGTGGTATCAATTTTAAGCTCGTGAAGACCAACGACTTCAATGCGAGCGCCTAGCGTCTTGAGCACCTTGCCCATGACGTGAACGTCTGCAATATTAGGAACGTTAGTGAGTGTAGTAACACCAGGAGCCATGATGGTTGCAGCCATCAATTTGAGGGCTGAGTTTTTTGCACCCTCTACAGTGACCTCTCCTGTGACAGAACGGCCACCTACTACTTTTATGACGTCCATAAACCTCCGAAAACGACAGTGAGAGAATTTTACTCCTCAACCACTTGCTTCAGAAGTAGATTACACCAGTCTATCTTTTTTTCGTAGTAGGCACGACGATTATCGTCTTCTGGAAGAGAAAGCATCTGGTCAATAACGTCGTCTCTTGTCTCGCGCACAACATCTGCATCAATGTCATCAACGCGACGGGCATGATCTGCCAAGATAATGACTCCTGTTGGATCGATTTCTGCGTATCCACCAGAAATCACTATCTTGGTCATAGATTCTTCTTCATTCTCTGGATGAGGCATGTGCAGTCTTACAACACCATCGCCAAGCGCAATGATTTCTGGTGCGTGGCCTGGCCACACACCATACTCTCCATCTGATGAAGCAAGAATCAGACTTTCAACAGTTCCTTCGTAGAGGAGCTTATCTGGTCTGACAAACTGACAAGTCAACTCAGCCATGAGAAATCCTAGTTCTGTGAGCTATCCGAAGCGGACATCTTTGCAGCGCGCTCACGAACATCTTCGATGGTGCCTGCAAAACGGAATGCCTGCTCAGGAAGGTCATCGCACTTACCGTCAATAATTTCTGCAAACGAGCGGACAGTTTCCTCAACGGTGCAGTACGTACCAGGGTTACCGGTGAACTTCTCGGCAACGTGGAATGACTGAGAGAGGAACTGCTGAATCTTACGAGCGCGAGCAACGGTACGCTGCTGCTCCTCAGAAAGCTCGTCCATACCCAGAATTGCAATGATGTCCTGAAGGTCGGAGTACTCCTGCAGAGTCTCCTGAACTGCCATAGCAACACGGTAGTGCTCTGAACCAACAATGGATGGATCAAGAGCAGAACTGGAGCTAGCCAGAGGATCAACTGCTGGGTAAATACCAAGCTCGGTAATAGCACGAGAAAGAACGGTAGTTGCATCCAAGTGCGTAAAGGTTGTAGCAGGAGCAGGGTCAGTAAGGTCGTCTGCAGGGACGTAAACTGCCTGTACGGAAGTAATAGAGCCTTCCTTGGTGGAAGTAATACGCTCCTGAAGCTCGCCCATCTCTGTAGCCAAGGTTGGCTGGTAACCAACTGCGGAAGGCATACGGCCGAGAAGTGCGGAAACCTCAGAACCTGCCTGAGAGAAACGGAAGATGTTGTCGATGAACAACAGAACATCCTGGCCCTGATCGCGGAAGTACTCTGCAGTAGTAAGGCCTGCAAGAGCAACACGCATACGAGCTCCTGGTGGCTCATTCATCTGACCGTAGACGAGGCAGGTCTTGTTAATAACGCCGGACTCAGTCATCTCGAGGAAGAGGTCGGTACCCTCACGAGTACGCTCTCCAACGCCGGTGAATACGGAGGTACCACCATGCTGCTGAGCCAGGTTGTTAATAAGCTCCTGAATCAGAACGGTCTTACCAACGCCAGCGCCACCAAAGAGGCCGGTCTTTCCGCCTCGAACATAAGGCTCGAGAAGATCGATTGCCTTGATGCCCGTCTCAAAAATCTCTGTCTCAGTAGTGAGCTCTTCGAAGAGAGGTGCTGGGTGGTGAATTGGATAAAACTCAACGTCTTCAGGAATTTCTCCACCATCAACTGGCTGACCCATGACGTTCCAGACGCGGCCCAGCGTAGACTCGCCTACTGGCATCATCATTGGCTTGCCGGTGTCTTTAACGCGAAGATTACGCTGAAGACCATCGGTTGACGACATAGCGACGGTACGAACAACACCACCGTGAAGCTGAGATTCAACCTCAAGAACGGTGCTGACGTGACCAACAGGCGTGTCATCCTCTACCGTCAGTGCGGTATAGATGCTTGGAACAGGTCCGTCGAACTTAACGTCGACAACTGGTCCAACTACGCGAACGATTACGCCATCGTCAACGCGCTGATTGCGCTTGTTGAGAATAGCTTCCTCAAAGGAAGAAGTCTCTACTTGCATATCTGACATTACATATCCTCCAATGCTGCAGCACCACCGATAATCTCATTGAGCTCAGTGGTAATTGCGCCCTGGCGTTCGCGATTGTACGTACGGCTAAGAGCGCCTAAGACGTTCTCAGCATTATCAGTTGCAGACTGCATTGCACGACGGCGTGCTCCATGCTCGGCTGCAGCAGAATCAAGAAGTGCGTGGAAGATGACCGTCTTGATATAAGCGGGCATCAGGGAATCGAGTACCTGAGAAGCAGATGGCGAGAAGTGATATTCACTCTTGTTATACGTCTTCACCTGTGAGAGGGCTTCTTCGGTACGTGGTTTATTAGGAATCGTGAGTTTCTCGCGCGAAATAGGAAGAAGTTGCTCTGTAACCTGCTCTTGGTCAACACGGTTCTTTGCATGCCAATACTTGATTACGACGCGATCAATCTTACCCTTTATATAGCCATCCATAATGTAGGAGGCAATACGATCAGCCTGGTCTGCCGTAGGCTCAGAGGAAATGCCTACATAGGACATGCTGGGCTTGATATTTCTATACGTAAAGTACTCAGTTGGCTTGCGTCCGCAAGTAATTATCTCGGAAGATACACCCTTAGCCTTAAGACGTGCTATCTCATGCTCAACCTCGCGCTGAGGCAAGATGTTAAATCCACCTGCAAGGCCACGGTCAGATGCAATGACTAAGAACAACACGTTCTTCTCGACTTTGTGCGCTGCAAGAAGAGGCTGTTTCTTAGGATTAAAGCTAGCGCTTGCAACGTTTGCAAGCATAAGGGTAATAGCTTCCTTATATGGCGAAGCAGCCTCGGCCCTATCAAGTGCCTTGCGGACACGCGCTGTCGAAATCATCGACATGGTGCGCGTAATCTGCATGGTGCTCCTGATGGAGCTCATACGCCTCGATATTTCGTGAAGGTTCGCCATTGGTAATTACTCCTGCAATGAACCCTGGGTTACTGCGTCAAAAGAGCCTGGTGTATCGGAATTAGCTTCTGCCTCATCCACAACCTTGTTTGGATGCTCTTCCAAGAACTTAGCCTTGAAGTGCTTAATGTGATCACTCAAGCGCTCTGCCTGCTCATCAGAAATCTTTCCGTTGCGCAGAGAATTGCGGAGCTGTGGGTGATACTCACTCATGTACTGAGCAAGGCCATCACGGAAGAGAGCAACGTTCTCAAGATCGACGTCATCAATGAAGTTCTCTTTTGCAGCGTAAATTGCGCAAATCTGGTCAACTACGTCCAGAGCTGAGTAACGTGGCTGCTTGAGAAGCTCCATCATATGAGCACCATGGTTGAGCTGGTACTGCGTAGTTGCATCCAAGTCGGATCCGAACTGCGAGAATGCCTGCTTCTCACGGTAACTTGCAAGGTCCAGACGAAGGGTACCTGCAACCTGCTTCATAGCCTTGACCTGCGCATCGCCACCGACGCGAGATACGGAAATACCTACGTCGACTGCTGGGCGCTGGCCTTGGAAGAAGAGGTTAGACTGCAGATAAATCTGGCCGTCTGTAATGGAAATGACGTTTGTAGGAATGTATGCAGAAACGTCGCCTTCCTGCGTCTCAATAATTGGAAGTGCTGTAAGTGAACCTGCTCCGTTTTCATCGGAGAGCTTACATGCACGCTCCAGCAAGCGTGAGTGCAGGTAGAAAATATCACCAGGATATGCCTCACGTCCTGGTGGACGGTGAAGCGTCAGTGACATCTGACGGTATGCAACTGCCTGCTTGGAAAGGTCGTCGTAAACAACAAGAACGTGTCCGCCTGGATGATCTTTGTCAGCAGGCTTTCCGTCCTTATCGTTATACATAAAGAACTCACCAATAGCAGCACCTGCCATAGGAGCAATGTACTGCATTGGAGCAGAATCAGCTGCGGTAGCTGCAACAATGACGGTCTTGTCAAGAACACCATGGCGGGAAAGAGACTCGCGGATGTTTGCAACTGTAGACGCCTTCTGACCGATGGCGACATAGATACAAATCATGTCGGTGTTCTTCTGGTTTACGATTGCGTCAATTGCGATAGCGGTCTTACCGGTCTTACGGTCACCAATGATCAACTCACGCTGACCACGGCCGACAGGAACCATAGCATCAATTGCGAGAAGACCAGTCTGAACTGGCTCGCAAACAGGCTGACGCTGCATGATGCCAGGAGCCTTGAACTCAATAGGACGACGATGTGTAGCGTGGATAGCACCAAGTCCATCAATAGGCTGGCCCAGTGGGTTAACAACACGACCAAGCATGTCAAAACCAGCTGGAATATCCATGACGCGGCCGGTTGTACGGCACTCGTCGCCTTCCTTAATCTCAGAAACTTCGCCGAACAAAACAGCGCCGACTGAAGTTTCATCAAGGTTCTGAGCAAGACCGAATACGCTGTGGCCGGTAACGGAGCTGGTGAACTCCAGCAGCTCGCCTGCCATAGCGCTACGTAGGCCAGCAACGCGAGCAATACCGTCTGCTACCTCAGTAACAGCAGATACCTCTTGCTGGGATACGGTTGAATTGACCTTAGAAAGGCGCTCTCTAAGCTGTGCCATGACGGCATCTGAGCTTAGTGTTCCTTCCTGTATGGTGGTCTTATCAGTCATTACAATTCACTTTCAACGTGATCTGAAGAGAGCCTACTCTTAATGTGAGTGAGCTGTGTCTTTACCGATGCATCATAACGATGATCACGTGCCTCAACAACAATGCCACCCAAAATCTTGGGATTAACACGCTCAATGAGATACACCTGAGTGTTGAAGTTCTTCTCGAGCTTCTCGGTGACCTTTGCACGCAACTCATCATCAAGAGGCATTGTAGTAGTTACCGTTACTGTAAGTGTCTTGTCTTCTTCTTCAAGAAGCTCCTGGAACGTAGCGGCAACATCATTGATAAGGTTGACATCCTCACTCGCCTGCATAGCACCAAGAGTCTCAAGAACTTCTGGAGAGAACTTCTTTGCATGCTGAACCTGTACGAGGTCTGCAGTTGCACGACCCTCAGCGCGGCCAGCCTCCAGGAGTGCCCTGGTATAGCCCTCTACTTTTCTGTCTTGATCGTCTTTATTAGTGCTCATCTGGAGTACCTACTTCCGCAAGGTACTTTTCGGCAAGAGCACGCTGCTGCTCTACTGAAAGCTCGTTGCCAATAATCTTTCCGGCAATATCGACGGCAAGATCAACAACGGAATCAGAAAGCTCAGCCATGGCATGACGACGCTCAGACTCTACAACGCCCTTACCCTTAGTAATAATCTCGACAGCTTCTGCCTTTGCCTGCTCGATAATACGAGCACGCTCTTCTTCGCCCTCACGCTTAGCAGCAGAAACAATCTCGTCTGCTTGCTGCTTAGCTGCGTCGATACCAGCTGCTGCGATTTCACGATCCTTGTTGGCTTCCTCGCGAGCCTTTGCTGCAGCGTCCAGATCGCCTTGGATCTTCTCTTGACGCTTGTCAAGCATACGTAGAACGGAAGGCCATACAAACTTTGCTACAACAGCAAAGATGATCAGAAACGCAATCAGAGCAGGAACAAACTCAGCGGGCTTTGGAAGAAGAATATCGGCACCACTTGCACCCTCTTCAGCAAGTGCGACTGAGGGAGCCATTGCCACAAGTAGAGCAGCAGTTGCGCCTACTGTGCTGGCTTTTTTAACTCCCTTACAAATCGTATTCATGCATTCCTCCAACGTAGCGTTTTCGCTGTTACAAACAGTAATTTACTTAACCATCAAGGTAACAACGAAGCCAATTAGGGTAAGTGCCTCGATGAATGCGCAGCCAAGAATAAAGACTGTGAAGAGACGACCCTGAACCTCAGGCTGACGAGCCATGTTGTTAGCGGCACTCGTTGCTACGACGCTAATACAAATTGCTGCTCCCATAACGCAAAGAGCATATCCGAAAATACCCACGATTCCTCCTTTTTCGCTCGCCCCTCTCAAGGCGACCAATATACATACCTATCATCAACTGAGCGTGGGCTCAGATGACTTCATCTTTTGTGCCGTTTGGCACCACAGTGTGGCAATGCCACCAACTAAGCGTTTTGCTTAGTGTTCAGACTCTACCAGCTGGATGTAGACAGTAGAGAGTAGGGTAAAAACGTATGCCTGAATGAAAGCAACAATAGTTTCTACCAAGTAAATGATAATCAACAGCAAGATCCAGAAAATCGAAAATCCTGCCTGGGCGGCTGTTGATGCGGAGAAGTTCTCAATCGCTGGCATAAAGTACATAGATGCAAGAATTGCAAACGTACCCATAACGATGTGACCTGCATACATGTTGCAGAACAGACGGACAGCCAGAGTAACCAGACGAAGGAATGTTGAGAAGACCTCAATAACCCAGATAACTGCTGCGATAACAGGATTAACGCCCTTTGGTGCAAGACTCAAGATGTAGCCAATAACGCCCATCTTTTTTGCACCTACATACATAAAGTATCCAAGGGAGCAAAGACCAAGAGCAGCAGTAACACCAATAGTACCGGTACCTGGGTGTGCGCCAGGAATAAGGCCAATGATGTTGTTGATCAGGATGAACATAAACATGGTGATCAAGAAGGGGAAGTGTGTACGCCAAGTTTCTCCAAGAGAAGCCTTGCAGACGTCATCTCTAATGTACTCAATCAGATACTCAACGCCATTAACAAAGTGTCCCTTAGGGACAATGCTCTCTGCCTGCTTCTTCTTAAACCTAAAGCAGACAATCAGAAAAATCACAGCAGCGATTAAGAAATAGAAAATGTAGTTCGTGAAACCAAAGGTGGTGTTACCAACCAATGCGTGTGGCAAAAAACTTTCGAGCAGCTCGGCCATCTCTGCTGGCAACTGCGCAAGAACATCCACTCTGTCTCAACCTCCCCATACAATCTGCAACCATTTCAGATTGCCCGTCACTGCTCAGCATACTTGAAACGCAATCTAAGATGCCAAGAATATGCCACTTGGAGTGTATTATCTACCACTCGGCGTGCATATTTGCGACGAACGGCGATACTAGCACTAAATGAATGCATAGTCACGATTACAAAATCAAATAATTGACTTATGCTCAAACTCTCACATTACTGACACATCTCGTGTTAGCTGCCGTTATTGTTCTACTCAACTATAACACTAATAAACTGCTGTTATGTTGCTTTTTTCTTGATAGATATAGTTATGTCCAGATAAAAATAGTTGTATCAATATCCCCTGGTATTCGCTAAGTTTTTGATATATGTCAACCGTTATTTCTTCTCGTAAAGTGATGATCTAAAAAGAAAAATGATCCAGTGCGCATGTTCTGCGGACACTGGATCATGTACTAACGTACGTATTCGCAACTCTATTAGATTGCGAGAAAAACGATGGGCTTCTTACTTGGTGCCGTAAATACGATCACCTGCGTCGCCAAGACCTGGGAGAATGTAAGCATTTGGGCTCAGCTGACGGTCAACGGTGCAGGTGTAGAGGCGTACCTCTGGGTCAAAGTCCAGAGTTGCCTTGACGCCCTCAGGGCAAGAAACAATGGTCAGGCAACGGATATCCTTAACGCCAGCCTCACGCAGGAACTGAATAGCAGCAGTGAGAGAGCCGCCGGTTGCCAGCATTGGGTCAACAACCAGGCAGGTACGGTTCTCAATGTCTGCAGGGAACTTGCAGTAATACTGATGAGGAAGATGGGTCTCTGGATCGCGATACATACCAACATGGCCAACGCGAGCAGATGGAACCAGCTCAAGAATGCCGTCAACCATACCAAGGCCAGCACGAAGAATTGGAATAATAGCAACCTTCTTACCAGCAATACGTTTAGCAGTCATGGTCTCAAGAGGAGTCTCTACCTCGACGTCCTCAAGTGGGAAGTCGCGCATGGCCTCATAGCTCTCAAGAATTGCAAGCTCGTTGACAAGCTCACGGAACTGCTTAGTGGTGGTTGTCTTGTCACGAAGAATGTGAAGCTTGTGCTGAACTAGTGGGTGGTCAACAACCGTAAGTCTGGACTCATCGTAATCTGCCATAATGCTCCCTCCAAGAGCTTGACCTGCGTTTTATCTGAATGTCTGCAACCCTATCCTAGACAGTACATTCCCTGCAGGTTTGTGTATGTATTGCTTAGACAGCACTGTTTATGTGCTGTTTGCTTACTCAGCGTCAACACCCTTAAAGTTAGGGTCATCCTCACGCATGATCTTCTCGACACGTCCAGCGTGGCGGCCACCTGCAAACTCGGTACTCAGGAAGGTGTCCACAATAGCCTCGTTAACAGCAAGATCAGTGAATCGACCAGAAAGGCCAATGACGTTTGCGTTATTGTGCTCGCGAGCAAGCTCTGCAAACTGAACAGTCTGAACAGGAGTTGCGCGAATGCCAGGGACTTTATCAGCGGTCATGGCAATGCCAATGCCGGTGCCACAAATCAGAACGCCGCGATCTGCCTTACCTGCTGCGACTGCGCGAGCAACCTTATCTGCAAAATCAGGGTAATCAACACGGTCGTCATTTGCTGGACCAAAGTCCAAAACCTCGTGACCAAGCGACTTGATGTGCTCAATGATAGGATCTTTCTGGATAAAGCCAGCGTGATCGGAACCAACTGCAATACGCATACGCATCCTCCTTAGAAAATTCACTCCTATAGAGAGTACCGCATGCAGGCAAAAGCTGCAGCCAAAACACATAAAAGGGATAGGATTTTTTATCTATTTTGCAAATCCCGCAGTGGCGAGAATATCCTCGGTTGTGATGGCGCCTTCGCGCAAAATGCGCGGTTCATCACCTGTGCAGTCGACAATGGTCGACGCAATAGCAAGGGGTGCCGGACCTCCATCAAGCGTCAAGTCTGCCTGCTCAATAAGGCCTGCTTCAAGTCCACATCCATCAACTGCAGAAGGAGCCCCGTGCGTGTTTGCACTGGTAGTAGCCAAAGGGCATCCAAGCTGCTGTGCAATCTTACATACTAGAGGTGAGTTGGGCATACGGATCGCAATGGTTCTGTTATCTGGCAAGACGTACTCATCAGGAACGTTCTCTGATGCGGTAACCACCAGCGTAAGAGCTCCTGGCCAATATGCTTCTACCAGCTTATTTGCCCAGTCTATGCGTAATGTGAGCGTACTTCTGCAGGTCAGATTTACTGCCCACAAGCCATGGAAGCGTCTGCGTTGAGGGACGCTGTTTAATCTCAAAAATACGCTTATGACCAGGGTTTTGAGGAGTTGCAGCTGCGCCGATGCCATAGACAGAATCGGTTGGCATGATAAGCACGCCACCACGACGAGCCACCTCAACTGCTAAAGAAACTACAGATGCATCCGGATTCATCTGATCAACTTTGATGTACTCTCCCATAAACCCTCAACTCTTTGTTGTGTGCTGCGCGATGTTGTCTGATGCGCAGCGGTACGCGTTGCACAGATTTTCTCGCCAGGCGTCTGAAGTGCTACTTTGCTAGACGCGCTACAAGAATGCGTGGCCTGTGCGTCAGATCCTCTTTGACCTCAACGGACTCCCACACACCCTGCTCCTCGGCAAGGTGCGCTGCTTTATCCAGGTGTCCCTCGTAGAGCTCAACGCAGAGCATTCCGCCAGGTAGAAGCATATGCGGAGCAGCCTCCAGCAATCGCCTGTAGACGTCCAAGCCGTCCTCTCCCCCGTCAAGCGCCAGCTCAGGCTCAAAGCCCTTGACCTCGGCAGGAACTTCCTGCTCAAGTACGCTTGTAGGAATGTAAGGCGGATTAGACACCAATACCGAGAAGGACTGTGCAAGCTCAGCAGGTACGCCTTCTACCAGGTCACACTCAATGAGCTCTACACGCTCCTGGAGGTCCAAGGCGTCTCTGTTGCGAGTTGCCAGCGCAATTGCCTTAGGAGAAAGATCCGTGGTGTAGACGCGTGTCTGTGGGCGCTCAGTGGCAATAGAGAGCGATATGCAGCCCGTTCCAACGCCAACCTCAAGTACACGCACTTCTCCGTTAGCGTTTGGAATTGCTGCATCAACGCCTTCGAGCGCAACGTCTACCAGCACTTCTGTCTCTGGTCGTGGAATAAGCACGCCTGGCTCGCACGTAAGCACCAGGTGCCTAAAGGGCATCTCGCCCGTCACGTACTGAAGCGGCTCGCCCTCTGCACGGCGCTTAATTGCCTCACGCATACGAGCGCGCTCGTCCGTGGAAAGCGGCTTGTCAAAGTTAGTGTAGAGCTGCACGCGAGAAAGGCCTGTCACTGCGGACAGGAGCCATTCTGCAGAAAGACGTGGATGCTCATCACCCTTCTTTTCCAGGTGCTGAGTAGTCCACGTCAAGATTTTCTGGATTGTCCAAACTTCATCTGTCATGAAGTTTGCACCTTACACAGCCTGAGCGAGTTTCTCGGCACGCTCTGCTGCAGCGAGAGCCTCAATAACGGATGGCAGCGTATCGCCCAGAAGAACGCCATTGTAGGTGCCGTTAAAGCCGACGCGGTGGTCAGTTACACGGTCCTGTGGCTGGTTATATGTACGAATCTTCTCGGAGCGTGCGCCATGGCCAATCTGGGAAAGACGCTCTGCGCCCTGCTCAGCTTGCTGACGCTCCAGCTCCATCTCGTAGAGGCGCGCACGGAGCATCTGCATACAAACCTCGCGGTTCTGAATCTGAGAACGCTGATCCTGAGACTGAACAACGGTATTTGTTGGCAGGTGAGTAATACGAACTGCGGAATAGGTGGTGTTAACGCACTGACCACCAGGGCCGGATGCGCAGTAGGTGTCGATGCGCAGGTCTTCCTGGTTGATCTGAATATCAATCTCGTCAGCCTCTGGGAGAACTGCAACGGTTGCAGTAGAGGTCTGAATGCGGCCCTGAGACTCAGTCTTAGGAACGCGCTGAACACGGTGAACACCGGATTCATACTTCATAACTGAATAGACCTTATCGCCTGTGACCTTGAACTCAATAGTCTTGAAGCCGCCTGCCTCAGAAGGAGAGCTGGACAGAACCTCTGTCTTCCAACCACGAGCCTCGGCAAAGCGCTCATACATCTTGAAGAGGTCGCCTGCAAAGATTGCTGCCTCGTCGCCGCCAACACCAGCGCGAATCTCAACGATAGTGTCCTTCTCGTCATTTGGATCGCCTGGGATCAGCATGACCTTGATCTCATCCTCAAGCTGAGGAAGCATCTCTTCATTAGCAGCAATATCTTCCTGCAACATCTCTTTTTCTTCTGGATCAGAAGTGGCGTTGAGAAGCTCTTTTGCAGCCTCAATGTCATCGAGGGCAGTGATGTACTTATTGGCGTGAGCAACCAAGTCCGCCTGATTAGAGTGCTCTTTTGCTACGCGAGCATACTCTTTTGGATCAGAGACAACGGCTGGGTCTGCAAGCTTTTGCTCAAGCTCAGCATAGGCCTCAACGATTTTTTCTAGCTTGTCACGCATTCTTGCTCCTAAGATAAGTGCCTCGTGCGCGCTTGGCTTATGAGCCTGTAGCCAAACTGTTGCACAAGCTGCTTGCGAGGTGAGATTTCAACTAAAGAAGTGTACCACCACTAGGCAGTTTTTAAACCGATACCTCGCTATCTGCACAGGATGAGGGTACACAAGTTACATAATTGTGAGAAAATTACAGCAGGTTCATACGGTAATGAGGCGCTATGACTTCTAAGAACAAAACTTCACAACCAGATAACACGCCTGCTGCAGAGGTCACCTCTTCTGATCAGAAGACCCTTGATACCCAGGCTGCTGAGGCAGCTGACACTGCCGGCGAGAAGACCGACGAGCTTGAAGAGGTCACCGACCCTATTGCTGCTGACATGGCTGCTGCTGACGAAGACTACATCATGGAAATTGTCAGCCCCATCTTCCCTGGTCTAGACGAAGACGGCGAAGAGGACGAGGATGACTCAGCTTCAGATGAAGACTCTTCTGAAAACGATGCAGACAGTACAACTGACCTGGAGAAAATCGTAAACGATGCAGCTCTAACGCAAGATCTTTCTGCGGTAGAAGCTCGCCTCAAAGAGCTTGAAGAGAGCGCCCACGAACACTCAGAGTCCAAAACTGCCGAAGTTCCTTCCAAAAGCGCTACTAGCGTGAGTGATGCAGCGTCTGACGATGATGCAACCTCTATAAAAGATGTTGCCGATACGTTCTCAAGCTATCTTCGCAGTAGGCGTCGTGCACTTTTTAGGTTTGTACGCCGCTACAGCCTGCTTTCTGGCATTCTTGCGCTCTTAAGTCTTGCTCTTTTATCTGCGGTTATCGTCTTCTTTATTCGCGTGAGCAACGTTCCTTCAACAGATACTGTTATCGCTGATGCTCGTACACGAGCCGAAGCTCCAGTTTGGACTCCGGGTGAGTATGACGCTGATGAATCCTTGCTGCTGACCGGCATTGAAGTTGTTTCTCGCACAAGAAGTACCACGGCAATCTCAAGTGATGCCGCGCAGTTTGGTGCGACGGGCTACGCCAACTCTGTAGTACGCCTTACCTATACAGGTAATGCAATTGCTGCTACAAAGATGACCAAACTTGGATACGCAAATACCCAAGGCTGGAACGCCATTGGTGACGAAGAATCACAATCTGTTACCTACCAGGCAACTTCGGGCGTTTCCACCACAAAAGTCCTTGACGCTATTGGCGATGTGCTAGCAAAACTTGATGAGAAAAATCCAAACGAAGCTATTTCTTATAGCTCGCAGTTCTCTGGCGCAACGTTTACTGTTCTTGATGCGGGTTTTGATCGTGAACAGCAGACTTGCTGGGTAAGAATGTCAGGTGTTTCGCCAACCTTCTATGGCTCGCTCACCTGCGATATTACGGCTTCATTTACGTTTGATGCCTCTACGGGCACCTGGTCGCTCGACACAGTCAGTCCCTCGGCAGGACTTAAGTACGACTACAACGGACTGGTGGGAACGTGGAAGGGCACCTTTGTGAGCTGTGAAGCCAGTAGCGGCAGTCCTTGTTACGCTGGCAGAACTAATCCTTTAACGCTGACCGTAACGTCTGCAGGTTTTTCTCGAGATCAGCTGGTACTTACGGGTACTGCAGAGGGTGTTGTCCACAACCATGGAGCGCTTAACACCTCGTACCGTTGGTATCCAGGTGACACTGAGTTCAAGAACGCATCTGTCTCTCTGACTACTTCTGGAACCATCGGAGATCAAATTCAGGTTTCTGGAGCGGTAGATGTAACCAATGCAAGTCTGGATGCTCATTCTGCTTCTAGCACGTCCCTCAGCACAGCTCAAAAACCACAGTTGAAAGTCACTTTTGATATTGCTGATAACAGCGTGGTAGCTCAGCTTATTTCCACCCACACGGAAAACGGTCAGACCGTCACCTTTACTGATACCTACCAGCTCTCCAAAGAGTAAAAATAATCCCGTCAGGCCGAGTCTTTCCTGACGGGATTTCTATCATCAAATTACGATAAGTACAAAGGCCGTTTACTGCACCTTATCTTCTTCTTTGTCAGCGGCTTCTTCGTTGTTCTTCTCGCCCTTGCTCATACGTCCGCGAACAATTCCCACAATTGTAGGGATGATCGAGACCGCAACAATTCCTACAATCAGCAGCTCAAAGTGTTCCTGAACTACAGGAATGCCGCCAAAGAAATAGCCGAGCAGCACAAACATCGTGGACCACGTAAGGCCGCCCAGGATGTTGTAGATACCAAAGTTGCGCCAGTGCATACCGCCCATACCCGCAATAAAAGGCACAAACGTGCGGATAAAGGGGAAGAAGCGCCCTAAGAAAATTGCCAGATGACCATGCTTGTCCAAAAACTTCTGAGTCTTCTCAAGATGCTCTGGGGTAAGTGCTTTGACTTTTCCAGAAGCAATAATTTTTTGACCAAAGAAATGGCCAATCATAAAGTTCATCTGATCGCCGAGAATTGCGGCAGCCCACGTAATAACAAGCAGCAAAACAATATTAAAACCGCCATTGTGGGCAAAAAATCCTGCTGCAAAAAGCAGAGAATCACCTGGTAAAAATGGGAAAAAGACTACGCCAGTCTCAATAAAAACAATCAGAAAAACAAAGCCGTACGCAGCAAGAGGGCCTGTGGCAATCATTGAAGCAATAAATGCACGAGGATCTCTAAGCAGCTCAATGATGTAGTTTACAAAACCCATCGAAGTCCAATCGTCGTGACAAATGTCGCGGCAAACACACTATACGCCTAAGAAAAGCGCATTGAGTGGGAACGGATGCCCGCGAGTGACCCCTTATGGCTGCTGTCTCCCGACCCTGACCAGGTTCGAGGTGTCACGTCATCCGCACCCGCTCAATGCGCTGTAGATACTCTACCCTATTAGAGAAATCTTTGCACAGATCGTATCGCTTCTATGCATTTTTTGACGAATTTTTTTCAATTGCTTTGATGATCTTCTCGACGTTCTTTTTTCCTCTTGAGATACCTACATGCAAAATTCCAGCTATAGGAACAGATATGACGAGAAGAACTATGCCGCCCACGAGCACAGCCGTTGCCATAGAACTTGTAGAGAGACTTCCGTACACGCTGAGATATATAAGCCATGCTCCAATTGCGATACCAGAATAAGCGGCTCTTCTATAAACGCTTAGTGTTCCAAGAGCTTTTGTCTGCATACGAGCCTCGACAACCAAAGGGTTATCCTCGTGTGAATGAGAAGCTGCTCCTACATAGTTTTTCTTGCTCATAAAAACTCTCAATCAAAAGTGGCATCGCCGTATGACGATGCCACTTTATTACGTTTGTCTTTTCTGCGCCAGACAGGATTTTGCGCAAAAAATTAGTAAGACAGACCTGGGTTGAAGACGCCAATAACAACGCCAACAAGTGCTACAACAACAAGAATAAGCATAACAACTGTTGGGCTGAGCTTCTTCTTAGTCATCAACCACCAGCAAAGGTATACAAACAGAAGGTTCAATACCTTAGGGAAGATGCCATTAAGTGTTGTCTGAATGTCAACACCAGCAATATTCAGAGAAGTTGTGACGTTAATCCATGTAGCAGCAACAGAGCCAATGACCATAGTACCAATCATAACAATGGAGCTACGGAGAGCCTCGGACTCAGGACCAACAAGTGCCTCAACAGCAGAAGAGCCCAGGCTATAGCCCTGGTCGTAAGCGAACTTCATACCGAAGTACATAATGAGGTTCCAGACCACAACATAGAATAGTGGGCCAAGAACGGAGCCGCCCTTAGAAAGGCCAAGTGCAATTCCAAGAAGAATTGGAATAAAGGTACCAACAATAATGGAGTCGCCAAGACCAGCAAGAGGACCCATAAGACCAGCGCGAAGACCATTGATGGTCTCGTCGTCGATTGCCTCGCCATTTGCACGAGCCTCTTCAAGAGAAGCGGTCAAGCCAACAACCATAGAACCAATCTGTGGCTCGGTATTAAAGAAGGTTGTATAGGTAGAAAGTGCCTCAACCTTTTGGTCATCAGTATCGTAAAGCTCGTCAACGATTGGAAGCATGGATGCAAGGTAACCAAATGTCTGCATGTGCTCCTGAGAGAAGCAGGTAAGATTGCCGTAAATCCAGCTCAAGAAAGACTTATTGCGTGCTTTCTGAGAAATGGTTTTCTTTTCAGCCATGATTAAATATCCTCCTCTTCTTCATCGTCTGCGCTTACATTGCCTGATGCTGCAGCAGCCAAACGAACATTCTTTGCCTGCTGAAGCTGATAGTTAAGAACAGCAAAGAAGACTGCTACGACTGCAGAGACAATGAGGTTCAGGCCAAGTGCGCCAGCAAGGATAAAGCCAAAGGCAAAAGTTACCCAATCAAGAGGCTTGGTAATAACCTGCTTGCACAAAATTGCAACACCAACGGTAGGAAGAAGGGTACCAACGGTGAAGAGGGTCATCATTGGGACACCGTTCATAGGGAGGTATTCCTTCATGATGCCAACCATGCTCTCGCCAGCCATGCAAATGAAGAATGTTGGAATGAACGAGAAAAGAATGTGAGAAACCCAAGGGAATACAAAGTCAACCATTGGAATGGTCTTCTTAATACGACCCCACTCTTTACTCTCCATTGCACGCCAACCAATACCCTGCCATACAAGGTTCATGGTAGCGGTGCCGTAGAACAAGACGGTACCAAGAGTACCAACAGCTGCACCAATAGCAGCTGCCTGAGATGCAGCCTCAACAGAGCTTGGATCAAGACCATAAGCCTTGATTGCAAGAATTGCTAGAGGAATACCAATGTAGGAAACTGCACGAACGTCAGCGGAAACAGTTCCACCAGGTGTTACGAGTGCAATATAGACCAACTGGATTGCTGCACCAACAATAATGCCAGTCTGGACGTCGCCAAGAATGACACCAACGACAAGACCTGCAACAAGTGGACGACCGAGGGTATAGTTACCTACGGTAGTACCACCCATGCCAGGTAGTGACGCAAGGCATGCAAACAAACCCAAAAGGGCAGCTTGAAACGCATTAATTGCCATAAAAATCGCCTTCCGAATACTACTTTACGTCAAACTTCTCGCGGAATTTAGGCCACTCACCAATTGCCTTTTCTTTAAGAAGAGCAAATTGAACGGTATAACCAGCTTTGGTTATATCCTCAAATGCCTGTCCCTCTTCTTGAGTAAAGGACTGGTTGTTGCCCAGCTTTACCGCACCAGGACGGTCATTACCAGGACCGATAATGACAGTGTTAATTCCTGGCTTAAAACCAAAGTCAACAAGAATTTTCTTCATGTCAACTGGGTTTTTAGTAATAAGAAAATAACGAGAATCGCTGTCTAGAACCTTCTGAGCGCTCTCTTTGAAGTGATCAAATGTCCAAACAAATACTTTCTTGTCAGGTGCTGCTGACTTGTAAGCAGACTTGAGGACAGGATTTGATGCAGCCGCATCATTAACTGCAATGATTCCGTCACAAGGAACCTCAAGGGCCCAACGAGTGACTGTCTGACCGTGAATCATGCGGTCATCAACACGAACAAATGAAATCATGTTTTCTCCTAACATATTTCTTACGCAAGCAGCTACGCGTACTTGCAGTAATTACTAAAGGTCTTCCTCGTCATCGTCTTCAAGAGCTAGGACGATCTGATTAACGCCATTTTTTCCTTCGTTCAGGATTGATGACACAAGAGCTTCACCACTTAGACCATCATCGATTGCCATCAAAGCACCAATTGCCATGGGAAGATTGGCGCCACTAAAAGCCACGGTATGAGAAAGCAGGCCTTTTTTGGCGAGAAGATCAAGCGCATTAGTAAGTGGAGAACCACCGATAATGTCACCAAGAACGACAACCTCGTCGTCAGCAGTAAGTGGCTCAAGAACTTTTGACAAATTCTCTCTATATTCAACTGCTCCCACGCCATCTTCCATGCTGTAACTCAAGATGTTTTCTCTGGGTCCCATCAGCATGTCCATTACGCTATGCAGACCTGGTGCAAACGTTCCATGACTTACGAGCAAAAGGTACTTCATTACTGCTCCATTCCAGACATCACCACTGTGGCTGTACTTCGCCTGTATTAACAGCCGTACTACGCCAATACAAAATTTCCAACCTGTTATGTAAATTGTTATGCATCAAAACTTACATTCCAAGCCACGTGTCACTTGCCTAGCCGTTATAACACAAAGGTATACATGCGCTATTGGCATTCGCAAATTTTTAATATTCTTGATGTATTATTTTTTTAAATTTTATTCAAATTGTTTGATTAATCAGCTGAATAAGTGTTCTACCAACTAAACTATATATGCATATATTCTTCGCATATATGAATATATAAATAGGAGTATTACAAATATTATATAAAGAAATGTCCGTCCAACGCTCCTCGAAATACATTTCTAAAAAATAAAAAAGAAGGCCATACAAGATGACCTTCTTAACATGAGATAAAAAATAATTTTATGTTACGTAACGTGTTATGTTCTGTTTCTGCGGTAGAAATCAACAAGAGACTGGGTGGAAGCGTCTTGTTTTGCTAGCTCTTCGTCGTTATGAATTGCAGGGAAAATCTGTTTTGCAAGCTGCTTACCAAGCTCAACACCCCACTGATCAAAGGAATCAATGCCCCACACAACACCTTCAACAAAGGTAATGTGTTCATAGAGTGCAATAAGTGTACCGATAGCACGAGGATTAAGCTCTTTACCAAAGATAGAAGTAGTTGGCCTATTTCCTTCAAAGACGCGTGCAGAAACCATCCACTCTGGCGTTCCCTCAGCACGGACCTCATCAGCGGTCTTACCAAATGCAAGCGCTTTGGTCTGCGCAAAGAAATTGGAGAGGAAGAGTTCATGGACGTCTAGGTCTGCATCTTTGGTGGCAAAGGCAGTATTTACAAACGCAATAAAGTCAGCGGGAATGATCTGGGTTCCCTGATGGATAAGCTGGTAGAACGCATGTTGACCATTAGTTCCAGCCTCTCCCCAGAAGATTTCGCCTGTCTTTGAAGTAACCGCCGTACCATCCCAACGAGTAGACTTGCCGTTGGATTCCATGGTGAGCTGCTGGAGATACGCAGGGAATCTATGCAGGTACTGGCTGTATGGAAGTACCGCATGAGATGCTGCGCCAAAGAAATTAACGTACCAAATGTTTAAAAGACCCATGAGAGCAACAACATTTTGTCTCAATGGAGTGTTCTTGAAGTATTCATCAACTGCATTAAAGCCACTGAGGAATTCTGCAAAGTGCTGTGGACCAAAAACAATAGCCAGTACCAGACCAACCGCAGAATCAACCGAATAACGGCCGCCAACCCAGTTCCAGAAACCAAAGGCATTCTCTGGGTCAATGCCAAAGTCTTCTACCAGATCAAGTGCAGTAGAGACAGCAACAAAATGCTTACGAATAGCCTCTGCATTCTGAGAATCAGAGCCATCAATAATGCCCTGTTCAGCAAGCTTCTCTAAAAGCCACGCACGAGCACAACGTGCATTGGTAAGAGTCTCAAGCGTAGTAAAGGTCTTGGAAACAATAACGAAGAGTGTTGTTTCTGGATCAAGATCCTCGGTTTTCTCGCCAAGGTCAACAGGGTCAATGTTGGAGACAAAGCGAGCAGTAATACCTGCGTCTGCAAAAGGCTTCAAAGCCTCGTAAACCATAACAGGGCCAAGGTCAGAACCACCAATGCCAATGCTTACTACCGTTTTGATGGGCTTACCAGAAACACCCTTCCACTCTCCCGAGCGAACTCGATCGCAGAAGGCATACATCTTGTTCAGCGTCTGGTGAACGTCAGCGACAACGTCTTGTCCGTCAACAATAAGCGTGCCGGCCTCAGAAGCCGGGCGACGAAGTGCCGTGTGGAGAACCGCTCGATTCTCAGTAGTATTAATATGCTCGCCGGCATACATAGCGTCTCTACGCTCTTCAAGTTTGACCTCTTCTGCAAGATCACACAGAAGGTCAAGCGTCTCTTGCGTGGCAAGGTTTTTAGAAAGATCAATCAAGAACTGATCAAGCTCAAACGTAAAATTCTGGACACGCTGAGGGTCTTCTGCAAACCAGTTCTTCAACGTAGCTTTTGTATCTTTTAAGCTGGCGTAATGCTCTGCAAGGGCGCGCCAAGCTTTAGTCTGTGTTGCGTCAGTAGGCAAAATATGTGGTGCTGTAGGTGATGCCATACCAGTCTCCTTCTTTTGACTATCTCAAGGATAATCTTCGCAACGCTCATGAAACGTCACAATGTCGTTTTTCGTAAAAAATACGACAAATCGTTACTAATAAGGTTCTCCCAAAGGTGGGACTTGTTTAATAGCAGCCCAGCGTAACTGCTTCTGACGTGGGTCCTCGAGCGCTCCGGCAAAGTTATCAAGATTTACCATGCGCATTCCACACACACGAACAAGAACACGGGGTGAGAAGGTCTTCTCGGCGTCAGTTGTAAGCTGACCAAGCTCATCTGCGTATGCCTCACGCACTGATGTAACTGCTGTGTCATTTACCATGAGCACCGTATCTGGACTAAAGGCGCTTATCGCCTGCCTGACAAGCAGGGGATTTATAGGATCTCCTGTTTTTGTGGTGGTAAGCAAGGTGGCCCATGCCTCAGGCGCATAGCCTAAATGCTCTAAAGAAGCTTTAAGTGCAGAAAGTTCAGCCTCTTCAAAGTCTTCCTGGCCTTTTACCAATAAAACCGATGCAAAAGCATTGCCTGCCATACACACCCCCTGAGCAGCAAAATCTCCAAACTCATGCGTTGTTTTTGCCATGTAGGCTTCTTTTCGCATAGATCTTTCGCTTGGCATGCGCACCTCTTTCTTATATGCCAACTATGCACGTAATTCACAATTTGAGCAAGTCTATAAAGTTATGTGTATACACTTTTCTAATTTGGGGATAAGTTTGCTAGTGCTTGAAATTAAATGGCCTAAAGGCCGTATGTAACTGGAGGTTCGTTATGGCACAGCAGCTTACTACTGCAGAGTTCGATTCTGTTCTTGCAAACGCAGACAAGCCTGTTCTTGTTGATTTCTGGGCATCTTGGTGCGGTCCTTGCCGTGCTCTTGGTCCAGTTGTCGAGGAAGTTGGCAATGAGATGGCAGACAAGCTTGACGTTTACAAGGTAAACGTTGATGACGAGGCAGATCTTGCAACTCGTTTCCGCATCGTCTCCATCCCTACCCTCATCCTCTTCAAGAACGGTGAGCCTGTTCACACCATGGTTGGCAACCTTCCTAAGGCTGACCTCGTTTCTGAGCTCAACGCTAACCTGTAAGTTCTTGTGTGCCACGCGCCTGCGCTGGCTTATCATTGAACTAAGCGGCGGTACGTCTATCGGCGTGCCGCCTTTTTGTTACAAGGAGAACTAATGGCCGATAAAAGCCTTGATGCCCAACAGACAGGACTTTTAAAAGGAGTTCGTAAGCGCCTTTTTCTACAGCGCCTACGTTCTAGCCTTTCTACCATCATTCTGCTTGTCTCTTCAGCAATCTTTATTTTTCTGTTGATTGACGTTTCTGAAGGCGACGTCATCGGCATTGATCACTTTGCCTACAGACTCTTTGTTGTCCACCTAAGAACTCCCCTTCTCACTGAGATAATGGAGGGGTTCTCTGGACTTGCAAGTCCTGTCACCGTTATTGTCATGCTTATTGTGGTTGCCGCGTTTGCACCAGGTCCAAGTGTTGGCAGGCTCGCCTCCATTAACCTTGGCGGTGTTGTTATTGTTGACCTTATCTTTAAGGCTATTGTCCAGCGTCCTCGTCCAGATGGCTTTAGGCTAGTAGTTGAAACTGGCTACAGCTTCCCGTCGGGCCACTCGATGTTCTCGATGGCTTTTTATGGCCTACTCATTTGGCTTGTCTGGCATTACGAGAAAGACAAGCTACAGCGTTGGATTTGGTGTGGCCTGTTCTCAGGTGTCATCATTATGATTGGCGTCAGTAGAATTTATCTGGGTGTGCACTACGCTACCGACGTCATTGGTGGTTTCTCGCTTGCCCTTGTATGGCTAGTGCTTTTTACCAAGCTGATGATTCCATCGCTTATTTACAAGAAGAAAGCACCTCAAGCGAAGACAGACTAATAATCTCTGCGCTGACTACCTGGGCTGTTTCATCATCAACAATAATACGTCCCATTGTTGCGCCCTCGCGACCGCGCGGGTAGGTAGGGCTTCCTGGATTCATTACAAGTGTATTGGTCCACTCGTCACGCTGTACAAAAGGCTTATGCGTGTGACCGCAGATAGCAATATTGCATTTGACCAGGTCAAGCCTCTCGCGATAATGACATACCTGCCACTTGAGACCAGCTGCAAAGAAAATAATCTTTTTCTTTACCATGGGACCATAGTTGTAGCAGAAGTCATTATTGCCCAGGCAAAGCTTGACGGGAGCAATCTTCTGCAACGTCTGATAATCGGCGTTAGAGGTAATATCTCCAGCATGCACAATGTAGTTGGCGCCTTGCAGAGCTTCAAGCAACTCAGATGACAAATACCCATGCGTATCTGAAATTACGTCAAACCTTACCAGTGCCATACCAAACTCCTACGTGCTTTTAAGCTGCTGGCGAGAAACCCGTTGAGCTTCTACAGTCCCAGTGCTCGCTTGAGTGCGACCACACGACGGCGAGAAACCGAAATGTGACGCTCCTCAAATCCCTGAATAGTCAACTGTAGGATACCAGCAGAGATAACCTCAACATCGTCAACATACTCAAGATTCACGATAAAGCTACGATGAATGCGGAAGAATCCGTGTGGAGCAAGGCGCTCTTCAAGTTTTTGCAGAGAAATAGTAGACAAGAAGCGATCATCTTCTGTGTAGATGCAGGAGTAATCGTCTTTTGCCTCAATAAAGCGAATCTGATCAATAGGAACAAGAACCTTGCTTCCGCTCTTAATGACAGGAATTCGCTCAATGGTTGCCATAGGAGACTGAGGACGAAGGCGCTCCTCAACCTTATCAAGAGCCTGCTCAAGGCGCTCGGTCTCAACAGGCTTCATTAGGTAATCTACCGCGTTAACGCCAAATGCATCCAGCGCGTACTCGCTATATGCGGTGACAAACACAATCTGAGGAGGATTCTTCAGCTTGTGAAGGGCCTCTGCAAGCTGCATTCCATTTGTCTTAGGCATGGAGATATCGAGGAACAAGACCTCAACGCGAGACTCCATGAGTTTCTCGACAGCATCCCTTGCACTTGTGGCCTCAATGATTTCCTCGAGACGTCCGGTCTCCTCAAGCAAGAACTTGAGTTCAGAACGGGCTGGAGCCTCGTCATCAACAATCATGGCACGCATGTCATTCATCTCCCAACGGCCTAACGCAGCGTTAAGCAAAAACTGATACTACTATGCTGTTGCCTGCAGTGCCGCACCTGCAAGCTTGAGTGTCACGCACGTACCCTGCCCTGGTTTAGACATGATTTCCATGCCAGAGCCAACGGCGTAGAAGCGCTCAACTCGCTCAGCTACGTTCTTAATGGCAATACCCGTGCCCCTATTTCTCCCCGAAGAATCCTGCGGGGTAGGACCTTGACCATTAAGTAAGCGAGAAACAGTCTCTTCATCCATTCCAAGACCATCATCAGCAACAGATATAAGAATATCATCATCATCGCGTGTGACGTGGATGTCAATATGGAGGGCGCCTTCATCTTTCATAGCGTGCCTCACGGCATTCTCGACAATAGGCTGAATCAAAAAAGACGGTACCTGAATATCTTCGCATCCCTCATCGACATGCTCAGACTCTTGAATACGTTCTTCTCCAAAACGCGCCTTCTCAATTGTCAAATACCTGCGCGTTTGTGTCAATTCCTGAGAAAGCGGAATGAGCGCACCTTGAGAGCTCTCAAGCGTACGGCGATAAAACACAGAGAACTCACGAAGCAAATCTCGCGCCTTATTGGGGTTTGTACGCGTAAGAGATGCAATGGTGTTGAGCGTGTTGAACAAGAAATGCGGATTAATCTGTGCTTGCAGAGCTTTGACCTCGGCACGAGCGGTCAACTCTGCCTGACGGTCAAGCTCGTACGAGGAAAGCTGTGTGGAGAGAAGCTCGCCCAGTCCCTCAGCAATTGCAAGCTGCGTGCGATCAATTTCAATACCGCGACGATAGTAGAGCTTGATAGTGCCAACTGTGTGATCCTGAACAATCAACGGAACAATGATGCCAAAGGAGCTGCCGCCATTGCCAAAGCCACCGCGCCTTTGTAGTACCTGCTGACGACTATCTACCGAGACGAACGTCTCCATGCGGCCGCTTTCCAGAACCTCAGTTGCAGGGCCAACCACTTTTGAGCCAGGCATATGCGAGGTTGCAATGTCTCCCTCAAAGCCCAGCACGTACTCTGTATCCGTGATGGAAATAGCGGCTGCAGAAGTTTCTGGAAGCAATAGTGTGCAGATAGTTGGCGCTGTTTCTTGCGACAGGCCTCCGCGTAAGGTCTTGAGCGTCTTAGAGGCAACCTCAAGTGTTCGCTCTGTTGCTTGAGACCTAGCGTGCTCATTACCAGGCTGAGTAGTACCACCAAGAACAATAACCGTGGCAAGTCCTCCGCCTGCAACAAGAGCGGCAAACAAGTTGTCTGCCATGACGCTCCAGGAAAGCAAGCCCAGCAATACACAGGCGAGAATAATCAGGACTATCCTGGTTGATCTATGTATGTACTGAGCAAGTCTTTGCATGGTTGTCTAGTTCTCGACTGATTCTGCAGCAGAATCCTCAGAAGCAAGCTGCTGCGGCAAAGGCGAATGCTTAAGCGCACGAGCCAAAGGAGCTCCTAGTACATAGAGAACAACAGCCTCTCCGAGTCCTGTGGTGATAAAACCAAACAAGAACATAAGAGGATACGATCCATCAAGTTCAATGGTGGTAAATGGAATTGTGTAGAATCCTAATCCTTGAAGCAAAATGGGAAGATATGCAGACACAATAACGGCATTTGCAAGCACTGGTCCCAGAAGCGCAAGTGGTACGTTCTTCCTGTTCTTCCAGGTAAACCATGCACCAAGAGCAGTTGCCAGAGAACCAAAGACTACGTCTAACAATCCCAAAGCTCCTGTGCCAGAAATGACCATATTTGCAAGGTTGGCAATAACGCAACCAAGCGTCAGTCCTGGGATTGCGTCAGCGGTAAAGAGTGCAATAACCACAACCGCCTCAGAAATGCGGAACTGCACAGGACCCCAAGCAAGACCGCCCAAGAAAAGAAGAGCTGCAAGTGTAAGCGCTGCATAAAGGGCAGCAATAATACCAATACGTGCAAGGCGCTGAGCGCGCTGTTTTGTTGCATAAGCTGAAGAAACCTGTGGCAAAACAATCCCCTTGTTAACTCTAAAAACTTAGTTCATGATACGACGAAACGCATATATGAGCAAATGAGCAGCGCAGACATACATTTAGTAATGCAGGTGCATTCCTGGATAGACCATCTCACGAGCATGCTTTTGATACGCTGCGACTGCCTCTTCTTCAAAAGCAAGAGGGGTGTCTTCCTCGCCTGCCATATCCAAAATCCACCGTGTGAGATAAGGATTGAGCGGAAGCAGTGGTCCAATAAGCCAGGTGGCAATAGCATTCTTACGACGGAAGCCTTCTAGTTTGCTTTCTTTATTGATGCCAAAACCCACCTTATTTTTAAGGAAGTAGCAGTTAGAGTTATCTCCCTCGGTGAGTGTGAACTGCATCTTAAAGCCAACGACAACAAAAGGCTCTTTGCCATTGCCAGGATCAAACTCCCCCACCTGGACATCGTGGAAGCGCTGGGGCATATAGCGAGTGGTCGTAAACTTAAATAATCCAAGACCCTTAACCTCAGAACCATCAGGATTGACGATTTTCTCGCCAAAAAGCTCTGAAGCGTTACCGGCAAACAGCATAGGAACGCCCTGATCAGCCAGCTCAGCAAGCCTGTCCTTGTAAGGCATAAGGCGAGAAATAATAAGCTCTTGCTGGGCTTCTGTCATGCCACCCATGATGATTGCTGATGGCGTATGCTCCACAAAGTAAGGCGTTGCGGCGTGAGAGGTATACACAAAGTTCTCTTTTGGAAGGCAGGCCTCCAGGTAGAGAGCATTTCCGTTGTCTCCACCCTGGTTACCGTACTCTGGGTAAAGAATCTCAATCTTAGTTGCTGGATTACTCATGGGAGGCCTCCATCTGTTTCAAGCGCTCAATGATACGGTTTCTGCTGATGTCAGCAATGCCACCGTTATAGAGGCCGTGTGCATAAAAAACGTGCTGGCAAGCGTTAAGGTCAACCAGGTCAGCGGTCTCTTCAGGAGAGCTTGCCACAAAGGTTTTGGCTGAATCAATACCGGCAAGTCTCAGCCTAAGCTGCAGATCAAGTGAAGTGTCACCGTAAATAATGACCTGCTTAACGCTTGGATCTTGCAGGAACTCAAAGTCAGTCTGGTAGTACCAGCCAATATATTCTGTCTGGTCTTTTGCTTTTGCCATGTACGCATCAGCAATCATGATGATAATTGCCTTATCGCCTGGCTGTTTACGAAGAATATCGATGGTGACCGAGGTTGCCGTGTCATTCTCGCCCTTAGAAGCCATGCTAATAAGGCGACGACCGTTGTAGTCAATCTCGTTATACCTGGAGGAAGCAATGTTAACGCGTTGCAAAGATGCAGCGATAGTTGCAGGTGCAAGACCCATCTCACGTGCGGTTACAATGGCCACAAACAGGTTGTAGAGATTGACGATAGAGTAGCTGTTGAGCTTGTACTCATATGTTGGTGCACCTTCGTGGCAGTGCTCCTTGATCACAAACTTGCCAGTCTCTGGCTCTACCGAGATAACCTCGTAATCAGGAGTTGGGTTGGTATAGCCACACTCTTCGCAGGTTGCATGGCCAAGATGCCTCAGGTGGGCATAATCCCACTTGAGCTTGCCGCCGCATTTGGGGCATGCAGTAAGGTCTGAAACAATTCCTACAGGCTCTGCAGTATCTTCTGCCAACCTTGCGATGGAGTAATACGTACGATGAGTGCACTGAGGAGCAAGTCTGCAGCTGATCATGTCATCTGCGTTCAAAATCAGATGCGTTGAAGCAGGAATGCCCTTATCCATGACGTCAAACACGTAGTCTGGAGTTGCACTACGAGAGAACGTATCACGGAACAGATTAGTAACGGACAAAATATCGGGCTGCAGGTAAGGGAAAATGCGAGGTCCAGAGAGCTCGTCAAACTCCATAACTGCAAGCTTAGTCTTTGACGTACCCTTCCACGTGGCGTTCTTTGCAAACGAGCTTGCAAAGCCGCTGGAAATATTACCGCCAACGCGGTTGGTAACGGTCTGGTAGCCATTATCGGCGAGAAGATCGTTGAGCAGGTTGTTGGTGGTTGTCTTACCGTTTGTGCCGGTAATAAAGACAATCTGCTCTGGCTTAGCAATGTCTCCCAAAAATGCAGGGTCAATGCCTTCGGCGATAAAACCTGGTAGCGTTCCGCCTTCATGGTTAGTCAATTTAAGTGCTGCAAGTGTTGCTTTAGCAGCGAGAAAAGCTACAGGAAATAGTCTGCTCTTTTTTTGTGCCACAGTAACTCCCATCGTGAGCAAAGTCTCTCTAGTTTATCACCTCGCGAGAAGGGCTTGAAGAACACAGGGCTTCTCGCCAAAAATGTCGCATAAAAAAGCCGAGCCAGGATGTCCTGGCTCGGCTGAAGCTCCGTGAAAGTAAGTTACCTTACTCCTCAGGCTGCTCCTTCTTCTCTGCAGCGTAAAGCTCGGAGAGACGGACAAGGTGATCGTAGCGAGCCATTGCGGCTTCCTCGTTCTCCTTGAAGAGCCTCTCTGCGTGCTCTGGGAACTCGCGGGTGAGTCGGCTGTAACGGGCCTCGTTCATCAGGAACTCCTGGTAGCCACCCTTAGGTGCCTTGGAGTCAAGCGTGAACTTCTTACCTGCTGGTGCAGATGGGTTGAAGCGATAGAGGTTCCAGTAGCCAGTCTCGACTGCCTTCTTCATCTCCTCCTGTGCGTGAGCCATGCCACCCTTGATGGAGTGCATCTCGCATGGGGAGTAACCGATGATGAGGGATGGTCCTGGATAAGCCTCTGCCTCAGCAATTGCCTTGAGAGTCTGCTGGAGGTTTGCGCCCATGGAAACCTGAGCAACATAGACGTAACCATAGGTCATTGCAATCTCAGCAAGGTTCTTCTGCTTGATGTCCTTACCAGCTGCTGCGAACTGTGCAACCTGGCCAAGACGGGAAGCCTTAGAAGACTGACCACCAGTGTTGGAGTAAACCTCAGTATCGAAGACAAAGACGTTGATATCCTCGCCAGAAGCAAGAACGTGGTCAAGGCCACCGAAGCCGATGTCGTATGCCCAACCGTCGCCACCGAAGATCCAGAAGGACTTCTTGGTGAGGAAGCTCTTGTTAGCAAGGATTTCCTTAGCTGCTGGAAGATCAGACTTAGCAAGCTCAACTACGAAAGTCTTAGAAGCTTCCTTGGAGAGAGCTGCGTCGTTAACGGACTCAATCCATGCCTTAGCAGCATCCTTGAGGTCCTGAGATGCACCGTCCTCATCGACAAGCTGCTGAGCAAGCTCCAGGAGACGCTTCTGCTGTGCCTGGTGACCAAGCATCAGACCCATACCGTGCTCTGCATTGTCCTCAAAGAGGGAGTTATTCCATGCTGGGCCGTGACCATTTGCATCGGTAGTAAATGGTGAGCAGGAAGCTGGGTTACCCCAAATTGAGGAGCAACCAGTTGCGTTGGAGATGAACATACGATCGCCAAAGAGCTGAGTGACCAGGCGGCCGTAGCTGGTCTCAGCGCAGCCTGCGCAGGAACCGGAGAACTCAAGAAGAGGCTTCTTGAACTGAGATGCCTTGACGTTGTTAGCGACAAGCTCGGTCTTCTCGGAGACGTGATTGACTGCGTAGTCAAAGATCTCCTGCTTGGACTCCTGCTCCTCGATTGGCTTCATGGTCAGAGCATCTGCAGGGCAGATGTAGACGCAGTTGGAGCAACCGGTGCAGTCGAGCTGAGAAACTGCAATCTCAAACTTGTAGCCCTTAGCCTTAGGACCAACGGCATCCTTGAACTGAGACTGTGCTGGTGCAGCAGCAACCTCTTCGTCGGTGAGGACGAATGGGCGAATGACTGCGTGTGGGCAGACATAAGCGCACTGGTTACACTGGATGCACTTCTCGACGTTCCACTCAGGAACAACAACAGCAATGCCGCGCTTCTCGTAAGCAGCAGCACCAAGCTCAAACTGTCCATCAACGTGGTTCTTAAATGCAGAAACAGGAAGTGCGTCACCCTCCATACGAGAGACTGGAGTCATGATGTCGCGAACCTGCTTGAGCAGAGCCTCACGGCCCTCAAGGGTAATTGGGTTAGGAGCATCCTCTGCGGTAGCCCAATCAGCAGGAATCTCAATCTTAGTAAATGCAGTAGCACCAGCGTCGATTGCCTTGTGGTTCATATCGACGATGTTCTGGCCCTTCTTCAGGTAAGAATGAGTTGCAGCGTCCTTCATGTACTGAAGTGCGTCTGCCTCTGGGAGAACCTTTGCAAGAGCAAAGAACGCCGACTGAAGAATGGTGTTGGTGCGCTTGCCCATACCAATTTCCTTGGCAAGGTCAATTGCATTGATCAGATAAACGTTGATGTTGTTCTTAGCAATGTAGCGCTTTGCCTCTGCTGGCAGGTGGTGTGCAAACTCCTCTGCATCCCACTGGCAGTTGACCAGGAAGGTACCGCCAGGCTTGACGTCGCGGACCATCTTGTAGCCCTTGATGATGTATGCAGGAACGTGGCATGCAACAAAGTCTGCCTTAGTGACATAGTAAGGAGAACGGATCTTGTGATCACCGAAGCGCAGGTGGCTGATGGTGATACCGCCGGTCTTCTTGGAGTCATACTGGAAGTATGCCTGAACATATTTATCGGTGTGGTCACCAATAATCTTAATGGAGTTCTTGTTAGCACCAACGGTACCGTCGCCGCCGATACCCCAGAACTTGCACTCAATGGTGCCCTCAGCTGCAGTGTTAGGAGCCTCAGGATCCTCTGGGAGAGACAGGTTGGTAACATCGTCGACAATACCAACGGTGAACTCACGCTGAGGAGCATCCTTCTTGAGCTCCTCAAAGATTGCAAATGCAGATGATGGTGGGGTGTCCTTAGAACCAAGGCCGTAACGACCACCAACAACCTTAATGCCTGTACGACCAGCCTCATAGAGGGAAGAAACAACATCTTCGTAGAGAGGCTCACCAACGGAACCTGGCTCCTTGGTGCGGTCGAGAACAGCAATCTTCTTGACGGACTCAGGAAGAACGTCAACAAAGTGCTTTACAGAGAATGGACGATAAAGGCGAACCTTAACCAGACCGACCTTCTCGCCATGAGCGTTCAGGTAATCGATAACCTCTTCGAGGGTATCGCAGAAGGAACCCATACAGATAACAACGCGGTCAGCGTCTTCTGCGCCGTAGTAATTGAACAGACCGTAGTCGGTACCAAGCTTAGCGTTAATCTGGTTCATGTAGTCTTCAACAACTGCAGGCAGCTGGTTGTAAACCTCGTTGCATGCCTCGCGGTGCTGGAAGAAGATATCGCCGTTCTCGTGGGAACCACGGCTTGATGGATGCTCTGGGTTCAGTGCGTGATCGCGGAATGCCTGGACAGCGTCCATATCACACATCTCAGCCAGGTCAGCATAATCCCAAACAGCAACCTTCTGAATCTCGTGAGAAGTACGGAAGCCGTCAAAGAAGTTAACAAATGGAACCTTGCCCTTGATTGCTGCAAGGTGAGCAACAGGAGCCAAATCCATAACCTCCTGGACGTTGCCTTCTGCGAGAAGTGCAAAGCCAGTCTGGCGAGCGGACATAACGTCAGAGTGATCGCCAAAGATATTCAGTGCATGGGTTGCAACGGTACGTGCGCTGACGTGGAAAACACCAGGGAGCTGCTCGCCGGCAATCTTGTACATGTTTGGAAGCATGAGCAAGAGGCCCTGAGAAGCGGTGTAAGTAGTGGTCAGAGCGCCTGAACCAAGAGAACCGTGAACAGCACCAGCTGCGCCAGCCTCGGACTGCATCTCGACAACCCTAACGGTTGTACCAAAGATGTTCTTTACGCCCTGGGCGGACCACTGGTCAACATAGTCTGCCATTGGACTTGATGGGGTAATTGGGTAAATGCCCGCTACCTCGGTAAACGCATACGACACGTAAGCCGCGGCGTTGTTACCGTCCATGGACTTAAACTTTCTTGCCATTTCCTCTCCTTGCCTAATCTGTGATTTCTCACAGTATGCGTCTGTGCGATCCAAAATAAAGCTGTAGACCCTGGGTGACTATGGAAACATGTTTCATAGTTCGGCCGGCAGCGGTCGCATAATGCTTTTATTATTGCGCAAAAAAACAATGAAACAAATCAGAAATACAAGCTGACAAATACCTATTTTCAGGTAGGAATTTCTACCTGCGGAATTACAAAATAAACATAACACTAAAGTGCAAGTTTTTTGTAAATCGACAAAATATTCAAGTACACAAGCAGCCATCTGTCTGAAAAACAGACAGATTTTTACGTAGGCGCTCAACGTGCGACAACTTCATCGTGCGTTGCGTACCCTTTGCTGGACGAGCCTTAAATATCGTACTTATCTGATTACTTAGCAGCTTTGATTTCACAAAGTTTCTTGTAACCAAATAAGAAACGCTCTCCTATCTCGCCTTGAGCGTCAGAAGCACATACGATTCCATGTTCATCTGAAGTAAGGAAAGCTTCATCAAATTCGGCGGTTCCATCAAATACCTGGGCAATAACGTCAGGATTAAACTCTGTTGGCTCATGAAGAGTCTGTGCCAGGTCTAACACTAAACTTGTGACTCCCGATCGAACGCTTTCTTCCGAGACACCCGCAATAAGTTTTCCGTCTTTTACCAGCCAAAGCACCTCTGGTGCACAATGAGTTTGCTGCTCTTCTCGCTGTGAAATTCTTGCACGTCCCGCAAGAGACAGAACAGAACGCTCTTCCAAAGACTGGTAAGGTCCAACAGTCATAGCAGCTTGACCATTGCTCTCGAGCAAAATCATAAGAACACCATCTGGAAACTCTTGTGACCCTTCTTTAAGCGTTCCTTCGATGTGCTGCTTAGCCCAGGCAATCAAGTGCGGAGAAACCTCTTTTTGCGCAACAGCTCGCTTACTTAGCGCACGCAAGTGCCTGTTATCAAGAGGGAGAACACCTCCAGCCAGTCTCCAACGACAAACAAGTTCTAGATTATCAAGCTCAAACTTCTGAGCTGCTTCTAACTCTTCCTGGTCCACAGTGTCCTCCCCCAACTTTTTAAAATGAACTGCTAATCCCGAATTAGCAGATTAATGCCTAAAGTGACGCTTCCCTGTAAACATCATTGCAATGCCGTATTCATCACAAGCAGCAATAGATTCATCATCTCTAACCGATCCGCCTGGCTGAATAATGGCTGTTACGCCATGGGCCGCCAAGGCATCAACGTTATCTCGGAATGGGAAGAAGGCATCAGATGCTGCCACAAGATTCTTTGAATCAATTCCCATGCGCTCACAAGCTGCCTCTGCACGCTCACACGCGAGAAGAGCGGCGTCAACACGATTAGGCTGACCTGGTCCCATACCAATTCCAGCTTGATCTTTTGCAACCAAAATTGCATTTGACTTAACGGTCTTACAAACTTTCCAAGCAAATACCAAATCATTCAGCTCTTCTGAAGTTGGTTGGCGCTTGGTAACAACCTCAAAGCTATCTGCGGTTTCATCTGCGTGGTCAAGGTCTTGTACTAAAAGACCTCCGTCAACAGTTCTCATCTCAAGCTCGCGGCTTCTATCGATTCCGCCCGTAGCCAATACGCGAAGATTTGTTCTCTTTGACAGGCGCTCAAGAGCCTCTTCTGTAAAGCTTGGTGCAATAAGAACCTCAACAAACTGCTTATTGATGTCTGCAAAGTGCTCAACAAACTCCAGAGGAACCTCTCTATTAACTGCAATAATTCCACCAAATGCAGAGATTGGATCGCAAGCAAATGCTCGATCGTATGCCTCAACAACATTTTCCGCCGTAGCAGATCCACAAGGATTCTGGTGCTTCAAAATAATGACTGATGGATCATCAAACTCACGAACAGCAGCCCAAGCTGCATCAGTATCAAGTAAATTGTTGTAAGACAAGGGCTTACCCTGAAGCTGCTGAGCGTTTGCCAGAGAGTGTGCAGGAGCTCCAGGCATCTTATAAAACGCTGCGGACTGCTGAGGATTTTCTCCGTAACGAAGATCCTGCTCTTTTGTTGCCTTTACCAGCAAAGTCTCTGGGAATTTACTTTGCTCCGCTTCAACAACACCAGAAAGATATGCGGCAATAGCGCCATCGTATGCAGCCGTTGTCTTAAATACCTTCAAAGCCAGCTGCTGGCGAGAAGCCCCTGTAGTTGCACCGTCATTGGCACGCATCTCATCAAGAACACGACCATAATCTGCCGGATCAACAACAACCGTAACAAAATCGTTATTCTTTGCAGCAGAGCGGAGCATTGAAGGTCCGCCAATATCGATGTGCTCAATTGCATTTTCTAGAGTTACTGATGGATCAGCAACAGTCTTCTCAAACTCATAAAGGTTAACGCAGACCAGGTCAATCATGCCGATACCATTGTTCTCTGCGTCTGCAACATGACCAGGATTATCTCTGCGACATAAGAGGCCACCATGGACGCGAGGATGCAATGTCTTAACGCGGCCGTCCATCATCTCTGGAAATCCGGTATAAGACTCAATAGGAATTACGGGAACACCAGCCTCTTCGAGGATTTTTGCGGTTCCACCTGTTGAAATTACCTCAACGCCAAACTCTTTAGTAAGCGTTTGTGCAAATTCAACAATACCTGTTTTGTCTGTTGCCGAAATTAGCGCACGTTTGATAGGGGCCTCAGCCATTGCCGCTCCTTTGTGTTCGACACTTGCTATCAGAAACACTTACAGCCTATCAGCTGCGAAACACTACGTACTAGATGTAAACAAACTTGAAACTATTCTATAATCTTCCGCTGTAAAACACCTGAAAGGAACTATTTCATATGTCTGCCGATACTCCAATCATAGTCCCCTTCGAAGATACTGACTTACCAGAACTTATCTCAATCGTTGAACGCGTCTGGTACTTGGACGGCGATGAATCTAAAGAAACCAGTAGGTCTCTGGCTACCATTGATATTTCTTACTACATTGGTGTTTCAACTCATCGTTTTGTTGCAAAACACGGAAATACAGTTCTCGGCTTTATTTTCTGCTCCAACGGAGAAGATCCAGAAGATAAGCAGAAATGGATTGAGCTTGAAAATACCTCAACCATAACAGCTAAAAAGCTCTTAAGCCCGAAAGACTTTGAAGGCTATGAGGCCGTTGGTACCGTCGAATCAAATCTGATCCGCAAATACTGGAATGAAGGAGTCAAAACTCCCAAGTGGGAAATTACACTATTCTGCGTAAGCCCTGCTGCTCAAGGAAAAGGTGTCGGCGGCATGCTCTTTTCCTATATGTTCAATTTTTTGAAAGAACAAGGAGCTAAGCATTGCTTCCTTGCAACAGATGATGACTGCGACATTAGTTTCTATCAACACAAGGGTCTTGTCTGTAAAGATGAAGCTCCGGTTAAAGCGAACGGACAAGACTTTGGATTTGCCTATATCTATGCAGGAGATCTCTAAGAATGAGTTCTTGCGTTGGAAGATTTGCGCCCACACCTTCTGGAAGAATGCATCTGGGTAACGTTTTCTCAGCTCTTATGGCTTGGGCCAGTGTTCGTTCCCAAAATGGCAGCTTTATTCTTCGCATCGAAGACCTGGATATTCGTGCGCATAATCCTCAATACACCTCCCTCCTCCTTGATGATTTACAGTGGTTGGGACTAACTTGGGACAAAGGTCCGTATTACCAAAGCAAGCGTACGGAGCTCTATCAGGACGCTCTTTCAGATTTGAAGCAACAGGGGCTCTTGTATCCTTGCTTTTGTTCTCGAGCAGACTTACACGCTGCACAAGCCCCTCATGCCAGCGATGGTGCATATGTCTATGCGGGAACCTGCCGCAGCCTGAGCAAATCCGAGTGTGAAGAGCTTTCTAAACATAAAATCCCAGCAACTCGCATACGAGTTCCTAATAAGACCTACGCATTTGAAGACAAAGTCTATGGTCAAACATCTCAAAATCTTTCTAAATCATGTGGAGACTTTATCGTCCAGCGTGCAGACGAAGTCTTTGCATATCAGCTTGCCGTAGTAGTTGACGATGCTGACATGGGCGTAACTGAAGTAGTTAGAGGATCAGACCTTCTTTCATCTACTCCCAGACAGCTTTATTTACAAGACGTGCTTGGTTTTTCTCATCCCATCTATGCTCACCTCCCACTACTTGTTGCGCCAGATGGCAGGAGACTTTCTAAACGCAATCACGATCTAGATCTTGGTGTTCTGAGAGACCAAGGAAAAACACCAGAAGAAATTCTTGGCTTTTTGGCGCATTGCGTAGGACTCGCAGAAAAGAGAGAGCCTCTTTCTGCAGGACAAGTCGCAGATCGCTTCTCATGGGATGCTTTATACGCTCACCGAAAAAACGTGGTTGTTGAGCATTTTTCACATGTTTTGTAAAATGTCTTATTGTGAGTGACGCCAGTTCGGGGTATCATTCTCAAGCACCCATTTTGGAGAGCTGACCGAGAGGCCGAAGGTGCTCGCCTGCTAAGCGAGTATGGGCCCCAAGCCCATCTGGGGTTCGAATCCCCAGCTCTCCGCCAGAATTTTCTGCTCGTTGCACCTCTGCAACGAGCTTTTTTCTTACCAAGAAGAACTTTTTCTAAGATTAGTCTTGCATTTTTTACTGGAAAATGGCATTCTATCTACTTGCACGCGGCGTTACCTCAGCTGGATAGAGGACCTGACTACGAATCAGGGCGTCATAGGTTCGAATCCTATACGCCGCACCACTTGAATTTAGGAGCTCCTTCGGGAGCTCTTTTTTATTATCTACCTGGTCTTAAAGCTACTTCACCAGCAGAGTTAGCATATAAATAACGGTAGGAAATGCCAGCTTCATCAAGCTCATCCATTACCTCAGCCATACATGTTTCTGCCATGATGACCTCCAGATACTCTTGTGGACTTAAGTCTTTTAAACCCACCCTGCCTTGGTCTGAAATCCATTTTCTTAAAGCTGCAAGTTGCTCTGGTGCTATATGGATTTCTGAATAAAACTCCTTGTGACCAAATCCAATTTCTGCTGCACTACCCTGCACAAACTGCCGTACTACAATATCTTTTTGTACCTCTACCAAACCTTTCATAGCTACCTCTTTCTTCTTTTGCTAGCCACAAGTATAGCTGATTTATAGAACATATGTTCTATAAATCACTAAAAGAAATGGTCTCCACAATTCATGTAGAAGACCATTTCAGAGAATTGAATCAATTTTGATTAAAAAGAGAAACTATTCTGGTCGAATAACCTCGATGCCACCCATGTAAGGACGGAGCGCCTCGGGCACGGTAACGGAGCCATCTGCGTTCTGATAATTCTCCATAATTGCAGCCATGGTACGGCCAACTGCCAGACCGGAGCCGTTAAGCGTGTGAACTAGACGGGTGCCCTTGAACTCTGCTGGATCCTTATAGCGGATATTTGCACGACGAGCCTGGAAATCCCAGCAGTTAGAGCAAGAAGAAATCTCCTTGTATGCGTTATAGCTTGGGAGCCAAACTTCAATGTCATAGCACTTGCATGCAGAGAAGCCAATGTCACCAGTGCAGAGAGTAACCACGTGATAAGGAAGACCCAGAAGCTGAAGGATCTTCTCGGCTTCCTGAACCATGGACTCAAGCTGATTCATGGAGTCTTCAGGCTTTGCAAACTTGACCATCTCTACCTTGTCAAACTGGTGAACGCGGATGATGCCACGGGTGTCTCGACCAGCTGAACCTGCCTCCTCGCGGAAGCATGGGGTGAATGCGGTATAGAGCAGAGGGAGCTGAGATGCGTCCAGAATCTCGTCACGATGGATGTTTGTGAGCTGGACCTCAGCAGTTGGAATGAGGTAGAGGTCAGGCTGTACGTGATAGAGGTCCTCTTCAAACTTAGGAAGCTGGCCAGTGCCAAACAGAGAATCCTGATTTGTGATAACTGGTGGCCACCACTCTTTGAAGCCTGCCTGGTTATGTGTATCAATCATGAAGTTGATAAGCGCACGCTCCATGCGAGCGCCCATGCCGCCAAGAAGATAGAAGCGAGTTCCTGCAAGCTTTACGCCACGGTCAAAATCAATCATGCCCAGCTCGGGTCCAAGATCCCAGTGCGCCTTTGGCTCAAAATCAAACTGAGTTGGCTCTCCCCACTTGCGAATCTCAGGGTTATCGGAGTCATCCTTGCCATAAGGAACGGATGCATCGGGAATGTTTGGAATAGCTGCAACAAGGGCGGTGAGCTCTTCCTCAACCTCTCCGCGGCGCTGATCAAGCTCTGCGATGCGGTCTTTGTTAGCTGCCACCTGCTCTTTAGCTGCCTCAGCCTCTTCCTTCTTGCCCTCACGCATAAGAAGGCCAATCTGCTTAGAAACAGCGTTACGCTCTGCCTGAAGAGACTCAACCTCAGCAATTACGCTTCTGCGTTCCTCGTCAAGCTCAAAGAATTTCTCGCGATCCCAATGGGCGTTTTGCCTGGACTCGCAAGACTTATCTACGAGGTCAGGATTCTCGCGCACAAATTTGATATCAAGCATGCAGCTTCTCCTTGAATCAACACTTTTTAGCAGTGCATTTTTTCTTATAGCTTACCAAGTATATACTTGTATTCAGATTCTTAACCCTTCACATGTTCTGGAGCTAGATTATGGACGCAATTAACTCATTTGTCGGCTGGCTTTTTGGCGATAAAACCGGTGTGTTGTTCCTCGTACTTGGTGGAATTTTGCTCTTTTTGGTTATTTCCTTTGTGCTGGAGCGCAAAACCAAAAAGATGTATTTCAATCATAAAAAGACTGAGGACGACTGGGATCTCTTTGGCGACGACCAAGAGGGTTGGTCTGACTTTGAATCAGATAACAAATAGGTAACAAAAAAGCCCCGTAAAGGGGCTTTTTAAATGCAAATGGTGCGGGCGAAGGGACTTGAACCCCCATGAACTTGCGTTCATACGGACCTGAACCGTACGCGTCTGCCAATTCCGCCACACCCGCGTGCTAGGGAATAATACTACAACATTTTGTTTTCTTCTAATGGAAAAACAATAGATATATAAGAAAATTCTTTTCAGCGGTAGAATATAGACAGTCACGGCCGACAAACACACTTTAAACACAGGAGGTTGCCGTGAGTGACTCGCGGTCACAGACCACGCAGACTACATATCTACATTCACCTTCTGCTCAGCAGGCATCACCTGCGGCTGAGCCAGAAATTTTGCTGGACCGATATCGCGTTCTTGCTCGCAGAGGTAACGGAGGCTTTGGCACCGTTTGTACCTGCTGGGATACTCGTTTGCAGAGGCGCGTAGCTATCAAGCGTATGCCACTGTTAGGTGCTTCCGAGACGCCCGGCGTGCTTGCTTCAACTGTTGATGAGGCTCTTTCAGAGGCTCGAACTGCTTGTTTGCTGGCACATCCCAACATTGTGACCGTTCATGACTTTGAGATTGAGGGCGATTACGCCTATCTGGTCATGGAGTTTGTTGATGGCCTTAACTTATCGGAACTCTTGGCTCGCGTTGAGGGTGGCTACCTCACCTATGCCGAAGCAGCTCACATGGTGTCTTCACTTGCAAAAGCGCTTCAATATGCCCATGAAAACGGCGTACTCCATCTGGATATCAAGCCAACAAATATCATGATTGACCGCCAGGGTACGGTAAAACTTGCCGACTTTGGTATGGCAACACTTGCTTCAGCTGCTGGTTATGGCGGTGCTCGAGGTGGCACGGTTGGCTACATGCCTCCTGAGCAGGTTGAAGGCATGCTTGTTGACGAGCGCGCTGATATTTTCTCGCTTGCTGTTGTTCTGAGGCAGGCGCTAACGGGCGTCAATGTATTTGCGGGCAGAACGGCTAAAGAATCCCTTGATCACATCTACAAGGGCCCAAAAATTCCTCTGCTCAAACAAGATCCCGAGGTTCCCTTTGCTGTAGATGCCGCCTTGACGCAGGCACTTTCCCCTGAGCCATCGATGAGACAAGGAAGCGTCTTGGAGTTTGCACAAGAAATTGTGACTCCTCTTGGCAGCGAAAAGCAGGGCGAGAAAAGCCTCAAGTCCCTGGTGGAACAGTCGGAAGAAGAGGAAACCGAGACCTGGGACGTCAAGCATCTTCCGCTCTCAATCCGCTTCCCCTGGCTGCCCTCGGCTGCCGTGCGTGGCGTATCAGCCCTGGTCACCGGTATTCTTCTCGCCCAGTTGTTCCAGCTTATTGCTCCAGAATCGCTCACGTTTATTGTGGTGGGCTCTCTTGTAGGAGCTGCGGCAGCTGCTCTTTGGACTCCGTTGGGTTCTGCGCTTGTCATTGCATGCGCGGTATATGCTCTGGCAAGCATTAGCCCTACCAGCACTTCATTCCCGTTTGCAACGCTTGTAACCTTAGTAAGCGTTATCTGGTGGGCCTTTGCAGGAAGGGTCTCAAAATTTAGCAGCATCAACTGCTTATTAGGAGCTTTATTACCTGCTCCTGTTTCAGCACCAGCGCTTGTCTCCGCTACTATGCATCCACTACCTGCAGTTTTAACAGGAGCTTTTAGCTATCTTTTTGGAACACTGTTTACAAGAGGCATATCTTTAGGCTTTGCGGCAACTCCTCTTGCTTATGACTACACCTCACTGGCCTCAGGACTTCCTTTCTGGATTCGCTTTGGGGCATGCTCCCTATCTGCTCTTTTAGGCTCGCTTATGAGCCAGAAAAGACGTCGCGGATGGATGGTTTTTGGACAAATTGTTTGCGCTATATTGCTTTCAAGTGGCTTTATATGGGCAGCTTGGATGGAGAATCCCAATTTTTGGGTAGTTGAAAGTATAGTTTCGGTACTAATTACGGTATTCTTATGTGTACTTGTATGTATTGCAATTGTCCTGATAGGTCCACTTCGACGCGGATCAGGAAGGCGAGGAATTAGATGAGCTTTCTTAGTGACTTTGAAAACCGTATTGGTTCGGTCTTTGGTGCCGCACCTCAGGGATACGCAGAGCCTTTCTCTTTTAAGAAGCTTGCCAAACGCGCAGCTAAAGAGATGGAACGTGAGACGTATGAGATTGATGGTGTAGACACTGCGCCTGCCCTGTATACCGTTTTAGTTGCTCCTCAAGACGATTCACTGATGCGTCCTCTTTATGCTGATCTAACTGCAGAGGTTTCTGACTTCGTGGCTGCTCAGGCTCAGCAAAAAGATTATGTATTTGTTGGTCAGCCGCTTGTTCGTTTTATGGTGGACCCATCTCTGAAGCCTGGAAAATTTGCTGTCTTTGCAGAAAACGTTGACGGCAATACGCTTGACCAGCTACGCAATGAAGAGCGCGCTTTCTTGGGTGGAAACTCCAGTGTTGGAGGAGCTGCAGCTCAAATGCCTCAGCAGCACAATTCCCGCGCTGCTGTTCAGCCAGAACCACAGCCAGAGCCAGATCCTCTGTCCGTAGTTCGACCCGTTTCTGCAGATAATGCAACTCCAGAGGTTTTGGGAGATCTTGCTGGTACAGACGCTGGTCTTGCGGTAATGCCACCAGACTTTGTTGAGGCTCAAGGCGCAATTCCTGTTGTTTCTGCAGCTGAGTCCACTCCTATGCCTGTTCTTCCTAGCTCAAACGGACTTCCAGACCTGCCCGTAAACGGAGCTATCCCAACAGCAGCTCCTGTTCCTATGACTCAGCGTCGTATCACGCCTTCCCTTGATGCCCAGTTAAACGGCGCGGGCGGTCGTTCTTCTCGCAATCTGCAAGGCACGCCACGCGCAAACATGGACGCTACCTGCATTTTAATTGATCGCCAGAGCGGTCGTTCGTATCGCGTTGAGGCTCCTCGTGCCATTATTGGTCGCGAGCGCTCTCAGGCAGACGTTGTTTTGCGCGATCCTAACGTTTCAAGACGTCACGCCGAGATGACCTATGACGGTCACGATTGGCATATTGCTGATTTGCACTCCACTAACGGAACGCTTGTCAACGATATCGACGTAGATGAGGTAATTCTGCGCGACGGAGACCTCATTACCATTGGTCTTATGGACCTTCAGTTCCGGGAGAACTAATGATTGATTTGATTCTCTTTGCAGGACGCGTTCTGCTTGTTGTCCTGCTGTACATCTTCCTGTTCTCGGTCATGCGCACGGGCATTGGTCTTGTCCGCGGTCAGCGCAAAGACGGAGCTATTTGGTCCGTTGATGTCGAGAAGGGCGTCAAGTCCTTACGTGGTCTTCACGTAGACATCTTGGGTCCTGTTGTTATTGGACGTTCTCCTTCGTCTGACATTGTGATTGACGAACCCTACGTTTCTGCTTCACACGCCCGCTTTACTATCCAGGGCCCTGCTCTGGTACTTGAAGACCTTGGATCCACAAACGGAACCATGGTTAATGGTCACATCATCGAGCAGCCTGTTACCCTTCGCGACACAGACGAAGTCCAGGTCGGCGATGTGATTATGCGTGTTGGACGTCGATAAGAGGCTCATGGTTTCTTCTGATACAACACATATTTCTGATACACCTACACAAGAGCCCGTGAGTGCTCCTGGTCGTTGTGAGCTGCCACTTGATGGTCGCTGTGACGCAGAGGCAGTTTCTGGCTCTAACACCTTTATTTCTTGGGGCGCCCGCTCTGACGTGGGATTAGTTCGCGAGCATAACGAGGACTCGTTCCTTTTGCGCACTCCCCTTTTTGCCATCTGCGATGGTATGGGAGGTCACGCCGCCGGTGAGGTAGCAAGCTCCATTGCTGTTAAGGTTATTGCCGAACAGGCACCAAGTACCGCAGACGATGTCCGTCTTGGCGCTGCAATTGAGGCTGCTAACCAGGAAGTTATTGATGCTCCTGCAAAGGGTATTGGCAAACCTGGCATGGGCTCCACTGCCTCTGCTGTCCTCATTGAGGGCAATCAGATGGCCGTTGCTCATGTTGGTGACTCTCGCATTTACCTGCTCCATCATGGCACGCTGGTCCGCATTACTCATGACCACAGCTACGTTGAGGAACTCATTGATTCTGGTCAGATTACCGCTGATGAGGCTCGCACGCACCCTTCTCGCTCGGTAGTTACGCGAGCTCTTGGCTCTGATCCAGACATGTATGCAGATCATTTCTCGCTTGAAGTATCTGATGGCGACCGCATCATCTTGTGCTCCGATGGTCTTTCTGGCATGGTGCCCGACGATGAGATTGAAGTCCATTGCTGTCTCTAACGTCACGCCACAAAAGGCTGCTGATAACCTTGTTTCCGCAGCTCTTACCTATGGCGGCTCAGACAACATTACCGTTATTGTCATTGACGTCTTAGACGACGGCATAGCCGATCAAACTAGGAAACACCTTACTCGTGGCGTTATTGCCACGTTTGTCTCGTTCCTTGCGCTCTTTGCAGCCACTGTTGCGGTGTTCTTCCTGTTTGTAAGCAGCGAATGGTACTTAGGAATTAACGGAACTACCGTTGGCGTTTATCGAGGTATTCCTACAACAATTGCCGGCATAAACATGTCTTCACTTGTTGAAACTACGTCGATTGAAATAAAAGATTTGCCTGACGCAGTTCAAGACTCTCTGGCAGACGGAATTCGCGTTAAAAACGAGGATGAAGCACATAGCACCGTCGAGAATTACCGCAAACAAATTGACGACGCCAACAACAAAGCGGTCAAAAAGAAAGAAGACGCTCAGTCTGGCGGAACACCCACAACAGAAACAACAACGTCAACAACAAGTTCGGGAGGTGAGTAGGAATGGAAAAAGCAGGTGGACTAAGGCGTAATACAGAGCTCTTCTTACTATTTGTAGGAGCAATCCCTGTATTTCTGCTGTACGCCATGTACATGATTACTGCTCGCTCAACGCTCAGCCTTGAGACAATGGCCGTTCCTATTGGTCTCTTTGCAGCATTTACCGTGGCTCACATTGCTATTAGGTTCCTTGCTCCCGCAGCAGACCCTGCCATTCTCCCCATTGTGTTTGTGCTTTCGGGAATTGGCATCACCATGGTCACCAGACTTGCGCCAAATCTTGCAGTCAACCAAACGATTTGGCTCTTTATCTCTGTTGTTGTGATGATTGTGGTACTAGCGGTCATTAGAAATCTCGACGCATTAGCACGCTACAAATACTCCATTGGTATTCTCGGCGTCATACTGCTTCTTCTGCCAATTGTTATTGGCCAGGATCGCTACGGCGCAAAACTCTGGATTTCTTTTGGCGCATTCACCTTCCAGCCTGGCGAGCTTGCAAAGATTGCCATTACGCTCTTCCTGGCGTTTTATCTTGCACTGAATCGAGAAGCCCTATCGGTCTCCATGCGTTCTTTTGGACCTTTCCGCATTCCTCGCTTTAAAATGCTGCTTCCTCTGTTTGTCATGTGGGGCATCAGCCTGATTGTTGTTATTTTTGAACGCGACCTTGGTAGCGCTCTGCTCTTCTTCGTGTTCTTTGTCATCATGCTCTATGTAGCAACAGGTCGCGCAAGCTACGTTTTTGTCAGTATTGCGCTCTTGGCCATTGGCGGCGTGGTGCTTTATCACTTCTTTGGTCACGTTCAGACTCGTGTCAACATTTGGCTGGACCCCTTCAAAGACCCCGCTGGAGACGGCTACCAAATTGTCCAGTCCCTCTATTCCATCGCAGATGGAGGCCTTGCTGGCACCGGAATTGATAAGGGAATGCCTACGCTTATCCCTATTGTTGAGTCTGACTTTATTTTCTCGGCCATTGCTGAGGAGCTGGGACTCTTTGGCGGAGCAGCAATTATTACCCTGTTCCTGCTGCTTACCGTGCGCGGCCTCGCAACAGCTGCTCGTGCAAAGTCCGATTCATCTGCTTTTGCAGCTGCTGGTCTTACCAGTGTTTTGGCGTTCCAAACCTTCCTCATTGTTGCAGGCGTTACTAAGCTCATGCCTCTAACCGGCGTTACCCTGCCCTTTATGAGTCAGGGCGGCAGCTCTCTTCTTTCCAGCTTTATCATTGTTGCCTTGCTACTCAGAGCAGGTGACGAGGGAACTGGTCGCGAGACGGAGCTTGAGCCAAGCAAGAAAACGCTTGACTCCCAGAGGCTTGAAATTTCTTCTGGTGGAGCTCACGCCTCTTCCGTTTTGCATGGCAGCCACATCCGTGGAGGCTTTGGTCTGCAGTCTGAGGAGTCCGGTGTTCTGGGACGTGTTGCTCTCGGAAAACGTCTGACCAATTTGGTTACCGTATTTACCCTCTTCTTCACCGTTCTTCTCGGCAACTTGACCTTCTTGATGGTCATTGACGCACCTAGACTTCAGGCGCTCCCTACCAACAACCACACTATTGCTAAGAGCGCATATGTTCAGCGCGGCGCCATCATGACTTCTGACGGCGTCACCCTGGCAGAGAGTGTCAAGCAAGACGACGGCACCTACGTGCGCAACTATCCGCACGACGGCATGGCCTCTCACACCGTTGGCTACATCTCAACCCAGTACGGAACTGCAGGTATCGAGTCCACCATGAACGAAACGCTCACTGGACACGCAGATCATTCCGACTGGAGAAGCGCTCTGTATTCGATGGCAGGCGTTAATACCGCTGGTTCAAGCGTTGTTTTGACCATCAATTCCCAGATGCAGGCTGTAGCAGAAGCTGCACTCCAGGGATATTCCGGCTCCATTGTTGTTATGGATCCAGCCACTGGAGCCGTGCTTGCAAAGGCTTCAAGCCCTTCATACACCCACGCTGATCTGGGCACCGTTATCGAGTCCGGTACCGGCAGTCAGCTGGTCGACAGAACTACCCAGGCGCTCTACTCCCCTGGTTCGTCGTTTAAGACCATTACGCTTTCTGCTGGAATTGACACACATACCACCACGCTGGACACCACCTATTCAGCTCCAGGAACTATGGAGCTTGGCGGTGGAACCATTCACAACTACGCCAACGAGGACATGGGCACTATTCCTCTGCGTGAGGCATTTGCTCGCTCTTCTAACACGGCGTTGGCGCAGCTGGGCGTAGCACTTGGCGCAGACAACCTGGTCAGCTATGCACGTGCCTTTGGTTATGGCACCGCACTTGGTCAGGACTTCTCCACAACTCCATCGCTGATGCCAAATCCTGCCGAGATGACCACTTGGGAGCTTGGCTGGGCAGCTTGCGGCCTTCCTGTTGGAGAGCACGCAAGTCCTGCAGGTCCTCAGACTACCGTCATGCAAAACGCTGTTGTAGCAGCAGCGATTGCTAACGGCGGTGTAGTCATGAACCCTTACATTGTTGATCGCGTTCTCTCACCAGAGGGAGCTGTTGTTTCTACAACGTCGCCAAAATCGCTTGGCCAGGCAGTATCTGCAGATACCGCCGCGCAGGTTCGAGAAGCAATGCTGGGCGTTGTTGAATCCGGCACCGGTATGGGAGCTCGCGTTCCGGGTGTCAAGATTGCAGGTAAAACAGGTACTGCAGACGTCGAGAACGGTAACTTTAACTCGTTCTTCATCGGTTTTGCGCCTTACGACCACCCTACCCTTGTTGTTTCTGTTGTCATCGAAGGCAACGGCGAGAACGTTTTGGGTTACGGTGCTCAGGTTGGCGGACGTGTTCTTGCACAGTGCCTGAATATCCAAGCTTTGGGAGCTGCTTCGTAGCGCTCAAAACATCGCACGGTCTTCTCCCCAAGTAGTTGGGTGTGTTCTAAGATAGTAAGTGACGTGGCGAGAAAATCGCACGCTTGATAGGAGTTGAGTTATGCCAGGTAGAATGCTCGGTGGGCGTTACCAGGTTCAAGACAAAATTGGTACCGGTGGAATGGCCACCGTTTACCGCGGACAGGACCAGGTTCTTGGTCGTACTGTTGCCATCAAGATGATGCTGCCGCAGTACGCAAACGATCCTTCCTTTGCTGCCCGTTTTAAGCAGGAAGCTCAGGCTGCAGCAGCGCTCTCCAGTCCTTATATTGTCTCGGTCTATGACTGGGGTAAGGACGGCGAGTCCTACTACATTGTCATGGAGTATCTGCGCGGTACAGACCTTAAGAGCGGCATCCGCAAGCATGGAGCCCTTGATTCCCGTAAGGTCGCTCAGATTGGCTCTCAGATTGCTCAGGCGCTCTCTGTAGCACACCGTCACGACATCATTCACCGTGACATCAAACCACAGAACATCATGGTCCAGCCAGATGGCAACATCAAGGTCATGGACTTTGGCATTGCTCGTGCAAAGAACAGCAGTCTAACCACCGATAACTCTGTTCTTGGCACCGCTCACTACGTTTCTCCAGAGCAGAGTACGGGCAAGCCTTTGGGACCAACCACCGATATCTATTCCCTGGGTATTGTCATGTACGAGGCTGCAACTGGTCGCGTTCCTTTTGCTGGTGACGACGCTATTAGCGTTGCTATGAAGCAGGTCAATGAGGCTCCTCAGCCACCATCGCTGATCAACCCCAACGTTGACCCTGCACTCGAGGCAATCATTCTTCGCTGCATGGAGAAAAACCCAGCTGACCGCTATCAGAGCGCTGACGAGCTTGCTCGTGCGCTGCGCGATTTCATTGCTGGTCGCGCCACTATTCCAAGCAATACCACCGTGAGCCCCCGCATTGTGACGCCACCTCAGCCAACTTCCAGGTTGGATCGTCGCGGCATCGACGGCTCCAACACCTACATTACGCGCGGTGGCGACACTGGTCGCTTGAACCGCGTCCATTCTCGTGAAGAGGCCGATGAGCTGGACAAGCGCGAGAATAAGCGTCACAAGCGCAACGTTATTCTCGGCGTTTTAGGCGCTTTGGTTGTCCTGGCTCTTGCAGGCTTTGCTATTGCACAGATGCTCGGCAACTCTTCCCAGCAGTATCTGGTTCCACAGTTTGTTGGTCAGACAAAAGACCAGGCAACTCAGGCACTGAATGCATCTGGTAGCCACTTTAAGCTGGGAACTGTTACAGAAAGCTATAGCGATTCTGCTCCAGAAGGCCAGGTCATCGACCAGACGCCAAGCGCTAACAGGCAGGCTCCTGAGGGGACCGCGGTCAACCTTGTCATTTCTAAGGGAGCTAAACCTGCTGCCGCAGTTAAAGTACCTGATCTTACCAACAAGAGTCCATCAGAGGCTGAGTCTGCTCTTGCTGCCGTTGGCCTCAAAGCAAGAAATGGTGACTCGGTTGAGTCGGACGACGTAACCGTTGGTTATGTTGCAACACAGGAACCAGCCGCAGGTAGCGACGCTAAGGCTGGCGACACCATCACCTATCACCTGTCTTCTGGCAAGGGTAAAGTAGATGTTCCAGACGTCACCGAGATGACTGCCGAGCGTGCGTCCGATGTCCTGAAAGATGCGGGCTTCAAGGTAGACACTCAGCAGCAGCCTTCGTCAAGCGTTCCAGAGGGCCGCGTCATCTCCCAGTCTCCAGCTAACGGCAAGGCAGATAAGGGTTCTACGGTAACCATCGTTGTTTCTTCTGGTGCTCAGAGCGGCTCTGTTCCAAACGTCGTTGGCAAGGACTTTGAAACCGCTCAGTCCACGCTGGAAAACGCTGGCTTCCAGGTCAACACGGTTTGGGTCTACGATGACAACGTTGCAACTGGAAACGTAGTTGGCCAGACACCATCAAGTGCTGCAGCTGGCGCTACTATCACCATCCGCGTCTCCAGCGGACCTCGTCCATCAGCGTAATCGCTGCGGCGTCCAATGCGCTTAACCAGTACGTTCAAGCCCTGCAACCGTGTTTGGTTGCAGGGCTTTTTGCTGTAGGAAAAATGGTTGAACACACCTAAGTCAGATAATCTGTCAAAAAGACGTATACATGACGCTGAAAATACCCCAATCATGCAGATTATCGTCATTAGGTGTGTAATATGCCCGCAATTGAGCAGAATATCTGTCATAGGTGTGTTCTCTAGAAGCGGAATTTACCTATAGTTAGATTTTTTATATTTCTCTATTCATTTTCCGGCATATTAGATGAAGTTTATGCATAGAGATGCATATCGGGTAGTGAGGCCGTCTGGCGTCCAGCTTTCTTGGTCAGAAGTACGGCGATTCTTCAGCGAGACCTGCCAAAACCGCACTATTTTGCATGCCGAGCTCGAGGCTTGACGCTAACTCGCTGCAGCAAAGAAAAACCGGCAGCGCGAAGCCGCCGGTTTGAAATCAATGGTGCCCCCGGGCCGATTCGAACGGCCGACACCCGCTTTAGGAGAGCGGTGCTCTATCCCCTGAGCTACGAAGGCATGTGGGATATTCTACTCACGTAGGCTTGCATACGCAAATCTCGCCAACGCTTGCGGCGCCGGCAGCAGCACGAAGCTGCTACTTGCGACGAGCCTTGCGCTCGGCTCTCTTTCTGTCGTACTCAGCCTGGCGCTCGAGGTAGAAATCGTTGAGCTTCTTGTCGGTCATGCCAGCAACCTTAGCTTCGATCTTCTTGCGAAGAGGACGCATCTTAAAGAAGCTGTAGACAACCGAACCAAAGATGCAGAAGTAAGCAAAGACCAGCATAATGGCAGAAATCATACCAACGCCGGTGTTCAGGTCCCTGGACTCAGGAACCATATACGAAAGCACCAGTGTAATGATGGTTGCAACAAAGCCAAGACCCAGGAAGACCCACCAAACGCGCTCGGCACGATGATAGTCTGGATCCGCGCGCAGCATAGCCTCAAATCCGCGGCTACGAATATCCTCGCGCTCGCGCTGGCGAGCACGTGCAGCACGCTTCTCCTCTTTGCTCTTTGGAGCACTGGAGCCAGAGCCGGAGCCACTCACACGTACAGACGCAGCTGCCTCTCGTACTGGTTTAGCAGTAGCAGCAGATTTGCGACCAAAAGCGGAATACGAAGGACGCTCAGTCTCCTCGGAGGTTTCTTTCTTTGAAAGGCTTGCGGTAGCCTCACGCGCTTCTTTGGTTGCGCCTGTAATGGTGTCACGCAGTGACATTGGTCTCCTTCAGTGGTACAAACTCAGTTCCCGTAATAATCTGGAATGCCGTACGATAACGCTCGGACGTGCCCTCAATAACCTCTTCTGGAAGATGAGGTGGCTCTCCTTGCATGTCCCAGTGGGCTTTCAGCCAATCGCGCACATACTGTTTGTCGTAGCTTGGCTGAACATGTCCCTCAGAATAACCCTCAGCAGGCCAGAAACGGCTTGAATCAGGTGTAAGGCACTCATCAATAAGTGTAAGTTTTCCGTTGATAAAACCAAACTCAAATTTAGTATCCGCAATAATAATTCCACGAGTTGCAGCATATTCCGCAGCAGCCTTATAAATTGCAAGCGAGGCTTCCTTCAGCTGAGTAGCAACATCCTCACCAACAATCTCGCAGCAGCGCTCAAACGAGATATTCTCGTCATGATCGCCAAGCTCAGCCTTAGTTGAAGGAGTAAAGATTGGCTCAGGAAGTTTAGATGCCTCAGTCAGGCCATCAGGCAGCTTAATGCCGCAGACGGTACCGTCCTGGTCGTAGGTCTTTTTGCCAGAACCAGTAAGGTAACCACGGACAATGCACTCGATTGGCACAGTCTGTGCTTTCTTTACCAACATTGCGCGACCAGCAAGATACTCAGTGTAATCTGCAAACTGCTCAGGAGTCTGATCTGGCAGAACAGAAATCATGTGGTTAGGCAGAAGGTCCTTGAAACGATTAAACCAGAAAGCGCTGATACGCGTCAGAATTTCTCCCTTAAAAGGAATCTCGTCGGGGAGAATAAAGTCAAAAGCACTAATGCGATCGCTCGCAACCATCAAAAGTTTGTCGCCACAATCGTAGATATCGCGAACCTTACCGTGCGAATCGGGACGAAGCTCAGCTCCAGCCACAATGACCTCACTTCTGCGCAAAGCGCGTTGTATTGCAGGACTTTTGATTGTACGGCAAAATGCCCAAAAATCGGCCTACAACAACGTTTCTGTAACAGAGATATTATTTTGAGTAAGCACCGGAAGATGCAGCGAGAAGGTAGTGCCCTTCCCAAGCTCGGATTCTACCGAGATAGTGCCGTTATGACGGTCCATAATCTCTTTTGTGATTGCCAATCCAACGCCAAGACCGCCCGAAGCGCGCTCGCGGCTTTCTTCAGCGCGCCAGAATCGCGAGAAGGTCTGTGGAATGTCCTCAGGAGCAATTCCCATACCATCATCAGTCACGGAGATAACCGCATCGGTATCGTCAATTGATACGGTTATGACAACGTGACCTCCATCATTGGTGTAGCGGATAGCGTTGCTCAACAAATTGGTCAGGGCTTCTCGAATCATGTCCGAGTCAATATCAACAAAACAGTTGCCCTCGGGCGTCATATCCACAAAGGTTAGCGTGCGATTATTCTCCTTGAAAAGCGTCTCTTGCACAGCAACAATGCTCGCCACCATTGCTACCACATTAACACTTTCTGGGTTGAACTTTGTCTTGCCGTTCTCAAGTCTTGAAAGGTGGAGCATGGCATCTACCAGGCGAGAAAGACGTCTGCTCTCAGACACAATGTTTTCCAGGCGCTCTTCATCTGCAGGCAAGATGCCATCTTGAATTGCTTCAACGGTAGCCATAATTGCCATGAGCGGAGTTCTGAGTTCGTGTGCAACATCGCTGGTCAGGCGGCGTTCAAGCTTAATGTCTCTTTCGAGTGAAGACGCCATGTCATCAAAGGTTTCTCCCAGACGCCCCAGTTCATTCTCGCCACGGATACCTGAACGAGCTGCAAGATTGCCGCTTCTGATCTGGACAGCCGTCTCGGTAATACGACGCACCGGCTTGGTAAGCGAGCGTGAAGCTAAAATACCAATCAGTCCAGAAAGCGAGATTGCAATGGCTGCAGCAAGACTAATTGCCTGGTAGGAGCCATTACGGAACGCAATGTCTCGCTGGGTCAGGAACGGCTCAGAACCAAACGTCCAAATTCTAATGCTGCCCACAGGCTCACCTTGTAGGTTTTGGACAACTGCATAAACCACGGCGTCACCCGTCTGAGGGCCAGATAATGCACTATTTCCACCAGGTCGGCGAGCATTTGGCGCCGAGTCGTCATACAACACCACGCCAGAAACATCTAAGACCTGGATACCAATATCGGAATTGGTTGCAGAGGCCTGACGTGCAATAGAGAGAACATCGGCATTCCAGCCTTCTGCGCGCGCGTACGCCTGAGACATATTGAGCGCGGTAGTATCAACAGTATTTTGTAGGTTCTCCCTGGTATAAGTAGTAAAACGGTTTTCCCAGACAATGCCTAAAACTGAAATGAGCACCAATACTGTCATGACGGCGGTCAGCGCAAAGAATGCCGCCATACGGGTGGTAAAGCTTTGAGTGCCAACGGGATCGGGCTTAATAGTTTTATAAGAACCCTCAGTTTCCGGAGGGTTCTTAAGAGAATTTGAGTGATGTTTCTTGAAGAGCGCCAAAGCTCTAAAGCTTAGGACTCGTGGCTAGCGTTGCCAGCCTCAAAGCGATAGCCAACACCGTGAACGGTGAACAGCCAGCGAGGATTACGAGGATCATCGCCGAGCTTTGCGCGCAAGTTCTTGACATGCGAATCAATAGTGCGCTCATAGCCCTCAAAATCATAACCCAGGACCTTCTCGACAAGCTCCATACGTGTGTACACGCGGCCAGGATAGCGAGCAAGGGTGGTGAGCAGCTTAAACTCTGAAGCGGTCAGATCAACTTCCTCGTTGTTGATGAGAATCTTGTGACCAGAAATATCAATAGTAAGAGTACCGTAATCAAGCACGTCAACAGCAGTGTCTGGCTCAGAGTACGTGCGACGGAACAGCGCGCGAACACGAGCCACCAGCTCACGTGGCGAGAAAGGCTTAACAAGATAGTCATCAGCACCAAGCTCAAGACCAATAATCCTGTCTTCTACCTCGCCTTTTGCAGTAAGCATAATGATAGGCACATTAGAGGTATCTCTAATTGCACGGCAAACGCGCTCTCCAGAAAGTTTTGGGAGCATAAGATCGAGAATTACCAGGTCAAATGCATGCTTTTCAAACTCTTCAACTGCACTTTGACCGTCGCCAACGCCCTTAACAACGTAATTTTCGCGCTCAAGATATGCTGAGACGGCGTCACGGATGACTTTCTCATCTTCGACAATCAGAATTTTCTTCTCGTCGGAAGCCATTGTCTCCCCTTTTCTTTTGCCCTACATGTATGTGCGTATGGCACATTACGATTATTCATTAATTATTTGTATTCATTCTATCTCTATACCTACAAATAATCTACAAAGAAAAAACACGAACTGTCACGGAAGCCGGATATCCGCTGGTAGGATCCTTAACAGTTGAGTAGGTTACAAAAGAATCACAGTTGCCTTCTCGAGCAGGAAACTCTCCGTAATCAACGCTTCTATCCATTGAATAGAGCCAGTTTGCCGTTTGATTTTGCGTATCAACAAGCACGTAAGAGGCGCGGCTCTTAATTATGTAAAGGCTACCTTTACCTGCCGATATTGCATTAGGTTCACGCTCAATGACGTAAGGGTTTTCGCCTGAAGCAGGCAGGATATATGTTCCCATCTTGCCCAACAGACCGCCCGAGTCATAACTTGCTTCAACTGACACAATGAACTTATCGTCTACGCGACTTGCTGCAAAAGGTTTGACGGATTGAGGCATAACAAGCTGGTCAACCTTGGTTTTAAGGTTGTCTCCCAGCAGGTATGCTGTAACGCCATAGTAGGTGCCTTCGGAGGCGCGAACTCGAGGAGTGAGGGTAACTACTCCCTTTGAGATAGACGGTGCAGTAGCAAATCTACCTGGAGATTCAACGGCGTCCGTTCCCTCAGAATCCCCCACACGCCACACGTAGCAGTGCGAAGATTCACGGGTTTTCTCGCCAGAAGAAGCTGGTTGGACTAGCCAAACCACCTTATCGTCTCCGCAGGCAAACGGAGCCGGATCCCAGTTTTTATCGGCCTTGTAGAGAACCTTTGCATCTCCAGTAAGCTTGCCGTCAGAAAATGGTGCGGCAAGAAGCTCCCAGTCAAAGGTTGTGGTGTCCACCTCAACCCATGCATAAACGGAGTCGGAGCAGCGAACGTCGTAAATTACGGCGGTGGTATTGTTCATCTGAGCCGCAGGAACAACGTCAACAACCTGACCAGACGTCAGCGAAAGAGCAGAGCCCTTCACCATTGGCGTAGCAGATGCGCCGGCCGTGGTGACGGGAATCCAATTTCCATCGGCTGGATGCAGCACGCTTCCCAAAGGAAGAGTCCAGGTCTGGCTAGGTTGGGCGGAATATTCCGTCGAGCTATAAGAGTCCAGCACATTTGTGCCAGAAGACTCGTCCAGTACCAGCGGTTTTCCTGCATCTCCCGAACCTTCTTGGTGAGAACAGCCAGCCGCGATGCTAATTGCACCCGCAACTACGACACCAGCCGCTCCCGTCTTAAAGAAATTTCGGCGAGAAATGTTCCCAAACAGTGACACGATTTAGTCCAATTCAAGATGCTCAAGACGGTCAAACAAAACGTTTGAACGGGTAAGGAATGCACGAGGATCAAAGATTTTCTCAAGCTCCTCATGGCTCAGCGTACAGGCTGGATCTGCCTCAAGAAGCTCCTGGTAGGATGGTCCTTCCTTGCACTGCTGAATATCTGCCCAGACCTTCATAGCGTTGGACTGAACAATCTTGTATGCCTCTTCACGAGTAATACCAGTGTTGACCAGGGCAAGAAGAACCTTTGACGAGAAGAGCATGCCACGGGTCTTATTGAGGTTGGCCATCATCTGCTCTGGATACAGGACCATGCCATCAAGCAGGAACTCAAGCTTTGACAGCATGTGGTCAAGAGCAATAAAGCTATCTGCCTGGGCAACGCGCTCAGCGGAAGAGTGACTGATGTCACGCTCGTGCCAAAGAGCAACGTTATCAAAAGCAACCTGTGCGTTTGCCTTAACTACGCGGGACAAACCACAGATCTTCTCGGCAGTAATAGGATTGCGCTTGTGAGGCATAGCGGAAGAGCCCTTCTGGCCCTTGCGGAATGGCTCCTCAGCCTCGAGGGTATCGGTCTTCTGCAGCGCACGCATCTCAGTTGCAATACGCTCGCAGGTAGCGGCAACGGTTGCCAGAACGCCAGCAAGGTAAGCGTGGTGGTCGCGAGAAATTACCTGAGTTGAAAGTGGATCGTGGACAAGACCGAGTTTCTCGCAAACGTACTCCTCAACAAAAGGATCAATGGAAGAGTAAGTTCCAACAGCACCAGAAATAGCACCATAGGCAACGTTTTTGCGAGCATCCTTGAGTCGGTCAAGATCGCGCTTAAACTCCCAGGCCCAGCTACCAAATTTCATGCCAAAGGTCATAGGCTCAGCATGAATGCCATGAGTACGGCCAACGCACAGAGTATCACGCTCCTCAAATGCGCGACGCTTGCAAATAGCAGCACAACGACGAACCGCAGCAATAAGCAGGTCACATGCCTGGGTGAGCTGATAGCAAAGGGCGGTATCGCCCAGGTCTGTTGAGGTCATACCGTAGTGAACCCAGCGACTTGGCTTGAGCTCACCCTCTGGAACCTTGGCATCGATGTAGGAGCCCATATTGGTCAGGAAGGCAATGACGTCGTGGTTGGTAACGGCCTCAATCTCGTCTACCTCAGCGCGATTAAACGCAGCGTGCTCACGAATCCAAGCTGCCTCTTCGCGAGAAATGCCAATAACACCAAGCTCAGCCTGTGCTTCGCACGCAAGGACTTCAATCTCCTGCCAAACGGCGTACTTGTTCTCCAAAGAAAAGATGTGGCCCATTTCTTTGCCGGTGTAGCGATCTACCACGATGAGACTCCTTCTGCTCGTAAAAGAAAAGGTCGGGTACCACTATGGTACCCGACCTTTGAATTACCTGGTGGGCCGTTAGGGGTTCGAACCCTAGACCTTGGGATTAAAAGTCCCCTGCTCTACCAACTGAGCTAACGGCCCATTATCGGGCGTGGCAATTTTACCACGCAACTAGGATAGTGTAGCAGTTTACTCCCATGCCCATTGTCCATTTACGAAAATTGGTGTTTCTTTTCCATCGGCAGAAATTCCCCAAATATTCAAATCGTCTGCACCAATCATAAAATCAACGTGGGTAGTGCTCTGATTGACACCATGAGCCAAAAGCTCATCTGGGCTCATCTCAAGGCCGCCCTTCAGGCACTCTGGGAAGCCCATTCCAAGTGCTAAATGGCAGCTAGCATTCTCGTCATACAGGGTATCGTAGAACAGAATGCCGCTCTGGCGAATAGGCGTGTTCTTAGAGATAAGAGCACATTCTCCCAGGTACTTACCGCCCTTTTGAGAAACAATAGAAGTCAGAACGTCTTTGCCCTGCTCAGCGCCGTAGTCAACAACCTCGCCGTCTTTGAAGGTAAACCAGAAGTTCTTAACAATCTGTCCAGCATGAATCAGAGGCAACGCAGAGTGAACAGTGCCGTTTACCTTGCGATAGTTTGGCGTGGTGAAGACTTCCTCAGTAGGAATATTAGGGAAGAACAACGTTCCATCCTGAGTCTTTCCAGCACCTCCCTCCCAAAGATGCCCTGGATTCATGCCGATGGTCAGGTTAGTTCCGTTTGAAGACTCATAACGAAGCTCTTCAAACTGGTGAGAATTCATGAAGCGCTTGGTCTTCTCAAATGTTGCATTGTGGGTCTCCCAAGCACTCTGAGGATCCTCTCCACTTGCATGAGCAACGTCCAAAATTGCAATCCAAAGCCTGTAGATTGCCTCAGCCTCAGAAAGCTCTGGGAAAATTACCTTTGCCCATTCAGCTGCAGGAACACCAGCAATACACCAAACGTTTTTACCAAAGTCCATACCGTTTCTAAAGACGTCGCACTCTAAGTTTCTTGCGCGAGAAACAGCAGCTGGCTTTTCTGGATCAATTCCCTTTAGACCATTTGGGTCATCAGACGAGAGGAACAAAAATGCTGCACCCTGCTCTGCAAGGGAGTTAAGCTGCTCAATCTTCCAGCTTGGTGTCTTAGAGAGACGGGCTAGGTCAACGTTTTCGTACATAATTCTTGAGGACTCTTGATCGCCCCAAATAACTGTGACAAATTCTGCGCCAGCCGCATAAGCTGCTCGCTGAACCCTACGGACAAAATCAGCAATCTCAATTGAAGCGTTAATTACCAGCTGACTTCCCTCAGAAATTGCGCACCCCTTCTTCACAAGAAGCTCTGCGTATTTATCAATCTGATCAGACAGCGCATCAAGGGCAATCTTTACCTCTTGATCTGTCATAGGAATTTGTGCCATGTTGTTCCCTTCAACCATCAATCCGCGTAATTCGAGTACTTAAGCACGCTCTATCAAAGATATATCCAAAATATTTCCGCTCAACTTCTACCCGAACAACCTTCTTCACAACGCCAAATTTCAATCTTGTCCATAAAAAGAGCCCCGAAGGGCTCTTGTATGTCTTTGGAGCGGGCAACGGGATTCGAACCCGCGGATGATGGCTTGGGAAGCCATTGCCTTACCACTTGGCGATACCCGCAATTGTGTAGATTTTATCACAGTATTTTTTGCCTTTTGATTGCTTGCTTGGCAACTAGATAAAAGTTTGATGCGTTGTTTTCTGCCTAGCTGCGCATATACAACAAATATGCGCCTACACAAATTTTCTCCGTCAGAAACTGGACAGGCGCTGGTCAGAATAGGCGCAAAGTCACTCTTTAGCATGCTCTCCAACGAAAGGAGCGCTATGCAAAAGTACTTCTGGCGAGAAACCCCCGCACACCACTACCCCACCTCTTATAGGCGCCTGCTCTCCACCCGACAACTCCACCTTCCTCGGGCAAAGCTGCTTGGCGGAGATCCCGTCATGCCAAGCAGCTTCCCTTCTGTAGGACATGCAGGTCTGCGGGCACGTCTAGCAGACAGGTTTTCTCGCAAACCTGAGGCTCCTCCATAAAGAAAAAGACCGGTGAAGCACCGGTCCTAAAGAAAGCTGTTTTGTTGCAACGTAATTAGTTAACGCTGTGATGGAGCGCTGGGTTCTTAGCTAGGCACTCGTTACAAATACCCGTAAAGCACAGAGCGTAAGAGTCAATCTCGCCGCAAGAATCCTTGGTGAGACTGGTAAGGTCCCTCAGAACTGGTCCGTCAACATCAAAGACACGACCGCACTCATGACACTGGAAGTGGGCATGCTCGGTTGTGGTTGGATCAAAACGAGAGATATTATCGCCAGTATTAACAACCTGGAGCTCGCCTGCGTCAACAAGCTGCATAAGGTTACGGTAAACAGTTCCAAGAGAGATGTTTGGTAATTCCTCTCTTACTGCTGCATACACACTATCTGCCGTTGGATGGTCATGGCGACCTTCCATATAAGTACGAATTGCCTCACGTTGCTTGCTGTAACGCACGATAACCTCATTAATTAGTAAGTGTTACTGATTACTGAATACGTTAACACTAATTGTCTATATGTTGCAACAAAAGCTCACATTTATGCATTACCAAATATCTCCATATACGCAATCTACCTCTGATTTTTCAGTTTGGAGGCACGCATGTTTATCACAAAATCCTCAAAACCTAAGAAGGAAACAGCCGCACGAAGACAAACCCCTTCTTCTGTCTTTCACTTCTGGTTTATTCCTCTGTTACTTGGAGCCCTTCTCCTCAGCCATTTTTTCCTAAAGCCTGCTCATAGGCTTGCTTTTGCACAAGAGCCCTCATTTACCGTTGCACAAAGAGAAGATTTTCCTGGTGGACAGCAAATTCCCATGTGGACCGCTAGTGACGGTACCTATCTCTACTGTGGAGATGAATTTAACCACTATGGTGCGTGGCCAGGAGCAACGGGAAGTGTGGTTGACCCGCAGTCTTATACAAAGCTCACCTCAGCCAATGGCACTCGCGGTGGAACGTATACAAATGAACAGCTTCGAGCTATTGATTACATCATTTATCACGGAGCTACCTCATCCCAAGAAAAGGACGTGTATGGATATACGGGATGGAAGGCACGAGCCATCACGCAGTTTACACTGTGGGCTGTTATGCGTGGTGAAGTCCATGCACTTGCGGTAAGTGTTCCTCAGGCAGAGCTTCATCAGCCTATTGAGCAGTTCTATTCCGATGCTATGAACTATGCTCAAAACAATGGCAGCGGTCCAGAAAACGGAGTTGCCAAGCTCTTTGTACCTACAGGAGACAAACAGGTTCTGTTTTTCTTTGGACAGCAATCTGGCTCACTCAAAATTACCAAAAGTTCCTTATTGCCTGATATCACCTCCAATAACGAGCACTACACCCTAGAAGGCGCTGTTTACGGAGTATATTCCGATAAGGGTTGCACCAATCTTCTTGGCAGTCTCACCCTTGATAAATCTGGGTCTGCAACGCTCAATGAACTTCCTGTTGGAACGGTGTACGTAAAAGAAACCACTGCACCAAAGGGCTTTCTTCTTGATCAAACAATTCATGCTGTAGAGATAAAAAACCAGGAAGAGAGCACTCTCACGGTTACCGATACTCCTATTGGAGAGTTTGATCTACGCATTTCAAAACAAGACTTTGACCACAGCACGAGCCTCGACGAAGACGCTCGTTCTGAGCAACAAAGTGCTTCTCCCCAAGGAAACGCAACACTGCAAGGTGCGCTTTTTAAGGTGACCTATAGTGGCTCTGCTGAAACAACACTAAGAACATGGGTTTTCTCGACAGATGCTCAAGGTTTTGTTTCTTTTGATGCAGACCATAAGGTTTCTGGAGATGACCTCTTTACTCTTGGCGAGAAACCCTGGCTACCTTTGGGGTATTACCAAATCGAAGAAATTCAAGCTCCAGAGGGCTATAAACTCCCAGAACTTTCTCTTCAAACCTGGAAGCTATCAAGCCAAGACGGAAATCTATTCTGGACAAATATCTCTAGCGGAAAAGTAGAATTCCTTCGTCTGAGCACTCTCTTCACCTTTAAAGACGAGGTAATAAGAGGAAATCTTAAAGATTAAGAAAATTGGACACACTTCTCTAAGTTCACCCGATGGTTATTCTGAGGCAGAAGAAATGCCAAGTCTGAAGGGTGCCAAAATTGAGCTAACTAATAGCTCTGCTCAACCCGTCTTCTATCAGGGAAAATGGATTGCCCCACACGAAGTTGTCACCACAGTAGAAACAGACGAATCTGGGAGAGGCGGCGGTTAAAGACCTTCCCTTTGGCTCTTATTCGCTTAAAGAGGTGGTAGCTCCAGCAGGTTACTCTCTCAACAAAGAATGGAACCCAACGGTTACCCTAACTTCTGAAGAGACCGTAGAAGTGCCCGAGCTCATTGATGAAAGAATTTCTTTACAAACGATGCTTGTGGATGCTGCTGGATCAAAAAATCCTGAATATGCCGAGAAACTCAATCTTGTTGATCACATTAAATACGAGGGTCTTACCCCAGGAGAAGAGTACGAAATTACCGGAGAGCTCTATGAAACAAAACAGCTCCAAGAAGGTACAGCAGAGCCCATCGCTCGCGGAACTGTCCGCTTCAAAGCTCCTACCTCATCGGGAGAAGCTGCGGTTCCTTTTTCTGTAAGGACCGCCTCACTTGAAGGTAAAGAAGTTACTGCCTACGAAACCATCTCAAAAGATGGTGAGAAAGTTGCTTCGCACACCGACAGTCACTCTAAAGCACAAACTATTCGTGTGACGCCTAAGCCCCATCTTCCTGGAACAGCAGATAATGCCTACGCAGTTCCCCTTTTACTCGCCTTAGCAGGATCGGTACTTATTGGATGTGTCCACTTATTTGCAGCAAAAATAAGACGCTCCTTTTAGTTGAGCAGCCTTGCCTTAGAGCTAAAAAAGAAAGGGCAGAAATCTCTGCCCTTTCTTAAAAACTTACTCTAGCTAGTGACTTGTTCGTCTATGAGCGTCTAATAAGCTCAGTAACAAGAGCTGCAGCATCAGCACACTGACCAGCGTTAACGTTCTCGCGAACATCAGCGGCGGTACGGCTGAGTGCAGGAAGTCCATCCTCGTTTAAGCCCATTAAGGTAACGGAACGAACTGAATTCTGCATTGCAGGAGTTGCGTCAGTGGTTCCCCAATCAAATGTGCTCTGCTCAACATCAATGTGAAGATCAGTTGCAATAGTAGAAAGGAGTCGAGTCATTCTACGGTCAGCGCGGCGAACGTTGCCAATTCCTTCATTCTTAAGGATGGAGAGTGAACCAGCACCAACGCAGTCAAGGTTAATCAGGAAAGCACCACGAATATCAGTTCTATGCTTTGAGAGGAACTCTCTCATGCCTGCGTGATCAAAGTCAGATGCTCCAAGCGCAACAAACCAAATGTCATGTGCAATGAGTTCGTCATCAGAGAGAGACAGAACGGCATTACGAAGATCATCCTCAGAAATAGCGGCTGCATCTTCAGAGTCGGTCTCTTCACGATTCTCAGCAGATGGTGCTGCACCGCCCTTCCAGTCATCCGATGGACCGTCGTTGCGACCGAAGAGTCTAAAGGAGCGACGCTTTGCCTCAGGAGTCTTTGCGTCTTGTGCCTCTGTTAAACCCTCATCGGCTGAAATGGTATCGAATGGGCTCTCTGCATCTTCTGCCTCTGGAGTTGGCGCAGGTGCCTGAGTTGGAACATAGTGAGGAGCTGGCTCGGAAGATGGAGCCAGTGGATCGACGGCATCGCCAGAAGGATCAGGAAGATCAAAGAGGGACGCACGACGAGCAAAATCATTCTTGGCGTGGAGCTCATGTGTTGCTTCAGGCTGTACCTGCGTTGCATCTGCATCAGCGGACTCATGAACCTGCTTCATGGTTGCATTAAGCTCATCGTCAACAGAATCATAAGCAACGGTGTTGTCAGCAGCAGCATCCTCAGCCTGATTATCTTCTGTTGTTGCATTTACAGCCTCTGCAACATCCTCAAGAGATGCAGTCTGGCTTGCACCAGTAGTGTCATAAGCAACGTAGCTTACTTCGCAATCTTCAGGAAGAATGCCCAGTGAATTAAGAACTTCCTCGCCGTGGCGGACGCCTTCCACCTCATCAGGCTCTGGGATAAGTGCAGCTGCATCTCCTGCAAAATGATGAACAACCTCAGGTCGATGACCGGTAGGACGGACATTCTCGAGAATACCAAGAAGCGCTGCGACTGAAGACTTGTTGTTGTTTGCGCCAATAGTGCAAGGTGCAAAACGCTCTGCAATAGTTGCGACAGAAAGAACAACAAGTGGAAGAGCTGCAAGAATACCAACAATCCAGAAAAGGACACGAACTGGATCAGGGAGGAAACGAAGAATCTGAACAAACGTAGCAACAAACACTGCAACTACACACCAACGCGCATACCTCTGTGCAAGTGGTACGTACTTTGCTACAGGAGACTCAACAAGGAAGTTTGTATGTGGGGAGTCATAGTGAGCAACGATGACGATTGGACGGTTACCCTTTGCAACAAGCTCACCAGTGGCCTCGTGCTTAGCAACGACGTTCTGGCTTCTGATGGAAGATCCAAATGAACCAAGAATGTCATTACCAAAGTACTTGAGGCAAGTAAGTGCACCAAAGCCAGCAACAAGCAAAACACCAAAAGCAATAAGTGCTGCATTGCCAGTGCCTGCAAAAATAACACCAATGAAGAGGAGAATTAGATAAATTGAATAACCAAGACTCTTAATAGACTTAGCATCAAATTCTTCAATGGTTGCCTCAAGCCCGTGAAGTTTCATTTCTTCAGCAATGGTTTGAGCAGCCTGAAGCTCCTCTTGGCTACCGGCAGGAGCAATATCAATCTGCTCGTCTAGATAGTCAACATAGTCATGTGTAATGGCCATACTGCGTCCTTCGTTGGCATGTCTTCTGACAGGTTTCATACATACGTCATTAGTATACGTCTTATATCGAAATATAGCGGTTAAAGTGTATTTTTACGTCCAAATTTAGAAATTCTGCACTAAATATCAAAAACTTTCGTATATGTTTAGAGAGATTTGAGTTCAACTAGCAAAAAGCGGGAGGTGGATATGGCTCCAAACGATCAAACTCTAGGTAATAATGAACTGGGTGCCTGGAGGATTTTCTCGCTATTTATGCTGCTGCTTCAAAAGGGACCTTTGCCTTCGGCAGAGATTTATACGGCGATTTACTCGGATTTATCTACTGACTCTGCATTAAGAACGTTTTCAAGAGATCGCGCTGTTTTAAAACAACTCGGGTTTGCAATTACTGAGGTAAAAACAGGAAAAGAAAAGTCATTCTATCTTTCGGACTCAAATTTCTTTGATTCCTCGTACGACTTAAGTCCTGAAGATGCCAATCAACTGCTTGTTATCTGCAGCGCAGTTCTAACTGATACAACTTTTGTGTACCAAGAGAAATTGAGAAACGCGCTCTCTAAAATTGTGGGTAACTTTTATTCCTCGGACTCAGGCAAACCAGACAGCAAAAAACTCAGCGCTTCTTCCCAAAGCAAAGTCTTTCCTGTTCTATACGAATCACTCAGCTCTAAACAACTGGTAAACGTCACCTATACAAATTCACAGGACCAGATTAAACAAAAGCGTCTGGGCGTTCTGGACTTCTTTGTTTCACAGGGACTTCTGTACTTTGTGGGGCAAGATTTTTCGTCCGGTACTGAGAGCGCTTCAATCAAAACTTTTCGCATTGACCGTGTCTTAGATGCTGCAATTCTTAAAGATGAGCACTTCTCCATTCCGAAAGCTTTTAATTCAAATGACTACAACCTGCTTGATTTCCAGCTCGGATCGCAGGCTGGCACTCTTGTTGCATTTGTCCCCAAAAACATACTCGCTGCTTTTGAGCATTTCTCGCAAGGTCAAGGGGATGTTGAGCTCCTCTCCAATGGCGCTTTGTGGACCGTTGCTTACGCCCATGAAAACACTGCTTTATCTTGGATTCTTGCTCATGGATTGATTCCAAGGTCTCCAGAGTCTCTTCTCGCAAAATGGAAAGAGTCTTTAAGCGAGGTTGCCAATGGCCGTTAAAAACACCTCTTTTGGAAGAAAAAACATTTCTTCAGCCGTCTACAAACTCGTGTTGCTTGCCGCTGCATTTAGAGATTCTTTTGACGCGGTTGAGTTAAGTGCGGTCCAGTCACGCTTTGACATCTCCTCAGAAGAAGCTGCTATTCTGATGGAGCTCTTGCAGCTTACGGACGAGAATGGCTATCTTCCCCTTCCGCTTACTGGAGATCAAGACACTTTGACACTCGTTGGAGAGTCTCCCTTTAAAACTCGCAGGCTTGTCTTAACGGACGAAGAAACGTTAGCGCTTAAAGAGGCGTTTACAACACTTGCTTTGCCTCAAGAAAGTATATTTTGGAAACTTCTGAAGTCTCCATATACGGCAGACTCTTCGTCAAATGATGCTTCAGCTCCGCTTGTCTCCAAAAGTCACTCTAAAGAAGTAAATACGTTCCTCACCTGCTCAAATGCAATTGCCGAGTCACAAATTATTTCATTTGAGTATCGTTCTGAGATGGCGTATGTGGAAACTCAAAGCAATAAAGAAGCTGTAATCAGCCAAAGAAATGTTCTTCCCTATCAATTGTCATACGGCGAGAACGGCTGGCTTATCGAGGGAATAGATTTAGACCTCGAGCAGCAAAGGGTCTTCAGAGTCAATCGCATGAGCCGCATTGAAGCCCGCTCCGCTTCATTGAAGCAGTTAAAACTTGCAGAAAACGTAAAAGAATCTTCTACGCAAGAAAAATCGCAGTTAGTAGAGCTTGTCTTTCTTGATAAAAGTGCTCTTACGCACTATTCGTGGCCGGGGCTTAAAACAGTTGGAAACCAGCGCAATGCCGCAGAGATTAAAGCAACTGTCCCCTATTACGGCGGAACGTGGCTGCTACAGCGATTGCTTGCCCTTAAGGGAAAAGTAACAACCAAAGACAAGGCCGTGATGCACGCAATGCGCACTTACGCTGCGTCTTTACTTGCTGACAGAAGAGCAGCTCTAAGCCAATCAGGTAATTACAGCTCTGCTAAGCGTCGTGTTCTTCTCGCCACTTGGCAATTTGCTCGGAGATGTCCTTTGTCAAGACACGCTGGTAGTTCTTGTTAGGCAGCGATTTCAAGAACGAGCTGCCATATCGCTTGGATACTAGCCTGGAATCGGCAAGCACCAAAACGCCCTTGTCATCAGCACTTCTAATAAGGCGACCAGCAGCCTGCTTTGTTGCAATTACCGCCTCTGGCAGAGAATAACGCCACCACGCACGATCTTCTCGCGCTTCACGCTCTTTGACCAGCGGTTCATTAGGGCTTGCAAACGGAAGCTTAGGAATTACTACGCACCTAAGCGTGTCTCCCGCAGCATCAAAGCCTTCCCAGAACGATTTAAGAGCAAACAGCGAGAGGTTCTTTTCGGCTAGGAACTTTTCACGAACACGACGTGCAGAAGAAGAGCGCTCCTGGCAGGCAAGATTAAGGCCCTGCTCACTCAAGCGTGGCTCCAACGCTTCATAGAGGCGCTCCATATCGCGTCTGTTGGTAAAGAGCGTCAGCACCGAACCGCCCATCTGAACATGAACGTCGTATAGCAGCTTTTCCAGAGCGTCTAGGTAGCCTGAATCAGTTGGTGCGGGCATATCCTCAGCCACAAAGACGCCCATATGATTCTCGTAGTCAAAGCTTGACTCTAAGTGCAGACTCTTGTGTTCAAAGGCGCCTCTATCCAGGCCAACAGCATGCTCAAAATGCGAGAAATCATCTCCAACAGCAATGGTCGCTGAGGTAAACACAACGGAATGCGTCTCCGGCAGCCACTTCTCTGCCAGCTCTGCGCCAATATCAAGCTTCTCGGCCACAAGAGCCTCAGAGCCAATATCACGCTTCAGTCGGGTCAACTTTGCTGAATAGACGTAACTCTTGTCTGTTCCCTCGCAAATGAGCTTCAGCGACTCCAGAAGGGCGCTCAAGAACACCCCCGCCTCGCTCAAGTTGCTCGCAAGGTTTGGAGCTGATGCGACAAGCGCATCGGTAGTTTTTCCTATACGAAGCGCCGCTTCTTCAAGAGCAGAAAGAGCAACGGAAGCGGTCTCCAAGACCTCTTTCCATTCCTCTGTCTCTCTTACCTCATCGTTAATCCAAAGCTGAAGGGAGTTATAGCCACCATCACTTTTAGCCAACGGAGCCAACTCATGCACGGTAGCCATAAGGTTGCCCATTGCTGCCATGGCTCGCTGAACTGCGGCGGCAGAGCGCGTGAGAAGACCGGTGAGCAGCGTAGAGTCCTCAAGATTAGCGGCGCCCACCATAGCGGCATGGATGGCTCCGGACTTAATCCCACCAAGCAGCTCAAAGCCGTTTCGCATCTCTTTGGCAGAAATTTCTACTGCCCACTGACGGCGAGCTTCAGCCTCAAAGCCATGGGCCTCATCAATCACCCAATGTCTGATAGGTGGCAGAATTTTACCGTCAGCAGCAACGTTTCTAAGCAACAGAGAGTGATTGGTCACCACAACATCCGAAGATCCTGCACGTTTACGAGCTCCATGAACAAAGCACTCATGAGGGTAATACGGGCACTTAGAGCGCAGGCACTCCGCTGCTTTGATAGTTACCATCTCTCGTGGAACCGAGCGCCAACGAATCCCCAACGCATCCAAATCGCCATCAGCCGACTGGCACGCGTACGCATAAATCACCGCAATTGCGGTCAGCATGTCAGACGCAACACTGTTGCTCGAGCGTCCCTCCTGATCAAGCAGCGTCAGTGGAAGTTCCTCAAGAGCGGCCCTATCAACGCGATGCAGGCACGGATAGTGCTCGTATCCTTTTAAGCTGCAGAAACTCAATCCGTTTGGCAACGCTCGTGCAAGAGCCGGAAGGTCATGAACAACTAGCTGGTCAGTCAAGGCGTTTGTCTTTGTAGCAATGCCTACGGTAACGTCATTTTTCTGCGCAAAAAGAACCTCAGGCAGCAGGTATGCAATCGACTTGCCAATGCCAGTCCCCGCCTCAAGCTCTCTATGCGAAGAAGTGACCAGCGCATTTCTGACCTCAACGGACATGCTGACTTGCTCGCTGCGCGTCTCAAATTTGTCATACATCTGTGAGACAACGCCCGGCTTAGCAAACGCTCTGTGAATCTCGTCTTTAGAAATCGGCAGCATGGCAGGCGTCTCTGGGTCGTCCGCGTCTCTTCTCGCCTTTGCTTTTATATCGGCAACAAGCTGGCTGCGAATGTCCTTGAGCGAGAAAAACGTGCCCGAGATCTCTGCATCTGCAAGTTCAGCACCTGTTGCATCTTTCTTTGCGACACCGCGCTGAACTGCTTCTTCTTCCTTCATTTGCGACAAATACGAGAAGATTGGCCTAAACGTCCACTCCACTCCGTCGTGCATTGACGCCAGTTTGGCGAGAAGACCGCGGGGCAGATTCATAAGTCCCAAAAGCAAGATGCGCCACATACCACAAAGAGCATCTACGTCGTCACTTGCGCGGTGCGTAACCTTCATGGTGCCAAACGCTTCAGCCATGCTGGAAAGCTTGTGCGAAGAAAGTCGAGGTAGAGCTATGCGTGAGAGCGACAGCGTATCAATCCAGGTATCAGAGACCGAAGTTCCACCGGGTACCCGTTCAATAAACGTACGGTCAAAGGTGGCGTTGTGTGCCAGAACCGGAAGTCCGCCAACAAACTCTGCAAGGGCAGCAACAGCTTCTTTTGCGCTTGGCGCACCTTTAACATCTTCGTCGGTAATTGAGGTCAGAGCCGTAATTTCTTCTGGAATTGAGCACCCTGGATCAACAAAAGTCTGAAAGCGCTCCACAATCTCTCTGCCGCTCAATTTAGCAGCAGAAATCTCAATAAGAGAGCATTTCTTAAAGGACAGACCTGTTGTCTCGGTATCCAAAACAACAATGTCGTCCTCTAAGACATCAAATGACTCATGCTCCGCCCTCTCTGCAAGCTCTAAATACTTTTTGCGAACCGCAGAGGGGGTACCTGGAAGAATGAGTTCTTCTAGTTTTTGCGTAGCGCTTTTAGTGCTGGTCATAACCTACAAATCTACTGACGATCCTCAAGTGCAAACTCAATAAAGCGAGTGCAGAGCTCAGGGAAATCAATGCCACCGGTACGAGCAGAATCAGGCAGCAAAGAACGTGCGGTCATACCAGGAATGGTATTTGTCTCCAAGCACCACTGGCACGCCGTCCTCCGTAACAATAAAGTCACTACGAGAAACGCCGCGGCAACCAAGTGCATTGTGAGCCTTAATTGCCAGCTCCTGAGCACGTGCATACACTGCAGGCTCAAGACGAGCTGGAATCACATGGTGCAGGGATGCGGGCTCGTATTTTGTCTTAATGCTGTAGAACTCATCGCCCGTAACAATCTCAACGATTGGTAGAGCGGTTGGGTCCTCGTTGCCAATAACAGGAACGGTAATCTCCGTTCCCGCTATGCTCTCCTCAATCAGAATGCGCTCGCCCTGTTCACCTGCAAGTTCTAGTGCAGCAGGAAGCTCTTCTCGCGAAGTGACGCGTGTGACGCCGTAGCTGGAGCCGTTGCCAGAAGGCTTTACAAACATAGGGAGTCCGAGGTCCTCGATAAGCTTGTCTACCTGCTCATCTGTAAAGACGGTACCTGCAGGAACGTCAATTCCCTTAGGCGTTGGAACTCCTGCCTGCCTATACATGAGCTTTGACAGCTCTTTTTCAGTTCCCATAGCAGACGCAAGAACGCCAGAAAACGTGTAAGGAATGTGCAGAATCTCGAGAAGACCCTGGATGCAGCCATCCTCGCCAAAACGACCGTGCATAGCAACGTATACGACATCATAACCACCCTGAGCAAGGGTAACTACAAAGTCTTTTTCTGCAACATCAAGCAGGTCAACACTGGTAAAGCCAGCTTCTTTGAGTGCTGCTGCACACTGCTTGCCAGACTCCATTGCAATCTCATGCTCGTCTGACCAGCCACCTGAAACAACTGCTACATGAAGCTTTTTTAGCTCTTCACGTGTCATTTCCGCTCCTTCAGATAAGTCTCCCATAGGGTAAACTCTAGTAAACGTATTTCTTCTAAGATACCGCAGATAGCTTAGAAGAGTTGGAGAAGGACAAAAATGCAATCAAATAATACTCTTGACGGCACAAACACCACGGCTGACGGCGCAAACATCTCCGCGCTTGATTCTCGTCCACAGAAGGCTGCCGCCAAATCTGACCTCAGAAGCCTTTCATCAGAACAAATCCTTGAACTGGTGACTTCCCTTGGCCAGCCAAAATTCCGCGCAAAGCAGATTGAGGAGTGGATCTGGTCTAAGGGCGCTACCTCTTTTGATCAGATGAGCAACCTCCCAAAAACACTGCGAGAAGAACTATCTAAGCAGGTAACGCTTGCTGGTGCTGAGCAGATTGTTCGCCAGGTCTCTGAGGATGGAAGTCGTAAATACCTGCTTCGCTACCCTGATGGCACCTCTGTCGAGTGCGTTGGCATGCCAACCGGCAATAAGCTTTCGGTCTGCGCTTCTACACAGGCTGGCTGCGCCATGGGCTGTGCTTTCTGTGCAACAGGCGCTGCTGGTCTCACGCGCTCTCTTTCTGCGAGCGAGATTTACGAGCAGGTTATGCACGTCCGCGACGATTTTGACGCACGCGTTACCAGCGTTGTTCTTATGGGTCAGGGCGAGCCCTTCATGAACTACGACGCCACTCTTGCGGCTATGAGACGCCTCAACTCCCCTGACGGAGCTGGCATTGGTGCTCGCCATATTACGGTATCTACCTGCGGTGTTATTCCAATGATTAAGCGTTTTGCTTCTGAGCCAGAGCAATTTACGCTTGCCGTTTCGCTTCACTCTGCAGTGCAAAAGACGCGCGACTCTCTTATGCCAGGAGTTCGTAAATACTCACTAATTCACCTGTATGACATTATGGGAGAGTATGTCGATAAGACCGGTCGTCGTCCAACGTATGAATATGCACTGATCAAAGGCGTTAACGATTCTGACAATGAGCTTGGAGCTTTGAGAGACTTCTGTCGAGGAACGCTCTGCCACGTTAACATCATTCAGCTTAACGAGATTGAGGGTTCTAAGTTCCATCCAACATCCCCTGCCCGCGCACAGGAGTTTGTAAACAGCCTCAACTCTGTTGGCGTTGAAGCAACCATCCGTCTTTCTCGTGGATCTGACATTGATGCTGCTTGTGGACAGCTCTTCCAGAAGAGAAACGTACGTTAAGCAGTGCTATATCGATAGTGCTTAACAAGCTATTCATGCTTTAGTGCAAAGAAGGGACCCTCTCGAGTCCCTTCTTTTTTAGTTCATATAGTAGAACATTTGTTCTATTGAATTGCGTTTAGCCATTCTCTTTCTACTCTAGCTTGATGAGAAAGAATGTTTTTCGCACTTTTCCTATTACCGCTACTTGAATAGTCATCAAGAATTGCATCGAGCGCTCTTCTCGATCTTCTCATCGCATGAAGAAAACTTCTTTGCGCCTCTTTAGTCAACAAAGCATGTTTAGCGAGAAAAGCTATTCCGAGTAATGAGACACTGTAGATATAATCGCAAACTTTATCTTCATTATGCTTCTTTACTGTTTGATAGTTTTTCAACTAAAGCAGCAAGCTCATCCTCATCATTGAATTCGATTTCAATTTTATTCTTGCCGCGAACATTTCGCACTTTGACTGGAGTATCCAAAGCAATTCTTAATTGCCTTGCTGCACGCTTATATGCCTGTGGAGTTGGCTGTCTTTTTGGTTTCTCTACATTAGTGACAGAAAATAGTGGAGCAAGGTTTTCTGTCTGGCGGACAGACAAGTTCTCTTCAATTACTTTCTGAGCAAGTTTTATTCTTCCTTCTTTACCACTAACAGAAAGAATTGCACGAGCGTGTCCAGCACTAATACGTCCTTCTATCATCAAAGTCTGTACCTCTGTTGGAAGGTCAAGAAGGCGTAGGGTATTTGTGATTGCAGATCTTGATTTTGAGAGAACCTTGGCCAAATCGTCTTGGGTTAAGTTCTCCTGTTTAATTAACTGCTTATAACCTTGTGCTTCTTCGATTGGACTTAAGTCAGATCTCTGCAGATTCTCAATAAGAGCAAGCTTGAATACTTCCTCGTCAGAAATTGCTTTAATTACAACAGGAACTTCCTCTAATTTTGCAAGCTTTGCAGCCTGGTAACGTCTCTCGCCAGCAACAATCTCATAATGGTCGCCCTTCTCGCGAACAAGAAGTGGCTGAAGAATACCGTTTTGCTTAATAGAATCACTAAGTTCAGCAAGTTCAGCTTCATCAAAACGCTTACGAGGCTGGTCTTTATTTGGCTTAATCTTCTTCAGTGGAAGTGTTGTAGCTTCTTTTTTATTACCAACCTCTGCATCTACCTCGCTAAAGAGCGAATTGAGGCCTTTACCAAGTCCTGATTTTTTAACCACGACGATTCACTTCCTTTGCAAGTTTGTTATAGGCAAGTGCGCCCATACTTATTCGTGCATACATGGTTACTGGCAAACCATGACTTGGTGCCTCAGCAATTTTGACGTTTCTTGGAATAAGTGTCTTAAATACCTTGTTACCAAAGTAGTTAGATACTTCATTAACTACCTGCTTAGATAGGGAAGTTCTGCTATCAAACATGGTCATTACTACGCCAAAGATTTCAAGATCTGGATTAAGCTGTTTTTGCACCATCTTCATTGATTCAACAATCTTAGTAACGCCTTCTAGTGCATAATACTCGCACTGAATTGGAATAAGAATGCTATTTGCAGCAACTAAGGCGTTAATTGTTAGAAGTCCTAATGATGGTGGGCAATCAATCAAAATGTAGTCAAAATAGTCTTTAACCTGGTCAATTGCCTGCTTTAATATGTTTTCTCTTGATTCAACGGAGACAAGTTCAATTTCAGCACCGGCAAGTTGAATGGTTGCTGGCGCAATAGTTACGTATTTCTGAACTGTTTGCTGCAATACCTCTTCAATTGGTGTTTCATTGAGAATTACATCATAAATATCAGCTTCAAGTTCCTCTTTATCAATTCCAAAACCACTTGTCGCATTTCCTTGTGGATCAAAATCGATAATGAGAACTTTCTTCTTTGTTTCACCTAATGCAGCAGCAAGATTAATTACGGTAGTTGATTTTCCAACTCCGCCTTTTTGATTAATTACAGCCAGAACTTTAGGATCTCTATCCTGAAATCCTCTCGAAAGGTCTTTGTAGCTCATTTATCCTCCGTTTGACCAAGTTTATTTAATAATACAGAATGTTTCACGTGAAACATTCCACAATTAGTCTCTTCTTGCAACAAACGGATTTGATTTTGCCATTCCAGTTTTTCTCGGTAATTTAATTTTGCTTTTTGCAACTTTTTTGTATAAGAAGAATTTCACGATGACCAAGATCGTTTGGTAACTCAAATGTTTCACGTGAAACATTTTCGTATCCAAAAATTTTGGCTGCCTGAGAGGCGTCCTGAAGCTCTATCTCATCAACATTGGCCTTCATTACTATAAGAGTGCCCTGTGGAGGCTAAGAAAGGCTCTGCGTACTCCAAAAGAATATTTGTCTTTGCAACAGCTCTGAAAGTCACAAAATCAAACTTCTGTTTATAAGTCATTTGGAATTTCTTCTGCACGAAGCTTTTCAGCTCTGACTCTCTCACTAAGACCAATCTCATCAATCATTGACTGAACCGCATTGATCTTTTTTCCAATAGAGTCAACCAAGCAATGTTTTGTTATCACTCATGATTGCAAGAGGCAGTCCAGGAAAGCCTCCACCGGTACCAATATCAATATAGTTGTGAGTTCCAGATAAAAACTCATTACATACTTTGATTGGTAACAAGGAGTCAAGAATATGGAGCACAAGCGCGTCATCTACTGAAGTGATTCTTGTGAGATTGAGGTTTTTGTTAATCTCGATTAGCAATTCAATGTGCTTGAGGAGTTGTCTTCTTTGAGTCTCAGTCGATTCAATTCCATAGGTAAAGAGAAGCTCCTTAAGTACATTCTCTTTTGAATCGTATAAAGACTTCTCTGATTCAGACATTGCTTCTCCTGTGACAAAACTTCTTGTAACAAGAAGAATTGTCACAAAAAAAGAGGAAGGCGTAAACCTTCCTCATCAAATTACTAAAGCTTGTTAGAAGTTCTTAGCTATTAATGGCGGTAACGACAACACGACGATATGGATCATCACCCTCAGAGTGCGTAGTAACTTCAAGATTATCTCGAAGTGCAATGTGAATAATGCGACGCTCATAGCCACTCATTGGAGCAAGAGAAACCTTACCAGTCTTCTTAGCACGAGCAGCGGCAGAGAGCGCCATTTCCTGAAGCTTATTGCGGCGACGGCTCTTGTAGCTTTCAACATCAACAGATACAGGATAGTGGAAGTGAAGCTTAGCGCTCATCAAAGAAGAGAGAACCATCTGAAGAGCCTCAAGCGTATTGCCGTGACGACCAATGAGAATTGCAAGATCACCGCCAGTTACATCAAGAATAAGTTCGCCATCTTCACCGTCATACTCATCAATTGCACAGCTATTCTCGCCAAAGAAGGAGAGAAGCTCTCTAAGATAGAAGACAGCGGTATCAGCAATCTTATTCATCTCAGCATCAGTAAGCTGAATTCCAGCTTCAAAGTGCTCTCGAATTGAAGCAAACTCGTCTTGTGAATCAACGACAGGAGACTCATTAAGAGCGTTTGGCTCAGAAACGAAAGTCTCATCCTCCATGTCGTCCTCCAGTCAATATAAAAAGTTTAACTATTAATCTACGGTAACAAATTTTGTAAACAAAAGTTATTTTGTTCAAGCCCAGCTACTTAAGCCTTTTTGTGAGGGCGTGGCTTCTTTTCTTTTCTCACCACGTCAACCTCGATTGGCTTATTAGCCATCTGAGCCTCAGCCTTGAGCTTCTCTTTTTCCATAATGCGCTTGGTAATAAGCTGCTGCTGAGCAAGCTGCCAAATACCAGAAGTTACGTAGTAGAGAAGAACAGCTGCAGGCACAGTCCAACCAAACCAGAGCATCATGAGGGTCATCATGCCACCCATCATGTACTGCTGGGTACGCTGCTCACCGGAGCTTGTACGAGCATTTACTGCCATGGAAAGGAAGGTAGTAAGACCAAATAGAAGAACAAAAATTATGTAAGGGATAGCAGCAACAAGGCCATCAACAGCAAAAATGTCAGAAGTTGCTCGTGCAATAGAAGGAAGAATGTTGTAGAAACGAGAGTCTACCGGAACCATCTTTGCAACGGTAAAGAGTGCAATAAAGATAGGGGACTGCAGAAGCAGAGGAAGACAACCACCAAGTGGATTGAAGTTAATCTCTGCGTAAAGCTTACGCATTTCTTCATTCTGTCTTACTGGATCATCAGCATAGCGCTCCTGGATTTCTTTGAGCTTTGGCTGAACAACGCTCATACGAGCCATAGAGGCCGTCTGCTTGTTGGTCATTGGAACCAGAATAATACGGATGATGATGGTAAGCAGGATAACTGCCATACCCCAGTCTCCCGAGAATGATTGAAGTCCCGCTAAGACTGTGTATAGAAAGTTAACAATCCAATCCCACATATTTCCTCCGGTGCGTTCCTTTACGGAACGGGATCGTATCCTCCCTTATGAAAAGGGTGACAGCGAGCAATACGCTTAAGAGCAAGCCAACTTCCCTTTTTAACACCGTACTTTTGTATAGCTTGAACTGCATATTCAGAGCAAGTAGGCCGGTAAATACAGTGCGGCTTAAAAAGGGGAGAGATGTTTCTTTGATAGAAACGAATAGCACCTAGGAACAAGTTTGCGAGAAAAGAGCCTTGTCTTTTCTCGCTCATTTGACCCCTGTCTTTCTTAACAAAGCATCCAAAGAAACGCTTATATCAGCAGGATTAGTGCTGTGTGTATCTTTAGTCGCAAAGAGAATAATGCCGTATCCCTCAACAGGTAAACCGCTCTTTCGAGCTGCTTCGCGCAGAACGCGTTTACACCTGTTTCTAAATACGGCGTTACCTAGTCTTTTTGGAGCTACAAAGGCTACCTCGGAAGGATGTGCCTCAGTGGATGGTGCTACTCGTATACGAAGAACAGAACTTTGAGCCCTCTTCCCCGCAGAGAAGACCCTTTCAAACTCTGAACGAGATTTAATGGTCTTCACAGAAACATTCCTTAGACAGTGAGGCGCTTACGGCCCTTAAGGCGACGACGAGCGAGAACGGCACGACCATTCTTAGTTGCCATACGTGCACGGAAACCGTGGGTAGTTGCGCGCTTGCGCTTATTTGGCTGGTAGGTACGCTTCATAGCTATTTCCTCCCGAACGGGTACAGTATCGATTAAAAAGCCTACAGATTGTACTCGCGTTTATGGGTACCTGTCAAATTTTCTACGCAAATACCTCAACTTTTTCTCTTTTTTATTCAAAAGCCTAGCGAGAAAACCTTTCATTTTGAAAATTTCACTTGTGATAAGTGAAGAAATTTGTTGAAAGGAATATTTCTGCAAGCTGAAATATGTCCGTTAAATGCTACTATCATTCAGTACGTCTTTCACAAAGATATAAAGTTATCTACAGATGTTTAACACTTGTTGAAAACTTTCATTCATCGTGAAAGAAAACGAAAAGTTTTCTTCATTTGTTTAACAATTGTTGAAAAGGAGGTGTCATGGCAAGAGATTTCTTTCCTTTTGTTGAGGAAAACACAAACCAGAATGAAAAAGACGCTGGTTCTGATAATTCTCTCACCGTCCGTTATGCTGCACGTATTGCAGTGTATGACGATAAAGCCGCAGCACCTCGTGTTGTTCTCGTAGAACCAAAAGACGTTCGATCTTATCTTGATGAAATAGCAGCTACCGTTAACCAGCTTGCTCACGAGCAGGGAGGAAAAATCCCTTTTATGGTTATGCGTGAGATTGTGGAAAATTTCATTCACGCTCGATTTGTAGCGCCTACAATTTCAATCATGGATAACGGAAATACCATTAGGTTTTCAGACCAGGGACCTGGTATTAAAGAGAAAAATCGAGCTCTTGAGTTTGGTACTTCTTCTGCAACAGAAGAGATGAAATCGTTTATTAGAGGCGTTGGTTTTGGCCTTCCTTATGCTCAACAATACATGGTTGAGAAGGGTGGAAGTCTTACCCTTGAAGACAATATCTCTGGCGGAACCATTGTTACCTTGTCAACACGCCGCTCTAAAGATGCGCACATTCAGACGCTTCCAACTCAAGAAGAAGCTGAAGAGTTACCTGTAAATCAGAACCAACAGACAGTTTCACATGCTTCACAAGCAGTTTCTTATCAGACAGCTACACAGCCAGCTACACAGCTTCCTAATCTGGTACTTACAGATCGAGCAAAACAAGTTCTTCAATATCTCTCTGAACATGAATGGGTTGGAGCAACGGAGTTAACAAGTACCTATGGACTTTCAACACCAACGTGGTCAAGAGAATTAAAATCGCTGGTAAACATAGGAATAATTGGTAAAGTTGGGCAAAAATATAAGCTTACTACTATTGGAGAAACCCTCCTTTCATAGAGTTTCTCAACATTATTCGCTGAAAGTTATCAACATTCCTCTATACTAGGTGTCCCAATTTTCAACATTTTGATTGGACACGT